>NZ_BDEP01000008.1 GCF_001662305.1 Halomonas caseinilytica
TGAAATAGATGAAGAGCCATCTATTGCCATGAACAAGACAAGAGCGCAGTTCACCTCCCGCTTCGGTTTCCTGATGGCCGCGGCCGGTGCCGCCGTGGGCCTGGGCAATGTCTGGAGCTTTCCCTCCATGGCCGCCAACAACGGGGGCGGTGCCTTCCTGTTGCTGTATGCCTTGATGGCCTTCGTGCTGGCCTATCCGGCGCTGATGGCCGAACTGACCCTGGGACGTTACGCCCAGAGCGGTGTCATTCAGGCCATGTCGCGCCTCGGCGGGGCCGGCACTGCGGGTCGGTTGGGCGCAGCGATCGGGGGGCTGGCCATCCTCACCGCCTGCCTGGGGCAGGCCTTCTATGCCATCGTCACCGGCTGGCTGATCGGTGATACCCTGATCCCGATGCTCGAGTTGCTGGGCCTGAATAACTGGGCGAGGCGACTGGATGAGGCTGGTTTCTGGAAGGACTGGGGGCTGGCCAGCCTGGCCATGCTGGTGACCGTCGGTGTCGTGGTGGCCGGGGTCAACAAGGGGATCGAGCGCTGGTCCAAGCGCCTGATGCCGTTGCTGATCGCGCTGATGTTGGCACTGATCCTGGTGTTCATGACCCTGCCCGGGGCCACCACCGGACTCGCTGCCTACCTGGTGCCGGATGTCTCGCGGCTCTCCGCTCAACTGGTGGTGGATGCCATGGGCCAGGCCTTCTTCTCGCTGTCCATCGGCGTCGGTGCCATGGTGATCTACGGCTCCTACCTGAGTCGCCAGGCGAATCTACCGCGCGTCGGCGCCCAGGTGATGTTCATCGACATGGGCGTGGCCTTCATCGCGGGACTGTTGATCGTGCCCTCGATGTTCGTGGCCGATGGCCTGGGTGTGGATATCTTCAACGCGTCTGGACAGCTTCAGAGTTCATCCACCCTGTTGTTCGACGTGATGCCGGCGATGTTCGCCCAGTTGGGGCGACTGGGCGCTGGCCTGGAAGTGGCCTTCTTCGCCCTGCTGGCGATTGCCGCCTTGACCTCCATGTTTCCGGTACTCGAGGTACCGGTGGCAACCGTCGTCGAGACGGGCCGCATTTCGCGGCGTTGGGCGTCCCTGCTGATGGGGGCCGTGATATTTGCGATCTCCACGCTGATCCTGGTGTACTTCGATCCGCTTTTCGGCTGGGCGATTAGCGTCACCATCACCTATAACATGCCGCTCATTGGCGCTCTGGTGTGTCTCTATGTCGGCTGGCTGCTGTCGCGGGACGCCAAGCTTCGGGAATTACGTCGCGGCTCGCCCGATATGGAGAAAACCCTGTTCTGGCGGTGGTGGCCCTGGTACATACGTTTTGTCTGTCCGATATTGCCTTTGGTGGTACTGTTCAATGGTCTGATGGACTAGCCAGGGTTGCTTGCGGGAAACGAGCTTGCTTGACTGGTACAGGGCCGCGTCGGCGGCCTCAGCCTCGGGCGCTGCCTGAAACGTCGATGAATACAGACTCTCGTCGGACAAGGCCTTCGTCGATCATCGGGAGACATCACATGTCGCAACCCCTGACACGTCACAATCGCCCCCGCCAGGTGCTGGACGCGATCACCTCCGCCAATGCCGGGCTCTCCGAGGAGGACCGCGAGGCCAAGTACGCCAAGCTGGCCGAGTCACCCTATCAGTTCTTCCGGGGCACCAATCATCTTTACTGGGACGATGTCTGGCATGACTGGCGATTCGCCCTCTACGGCGGCCTGCCCGAGACGCAGACCTGGCTGCAGGGCGATGCCCACGCCTACAACTTCGGCGCCTACGGGCATCGCGACGATACCGTGCGCTATGGCATGGATGATTTCGACGACGCCATGATCGGCGATTACCAATACGATCTGTGGCGGCTGGCCATCAGCCTGGTGCTCGATGCCCGCGAGAACGTCGGCCTGTCGCGCAAGGCGATCGGCAAGGCGCTGGCGACGTTGACCGAGAGCTACCATGACGAACTGGCTGGCCACCTGAATGGCGAGGCGCCTGACGGCGTGACCCTGGACACCGCCAAGGGCCCCGTGCGGCCCTTTCTCGAGAAGGTCGCCGCCAAGCGCAGTCGCACCAGGATGCTCGACAAGTGGACGAGTGTGACCGATGAAGGTCGCCGCTTCGCCGAACGCCCGGACAAGCTGGCTCGCCTGCCGGCGCATCTGGCCAGCCAGTTGCGCAAGGCTATCGAGGAAGAATACCGCGAGACGCTGGGCGGTGAGCGTGCCGGGGCCGAGGAGGATCACTTCAGGGTCAAGGATCTGGCGCGTCGACTGGATGCCGGTACCGGCTCGCTGGGCCTGGAGCGTTACTATGCGCTGATCGAGGGTGGGCGCGATCATGAGCATGACGACGTGATTCTCGACATCAAGCAGCAGACGCCGCCGGAGGGCTGGCGCTTGATGAATGCCGCCGAAAAACGGGCCTGGCGTCGCGCCTTTCCTCATGAGGGAGCGCGCCATGCTGTCGCCTTCCGTGCCATTGCCGAGCATCCCGATCCCTACCTGGGGTGGTTGCACCTCGGGGACAGCGTGTTCTCGGTGCGTGAGCGCTCGCCCTTCAAGGAGGATTTCCCGACCCACAAGCTGGACGGTGGCAAGGACTACCGCAAGCTGGTCAAGCGCTGGGGGCGCATACTGGCGCGCGAGCACCTGCGCGGTGCCCAGGCTCTGTATCCCGATGATCCGGGCTGCTTTGCACGCAGTGTCTGTGCGCGGCTCGAGGGGCGAGTGGATCACTTCACCGACATGGTCGCCACTCTGGCGGTCAGTTATGCCGAATGCGTCGCCCAGGATCATCGCACCTTCGTTGCCAGCCGGGCCGAACAGGCCGAGGAAGCGTCAGCAGAGAAAGCATGATCGTTGCCGCGCTCGGGAATGTTGGCCGGCTGCGCCTGTCCCTGTAGGGTGAGGGGCCCACTGCACAGGAGGCGTCATGTTCCCGAGCTTTTCCCTGCGCTACGCGCGCCTGCCCGAACGGTTGCGCGCCGAATGCCTACCCACGCCGGTCGAGCGCCCCCGTTTGGTGGCCTTCAATCGGGAGCTTGCCGACGAGCTGGGCTTTGATCTGGCGGCGTTCGAGGCTGACGAGGCCGCCGGGGCACTCGCCGGCAACCAGGTGCCCAAGGGCGCCGAGCCGGTGGCCATGGCCTATGCCGGCCACCAGTTCGGCAACTTCGTGCCCCAGCTCGGTGACGGTCGGGCACTTCTGCTGGGCGAAGTGGTCGACCGCCACGGACGGATTCGCGATATTCAGCTCAAGGGCAGTGGCCGCACGCCTTTCTCCCGTGGTGGTGACGGGCGAGCGCCGCTCGGCCCGGTGTTGCGCGAATATCTGGTCAGCGAGGCCATGCATGCCCTGGGTATTCCGACCACCCGGGCGCTGGCCGCCGTGACCACCGGCGAGCGTGTCTTCCGCCGCATCCCCGAGCCCGGCGCGGTATTGACGCGAGTGGCATCCAGCCATCTGCGGGTGGGCACCTTCCAGTACTTCGCCGCCCGGGGCGACACCGAGGCAGTGCGCCTGCTGGCCGACGAGGCCATCGCCCGTCACTATCCGCATCTCGCCGATCGCGCCGACGACGGCGAGCGTTACCTGGCGCTGCTCGATGCGGTGGCGGAGCGCCAGACCGAGCTGGTGGCGCGCTGGATGGGCGTCGGCTTCATCCATGGCGTCATGAACACCGACAACACCGCCATCTCGGGCGAGACTATCGATTATGGCCCCTGTGCCTTCATGGACACCTTCGACCCGCGCACGGTGTACAGCTCCATCGACGAGCAGGGGCGCTATGCCTATGTCAATCAGCCGGTGGTCATCCAGTGGAATCTCGCGCGTTTTGCCGAGACGCTGGTGCCGCTGATCGACAGCGATGGTGAGCGTGCCGTCGAGCGTGCCACACCGATCATCCGAGAGGTTTCGGAACGCTTCGAGGCCCGCTGGCGCGAGGTGATGCGCGCCAAGCTGGGATTGGCCACCGACGAGGACGGCGATGGCGAACTCGCCCAGGCGCTGCTGGATGCCATGCGTGCCGGGCGTGCCGACTTCCATCTGGCCTTCCGTTACCTGGCCGATGCCGTCGAGGCAGCGGCCGAGGCGCCGCGCCTGAAGGACATCTTCGAATCCCGGGACGAGCTCGAGGCATGGCTGCCGCGCTGGCGCGAACGCCTGGCCCGGGAGGAAGCGTCGAACGCTGATATCGTGGCACGCCTGAACGCCGCCAACCCCGCCGTGATTCCTCGCAATCACCGTGTTGCCGAGGCCATCGCCGCCGCCGAGGAAGACGACTTCGAGCCCTTCGAGGCCTTGCTGGCGGTGATCTCCGATCCCTATACGACGCCGGACACCGAAGTCGATTACACGCGGCCGCCGCGCGATGAAGAGCGAGTGTTGCGGACGTTCTGCGGCACCTGAGGTTACCCTGCATCTGCCTGGTAACGTTGCCCGGGCGCGTCGTGGCGGGCTGGCACGAGCCTTGCCATTTGCTGGGTATGACAATATGACCTATCGATAGATAAAAAGGTTTGTTTATGATGGGGCGTGTCCCAGGGCGGGACGCGCCAACCTCGATACCTTTCATTCTTCGCTGCAAACGGAGGCATTCCATGTCCCAGCAGCCTATCGTCCAGGTCTTCTTCGACGAGTCCACCAAGACCTTCAGTTACGTGGTGCAGGACCCCGGCAGCAAGGCGTGCGCGATCCTCGATTCGGTGCTCGATTTCGATTATGCCGCCGGGCGTACCGATGTGCGATCCGCCGACGAGATCATCGCCTTCGTGCGCGCTAATCGCCTGGAGGTAGCGTGGATCCTCGAGACCCATGTGCACGCCGACCACCTCTCGGCGGCGCCTTACCTGCAAGAGAAGCTGGGCGGTCGGACCGGTATCGGCGCTAACATCACCGTGGTGCAGGATGTCTTCGGCAAGGCCTTCAATGCGGGGACTGACTTTGCGCGTGACGGCAGCCAGTTTGACCGTCTTTTCAAGGAGGGCGACACCTTCGCCATCGGCAGTCTGAGAGGGCGCGTGCTGCATACGCCGGGACACACGCCGGCTTGCCTGACCTATGTGTTCGAAGGTGTCGCCTTCGTCGGGGACACTCTGTTCATGCCGGATTATGGCACCGCACGCTGCGACTTTCCCGGTGGCGATGCCCGCATGCTGTACCGTTCCATCCAGAAGGTGCTGGCATTGCCCGCCGAGACGCGTCTGTTTTTGTGCCACGACTACAAGACGCCCGAGCGCGAGGAATACCGGCACGAGACCACGGTGGCCGAGCAGCGGGCCCACAACATTCATGTGCATGAAGGTGTCAGCGAGGAGGCGTTTGTCGAGCTGCGCACCGAGCGCGACGCAACCCTGGGCATGCCGCGGCTGATCATCCCCTCGGTGCAGGTCAACATGCGTGCCGGCGAAATGCCTGCCGCCGAGGATAACGGCCAGGTCTATCTCAAGGTACCCATCAACGCGTTCTGAGCCGTTGAGGACATGAAGACGCCGCGCCGACCAGGAGCCGACGCGGCGTCGTGTTCAGGTGTGAGACGGTTCGGATCAGGCGAGATCGAAGCGGTCCGCGTTCATCACCTTGTTCCAGGCAGCCACGAAGTCCTTCACGAATTTCTCCTTGGCGTCATCCTGGGCATAGACCTCGGTCAGGGCGCGCAACTGGGCGTTGGCGCCGAAGACCAGGTCGACACGGGTGGCGGTCCACTTCGTCTCGCCGGTCTTGCGGTCACGGCCCTCGTAGACGTCTTCCTCGGATGAGACCGGCTGCCAGTCGGTGCCCATGTCTGTCAAGTTGATGAAGAAGTCGTTGGTGAGGGTGCCAGGGCGGTCGGTGAGGATGCCATGCGGCACGTCGCCGTGGTTGGCTCCGAGAGCCCTCATGCCGCCGACCAGCACGGTCATTTCCGGGGCGGAAAGTCCCAGCAACTGGGCGCGGTCGACCAGCAGTTCCTCGTCGGGGACGGTGAACTTGGTGCGACGATAGTTGCGGAAACCATCAGCCTCGGGACGCAGCCACTCGAAGGACTCGGCATCGGTCTGGGCCTCGGTGGCGTCGGTACGGCCCGGCGCGAAGGGAACCTCGATGTCGTGGCCGGCATCCTTGGCGGCTTTCTCGATCGCCGCGGCGCCGCCGAGCACGATCAAATCGGCCAGCGAGACCTTCTTGTCGCCCGCTTGGGCGGCGTTGAAGTCGAACTGGATGCCTTCGAGCACCTGCAGCACCTTCGCCAGCTGCTCGGGCTGATTGACCTCCCAGTGCTTCTGCGGCGCCAGTCGAATGCGGGCACCATTGGCACCGCCGCGCTTGTCGGAGCTGCGGTAGGTGCTGGCGGAGGCCCAGGCGGTGTTGACCAGCTCGGTGATCGAGAGGCCGGACCCGAGGAGCTTGCGCTTGAGTTCGGCGATGTCCTGGTCATCGATCAGTTCGTGATCCACCGGCGGCACGGGGTCCTGCCAGATCAGGTCCTCGTCGGGGACTTCCGGGCCGAGGTAGCGGGCCTTTGGCCCCATGTCGCGGTGGGTCAGCTTGAACCAGGCTCGAGCGAAGGCGTCGGCGAACTCCTCCGGGTTCTCGTAGAAGCGACGCGAGATCTTCTCGTAGGCCGGGTCGTAACGCAGCGAGAGGTCGGTGACCAGCATCATCGGCGGGCGACGCTTCGAACCACTTTCCGGCCCCGGAACCTCATCGCCCTTGGCGTCCTTGGCAACGAATTGATAGGCGCCGGCCGGGCTCTTGGTCAGCTCCCATTCGTAGCCGAACAGGTTTTCGAAGAAGTAGTTGCTCCACTGGGTGGGGGTCTGCGTCCAGATCACTTCCGGGCCGCCGCCCATGGTGTCTTCGCCCATGCCCTTGCCGTAGCTGCTCTTCCAGCCGAGGCCCATCTGCTCGACGGGGGCGGCTTCGGGGTCGGGGCCGACCTGCTCTTCCGTGCCGGCACCGTGGGTCTTGCCGAAGGTGTGGCCGCCGGCGATCAGCGCTACGGTTTCTTCGTCGTTCATCGCCATGCGGGCGAAGGTCTCGCGGATGTCATGGGCCGCCTTGATCGGGTCGGGCTCGCCCTCGGGGCCCTCCGGGTTCACGTAGATGAGGCCCATGTGGGTGGCGCCCAGCGGGGTTTCCAGCTCTCGCTTTTCCTTGTCGACGATACGCTCGTCGCTGCCGAGCCATTCCTTCTCAGCGCCCCAGTAGACGTCTTCCTCCGGCTCCCAGGTGTCTTCACGACCGCCGGCGAAGCCGAAGGTCTTGAAGCCCATGGACTCCAGCGCCACGTTGCCGGCCAGCACGTACAGGTCGGCCCAGGAGAGCTTGTTGCCGTACTTCTGCTTGATTGGCCACAGCAGGCGGCGGGCCTTGTCCAGGTTGACGTTGTCCGGCCAGCTACTGAGCGGCGCGAAGCGTTGCTGGCCGCCTCCCGCACCGCCACGGCCGTCGCCGATGCGGTAGGTGCCGGCGCTGTGCCAGGCCATGCGGATCATCAGGCCGCCATAGTGGCCGAAGTCGGCCGGCCACCAGTCCTGGGAGTCGGTCATCAGGTCGTTGAGGTCCTGCTTGACGGCGGCCAGGTCGAGTTTCTTGAATTCCTCGGCGTAGTTGAACCCTTCGTCCATGGGGTTCGATTTTGTGGTGTGCTGATGGAGGATTCCCAGGTTGAGCTGATTGGGCCACCAGTCACGGTTTTCCGTGCCCTTGCCGCGCATGTTGGTGTTGCTGCCGTGCATCACGGGGCACTGGCCAGCCACCTTGCCATCGTGTTGTTCGCCCATGGTTTTCTCCCCCGATCAATAACTGCTTTAGGTGAAACTGCGTCGTGCGAGATGGGCCCATGCCGAGATGTCGATGCCACTCCGAGAAGCGCAGACATCCGGGGCGCGTCCGTCCATCTACAAGCTACTCCCTGCCGTCCGGGTGTTGCCAAATGCCTTTTCCAACCATAGTGATAGCATCATTCAATAGTGGTCGTGGCCGGCGATGGAGGTGGTGCTTGCGGTTCAGGAGGAGGCCTGGGGAATCGTCAGTTCCTGTCCTTCGCCCATCAGGAAGTCGCGATTGATTGCCAGGGCGTCGCGCAGAAAATCCCAGAGCAGCCGTACCCGGGCGAGTCGGCGCTGCTCCTGGCGCGAGGTGATCCAGAACTGTCGCACGATATCCACTTCGTCGGTCAGCAGGCTGGAAAGTTCCGGTGTGGTGGATGCCATGAAACAGGGTAGCACGGCGAGCCCGGCACCGCGCAGGCAGGCGCTGTACTGGGTGGTGACGCTGGTGCCGCGCATGGAGAAATGCGGGCCGGGATGGCCGACCACGGCCGGGTCGATCAATGGGTCGAGGTAGCTGAGCTGTTCGCTGAAGATCAGGTCGTCGATGTAGCCGATCAGCCGATGGCGGCCCAGGTCGGTGAGTCGCCGGGGGCTGCCCTGGCGATTCAGGTAGGCTTGGCTGCCATAGAGACGCAGTCGATAGTCGCAGAGCCGCGATATCACCAGGCCCGGGCTCGAGGGGCGTTCGATGGTGATCGCCAGGTCGGCCTCGTGACGGCTCAGGTTGACCACGCGGGGCAGGGCCAGCAGGTCCAGCGTCACGCTCGGATGGCGCTCGCAGAAGGCGGTGAGCAGCGGCGCGATCACCCAGGTGCCGAAGCCTTCGGTGACGCCGAGGCGAATCTGGCCGCTGATGCGGTGATTCTGGTCGGCAAGGCCCTCGCTGGCCTCGAAGGCATGACGCGCCATTTCCTCGGCATGAGCCAGCAAGCGATGACCCGCCTCGGTGAGGTGGTAGCCATGAGTGCTACGCTCGAAGAGCTGGGTATTGAGGCGCTGCTCGAAGCGGCGGGTGCGGCGTGACAGGGTCGAGTGGTCGAACCCCAGTCGTCGGGCGGCGTCGGCGAGTCGCTGGCTGCGCGCCACTTCCAGGAATATCTGGATGTCCTGCCAGTCGAGCATGGGAATCTCCGAGGGATCGGTGGTTGTGCATGAGCGCACAAGCAATGTGCCCGTGTGGCCGTTGTTTCGCTATCCGACGTCTGGCTAGACTCGAATCATTCGGACGTCTTGTCGATATGCACACGACACCACAATCACAATCGTCACAGGAGCATGCTCATGTCCGTCCGCGAGATTCCGATGTACATCGACGGCCAGGCCGTTCCCTCCCGGAGCCAGGAGGTGCGCGATGTGGTCAATCCCGCTACCCAGGAAGTGGTCGCCCGCGTGCCGTTTTGTACCATCGAGGAGGTCGATCGCGCCGTGGCCAGCGCCAAGGAGGCCTTCAAGAGCTGGCGGAAGGTGCCGCTGGCCAAGCGGCAGCGGATCATGCTCAAGCTTCAGGCACTGATTCGCGAGCACACCGAGGAGCTGGCGGCGCTGATCACCGAGGAGCACGGCAAGACCCTGCCGGATGCCGCCGGTGAGGTGGGGCGCGGTCTGGAAGTCGTGGAGCATGCCTGCTCGATCACCTCGCTTCAGCTCGGTGAGCTGGCCGAGAATGCCGCCAGCGAAGTGGATGTCTATACCCTCAACCAGCCACTGGGCGTGGGAGCCGGCATCACCGCCTTCAACTTCCCGATCATGCTGCCCTGCTTCATGTTTCCGCTGGCCATCGCCACCGGCAATACCTTCGTGCTCAAGCCCTCCGAGCAGGACCCCAGTTCGACCATGCGACTGGTGGAACTGGCCCACGAGGCCGGCGTACCGGCCGGCGTGCTCAATGTGGTGCATGGCGGGCCGGACGTCGCCAATCGAATCGCCGATCATCACGATATCAAGGCGCTGTCCTTCATCGGCTCGACCCATGTCGGCTCGCTGCTCTACAACCGCGCGGCGGCCGCCGGCAAACGCATGCAGGCGATGATGGGCGCCAAGAACCATTGCGTGGTCATGCCCGATGCCAATCGCAGCCAGGCCATCAACAACCTGCTGGGGTCGGCCTTCGGTGCTGCAGGTCAGCGTTGCATGGCCAACTCCGTGGTGGTACTGGTCGGCGAGGCGCGGGCCTGGCTTGACGATATCGCCGAGGGTGCGCGCAACATGAAAGTTGGTCCTGGCACCCAACGTGACGCCGATCTCGGGCCGCTGGTGTCGCCGGCCGCCAAGGCCCGGGTGGAGGACCTGATCGCCACCGGCGAACGCGAGGGGGCCAGGTTGCTGGTCGACGGACGTGGCCATCAGGTGGAAGGCTACCCCGATGGCAACTTCGTGGGGCCGACCCTGTTCAGCGACGTGACCGCCGAGATGACCATCTACCGCGAGGAGATCTTCGGGCCGGTACTGTGCGTGGTGGCTGTCGAGACCCTGGACGAGGCCATTGACTTCATCAACGCCAACCCCAATGGCAACGGCACCTCCATCTTCACCAACTCGGGCTGGGTGGCACGCCGCTTCGAGACCGAGATCGATGTCGGCCAGGTCGGCATCAACGTGCCGATTCCGGTGCCGGTGGCCTACTTCAGCTTCACCGGTTCCCGGGCCTCCAAGCTCGGCGACCTGGGACCCAACGGCAAGCAGGCGATTGCCTTCTGGACCCAGACCAAGACCGTGACCGCCCGCTGGTACGAGCCGGAGAACGTCTCCAGTGGCATCAACAGCACGATTTCGCTGAGCTGATTCGAGCGCGCCGATACCCGACGGCCCCGCCTCATGGGAGGCGGGGCCGTCGTCGTTCTCGAGGGGAAGGCGTCACTTACCCTTTGGAGGATGCCGCGGAGGCCGTCAGGTTGGCCTCGGGGGCTTCCTCCATGCGGCGCCGCTCCTGGTCGAGGATGGCCAGAGCCTGCTCGGGCGTGGTGCGCGGAGCCCGGGTCAGCAGGCTGGCGAGCACGCCGCCGCCGATCGCCAGCAGTACCGAGGGAATGCTCGGGTTGCCCCAAAAGTCGTTCCAGCCGGCATTGGCGGTGATCGCCAGCGACGTGGCCGAGGCAGTGACCAGCGAGGCTACGGCTCCTTGCCAGTTGTAGCGCGGCCAGAAGCGACCCAGCAGCCCGCACACGAACATCCCGGCCAGCACCGTCGAGATCATCGTGGTGATGTAGTCGATGACATTGTCGGAAGCCAGGGCGAACGTCAGGGCCAGGCCGATGGTGACGACCAGCGCGAGGCGCGAGTAGAGCACCACGTGACGTGCCGAGGGTGCCCGGCCGGTGAACAGCACGTAGAGGTCGCGCATCAGCGTCGAGACCCCGGCGATGGCATCGGAACTGGCGCTGGACATGGTCGCCGAAAGGCCGGCGACCAGCAGCAGCAGGCCGAGCCCCAGCGGCAGCACCTCGGTGGCGAGGAAGGGGAAGGCGAAGTTGCTGTTGTCCAGCCCGGGATTCAGGACATGGGTGGCCATGCCGATGATCGCCGGCACGATCGAGAAGGCCAGGTAGAGCACGCCGGTGACCAGGAAGGAGCGCCGCACAGAGCCCACCGACTTGCCGGAGTAGATGCGCTGGCGGAACGAGGGCGTGGCGAGCACACCGACGGCGATGACCGCTGCCAGCGACAGTGCCGGCAGCGCGCCGATCTTGTCGATGCCGAGCAGGCTGGTGGCATCGGCATCCATGTTCGCCGTGAGTCCCGAGAAGCCGCCGACCTCGACTAGTGCCAGGCCGGCCATCAGGAAGAAGCCGACGAACAGCACGATGGCTTGAATGGTGTCGGTCCAGACCACCGCCATGTAGCCGCCGATCACGCAGTAGATGCCGAAGCCCAGTGCCACGATGACCTTGGCCAGGGCGGGGTCGATATCGGCCATCCAGGCCAGGTAGAGACCGCCTCCCAGGATGTGGGCGCCGAGCCAGCCGATGCAGGCGATGTAGATCAACAGGGCGACGAGGTTGCGTACCAGGCGATTGGCGCCGACGTAGTATGCCAGCTCCTCGCTCATGGTCATGAAGCGCAGCTTGCGGACCGGGGCGAACAGCAGGGCCAGCAGCAGCACGCCGACCGCGCCGCCGATGCCGTACAGGGCGCCGGCCCAGCCATTGGTATAGCCGAAGCCGACCGCACCCATGCTCGAGCCGGTACCGACCATGGTGGCCACGGTGGTGCCGACGGTCAGAAACAGCGGCACGCTGCGCCCGCCGAGCAGGAAGTCATCGCCGCTGCCGCGACTGTGCCGCGAGACCCACCAGCCGAAGCCGATCATCAGGACGATGTAGGCGAAAAAGCTACCGAGGAAGATATGACTGTTCATACATGCCTCTTATAATTGTTGGCTCGGTCGTTGCCGCGACCGAGGCAGTGGTAAGAAGGTTGTGTCTATCGCTGTGTGGCGCCGTGCCCTTGCCGGGGCGCGGCGCCTTTTCGATTCACGGTCGCTGGGTGTCGCGCTCGCTGTCCTCCTCTCCTGCCGGTCCGTCGTTGACGTTCTCAGGCACGGTCGGCGCGGTAGCAGGCGACGTCGACCTCGACCTTGCAGTCGACCACCAGGTCCTGGACGCTGCAGATTCGCGCCGGCGGATGGTCTCCGAAGATCTCGGCGAACACCTTGTTGAACGACGAGAAATAGCGCGCGTCGGTGAGCACCGCGGTGACGTGCACCACGTCCTCCACGCCATAACCGGCCTCGTGCATGATGGCCAGGCAGTTGTCGAAGGCCAGGCGGGTCTGCTCGACGATGCCGCCTTCGACGACCTCGCCGTCGGTCATGGGCGTCTGGCCGGAGACGCGCAGCCAGCCGCCGGCCTCGACGGCGCGGGAGAAGGGCAGTTTCTGGCCGCCGGTACCGGTACCGCCTTCGGCGCCGTAGCGTTTGATGGTCATGGAGAATCCTCCGTCATGGCATGAATGGGAGTGGGAGAAAGGCGTTCCCGCCGGCGCAGCAGGCGCCCGCGGCGATGCTTGGCGAACTCGCCGTCGCGATAGGCGATCGCGCCGTTGACCGTGACCAGCTCGATGCCGCGAGCCGCGGCGATGGGCCGGGCGTAATCGGCGGTGTCCTCGAGCGTCGTCAGGTCGAACAGGGTCAGGTCGGCGTAGGCGCCCTCGCGGATGACGCCACGGTCGGTCAGGCCGAACTGCGCCGCCGAGAGGCCGGTCATCTTGCGTACGGCCTCGGCCAGTGGCATCAGGCCCAGGTCACGGCTGTAGCGGGCCAGGACCCGTGGAAAGGCGCCCCACAGGCGTGGATGCGGATGCGGGTCGTTGGGCAGGCCGTCGGAGCCGATCATCGACAGCGGGTGCGCCAGCACCCGGCGCATGTCGTCCTCGCTCATGTTGTGATAGACGGCGCCGGCCGGCTGCAGGCGTCGCGCGGTCTCCATCAGCGAGAGGTTCCAGTCGGCGGCGATGTCGGCCAACGGGCGGCGCGCCTGTTCGGGGTGAGGGTCCGACCAGGTGATGAAGATCGCGATCTCGTCGGTGACCTGCCCCAGATCGAGGGTCGAGGAACCCGCCGTGTAGGGATAGCAGTCGCAGTGCACGCGGTGTTCCTGCGCGGCGTGCTCGAGGCTGGAGAGGGCCTGGGGGGCGTTGCCCCAGTTGCCGGCGCCGGCGCACTTGAGATGCGAGATGACCAGTGGTGCCCGGCCGTGCCGGGCGGTGGCGTAGGCCTCGTCCATGGCGTCGAGCAGACCGGCGAATTCGTCGCGCAGGTGCGTGGTGTAGAGGCCGCCGGCGGCGCCGACCTCGTCGACCAGGGCGCGCATCTCGGCGCCGGGGGCGTGGAAGGCGTTGCGGTAGGCCAGACCCGAGCTCATGCCCAGGGCGCCATCATCGAGGGCCTCGCGCAACGAGCGCCGCATGGCCTCGATCTCCGCCGCCTCGGCGGGTCGGGCGAAGTCGTCCATCACCTGGCTGCGCAGGCTGGTATGGCCGACCAGCGCGGCGACGTTGACCGAAGGAACGGCCTCATCCACGGCGCGGGCGTAGTCGGCGAAGCTCGGGTAGCGGAAGTCCTCGACACCACCCAGAAGGTTCATCGGGTCCGGTACTGTGTCGTGCAGCGTCACGGGAGAGGCACTGATGCCGCAGTTGCCCACCACCACCGTGGTCACGCCCTGGGACAGCTTGGGCCGCATCTCGGGCGTGCGGATGACATTGGTGTCGTCGTGGGTGTGGACATCGATGAAGCCCGGCGCCAGATGGCGTCCGTGAGCCTCGATGACGGTCGTGGCGTCGTCCGCATCGAGCCTTCCCACGGCGGCGATGCGTTCGCCGTTCACGGCGACGTCGGCCGGGAAGGGGGCGCTACCGGTGCCGTCGAGCACCATGGCGCCGCGAATCAACAGGTCGAAATGCATGGTCAGTCCCCGAGTGGCTGGCGGTTGTCGCCGCCGCGATGGGCGTCCAGGGTGATCTTGAGCCGGCGCAGCTTGTCGCGGGAGCGGTCCTGGTGACGCAGAGCGAGTTCGAGGGCCAGCACATCGATGGCGGCGAGCACGGCATAGCGGGATGCCGAGGGGTGATAGATGAAGTCGGTCTCGCGGGCGGCCACCGGCAGCACGACATCGGCGTTCTCGGACAGGGGCGAGCCGTTGGCGGTGATCGCCACGACTCGCGCGCCGTACTGGCGGGCGATCTGTGCCGACTCGACGATCTCGGGCGTGTAACCGCTCACCGAGAGGGTGACCACCACGTCGTCGGCTTCCAGGGTCGAGGCCACCATGCGTGGCAGCAGCGATTGCGGGTAGGCGCTGATCGCATACCCGAGCCGGACCAGCCGGAACTGCAGTTCCTGGGCCAGCATGGTGGAGCCGCCGCCGGCACCGAACACCAGGATCTGGCGGGCGCCGTCGAGCAGATCGATGGCGCCCGCCACGTCGGCCTGTTCCATCAGCTCGCGATTGACGCCGAGCGTCTGGGTGGCGATGTCGTAGACAGCGCCGAGCCCATCGGTATCGCCGGCATCCTGGATGAAGCGTCGTCCGGCCGCCAGGGCGCGGGCCAGGCGCAGCTTGAGGTCGCGTACATTCTGGCACCCCACGGCACGGGCGAAGCGGGTCACGCTGGCGTCGCTGACGTCGGCCCGCTCGGCGATGGCGCCGATGCTAGCCTCGCTGACGAAGTCGATATCGGCGAAGATCAACTCGGCGACCTTCTTTTCGGCGTCACGCAAGCCGGCGAAATCGCTGGTGATGCGCGACAGAATGTCGATGTCCTGAGTCACCGCTGTCTCCTGGGGTGTGGCCAATGGCCTCGAGAGTGGCTGTGGTTGTCTGTCGAATACGTTATGGTATTTTCTAACAACAAATCAATATCTGTGAAAGTTTTTATCAGGCCGGCCGTCGGACAGGCATTTCGCAAGGCCGAGGCCCGCAAACGAGGAGTGACGAGATGCACGAGACGGCGCCGAAGATGGGCAACAAGGGAACCCCGGAATCCGGGGCTTCACTGCTGGAGGGCGTGAGCCTGCCGGCAGCCGCGATACAGGCGGCGCCGTTGGCGCACAACCTGGCGTGGATGCAGCGTTTCGCCGAGGCGCATGGCGCCCAGTTGGCGCCGCACGGCAAGACCACCATGACGCCCGAGCTGTTTCGCCGTCAGCTCGAGGCCGGCGCCTGGGGAATCACCCTGGCCACCGCGCCACAGTGCCGCGCGGCCTTCGTCAGCGGGGTCGAACGGCTACTGATGGCCAACCAGCTGGTGGGATGTGCCAACATGGCGATCATCGCCGATCTGCTCGAAGCCGGCGCCGATTTTTACTGCGTGGTCGACGGTGAGGACAATGCTCGGACCCTGGGGCGCTTCTTCGACGAGCGCGGCCTGACCCTCAAGGTATTGATCGAGCTGGGCGTCGAAGGCGGGCGCACTGGCTGTCGTTCCGTCGAGGCGGTGAGCGAGCTGGCTCGAGTCGTCGACGCTGAACCGGGCCTGGCGCTGGCCGGCATGGAGGGCTACGAGGGAGTGGTGCATGCCGAAGACCCGGTGCCGGCGATTCGCGATTACGCCGCCCGGCTGATCGAGGCCGCTCGTCGCTTGGATGGCGAGGGTCGGTTTGCCGTGGATGCCCCGATCATCACCGCCTCGGGGTCGGCCTGGTATGACCTGATCGCCGAGGCTTTCGATGCCGCCGAACTGCGTTCACGCTTCACGCCGGTGATCCGTCCTGGCTGCTATGTGGTGCACGATCACGGCATCTACCGCCAGGCTCAGCGTGGTGTGCTGTCGCGTCGGCCCGATCTGCACGAAGGGTTGCGACCGGCGCTCGAGGTCTTCGCCCAGATACAGTCGTTGCCCGAGCCGGGGCTGGCGATCATCGCGCTCGGCAAGCGGGACATCGGCTTCGATCACCTGCCCGAGCCGCTGCGCCGCTATCGTGAGGGCGGCTCGGCGGACGAGGCCCTGAGCGTCGAAGGCTGGGAGCTCACCAAGCTGATGGACCAGCACGCCTTCATCCGCCTGCCCGAGGGCGCCGACGATGTCCGGGTCGGCGATGTGGTGGCCTTCGGGGCTTCCCACCCTTGCCTGACCTTCGACAAGTGGCGGCGGATCTGCCTGGTCGATGAGCGGCTGAGGGTGACCGAGATGCTCGAGACGGCATTTTAGGGTCTGTACGAAAAGCGCCTGTGCTCGACGACTTCCAGGAAGACCTCCAAGCGTCCCGGGGCATTCGTCTTCCGGCGACGAGTGTGGCATGCTGTCGGACGGTCCTTTCGGGCCGTCATGCGCACGGGGATTTCTGCACCCTGTGCCCCACAATTCATTCACTGTCGCCAGGGGAGTCTCGTACCGACGGGGCTGAGAGAGCGCGTGGCGCTGACCCTGGAACCTGATCCGGTTCACACCGGCGGAGGAAGTGCGACATGCCTTACCTGACGTCAGCCGTGCTTGGCGCGGCGCTGCTGTGTTTTGCCTATCTGGGCCTGCGGGCTCGCCGGGCCGATGGCCCCCTCGACGACTATGTGACGGCGCGGAACTCCCAGAGTGCCCGCTCGCTGGGCGTGTCATTCCTGGCTTCGGGCATGGGCGCCTGGATTCTCTTCGCGCCACCGGAAATCGGTGCCATGGTGGGGCCGTTGGCGCTGGCCGGCTATGCGATCGGCTCCTCCTTACCCTTTATCGTGCTGAGTCTGTATGGCCCGGTGATCCGTCGTTATCTGCCCGAGGGGCGCAGCATCGGCGAGTTCGCCGAGGCGTGCTACGGGCAGGGCGTGCGCCGCTGGGTCACGCTTGTCTCGATTCTTTACATGGCCTGTTTCCTGGCCGCCGAGTTGACGGCCATCGGCGCGATCGCCTCCTTGCTGTCCGAGGTGCCGTCGTGGCTGGTGGTGATGGGGGTAGCGGTGGCCACCCTGGTGTACACGGCCGTGGGCGGGCTGCGCGCCAGCCTGGCCACGGATCGCTGGCAGGGCTGGCTGTTGCTGGCGCTCCTGGTGCTGGTGGTTGGCGTGGTGATCTGGGTGCTGCCGCCCTTGCCGGAGAACGCTGAAATGCCGACCGCGCCTTCGGTGAATGCGCTCTCGGTGGCCCTGACCCTGATCATCGCGGTCACGGCGGCAGAGCTGTTCCACCAGGGCTATTGGCAGCGCGTCTGGGCCGCCGAGACGAATCGTGCACTGGGACGCGGCGCTCTGCTGGGTGGGGCCGGTGTGCTGCTGGTGATCATGGCCATCGGGGGGCTCGGCATGCTGGCCGTCATGCATGGGTTGCCGCTGGGCGAGCCGCCGATTCCCTTCTTCGCCCTGCTGGCCGAGGCGCCGAGCTGGCTGGGCGTGCCGGCACTGGTACTGGCCGTCACCTTGGTGGCCTCGAGCGTGGATACCCTGCAGAACGCCATTGCCTCGCTGGTGGTGGCTGGCTCCGGGCGCCGCGGCCTGTCCATCGGCACCGCCCGGTTGGTGACCGTGCTGCTGATGCTCCCGGTGGTGGTGGTCGCCTTGCAGGAGCTCTCCGTGCTGCGGCTGTTTTTGATCGCCGACCTGCTGTGTGCCGCCACTGTGGTGCCGGTATTGCTGGGTGTCTGGCATCGGATGAGCTCGGTGGCGGCGATGGCCGGCGGCGTGGCTGGCCTGGTCGGTGCGATCGTGCCTGGCTGGGTAACCCAGGGGAGCCTGATGGCAGGCGTACAGGCGGCCAGCTTCCCGGGCGGCATTCCCACGCTCTCGCCGTTTCTCTGCGCTCTGGTGGCGTCCACCCTGGTCAGTCTGTTGATTGCCTGGTGTTGGCCAGCCACACGCGCCCCTCTGTCGGCGAAGGAGGCACGTCATGACCACGCGTGACAGCTGGCGAGCCTGGGCCTCGGGCCGGAAAGCCCCTCGCATCACCGACTGGCTGCGCGAGATCAGCGAGCCCGACTGGTCCGCCACGGTGCACCACCCGCTGTTCGACGATCTGGCCACCGGGCGTCTGGAGGGCGAGCGTTTCGCGGCCTACATGGTGCAGGACTATGGGTTCGTGGACCCCTTCACCGCCTTGATCGGTCACGCCATCGGTCATGCGCCGAGCATGGCGGATCGCGTGGTGCTGGGACAGTTCATGGGCATGTTGACCAGCGACGAGAACAGCACCTTCCAGCGTACCTTCGAGGCCTTTGGCGTGTCGGCCCGAGCCGACCACCTGCCGGCGACCCGTGATTTCCGGCACCTGCTTCACGAGGTCGGCATGGGCGGCCAGGCTTCCGCAAGTGGCCGCTATGCCGAGATACTGGCGGTGCTGGTGGTCACCGAATGGCTCTACCTGGCTTGGGCGACCCGGATTTCCCGGACCGAGGGCCTGCATCCACTGATGGGCGAGTGGATCGACCTGCATGACAACCCGGACTTCCAGGCTTTCGTCGACTGGCTGCGCCAGCGCCTGGACGAAGAGGCGGCCGGGCTCGATGACACCGACTTCTCGCGGATGGCCGAGCGCTTCCGCGAGACGGTGGCCAAGGAACTGGCGTTCCACGACGCCGTCCATCCCTGCCGCTGACGCTGTTGGGGAGGCCATCCTCGGCCACGAACGGGTTGTCAGCGCGGGCATGCCCGGTCACTCTCTGAAGGCCAGGCCTTTTACGCGAAAGGGCCCGCTCGTCGACTTTTTATATGACAACCAGGACTAGCGACCCGAGGAGAGCCCGCATGAGCGATACGCCAAGTGATGCACGTCGTCGATATTCCGCCCCGGTGGTAGATGGCGTCGGCAAGTCGGCCAGCCGCGCCATGTTACGTGCGGTCGGCTTTTCCGATGACGACTTCAGCAAGCCGCAGGTGGGCATTGCCTCGACCTGGAGCCAGGTCACGCCCTGCAACAGCCATCTCGCCGAACTGGCCGATCGGGCCAGTGCCGGGGCCGACGCGGCCGGTGGCAAGGGAGTGATCTTCAATACCATCACCATTTCCGATGGCATCGCCAACGGCACCGAGGGCATGAAGTACTCGCTGGTGTCGCGGGAGGTGATCGCCGACTCCATCGAGACGGTGGCCGGCTGCGAGGGCTTCGATGGCCTGGTGGCGCTGGGCGGCTGCGACAAGAACATGCCGGGGTGCCTGATGGGGCTGGCCCGATTGAATCGCCCCAGCGTCTTCGTCTATGGCGGTACCATCATGCCCGGCGCCGACCATACCGACCTGGTCTCGGTGTTCGAGGCCATGGGCGCCCACAGTCGAGGCGATCTCGATCTCATTGACGTGAAGCGCATCGAGGAGACGGCGATTCCCGGCCCCGGGGCCTGTGGCGGTATGTACACCGCCAACACCATGGCCTCGGCCATCGAAGCGTTGGGCATGAGCCTGCCGGGCAGCTCCGCCCAGAACGCCGTGTCGGACGAGAAGCGAGCCGACAGTCATGCGGCGGGGGAGGCCGTCTTGAACCTGCTCGAGCATGACATCAAGCCTTCGGACATCATGACCCGGGAGGCCTTCGAGAATGCCATCACGGTGGTGATCGCGCTGGGCGGCTCGACCAATGCCGTGCTGCATCTGATCGCCATGGCCGACACCATCGGCGTGCCGCTGGGTCTCGATGACTTCACCGCCATCGGCCGCCGTGTGCCGGTGCTTGCCGACCTGCGTCCCAGTGGGTACTACATGATGAGCGAGTTGGTCGCCATCGGCGGTATCTTGCCGCTGATGAAGACCCTGCTCGATGCCGGCCTGCTGCATGGCGATTGCCTGACGGTGACAGGGCGGACCCTGGCAGAGAACCTGGCCGATGTGGCGCCCTATCCCGAGGGCCAATCGATCATCGCCCCCCTCGAGGCACCGCTCAAGGACGAGAGCCATCTGCGCATCCTCTACGGCAATCTGGCGCCGGAGGGAGCTGTGGCCAAGATCACCGGCAAGGAAGGCACCCGGTTCACCGGCACGGCGCGGGTATTCGGCTCCGAGGAGCAGGCCCAGGCGAGCATCAACGACGGTGGCGTGGTGGCCGGCGATGTCGTGGTCATCCGTTACGAAGGGCCGCGTGGCGGGCCGGGCATGCGCGAGATGCTGACGCCGACCTCGGCGATCATGGGGCGAGGCCTCGGCGACCAGGTGGCCTTGATCACCGATGGGCGCTTCTCCGGTGGCAGCCACGGGTTCGTGGTCGGTCACGTCACGCCCGAAGCCTTCGACGGCGGCCCCCTGGCGCTGCTGGAGGATGGCGACATCATCACCATCGACGCCGAGGCCAATACCATCGACGTGGCGCTGGACGACGATGAACTGGCGCGGCGGCGTAACGCCTGGCGACGCCCCGAGCCTCGCTATACCCGGGGCGCCCTGGCCAAGTATGCGCGGGTTGTCAGCTCGGCCTCGATGGGCGCGGTGACCGACCGCCTGGAGTGACCAGGGTCACTCCGAGACGGCCGAGCGCATCATGTCCTCGAAGGACTTGGCGTTCTCGGGCAATTCGAAGACATCCGGCGCCGGCGAGGCGTCGGTCAGCTCGGCCAGTCGAAAGCGGTCACCGAAGCGCAGCATACCCAGGCCGCGCTCTTCCAGCGAGGTGGCGATGGGGTCGGGCTCTCCGGTCATGGTGCGCTGGTAGTCATGGAAGGCCGACATCAGTTCCCGCACCTGGGCATCGTCGCTGAGCACTACCTCGTCGTCGTGTGCGGTACCGTTCTTGTCGGTCCACTGGAGCCGATAGATCTCGCCTTCGAGGCCGGCGATGGTCTCGCTGTCGCCCGTGGCGTCGAGGGCGTCGACCTGGCTGGCCTGCTGGCCGGTCATGGTCTCGAGCTCACTGCCGCCCATGTTCTCGGCCATGTCCTTCAGCTTGGCCATGTCCATGACCATGGTTTGCCCCTGTACCTGGGTGACCAGATAGCCGTTGCCATCGCGGAGCAGCATGAAACCGGCTTGCGACTGGTCGGGAAAGTCCATTCTCAGGTTTTCGCCGGCCCAGCGTACGTCCATGGTGACGCTGCCCTGGTCGGACTGGGCCTCCAGCGTGGCACGGCCATCGGCCATCGCGGGGGACGCAGCGGCCATGACGAGCCCGGTGGCCAGCAGGCCGGTAACGAGATGTCGCATGGGGAAACTCCCTGTATCGCTGATCGGTGAAGGCTGGCGGCGTGCCAGCCCGTTGCTGGAGACTTGCTGAAAGCTATCGGCAGTCGTCGATCGGTCGGGTAGTGCCTGGGGCGACGGGCTGCCGGGGCGTTCAGGAAGACGTGAGTTCGGGGTCGATGGTCCTTCGCAGGCTCCGCAGCTCGTCGAGGGTGAGCTGTTCCAGGCGCCCGGCGAGGAGGTCGCTGATCTTCTGCATCGGCAGGCCGGCGCGGCGGGCAATATCGCGGCTGCCGAGATCTGATACGGCGATCAGCCGAGTGAGGATGCGCATGAGGCGCGTGCGTTGTTCCAGGTCCCTGACATCGAGGTCAGGGCATCTTCGTGGAGGAGGATCGACGGGATCCGTCTCGCAGGTATGGCTTGCCGTGCTCATGATGCTCCAGTGGGACAGAACGACCGCTACAGGATGCAACCTTTTTCCCACTTTCGCCAGTCTCTGACAAGTCCGAATCGGCAGGTCGTGGCAGGCAAGGCGTCGGGCACGGCGAGTGGGGCGCGTCCGGGGCGCCAGGCTACGACGAAAGGGGTAGGAAAGGGTTGAGGAAAGGGGCGAGACAGGGGGCGAGAGAAGGGAAGGAAAAAGCAGGCTGGCGTTGTCAGTCGGCATGTGTCGATGTTACTTATTTTTGACGTTGATTGATAAATGGAACATCACGATCAACCGATAACACGTCACGATCCATCGACAACAATAGGGATAACCGACAGATGCATGACGCTACGACACGACTGACACGAGTATTGGCGCGCAAGGATGTGCTGGCGCTGGCATTCGGCGCGATGATCGGCTGGGGCTGGATCGTGATGACGGGCAACTGGATCCAGTCGGCCGGCAGCCTGGGGGCGATCGTTGCCTTTCTGCTGGGCGGTGCCGTGATCGTGCTGGTGGGGCTGACCTATGCCGAGCTTGCCTCGGCCATGCCGCAGGTAGGCGGCGAGCACGTCTACAGCTACCGGGCGCTGGGCCATTTCGCTTCCTTTCTGTGCACCTGGGCGATCACGCTGGGCTATGTCAGCGTCGTCTCCTTCGAGGCCGTGGCCCTACCGACCGTGGTGGAGCATCTCTTCCCGAACTATGCCGTGGGACGGATGTGGACCATCGCTGGCTGGGAGGTCAACGCCACCTGGGTGGCCGTCGGGGTGGCTGGTTCGGTGGCGATGACATGGATCAACTACATCGGGGTGCGCACGGCGGCTCTGGTGCAGAAGGTCGTGACGTTGCTGATCCTGGTGGTGGGCATCATGTTCATCACCGGCGCCCTGTTCGAGGGTGAAGCGTCCACCCTGACGCCGCTGTTCAATGTGGAGGAGGGGGTGATCGGTGGGATCATGGCGGTGATCATCATGGTGCCGTTCATGTTCGTCGGTTTCGACGTGATTCCGCAGGCGGCCGAAGAGATCAACCTGCCGTTTCGAGACATCGGCCGAGTGCTGATGATCTCGGTGATCCTGGCAGTCTTCTGGTATGCCCTCATCATCCTCGGTACTGCCTTGATGCTCGATCCTTCGGCGCTGGCCGAGAGTTCGTTGGCGGTGCCCGATGCCATGCAGGCGGTCTTCCAGGCGCCCTGGGCCGGCAATCTCATGATCCTGGCCGGCATCGCCGGCATCATCACCAGCTGGAATGCCTTCTACATCGGGGGATCCCGCGCCATCTACGCCCTGGCGCACGCCGGTATGCTGCCGGCCTTTCTGGCCAGGCTGCATCCTCGGCATCGAACGCCGACCAATGCCATTCTGGTCATGGGGCTGCTGTCGGCCATCGCACCTTTCTTCGGGCGGCCGGCGCTGGTCTGGCTGGTGGTGGCCGGTGGCCTGGGCATCGTCATCGCCTATCTGTTCGTCGCGTTGTCCTTCGTCGTGCTGCGCCGCCGTGAGCCCGAATTGCATCGCCCGTTCCGCGTGCGCCACGGCAAGACCGTCGGTGCGCTCTCGGTGCTGCTCTCCATCGCGCTGATCGGTCTCTACCTGCCGGGGAGCCCATCGGCACTGTCCACGGTGGAGTGGAGCATCTTCGCCGCCTGGACGCTGCTCGGGCTGGTCTTCTATGCATGGTCCCGACACCGCTACGGCGTGGCCTACAGTGACACCATGATGCGCCGCGAGCTGGAGGGCGAGTCATCGTCGGGCTGATGCCAGAGCGGTATCCGTTAATCCAACGATGGGGCGGGCGATGCACGATTTCATCATCATCGGCGGCGGCATCCTCGGCATGTCCACCGCCATGCAGCTCAAGCAGGCCTTTCCGGATCGGCGCATGCTGCTCGTGGAAAAGGAGTCGGCACCGGCATGTCACCAGACCGGGCACAACAGCGGCGTGATCCATGCCGGCGTCTACTACACGCCGGGTAGCTTGAAGGCTCGTTTCTGCCTGGCGGGCAATCGTGCCACGCGCGACTTCTGCGATGCCCACGGTGTCGCGTACGACATCTGCGGCAAGCTGCTGGTGGCCACCAGCGAGCAGGAAAAGCAGCGCATGGAGGCGCTCTGGGAGCGCACCGCGGCCAATGGACTGGAGCGCGAGTGGTTGAGCGGCGAGGCGCTGCGCGAGCGCGAGCCCAATGTGACCGGCCTTGCCGGCATCTTCGTGCCATCCAGCGGGATCGTCGATTATGCTGCGGTGACGCGTGCCATGGCCGCCGAGTTCGAGCGGATGGGCGGCGAGATTCGCTATGGCGCCGAGGTCTCGAACCTGGAGGAACGTCGCCGCGAAGTGGTGGTGACGACCACTAAGGGTGAGTTCACCGGCCGCTATCTGGTGACCTGTTCCGGGCTGATGGCCGATCGCGTGATCCGCATGCTTGGGCAGAAGCCGGGGTTCACCATCTGTCCCTTCCGGGGGGAGTACTATGTGCTGCCCGAGCACCACAATGCGATCGTCAGCCATCTGATCTATCCGATTCCCGACCCTGCCATGCCGTTTCTCGGCGTGCACCTGACACGCATGATCGACGGCTCGGTCACCGTGGGGCCCAATGCCGTCCTGGCCCTCAAGCGCGAAGGATATCGCCGACGCGACGTCTCGCTGCGCGATCTTGCCGGCATGGCCGCCAATCCCGGCATTCTCAAGGTTCTGGGGCGGAACTGGCGGCCGGGCCTGGCGGAGATGAAGAATTCCTGGCACAAGCGAGGCTATCTGGCGCTCGTGCGCAAGTACTGTCCGAGCCTGACGCTGGACGATCTCGAGCCTTATCCGGCCGGTGTGAGGGCCCAGGCGGTATCCCGGGACGGCAAGCTGGTCGACGATTTTCTGTTCGTCAGCACGCCGCGCACGCTCAACGTGGGCAATGCCCCGTCGCCGGCAGCCACCTCGGCGTTGCCCATCGGTGCTCATATCGTCGAGAAACTCAAGGCGCAGGTGACGGACTGAGCGGCATACGACCTTGGGAGACTTGCCTGCCAGTCCCGAAAGCGTGGAAATAAGGTCTGGCCCCGCCGCCGGGGGGCTGCTAGCGTTTCCCGAGGCGGCCGAAGCCGTCGTCACCAATGACAACGATATCTGAATCGCAACGGAGGTTATTCATGCGCGCTCTCAAGTACGCTCTGGCGGCTTCGCTGCTGGTGGCCGCGCCCGCGGCAGTGGCCCAGCAGCAGCTGTCCATCGCCACCGGCGGTACCGGCGGTACCTACTATCCCTATGGCGGTGGCCTGGCCGAGCTGATCAAGGAACACATCGACGGCTATGACGCCGTGGCCGAGGTGACGGGCGCATCGGTGGAGAACATGGGGCTGGTCTGGCGTGGCGATTCCGACATGGCCCTGGCCCTGGCCGATACGGTCTACCAGGCCTATAACGGCACCGGCGACTTCGAGGGCCGCCAGCTCGAGAACATCCGGGCCTTGGCTTCCGTCTATCCCAACGCCGTGCAGATCGTGACCATGGCCGATTCCGGCATCGAGTCCCTGGAGGATCTCGAGGGCAAGATCGTCTCGGTGGGCGCGCCGGGGAGCGGTACCGAGCTCAACGCCCGGGCCGTGCTGGAGTCCAACGGCATCAGCTACGACGATTTCGAAGCGCGCCGTCTCAACTTCAACGAGACCGCCGATGCCATCCGCGACGGCGATATCGATGCCGGCTTCTGGAGTGTGGGGCCGCCCACCAGTTCGATCATGAACCTGGCCACCACCCGCGACATTCGCCTGATCGGCCTGAGCGACGAGGAAGTCGCCAATGCCCGCGAGGAAGTGCCGGTCTTCGCGCCCTATGAACTGCGCGCCGATCTCTACGAGGGCATGGAAGAGCCGGTGCAGACCATCGGTATCCCCAACATTCTGGCCACCAACGCCGAGATGGATGAGGAGCTGGCCTATCAGATCACCAAGACGCTGTTCGAGCACACCGATCAGTTGATCGCCATCCATCCGGCGGCCAATGACACCACCGTGAAATTCAGCGTCGATTCCACGCCCATTGCCTTCCATCCGGGGGCTCTGCGTTACTACGAGGAGCAGGGGGCCGAGATCGAGGATCGTCAACGTCCGTGATGCGGCGTCGGATGCACTGCGTGGCACCGGGGCGGGCTCGTCGAGGGCCCGCCCTGTTGCTGTGCCTGGCGTGTCTGCTGTTGCCGGCGCCGGCGCTGGCCGAGTGTCCGGCCCATGAGCTGAGAGTGAACGGCGCCGATGGGCGCCTGCTGGTGAGCCTGCCGATGCCGGAAGGCGCTGGCTGGTGCCTGGCCTGGAATCATTCGGTGGAAGGTTTTGCCGTGCACGATTGCTACCGCAATGTCGGTGGACATATGGTGCTGGAGCGCAGCCATCTGCCGGATTTCGCCGCCGGGCTCGATCACATTCCCGGGCGCGGGCGTCAGGTCTCCGACGGCCAGGGCGGCTACTGGATCGAAGATCTCGACGAGCCGGTCCCCGGAGATCGCTATCGCCTGCGTGTCGGTGCCATGCGCGTCGACCATCGACTGGTGCGGTATGGCGAGCCGAGCCTGCGAGCTTTGCTGGAGAGGTCACGGACGCGGGGGTGCCGCATCGACGAGCGCCTCCTTGCCGAGGACGGCCCCGTCGTGATCAGCCTCAGTGAGCTGGCCGCCAACGAAGGCGTGACCATCGGCCTGTACACCAACCCTTGAGACCCTTGCATCGTCCCGCAGAATCGGGCGGTGCTTCACCTGCCGTTGCGAGAGACTCTTCATGAGCGATTCGGGCAATTCCCCCGTCATTCCCGGCAGCCAGGCCAAGCATTCCCTGCCTGTGCTCAGGCTGATCACCCTGGTGGCCGTCGGACTTTCGCTGTTTCAGCTCTACTCCGCCGGTATCGAGCCCTTGGGGCTCTTCTACCAGCGCAGCATCCACCTGGCCTTGATCATGATGCTGGCTTTCCTGATGTTCCCTGTGTTCGGCCCCAACCGGCCCAGGGGCGTGGTCGGGAGCCTGATCGATCTGGTGTTCTTCGCCGGTGCGGTGATCACCGGGGGCTATTTGGTGTTGTATCTCGACGAGATCATCAACCGAGCCGGGTTCTGGACCCAGACTGACATCGTGGTCGGCTGCATCGCCACCGTCACCGTGCTCGAGGCGAGTCGTCGTGCGGTGGGGCTGGGCATGACGGTGATCGGCGTGCTCGCCATCCTCTACGCCTTCGCCGGGTCGCGTGGCGAGCTGCCCTGGCTTGGCGAGTGGCTGCCCGGCATCCTCGAGCACCGTGGCTATGGCCTGGACCGCCTGGTCGGACAACTCTACCTGGGGCAGGAAGGAATCTTCGGCCTGCCCATGGGGGTAGCGGCCACCTATATCTTCATCTTCGTGCTGTTCGGTGCCTTTCTCGAGATCACCGGTGCCGGCAAGTTCTTCATCGACCTGGCCTATGCGGCCACCGGCCGGCAGCGCGGCGGCCCGGCCAAGGCGGCGGTCATCGCCTCGGCCGGCATGGGGTCGATCTCGGGCAGCGCCATCGCCAATGTGGTGACCACCGGCGCCTTCACCATCCCGCTGATGAAGCGGTTGGGCTACCGGCCGCATCAGGCCGGCGGCATCGAGGCGGCGGCCTCCACCGGCGGGCAGATCATGCCGCCGCTGATGGGGGCGGGCGCCTTCCTGATCGCCGAATACACCCGCATGCCCTACCTGGAAGTGGTCAAGGTCAGCATCCTGCCGGCGATCATGTACTTCGGCACCGTCTATCTGTTCGTGCACATCATCGCCCTGAAGCAGGGCATGCAGGGCATGAGCAAGGACGAGCTGCCGCAGATGCGCGACGTGCTGGGAGCCGGATGGCACTTCCTGCTGCCGCTGGCAGTGCTGGTGTGGCTGCTGGTCATGAATCTGTCGCCGATGCGGGTCGGTTATTACGCCATCCTGACCACGCTGGCGGTGGCGGCCCTGCGTTTTTTCATCTGGATGTTTTTCGTGGCGCCCAAGCAGGGGCAGCCGGTCACGGCGAGCGCCCTGAAACTCGCCGTGCGCAACGGGGCGCTCAAGGTGCTCGAGGGGCTCGAGCTCGGTGCCCGCAATGCCGTGGCGGTCTCCATGGCCTGTGCTGTGGCCGGGATCATCGTCGGCGTGGTAGGGCTCACCGGCCTGGGCCTGAAATTCTCGGCGATGATGATGGCCTTCTCCAATGGCCACTTGTTGCTGGCGCTGGTGATGGTACTGCTGGCCAGCCTTGTGCTGGGCATGGGGCTGCCGGTGACGGCCAGCTATATCGTGTTGATCGTGCTGGTGGGGCCGGCGTTGACCGCCGAATTCGGCGTGCCGCTTCTGATCGCTCACCTGGTGGTGTTCTGGTATTCCCAGGATTCCAATGTCACGCCGCCGATCGCCCTGGCCGGCTTTGCCGGGGCGGCGATTGCGGGCAGCAAGCCCATGGATACGGGGTTCCAGGCCTGGAAGTTCGCCAAGGGGCTCTACCTGATCCCGCTGTTCATGGTCTACAACCCGGAGATCATCATGGGCGGGCCCTGGCCGTTGCTGGTGTGGACAGCGTTGACCGGCTTCCTGGCCCTGGGGGCCTTCGCTGCGGCCCTGGAGGGCTATCTGTTCACGCGCATGTCGATACCGGTGCGCCTGGTGCTGGTGCCGGCGATGATTGCCGTCTTCTATCCGAGCCTGGTGGCCGAGGTCATCGGGGCGACGGTGATGGTCGTGGCCATCGCCGGCAACTGGCTGGCCAGCCACCGCCAGGCAGCGACCGCCGGGTAGCGTCTGGCGATGGTTCGCGAGACGACAAGGCCCCCGCTGAGGTATCGAGCGGGGGCCTTTCTTGGTGCCGGGGCGCGTGCAGGATCAGTTCTGCGGATCGGGTTCCTGCATGTCGGTGGCCTGTTCGTTGACTTCATCCAATGAATCGGCGCTGTCGCCCTGGGGATCGGCGTCGTCCGCTTTTTCCTGCAGCATGTCCTGCTGGGCCTGTTGCAGGCTTTCGCCGTCCGGGGTGGTGTTCACCGGTTCCAGGACCAGCGTGATCGGGCCTTGCTTGGCGTCGGGACCGACGTCGACGGTGTGGCGGGATGTCGTCGTCCACAGCAGTTCGCCTTTGTCGCCATGCAGTGCGGCGCGCAGGCCGTGGGTGTGTTCCGGCTTCACATCGGCGGTGTCGTAATCGAGATGGAACTCCACGGGGTCTTCGTTGCCGGGCGTGACGGTCGTCTCGGCGATGGTGGTCGCCGGTGCATCGGCTCGCGAGATATCGCGCAGGCTGACCGTGACTTCGGCCCCATCGGGGAGAGGCACGTCGGTCGCGGAGAATTCCAGCACGCCCTCGAGGGAGCGGGTGACAGACGCCTCGCTCTGGGTCTCCTGATCCGACGACGTGCTGGCTTGTTCGGTCTGTTCGGCCTGGGCGTTTTCGGCGTTGTCCTGCTCGGCCTCCTTGGCGTCGTCGCAACCGGCCAGGAACAGGGTCCCTGTCAGGGCGGCGATCATTAGCAGGGAACGTTTCATGGGCATGCTCCGTACGGATAAAGGTGGGTTGCTGGCGACGATCCTGTGACTTGATATTAACAATCAAGTTCGCATGAAGCGTGAAATTCGTTGTCGCACCGTGGCGACGTTGTGCCGTGCCGGCACTCGACGAAACGGGGAGAGGTAGGCGCGGCGCGGCTCTGCTAGAATGGTCGACTTCCACTTTTCCATGTGTCGAATGGCTCCGCCATTCGGCGTGTCATTGTTTTTGAACGGGGTTTGTGAAAGCCCTTTTGCGAGGAGCCCTGGATGCCAGCAAACGAGTCGCCGCGCGTCGGTGTGATCATGGGGTCGCAGTCCGATTGGCCCGTCATGGAGCATGCTGTCGACATGCTCGAGCGCCTGGGGGTGTCCTGCGAGACACGGGTGGTCTCGGCCCATCGTACCCCCGATTTGCTGTTCGATTACGCCAAGTCCGCCGCCGAACGTGGCCTGCAGGTGATCATCGCCGGCGCCGGTGGTGCGGCCCACCTGCCTGGCATGGTGGCTTCCCAGACGGCGCTGCCGGTACTGGGCGTGCCGGTGGAGTCCAAATCGCTGAAGGGGCTGGATTCGCTGTTGTCGATCGTGCAGATGCCAGGCGGCGTTTCGGTGGGTACCCTGGCGATCGGCAAGGCCGGTGCCACCAATGCAGGGCTGATGGCCGCACAGATCGTCGGCCTGCAGGACGCTACGGTGCGCGAGGCGGTGGAGACCTTTCGTGCCGAGCAGACCCGCAAGGTGCTGGACAACCCCGATCCGCGTCCCGATTCACAGTGAGGCAGAGCATGAATATCGGTGTACTGGGAGCCGGCCAGCTGGGCCGGATGCTGGCCCTGGCGGGTTATCCGCTGGCCAATCGCTTCACCTTTCTCGATACCACCGGCCACCCCAGCGCCGGCATCGGTGATGTCATGGTGGATACCGACCAGAAGCACCTGGCCGACTTCCTGGCCAAGGTCGATCTGGTCACCTATGAGTTCGAGCACCTGCCGGTGTCGCTTGTCCAGGCCATCGAGGAGCACAAGCCTGTCCATCCCTCCAGCGAAGCGATCCGGGTCTGCCAGAATCGTGCCGAGGAGAAGGCGCTGTTCGATCGCCTGGGGATTCCCACGCCGGCCTATCGCCTGGTGGAAAGTGCCGAAGCGCTGGAGGATGCGGTACGCGAGCTGGGTACGCCAGTCGTCGCCAAGTCGGTGACCGAAGGCTACGACGGCAAGGGGCAGGCGGTGATCAAGTCGCCGTCAGAGGCCGTCGACGCCTGGCGAACCATCAATCATCCCCGTTTGATCGTCGAGGCTTTCGTCGATTTCGTGCGCGAGGTGTCGATCATCGCCGTGCGGGGGCGCGACGGCCAGGTGGTCTTCTACCCAATGGCCGAGAATCAGCACGTGGACGGCATTCTGCGCTACTCGGTGGCTCCCCTGCCGGATCTCGACGACGCCATCCAGGATACCGCCGACGGTTATATCCGGGCACTGCTCGACGAGCTCGATTATGTCGGTGTGCTGACCCTGGAGCTCTTCCAGACGCCTGACGGTGGCCTGCTGGCCAACGAGATGGCACCCCGGGTGCACAACTCCGGCCACTGGACCATGGACGGTGCGGTGACCAGCCAGTTCGAGAATCATCTGCGCGCCATCCAGGGGCTGCCGCTGGGCGACACGGCGGCACGCATGCCTTCATGCATGGTCAATGTCATCGGCCAGGAAGGCGAACCGGCGCGGCTGCTCGAGATTGAGGATGCCCACCTGCACCGCTACGACAAGAGCGAGCGCCCTGGACGCAAGCTGGCTCACGTCAACCTGGTGGCGCCGACCCATGCTGAGCTGATCGAGAAGGTTCGTCGTTGCGCTGAACTGTTGCCCGGCGCACCGACACCGCGCTTCAGCTTCGAGTGACATCCGGTCTCATCGGCCGATACGACAAGGCCGCGCCCGATGGACGCGGCCTTGTCGCATCTCCCCCACGCCTATTCTCTTCGCTCTTCTTTCTTATCTCTTCATCCCATCAGCAGATTGCTGGCGATCCAACCACCACCGATCAGCAGCACGAACAGGGTCAGTGCCAGAAGGAAAGGGCGGATGCCCAGGGCGCGCAGCTTCTCCAGCCGCGTTTCGAAACCCAGGGCAGCCATGGCCATGGTCAGCGCGACCTGGCCGGTCAGCACCAGAGCGTCGTGCAGCGGAGCGGGCAGGTCGACCAGACTGTTGAACACCACCATGGCCATGAAGCCGAAGGCGAACCAGGGAATCACCAGCCCGCCTTGTGCGCGGTCTTCGACAGCCGTATGGCGGCGCAGCCACCATTGGCCGACGATCAGCAGGAAAGGCACCAGCAGCATGACCCGCACCAGCTTGACGATCACCGCATTGGCCAGAGCCTCGGGGCCCACTGCCTCGCCGGCGGCCACGACCTGAGCGACCTCGTGAATGGTGGCCCCGATATAGATGCCGTAGAGGCCTTCGTCCATGCCCAGCAGCGGATAGAGCAGCGGGTAGAGCAGCATCGCCAGCGAGCCGAACAGCACCACGGTGGCAACCGCCATGGCCGTGGCGGCGGGGCGCGAGCGAATGGTGGACTCGGTGGCCAGCACCGCCGCGGCACCGCATATGGCGCTGCCGGCGCTGGTCAGCAGGGTGGTTTCGCGATCCATGCCGAGCACGCGCGTGCCGATCACGTAGCCGGCCGTCAGCACACTGGCGATGACCAGCATATCCAGCAGCAGGACCTTGGGCCCCAGGGCGACGACCTGCTGCAGGGTCAGCGACAGGCCGAACAGCACGATGCCGCCGCGCAGCAGCCAGCGGGTGGCGAAGGCCAGGCCGGGGCCGGTGCGTTTGGCGCGGCGCGCCAGGGGCAGGTTGCCGATCAGGATGCCGAGCAGCAAGGCCACCACCAGTGGGCTGACGCTGCTTTCGGCCAGGCCGGGTAACCGTACCAGGCCGAATCCGGCGCTGGTGAGGGCGGCGCATATCAACAGGCCTTGCCACATGCAGGAATCCTCGACGACGTTGTACCTGTCGAGCATCCTATGCGCTAATAGCTCATCTGGTTATCAGTTAATAACGAAACCTCTTTTCGGAAAAACCGATATGACACCCGCGGTGAGTTTTCGACAGCTGCAAGTGTTCGTCACCGTGGCGCGGCTGGGCACGGTGAGTGCGGCGGCCGAGTCGCTGAGCCTGTCGCAGTCGGCGACCAGCCAGGCCCTGTCCGATCTCGAGCGCCAGCTCGGAGTGGCCCTGTTCGAGCGTCCCGGTCGTCGCCTGCTGCTCAATGAGCTGGGGCGTCGAATGATGCCGCGGGCGGAGGAGCTTCTGGAGGGCGTCGCGGATTTCGTGGCGACCGCCCGGGAGCCCGAGGGGGCGTTGCACGGCGCGCTCAGCATTTCGGCCAGTGCCACGGTGGGGACCTATCTGCTGCCCGGGCTGGCCGGTCGCTTCAGCGAGCGTCACCCGGCGGTGGACCTGCGCCTCAAATTGCGCAATACCTTCGAGGTCATCACCGATGTATTGCGCCTCGAGGCGGATCTGGGCCTGATCGAGGGGGAATGTCGCGAACCGCGACTGGCCAGCGAGACCTGGTGCGAGGACCGGCTGGTCATTGTCGCCGCGCCCGACCATCCCCTGGCGGAGCGAACACGACTCGATGATGACACTCTCGCCGGAGCGAACTGGATTCTCCGAGAGCCGGGTTCCGGGACGCGCTCGGTCTTCGAGCGGGCGATGCAGGCTCGCGGTCTTCTTGCCAAAGGGCGCATGGAACTGGGGCAGCACGAGGCCATCAAGCAGGCCGTGCGCGCCGGCCTGGGGCTTGGCTGCCTGTCCCGGCTGAGCGTGGCGGGCGAACTCGAGCGGGGTGAGCTGGTGGCGCTCGACAGCGAGCTGTCGCTGCGCCGAACCTTCTCTCTGGTCTGGCATCCCGAACGTTATCGCAGCCCGCTGTGGCAGGCCTTCAAGGTCTTTCTCGTTGAATCGATCCCGTCATGACGCGCTTGGCGTGTGCCGCTGTGGCATGCTGTGGATCGGCAAGCACAAGGGAGACAGGGGATGCGAAGCGGCTTCGGGTTCGATCTGCGCAGCATGGAAATCTTCGTCGAGACGCTGGAGCGCGGTAGCCAGACCGCTGCTGCCGAATACCTCGGGCTCAAGCAGTCTTCGGTATCGCAGAGTCTCGCCAACCTCGAAGAAGGGTTGGGGCTGGTCCTGCTGGATCGTCATTCCCGGCCGCTGGAGCCAACCAGTGCCGGTCGTTTCTTCTATGATCGCGCCAAGCGATTGTTGCACGAAGCGCGCCATACTCGGCGAGAGCTCCAGTCGGGCGCCTTCGGCCGCCTGCATCAGGTCCGCATGGCATTGGTGGATTCCCTGGCCACCGCCGTGGGGCAACCCCTGATCGAGGTGATTCGACGTCATACCAGCGACTACAGCCTGACGACGGGCCTGTCGCACATGCATGGCCACTCGTTGCTGACGCGGCACGTCGACATCATCATCTCGGACGACCGTCTCGAGAATTACGATGGCCTGGAGCGCCACGCCATTCTCGGCGAGCCCTTCGTCCTGGTCCTGCCCGCCGACTGGACGGGGCCGGTGGATAACCTGCGCTGGCTGTCGCGCCAACTGGATTTCGTGCGCTATACCGCCCAGTCGTTGATCGGACAGAGCATCGAGCGACACCTGCGCCTCAATCGACTGGAGCTGCCGGCCCGGCTGTATATCGACAACACCTTCGCGCTGCTCAGTCTCGTCGGGTCGGGGAGCGGCTGGACGATCACCACACCGCTCTGTCTTTTCCAGGCGGGGCTCGATCGGCTCGCCCTGCGCATCGAGCCGCTACCCACGCCGCCGCTGCGACGCGACCTGACGCTGGTGTCGCGACGCGATGAACTGGGCGACCTGCCGGCTCAGCTCGCGCGGGATAGTCGCCATCTGCTCGACCAGCGCTTCATGGGGGCGTTGCGTCGACACCTGCCCTGGCTGGTCGCCGAGGTCAGTACTGGCTGACCTCACGTTCCGGGACACTCGCACGATGCCCCGAGGTCGTGCACGGCACGCGTCAGCGTGCTCTCGACGCGTGCATTATCGTTTTTACCTATAGTGCATCGGTCAGCCGTACCGATGCTGCTTGCTCCCTGATTCAAGCCCGCACCAGACTGCCAGGGCGCGTGACGAACCACGACCCGGTGGACGCGAACGCCACGCTAACAATGACAAGACAAGCGTTGGGGGTATTCAGAATGAGTCATTCCCGTACGTCCACGACCTCGGTGGACTATGAATCGGTCGACGAGGCTTATCTCGACAAGCGCAAGTTGAAGAAGGGGGCGGCCGGCTGGATCCTGCTGGCCAGCCTCGGTGTTTCCTACGTGATCTCCGGCGACTATGCCGGCTGGAACTTCGGCCTGGCGGCCGGTGGATTCGGTGGCATGCTGGTGGCGACCATCCTGATGGCGATCATGTACACGGCCATGGTGCTGTCGATCGCCGAACTCTCCTCCTCCCTGCCCACCGCCGGCGGCGGCTACAGTTTCGCCCGCCGTGCCTTCGGTCCCTGGGGAGGGTATGTCACCGGCACGGCGATACTGCTCGAGTACGCCATTGCGCCGGCGGCCATCGCGATCTTCATCGGCGGCTACGTCAACGAACTGATCGGCCTCAATGGCCCGCTGGTCTACGCCGTCTTCTATGCCGTCTTCGTCGGCATTCATCTTTGGGGGGCCGGTGAGGCACTGAAGATCATGATGGGGATCACCGCCCTGGCGGTCATCGCCATCCTGGTCTTCGTGGTCGGCATGCTGCCGCACTTCGATCCCGCCAATCTGTTCGATATTTCGGTCAATACCGGCGCTCTGGGGGCCTCGGCCTTTCTGCCCGAAGGGTTCATCGGTATCTGGGGCGCCTTGCCGTTCGCGATCTGGTTGTTCCTCGCTGTCGAAGGCGTGCCTCTGGCTGCCGAAGAGGCCGGCGATCCAGGACGCGACATGCCGCGTGGCATCATCACGGCCATGCTGGTGCTGCTGGTGTTCGGTGCCTGCGTGTTGCTGCTGGCGCCCGGCGGTGCCGGCGCCGCGGCGATGAGCGAGCACGCCGCGCCGCTGGTTGGTGCCCTGCAGGCGGTGTATGGCACTGACTCCTGGGCGGCGGGGTTCGTCAACCTGGTCGGCCTGGCCGGGCTGATAGCGTCCTTCTTCTCGATCATCTATGGCTATTCACGCCAGACCTTCGCGTTGTCCCGGGCCGGCTACCTGCCTCGCTGGCTGTCGGTCACCGGTGGTCGCAAGGTGCCGTTCCTGGCGCTGATCGTGCCTGGGGCCATCGGCTTTCTGCTCTCGCTCACCGGCAAGGGTGATCTGATGATCACCATGGCGGTCTTCGGTGCCACCATCTCCTACGCCATGATGACGCTCTCGCATATCCTGCTGCGCCGCCGCGAGCCCGAACTCGAACGTCCCTATCGTACGCCGGGCGGCATCCTGACCTCGGGCGTGGCCTTCGTGCTGGCCATCGTCGCCTTCCTCTCGACGTTCGTGGTCAGTGTCGAGGCGGCGCTGTGGTCGGCGGTGTTCTACGCCATCATGCTGGCCTATTTCGGGTTCTATAGCCGCCACCACCTAGTGGCCCAGGCGCCGGAAGAGGAATTCGAGGCGATCGCCCTGGCCGAGCGAGAACTCGACGAGCAAGCCGAGACAAGCCCGAAGCAGGCCTGAGCCCGATGCCAGGCCGCGAACAAGCACAATGTAGCCGATGAGGATGAAACGATGAGCCGAATGCAGGCGAGAGACATCAAGACGACGGAGGACGCTCGGCGCATCGTCGAGGAGCGCGGCCTGAGCCACGTCAAGGTGGGCATGTTCGATATCGACGGCGTGATGCTCGGCAAGTACATGCAGCGCGACAAGTTCTTCTCCGCCCTGGAAGACGGTTTCGCCTTCTGCGACGTGGTGCTGGGCTGGGACAGCAAGGACGAGCTTTACGACAATGTGCGCTTCACCGGCTGGCACACCGGTTACCCCGATGCGCCTCTGAGAATCATCGTCGACAGTTGTCGCGAGATGCCGAGCGAGGGAGGCGGGATGCTGCTGTTCCTGGCCGAGTTCGACGGTCCTGCCGGCGATATCTGTCCGCGTGGCCTGCTCGGCCGGGTGCTGGAGCAGGGACGAGACATGGGCTTCGAAGCCAGTGGCTCCCTGGAGTATGAGTTCTTCATGTTCCAGGAGACGCCGGAGTCGGTGCGCGAGAAGGGCTTTCGTGACCTCAAGCCGCTGACGCCGGACATGATGGGCTACTCGATGCTGCGCAGCTCGGTGCATAGCGAGCTCTATCATGAGCTGCTGGCGTTGTCGCAGGAGATGGACTTTCCCATCGAGGGGCTGCACACCGAGACCGGCCCCGGCGTGCTCGAGGCCGCCCTGGCGGTGGACGATGCCATGGCGGCCGGCGACAAGGGAGCACTGTTCAAGACCTTCACCAAGGTCTGGGCTCAGCGTCGCGGCCTGATGGCCACCTTCATGGCCAAGTGGTCGCCGGACTACCCGGGGCAGAGCGGGCATATTCATCTTTCGCTGCGGGATCGGGAAAGCGGCGAGTCGGTGTTCTTCGATGCCGACAAACCCTATCGCATGAGCGATGTGCAGCGCCATTTCGTCGCCGGGCAGCAGAAACTGATGCCGGAATTCCTGGCCATGTTCGCGCCCACCATCAACAGCTATACCCGGTTGATTCCCGGCTTCTGGGCGCCAACCGAGGCCACCTGGGGCGTGGAGAATCGTACCACGGCGCTGCGAGTGATACCGGGCAGCGCCAAGTCGCAGCGGGTCGAATATCGCCTCGGCAGCGCCGATGCCAATCCGTATCTGGCGCTGGCGGCCGCCATTGGCGCCGGCCTCTACGGCATCCAGCACCGGCTTGAGCCCGATGAGCAGGTCAAGGGCAATGCCTACGAGCTCGATCATCCCGCGCACCAGTCCTTGCCGCGCACCCTGTGGGAGGCGGCTCAGCGCCTCAAGGCGTCCGAGGCGGCCCGGGCGCTGTTCGGCGATGCCTTCGTCGAGCACTTCGCGGCAACCCGGGAATGGGAAGAGCGAGAATTCCGCAAGCATATTACGGACTGGGAGCTGGATCGCTACTTCGAAATTATTTAGTGGAAAGGCCGGTTGCACGACACCAAAGCTGTGTTGGAGCGCCTCGAAATCTGCTCATTGACGACAGTCAACGCCGCGATTTCTCGTTGCTCCGCCTTGCCTTGGTGCCGTCCACTCGGCCCTGGACCACGGGAATTCGTTAGATACCACGTCATGAGGTGAAAACGACAGATGGCAATACAACAGACGATTTCGCCGGTGGATGGTTCGGTGTATGTCGAGCGTGAGCTGGCCGATGCGGCGCAGGTAGAGGCGGCCCTTGAGCGGGCGGTGGCGGCGCAGCGTTCCTGGCAGGCGACGTCGATCGCCGAGCGAGCCGCTTTCTGTTCGGCGATGGTCGACGCCTTCGTCGCCCGCCGCGATGCGCTGGCCGAGGAGCTGACATGGCAGATGGGCCGGCCGATTGCCGCTGGCGGCGCGGAGATCGGCGGCTTCGAGGAGCGGGCCCGCGGCATGATCGTTCTGGCCGAGCAGGCTCTGGCGCCGATCACGCTGCCTGACAAGCCGGGCTTCACTCGCTATATCACCCGCGAGCCGCTGGGCGTGTCGTTCATCGTCGCCCCCTGGAACTTTCCGTTCATGACGGCGGTGAATGCCATCGTGCCGTCGCTCATGGCCGGCAATACGGTGATCCTCAAGCATTCCGCCCAGACCCCGTTGTGTGCCGAGCGAATCCAGCAGGCCTTCGAGACGGCGGGACTGCCCGAGGGAGTTTTTCAGTATCTTCACCTTTCCCATCCGGCGACCGAGGCTGTGATTCGCGATCCGCGTATCGATCATGTGTCCTTCACCGGCTCGGTCGGCGGTGGTGAAATGGTGGAGCGCAATGCTGCCGGGCGTTTCATTGCCACCGGCCTTGAGCTGGGCGGCAAGGACCCTGCCTATGTGCGCGCCGATGCCGATCTCGATGCGACCGTACCGGGCGTGATGGATGGCGCCTTCTTCAATGCCGGCCAGAGTTGCTGCGGCATCGAACGGATCTACGTGCATCGCGACCTTCATGATGCCTTCGTCGAGCGGGCCGTGGCCTGGGTGCGGCAGCTCAGGCTCGGCAACCCCACCGATCCGGCGACCACGCTGGGGCCATTGGTCAAGCCGGCGGCGGCGGATTTCGTGAGAGGCCAGGTGGAAGAGGCCGTGGCGGCCGGCGCGAAGGCCTGGATCGATCCCGGCGAGTATCCGCTTTCCGAGCCGGGCAGCGCCTACCTTGCCCCTCAGGTACTGACCGGCGTCGATCATTCCATGCGCGTGATGCACGAGGAGAGTTTCGGCCCGGTGGTGGGCATCATGCCGGTGGATTCCGACGATGAGGCCATCGCGCTGATGAACGACAGCGACTTCGGCCTGACCGCGGCGGTCTTCACTCGCGACATCACCATCGGCGAACAGCTGGCCCGGCGCCTGGAGGCGGGGACCGTCTTCACCAATCGCTGCGACTATCTGGATCCCGAGCTGGCCTGGACCGGCGTCAAGCAATCCGGACGCGGCTGCTCATTGTCACGCCTGGGCTACGAGACATTGACGCGGCCCAAGTCCTTCCACCTGAAGCATGGATAAGCGCAAGGCGTGTGGAAGCCGCAAGATCGGCGCTTCGCGCCAGGGTAGAACACGTATGACCCGGTGGGGCGGAATCGAGGCTTCCAGCAAGCGTCGGGTGCCGTGCCCCCGGTATTGGAGACTGAGGATATGAGGTGCAAAGACGACATGAGCCAGCTGACTGCCACCTGGAACTATCCTGCCCGGATTCTCGCCGGGGCAGGGCGGATACGGGAACTGCCTGAAGCTTGCCAAGCACTGGGCATGCGAGCCCCCTTGCTGGTGACCGATCCCGGCCTGGCGAGCTTGCCGATGGTGAACGACCTGGTGCAGCACTGTGCCGGCCAGGGCCTGCAGGTCGCCGTGTTCAGCGAGATCAAGGGCAACCCGACCGGGGCCAACGTCGAAGCGGGAGTAGCGGCTTTTCGCGAGGGCGGCCACGATGGTGTCATCGCCTTCGGCGGTGGCTCCGGTCTGGATGCCGCCAAGGCGGTGGCCTTGATGGCAGGACAGCGCGATGACCTGTCGATCTGGGAGCTGGAGGATATCGGCGATTACTGGAAACGCGCCGACGGCGATGCCGTAGCGCCGGTGGTCGCCGTGCCCACGACCGCGGGAACTGGCTCCGAGGTGGGGCGCGCGTCGGTCATCACCAATGAGCAGGAACACGTCAAACGGATCATCTTCCATCCGCAAATGGTGCCGGCGACGGTGATCCTCGATCCCGAGTTGACCGTCGACTTGCCGGCGTCGATCACCGCCGCCACGGGAATGGATGCGCTTTCCCATTGCCTGGAGGCCTGGTGTTCGCCCAACTATCACCCCATGGCCGAAGGAATCGCCGTGGAAGGCATGCGCCGGATTCGCGACCACTTGCCGCGCGTGCATGCCGATGGCCAGGATCTCGAGTCACGCCAGCACATGCTGGTGGCCTCGATGATGGGCGCTACCGCCTTTCAGCGTGGCCTGGGCGCCATGCATGCCCTGGCGCATCCTCTCGGGGCCTTGTACGACGCGCACCACGGGACCCTCAATGCCGTGCTGATGCCTTATGTCCTGCGCGCCAACGAACAGGCCATCGGCGAACCCATGGTGCGCCTGGGACGCTATCTCGACCTGAGCCAGCCGGGAACCGGGGCGGTGATCGACTGGGTGCTCGACCTGCGCGAGCGCCTGGGCATCCCACATACGCTGGCAGAGCTGGGCATCGGCACCGAGCAGGCGGAGAAGGTCGGTCGCATGGCGGTCGCCGATCCGTCGTCGGGCACCAACCCCATCGGCTTCTCGCCGGAGCAGTATCGCGACATCTTCGTTGCTGCGGTCGAAGGCCGTCTCTAGCGGGTCAGCGCCAAGCAGGCGTCAACGGGAGGAGGGGCAATGCGCATAGGGCTTTTGCAGTGTGACGACGTGGCGCCGGAGTTGCGGGAGCGCCACGGCAACTATCCGGCGATGTTCGAGAGACTGTTCACCTCGGTGGACCCGGCATTGACCTTCCAGGTATGGCGTTGCCTGGATGGCGAGCTGCCGGACGATGTCGATGCGGTGGATGCCTGGCTGACGACCGGCTCCAAGTTCGGTGTCAATGACGGCTTGCCGTGGATCGAGGATCTGTGCGGCTTCGTCCGACGCCTGTGGGAGGCCAACAGGCCTCTGGTGGGCATCTGCTTCGGTCACCAGCTGATCGCCAAGGCGTTGGGCGGCGAGGTCGTCAAGAGCTCCAGGGGCTGGGGCGTGGGCATGTCGTTCAATGACGTGGCGCAGCGGGCCGACTGGATGGATCCATGGCAGGAAGGGCTCGATCTGGTGGTCAGTCACCAGGACCAGGTGAACACGCTGCCGCCGAATGCCCGGGTGCTGGCGGGAAGTGACTTTTGCCCCCGGTACCTGATGCAGGTCGGCGAATGTTTTCTCGGCGTGCAGGGACACCCCGAGTTCTCCAAGGCCTATTCGGCGGACCTGATGCGACTGCGGCGCGACCAGGTTGGCGCGTCCCGGGTGCGGGAGGGCCTGGCCAGCCTCGATGCGCCGGTGGACGACCAGCTGATGGTGCGCTGGATACTCAATTTCATGCGCCGATGCCTCTAGGTCGCGAGCCCGCCCGACACCCAGAGCCACAGGGCGATGGCAGCGAAGTGGCCGGGATACCAGCCCAGCCACAATCGCCGTGGCATGCGCAGCGGCACCTCGGAAGGAAGCCGATGGGCGCCGGCGGCCAGCAGGAGCACTGCCAGGGTGGTGGCGACGGTGAAGGACTTGGCCATGTCGGAGCTGTTCATCAGGCCGGCGACGATCAGCACTGGCAGTGCCATGGCGGTACTGGCCAGACGGTTGGAGACGCCATTGCCACTCCGGTGCAGGTGCGCCATGGCGAGCATGTAGAGCGGAATCATCAGCAGGCCCAGGTGGCTGTATTCGACGACGTGGCCGGCCAGGGTCCAGACCACCAGGGCGATGCCGGCTTCGACGGCCAGGCGCCGGCGCCCCAGTGCGCCCCGCTCCAGGCGCTCAGGCAGGGCGCGTGCCCAGGTGCCGCCGGCCAGGCCCAACGACAGCGTGAAGCAGATGTTGAGGATCAGGCCATCGGCCTCCCGTGGCATCAACATGTAGGGAAGCTGGGCGATGAGGCCGATCACCAGCACGCGTCGCGCGTAGCGCAGCGGGTTGCGGGTATTGAAGAGGCCATGCCAGGCCACCATGGCGGCGAACAGCGGGAAGGCGACGCGCCCCACCGATGAGTCGGCCCAGCCCAGCCCCCAGGCATCCGGAACCACGTAGCGGGCCAGGTGATCGAGCGTCATGGTGATCAGGGCCAGCCACTGGCCCCAGCCTGTCCAGGCGGACGACGGGCGCGTGGCAGCGGCGGTGGAGACGTGCTGCATCTGATGTCCCTATCTGAAATGATGACTCCCTACTGACCGACAGCGAGGAGCTGGGTTCCGCGTATGGCGCGACTGTCGGTTTCTTGCACGGGGTGTCGCCATTCGAGGGCACTCAAGCGATCCGAGCACGCAGCAGACGCAATCCATTGGCGATGACCAGCAGGCTGGCGCCCAGGTCGGCGAACACCGCCATCCATAGCGTGGCCTGACCGGCGAAGGCCAGGACCAGAAAGACGGCCTTGATGCCGAGGGCCAGTACGATGTTCTGGACCAGCACGGCGTAGGCGGCCCGGGACAGGCGGAGGAAGGTCGGTAGCTTGCCGAGGTCATCGTCCATCAGCGCGACATCGGCGGTTTCGATGGCCACGTCACTGCCGGCCGCTCCCATGGAGAAGCCGATATCGGCGCGGGCCAGTGCCGGGGCATCGTTGATGCCATCCCCGACCATGCCGGTCACGCCACGCCGTCCGTATTCCTCGATGATGGCGAGCTTGTCCTCGGGCAGCAACTCACCCCGAGCGCTGTCGATGCCGGCTTCCGTGGCGATGGCACTCACCGCGTGCCGGTTGTCGCCGGACAGCATCAGCGTCTTCACGCCCAGGCCATGCAGGGCCTCGATGGCCGCCAGACTGGTGGGCTTGAGCGGGTCGCGCACGGCGAACAGCGCGAGGATGCTGTCGTTGGAGCCCAGCGCCACGACACTGGCGCCGCGACGTTCCAGCGCTTCGATGCGATCGGCAAGCGTCGCGTCTATCAGCCCCTTCGCATCGGCCATCCGGCGGTTGCCGAGCCAGAGCGCCCGGCCGTCCACGCAGCCCTCGACCCCCTGACCGGGACGTTCGCGGAAATCATCCACGCGGCCATCATCCGAATCCGGTGTAAGGGCACGATGAATGGCGGCGGATACGGGATGCGTCGAGCGGCCGGCGAGCAGGGCGGCCTGGCGTGTCAGGGTCGCGCGCGTGCTTGCATCCAACGGCTCGTCGAGGGGTTCCCAATGTTCCAGCGAGGGCTCGCCCTGTGTCAGGGTGCCGGTCTTGTCCAGAGCCAGCCAGCCGAGTCGTCTTCCCTGCTCCAGGAAGCGGCCGCCCTTGACCAGGATGCCGGCGCGGGCGGCAGCCGACAGGCCGCTGACGATGGTGACCGGGGTGGAGATGACCAGCGCACAAGGGCAGGCGATCACCAGCAGCACCAGCGCCCGGTAGATACCGTCCAGCCAGGCACCGCCGACGACCCAGGGCCAGGCCAGGGCCGTGAGCAGCGCCACGGTGAAGACCACGGGCGTATAGATGGCGGCGAAGCGGTCGATGAAACGCTGGGTGGGAGCCTGGCTGGCCTGGGCCTGCTCGACGGCATGGATGATGCGCGCCAGTGTGGTGTCGCTGGCCTCTCGAGTGGTGCGGATGTCGAAGTCGCCGTCATGGTTGATGGCACCGGCGAAGACGCTGTCGCCGGGCGCCTTGTCGACAGGCAGGCTCTCGCCGGTGATCGGCGATTCGTCCAGGCTGGGATGGCCCCGCACCACCTCGCCGTCCAGCGGCAGGCGCTCGCCCGGGAGTACCCGCACGATCTCGCCGATGGCCACATCCTCGGCGGCCACGGTCTCCCATTCTCCCGCTTCCGTGCGGCGCCGGGCCTGTCGGGGCGCGCTGTCCAGCAGATCGCGGATGGCACGGCGGGCACGTTCCAGAGAGCGTGATTCGATGTGTTCCGCCAGGGTGAACAGCACCATCACCATGGCGGCTTCCGACCAGTGGCCGATCAGCAGGGCGCCGGTCACCGCCACGCTCATCAGGGCATTGATGTTGAGGGTGCGGTGGCGGATCGCGACCCAGCCCTTGCGCCAGGTCGGCAGACCCACCAGGGCGATGGCCGGCAGGGCGAGCAGCGGGGCGAGCCAGGTGGTCCAGGGCCAGGGTGTCCAGCCGACGACCTCGGCGGCCAGGGCCAGGAGTGCCGCCAGTATCAGCTTGCCCCAAGGGGTGTCGTTGCTTTCCAGTGCTGCGCCGCTTGAAGCCTCGTCGACATCCAGAAGGTGAGGCGTCATGCCCAGGTCGCGAACGCGTGCCTGAAGCGCTGCGGTGTCGGCGTCGTGATGGTGGATGCTGAGGACCCTGGCCATCAGGTCGAATTCCAGCGCAGCGACGCCGGGCGCCGAGCCCAGAGCCTTGCGGAGCAGGGCTTCCTCGGTGGGGCAGTCCATCTCCTGGATGCGCAGACGCAGCGTCTCGCTGCCTGCCGGGGCGGACACGGCCTCGCGAGGCTCGGTGTGCTGGCTACCGCAGCAGCCATGTTCATGGGCATCGGACATCTCGGGCTCCGTTCATGATATCTTGTGCCATGACACACCCTATAGTCTGTATAGGGTCAAGCCCTGGCCCCGAGTTGAGTGGAGGTCGATGATGAAGATCGGTGAGCTGGCGATGCGTACGGGATGCCGGGTCGTGACCATTCGCTACTATGAACGGGAAGGTCTGCTGCCGGAGCCGGAACGCAGCGAGGCGAATTACCGCCTGTACGGCGAGACTCACGTCGAACGCCTGGCCTTCATTCGTCACTGCCGGGCGCTGGACATGACCCTGGACGAGATTCGCGCTCTGCTGGCGTGCCACGATGACCCGGAGGGAACCTGCCACCGGGCTGATGTCCTGATCGACGAGCACCTGACGCATGTGAAGGCGCGTATCGCCCAGCTTCAGGCCCTGGAAGACACGCTGGTGGCGCTGCGGGCGCGTTGTCAGGGGCAACGCTCGGCCGCCGAATGCGGCATCCTCAATGCCCTGGCACAGCCACCACGGGACGCAGCATTGAATGAGGACGCCGAACACGTGCCCGGCACGCATCCCAGGCGATGAGCGGTGCCGGACGAGAGAAGAAAAGCGGCCCCTGTTGTCAGGGGCCGCGCGTCAAGGTCAGAGCACGAGGCGCTTCAAGCGCCGAGCCATTCACTCACTGACGTACTCATTCACCGAAGTACTCATTCACTGAAATACTTGGCCTCGATGTCGGCGTAGGTGCCGTTTTCCTTCAGGGTGGCGAGTGCCTCGTTGAAGGCCTCGGCCAGCGCTTCGTCGCGCTTGCGGAAGGCAATGCCGAAGCCATCGCCGAAGTACTGCTTGGGTTCGGTGATCTTCTCGCCTACAGTCTTGTAGTCACCCGCCTCGCTGTCGAGCAGAGTGGACTTGCCCACCGGGAAGTCGAGGAAGACGATGTCCAGGCGGCCGGAGTCCATGTCCAGGACCATGTCGTCGGCGGTGGCGTAACGGTTCACGTCGGCCACGTCGCCGTACATGTCGGTGACATAGTTGTCCTGGAGAGTGCCGCGTTGCACGCCGATGGACATGCCCTCGAGCGTTGTCTCGTCGGGGGCGGTGATTTCGCTGTCTGCCGGTGCGAACCAGGCGGAGGGCGGGGTGAAGTAGGGATCGGAGAACAGCACCTGCTCACGGCGTTTGTCGTTGATGGTCATCGACGACATGATGGCGTCGTACTTGCGGGCCATCAGGCCGGGGATGATACCGTCCCAGCCTTGCACGACCCATTCGCACTTGATGCCGATCTCTTCGCACATAGCGTTGCCGAGCTCGATGTCGAAGCCGGTCAGCTCGCCGTCGGCGGTGCGGTACTCCATGGGTTCGTAGGGCACATCGACACCGATGCGGATGTCGCGGACCTCGGCGTTGGCGACGCCGGCGATCATACCGGCGCCCAGTACGCCGATGCTCAGGAGCTTGTTGAGTTTCATGAGGCGTTTCCCTTTTTGTTGATAGCTTCACCGCTAGAGCGCGAGTCGCTCAGCGCCTTGGGTGATGACCTATCCACCATAGCCGAAGCTCGGGTAGGTCGAAAGGCCGTGAACGAACGTTGTGAACCAACGTTCGTTCGACGGTCGTCAGCCGCTGACCGGCTTGAGGTGAGCGAGCAGCCGCTTCTCCAGGTGACGGAAGAAGTAGATGATCGTGAACGTCAGGCAGAGGTAGATGGCCGCGACGAACAGGAAGGCGTCGAAGGGCGCGTAGAAGCGGGCATAAACGAAACGGGCCGCGCCGGTCAGGTCCATGATGGTCACCACGCTGGCGATGGCGCTGGCATGGAGCATGAAGATCACCTCGTTGCCATAGGCCGGCAGCGCGCGGCGGAAGGCGCTGGGCAAGACGATGCGGCGCAGCATCAGGGCGCGTGACATGCCGTAGGCGCGGGCGGCCTCGATCTCGCCCTTGGGCGTGGACTTGATGGCGCCGCGGAAGATCTCGGTAGTGTAGGCGCCGGTATTCAGCGTGAAGGCGATCAATGCCGGCACGAAGGGTTTTTCGAGAATGACCCACAGCCAGGTGTCCTGGATGCCCTCGACGAAGACCACGCCATAGTAGATCAGGTAGAGCTGGACCAGCAGTGGCGTGCCCCGGAACACGTAGCAGTAGAAGAAGATCGGCAGACGAATCCAGGCATGCTTGGACCCGCGCCCGATGGCGAGTGGCACGGCCAGCACCAGGCCGATGATCAGCGAAAGGAAGACCAGTTGGACCGTGGTGACCAGGCCTTCGCCATAGTAGGAAAGGGTCTGCAGGGTGAAGATGCTGTTGTCGGCCAGTTGCGCCTGCAGCCAGTTCATCAGGCTTTCCATCAGTCCGCCTCCCCGTAGCCGATGTCATAGCGTTTCTGCAGTCGCGCGAAGCCCCATTCGGAGACGCTGGCGATCAGCAGGTAAACGGCGGCGACGATGATCATGAAGGTGAAGGGTTCGCGGGTGGCCTTGGAAGCCTCGGCGGCCACCCGGACCATGTCGGAGAGACCGATCACCGAGACCAGGGCGGTGGTCTTGAGCAGTACCATCCAGTTGTTCGAGAGCCCCGGCAGGGCGTGGCGCATCATCTGCGGGAAGCGGATGCGGCGGAACACCAGCCAGTGAGACATGCCATAGGCACGGCCGGCCTCGATCTGGCCGTTGTCCACGGCGAGGAAGGCGCCGCGAAACGTCTCGCCCATGTAGGCCCCGAAGATCAGTCCGATGGTCGCCACGCCGGCGACGAACTCATTGATGTTGATAAAAATGTCCACATCGAACTGGGTGTAGAGCCAGTCGGTGAACATGTTGATGCCGATCTGCCCGCCGAAGAACAGCAGCATCATCAGCACCAGGTCGGGTACGCCGCGTATCAGGGTCGTGTAGAGGGTGCCGAGACGATGCAGCACCCAATTGCGCGACATCTTGGCACTGGCCGTGGCCAGGCCCAGCACGATGGCAAGTATCAGCGATAGAACCGCCAGTTCGACGGTGACCAGGGCGCCTTCCGCGAGGCGTGGGCCGTAGCCGTGCAGGTCGATCATGGGAGTCTCCTCATCCGGGCCGTCTCAGTGCTTGGGCGCCAGGAACTGCTTGAGCCGCTCGGAATTCGGGTTGCCGAGGACCTGGTCGGGCGCCCCGGCTTCCTCGATCTGCCCCTGATGCAGATAGATCACCTGGGTGGAGACATCGCGGGCAAAGGCCATCTCGTGGGTCACGACGATCATGGTGCGGCCTTCCTCGGCGAGATCGCGCATGACCTTGAGCACGTCGCCGACCAGTTCCGGGTCGAGTGCCGAGGTGGGCTCGTCGAACAGCATCACTTCCGGGTCCATGGCCAGTGCTCGGGCGATGGCGCCGCGCTGCTGCTGGCCGCCGGAGAGCTGCGCCGGGTAGTAGTCGGCGCGATCCGCGAGGCCGACGCGTTCGAGCAATTGGCGAGCATGGTCGATGGCGTCGCGCTTCGATTTGCCGAGGACATGGACCGGTGCCTCGATGACGTTCTCGAGCAGTGTCATGTGGGCCCACAGGTTGAAGCTCTGGAACACCATGGACAGCTTGGCACGCATGTCGACGACCTGCTTCCAGTCCGCCGGCTCGCGACCGTGGCGCGTTTCCTTGAAACGGATGGATTCGCCGTGGACGATCAGTTCGCCTTCGTTGGGTTGCTCCAGCAGGTTCATGCAACGCAGGAAGGTACTCTTGCCGGAGCCGGAGGCTCCGATGAGGGTGATGACATCGCCCTTGTGGGCCTGCAGGGACAGGCCCTTGAGGACTTCGGTATTGCCGAAGCGCTTGGTGATGTTGCGCACTTCCAGCGGAATCGGGGTATCGGCCATGAAACGGGCTCCAGTTCGGGAAAGGTCGCCTGGGTCGGGACCGGACAGCATGTGGGCCGGCGCGAAAAGGTGGGCGATTCTAACAGGCCAGACGGTTGTCGGCAGGCCGTGTTGATCGATCGGTCATGCGACCTTGGTCTATGGAGGCGTGGGTCTCAAGCATAAAATAACTCCAAGTTGTTGTTATTTTGCAGTTTTAATAACCGTTGGTGAAGCGTGTATGGCGGCGTTATTGCGTTTCGGCATCCCGTACCGGAGTGACCAGCAGAGCCGCCCGGGCGCCGAGCTCGACGCGAGCGTTGGGGAAGACCACGCGCAAGGGCGTATCGCCGACCGTGAAGGGGCCAGCCTCGGCATCCTCCGACAGCCGCGTGCCGGGGGCGAACTCGGTGAAGTTCGGGGTGTCATCGGGAAAGCATAGCTGGAAGCCTTCGGCATGGCGGATCAGCTCATGCTCGACCCGGAAGAAGGCCATCCGCGAAGGGGGGGCCGAGGCGGGTTCGCGCCCCTCCAGTAGCGCGTCGAGCAGTTGGCCCATGGGTGCCAGGGGCGCGAGATCGTTGGCGCCGAAGGGCAGGGCGCGACCAAGCTCCAGGGTGAAGGCCTGGGCACCATGGTAATGCTTGCTGTAATGGGAGAAGGTCCAGCTGTGATCGTGCTGGTGAAGGACCGCCTGGATATCGGCGCCGGCCAGCCATTGCCATTGCTCGGGGGAGGTGACAGTGTCGGCGAAGGGGTCCACCGCGAAGCGGGGATACTGGCTGTCGCGGATCGCCGTGTGCAGGTCGTAATGTAACCGGGCACGGTCCGGATGGCGCGCATAGAAGGCATCCACCGCGTCCATCAAGGTGCGGGCCCGGTCCGGTTCCATGCCATCCTCGCCCAGGTCACGACGGAACAGGCGGTTGAGGTTGGTGTTGACGAAGCGGGCGCCGGCACGAATGGCCTCGAGATTGCCCAGGATCACCAGCACGGGGCTGCCCAGACGCAGCAGGCCGGCTTCAAGGCGGGCGAGGCTGGCGCCGAGCAACTCGATGGGGGCCGTTTCATTGCCGTGGATGCCAACCGACAGCACCACAGCGGGCGTCTCGGCCTCGGGGGCATCCGGCGTGAGCTCCAGCAGCCCTGGCCCCATGAAGCGGAATCGTCCACCTGGGATGTCGCCCTGTGCGGGGGCCGAGGCCGATCCGCCCAGGCTCCGCTCCAGCCAGTCAGCCAGCATGGCGGTGTTCCCGGCAAGGCGCGAAGGCGTTATCGACGCTCGAGTGTGGCAGGCTAGGCTCGGTGATCATGTCGCTCCCGGTCGTGGCTTCGTCATGGGTCTCGCTACCTTCATCACTGTCGACGGAGGGCTCAAGACCCGGCGTCGACTTGATGAAAGAGGCGGGTGCGATAATGAAAAGCCACGCCGGGAGTGGAGGCGTCGGCGCGTTTTCAGGCGCCGCGAGTGGCGGTGTAGAGTGTGTAGATCGACTGGCTCGCCGTCATCAGCAGGCGATTGCGATCTTCTCCCGTGAAGCAGACATTGGCGCAGATCTCGGGGAGCAGGACGCGCCCGATCAGGGTGCCCTCCGGGGTGAAGACGCTGACACCATCGATGCCTTCACCACCGGAGGTGCCCACCCAGAGATTGCCATCCGCGTCGCAGGTCAGGCCGTCGTATCCTTCCTCGCGGCTTTCGACGAGGCGCTGCGGGTTCTGCAGGGCCTTGCCGTCCTCGGCGAGGGTGAAGCGCGTGATGGTGGCCGGCTGGTCCGGATGGTGGGAAGGCGCGGTATCGGTAATGTACAGGCTGCGGCCATCCGGCCCGAGGGCGATGCCGTTGGGCTTGTACAGTTCGGTGGTCAGCACCCGGGGCTCGTCCATGCCGTCTTCCCAGTAATAGACCGCCGTGTCTAGTTGTAGCTCTCGGCGTTGCCCCTCATAGTCGACATGGGCGCCATAGCCCGGATCGGTGAAGATCAGGCCCCCGTTGTCCAGAGCGATGACATCGTTGGGGGCATTGAGCGGCTTGCCATCATGGCGCTCGGCCAGCACGCTCATGCTGCCGTCCCATTCGTAGCGAACGACGCGGGCGGGGGAGTGCTCGCAGGCGATCAGCCGGCCCCGGTTATCGAAGGTGTTGCCGTTCGAATGGCCAACCTTGTGTCGCAGCACCGAGACCTCGCCGGTGACTTCATCCCAGCGCATCTGCCGTGCCCGGGGAATGTCGCTGAAGACGGCATAGCGACCCACGGCGTTCCAGGCCGGGCCCTCGAGCCACAGGCCGCCTGTCCATTGGCGTTCCAGGGGGGTATTGAACAGCATGTAACGCTCGAAGCGTTCGTCGATGACCTGCCAGGTGGCGTCCGGGTAACGCGATGGCGCCGTGTTGCCGGCCAGCAGGCCAGGCGCGGCCACGGCCGCTCCGAGAGCCACGGAAGCGGTGAGAAACTGGCGTCGTTCCAGGGTCATGAAGGTGTCCTTGTCGTTATCGAGTGAATGGACCTGCAGGCGCGGATGGCCCGTGCTGTCAGCGTATGTGGTGTCATCGATTTTGTATGTTATACATTTTGGCGATATGCCGTCGTTCACTGCCGGAGGAGGCGTTTTCGTGCCGTAGGCCGAGAGAGCGGCAGCATGGGAGAGCAAGCGCGAATGACCAATGATGACTCCGGAGCAGAGAAACGCGACGGGAGCGGCCAGGCGGGCATGCTTGGGGATGCCGAACGGTTGGCTCGGCACTATGCCGGCGCTGGTGGCATAAAGGGGGCGAATCGCGAAACGCTACTCGACGGGTTGCGTCGCGCCTTCGTTGCCAGCGGACGGAACCCGGATCGTCTGACCCTTGATGACATTGCCGGCATCGACCAGCTGCATCTAGGCGGGCGGCGTGCCAGTCGCGCGCTGGCCCGGCTTGGCGAATTCTCTCCGGGCGTTCGCGTGCTGGATGTGGGATGCGGAACTGGCGGGGCCAGCCGGTTGCTGGCTGCGGAGCACGGTGTCGAGGTGGTCGGCATCGATATCACCGCGCCTTTTGTCGAGGTGGCGAGATGGCTGAGCCGGGCCACGGGGCTGGCGGCGCACACACGGTTCTGTTGTGCCGATGCCGCCCTGGTACCATTACCGGATGCTTGCGTGGATGTCGTCTGGTGCCAGCACGCGTTGATGAACATGCCGGATACGGAGGCGGTTCTGAAGGAATGGCGCCGCCTGCTGGTGCCGGGAGGCCGGGTGCTGTTGCATGAGGTCGTCGCCGGCGAAAATCCCGCCGAGCTGATGCTGCCGGTGCCCTGGGCCAGGGAGCGCTCGACGAGCCACCTGCAGACGCCAAGGATGCTGGAACGGCGACTGGCAACGGCCGGTTTCCGGCCGCTCGAGGTGGCCGATGTCACCGCTGAGGCACTGGCCTGGCGTCGCAGGCACGATCGTCAGGCGACACGCCGCCAGGCATCGGCCGTACTGCCCGGGCCAGTCGAGCTCTTCGGTGACAGCTTCGATGAGATGGGGCGCAACCTGCTCGCCAACCTGGCCGATGACAGGGTGCGCATCATCGAGGGCGCCTGGGGCTGGCAGGGAGACGAACGGGCGTGATGTGTCAGCCGGGGTGCCCGATTCCCCAGGCGAAGGGATCCGCTTCGTCGATGGTCAGCGTGGCCTCGGCGCTGATATGGGCCCTGCCGCGAAGGTAAGGACGAATCCGCTCGCCTTCCGGCTCGTAATGCGCCTCGAACTCGCTGCCGGTGATGCTGGCCTGACGCCAGACTTGACCGGGGGACAGCTTGCCGTCGGCCGCCAGGCAAGCCAGCTTGGCGCTGGTGCCGGTGCCGCAGGGCGAACGATCATAAGCCTTGCCGGGGCAGAGCACGAAGTTGCGGCTGTCGGCGTCCGGGTCCTCGGCGAACAGCTCGATATGATCGATCTCTCCACCATCCTCGCCGGTGACGCCCTGTGCCTCCAGCGCCTGGCGAATCGCCCAGGTGAAGTCAGTCAAGGCGTCGACGTTGTCCAGTGCGAGGCGTTGCCCATGATCGCTGACCAGGAAGAACCAGTTGCCGCCCCAGGCGATGTCGCCATGGAGGCGGCCATGGCCGGCCACATCTAGGGGGACCGCCCGCCGATAGCGATAGGCCGGCACATTGCGCACGGTCACGCTGCCGTCTTCGTGGAGCCGTGCCTCGATGGGGCCGACCGGCGTGTCAATGCGGTGCAGGCCGGGTAACAGCCGACCGTGATGGGCCAGGGAGGCGACCAAGCCGATGGTGCCGTGGCCGCACATGCCCAGATAACCGCTGTTGTTGAAGAAGATGACCCCACAGGTGGCCCCGGGGGTATCCGGCTCGCAGAGCAGGGCGCCGACCAGGACGTCATGGCCCCGCGGTTCCAGCATGCAGGCGGTGCGCCAGCGATCATGCTCGCCGCGCAGCCGCTCGAGCTTTTCTTGCAAGTTGCCTGAACCGAGGTCGGGGAAGCCCTCCAGCACGAGCCGGGTGGGTTCTCCACCGGTATGGGAATCGATCACCTGGATGCGCTTCATGCATCGTCCTCTCATTGTGTATTGGGTGATGGTCGCGGACTGATTCGGGTCGGCCATGCTTGCCAAGATAGATTATATATTTTATACATTCAACGGAAAGCACCTCAGGCGAGCAACGATCATGACCCAGGCGAGTCCCGATCCGAAGGCTTCCCCGCAAGCCCGACCCATGGTGGGTACCGGCTTTGATGATGCCGATATCGTGGTAGTCGGTGCCGGTGTGGTCGGTACGGCCTGCGCCTTGGCACTGGCACGCCAGGGCCTTCGGGTACGGGTGCTGGACAGCGATGCGCCGGGCATGGGGGCGTCCTTCGGCAACGCCGGCCACCTAGCCACCGAGCAGGTCTTTCCCATTGCCGATGCTTCTCTGCTGAAGCGTATTCCCGGCATGCTGATGGATCCACTCGGGCCGCTACGGCTGGACTGGCGATATTTGCCGAAGGCAGCGCCCTGGCTGATGCGACTGCTGTGGAATCTGCGCTCGTCTCCCTACCAGCGAAGCGTGTCAGGCATTCGGGCGCTCAACGAAGTGAGCCTGGCGGCCTGGCAGGAACTGCTGGCGTCCATCGGGCGTTCCGACCTGCTCTGTGGTCAGGGCTCTTTGCTGGTCCACGAGAAGGCCGAGACGGCGGATGCCTTGGCGGCATCGGCGACACGTTTCGCGGCGCATGGCGTCTCGCTGGAACGGCTGGACGGCGAGGAAGTCCGTCGCCGGGCGCCTGGACTGTCGGAGCGCATCCGTGGAGGCCTGTTCTTCCCCGATACCGGCCATGTGATCGATCCCCTCCAGGTGGTGAAGGAGCTGGTGAGGGCTGCCGAGGCCGCCGGGGTGCGGTTCTCCCGAGCCGCCGTGCAAGGCGGATGGGCCGATGCAGGTGGAGTTCGTCTGGAGACGAACCAGGGCCGATTGTCGGTGCCGAGGGTGCTGGTCGCCGCCGGCGCCCATTCGGCCTCGCTGGTCGCTGCGCTGACCGGGGTTCGGGTGCCGCTGGACACCGAGCGTGGCTATCACCTGATGCTGCCCCGGGAAGTCGAGCGGCTCTCCATGGCGGTCACCTCCCTGGAGCGGCGTTTCATCATGACGCCCATGGCCGAGGGGCTGCGACTGGCCGGTACCGTGGAGTTCGCCGGCCTCGAACGTCCTCCACGGATGGAACGCGCCTGGCAGCTTCGAGAGCTGGCGCGGGGGATGTTTGCCCGCCCCCTGGACGAGACGAATGCGACCCCCTGGATGGGCTTTCGCCCTTCCTTGCCGGATTCGCTGCCGGTCATCGATCGGGCCGGCCCGGAAGGGCGGGTCTGGCTGGCCTTCGGGCACCACCATCTCGGGCTGACCCAGGCTGCCATCACGGCCCGCCTGGTCAGCCAGTTCATCTCTCCCGAAAGGGAACCCACGAAAACGGCATTGCCGTCGCTGGCCCCCTACCGGCTGGCGCGTTTTGCCCGATAGTCAGGCCGGCGCTGGTCGGCATCGAGTCAATACAACATTGCGACAACAACAAGCGGAGTGAGTCATGAACGAGCAGCAAGCGGGGGGCCGTCTGCCTTCCTTGGGTGAAGTGGGTGCCGTGATGGTGGGCTTCATCGCCATCATGTTCCTGTTCATCAATGTCTTCGGACTGCCCATACAACTGGCCCTGTTCACCTCATGGTTCCTGGTGATGGGACTCGGGCTGAAGCTCAAGCTTTCCTACGAGGCCATGCAGCGGGGGCTGATCGACGGCATTCATAACGGCATGGAAGCGGTGCTGGTGCTGATCACCGTGGGAGCACTGATCGGTACCTGGATCGCCGGTGGCATCGTGCCCAGTATCATCTACTACGGATTGACGGTGATGAGCCCGCAGATCTTCCTGTGCGCGGCCTTTCTCATCTGTGCCGTCACCTCCCTGTCGACGGGTACCTCCTTCGGCACGGCAGGGACCGCCGGCGTCGCCATGATCGGCATCGGCCATAGCTTCGGCATTCCACTGCCGCTGGTGGCCGGCGCGGTGATCTCCGGCGCCTATGTGGGCGACAAGATGTCGCCGTTGTCCGATACCACCGTGATGACAGCCTCGCTGTGCCGGGTGAAGCTGGTGGATCACATCCGTTCCATGTCGCTCGTCAGCGGCCCCGCGGCGCTGATTGCCGCCCTGCTGTTCCTGGTGGTGGGCTTCTTCTATGTCGGTGAAGATGTCGATACTCAGCGCGCCGACATGGCCATGCAGGCCCTGCAGTCGCATTTCACCATCAACGGTTGGTTGTTGCTGCCGGCCGTCGTCGTCATCGGCCTGTTGGTCCGCCGTTATCCCGCCATCCCGGTGATCACCTTCGGTGCCGTGATGGGGATCCTCTGCGCCTGGCTGGCTCAGGGCGTGGCACCGCTCGATGCCATGCGGACCGCCTATGTCGGCAATGCCATGCAATCCGATGTGGACTTCCTCAATACCCTGCTCAACCGGGGCGGCATCGAATCCATGCTCGGGGTCATTGCTCTGATCCTGTTCGCCCTGGGACTCGGCGGGCTGATGGAGCGCGTCGGCGTACTGCAGACGATCAGCAACGGCTTTTTGCGCTGGGCCGACAACCCCGGTCGTCTGACGCTTTCCACCATGTTGGGGGGCTTTTTCGGCAACTTCTTCGGCGGGGCGGCCTATGTCTCCCTGATCACCGCCAGCACCATCACCGAGAAGAACTATGACAAGCAGGGCATTGATCGACGCGTGCTGTCCCGCAACGCCGAGGCCGGGGGCACCATCACCACGCCCATGGTGCCCTGGACGGACGGTGGTGTCTTCATGGCCATGACGCTGGGGGTCTCCACGCTCAGCTACCTGCCGTTCCTCTGGTACCACATGCTGGTGCTGTTGATCACTCTCTTCTACGGCTACGCCAATATCGCCATCTGGCGAACCGGCGAGGCTCAGGAAGACGACGCCACGCTGGGGGTTGCCGCGAAATCCTGAGCGGCGCTCCCTCACTGGCCATGTCGGGTTGGCTCGGCATGGCCTTCCTCAATGGCCGAGGCTACCGTGAAGAGGGCATTTCGGCTCATATTGATCATGTGAAGAGTGTCCATGAGAACGGGCCTGGCCTTCACCGTGCTTGGCTATTTATTCAGCATTTCCGTAGTGTGAAGTTGCGCATTACCGAGAATAACCGACAAAAAGGATGAGTCATGATATTTCGCATGAAGCTACGAGCGGCGATTGGCCCCGTGATGGGGAGTGTAATGCTTGCCTCGGTCGCGGCGCCGGCCGGTGCCGCCGAGGTCAGGAACGTGATCCTGATGATCGGAGACGGCATGGGACCCCAGCAGGTGGGGCTGCTGGAGACCTATGCCAACCAGGCGCCCGACTCCATCTACGACGGCGAACCGACGGCGTTTTACCAGTTGGCCAAGGAAGGTGTCGTCGGTGTCTCCCTGACGCATCCCGAGGATGCCGTCGTCGTGGATTCCGCCTGTTCCGCCACGCAGTTGGCGAGCGGTATCTACTCCGGTAGCGAAGTGATTGGTATCGACGCCGAGGGCAATCCTGTCGAGACGGTGCTCGAGCTGGCCAAGGCGCAGGGCAAGGCAACCGGCCTGGTCTCGGACACTCGCCTGACCCATGCCACGCCTGCCGCCTTTGCCGCCCACCAGCCCCACCGTTCGCTGGAGAACGAGATCGCCGTGGACATGCTCGAGGTGGGGCCCGACGTCATGCTCTCGGGCGGGCTGCGCCATTGGGTGCCGCAATCGGCGAGCGAAGATGCCGAGGTCACGGACCTGATGGATGGCGCTTATGAGCCGGTATCCAAGCGCCAGGACGATCGAAACCTGCTCGTGGAAGCGGCCGAAAAGGGCTATGGCCTGGCATTCAACCGCGAGCAACTCGAGGCCGATCAGAGCGACAAGCTGCTGGGCCTGTTTGCCAACTCCGGCATGGCCGATGGCATCGAGTATCGCAATACCAAGAGTGATGCCGACCGCCTCGAGCCGTCCCTGCACGAGATGACGCAGGCCGCGCTGAACAGGCTCGAGCAGGATGAAGATGGCTTCTTCCTGATGGTCGAGGGTGGACAGATCGATTGGGCCGGGCACTCGAACGATGCCGGCACCATGCTCAACGAGATGGTCAAGTTCGAGGAAGCGGTCCAGGGCGTCTACGACTGGGCCAAAGGGCGCGACGATACCGTGATTCTGGTCACCGCGGACCATGAAACGGGCGGGTTCGGGCTCAGTTACTCATCGGCCGACCTGCCGGAACCGCAGTCGAAGTCGGGGCCTGCCTTCGCGGAGCGGGACTATGCGCCCAACTTCAACTTCGGTGACGTCGCGCTTCTCGACTCTCTCTATCAACAAAAGGCCAGCTTCTCGACCCTGCTGAGTGAATTCGGGGCGCTCGACGAAGCGCAGAGGACGCCGGCTCGTCTGATGGAAATGGTCAATGCCAACAGCGACTTCCAGATCGACGAGGCCCAGGCGGAAGCGGTCCTGGCCAACAAGCCGAACCCCTACCACGTGGAGGGGCACAGCTATCTCGACGCCGAGGAGGTGCCGGCCATCCAGGACTTCGATGCCTTCTACCCCTATAAGGATCGGGGCGATGTGCTGGGGCGTGTCCTGGGCACCGAGCAGAATGTCGTCTGGGGCACCGGTACGCATACCCACACCCCGGTGAATGTCTTCGCCTGGGGGCCGGCCGAGACGATTCTGCCGGTGTCCTCGATCCAGCATCATTCCGAGGTTGGCCAGTACCTCAAGACACTGGTCGAATGACTCGGTACGGGCGGCCCTTGCTGCACGCCGGTGGCGGCAAGGGCCATCCCGGCGCTTGATGCCGATTACAACTGGGCGGTGTCCGGTGTCTGGCTGGCCTGGACTCGCCCCTCCAGCACGGCGACGATGCCTTCGCAGGCTTCCAGGATGTGCCGCTCCAGCAACTGGCAGGCGGCATCGACCTCGCCTTGCCGGGACAACTCGAGCAGGTCGTGGTGTTCCCGTTCGGCCTTCTCGATCGCCTGGGTATAGAGCAGCTGCATGCGGATATAGCGGTCCGACTTGGTGTTGAGTTGCGACACCAGGTTCATGGCTTCGGGAAGATCGGCGGGGTGGTAGAGCGCCTCGTGGAAGGCGAAGTTGTAGTCGCTCCAGTTATCGATCTGGCTGCCGCTGTCCAGGGCGGCATCATATTCCTGGAGGATGTGTTCCGCCTTGTGGAGAGCGGCCTCGGTCATCCGCGGGATGGCCTGTCGCAGCAGGTGACCTTCCAGCAGTACCCGCAGATCGAAGAGTTCGCGGATCTTGGCCACCGAGAGCTCGGTCGTGAAGGCGCCGCGGTGCGGGTAGAACTCCACCAGGCCTTCGGCCTCCAGAGTGAGCAACGCTTCGCGTACCGGGATTCGGCTGACGTCATAGTCCGCGGCCAGGGCATCCTGGCGGAGCTGTGTGCCACCGGGAAACTCGCCGTTCAGAATGCGGTGGCGGATGTCATCGGCAACGAATCGGGCGCGGGTCTTGTAGGCCATGGTGGAGTCGGCGGCTCGAGAAGGAAGTTTTATACAGTATACATGAGCCGTTGGTCATTCTGGTAAGTCGCCGTGTGGCGAGGCCGATGTCCTCCGCTTGAGGTGGGGCCTTCACGTGCTGTCGTCCTTGTTTTGAGCGACAAGGGTTCAAAAGTTGTTTTGAAGATTGTATAAAATATAAAAAGAGCGGCGAAAGCATGGCTGCCAATGCACTGGACTGACCCGAGACCCCTGGAGGGATCAATGATGAACGACAATATTTTCACTGGCTGTATTCCTGCCCTGATGACGCCCTGCACGCCGGAGCGCAAGCCGGATTACGATGCGCTCGTCGCCAAGGGGCGCGAGCTCATCGATATCGGCATGAGCGCCGTGGTGTACTGTGGCTCGATGGGGGACTGGCCGCTGTTGACCGAGGCCGAACGTCAGGAAGGGGTGGCGCGCCTGGTTGCCGCCGGGGTGCCGACGATCGTCGGCACTGGTGCGGTGAATTCCAGAGAAGCCGTTTCCCACGCGGCCCATGCCGCCGAGGTCGGTGCCCACGGACTGATGGTCATCCCTCGCGTGCTGTCGCGCGGCACCTCGTCCGTGGCCCAGAAGGCCCATTTTTCCGCCATTCTGAAGGCCGCGCCGAACCTGCCGGCCGTGATCTACAACAGCCCTTACTACGGTTTTGCCACTCGTGCCGAGCTGTTCTTCGCTCTGCGCGAAGAACATCCCAACCTGATCGGCTTCAAGGAGTTCGGTGGCGCCGAGGATCTGCGCTACGCGGCAGAACACATCACGTCGCAGGACGACGACGTCACCCTGATGGTCGGTGTCGACACCACGGTGGTCCATGGTTTCGTCAACTGCGGTGCGACTGGGGCGATCACCGGTATCGGCAATGCCCTGCCGCGGGAGGTCCTGCACCTCGTCTCGCTGAGCAAGCGAGCCGCGCGAGGCGACGTCCAGGCGCGCCGTCAGGCGCAGGAACTCGACGCCGCCCTGGGCGTTCTGTCTTCCTTCGATGAAGGGCCGGATCTGGTGCTGTATTACAAGCACCTCATGGTGCTCAACGGTGAGCGCGAATACGCCTTGCACTTCAACGAGACCGACGTCCTCAGCGATGCACAACGCCACTATGTGGAGGCGCAGTACGCGCTGTTCCGCGAGTGGTATGCGCAATGGTCCGTTGCCGTCCGCGACGGTCATTGAAGCGAAGCGAGGCAACGTCAAGGAGACGAGTGGTATGACACTGGAAGGCAAGTTACTGATCGGTCAGCAGGCCGTGGAAGGCAGTCGCGTGGCCATTCGGGCCATCAACCCGGCCACGAACGAGTCGCTCGAGCCGGGGTATCCGGGTGGGACCCAGGCCGACGTCGAGCGGGCCTGCGAGCTGGCCTGGGCGGCGTTCGATGATTACCGCCACACCTCGCTGGAGGCGCGTGCCGCCTTTCTCGAGGCCGTGGCCGACGAGATCGAGTCGATCGGTGATGACCTGATCGAACGCGCAATGGTGGAAACCGGGCTGCCACAGGCACGGCTCCTGGGGGAGCGCGGGCGCACCTGCGGGCAACTGCGGCTGTTTGCCAGGACGGTGCGCGCCGGCGAGTGGCTCGATGTGCGCGTCGACCCTGCCTTGCCGGATCGCCAGCCGCTGCCGCGCGCCGATCTGCGACAGCGCCATGTCGCTCTCGGCCCGGTGGCGGTATTCGGCGCGAGCAACTTCCCGTTGGCCTTTTCCGTCGCCGGTGGCGACACGGCATCCGCCCTGGCCGCCGGTTGTCCGGTGATCGTCAAGGCGCATTCCGCGCACCCTGGTACCAGCGAGCTGGTCGGGCGGGCCCTTCAGGCGGCGGTCAAAAAGTGCGGACTGCCGGAAGGCGTGTTTTCCCTGCTGTTTGGTTCCGGTCGCGAAGTCGGCCAGGCTCTGGTCAAGGACTCGCGGATCAAGGCGGCCGGCTTCACCGGTTCGCGCAGCGGCGGCCTGGCGCTATGGCAGATCGCCCAGTCGCGTCCCGAGCCGATTCCCTTCTACGCCGAGATGAGCTCGATCAATCCGGTGTTCCTGTTGCCAGCAGCGCTCAATGCGCGCGGCCAGGCGCTGGGTGAGGCCTTCGTCGGTTCGCTCAACATGGGAGCCGGCCAGTTCTGCACCAATCCGGGGCTGGTGATCGCGGTCAAGGGGGCGGCCCTCGACGCCTTCATGGCGGCTGCCGCTGAAGAGGTCGAGGCCAGTGCTGCCCAGACCATGCTCACGCCGGGGATCTTCGAGGCCTACGAAGACGGCGTGGTCACGCTGGCTGGCAACGACAGGGTGCGTGAGGTCGCGCGTGGCCGGAAGGGCGAAGGCCCCAATCAGTGCCGAACCGGTTTGTTCGCGGCCTCGGCACAGGATTTCCTGGCCAGCGAGGCGCTGCAGGCGGAAGTCTTCGGCGCCACCTCGCTGGTGGTCGAGTGCTCGGGTGTCGCCGAGCTTGCCAAAGTGGCCGAGTGCCTGGAAGGCCAGCTTACCGCCACGCTGCAGATGGACGACGCCGACCTGGATGCCGCCCGCGCCTTGCTGCCGACGCTCGAGCGCAAGGCGGGACGGATTCTGGTCAACGGTTGGCCGACCGGTGTCGAAGTGTGCGATGCGATGGTTCACGGCGGGCCCTTCCCGGCGACCTCGGATACCCGCACCACGTCCGTCGGCAGTGCGGCGATCTTCCGGTTCCTGCGCCCGGTCTGCTATCAGGACATGCCGGATGCGCTGCTGCCGGATGTCCTCAAGGCCCATAACCCGGAAGGCCTTGAGCGTCTGGTCGACGGTCGGCGCGAAGGCTGATCATGCCTGGGCCCAGGTAGCCACTGGGTCAGCTCGCGATGCGCTCGGCGATGGCTCGCCCCAGGGCCTGCGTCGAGCCCTGACCGCCGAGGTCCGGCGTCAGGATACGTTCGTCGCCTTCGTCGAGGACCGCTTCGATGGCGGCGAGCATCGCGCGCCCGGCCTCGGGATATCCGAGGTGTTCGAGCATCATCGCTCCGGACCAGATCTGGCCGATGGGATTGGCGATGCCGCGCCCGGCGATGTCCGGCGCGCTGCCGTGCACCGGCTCGAACAGGCTGGGAAAGCGTCCTTCCGGATTGATGTTGGCTGAAGGCGCCACGCCGATGGTGCCGGTGCAGGCCGGGCCGAGATCGGAGAGGATGTCGCCGAACAGGTTACTGGCCACCACCACGTCGAACCAGTCCGGGTGGAGCACGAAGTTGGCGGTCAGGATGTCGATGTGGAACTGATCGACCGAAACCTCCGGATAGTGCTCGGCTGCAGCGGCCACGCGCGTGTCCCACCAGGGCATGGTGATGGCGATGCCATTGGATTTGGTGGCCGAGGTGAGTTTCTTGCGAGGGCGGCTGGCGGCCAGGTCGAAGGCGTATTTCAGCACCCGGTCGACACCGGTCCGGGTCATCACCGTCTCCTGGATGACCACTTCGCGGTCGGTGCCCTCGAACATGGTGCCACCGACGCTGGAATATTCGCCCTCGGTGTTTTCGCGCACCACGTAGAAGTCGATGTCGCCAGGTTGCCGGCCGGCCAGCGGGCTCTTGATGCCGGGCAGCAGTCGGCAGGGGCGAAGGTTAACGTACTGGTCGAACTCACGGCGGAATTGCAGCAGCGATCCCCATAGCGATACATGGTCCGGGACCTTTTCCGGCCAGCCCACCGCACCGAAGAACAAGGCGTCGAACTCACCGAGGATCTGGCGCCAGTCCTCGGGCAGCATCCGGCCGTGTGCGAGATAATAGTCGCAGCTGGCGAAGTCGAAGGTCTCGAAGTCGAGTGCGATATCGAAGCGTCGTGCGGCGGCCTCCAGGGCACGCCGGCCTTCCGGAGCCACTTCGGTGCCGATGCCGTCGCCGGGCATCACGGCGATGCGATGGGTCATGTTGTCACCTCTTTTCATGTAGTAGCCGTCATGGCGTACCAGGGAATGGAACCGGGTCGCATGGCCGGGCGCTGACTGTCCGGGTCAGGCATAGCCTACTCCTTGGGCGGAAAGAGATAATCGGGCTAGAGTGAAAGGTATTGTTGCGCATGAGTGGAGAATATCTTGTCTCAGCTCGATGACCTGGCCTTCTTTCAACGCCTGGCGCGGGCCGGTAGCTTGACCGCCACCGCCCGTGAGCTGGGACTCTCGCTCTCGGCGGTGAGCAAGCGGCTCAAGCAGCTCGAGGCTCGCCTGGGCGTCTCCCTGGCCCATCGCACCACGCGGCGGTTGACGCTGACCGCCGAGGGCGAGCTCTACCTGAGCCGGGGCGCGGCGATCCTCGACGAGCTCGGCGAGCTGGAGGAAACGCTGGGCGATCACCGAGCCGAGCTGTCCGGACCGCTGCGCATCAATGCCACCTTCGGTTTCGGTCGGCGGCATGTGGCGCCGCTGTTCTCGGACTTTTGTGCCCTTCACCCGCATATCGAGGGCAGTCTCGAGCTGACCAATTTCCCTGCCAGCCTGTTCGAGCAGGGATTCGATATCGGCATTCGCGTCGGTGCGCCGCCGGACTCGCGCCTGGTGGCACGACGCATCCTCGCCAACCGCCGCGTGCTCTGCGCGGCGCCGGCCTATGTCGAGCGCATGTCGCCGCTGCGCGATCCCCGCGATCTGTCGTCGCATCCCTGTCTGGTGATTCGCGAGAACGGCAGCGACCACACCGTGTGGCGCTTCCAGCGTCGTGACACGCCAGGCGAGGAACGTGCGGTGAAGGTAGCGGGTCCCATGGCCAGCAACGATGGCGAGGTGGTCCGCCGCTTGGCCCGTGACGGTCATGGCGTGGCGCTGCGCTCCTGGTGGGATGTCCACGATGACTTGTCCGCAGGACGTCTGATCGAGCTGCTGCCGGAGTGGCGAGGAGTGCGCGCCGACTTTCATGCCGTGTATCATCAGCGTCGCCACGTGCCCTTGCGGATTCGTGCCTTCGTCGCCTATCTCGAACGGGAGATGGCGGGACGCGTGCCATCGCGCTCGCTTCCCCGGAGTGTTCTGACAGGAGAGTCGCCCCAGTGAATGTGCTGATGTTCACCAATACCTACCAACCGATCGTCGGCGGGGTCAGCGAGTCGGTGCAGCGTCTCAAGCGTCAGCTGTGCATGGCGGGCCACCGTGTCCTGGTCGTGGCGCCTCGCCTGGAGGGCCAGCCCGAGAACGAGACGGATGTGGTCAGGGTGGCGGCGGTACAGCACTTCAACGGCAGCGACTTCTCCTTGCCTGTGCCGATGCCCGGTCAACTCTACGAAGCCATCGAGGATTTCGAACCGGATATCGTCCACTCCCATCATCCCTTCCTGCTGGGCGACACCGCCGCGCGTGCCGCCGAGACCTATGGCCTGCCGCTGGTGTTCACCCACCATACGCTCTATGAGCATTACACCCATTATGTGCCCGGCGATTCGCCGCGCATGCAGCGCTTCGCCATCGCGCTTGCCACCCAGTACAGCTGGTTGTGCGACAGCGTCATTGCGCCCAGCGAGAGCATCCGCGACCTGCTGCTCGAACGCGAGGCTAATTCGGCAATTCGGGTGGTGCCGAGCGGTGTGGATACCAACCGTTTCGCGCTCGGCAACGGGGAGGATTGCCGGCGCCGCATGGGCATTCCCGAGGATGCGTATGTCATCGGCCATCTGGGCCGGCTGGCGCGGGAGAAGAACTTGCCTTTCCTGGCCGAGGCGGTATCACTGGCGCTGAGCAGGCGTCCCGAGGCGCACTTCCTGGTCGTCGGTGACGGCGATGCCGCCCAGGTGATGCGCGAGATCGCCGAGGAACAGGGCGTGGCGGAGCGCTTTCACTTCACGGGGCGCCTGCAGGGGCGGGCGTTGATCGATGCCTATCATGCCATGGATGTCTTCGCGTTCGCGTCGCACAGCGAGACCCAGGGCATGGTGGTCGCCGAGGCGATGGCCGCCGGCTTGCCGGTGGTGGCGGTCGCCGCACCGGGTGTCGTCGAGGTGGTGGTGGATGGCGAAAACGGGCGCCTGCTGCCCGAAGACGACACCGAGGGACTGGCCTGCGCGCTGGAGGCACTGGCCGAGGCGCGATGTCGTGAGCCGTTGCGCCAGGGGGCTCTGGAGACGGCGGCCAACTACGATGAGCGGCGCTGTGCCGAGCGCTGCCTGTCGGTCTACCGCGACGTCATTGCACGGGGCGGTCCCTTCACTCACGCCGACGACGGCGGCTGGGACCGGGTCAGGGGGCGCCTGGGCGCCGAATGGCAGATGCTGTGCTATCGGGGACGATTGCTGCGTCACCTGGTTCAGGGGGAGTGGGAGCAGGAGCGCCCCTCCTGGTGGCCGGGCGGCCGCCAGGATGAGCCCAGCGTCCCCTCGGAGTGATCCTCTTCAACGGCGACGGCGCCGCTCCGCCCAACGTTTGAGGCCGTAAAGTACCCCGATGCCCGCCAACAGTCCGAGCAGGGCCAGGACCGCTTCTCGGCTGCTCTCCGCGGTGACCAGCTCGCCAAGCTGGCTGCCCAGCAGAGTGATGCCGACCAACCCCGGCACGATGCCCAGGGTCGAGCCGATCATGTAGTCGCGAAAGCGCAGGTGGAAGGCGCCGGCCATCATGTTGGTCAGAGTGAAGGGAGCCAGTGGCAGCAGGTTGACGACGGTCATGGTGCGGATGCCGCGCCCTGAAAGATAGCGGGAGAGGCCCTTGAGGTGCTTGCCACCGTGGCGCAGCAAGGCATCGCGCCCCAAGCGGCGTCCTATCCACCAGGTCAGGATGGAGGCGGCCAGGGTGCCGGCCAGGGCATAAGCAAAGCCCCACCAGGGACCGAACAGCAGGCCGGTCAGGGCGACCAGCAGGCTCAGCGGGAACATCACCAGCGAGGCGGCGGCGTAGATGGCGACCACCACCAGTACCGCCCAACTGGTATCGCGCCAGGCCACCGAGCCTTGGGCCAGCGCCATCAGGCTATCCACGGTGAGCAGGTCCTGCATGGCTAGCCATTGCCATAGCAGGCCGAGGGAAACGAGAGCGAGCAGGACGATGAGAAGAATGCTGAGCGGGCGGGACATGAGGCAAGCGATTTCCTGGTGAACGTCTCGCCACAGGATACGGCAGAGTGCCCGATGGCCAAAGTGACCATCGGGCATTGCGGCCTTTGTGGCTCAGCAGTGCCTCATTCGGCACTCCCTTCACCGAAGGTGCCTTCGACGGCTGGCCAGGCAGGTTCGCCGTCACGGGTCGTCACGCCTTCCAGCATGGCCTGGACGCGCGAAGGGTGCTCGCGCAGCCACTGTCGGGCCACGCTCTCTGCACTGCGTTCCTGCTGGCCGAACTCGCGAATCATCCAGCTCTGCTCTTCGGCGGAGAAGGTGAAGTTGGTGAAGAAGTCGACCAGGTTGGGATGTGCCTCAGCGTAATCGCTGCGTGCTACGGTCAGCACCTGGCTGGCGCCGTTGTTCTCGCCGAACAGGTCTTGCGGATCGTCGAGATAGCGCATGTCCAGTTCGAGGTTCATCCAGTGAGGCGTCCAGCCGACCCAGACGATGGGCTCCTCCCGGGAGATGGCGTCGCGGGCCGCGGTGAGCATGCCGACCACGCTGGTATCCACCAGTTGCCAGTCACCCAGCCCCCAGGTGTCGTTGGCGATGGCCTCGTTGAGGATCTCGCTGGCGGCAGAGCCGGCGCCGAAACCGAAGATCTTGCCGTCGAAGTCGTCCCGGTTGGCATCCAGGTCGGCGAAGCTCTGGATGCCTTGCGCGTAGAGGTACTCGGGAACGGCCAGGGTCATGCGCGCCCCGTCGACATTGTTGGCCAGCGAGGTGATCGCGCCGCTCTCCTCGAGCGGGGTATAAAGGCTGTTCTGGGCCGGCAGCCAGCCACCGAGGAAGACATCCAGATCGCCGCTGTCGAGTCCTTGATAGACGACCTGCATGCCGAGCTCTTCGGTACGCGTCGTGTAACCGAGCGGTGTCAGCAGTTGCGCGGCGATCTCGGTCTTGACGGTGATACCGGGCCAGGCCGGCACGCCGAAGTCCAGGGTGGCGTCGTCCGCCATCGTCGGTGCGGCAAGGCCGAGGACCAGAGGCAGGCTCAGCAGGGCGGCTGTCGAACGGGGTCGCATATTATTGTCTCCTGATGGCCGGGTCGTGGCGACCCGGCGATGGATTCATGACGAAAGGAACGCGGCCTCAGGCGGAACGTGCCAGGACTCGCAGGCGAGACTCGAGCAGGTCGAGGTCGAGATAGGTGCCTTGCAGATGACGGCGCCCGCTGTTGGGGTTGAAGGCGTTGCGCCCATGGAGCACACGGCGATTGTCGAAGGCAATCATCTGACCGGGCAGGAGGGAGAATTCGAGGCGCTGGCGCGGGTCGTGCACCAGGTCCCAGAATTCGCGATAGGCGCGATACCAGGCGTCGGCCTGTTCCAGGGGCAGGCGCAGGGAGTCACGGATCCAGTTGTTGAAGCGTATCTCGAGCAACTGACCATTGTGATCCAGCGTGATGATGGGGGCACGCCAGGCGATGTCGTGTTCGTCGTCCTGGAAGCGAAAGTCGATCGGTGTCTCGCTGAGCAGGCGGAAGGCTTCCGGAGAACGCTCGCGCAGCGCCTCGGCGGCGGCGAAGCCATCGGTGAAGGTCGACTCGCCACCCTCGGCGTCGTTTTCCAGGCAGTACAGCAGCTGGATGTCCGGTGGCTGGCGCCAGTTGGGCAGGTCGGTGTGCAGCGGCAGGCCGATCGCCGTGTAGGCGGCGTTGTTGGGGTTGGGCTTGGAGCGCACGTCGAAGCGCGCACCGAAGTTGGTGGCGCGCAAGGGGCCGATGCGTTCGGCCAGGCGACTGACTTCTTCGTCGGCGAGGGGGCCGTCCTCGAGCAGTACCAGGCCATCGCGCAGCAACGCCGTCAGCCATTCGCGCTCGCCTGCGGCGCCATCCACGAAGTCACTGTGGGCGACGCGGGTCGGCTGGAAGCCTTCGGCCCAGGGGCGACGCGCGGGGACATGGTCGCCGCTCTCCTGGCCGGGGCGACGTTGCCGGAGCCAGCCGGCGTCGAAACGGCTGATGTGTCCATCGGCCCAGGTCAGCTCGAGGTTGCCGTCTTCGAGGCGAGCCTTGGGGGCCGTCTCGGGGAGCTCGAAGGGAATGTACAGGCGCTCTCGTGTCGCGGCATGGCGGCACTCACTGCAGAGGCAGTGGTCGCGCAGCCAGCTCAAGGGAAAGTGGGCCTGCTGACGGTCCTCCCAGGTCAGCGTCACTCGGGCGCCGCTGGTCAGGGCATCGATGAGGGAATAGCTGCCGCTGTGGTCGGCCAGCTCGCCCATGGGCCAGGCGAGGCGGGGTTGCTGGGGCCTGGACGGAGTGGCAGTCGTCATGGTTGCCTCCTGTGATGCGTGTGGCGCACAGGGTGGCGATTGCCTGGCGCGCTGACAAACGATTAATCTGACCCCTATGGCCAAATTCTGCTTATGTGTGACTTTTTCATGATGGGACACGCTGCATGACGGGATTACCTCCTCTGGGCTGGTTGCAGGCCTTCGAAGCCGCGGCGCGAACCCTTAGTTTCACCGCCGCCGGGCACGAACTGGGCGTGACCCAGGCGGCGGTCAGTCAACGCATTCGTCTGCTCGAGGATCGTCTTGGCCAGAAGTTGTTCGTACGCCACCCCCGCAGCCTGAGCCTGACGCCGGTCGGGCAGGCCTGGTTGCCTTCCATCCAGGATGCTTTCCTGCGTCTCGGCGAGGGTACCAGTGAGGTATTCGGTGGCGCGGGGGGCGACGCCCAGGTGACATTGCGCACTACCCCGGTGATTCAGCAGAACTGGCTGGCGCCGCGTCTGCCGGTTTTCCAGCGTGCCCATCCCGAGATTGCCGTGCGCCTGGTCAGTGCCATCTGGCCCGATGATTTCGGTCCCGAGGGCGCCGATATCGAGATCCGCTACGGGCGTGGCGACTGGCAGGGCGTGGAAGCGATCTCGCTCGGCGAGGAAGCCATGCTGCCGGCCTGTTCCCCGGCGCTGGCCGAGGATATCGCCGAGCCTGCCGACCTGGCGCGACATACCCTGCTGCATGCTGTCGGCTTTGCCGTGGGCTGGCCGACCTGGCTGGAACAGGCCGGCCAGCCGGGCCTGGAGTCGCGGTGTCCGTCATTGACCTGTGACAGCCAGGTCATGACCCTGGCGCTGGCCGGACAGGGCGGTGGCGTGGCCCTGACGCACCGCCGCTTGCTCGAGAAGCGCGATGACCTGGTGGCGCCGCTCGCCCTGGCGGTGCCCAGCGACGAAGGCTTCTGGCTGGTAAGACCGGCGCGACGACGGCCCCGTACCGAGGCGGCCAGGCTGTGGGAGTGGCTGGTGGGGCGCGTGTCGTCTTGAGTCGGAGGATGGCGGGTGGCAGGATAGCCGAGTTGCATGGGGACCATGCCTGCGGAATCTGACCATGATCGGGCTTGAGACGTTACGACATCGCATACCAGGGAGCCGCCTGCTGGCGCTGCTCCTCGTGCTGGTCGTGCTGAGCCCGAGCCTGGCGACGCCTGCCATGGCGGCATGTGCCTCGGACTGCCTCATGGCCCAGGCTGCCCCGAACGATGTCGATGACGAGCCGGGCTGTGTTGTCTGTTCCCCCGTGCCGACCCACGCCGTATTGCCGGACACGCGAACCGAACCGCTGGCCAGCGGTCCTGCGCCGGCAATGATCGATCATATTACCCCGCCTCCTCGTCGCCCTCCCAGAGCCTGACCGAACGACCGACCATTGCTCGGTGGCGCGTCTGCCGCCGATATGTTCAATGTACGTTCGTCGAGGGTCATGCCATGACGACCAACGAATGTTTTTCCATGATGGGTGCCATGGGCTGGCTGGGCTGGATAATGCCCCTTGCCGTCCTTGCGCTGCTTGGCCTGGGCATCGCGGCCCTGATCAAGTATCTCTTCATGCCCCGTTCCCAGTCCGACCGAGGAGTTCGCTCATGAACCGCCGAATCGCTTCCCTGATGCTGTCCACTGCACTGCTGGCAGGCCCTTCCTTAGCTCACGCCGCCTTGCCCGACGCGGCGACACTCTACAAGAACCCGCAGTGCGGCTGCTGTGATGACTATGCTCGGCATCTCGAGGAAATGGGCGTCGACGTGACCATCGTCGACGGTGCCGATTTGAACGAGATCAAGTCGGCCGCTGGTGTGCCATATGGTCTTGGGGCTTGCCATACCATCGAAATGGGCAGCTACTGGATCGAAGGACATGTGCCCATGGAGGCCCTGGAGGCGTTGTATGAGCAGCGTCCCGATGCCGATGGCATCGGTCTTGCCGGCATGCCGATCGGTACGCCTGGCATGCCTGGTCAGAAGCAGGGCGACTGGGATGTCTATCGGTTCACCGATGGCGAGTCCGCTCCCTTCATGACCTTGTAGGCGATTCGCAGAAGCTTCGGACACTGTCCTGACCACTGGTCGGGGCAGTGTTTTTCGTTGTGGCTGCAGTTCGTCAGTGGCGGTATTCGGAGGTCGGGTCCTGTCGGAAGTAGCGTGACAGCAGACCGTAGAGGGCCGGATAGGCCTCGTGCAGTATGCGGGGTGCGGTGAAGAAGTATTCGCAGGAGACCGCGAAGCATTCGCCGGGATGGCTGGCGGCGTAATCGTCGATGGGCGTGGCCTCGCCGTGTGCGAGCCGTGCCTGGAGATCGTCCCAGACGGCGGTGAAGATGCGGTGCCATTCCTGGGGATCCATGTCGCCCGAGAGCGGCGGAAAGCCGTCGGCATCCAGGGAATTGCCCATGTCCAGCTTGTGGGACAGCTCGTGGATCAGCACATTGAAGCCGTCCAGCCCGCCACTGGCCATCAGGTCCGGATAGGCGACCACCACCGGCCCCTGGTGTGAGGTCTCGCCGGCGCGCTCGTCGTCGTATTCGTGCATCACGCCGAATTCATCCATCTCTTCGACGCGACGCTGGAAGGCCTCGGGCAGGATCAGGATTTCATGCACCCCGGCCAGGGCATCGTGATGATCGCGTTCGCTCCAGCCCAGAGTGAGCAGGCAGGCCTGGGCGGCCAGGGCCAGGCGCGCGGGGGCGTCGAACTCGACATGCTGGGCCACCAGATCGGGATGCAGGCTCAGGCGCTTTTCGTGCAGGAAGCGCCAGGCCCGGTGGCCGAGCCGATCGGCCATGGCGTCGGGCAAGGCGGCGAGCAAGGGCAGCCTCGCCCGGGCCTCTCGCCAGTCATGTTCGGGAAAGGGATGGCGGGCCTCGAAGCGAGCGGCGCGCCAGCGGCGTAAGCGTTGCAGCACGGTGTCAGCCTTCCTCCACGCCGGTGCGGCCGCCGGATTTCCATGACCAGTCGCGCCAGCGAAGGTCGAAGAGATCCTTGCGCCGATCCTTGAGATTGGTGACCGAGCCCTCGTTGCGCACCACCTTCAGGCGGTTCAGGTCGAGATCGGAAAACATGATCATCTCGGTGTTGGGCGTGGTCTCGGCGAGCACCGCATCATGAGGAAACGAAAAGTCCGAGGGCGAGAAGACCGAGGACTGGGCGTACTGGATATCCAGGTTCTCGATGGATGGCACATTGCCCACGCTGCCGCACAGCACGACGTAGCATTCGTTCTCGATGGCCCGCGCCTGGGCGCAGTGGCGTACCCGCAGGTAACCGTTCTTGGTATCGGTCCAGAAGGGCACGAAGAGGATATCCATGTCCTGATCGGCGAGCAGGCGAGAGAGCTCGGGAAATTCCACGTCGTAGCAGATCTGGATGCCGACCCGGCCCGCATCGGTATCGAAGACCCGCAGCTCGTCGCCTCCCTCGACCACCCAGTCGCGTCGTTCCTGGGGCGTGATGTGCAACTTGGCCTGGCGCTCGATGGTGCCGTCGCGGTGGCAGAGGTAGGCGACGTTGTAGAGGTGGTCATCTTCGCCGGCCTCGATCATCGAGCCTGCCACGATGTTGATGTTGTAGGAGACCGCCATGCGTGACAGCTCGGTCCTGAAGCGCTCTGTAAAGCCGGCCAGGAAACGGATGGCGGCCAGCTGGTCCTGCTGGGCGGCGCGATCCTGCAGGCCCATCAACGGGGCGTTGAACAGCTCCGGGAAGACGGCGAAGTCACTCTGGTAGTCGGCCAGGGCGTCGACGAAATACTCCACCTGTTGCAGCACCGCTTCCACCGAGGCGAACTCGCGCATCTGCCATTGCACCGCACCGACGCGCACCTGGGTGCGGCGTGTCTCGAGCACGCGTTCTGCCGGCTCGAAGAGGATGTTGTTCCACTCCAGCAGCGTCGCGTAGCCCTGGGATTTCTCGTCCTCGGGCAGGTACTTGCGCAGCAGCCGCTTGACCTGGAAGTCGTTGGCCAACTGGAACGACAGGATGGGGTCGTGGATTTCCTTGCGGGCCACCTTGTCGATGTACTCGGTGGGCGACAGCTCGTCGGCGTACTGGTGATACTGGGGAATACGTCCGCCGGCGAGGATCGCCCGCAGGTTCATCGAGCGACACAACTCCTTGCGCGCCTCGTAGAGTCGCCGGCCCAGCCGGTAGCCGCGATAGGCCGGATGGATCAGCACATCGAGGCCATACATGGCGTCGCCTTCGGCGTCGTTGAGGATGATCTCGCGCTGGCCGATCAGGTCGTCGTACTGGTGAGGGTTGGAGAAGTCGTCATAGTCCACTCGCACCGTCAGGGCCACGCCGACCAGGCGGCCGTCGTCCTCGATGCCGATCTGGCCGTCCGGAAACTCCTCGATCAGGCGTTCCATGGTGTGTTCCGGCCAGGCACCGCCGAGATCGTCGTAGACGGCATCCATCAGCGTCTTGAGCTGGGGATAGTCGTCCGGCGTCAGGTTGCGCAGGTTGAGGTGGAGGTCGTCGAGAGACATGGCGCGTCCTTTCTCCTGTCGAGGCGGCGAAAGGGCAGTCTAGCATGCCTGGCGGCCCGCCCCGCCAGCGTCATGGCCGGCGCGTCGCGCGGGCCGTCCAGGGGCGGTGGGCCGTCTGGGGAGAGTGAGCCGGGAGGAGCGACCGCGCCCCTCTGCTGGAGGGACGGCGGTCTGACTCAGCGAACCAGGGCTCAGCGAAGCTGGCTGTCCTTGCTGCCGCGACGGTTGAAGCCGCTGGCGGCGCCGGCTCGCTTGTCGCGCTCGGCCTGGCAGTCGATGCACAGGCGCACGCCGGGAACCGCCGCCCGGCGTGCCTCGGGGATCGGCTCGTCGCATTCATGGCAGAAGCGCGCGCTTGCGCCCTGGGGAAGTGCCCGTCTGGCGCGTTCGAGCTCGTCGCGCACACTGTCGTCGATCTGCTGCTGCACATCGCCATCCTTCGACCAGCCGCCGGCCATCTCCGACCTCCCGAACGTCGTTGCTGCTTGTCTTCCAGCTTAGCGATTCGCTCGAGTGTCGACCAGAGCGTTACAGCACCGCCGCGATGCCGGCCTTTGCTACCTGGGCATCCTGGTCGGCCTTGACGCCGGAGACGCCGACGGCACCGATCGTCCGGCCGCCGACGACCACCGGCACACCGCCTTCGAGCAGCCCTTCCAGAGGGGCGGAAAGAAAGGCAGTGCGTCCTTCGTTGATCATGTTCTCGAAGAACTGGGTTTCCTTGTGGCTGAGCGCGGCGGTACGTGCCTTGCGGGCGCTGATCATGGCGGTCATCGGTGAGGCCCCGTCGAGGCGGCGTAGGCCGAGCAACTCGCCGCTGTCATCGGCCACGGCGACGGTGATGGTCCACTGGTTGGCTTCGGCCTCGCGCTGGGCGGCATCGAGGATAGTGTTGACCTCGGCGAGGCCGAGAACGGCTTTGGTCTCCATGAATCACTCCTTATGGTTGTGTCTGAGTTGAGCGTTGAGCGTTAAGCGTTGAGCGCTAAGGTGCCGCGGTGTTGGTGGCTCGGGTCAGTGCCTCGTCGACGAGTTCGATCCAGTGGCGCACCGGGGTTCGGTCGGCACCGGCGAGGTGGCTCTGGCAGCCGATGTTTGCCGTGGCGATGACATCCGGCTGGCCCTCCTCCAGGGCGTCGAGCTTGTTGTCGCGCAGTTGGGTGGCAAGGGTCGGTTGCGTGATGGAGTAGGTGCCGGCCGAACCGCAACAGAGATGGGCGTCGCGTACCGGTGTCAACGGGAAGCCGAGTCGGGCGAGAACCCCTTCGACGTGGCCGCCCAGCCGCTGGGCATGCTGCAGGGTGCAAGGGCAGTGGAAGGCGAGCCGCTCGCGGTTCGCGAGGGCCAGGTTGTCGAGCGGCTCGTCCTCGAGGATTTCTACCAGATCCTTGGCCCGCGCACTGACATGGGCGGCCTTGTCGGCGTAGGCCGGGTCGTCGGCGAGGAGGTCGCCATACTCCTTGACGAAGGCGCCGCAGCCGCTGGCGGTCTGGACGATGGCCTCGCAGCCGGCCTCGATATGCGGCCACCAGGCGTCGATATTGGCCCTTGCCCGGTCGCGCCCAGCCTCCTGGGCGTCGAGATGGAAGTCGACGGCGCCGCAGCAGCCGGCGTCGGGCGCCGCTGTCAGGCCGATGCCGAGCCGGTCGAGCACGCGCGCGGTGGCGGCATTGGTGTTGGGTGACAGGCTGGGCTGGACGCACCCTTCGAGGATCAGCATCTGGCGCTCGTGGTGTCGCCCTGCGGGGCGGACGCCGGCGTCCACCGGTGTGGCAGGCAGCTTCTGCCTGAGTGCATGAGGCGTCACCGGGCGGAAGGTCATGCCCAGCTTGAGCAGTGCCTTGAAGCGCCGGGGATCGACCAGCGCCTTGCGCAGACCGAAACGCAAGGCGCGCTCGCTGGCCTTGCGCGGCACACGGCGCTCGATCTCGGCGCGGCCGATGTCGAGCAGCTTGTGATATTCCACGCCGGAGGGGCAGGTGGTCTCGCAGTTGCGGCAGCTCAGGCAGCGGTCCAGGTGCAGCCGTGTCTCCTCGGTGGCCTGGTTGTCGTCGTCGCGGCTCTCCAGCAGCGTCTTCATCAGGTAGATGCGCCCGCGCGGGCCGTCGCGTTCGTCGCCCAGCAACTGGTAGGTGGGGCAGGTGGCGTTGCAGAAGCCGCAGTGCACGCAGGTGCGCAGGACCCGCTCCGCCTCGCGGAGATGCGGCTGTTCCAGGTCTTGCTCGGTGAAATGGGTCTGCATGTCAAAGCTCCGCGTAGAGTCGCCCGGGATTGAAGATGCCGTTGGGATCGAGCTCGGCCTTGAGCCGCCGGTGGTACTTGGCAAGCACCGGCGACAGAGGCGTGAAGGGGCTGCCGCGGCCGGTGGTCCAGCGCGTGGCGTGGCCCCCCAGGCGGACCGCCTCGTCATGTATTGTCTTGTCCGGGGCGGCACTGCGCAGCCAGCGTTGGGCGCCCGCCCAGTCGTGAAGCATGGCGGTCTCGTCGACGCCTTCCAGTTCGGGCGTGGGCGCCTGCTGGGGAAGCGAGAGCCGCCACAGCGGCCGCGGATCGTCCTGCCGAGTGAAGACGTCCAGACGTTGTTCCCGTAGCGTCGACCAGAAGGCGTCGTCCAGGGTGTCGCCGCCGAGGCATTTACGCGTGGCCTCGACCGAGCCGGGGCCACCTTCCAGGCGTAGATGCAGGGCGCCGTCGAACCAGGTGGCGGCGGTGATTGGCAGCGGCTGTCGGCCCCATTCGATGAGGCGGCGGCGAGCCTGGTCGAGTGGCATCTCGAGACGCAGGCTGTGTTGCGCCGCGGGTTTTGGCAGTACCTTCAGGGAGACCTCGGCGAGCAGGCCGAGGCAGCCCTGGGCGCCGACCATCAGCCGCGACAGGTCGTAGCCGGCCACGTTCTTCATCACTTCGCCTCCGAAGCGCAGGGATTCGCCGTGGCGGTCGATCAGGCGGATGCCCAGCACGAAGTCGCGTACGCTGCCGGCCCAGGGGCGTCGTGGCCCGGACAGGCCGGTAGCGACCATGCCGCCGACGGTGGCGGTGTCGCCGAAGTGGGGCGGCTCGAAGGGGAGCCGTTGCCCCTGTTCGTCGAGGCGAGCTTCCATCTCGGCCAGGGGCGTGCCGGCGCGTACCGAGACGATCAGTTCCACCGGGTCATAGTGGGTGATGCCGCGATGTTCGCGAGTGGAGAGGGGCTCGCCATCGACGGGCCGCCCATGGAAGGCCTTGGTGTCGCCGCCGACGATACGCAGCGGCGTGCCCTCGGCATCGGCGCGGCGGATGCGTTCGCCGAGCGCTTCGCTGATGTCCCGGTCCGGCAGGGAGTGATGCGGTGATGCCATGATGACTCCTCAGAAACGGGGCAGCTCGGGGTGCGGCAACTCGCCGTGATGCACGTGCATGGCGCCGAACTCGGCGCAGCGGGCCAGGGTGGGAATGTTCTTGCCCGGGTTGAGCAGGCCGACCGGGTCGAAGGCTGCCTTCACGGCGTGAAAGGTGGTCAGCTCGCCGGTCGGGAACTGGACGCACATCTGGTTGATCTTCTCGCGCCCCACACCGTGCTCGCCGGTGATCGAGCCGCCGGCGGCCACGCAGGCTTCCAGTATCCGGCCTCCCAGGGCCTCGGCACGTTCGAGTTCGCCTTCGCGGTTGGCATCGAACAGGATCAGCGGGTGCATGTTGCCGTCGCCGGCATGGAAGACGTTGGCGACCCGCAGTCCATACTCGGCGGAGAGCTCGGCAATGGTGCCGAGCACCTCGGGCAAGGCGCGGCGGGGGATGGTGCCGTCCATGCAGTAGTAGTCCGGCGAGATGCGTCCCACCGCCGGGAAGGCGTTCTTGCGTCCGGACCAGAACCGCGCGCGCTCTGCTTCGTCCCGGGCGAGCCGGATGTCGGTGGCGCCGGCATTCTCGAGCACGCGGCGTACCGTGCCGATGTCGTCGTCCACGTCGGCCTCCACGCCATCCAGCTCGCAGAGCAGGATCGCCTCGGCGTCCACCGGGTAGCCGGCGTGGACGAAGTCTTCAGCGGCACGGATGGCCAGGTTGTCCATCATTTCCAGGCCGCCGGGGACGATACCCGCGGCGATGATGTCGCCCACGGCCTGGCCGGCCTTGCCGACATCGTCGAAACTGGCCATCACCACCTTGGCGGTTTCCGGTTTCGGCAGCAGTTTCACGGTGACCTCGGTCACCACGCCGAGCATGCCTTCGGAGCCGTTGAACAGCGCGAGCAGGTCGAAGCCCGGGGCGTCCAGGGCCTCGCCGCCGAGCCGCATGCGCTCGCCCTCGAGGGTGACGATCTCCAGGGCGAGCACATTGTGCACCGTCAGGCCGTACTTCAGGCAGTGCACGCCGCCGGCGTTCTCGGCCACGTTGCCGCCGATGGAGCAGGCGATCTGCGACGACGGATCGGGCGCGTAGTAAAGGCCGTGCGGAGCTGCCGCCTCGGTGATGGCCAGGTTGCGAACGCCGGGCTGGACGCGGGCGATGCGCGCTTCTGGGTCTAGTTCCAGAATGCGCTGGAAGCGCGACATCACCAGCAGCACGCCGCGCTCCAGCGGCAGGGCACCGCCGGACAGCCCGGTGCCGGCGCCGCGCGTGACCACGGGAACACCAAGCTCGTGGCAACGGCGCATCAGGGTGACGACCTGCTCAAGATCACTGGGCAAGGCCACCAGCATGGGCAGCACGCGATAGGCGGCCAGACCGTCGCACTCGAAGGGACGCAGGTCCTCCTCGCGATGCAGCAGGGTCAGGGTCGGCAGGCTGGCTTGTAGCTCGGCGAGCACCTCCGCCTTGTCGCGGCGGGGCAGCTCGCCGTCGAGTCGCTCGTCGAAGAGGAGGTTCATGGCGGCTCCGGTGTCACGGAATGGCATCCACTGATCTCGATGCTAGGGAAAAGCGCATCATAAATCTATGGAATTATTTTCCGTTTTTTTGGTTGAATGGAGTGGATATCGCGACGACCGCCGTGTGCCGGTCGCCGCATGGCCCCGGCCGGCCAGGATGGCGCTTGCCGGGACGACCTACCACGATAGGCGCTGGCAGCCTCCTTGACGATTCATGGCGCATTGGTCTGACCAATCGATCCGGCATGACGGTCCGGCGTCATGCGATGTCTCCGCTCGGTAATTCAATGAGTTGGCCGGTGTGAAGTGCGTGACCTCGAGGCGGCGACACTCAAGTGGCTATACCAAAGCACAAGAGAGGAAAGACAATTGGCGAGTCAGGGGGCGGGCTGGCACTATCGAGTCTTTCCTTCATCGAACATGAGGAGTCGGCATGTCACGGGTGCTCTACGATCTCTGCGGTATCGACGAGGCGCTGCGTTTCTCTCCCTATTGCTGGCGGGTGCGCTATGCCCTGGCTCACAAGGGGCTCGATGTCGAAACACGCCCCTGGCGCTTCAGCGAGAAACAAGCCCTGGCCTTCGCCAACCATGACAAGGTTCCGGTGCTCGTCGACGGCGAGACGGTGGTGGCCGACAGCTACGAGATCCTTCGCTATCTGGATCGTGCCTATCCCGAGGCGCCTCTGTTGGGAGACAGCATGGCGGACGCGCGCGGGCGTTTCCTGGCGCATTATTCCGAGCGTTCCCTGGCGCCGGCGATACTGCGCATCATCATCATGGATCTGCTCAATGCCATTCACCCGGATGACCGGGAGTATTTCCGCGAGACCCGCGAGAAGCGCTTCGGCCGTAGCCTGGAGGAGGTGCATTCGCCGGTGAGGGGGCTGTCGCAGCTCGACACCGCCCTGGAACCGCTGCGCGCGCGGCTCGGGGAAGCGTCGTATCTCGATGGCGAGGTGCCGGGCGGGGCCGACTACATCGTCTTTGGCAAGTTCATGTGGGCGCGTTGTGTCTCCAGTGCCGACCTGGTCTCCAATGCCGATCCCGTCCATGCCTGGCTCGAGCGCATGCTCGATCTGTACGGCGGATTGGGTCGCCAGGCGACGCGGATTACGGATATCGAGGGCGCTTACCGCTGAAGCGCGAAGAGCTCTTATCCCGGCTGACTGCCCAGCAAGTGAATCACCTCATCGTCGTCGACCGGTGAGAAGTCGGCGTAGAACTGGCCGACGGCACGAAAGTGTGCCGGTGTCTCGGGGCAGATCACCTCGTCGGCAAGGCGCTCCAGGCGTGCCAGGGTCTCCGGCGGGGCCACGCCGAGGGCGGCGATCAGGCGTGCGGGGCCACGTGGCCGAAGGCTTTCCAGGGCGGTCGTCATGGTCGCTCCGGTGGCACTGCCGTCATCCACGACGACGACGAGACGCTCGGCCGGATCGATGGGCGCACGTACCGGCGTGTAACGCTGGCGGCGCTCTGCGATCAGCGCCCGCTGCCGCTCGATCTCCCGGGTGATCGCGGCTTCGCCGAAGCGATTGGCGCTGTCTTCCAGCCAGATGCGATCCCCTTCGCCAACCGCGCCGATGGCGAATTCCGGACTGCCCGGCGCGCCCAGCTTGCGCACCAGCACGACATCCAGTTCACCTTCCAGGATATCGGCGATGCGTCGTCCCATGGGCACGCCACCCCGGGGGATGGCGAGTATCAGCGGGTTCTGCCCCTTCAGGTGGGTGAGCCGCCGTGCCAGCGACTCGGCGGCTTCCAGTCGGTGACGGAACATCGCATCGTCCTCAATGCCGCTTGGCGTTCCGTCAGTATAGTGGTCCTGGCCCGAACCTTCAGGCGGCGCGGTCGCTGAGCCGGAAGGCGGCGATCCGGTTGATCTGTTCGATAGCGGTTCGGCGCTCCTCGGCGAGGTCGTTCTTCAGGCGCGTCTCGAATGCCTCCAGGATGGCATGGCGATCGCTGCCCTTGACGGCCATCACGAAGGGGAAGCCGAAACGGGCCTTGTAGGCTTCGTTCAGGCGTTCGAAGCGAGCCAGCTCCTCCGGTGTGCACTGGTCGAGGCCGGCGCCGGCCTGTTCCCGGGTGGAATCATCGGTGAGCTCGCCGGCGACCGCAGCCTTGCCGGCCAGGTCGGGATGGGCGCGAATCACTTCCAGCTGACGCTCGGCGTCGGCCGATGCCAGCACCTCGCCCATGGTCGCGGCGAGGCCTTCCGGCGTGTCCTGGGCAGCGCCCAGGCCACGCTCCCAGGCCAGTTCGGCCACCCAGGGCGAGTGCTCGTAGATGTCGCCATACTGATCGATGAAAGCGTCCCGATCCAGTGTGCTGGGACGGGGAGAGAGCAGCTTGTCACTCATGACGGGAGTCTCCTTGCGGTCGGGAATCAGGTTCGCGTTATGGTGCTCCGATAAACTGTATACAAAAAATGTTTTGAAATGTACCCTTATTGGTACTAAAAATGTCTTCAAGAGCAGCGTGCCTCTGAGCGCCGCCGTCGAGAGACGTGCGTCAGGCAGGCCAGGGTACGCCGGTTCCAACGACTGGAGGAGAAACACATGGGATACCTGACGACGCATGTGCTGGATACTGCCTCGGGGCTTCCGGGCAAGGGCATCCGTATCGAGGTCTATCGTCTCGAAGGCGGCGAGCGCACCCGGCTGACCGAGGTCGTGACCAACGATGACGGTCGTTGCGATTCGCCCATCCTGGAAGGCGAGGCCTTCGGTGTCGGCGAATACGAACTGGTCTTCCATGCCGGCGAGTATCTGGACCGGCAGGGCGTGGCCGGCGACGCGCCGCGCTTTCTGGACGTGATTCCGCTGCGCTTCGGGGTGGCCGATGCGTCCCAGCATTATCATGTGCCGCTGCTGCTGTCGCCTTACAGCTACTCCACCTATCGGGGAAGCTGAGGGAAGCGTTCACCAAGACAACAACCGCATAATTCCAACGAGGCCTGACCGATGGAAGCCTATTTTCTGGATTTCGCCAACCTCCTGTTGAGGTGGCTGCATGTGATCGCCGCCATTGCCTGGATCGGCGAATCGATCTATTTCGTGATGCTGGACAACAGCCTGCGCTCGCCCAAGGCCGACGAGGACAAGCAGAAGGGCGTGTTCGGCGAGATGTGGGCCGTGCACGGCGGCGGTTTCTACCATAACCAGAAGTACGCCAGCGCCCCGGCGAAGTTGCCCGAGGATCTGCACTGGTCATTCTGGAAATCGTATGCCACCTGGCTGTCGGGTTTCGCGCTGTTCGTGCTGCTGTACATGGCCAACCCGAGCTTCTATCTGGTCAATCCAGGCAGCGACTGGGAGTGGGCTGCCAACCTGAGCGGCTGGCAGGCCAATGTGGTGGCGCTGCTGTTCCTGCTCGGTGGCTGGGTGATCTACAACGAGCTGTGCAAGCGCATCAGCCCCAATATGGACCGCGATGGCATCCTGAGCCTCGCCGTGGCCGTGATGATGGTGGTGGTCGCCTACCTGAGCACCCAGATCTTCTCCGGTCGGGCGGCCTTCCTGTTGACCGGCGCGGTCATGGCCACCGCCATGTCGGCAAACGTCTTCTTCTGGATCATCCCCGGCCAGCGCCGCATGGTGAAGGCGATGAAGGCCGGCGAGACACCGAACCCGCTGGACGGCAAGCGCGGCAAGCAGCGCTCGGTGCACAACACCTACTTCACTCTGCCGGTGGTGTTGCTGATGATCAGCAACCACTACTCCTTCGCGTATTCCCATGACCTGGCCTGGGTGATCATGACGTTGTTCATCTTCGCCGGGGCCTTGATTCGCCAGTTCTTCGTGCTGATGCACGCCGGACAGATCAAGCCGGCCTATCCGGCTGCCGGCGTCGCCCTGATCCTGGTCGCGATATGGGTTGGCGCGCCGGCCAGCAGCGTCGACGACGAGGCCACGACCGCTTCCACCGAGACATCCAGCGCCGTGTCGGAGACCGAGGCGTCCGAATCGGCGGCGCAAGTGGCGGCATCCGACGGTGGGGCCGCGGGCCATGCCGAGCAGATCGTCATCGATCGCTGCGCCCAGTGTCATGCCGAAAGCCCGTCATACGATGGATTCTCGGCGCCGCCGGCCGGAGTGGTGCTGGAGACGCCCGAACAGGTGCTGCGCCAGGTCGATCAGATCAAGCAAGTGGTGGCCAATGGCTACATGCCGCTTGGCAACGTCACCCAGATGACGGACGAAGAGCGTACCGAGATCGCCAACTGGTCGCCCTGACCCGATCGCGATCCGGCAAGCCCGATCCCGCCGCCCGCCGATTTCGGCGGGCGGCGGTCGTGTCGACGACGGAAATGCGTATACAATAGTCGTCGTATCGGGTTTTCAGGGAGATGAGCGATCCATGAACCAGCGTCGGGCCGCAACCGAGCGCAAGGCCAACGAAAAGACGGGCCGTCCTGGCAAGAACGGGGATGGGCCCGAACGTCATGAGTCGATCTATCACGCCATCAGCGATGCCATCATCGAGCACCGTCTGAAACCCGGTGCCCGGCTGCGCGAGGATGCCTTGTCCGAGGTGTTCGGCGTCAGCCGCACCGGCATCCGCAAGATCCTGCAGCGCCTGGCCCTGGAGCAACTGGTGACGCTGACGCCACGCCGGGGCGCGAGTGTCACGCGGCCCACCGCCGATGAGGCCAAGGATGTCTTCGATGCCCGCCAGATGATCGAGTGCGGTCTGATGCCGGAGGTTGCCCGGCGCATGACGCCCGAAGCGGCCGAGGAGTTGCGTGACATGGCGCGTCGTGAACGCGAGGCGCTCAAGGGCGGCGAGCAGAGTACCGCCATCAAGCTCTCCGCCGCCTTCCACGGGCGCCTGGCGCGCCTGTCGGGCAATGCCACCCTGGCGGATTTCGTTGAACGCCTGTGCTCGCGTTCTTCCTTGATTCTTGCGGTCTATGGCAATGCCGGCCACCTGGGATGTGAATCCCACGATCACGAGGATCTGCTGAGCTTTCTCGAGCAAGGTAATGGCGAACGTGCCCAGGCGTTCATGAGCCGGCATCTCAAGGCCATCGAGGCGTCCCTCTCCATCCATGAGGAAGAAGAGGAAACGCCGGATCTGTATCGCATCTTCTCCGCCTGAACGGCGGTGATCCATTCTTGCTGGCTTTTTCTGCCGGCTTGCTTACCGTTTCTGCCGGCTTGCGCCCGCCTGGCTGTTCGTCAGGAGGCGGTGACGGGCAGGCGCTGTCCCCGCATCAGCAGGTAATGGAAGAGTCCGCCGAGGGCCGCGCCGATCAGCCAGGCATAGCCGCCCAGTGCCTCAAGCGCCGGTACCCAGGCCGACGACACGGAGAACAGCGCGGCCAGAGCGAAGGCGATCAGGGCGCGGTGGTTCCAGCCCTTGACGTAGTAATAGGCGCCATCCGGGTCGGCGGAGAAGATGTCCTGGATGTTCAAGCGCTGGCGCTTCAGCAGGTAGTAGTCGACCACGATGATGCCGTAGAAGGGGGCCACCACGGCACCGAGGGCGTTGACGAAACCGGCGACGCCGATCTTGCTGATGACGGCCATCCACAGAGCGCCGACGAAGAAGGCGATCACGGCGGTGATCAGGCCGCCGACGCGAAAGCTGATGCGGCGCGGAAAGAGGTTGGCCAGGTCATAGGCCGGCGGGATGAAGTTGGCGACGAGGTTGATGCCCACGGTGGCAGCGAAGAAGGTGATGGCGGCGACAATGGTCAACGGCAGTGAATCGACCCGGTCGATGATGTCCGACGGGTTGGTCAGCGTCTCGCCAAACAGTGCCAGGGTGCCGGCCGTGATGATCAGGGCAATGAAGGAAAAGAAGGCAACATTGAGTGGCAGACCCAGCAGGTTGCCGAGCTTCATCTCGCGCTCGCTCTTCACGAAGCGGGTGAAGTCGCCGAAGTTGATCACCACCGCGGCGAAGTAGGCGATCATGGTGCCGGTGATGGCCATGAAGGCGGTCAGGGCATTGCCTTCGTAGTCGCTGGCACCGCTGAAGATGGTGCTCACTGCCGGCAGGAGATCGCTGCCTGCCTTGAACCAGACGATGAGCATCAGCGCGACCATCACCACGTAGACCAGCGGTCCCGCCCAGTTGAGGAAGTGCTTGATACGCTCGATGCCTTGCCAGAACAGGGCGATCTGGAAGCACCAGACGATCACGAAGGAAAGCCAGTCCAGCGCCGTCATGCCGAGCCACTGGCCGCCGGGGTCGCCGAACAGCGAGGTGAGCAGCAGCGAGACGGCGGTGGACGCGAAATAGGTCTGCACGCCATACCAGAAGATACCGATGATGGCCCGCAGCATGGCCGGGAAGTTGGCGCCGTGGACGCCCATGCTGGCGCGGATCATCACCGGAAAGGGAATGCCGTACTTGACGCTCGGCTTGCCGGTCAGGTTGACCAGTACCATCACCACGAAGCCGGCGAGCACGATGGCTGCCATGACCGCCCAGCCATTGAGGCCATAGGAAATGAACAGCGACGCGGCCAGTGTGTAGCCGAACAGGCTCTGGATGTCGTTCGACCAGACATTGAAGATCTCGAACCAGCCCCAGGTGCGTCGCTCCGACTTGATCGGTGCGAGATCGTCGTTGTACAGGCGTGGGTCGTGGTGCTGGATGTCCAGTTCTTGGTCCGTCATGAAGCGTTGCCTTCTGGTCTTGTTGGCAGACGAAGGCCCTCCCCGGCGGGAGGGCCATCACGTGGGAACGGTTCAGTCGCGAAAGCGTTGGCAAGGTGCCCAGTAACGCATCAACAGATAATAGGTCAGGCCCGCCGGGATCAGGCTGGCGTACCAGGACACGGTGGAAATGCTGAAGGCGGCGATCACGCCTACCGCTGTGGCCACCAGGGCGGCAACGTTGACGCCGCGGTAGGGGCCGTTCTCGTCGTACAGCTTGCCGAGATCCAGGGTGCGGCGGCGAATCAGGTAATAGTCCACCACCAGCACCGCGAAGATCGGGCCGAGGAAGGCCGAGTAGGTCTGCACGAACATCTGCAGGCCAGCGGCGGACTCATCCTTGACCAGCTCCCAGGGGAAAGTGGCGAAGGCCAGCAGCCCCACGATCACGGTGGCGGTGCGGAATTTCAGCTTGAAGGCATCCATCAGTACATAGGTCGGCGGCACCACATTGTTGAGCACATTGGTGGTGACCTGGGCGAAGGCGATGAACAACAGGGTGGTCATCAGCAGGGGCGTGTTGTCCACGGCATTGGCAAAGACCTTGACCGGATCCGCCACGCCGGTTGCCTCGGACACCATGTAGCCGATCAGTCCCATGAACAGCGTGCAGGGCAGGATCGACATGGCGTAGATCGTGGTCAGCAGGCCCGGCCCGGTGCCTTCCTTGTGCTCGCGTGAGTAGTCGCTGACATTGAGCATCATGGTGCTGTAGATGCCCAGGAACAGCATGGTCGCGCCCCAGAACGGCAAGCCCCAGGAGCCTTCCATGGTCAGCATGCTGGCAGAAAGCTCGTCACCGTAGCGCTGCACCGTGCTGTAGAACATGTAGACCAGCGAACAGAGAATGAAGGCGCTGCCGATGTTTTCCAGCCACTTGATGCCCTGGAAGCCCAGCACCGACAGGGCGATCTGCAGCAACTGGAAGGTGATGAAGAAGAAGACCAGGTTGTCGAAACCGAACAGGGTCGCCGAGACCATGTTCAGGGCGCCGGCGCCGATCCAGCTCTGGAAACCGTACCAGACGATGGCGGGCACGGCGCGCACCAGCCCCGGCAGTCGGGTGCCGGAGAAGCCGAAGGCACTGCGTGCCTGGACCATGAAGGGAATACCGTACTTGTAGCCGGGAGCCCCGTTCAGGGCCAGGGCCAGGCCGATCACGAAGCAGCCGATGGCGATGGCCAGGGTCGCCTGGATGAGGTTGAGACTGCCGACGACGCTGGAGCCCATGGTGAAGGTGCCGATCGACACGCAGCCGCCGAACCAGGCCAGCAGGTAGGAGGTGCGCCCCATGATGCGCGTCTGCTGGGGCGCCAGGGATTCGTTGCCCGCCGCCTTGGTGCCCGATTCGGGAGCGGGGGGCATCGCGGGATCGGTAGCGGTCTTGGCGCCATTCGGGGCGCCCGAGGGGGAAGGTGCCATGGTGGTGTCCTCGCAAGTGATTCGATGATTGTCGTTGTTGCCGATTTCCGCGGGGAAACCGGTGAGGCTTGCGGTGTGTGGCCTGATGCGATGTCAGGCGGGGTTGGCGTGTTTATTCGGTGGAGCCGGACAGATGCTCGAAGCGACCGACGAATGTCTTGGGCCGGGGGAAGGCAAGGTCGCCATGCTTGCTGGTGCCGAGGCCTAGTCCGACGAGTGCCTCGGCCAGCTTGACCGCGGCGGTCACGCCTTCGACGACCGGCAAGCCGACCGCATTGGCGATTTCGTCGGTGAGGTCGGCCATGCCGCCGCAACCCAGCACGATGGCGCCGACGCCATCCTCGTCGCGTGCGCGTCGGCATTCTTCGATGATGCGAGCCAGGGCGGCGTCGCTATCGCTCTCGAGGTCGAGCACGGGGATCTCGGCGGCGCGCACCCGGCGGCAGTGATGACGGAAGCCGTATTGATCGAGCAGGTGTTCGGCGATGATGCCGGTGCGTCCCAGAGTGGTGACGACCGAGAAGCGCGTGCTGATCAAGGACGCCATGTGAAAGGCGGCCTCGGCAATGCCGATCACTGGTGCGCGGGTCACTTCTCGTGCTGCCAGTAGTCCGGGATCGCCGAAGCAGGCAATGACATGGGCATCCGCGCCCTCCCGGTCGCCGGCTGCCACTTCCTCCAGCACACCCACGGCACTGATGGCCTCATCGAAATGGCTCTCGATGGAAACCGGGCCATGTGCCGGCTGGGTCGCCATGATGTGGGTATCTGCCGCGGCAATACGCCGTGCTGCGGCAGCAATGGTGTCGGTCATGCTACGGGTGGTGTTGGGGTTGATGACATTGAGGCGCATGTCGGCTCCCGGAAGGTTGTTTTTGTGAACAAAGTTTAAAGGTGTTGTACACAAAATAGGATTGAATGGTGCCCGAAGCAAGGAGTTTTTTGCACTTGGAGGAGAGCGGGTTTTCGTCTATTAAACAATAGGTTATTGGAAGCATGCGAATGATTTTATACGGATCATTGTGTGCACAATAAATGTGTTCAATATTTCGGATTAATGTGGTCTAGATTGTGTGTTTTTCTGCATACTGTTTTGCGAGCTGTATGTCTGGCTTCCCCCACGAGCAGGACCGTGAGCGAATAAGCGCTGGGTCATGAACGAGGGAGAAAGGCGTAATCAGGAACGATAACGGCGTTCGGATCATTGGGGTTGATTTTTTGTATACAAGAGTGGAGCCTGAAGAGGCCCCTGCTGACAGGGCAAAAGACCTGCACTCGGTATGCGGCCGGAGGTGGTGACCGGGAGGAGGGGCTTGCAACCATGATGAGTACACACTAGTATTTTATTGTATACATTTAGTGTCGCTCAGAATGCGGCTGCCATGCGCCGAGGCCGATGACGACAGGCCGCAACACGAGCGTCGCGAGAACAAGAAGGAAGCTTCGTCATGACATCATCGACTCGACGTGACTATCCGCGGGACCTGATCGGTTATGGGCGTACGCCGCCCCAGGCCGATTGGCCGGGCCGAGCGCGCATCGCCGTCCAGTTCGTGCTCAACTACGAGGAAGGCGGTGAGAACTGCGTGCTGCACGGCGACAGTGGGTCGGAGCAGTTCCTGTCCGAGATCATCGGTGCCGAATCCTATCCGGATCGTCACTTGAGCATGGAATCGATCTACGAGTACGGCTCCCGAGCGGGCGTCTGGCGAGTGCTTCGCGAGTTCGAACGTCGCGGCCTGCCGCTGACCGTCTTTGGTGTGGCCATGGCCCTGGAACGCAATCCGGAAGTGGCGCAGGCCTTCAAGGAGCTGGGACACGAGATCGCCTGTCACGGCTATCGCTGGATCCACTACCAGAAAGTGCCCGAGCATATCGAGCGCGAGCACATGCGCCGCGCCATCGAGATCTTCCAGTCACTGTATGGCGAGACGCCGCTGGGCTGGTATACCGGGCGCGACAGCCCCAATACCCGGCGCCTGGTGCTCGACGAGGGGAGCTTCCTCTACGACAGCGACTATTATGGTGACGACCTGCCATTCTGGACGCGTGAGGCCGACAGCCAGGGCCGTGAACACGACCATCTGGTGGTGCCCTATACCCTGGACAGCAACGACATGCGCTTCGCTGCTCCCCAGGGATTCAATACTGCCGACCATTTCTTCACCTACCTGCGTGATGCCTTCGATGTCCTCTACGCCGAGGGCGAGGAAACGCCGAAGATGCTGTCGGTGGGGCTGCATTGCCGTCTGATTGGCCGGCCGGGCCGGTTCCGTGCCCTGCAGCGCTTTCTCGATCACATCGAGGCCCACGACCGCGTCTGGGTCACGCGCCGCGTGGATATCGCCCGGCACTGGGCCGAGCGACATCCGGTAGGCCAGTAGGCCATCGTGCGATGCCCCGGCCCCATGGTGACAAGTGTCGCAGCGGCCGAGGCGTGGCGGCTGGGCGGCGATATCAGGCGGGGAGGTGTCGATCAGCTTCCTGAGTGCCTAGCCGGTCCACTGGATGGCCTGGGCGAAGGCCAGAAGGCAAAGCGAGATCAACACCCAAGTGCAGAACAGCGGGAAGAAGAACTTGACCCACTTCTGCCAGGGGACGCCAGCCAAGGCCAGGGTCGCCATGAAGTAGCCGGATGTGGGGTAGAGGATGTTGCCGATTCCGTCGCCGAGTTGATAGGCGAGTACAGCGGTCTGTCGAGTGACGCCGATGAGGTCGGCCAGGGGCGCCATGATCGGCATGGTCACCAGGGCCTGGCCGCTGCCGGACGGTACCACGAAGTTGAAGCCGAGCTGGGCGAAGTACATGCCGATGGCCGAGAGCAGACCGGGCAGTTCGCCGACCAGGTTGCCCAGCCCGTGGACCAGCGTGTCCATGATCTGGCCATCCTCGAGTACCACGGCGACGCCCCGGGCGATACCGGCGATCATGGCGCCCACCAGGACGTCCCGGAATCCCTGGTTGAACCCCTCGCAGATTTCGTCGCCATTCAGGCCGGCGATCAGGCCAACGACGATCCCCATGACGATGAAAAGGCCGGCCATTTCCATCATGAACCAGCCTTGCGCGAGTACGCCGTATACCAGCAGGGCGAAGAAGCCGAAGGCGGCCAGGGCGGCGAGCTTCTGGCGAGCATTGGCGACCAGGGCCCCTTCGTCGGTGGCATGCTGATAAGAGGCGCGCTTTTCGGCTTCGGTATCATCGTCGGCCATCAGGCTCAGCGAAGGATCGTTGTGGACCTTGCGCGCGTAGCGCATGACGAAAAATATACCGACGCACAACACGATGACGAAGGTGGCGGCGCGCAGGGCGAAGCCCGAATAGAGCGGCAGGCCGGCGAGCTGTTGCCCGAGCCTCGTGTTGATGGGGTTGAGCACGCCGGTGGTGAAGCCGGCCGTCGTGGCGCAGAGCGCGACGGCAGCGGCGGTCACCGAGTCGAAGCGCAGGGCGATCATCAACGGCAGGATGACCGGAACATAGACCAGCGACAGTTCCTGGGTGCCGATCAGCGTGGCCACCACGGCAAAGGTGGTCATGAGTACCGGAATCATCAGCAAGCTTCGATTGGCGAATCGGCGGCTCAGTTTGTCGACGCCGATCTCGATGATGCCGGTGCGTCTCAACACCATGAACATGCCGCCGATCATGAAGGTGAAGAAGACGACCTGGCCGGCGCTCATCAACCCATTGGGAATCGCCAGCATGAAGTCGACCGGCCCGACAGGACTCGATTCGACGTACTGGAAGGATGTCGCGTCGATGGTGGTACGACCGTCCGGCCCGGGGATGCGCTCGTAGGTGCCTGCCGGCACGAAGTACGTGGCGATCGAGGCAAGAGCGATGAAAACGAAAAGAATCACATAGATATGGGGTATCTGAAACGAGCGCTTATGGGTTTTTCGGGAGGCTCGAAGATCAGTGGTCTGAGGCTGTTGGGACATGCAGTACCTCGGATTGTTGTTGGGGGGTGGCACGAGTGCGCCGATGGAAGAAGCGAGGGAGGGTGGCCCATGGCTTCTCCGCTGTTGCCAGCCATCCGATTGAAGCTTAATCTGGAAAGGATTTCCATATTTTTTGAATCATGCCGCTGCCAAGGATCGAGGGCGGACCGGTTCTTGGTCCGCGGGGAGGGCGGCGATGGCCGAGAGGTGGCCCATCTCTCATGCAGGAGGTTATATGCTTGAACTCGAGGCGCGCCCGCTCACTCCAGAAGCGTTCGCTCCCTTCGGCGAGGTGATCGACACGCGTATCGCCGATTACTTTCATATCAATGCCGGCCGAACCCGGCGTTACCACGATCTGGCGCGGGTCGAGACGCTGGGCGAAAAGGCGAGGGCGCTGATCAGCATCTTCGTCAGCCAGCCCGTCGAGGTGCCGCTGACGCTGGACTTCCTCGAACGCCATCCTCAGGGCAGCCAGGCCTTCGTGCCCATGCACGAGGAGCGCTTCCTGGTGGTGGTAGCACCGCCCGGCGAGCGGATTGATCCGGAGAGCGTGCGCGCCTTCGTTACCGATGGGCGCCAGGGAGTCAACTACCGTGCCGGCACCTGGCATGCCATCCAGTCCGTCCTGGAGCGTGAGGGCGAATTCCTGGTGGTGGATCGCGGTGGCGAGGGCAACAACTGCGACGAGTATCCCATCGATATCCGGGTGACTCTGCCCGGGCATGAGGCCGTCGCGTCGTCAGACACTGAATTCGAGGAGAGGCAATGAGCCAGCGTCCCACGACCCAGAGACCATACTACGCTCCCCACGGCGGCCATCCTGGACAGAAGGTCATGACCACCGACCGGGCCATGTTCACCGAGGCCTTCGCGGTGATTCCCAGGGGAGTCTATCGCGATATCGTCACCAGCAAGTTGCCCCATTGGGAGAATACGCGGCTGTGGATCTTGTCTCGGCCGCTCTCCGGCTTCGCGGAAACCTTCTCCCAGTACATCATGGAGGTCTCGCCGGGCGGTGGCAGTGAGCGGCCCGAGTCTGATCCGGGGGCCGAGGGCGTGCTGTTCGTGGTGGAGGGCGAGCTGGTGCTGACGCTGGGTGGCGAGCGGCATCGCATGGTGCCGGGCGGTTATGCCTTCATTCCGCCAGGCAGCGACTGGCAGTTGCGCAACGAAGCCGATGAACCGGTGCGTTTTCACTGGATTCGCAAGGCCTATGAGTTTGTCGACGGCATCGACGTTCCCGAGCCCATCGTGGTCAACGAGAACGATATCGAGCCGACGGTCATGCCGGATTGCAACGAGGTCTGGGCCACCACGCGCTTCGTCGACCCGGACGACATGCGCCACGACATGCACGTGACCATCGTGACCTTCCAGCCGGGCGGGGTGATTCCCTTCGACGAGACTCACGTCATGGAGCACGGTCTCTACGTACTCGAGGGCAAGGCGGTCTACCACCTCAACCAGCAGTGGGTGGAGGTCGAGGCGGGGGACTACATGTGGCTGCGTGCCTTCTGCCCACAGGCCTGCTATGCCGGAGGCCCTGGCCCCTTCCGCTACCTGCTCTACAAGGACGTCAACCGGCACATGGCGCTGCCTTACAGCAAGCGTCGCTGAACACCTCTCCTCCGTCGCACCATGCCAGCCCGCCCGGCCCTTCGCCGGGCGGGCTTTTGTATGTATCCAGAACGGGATCATCGAGTGTCCGCAGCCGGTTGAAGAAGACGTTGCGCTGTGTATGGCGCCTTCTTCCATGATTTTTCGGGATAATTTTCCATTTTTAGCAACCTATTGAAATTCGGGCGATGAATTTACTGGAAATATTTTTCATGAAGTGTTGACGGCTCCCGGCGAGTGCGCCTAGTCTCTGTATACAGAAATTATTTCCAAAGAATAAAACCCGACACCGGAGGAATCGTCATGGCTCGCATGACCGCTGCGGAAGCTGCCGTTCACGTGCTCAAGAAAGAGGGGGTCGATGTTGCCTTCGGCCTGCCTGGCGCTGCCATCAACCCTTTCTATGCCGCGATGCGCAATGTCGGCGGTGTGGATCACGTCCTGGCGCGCCACGTTGAGGGTGCCTCGCACATGGCCGAAGGCTATACGCGCACCCAGCCGGGTAATGTCGGGGTGTGCATCGGTACCTCCGGGCCCGCCGGCACGGACATGATCACCGGCCTGTATTCGGCTTCTGCCGATTCCATCCCGATCCTGTGCATCACCGGTCAGGCGCCGGCGAACAAGCTGCACAAGGAGGATTTCCAGGCGGTCGACATCAAGGCCATCGCCGGTCCGGTCACCAAGTGGGCCATCACCGTGCTGGAGCCGGCCCAGGTACCCCGTGCCTTTCAGCAGGCTTTCCAGATCATGCGCAGCTCGCGCCCGGGGCCGGTGCTGATCGATCTGCCGATCGACGTGCAGATGACCGAGATCGAGTTCGATCCGGATACCTACGAATCGCTGCCGGCTTACAAGCCGAGTGCCTCTCGCGCGCAGATCGAGAAGGCCATGGGCATGCTCAACGAAGCCGACAAGCCGTTGCTGGTGGCCGGCGGCGGCATCATCAATGCCGATGCCAGCGAGCTGCTCACCGAGTTCGCCGAGCTGACCGGTGTGCCGGTGATCCCGACGCTGATGGGATGGGGCACCATCCCCGACGACCATCCGCTGATGGCGGGTATGGTCGGTCTGCAGACGTCGCATCGTTATGGCAACGCGACCATGCTGGCCTCTGACTTCGTCATGGGGATCGGCAACCGCTGGGCAAATCGCCACACCGGTGCGCTGGATTCCTACACCGAGGGGCGCAAGTTCGTCCATGTGGATATCGAGCCGACCCAGATCGGGCGTATCTTCGGACCGGACTACGGCATCGTCTCCGACGCCAAGGCGGCGCTTGAGCTGTGCGTCGAGGTGGCCCGCGAGTGGCAAGCCGAAGGCAAGCTCAAGGATCGCAGTGCCTGGGCCGAGGAATGCCAGGAGCGCAAGCGAACCCTGCTGCGCAAGACTCACTTCGACAACGTGCCGGTCAAGCCCCAGCGCGTCTACGAGGAGATGAACAAGGCCTTCGGCAAGAATACCCGCTACGTCAGCACCATCGGGCTGTCGCAGATCGCCGGGGCCCAGTTCCTGCACGTCTACAAGCCGCGCCACTGGATCAACTGCGGCCAGGCGGGGCCGCTGGGCTGGACGATCCCGGCCGCGCTCGGGGTGCGACGTGCCGATCCGGATACCGAGATCGTCGCGCTGTCGGGCGACTATGACTTCCAGTTCATGGTCGAGGAACTGGCGGTGGGGGCGCAGTTCAACCTGCCCTACCTCCACGTGCTGGTGAACAATTCCTACCTGGGGCTGATTCGTCAGGCCCAGCGCGGCTTCGACATGGACTATCAGGTGCAGTTGTCGTTCGAGAACATCAATTGCCCGGAAATCAACGGCTACGGCGTGGACCATGTCTCCGTGGTGGAGGGCCTGGGGTGCAAGGCACTGCGCGTTACCGATCCTGAGCGGATCGGCGAGGCCTTCGCCGAGGCTCGCGAGCTGATGAAGCAGCATCGCGTGCCGGTGGTGGTCGAGATCATCCTCGAGCGGGTGACCAACATCTCCATGGGCACCGATCTCAAGGGGATCAACGAGTTCGAGGACCTGGCCGAGAACCAGGAAGATGCGCCGACCTCCATCGCCTCTCTGACCTGAGGCATTCAGAAAGCGCAAGGGGCGCCGGGGAAGCCCCGCAAAACCAACGACCCAGAAGGAGTACAAGATGCCCAAGTTTGCCGCCAACCTCAGCATGTTGTTCACCGAGGTGGACTTCCTCGATCGCTTCGAGGCCGCCGCCAAGGCGGGTTTCAAGGGGGTCGAATACCTCTTTCCCTACGATTTCGAGGCCGACGAGATCAAGCAGCGCCTCGATGACAATGGCCTGACCCAGGTGCTGTTCAATCTGCCGGCCGGCGACTGGGGCGCCGGCGAGCGCGGCATCGCCTGTCATCCGGACCGTGTCGAGGAATTCCGTGCCGGCGTCGACCAGGCGATCGAGTACGCCAAGGTGCTGGGCAACACCCAGGTCAACTGCCTGGCCGGCATTCAGCCCGAAGGCGTCAGCGACGACGAGGCGCGCAAGACCCTGGTGGACAACCTGCGCTTTGCCGCCGAGAAGCTCGAGGCCGCCGGCATCCTGTTGATTGCCGAGCCGATCAACACCCGCGACATCCCGGGATTCTTCCTCAACCGCACCGAGCAGGCGCTGGCAGTCTTCGACGAGGTGGGCAGTGGCAACCTCAAGCTGCAGTACGACATCTACCATATGCAGATCATGGAAGGCGACCTGGCGCCGACCATCGAGAAGCACTTTGCCCGCATCGCTCACGTGCAGCTCGCCGACAACCCCGGTCGTCACGAGCCGGGCACCGGCGAGATCAACTATCCCTTCCTGTTCGGTCATCTCGATCGCCTGGGTTATGACGGCTGGATCGGCTGTGAGTACAAGCCGGCCGGGTCTACGCAGGAAGGGCTGGGCTGGCTGGATGGCGTGCGCTGAAACGTGACTGCGCTCGGCATCTCGATCGCCGGCGGTGCTCGGAGTCCTCATGTACTGACACGTACATTCCGGCTCCTCCGCTCCGGCGGCGACCGACCTGCCATCGCTCGTCATACGTTTCGAGACATGGACATTGAAAATTAAAGACTTAAAGAGCTCGTTTTCCGGATGCCATCGCTGATGGGCACCGGGGACAAGGCGGCGCGAGGGTCATCCGCCATGGATGGCGGATGTGGCGCCCAGGGAAGGGGGCACAGCGCCCTCGCGAAGGCTTGTCGCCGGTTAACCCTTCCAACCTCAGCATGGTCGTGAGAGGGGCTCGTATTCCGCAAGGAGAACTATCATGAGCAAGATCGGTTTTATTGGCCTTGGCATCATGGGGCGTCCCATGGCGGGCCACCTGCTGGACGCCGGCCATGAGCTGACCACCGTCAAGCGCGGCAGCCTGGACGAGACCCTGGCCTCCAAGGGGATGAAGGAACTCGACACTCCCAAGGCGGTCGCCGAAGGCGCCGAGGTCGTCATCACCATGGTGCCGGACACACCTGACGTCGAAGAGGTGCTGTTCGGTGAAGGCGGCGTCATCGAAGGACTCAAGCCCGGCACCTTGGTGATCGACATGAGTTCCATCGCGCCGCTGGCCACCCAGGAGTTTGCCAAGCGCATCCACGAGGCTGGCGGCGAGTATGTGGACGCTCCGGTGTCCGGTGGTGAAGGCGGGGCGATCAATGCCGCCCTGACCATCATGGTCGGTGCCACCCAGGAAGGTTTCGAGCGCGCCAACCCGCTGCTCGAGATCATGGGCAAGACCATCACCCACATTGGTGGGCACGGTGCCGGCCAGACCTGCAAGGTGGCCAACCAGATCGTCGTGGCGCTGACCATCGAGGCGGTGTCCGAGGGGCTGCTGTTCGCCTCCAAGGCAGGGGCCGACGTGTCCAAGGTGCGCGAATCGCTGCTCGGTGGCCTGGCCCAGTCGAAGATCCTCGACGTGCATGGCCAGCGGATGATCGACCGCACCTTCGATCCCGGCTTCAAGATCAAGCTGCACCAGAAGGATCTCAACCTGGCATTGGAAGGGGCTCGCAGCCTCGACCTGGCACTGCCCGGCACTGCCAATGCCCAGCAACTGTTCCAGGCCTGCGTGGCGAACGGCGGCGCCGACTGGGACCATGCCGGCATTCTGCGTGCCCTCGAACGGCTCGCTGACCATGAAGTCGGCAGCCGCTGAGTCCTTCCCGTCGGTCGTCGTGGCGACCGGCGGGGGACAGGGGAGGTGACTGCTCCCTAATGGCAGGCGTCGGGTCGTCGTCTGCCAGGCCGTTCCACGGCCATTGCCCGGTGACGGACTTCCCCTGAAGCACCCCTCGTCACCGGGCCCTTTTTTTGGGACGTCCTGCATAAATCCCGGTGTAACTTCCGTCCCCGCATGTTAACCCTGAGCATCTGCGAGCGGAGCGATTGCGATGGGATGGCGCTCGCCGATTTATGCAGCACTTTCCTGCGTGAAGGAGACCCTCTGATGAATGCCCTTTCCCCGCTGTTTTCCTCCGACCGACCTGACACCATGCGCCACTGGCTGACGCGTCTCGGCGAGACGGCCGTGACGGCCGTGCACCCGGACTCTCTGTTGCCCGACAGGCTGCCGACACCGCCGGCCGGCCGCACGCTGGTGGTGGGGGCCGGCAAGGCCGCCGCTGCCATGGCCGCGGCCCTGGAGCGTGCCTGGCAGGCGCGTTACCCCGATGCGCCCCTCGAAGGGCTGGTGGTGACCCGCTATGGGCATGGTGCCGAGTGCCGCGACATCGAGGTGCTCGAGGCATCCCACCCGATGCCCGATGACCTGAGCGAACGTGCCGCCCGTCGCATGCTCGAGTCTGTCGAGGGGCTCGGTGAGGATGACCTGGTGATCGCCCTGATCTCCGGTGGCGGCTCGGCGCTGATGACACTGCCGGCGCCCGGTGTCGGCCTGGACGAGAAGCAGGCCCTCAACAAGGCCCTGTTGCGCTGCGGTGCACCGATTCGCGAGATCAACACGGTGCGCCGACACCTGTCCGCCATCAAGGGCGGACGCCTGGCTGCCGCCGCGCATCCGGCGCGGGTGCTGACCTGGCTCATCTCGGACGTGCCCGGCGACGAGGCTTCGTTGATCGCCTCCGGCCCGACCCTGCCGGATGCCACCACGCCGGCCGATGCCCTGGCGATTCTCGAGCGACACGGCATCGAGATATCGCCGGGCGTGCGTCGGCATCTGGAAAGCCGTGGCGAGGCGCCGCGCGTCGGTGATGATGCCTTTTCACGGGACGAGAGCGAGATCCTGGCCCGGGCCCGGGATGCCCTGGATGCCGCCCGGACAGCCGCCGAGGCTGAAGGCATCGACGTGCGTCTGCTGGGCGACGATCTGGAAGGAGAGGCGCGTGAACTCGGGCGCGCCCAGGGACGGATGGCGCTGGCCGCCCAGGACGGCCTGTCCCGCCCGCTGCTGATCCTGTCCGGCGGCGAGACCAGCGTGACCGTCCGTGGCGATGGGCGTGGCGGGCGCAATGTCGAGTACCTTCTGGGGCTCTTCTCGACCCTCAAGGGGGCCGCCGGCATCCATGCCCTGGCCATCGATACCGATGGCATCGATGGCTCCGAAGACAACGCCGGTGCCATCTTCGGGCCCTCCTGCTGGGAGCGCATGCGTGAACTCGGGCTTGATCCCGACGACTATCTGTCACGTAATGACGCCTATACTTTCTTTGATGCGCTGGATGACCTGATCGTGACCGGTCCGACGCGCACCAACGTCAACGACTTTCGTGCCATTCTGGTATTGCCGAGGACTTCATGACGCTGCCTCCCCATGCTCCGATCCACGAGCCGATTCGCCGCACCAAGATCGTCG
>NZ_BDEP01000009.1 GCF_001662305.1 Halomonas caseinilytica
GAAGGGTGCAGAAAGAATAGCTGGTTGATAGGCCGGATGTGGACGAGCTGCAAGGCGTTGAGCTGAACGGTACTAATGGAACGTGAGGCTTGACCATATAACACCCAAGGAGTCTGGATGACAGACGACGCCGGGTACGTACGAGACGTATCGTCAGCAGGATTGCATTGATTTTTTTCGCCTGACGACCATAGCGAGTGGGCACCACCTGATCCCATGCCGAACTCAGCAGTGAAACCGCTCAGCGCCGATGGTAGTGTGGGAGTTCCCATGCGAGAGTAGGTCATCGTCAGGCACTTACACCGAGAAAACCCCGGCCTCATTGAGGTCGGGGTTTTTTTATATCAGGCCTTTCAGGCTCGTTCGTTGCCATTATCCACTTCTGGCCACCCAAGTGCGGGTGGCGACGTATTCATCCTTCCCCGGTTGAATGACACTCTCGCCAGCAAGAGGAGGCGGGTCCGCTGACGGACCAGGCCAATATCTCGCATGACCAATACGCAAAGCAAAGACGCTACTCGATCCTCCCGCGCGCTTGGTGATCCCCTGGTGCTCGCCCTGAGCGTGGGCTTCATACTAGGGTTTATCGCCTTGTCGCTGTATGACATCGACATGGTGGCGGAAAGTATCTCCGCCGGGTTTGCCTGGACCGCCAAGACCCTGGGGAGTTATTTCCAACTGCTGCTGTTGTTGACCTTCCTGGTCGCCATGGGGCTGGCGTTCACCCCGGCGGCGAGCGCCAGGATCGGCGGTCTCGAACGCCCGGAATTGAGTACCTTCAAGTGGCTTTCGATCATCATGTGTACCCTGTTGGCGGGAGGCGGTGTCTTCTTCGCTGCCGGCGAGCCGGTCTACCATTTCATCGTGACGCCGCCGGCCTTCGACACCGAGGCGGGCACGACGGAGGCGATTGCCGGGGCCCTGGCGCAATCCTTCATGCATTGGGGATTCCTGGCCTGGGCCGTGCTGGGTTCCTTGACTGCCGTGGTGCTGGCTCGGGCTCATTATGATGAGGGGCATCCCTTGCAGCCTCGTACCCTGCTGATGCCGGTGCTGGGCAAGCGCCTGGTGAGCGGCTGGCTGGGGGGTGTCGTCGACGCCTTGTGCGTGATTGCTGTGGTGGCCGGTACGGTCGGGCCAATCGGTTTTCTCGCCACCCAGGTCAGCTTTGGACTACATGAGCTATTCGGTGTGTCGGAAGGCTATGGCACTCAGTTGATCATTCTGGCGGTGCTGGGCGGCGTCTATGTCACCTCGGCGGTCACGGGGATTCATCGAGGCATTCAGGTTCTCAGTCGTTTCAATGTCTTTCTGGCACTGGCCATTGCCTCGGTCATCTTTCTCTTCGGGCCGACACTCTTTCTGGTCGATGCCTATACTCAAGGGTTCGGCGAATATCTTTCTTCCTTCTTCACCATGGCGACCATGACGTCGCAGACGGCACCCGACTGGTGGATGCAGTGGTGGACGGTATTCTTCTTCTCCTGGTTCATCGGGTATGGGCCCTTGATGGCGATTTTCGTGGCTCGTATCTCTCGAGGGAGAACCATTCGCCAGATGATTCTGGCCGTCGCGGTCATGGCGCCGATCGCCACGACCGTCTGGTTCACCCTGATGGGTGGCTCGGGCATCCATTATCAATTGACCGGCGCCATTGAGCTCACCGAGGCCTTGAACAACTTTCAATTCGATGTGGCGACGCTGACGGTGGCCCAGGCCTTGCCGGGCGGTACCTTGATGGCGCTGGCCGTGCTGGTGTTGACGACGATTTTCGTGGCCACCACGGGGGATTCGATGAGCTATGCCATCTCGGTGGTCGGATCGGGGCACGATGAGCCCAGCGCCCTGATTCGCGCCTTCTGGGGTGTCACCATGGCACTGATGGCAGCGATTCTGTTGCGCATGGGGGCAGGGCAGATCGGTGCTCTCCAGCAGTTCATCGTGATCACCGCCATCCCCGTATCGCTGGTGCTGTTACCGTCACTGTGGACGGGGCCTCAGGCGGCTCGTGCCATGGCGCTGGAGCAGGGAGTGATCGGCGATAGCCGTCGACCGCATCCGGCTCGCTGACGTTCGCGCCGAACGTCGTCTCGTCAGGGCTCGGCCTGCTAAGATACTGGCTTCTCAAGGGCGCCGCCCCAGCAGTGGCCGTATGTCCATGGCCGCGGCCCGATAGGGAAGAGCGTTTCGATCAGAGGAGTCTCGTCGTTGAAGATCGTCCCCAATGAGCTGTTGCTCTATTGTCGCCCCGGCTTCGAGGCCGATCTGGCGGCAGAAATGCTGGAGAAGGCCGCTCTGTCCGGCATCGGTGGTGCGCCACGCTTCGAGCGTGGTGGGGGCCATGTACGCTTCGAAGTGGTCGATGGGACCTCCGCCAACGAAATGCATCGTGCCCTGCCGCTCGCATCGCTGGTTTTCGCACGGCAGAGCCTGGTGGCGTTACCGCCGCTGACCCTCGATCGTGCTGATCGGCTGGGGGCGATCATGGCACAGGTCCGGGACAGTGGCTGGAGTTGCGAGGCGGTCTGGCAGGAGACGCCGGATACCAATGACGCCAAGGCGCTGGCGGGATTGATCAAGGCGCTGAAACGGCCACTGGAGGCGCAATTGCGCAAGGCGGGCGTGCTGCGCCGCAAGGCGGGAGGGCGACGTCTGCACCTGCTGTGGAGTGATGGGGATCGGGTGCAACTGGGCATGAGTTTTCCCGGCAATCGCTGTGAGCAGCTCGGCGGCATCCGTCGGCTACGTTTTCCCTCCCGGGCGCCGAGCCGTTCGACACTCAAGCTCGAGGAAGCCTGGCACGAGTTCGTCCCGGCGGAACAGTGGCCGACCCGACTGAGCGATGGCATGCAGGCGGCCGATCTCGGTGCGGCCCCGGGCGGCTGGACCTGGCAGCTGGTCCAGCGGGGCATGCAGGTCTTTGCCATCGACAATGGGCCGATGGATCCTGAGCTGATGGCATCCGGCCTGGTAGAGCATCTGCGCGAGGATGGTTTCGTCTGGACGCCCCCGGCTCGCCTGGACTGGCTGGTCTGCGACATCGTCGACAAGCCGTCTCGAGTGATCACCATGGTCGAACGCTGGCTCACGCGACGCTGGTGTCGCGAGGCGGTGTTCAATCTCAAGTTGCCGATGAAGCGCCGCTGGGAAGCGGTGTCGGAAGGCTTGAGGCGTCTGTCGACATCCTTGGCGCGTGCCGGTGTGAAGGCCGAGATCGCCTGCCGTCACCTCTACCATGACCGGGAAGAGGTGACGGTGCACGTTAGGCTGCTCGATTAGATGCCATCGCCCAGGGGCGGGGAGTCAGTAGCTGGGCTCGTAGATGCGGATGCGCTCTTCCTCGGTCAGTAGGGGTTGCAGGCGTTGCATGGCCCGGGCACGGTGCTCGCTGTTGACCCAGTCTTTCCAGGCACGCATGTCGCGCCATTTGGTGATCACCAGGCGCCGGTCGCTGTGCCCCATCTCGACGAGGGTCTCGCCGCTGACGAAGCCCGATGCGCCAAGCGATTGACGTATGGCCTCGCGGGCGGCTTCCTCGTATTCTTCTTCGAGTCCGGGCATGATACGACGCTCGATAATGACCTTGATCATCCAGCCACTCCCTATGCTTGTTCTTCGACACGATGAGGTTATCGATGGTTGATTCTGCGGATTCCCTGCCGAGCTGTCATGCAGAACTGGATACCACGGGACTCTACTGCCCGGAGCCGATCATGCTGATGCACAACAAGGTGCGTGACATGAAATCGGGGGAAGTCCTCAAGGTGATCGCCAGCGATCCGGCGACCACCCGGGACGTCCCGAAGTTCTGTGGTTTTCTCGGCCATGAACTGTTGCATCAGCGCGAGGAAGATGGGCATTACCTCTATTTCATTCGTCTCGGTCACTCATGACGGTGCGACCCCGCTCGCGTAATCCCGGCTTCCCTAGTCATCTTGCTGATGGTCCGGCATGACCATCAGTGCCAGGGCCTCCAGGGTGGCTGGATCCTCCCGGCGGATGCGGTTGGCGATCTGGCGCTGGAAGAAGTAGACCACGCGGTGGCGGCTATGGCCGGTATACAGGCAAGGGTCGCCGGGCAGAATCGGCGTGGAGTCGATCAACTGTTCGTCGGCGAGCAGGGCCTCCACGGCGCCATCACTGTACAGTCGCCAACCGAAGACCTGCTTCAGTTGCCAGGGGGCCTCGCTGTCGTCCATGCACAGCGCATGGGTTCCCTGGGTCTCGGGTAACTGCTGGATCAGGGTCGGCTCGCGGGTCGACTCGTACTCGAAGTAGGCCGCGGCCTGTTCGAGCTCGAACACCTTGTGGTCCGGCGCCTCCTCGAACAGCTCCTCGGTCTCGGGATCGCGATAGCCGATGAAGTGGCCGTGCTCGGGGTCGTCGAGCTGCTGGCAGGGCGTGAGGCTTTCCATCCACGGCACCAGACCGGTGACATGGCCGTCTTCGCGGATGCCCCAGGCGAGCAGGGGCATGCCGTAGTAGGCGTCGGGCTCGGAGGGCAGCTGATAGACCATTTCCAGGCCGTCCAGCTCCGGCGAGAGGCGGATCAGGCGTCGCCTGGCCTCCTGGCGTTGGCGCATGGTGTCCAGATCGATGACCTGGGCGGGGCGCGGTGACAGCGGGATACCCATGAAGTCCCTCCTGCTGCTGCGTGGTCACGTCATTGGCATTGGAGGGGCGGGCAACGAGGCGGGCGTCATCCAATGCCCATTCCCTGTTGCGACGTCCCCCGGCCGGTCGGCAGCGCACAACGTCACTGTTCTTCCATCAATAGCACAGAGTGATGACCCCGTTAAGCCCTTCCCGTCATCGACAGGACTCCGATAGTCGCAGGCGGAGTGCCTGATGTCGTTGTCGAGCGCTGACCATCGCGGGCCAAGGGGCCTTCGGGTTGTCCAGGGAAAGCCAGCGGTGGCGGTAGTCGGCGATCGCCGTCGGGGGCTCCAGCGGGTGGGCCTCGAGCAGGTCATGGATAGCACCCAGCCAGCGGGCCGACTGGTCTTCGAGCCGTGTCAGCCAGCGATTCAGTGACGCCATGTCGGGGAGTGGGAGAGCGGTGTGGCACTCCTCGGCTCGTGCCAGCGCCGTCTCGAGCAGTGATGAGGCTTCCGTCAGACGTTGTTCGGCCAGTTGCAGGGCACGCAGCAATTCGGCCGTCAGGGGCCGCTGACGCAGGGTGTTCAGGTGGCGCTCAAGCGTCGCGGAGTCTGGCGTCCAGCCGGGATCGAACTGGCGCTTCGCCGCTTCGCGCAGGTAGGCGAGGGCGGGCAGTTGCTCGTCCACCGCGCTCAGGGCATCAGGTGGCAGTGGCGAGCTGGCTCGTGAAAAACTGTCGACCCATTCGCTCGAATCGAACAGCGCATTCCAACTGGCTCGGGGCAGGCGTTCGGTCTTGAGCTGGGTCAGCCGCGCCAGGCGCTGACGATCGTCGGCATCGAGGGAATCCGGTACGTTCGTGTTCCAGCAGTCGTTGAGACGCCGCCATAGCTTGAGCTCGTAGAGCCAGCGTTGGCTGGGGGCCGCCACGCGGCCCAGCTGATTGTTGCGCTTGGCGACCAGTTGGCTGATGTGGCAACCGCGCAGGGCGTAGACGTCGATCAGGCTGTGGCGAATTTCCTCAAGCGGGAAGCGCCGTGCCTGGCGTTCCGGGAAGTCACCGATGTTGGCCGGTGTGGCGGGTTCCGGTGGCGAGAGCGCCAGGTGCGAGGCGAGACGATGCTGGTAATCCTGCAAGCGCCGTTCGGCTGCGCCATCGGCGCAGCCGGCAAGCCAGCCGATCAGCAGCAACAGCGCGAGCGTCGGTCGCCACCGCCGGGGATCACCGGGTATCAGGAATTGCCTCGTCACCACGTGCCACCGCCTTGCTGCGTCGTCTCAAGCGCTCTCCGAGCAGAATGGCGGCCACTGTCAGGCCGGCGATCAGGCCGGTCCAGTAGCCATGTACCCCCATGGGCGCCAGAGTATCGAACAACCCGTATACGCCCAGCCAGTGGCCGCCACCCAGTCCCACCAGCCAATAGGCCACCATGGTGATCAGCATGATCACGCGGGTGTCCTTGTAGCCGCGCAGGGCACCGGCCAGGCTGACCTGGAGGGAGTCGGAAACCTGGTAGATCATGGCCAGGCCGATCAGTGACAGCGTCAGTTGCTGGACCGCGCTATCGTGCGTATAGAGGTCGATCACCGGCCCTGCCGTCAGCCACAGTATCAGGCTGTTGAGCAAGGCCACCATCAGGGCGATCAGGATGCCATTCCAGGCCACCAGGCGGGCGAGTTCCGGCCGCCCTTGGCCGAGGGTGTTACCGACACGGACCGTGAGTGCCATGCCCAGCGACAGGGGAAGCATGAACAGCAAGCCGGTGTAGTTGAGCGCCACCTGATGCGCGGCCACGGTCACTTCGCCGAGACTGGCAATGAACAGAGCGATCAGCGTGAACAGCGTGACCTCGACGAAGATCGCCACGCCGATGGGAACCCCAACATGCAGCAGCTCGCCGATCAGCCGCCAGCGCGGGGGCGCCGGGTCGCGCCATAGCTCGATGTCGCCGTAGGCACGGCTGCGGCGGGTGTAAGCGGCCATGGTCAGGCCCATGACCCACATGGAGAGGGCGGTGGCAATGCCGCAGCCCGTGGCGCCCAGCGCCGGAATGGCCTGCAGGGGAGCCGGAACCCCGTCGCCCAGCAAGGACGTGAGGCCCTCGCCGCCGTAGATCAGGAGGTAGTTGCTGGGCACGTTGACGGCCAGCCCGACCAGGCTGATCCACAGCGCCGGGCGCGTGTGGTTCATGCCGTCGGAAAAGGCGCGCAGGGACTGGAAGATTGCCACGCCAGGCATGCCGAAGCCTACCGCCGCGAGATAGCCGGCCGAGCGCCTGGCGACTTCATCGGGCACACCCATTGCCGCGAAGATCGGCATCACTGCCGTCCACAGCAGCATAGCCGACAGGATTCCCAGCGTGAGGCCGATCCACAGGGCCTGGTGTACCTGAACGCGAATGCCCGCGCGACGCCCGGCGCCGAGCAGGTGCGCCACCACCGGCGTCAGCCCCATCAGGGTGCCGGTCATGAACAGCATCAGTGGCATCCACAGGCTGGAGCCTACCGAGACCGCTGCCAGATCGGTAGCGCTCAGTCGGCCCGTCATCATCACGTCCACGACACTCATGCCGGCCTGGGCGAGCTGGGCGCCGCAGATGGGCAGGGCGAGACGGATCAGAGGGCCGGTGTCGCGGCGTGACACCTCGCGCAAATCGGTGATGAATCGAGCCACGGCTCATGCTCCATGCAAATGACGAAACGCCCCGGGCGTCATGCATGCGGGGGAGCAACATAGTCTATCAGCGGGGGGCGGTTTTCGCTCCTGTGGGCGGCTCGCTATACTACGCGCCCATTCCTGCCCCCCATCATTCAGGAGCCCGTGTGATACACCGTCTCGACGATGTCATCGCCCTGTTCGACGGCCTTTTCATGTCGAGCCACCGTACTCGTCTGGTGCGCGGCGAAGACGAGCCAATCTACCTGCCGGCCGATGCCTCGCATCCCTGGCACAGGGTGATCTTTGCCCATGGCTTCTATGCCAGCGCTCTGCACGAGATCAGCCACTGGTGCATTGCCGGTGCACGGCGACGCCAGCTGGAGGATTACGGCTACTGGTACCAGCCCGATGGCCGGGACACTGGCCAGCAGCGCGAGTTCGAATCGGTGGAGGTGAGTCCCCAGGCCCTGGAGCTGTTGTTCTCCCGGGCCTGTGGCTTGCGCTTCAACGTCAGCGTCGACAATCTTGGCGGTGAGGCCGAGGTCGATCGAGAGGCGTTTCGCTCCCGGGTCGAGGCGCGAGCCGCACGTTACGAGACCGAGGGTCTGCCGCAACGTGCCGAGGCCTTTCGTACGGCGTTGGCGGCGTTCTACGGTGAACGTCTCCCGCTCGAGGAGGCGCTGGCAGCGGGACGACGATGCCTGGAGGGCTCTCCTGAGCCGGCGTGAGGCGTGTCAGGTGTCCTCGTTGATCCTCATGTGCAGGGCGAGCATCACCTGGATTTCCTCTTCGGGGCGCAGCGGCTCGAGCCCCAGTTCGCCGAACAGGTCTCCCCTGGCGCGGGCCCATTCTCCGGGCTCCAGGCCATTGTAGAGGCTCTCGGCGGGGGCCAGCTCGACGAACGGATCCAGCCCATAGGTCTCGAAGAGCCGTGACAGGGCGGCCTCGTCATCGCCGACGCCAGCGGTGTAGAGCGTGGCATTGAAGTGGTCGGTCTCCAGCTCGCGGATCACGTCCAGCGGGCTCACGCCCATGCTGTTGAGCTCTTCCAGGCTGTAGTCGCCCAGCGAGACCAGCTCGTCCTCGAGCCAGTTGTTGTCCGGCTGGATCAGGGTGTGCTTGACGCGGCCATCCGGCAGGGTCCAAGCGATGGAAAGCGGCAGGTCCCCGTCGTTGCCGGTCTCGATCGCGATGAAAGCGGGCAGCTCATCCATGGTCAATGCCCCTCCTCGAGGGCAGGGTGGTTGTCATCCGCCGCCTCGAGCCGGAAGAAGCGGCGAGCGGTCGCGGTGGTGGCCCGAGCCAGTTCGGCTTCCGTCAGGCCACGCCAGTGAGCGATCTCGCGCACGATCCACGGCAGCAGGGCGGGTTCGTGGCGTCTGCCCTTGAGTTTGGCAGGTAAATTGCGAGGCAGCAGGTAAGGGCAGTCGGTTTCCACCATCAGGCGCTCCAGGGGGATGTCGCCGACCAGCTCACGCAAGTGATGGCCTCGTCGCTCGTCGCATAGCCAGCCGGTCAGGCCGATGTGCAGGTCGAGGTCGAGATAACCGTGCAGAGTGCGGCGCTCCCCGGTGAAGCAGTGCACCACCGCTTGGGAGATGTCGTCGCGCCAGGCATGCAGGATATCGTGCAGGCGTGCACCGGCGTCGCGCTCATGAACGAACAGAGGGAGCCCGCTTTCGGCCGCGAGGCCGAGCTGGGCCTCGAAGGCACGTTCCTGTTCGGCCGGCGTGGAGAAGTTGCGATTGAAGTCCAGACCACATTCCCCGACCGCGACCACTTCGGGCCGGCGGTGGAGCTCACGCATGCTGGCTTCCAGAGAGGATGACCACTCGCTGGCGCCGTGGGGGTGCAAGCCGGCGGTGGCATAGAGGCCGGCATGTTCGCGGGCCAGGGCGGCGGCCTGCTCGGCGTGCTCGCGGTCCGTGCCGGTCAGGATCAACGATGTGACTCCGGCATGCCGGGCCCGCTCGAGAGTCGCGTCCAGATCCTGGGCGAAGCTTGGGTGGGTCAGGTTGGCGCCGATGTCCACCAGCGGTGCCGGTGAGCGGAACCTCAATGCTTCGGGCAAGCCTTCGTCGCGTGGGGTGGTATCGGCCAAGACGGCATCCTCCTGTGCAGCGGTCGCGTATTGTACCCGGCGAAGATGGGATGGGGCCACGTCAGAGCCGTCATACGTTACACTGGCGCCCTCATGAACCTGGAGGTGTGCGAGTGACCCTGCTACGTCTGGAACGGCTGCAACTGGCCTATGGTCCCCAGGTGCTTCTCGACGGTGCCGACCTGGTGCTGGAAAAGGGCGAGCGCCTGGCTTTGGTAGGCCGCAATGGCACCGGCAAGTCGACCCTGCTCAAGCTGGTGGCCGGCGAGATCACCCCCGATGGTGGCGACATCTGGCGAGCCCCGGGACTCAAGATCGGCGTGCTGGCCCAGGAGTTGCCCGACGCCACCGGGGCGACCATCTTCGATGTCGTGGCCCAGGGGCTGCCCGAGGCCGGTGAGCTGCTGTCCGAATATCATCACCTGGTGCAGGCTGATGATCCCGACATGACGCGCATGGCACAGTTGCAGAGCCGTATCGAGGCGATCGATGGCTGGTCCTTCCATCAGCGTATCGATGTGGTGTTGACGCGACTGGGCCTGCCGGAAGACGCCGAAATGTCCGGACTCTCCGGCGGCTGGCGCCGGCGGGTGGCATTGGCGCGTGCGCTGGTCGCCGAGCCCGACCTGCTGCTGCTCGACGAGCCGACCAACCACCTTGATCTGGATACCATCGCCTGGTTGGAAGAGCAGCTTTCTGCCTTCAACGGGGCCGTGTTGTTCATCACCCACGACCGGGCCTTCCTGTCGCGGCTGGCCACAGCGATTCTCGAACTCGACCGTGGACGCCTGGGGCGTTATCCCGGCGATTACGCCAAGTATCAGGAGCAGAAGACCCACGAGTTGGAAGTCGAGGCACGTGAGAACGCCGAATTCGACAAGAAACTGGCTCAGGAGGAAGCCTGGATCCGGCAGGGCATCAAGGCGCGACGTACCCGCAATGAAGGGCGCGTGCGAGCCCTGGAACAGATGCGACGCGAACGAAGCGAACGCCGCGAGCGCCAGGGGCGGGCCAATCTCGCCGTGGACAGCGGCGAGCGCAGTGGCAAGCGGGTCGTCGAGCTGGAGAATGTGACGCAGCGCTTCGGCAGCGACGTGGTGATCGACAATTTCAGCATCGAGATCCAGCGTGGTGACCGGATCGGCTTTATCGGCCGCAACGGTGCCGGCAAGACGACGCTGCTCAAGATCCTGCTCGGTGAGCTGGAGCCCAGCGAGGGACGCGTACGTGTCGGCACCAAGTTACAGGTGGCCTATTTCGACCAGTTGCGTGCCGGCCTGGAACCGGAAAAGACGGTCTATGAAAACGTCGCCCAGGGCAGCGACCGGGTCGAGGTCGGTGGCCGCGATCGCCATGTGATGAGCTATCTGCAGGATTTCCTGTTTACGCCGGAACGGGCGCGCCAGCCGGTCAAGGCGCTCTCGGGGGGCGAGTCCAATCGCTTGCTGCTGGCGCGGTTGTTCACCCAGCCGGCCAACGTGCTGGTGCTTGACGAGCCGACCAACGATCTGGATGTCGAGACCCTGGAACTGCTCGAGGAGTTGCTACTGAGCTTCGAGGGCACTCTGTTGCTGGTCTCTCATGATCGGGCCTTCATGGACAACGTGGTGACCAGCGTGCTGGCCTTCGAGGGCGAGGGAAAGGTGCGCGAGTACGTGGGCGGCTACAGCGACTGGGTGCGTCAGGGCGGCAAATTGCCGCCTGCGCCCTGGGAAGGCGCCGCGCGGCAACGGGCCGAGCCGGTGGCCGAGGGGGCGTCCGGCGGGTCCCGCAAGACGGCGGAAACCGCGTCAACGTCCACTGCCTCCCCGGCCCCCAGGCGAGTCAAGCTTTCCTACAAGCTGCAGCGCGAGCTGGATGGCCTGCCGGCGGAGATCGAACGCCTCGAAGGTGAGGTGGCCGAGTTTGAGCGCCAAGTGGGCGACCCGACGTTCTATCAGCAGGACCCCGATACCGTCACGGCGACCCTGCAGGCCTTGAACGACAAGCAGGCCGAGCTGGATGCGGCCATGGAGCGGTGGATGGAGCTTGAGGCGATGGTCGCGGGGGAGGGGTAAGCGGCGATTCGCTCGTCACGCGAATCCCTCGCTTCCCCCATGTTGATGGATGAATACCTGGGACGGGTTACTCGGCGCTTTCCTCGCCATCCTCACCGGTGCCGACGCGTACGGCCAGCACATCGCACTTGGCGCCGTGCAGTACCCCGGTGGAGGTGGAGCCCAGCAGCAGGGCAAAGCCGTGGCGGCCATGGGAGCCGACCACGATCAGGTCGACGCCTTGATCATCAGCGAAGCGGTGGATCTCGGTGTCGGGCATGCCGACCATGACGTGCTGGTTCTCGCGGGACACATGGGAATCGGCGATTTCGGCAAGACGCTGCTTGGCGTGTTCGTCGAGCTGATCCTGGATGCTGGTGAGATCCATGGGAATGTCGCCACCGTAGGCGAAGCCGAGCGGCTCCAGGGTGTGCATGATGGAAAGCTTGGCATGGTTACGGTCGGCGATATGTACCGCGCGCTCCAGAACCTTTTGGGAGTCCTTGGTCAGATCGACGGCGACCAGGATATGACGATATTCGTTGCTCATGTCGCATTCTCCGCAGCGGTGTCCAACGGTGTTGGTGACGGTCTTCCACTCTAGAATGCCAAGGGTGACAAGACAACGACTTGCATCGACGCAGAGAGTGCTGAATGACGATGTGCTATTCGACGACGCTTTCCGAACAGGCAGGATGACGAATGCTCTGGTTGATAATTCTCGGTGTGATGGGACTGGCCTTCGCGCCGATGATGGGGCTGCGGCCGAGCCAGCGACAACAGCGCGTGAAGGGGTTGCGTGACGGCGCCAGGGAAAGAGGGGTCGCCGTGAGGCTCGAGAGCTCGCCGCTGCACGATGATAGCGAGAGCCTCCCTGCTTACCGGTGGCGTTATCCGCCCCAGCGGCCTGGCCCTGATTTCCTGCTGGTGCGTGATGCCATGGCCAGCCAGGCGCTCAAGCCCTTTCTGCCGGGATGGCGCTGGCGCGTGGAGCCGCTGCGGCCGTTGCCCGAAACGGCGCATCGGCAACTGGAGGCGTTGCTGGACTGCCTGCCGGAAGATGCCGTCGTGGTCGAGTCCAGTGCGGCCTGCCTCACGCTGTGGTGGGACGAGTCTTGGTCGCTCGAGGCATTCTCGGACCTCGACGAACGCATGCAAGCGTTGCGCGACGACCTGGCTGGACGCCCGGACTACCCTGGCGCCCACCATAGTATGCAGGCGCCAAGCGTTCCGCCATCCCCCGGCGGAACGGGCCTCTAACCCTCTTCTCGCTCCTGGATCGCCAGCCCGTTGGCCTCGATGCGCGACAGCAGATCGATGAGATGCTCGACTTCGGCTTCGTCGAGGCCTTCCAGCATTTCCTTGCGGGCCTGCGTGACGACGCTTTCGATGCGCTCGAGCAGGGGCGTCGCCTTGTCGGTCAGGAAAATGCGCTTGGCTCGCCGGTCCTGACCACAGGGACGGCGCTCGATCAGGCCCTGTTCGGATAGCTGGTCGAGTGTGCGGACCAGCGAGGGCGCTTCGACGCCGATGGCCCGGGCAAGATCGCACTGGGGCTGATCATCGCCCATTTTCCACAGGTGATAGAGTGTGACCCAGCGTGTCTGGGTCAGCCCGTCAGGCGCCAGGCGTCGGTCAATGACGGCGCGCCAGAGGCGCGGCACACGGGCGAGCTGAAAGCCGATGTTCTGATGCATGGCGTGTCTACGTTGAAGAAATCTATTGGGATTGTCTGTAGCCCCGGCGTGGAATGCAACCTTATGGTTCGAAGGCTACTCGTTATCCTCTGAGGAAGGGGAAGCGTCGTCAACGGTATTTTGACTATTGATGTCGGAGGAACCCTCGGGACGCGCCACCAGTCGACGAATATCCAGCCCGGGCAGCCCCAGTGGAACGTCAATGCGGCCGTCGGCGAAGGTCGCCGCTTCGGCATCCGGCGCAACCTGGAAGCGCAGCACGCCGATCCGCTGGCCGCTGGCCGTCATCACGTCAATACGCCACCGGCCGGCGCTGTCGGCAGGGAAGTTGCGCTTGTGGGTCCAGGCGCGGTAGCCCTCCTCGCGTCCTCCCTGAATTTCGAGTGGAATGCGATCGATCAGTTCACCATCGTGGCGCCATGCATGCACTATCTGTTCGCGCAATCCCCTGGGGGCGTGGATGGCGGTGTAGGCATACAAGCCGTGCTCGGTCAGCGCGTCGGGGGTCAGGCGCAGTTGTCCCTGCGGTGAGCGGGTGGCGACATCGAATTCCGGAGAGAGGGCGCTGCCCGAGATCCACAGGCTGGCCGGCGGCACCCAGATCCTGCCGCCCCAGGCGATACCGGCCAGCAGAGGCAACAGGGCCAGCATGAGCAGCCAGCGGCGGGCCGTCATTGGGCGAAGCAGGTGCAACAGGCTTGGCAGGCTGAAGATCACCGTAGCCGCGAGGGCCAATAGCAAGCTCTGGCCGGTGGTCAGGTGCAGCAGTGTCGGCAGGGTCACCAGGACGACCAGGAACACGCACTGGGCGTGGAAGGCAAAGTAGAGCCCACGGCGTCGTTCGGCGAGTCTATAGTAGAGCGGGTCGAGGATGGAGAGTATCGCCAGGGCGACCATCGCGAGAGTGAAGAGCGCCTGGCCACTGGTCCATACCGTGGTCGCCAGCAGGAAGGGCAGCGTGAAGAAGAGGGTTTCCTGATGCACCATCTGGGCGATGAAGGTCGTCACGCCGCGTGGCAGGGTGGGGTAGCCGCGCCGGGCGAGGAGGCGGCCGATCAGGCTCTCCGAAAGCAGCAGCAACCAGGTCAGCAGCATGCCAAGGGTCAGCATGGCGCCGAGCCACTGTTGTCGCTCGACCAGGAAGAAACTGCCGGCGCCGGCCAGGAAGGCCACTGGCGGCCAGAGCCAGCTCCAGGGGCGGACTTTCTCGGCCAGCCGCTCTATACGCTGTTCCCAGGCGCCGAGACGAGAGGCGCCGCCAGGGCTGGGTGAAGGAGGCGCGGGCGGGCCATTCATGGACTGATTCGGTGACATGGTCGCAGTCTAACAGCTTGTGTCGTGGGCCGGGGAGCCGCGGTGAGCGCCTGTTCGAAGGACTTGACGTGGCGCCGGTAGTGGACCAAGCTGTCATGAATCAAACGGCCGTATGAATTCCTGCACGGAGATTCTTGGATGATCTATCAAGGCAATGCCATCTCGGTGGTTCGCGATGACGAGGGCATCGCGACCCTGACCTTCGACTTGAAGGATGAGTCGGTCAACAAGCTGTCCAGTGCCGTGATCCAGGAACTGGAGCAGGCGCTGGAGGCGCTGCGCGGTGAATCCGACATCGAAGGCCTGATACTGGCCAGCGCCAAGGAAGCCTTCATTGTCGGCGCTGACATCACCGAGTTCCACGGAATGTTCGCCAAGGGCGAGGACGAGATACAGGGCATGCTCGAGCGGGTGCACGGGATCTTCAACGGTCTCGAGGACCTGCCCTTTCCCACGGTCAGTGCCATCAACGGCCTGGCTCTGGGGGGGGGCTGCGAGGTGACGCTGGCTACTGATTTTCGCGTGATGAGCGAGGCCGCCAAGATCGGCCTGCCCGAGACCAAGCTCGGCATCCTGCCCGGTTGGGGAGGCTGTGTGCGCCTGCCGCGGTTGATCGGTGCCGACAACGCCATCGAATGGATTGCCGGCGGTACCGAGAATCGTGCCGATGCCTGCCTCTCGGTTGGGGCGGTCGATGCCGTGGTGCCGGGCGAATCGCTCGAGGCGGCGGCGCGCGATATCCTGGTTCGAGCGCGGAGTGGCGAGCTCGATTACCAGGCGCGCCGTGTAGAGAAGCGTGGCCCACTGGGGCTTGATGCCATCGAGCAGATGATGGCCTTCGAGACGGCCAAGGGATATGTGGCCGGCAAGGCCGGGCCGCATTACCCGGCACCGATCGAGGCGATCAAGGTCATCCAGAAGGGAGCCGGCGAGGAGCGCGACCGGGCTCAGGCCATCGAGGCCAAGGCATTCGGCAAGCTGGCGCTCACCGATGTCTGCTACAACCTGGTGGGTCTCTTCCTCAACGATCAGGTGGTCAAGAAGAAGGGCAGCCAGTACGAGAAGCAATCGGCGCCGGTGACGCGGGCCGGTGTGCTTGGCGCCGGTATCATGGGGGGCGGCATCGCCTACCAGAGCGCTTCCAAGGGCACGCCGATCCTGATGAAGGACATCAAGGACGAGGCGATCGAACTGGGGCTCAAGGAGGCTCGCAAGCTGTTCGCCAAGCAGGTGGAGCGCGGCAAGCTCTCCAACGAGCAGATGGCCGAGCGGCTCAGCAACATCCGGCCGACGCTTTCCTACGGCGATTTCGCCAATGTCGACCTGGTGGTCGAGGCGGTGGTCGAGAATCCCAAGGTCAAGGGAGCGGTGCTCGCCGAAGTCGAAGAGAACGTGAGCGAGGACACCATCCTCACCTCCAACACCTCGACCATCTCGATCACCCGGCTTGCCGAGAACCTGAAGCGGCCCGAGAACTTCTGCGGCATGCACTTCTTCAACCCGGTGCACCGCATGCCGTTGGTCGAGGTCATTCGCGGTGAAAAGACCGGCGATGGCGCCGTGGCCGCGACCGTGGCCTATGCCCGCAAGATGGGCAAGACACCGATCGTGGTCAACGACTGCCCGGGCTTTCTGGTCAACCGCGTGCTCTTCCCCTATTTCGGTGGCTTCAGCCAACTGATGGCCGCCGGGGCCGACTTCCAGCGCGTCGACAAGGTGATGGAGAAGTTCGGCTGGCCCATGGGGCCAGCGTATCTGCTCGACGTGGTCGGCATGGACACCGCCGTGCATGCCGGCGAGGTGATGGCCGAGGGCTTCCCGGATCGTATGGGTGGCCTGGGCGGCGCCGGTGAGGAAGGCCAGGGCAAGAGTGCCATCCAGGTGATGTTCGACAATGATCGCCTGGGTCAGAAGAACGCCAAGGGCTTCTACGCCTATGAGGAAGACAAGAAGGGCAAGCCGAAGAAGGTCAGCGACGAGGCGGCCATCGAGCTGGTCAAGGGAGTTGCCGAAACGGAACGCGAGTTTTCCGACGAGGACATCATCGCGCGGATGATGACGCCGCTGTGCCTGGAAACCGTGCGTTGCCTGGAGGATGGCATCGTCGGCACGCCGGCCGAGGCCGACATGGCGCTGATCTATGGCATCGGCTTCCCGCCGTTCCGGGGCGGTGCGCTGCGCTATATCGACGCCATAGGGCTGGAAGCGTTCGTTGCCCAGGCCGACGAGCTGGCCGCCGAACTCGGGGCACTCTACGCGCCGACCGAGAAGCTGCGCGAGATGGCGCGCAACGGCGAGCGTTTCTATCAGGATGCCGCCGAGGCCTGATTTACCACGTGCCATTCACCACCAGCTATTGATCAAGTGCCGGGGAGAACGAATTCGATGAGTGTGAATCCGAGAGACATCGTGGTAGTCGATGGCGTGCGTACCGCCATGGCCAAGGCCAAGAACGGCGCCTTCCGCCATGTGCGTGCCGAGAATCTGTCCGCTGGTGTCATGCAGTCACTGTTCGACCGCAATCCGAACCTCGATCCCGCCGAGGTCGATGACGTCATCTGGGGGTGCGTCAACCAGACCCTCGAGCAGGCCATGAACATCGCGCGCAACGCGGCGATCATGACCGGGATCCCGCGGAGCGTGCCGGCCCAGACCGTTAATCGTCTATGCGGCTCCTCGATGAGCGCCTTGCACATCGCCGCCGCCAACATTCGGGCCGGGATGGGGGATTTCTATATCATCGGCGGGGTCGAGCACATGGAGCATGTACCGATGACCCATGGCGTCGATGTCAATCCGGCGGCCAGCAAGCACGCCGCCAAGGCGGCCATGATGATGGGCCTGACTGCTGAGCTCCTGGGCAAGATGCACGGCATCTCCCGCGAGGATCAGGACGCCTTCGGAGTGCGCTCCCACCAGCGTGCTCATGCTGCCCAGCAGAACGGTGGCTTCGACAACGAGATCATCGGCATCGAAGGCCACGACGCCCAGGGCTTCCGGATCCGCGTGGATCGCGACGAGGTCATTCGCGCCGATGCCAGCCTGGAATCGATGGCCGAGCTCAAGCCGGTCTTCGATCCGCGTGGCGGTACCGTGACCGCCGGGACCTCTTCGGCACTCTCCGTGGGGGCCAGCGGCATGGCGGTGATGAGTGCCGAGCGGGCCAGCGCCCTGGGGCTGGAACCCATTGCCCGGGTGCTGTCGACAGGCGTGGCCGGCTGCGACGCCTCGATCATGGGATACGGCCCGGTGCCGGCTTCTCGCAAGGCATTGAAGGCGGCGGGCCTGACCATCGAGGACATCCAGACCGTCGAGCTCAACGAGGCCTTCGCTGCCCAGTCGCTGCCGGTGCTCAAGGATCTCGGCCTGCGCGATCGCATGGATGAGGCGGTCAACCTGCATGGCGGTGCCATTGCCCTGGGCCATCCGCTGGGTTGCTCGGGCGCGCGTATCAGCACGACATTGCTCAACGTGATGAAAGAGCAGCGCACCTCGCTTGGCCTGGCCACCATGTGCATCGGCATGGGGCAGGGCGTGGCCACGGTGTTCGAACGTCTGCGGTAGCGGCAGGCTCGCGGCTTCCGGCATCGCGCTCCGCGCACGAACGGCACTCCAGTGGGGTGCCGTTTCTTCGTGAAGCGATGACAGGAAGAGGCGCCATCAGGCATGCCGCGACCTTCTGGGAAGCACCGGACCGGATGAAGGGAAGTGGAACGAGGCTGGCCTGACGAGCGTGGCGCCTCAGGCGCCTTGTGACTGTCGCGGCGTCCTCGGGACGCCGCTTGAGCAAGGGAAGGCCATGGACATCATTTCGCCTGATAAGCCTCGAAGGCCTGGCTCAGTATCTCGCGGGCCTCGCTGGCGTCGCCGAAGCCGTTCAGCTCGATGTCACCGCCCTCCGGCAGGTTCTTGTAGACACGGAAGAAGGCGTTGAGCCGTTCGACCTGCATGTCCGGAAGGTCCTCCATCCCTTCGACATCGGCATAGGTGGGGTCCACATCATCGGTGGGGACGGCGATGATCTTGTCGTCGGCCTCTCCGTCGTCGACCATCCGCAGCACGCCGATGGCCCGGACCTCGATCACCGCTCCGGGGTAGATGCTGTCGCGGGTCAGCACAAGCGCATCCAGGGGGTCGCCGTCTCCCCCGGCCGAGCTTGTGATGGAGCCATAGTTGGCGGGGTAGCGGACCGGCATCGAGACGTAGCGGTCGACGATCAACTGGCCGTGTTCGGCATTGATCTCATACTTGGTGAAGCTGCCGGCCGGGATCTCGTTGACCACATGAAAGCTGGCCGGGGCGTCATCGGGTTGTGGGTAGTCGAAGACATTCTGGGCCTGGATAGAAGGGGCGACCAGAAGGCCGGCGGCGATCAGGCAAGACGCAATGGGCTTCATGGGACCTCGCGAGGTGGTGAACGACTCGGGTGTCACACCCTAGTGCCTCGCGATGACAGGGCCATGACGTCGGGGCTACAGAATCCCTGCCTCCAGTCCGGCGGCCAGGGTCAGGGCCAGCTCTTCCACCTGGGCTTCGAAGTCATCCTGCCATTCGCCTCTCAGCGTCAACGGCGCCTGTGCCCATTTCCAACCGAGACCGGTGACGATGCCCTCCACAGCCCGCCGCGTGCCGGTGCCATCCCGGCCGGCGCGGATGTAGAGCGCACAGGGCAGGCCCCGTTGGGCTTCCAGTACCGGGTAGTAGCTGCGATCGAAGAAATCCTTGAGGGCACCGCTCATGTAGCCGAGGTTCTCGGTGGTGCCAAGCAGGATGGCGTCGCAGGCCAGGATGTCGTCAGAGGTAGCGTCGAGCGGTGCCTTGGTGAGGGTTTCCACGCCTTCGACATCAGGATGGGAGGCCCCGCGACTGGCGGCATCGCGCAGGCGTCGAGTGTTCTCAGAAGGTGCGTGGGCCACGATCAGCAGGCGTTTCATCGGTCGCTCCGGGTTGAAGAACGTCGGTCGTGCCATCATGCCATGGGCAAGGGTCGTTGACAGGCTAACGGCATTTGCCGAGCCTGAAGCGGCCGGGAGCACGGCGCCGTGTTCCCCATCATGCCACCATTCCAGGGAGAGCAACGATCATGGCCTTTGCATTGACGAACATGCGAGTGGAAAGCCCCGCCTTCACCGATCAGGGCGAGATCCCGGCGCGGCACACGGGAGAAGGCGAGGACCTGTCACCGGCGCTGTCCTGGCATGACGCACCGGAAGGCACCAAGGGCTTCGCGGTGATCTGCCACGATCCCGACGCCCCGCTGGTGGAGCACGGCGGCTATGGCTTCGTGCATTGGGTGCTCTACAACCTGCCGGGCTCCACGACGTCACTCGAGGAGGCTACCTCCGAAGGGACTCGCGGGCTCAATCATTTCGGACGCAATGGCTATGGCGGGCCCATGCCGCCCGAGGGGCATGGCGTCCATCAGTACTATTTCTGGGTGCTGGCGCTGGACAAGCCCACGGCCTTGCCCGAGGGCATCTCGATGGCCGAGTTGCTCAAGCAGGTCGAGCCGCACTTGCTGGGCATGAATCGTCTGGTCGGCACCTACCGTCGCGACTGAGACATGATATGACCGGCGTGCCCCGTCCGTGCCAGCTGGCGGACGGGCCTTACTCCGGCAACGCCTCGCCGAAAGCCGGCACTGCTGCATCGTCGGCCTCGGTGACGATGCGCTCCAGCTCCTCGCAGAAGGCTTCCAGGGCCTCGCTGGTGTGTCCGGGGCGACAGTGCAATTCGATCTCGACTTGCCCGAGAGGCGGCAAGCCTTCCGCCTCGCCGACGATTCGACATCCGGTCGGCACGCTGCGCGGCGTCTTCACCGTCATCGCCAGCCCCGCCTGTACGGGTGGATTGATCCCGGTGAGCGATTGACTCGAATAGCGTATCTCCCAGCGGCGTTCCACGTGCCCCAGGGCCGAAAGGGCATGCGCACGGAAGAGACAGCCCTCCGGGTTGAGTGCCAGGGGCAGAGTGTCCCAGTCGTCGGGGCGGCAGTGCTCGGCCACGACCCAGACCATGGGTTCCCGGCCCAGCAAGCGGCCGGATGACGAGGGGAGATGCCGGGTCGACAACACGACATCCAGCAGTCCTTCGTGAAACTGATTGACCAGAGAGGCGCTGATGTCGCAGCTCAGTTCTAGGCGCGTGTTCGGAAAACGTCGTGCATGGCGAGGCAGCAGCGAGGGGAGATACGCGTTGGCTTGCTCTTCGGAGGTCGCAAAGCGAATCAATTCGCCGCACCGTTGGTGACCCAGCAGTTCCCGAGCCTCGTCTTCCAGCTTGAGCATGTGCCGTGCGTAAGGCAGCAACTGTTCCCCGTGCGCGGTGAGCAGCACGCTGCGACTGGTGCGCTCGAACAGCGCCTGGCCCATCTGATCTTCCAGACGCTTGATCTGCAGGCTTATCGCCGACTGGGTGCGATGAAGCACCTTGCCGGCGGCGCTGAAGCCCTGGCACTCGGCCACGGTGACGAAGGCGCGCAGCAGCGCGGTATCCATTATTGATGAACCTTTGAAATTGGCGTTGTTCCAATCATTCATTTTTATTATGAGGATGCGCGCTCCAGGGTGTCCAGCATCCGTCGTAGCGTGATCGCAGGCATTCGGCGAAGCAAAACGCCCGGCTGGCGTCTGGCAACGATGCTGAATGGCGGCGGGGGCACAAGCCTTGATATGGTGCCTCGCATCGAGGGAGGCACCGCCTCGAGACGGCCCATATCGTTCACCATGAAGGAAGTACTGACAGCGGAAGGAGTTGGCATGTACAAGCCGCTACGCCATGTGTTGATTGCCTGTCTTGCCACCGGCCTTGCGAGTGGCAAGGCTCTGGCCGGCGATGACACGCCCCCCGTGTTCGGGTGGGTGGAGAAAGCCACCATCGAGGAACCCTGGGGAGCCGAGGTCAAGGTCAAGCTCGATAGTGGCGCCTTGACGTCCTCCATGCAGGCGGAAGACATCGAGAGGTTCGAGCGCGATGGCGAGGAGTGGGTGCGTTTCGTCGTCGAGGTCGAGGACGAGGCAACCGAGGAGGTCGTCTCGAAGACCTTCGAGCGGCCGGTGCTCCGCAATCTGATTCTCACCGGCGCCGGAGGCAAGGATCGTCGTCCGGCGGTGCTGATGACGCTGTGCATCGGCGATACCCGCTACGAGGAGCAATTCACCCTCGAGGATCGAGACAACCTGATCTACCCGGTCCTGCTCGGACGCCGCACCATCCAGGATCTGGGCTTGCTGGACGTGACCCGGACCTTCGTGCATGACCTGGCGTGCGATGAGAACACGCCGCTTCGCCAGCATGAGGACAAGGAGCTCGACGACGATATCGGCATTTGAGGGGCATCCTCGGGATGCCCCGAACGGGAGGCTGGCGGATCAGAGACGGCTGACGATCAGCGACGCATTGACCCCGCCGAACCCGAAGCCGTTGCACAGGGCGTGCCGGGTCGCCTGCGCGCGCGAGGCGCCCGGAATGAAGTCCAGGTCGTTCATGTCGTCGTCGACCTCGTCCAGGTTGAGCGTCGGCGGCAGTTGGCCGTGCCGTACCGCCAAGGCGGTGATGATGCCCTCGACTCCGCCGGCCGCCCCCAGCAGGTGGCCGGTGGCCGACTTGGTCGAGGAGATCGGTATCGTGCCGAGCCGTTCGCCGAACACGGCCCGGAGCGCGGCAATCTCGGCTCGGTCGCCGACGGGCGTCGAGGTGGCATGGGCGTTGACGTAGCCGATCGCCTCGTCGGGCAGGTTCGCCATGCGCAGGGCGGCCCGGATGGACGCGGCGGCACCGGCGCCGTCCTCGGGGCCGGCGGTGAGGTGATGGGCATCGGCACTGGTGCCGTAGCCGCTGAGCACGGCGAGTGGCGTGGCCCCGCGTGCCTCGGCATGGGCCAGGGTCTCGATCACCATCAAGCCGGCGCCTTCTCCCATGACGAAACCATCGCGTGCCTTGTCGAAGGGGCGGGAGGCGCGTGCGGGATGTTCGCGTTCCGTGGAGAGTGCCTTCAGGGCATGGAAGCCGGCCAACGAGAGCGGGTCGACGCACGCCTCGGCGCCTCCTACCAGGGCGACCTCGGCCTCGCCGCTACGCAGCAGGCGCATGCCGTCGCCGATGGCCTGAATGCCTGCCGCGCATGCCGTGACGGGGCAGCCCAACGGCCCGGTGAATCCATGGCGGATCGACAGGTTGCCCGCCGCCAGGTTGGCCAGGAAGGCCGGCACGGTGAAGGGCGAAAGGCGCCGATGGCCGCGCGTTCTCAGCGTGTCCTGCGCGCGGGTAATGGTGGGAAAACCGCCGATACCCGACGCCACGATGGTGGCGGTCGCGCTGCGGTCGGCGGCATTTTCGGGGAACCAGTCGGCCTGCTCCAAGGCCTGTTGCCCGGCGGCCATGGCATAGAGGCTGAAAAGGTCGAGCTTGCGCCGCTCCTTGGCGTCGACGATGGTGTCGGGGTCGAGACCGGCATGCGGGTCTTCGGCGAGGTCGGGAACCAGACCGGCGATGGAGACCGGCAGCTCGCCGGTATCGAAGCGCGTGATCGGCCCGATGCCGGAACGGCCCGCCAGCAGGCGTTCCCAGGTTGCCTTGACGCCATTGCCGAGGGGGCCGATCATGCCCATGCCCGTGACGACGATAGGGGAGTTCATGGTGCCTCCTGAAGGTTCGAGGGTCGCGGCCAACCTAGCACCGGGCTATATATGATCAAGGTAATATTCTGTCGCGCGAGGGCGAGGAACTCATGCCGTATTCCACCGCTCACAAGGCGCGGTCCAGAGAGCGCATCCTGACGGCCGCCACGGAATTGTTCTGTCGCCATGGCTTCGACAAGGTCTCCATCGGGCAGATCATGAAACGGGCCAATATGACCCATGGCGCCTTCTATGCGCATTTCGCCTCGAAGGAAGCACTCTATGATGCCTCCATTCGCGAGACGCTCAGGAACAGCCGCGCATCGCGCCTGGTCAAGGGCCCCCTGTCGGTGAAGCACCTGACGGCCCTGGCGGCCAATTGCTGGAACCTCCAGGAGCTGGAGCGCAAGCAGTCGCCGGGACCGGAGACGGTGCTGTTCAACGAGATTGGCAACGACAACGCCGAGATCAAGACGCTGTTCGAAGCCTCCTATGTACGCATGCGCAAGATGCTGGAGACTCGACTGATCGCCTTGAGTCGGCTGAAGAAGTTGCCCTTCGAGCCGGACCGCGAGCTGCTCGCCGAGAAGTCCCGGACAATCCTAGCTTCCCTGGTAGGGGCTGTGGCCATCGCCAAGAGCCTGCCCGACGAGGCGGAACGACGCCAGCTTCTGGAGGCTTCGCAGCGGCAGATACTGCGCATGCTGGGCGTCGATGATCGTGAACTGGACGGCCTGTCCGGCGCCATCGAGTGACGCATCCCGGAGGTCCCGTGAGCGAGGATTCCCCGCTGAAGGTCTACTATGATGCGGCTTGCCCGATCTGTCGCCGCGAGCGCCATCGCTATGAACGTCTGGTGCGGCACGCGGGGTCGGTGGCGTGGCTGGATGCCAATACCCATGAGGCCGTGTTGAATGCGCATGGCGTCACGGTGCAAGAGGCCCTGCTCTCGCTGCACGTGGAAGACGCCGAGGGCTCGCTGCATCGCGGCATGGATGCCTATATCCTGCTGATGCACCGGGTCCCCAGGCTGCGCCCTCTGGCCGTGCTCATCGGCCTGCCCGTGATCAAGCCCGTGTTGACCTGGTGGTACGACCGTTGGGTCAGGCGGCGGCTGGCTCGGCAGGGGCGGCTATAGCCGGCGTCATGCAGGAGCTGCCGGCAGGCACTCGGTCGATATCGCCCGTGCGCCCCGGCTTCATGGGGCAAGTGCGGCGTGCCAATCCCTGACCATGCCGGGCGGAGCCAGAGGATGACGATGCGATACCTGTCCAGACGCTTGCCCTCCACACGACAGTTGCAGTGTTTCCTGGCGGTGGCCGAGGAGCTCAATTTCCGTCGTGCCGCCGAGCGTCTGCATATGTCGCAGCCTCCCTTGTCTCGACAGATCAGCGGGCTGGAAGCCTTGCTGCGCGTCAAGCTGTTCGAGCGCGACACCCATGGCGTCAGACTGACCTCGGCCGGCGAGGGATTCGAGCATGATGCCCGCCGGGTTCTCGAGTCGCTCGATGCGGCGCTGGTCAATCTGCGTGGGGCGGTGGCCGCCGAGGCGACCGATGTTCGGCTTGGTCTGACGAGCGTGATCGATTTCAGCCTGGTGGCCGGCCTTCGCGATGTCCTGACGGATTCGGGCCTCCCCGCAGGTACGCGAATCGAGGAAGCCTATTCGAAGCATCTGGTCGAACGCTTGCTGAGCGGTGGGCTGGATCTTGCCCTGGTCGGTGAGATCGCCGATCCGGGCGAATCGGTCCAGGCTCGGCGCATCGCCCTCGATCCGCTGATGGTGGCGTTGCACGCGGACCATCCGGCGACCGAGCGCGAGAGGGTATCGTTCGACGACCTGGGCGATACCCGGCTCTTCTGGTTTCCCCGTCACGACAATCCGGTCTTTCATGATCGTTGCGAGCGCGTCTTCGCGGACCATGGCTATGCGCCGCCTCGCCGCCCCGAGCCGAGCGAACACATGACGCTGCTGGCCCGGGTGGCCGCCGGCGAAGGCGTGGCGTTTCTGCCGACGTCACTGCGGGCAGCCAGCCGTCTCGGGGTCGTTTATCGTCCCTTCGTCGCCGGTCTGGAGGAGCGATTGAGCATCGAGCTCAAGCTTCTCTGGCGGACCGAGGAAACGCGCATGGAGGTCCGGAATGTCGTCGATGTGCTGCTCGAGGCGGCCGAGGCCGGGATTCCCGGGGATGGGCATTCGAGGCCGGTTTCAACACCGTGATCATCGAGTGCTGGCACGCCTTCAGGCGTTGACGCCTTTCATGCCTTCCGCCGTATAACGCTCGCCATGGGCTGCGTCCGGGGGCAGGGCGCTGTCGAGGTCGTTCAGGTCACGCGCGTCCAGCCGCAAGGCCAGGGCGCCGAGGTTCTCGTGCAGATAGGTCGAGCGCCGGGTGCCTGGAATCGGCACGATATGCTCGTCCTGAGCCAGCAACCAGGCGAGGGCGACCTGACCTGGCGAGGCCTCATGGCGTTCGGCTACGCGATGGACGGTCTCGAGCAACGTCAGGTTATGTGCCAGGTTGTCGGCCTGAAAGCGCGGGTTGTGGCGACGGAAATCGTCCTCGGCAAGATCGTCCTGCCCGGTAATGCGGCCGGTCAGGAAGCCGCGCCCCAAGGGAGAATAGGGTACGAGCCCCACACCGAGGCGGCGTGCCATGGGCAGGATCTCGGCCTCGACATCGCGCGTCCACAGTGAGTATTCGGTCTGCAAGGCGGTGACCGGGTGGACGGCATGCGCCCGGGCCAGGGTCGACGCCGAGACCTCGCACAGCCCCACATGAGCGATCTTGCCTTCCTTGACGAGCTCCCCCAGGCATTCCATCGCGGCGGTGATGTCGCCTTGCGGGTCCACGCGATGCAGATAGTAGAGATCGATGCGCTCGACGCCCAGGCGCTGGAGGGAAGCCTCGCAGCAGGCCCGGATGTATTCGGGACGATTGTCGACGCGTCGTGCGTAGTCGGCATCGCCCCGGTCGATGCCGCACTTGGTGGCGATCCTGATGTCGCTGGCGCCGAGCGACCGACGTCGCTCGGCGAGGCATTCGCCGATCAGCGTCTCGTTATGGCCGCGGCCGTACATATCTGCCGTGTCGATCAGGTCGATGCCGGCATTGGCCACCTCGGCGAGCAGTACCCGGCTGGCCTGGTCATTCGACGGTCCGTAGAACTCGCTGATTCCCATGGCGCCGTAGCCCAGCGCCGAAACGCTCAGCCCTTGTCCCAGGGTGCGGTGGGGGAGAGTGGCGGAGGCAGTGTGATCGTGTGTCATGGTATCGCCCTTGTTGTGGAGGAGTCGCCGGCGGCTGCCGGATGCCACATAGGGTGGAAGGACCACGCCATCAGTGGAATGTCATTCATGGCAATACCGTTTGGGTATCAGGGCCCGAATCCGTCAGTCGTGAATCACCGTGGAGAAGCGCCGCGGGTCGAAACGCAGGGCGATGAGTGCCATCAGCAGGGTGGTACCCGCCAGACTGGCCCAGGTCAATTCAAAACCGCCGAACTGGTCACGAATCACGCCGGCGATCAATGGCGTCAAGGCACCCAGGCTATAACCGGCTCCCTGTGCAATGGCGGTGATGTTGCCAGCACGCTGGGCATCGGGATGGTGGTCCATGCTGACGATTAGGCTCAGGGGGAAGAGGCCGCCGAGTCCGATGCCCAGCAAGGTGGTGATGAACCATGGGGAGGATTCAGGTGTGTGCCACAATAATAGGAAACCGGCCAGAGAGCAGGTCAGAGGGATGAGCAGAATCGGGCGGCGGTCCGCTCGACGCTGGGCCAGGGCCGGCAAGACCAGCCCGGCGACGACTTCGAGAGCGGTGAGATAGCCCAGCAGCAGGCCGGCGGCGGATTCCGTCCAGCCGAGTTCCATGTAATAGGGGGGAAGCCATGCCAGCACGCAGGCATAGCCCGAGGCGCATAGGCTGAAGAAGATCGCCAGCGTCCAGACGCGGGGTTGGCGATACAGGGAGGCACGATGATCGCGTTGCTCCTTGCCTTTTACGGTATCGGGCAGCACTGGACCACGTCGCTGCCAGGCCAGGAATGCCACGAGGGCCACCAGTCCCCACAGTGCCAGACTGGCACGCCAGCTGCCTGTCAGATCCGCCAGGGTCGCCGCCAAGGTCGCGGCGAGCGCTGCACCGCCCATGATGGCGGCGATATACCACCCCATGACCAGTGGTGTACGTTGCTTGGCCTGCTGCTTGATCAATGCCGGTAACAGTGCCTGGATGCCGGCGATACCGATACCGGCGACCAATGCCGTGATCAACAGGGTGGTCACGCCGTGTCCGGCCAGGCGAAAGCCGTCGGCCAGTGCGATCATCAGCAAGGAACCGCCAATCAAGTGGTTCGCGCCGCAGCGTCTGGCCAGGGCAACGGCAATGAAGCAGCCGGCCCCCATGGCGAGCACGGGCAAGGTAGTCAGTAGAGCGAGCTGCGCGTAGCTGATGGCGATATCGGCCTGGATGCGTTCGACCAGAGGGCCGATCGCGGCCATCGAGGGGCGCAGGTTCAGCCCCACCAGCATGGCCAGGAGAATGGCGGGTATCAGAGGCAATACGCGTTGTGTTGAACGATCGGTCAGGGTGGTTTCCATGATGGTCACTCGAAAGACAGGGGGATGACCGGACTTGCGCCGGGTGATGACGTTCGGCACGATATTTCCTCAACCGAACTTGAGGTCAAGGCGGGAGGTACGATGAGCCATCGCAAGCTGAATCCCCGGAAGCAATCGCTGACGGTGGGGGATGTCGCCCGGCGCAGTGGGGTGGCGGTGTCCACCGTGCATTTCTACGAGGCCAAGGGGTTGATCGAGAGCACGCGCAATGCCGGCAATCAACGGCGCTTCTCCAGGGATGTGCTGCGTCGCGTGGCTGTGATCAAGATCGCCCAGCGCACGGGCATGCCGCTGGCGGAGATCAAGGCCTCGCTGGACGATCTGCCCACGTCCCGCACTCCGGACGCCGAGGACTGGCGGCACCTCTCGGCGCAATGGCGTAGCGCGCTGGACGAGCGCATCCGTTGCCTGATCGCGTTGCGCGACCAGCTCGATGGATGCATCGGCTGTGGCTGCCTGTCGTTGAAGAGTTGCCCGTTGCGCAATCCTGAGGATGTACTGGGCGATGCCGAGGAGGGGGAAGCCTCGTCATCGCTTTCTGGCACTTATGTGCCCGGCCGATGACGAGGGCTCGGGGTATCAGTCGGCGTGTTGCCGATCCAGGGTGGTGATCAGGCGCTGGCAGAGGGCATCCAGCGTATCGCCCTGGGCGGTGTTGACGAGGTTGCCGTCGGCATCGAAGGCGTCGCCTGCCTTCGCGACGGCGAGCTGCTCTGGGAGTACCGTCACGCCGATATTGGCGAGCAACTGACGCAGATGGTTCAGGGCACGCAGGCCGCCCAGGCCGCCGGGAGAGGCGGAGACGAGTCCGGCGTGGCGCTCCTTGAACAGGGCGAGTCCGCTTTCGCCCTGATGGGGACGAGTGAGCCAGTCGATGGTGTTGGCCAGCAGCGGCGTGACAAAGCCGTTGTATTCCGGCGAGGCGATCAACAACCCCTGATGCTCGGCAAGCAGTTCCCGCAATGCCAGGGCATTGTCGGGCAGGCCTTGCGCGTCTTCCAGGTCGCCGTCATAGAGCGGCATGGGGTAGTCGCGCAGATCGATGAAGGTGGGCTTTCCTCCGAGCGCTTCGATGCGTGCCGCGGCAAGTCGCGCGAGGCGCTTGTTGAAGGAGGCCTCGCGGGCGCTGCCGGCGAATACCAGAATACGGGGGTCGGCCATGGGTACACTCCTTTCCGGATCACGGGTCTGAGGATCATCCCGAGTGGCGATGGCAAGCGTGTTCCGTTGCCGGGATGAAGGGGCGGTGCCGTTATTCCCGCTCGCCTGTGCGGGGGCCTGGCCCGTTGCCGTCGACGTTCACCAAGCGGCTCACGGCATCAGCCGATTGCGGCACCGCCATCAGTGTCTGTCGTAAGGCGCCGGGTGTCCAGGCAACCTCGTGTCTCGCCCTCAGGGATCGTGAAAAGGAAAGGCGACGCCACGACATGCGTCGTGGCGTCCGTCGAGGTGGGATCAGGCCTTGTCGGCGCCCCTGGGCCAGGCCTTGGGGTCGATCCGGTCGTTCAGCCGCGGGAAGTGGCGCGGGTCGAAGTTGGGCTCCAGGCCATCCTTGAGCTGGCGCTCGTAGTCCCGGAACAGGGAGATGGCCACCGGCGAGAGCAGCAGGATCGCCACGAGGTTGATCAGTGCCATCATGCCCATCGAAAGATCGGCGAAGCTCCAGATCGGCCCGAGATTCGCCACCGCACCGATCATCACCATGGCCAGTACCGCCAGGCGATAGACCAGAATGGCGCCAGGCGCGTACCGGGTGCCGGCCAGGTATTCCACATTGGTCTCGCCATAGGAGTAGTTGGCGATCACGGAGGTGAAGGCGAACAGCAAGATCGCCACGGCGATGAACATGCTGGCCCAGTCGCCGACATGCTGCGACAGCGCGATCTGGGTGAGCTGGATGCCGTTGGCTTCGTCACCGGTGAGCAACTCCGGGCCGGCCATGATGATGATGGCGGCGGTGGCGGTGCAGATCACCAGGGTATCGAAGAAGACGCCGAGCATCTGGATGAAGCCTTGCGCGGCGGGGTGATGCGGGTGAGTGGAGGCGGTGGCCGCGGCATTGGGGGCCGAGCCCATGCCTGCTTCGTTGGAGAACAGACCGCGTTTGATACCGTTCATGATGGCCTGGGAAATGGCGTACCCAGCGGCGCCGCCGGCAGCCTGGTCGAGGCCGAAGGCGCTCTTGAAAATGGTCATGATGGCCGCGGGTAGCTCGGTGATATTGAGCGCGACCACCACGATGGCCAGCAACAGGTAGATGATGGCCATGACCGGTACCACCAGCTCGGCCACCCGAGCGATGGATCTCAGGCCACCGAAAATGATCGGTGACACCGCCACGACCAGGGCCACGCCGACAACCCAAGGAGGCAGGGAGAAGGCCTCTTCCATGGCCAGAGCGATGGAATTGGATTGCACGCTGTTGAAGGCCAGGCCGAAGGCGATGATCAGGCAGATGGAAAACAGTGCTGCCAGCCAGCGCAGTCCCAGGCCCTGCGAGATATAGCGGGCCGGTCCGCCGCGGAAGGTACCGTCGCCATGGTCCGTCTTGTAGGCCTGGGCCAGGGTGGATTCGATGAAACTGGTGGCCATGCCTACCAGGGCTGTCATCCACATCCAGAAGATGGCGCCGGGCCCGCCGAAGTAGATGGCGACGGCCACGCCGGCCAGGTTGCCGGTGCCGACACGGGCGGCCAGGCTGGTGGAAAGCGCCTGGAACGAGGAAATGCCGCCATCGCCGCTGCGTGAATGGCGCAGTAGCTTGAACATGTGGCCGAAGTAGCGAAACTGGATGCCACGTGTCATGACGGTGAAGTACAGGCCTGCGCCGATCAGCAGGTAGATCAGCAAAGTGCCCCATATCAGACCGTTGCCGGCGGCCAGCAGGTCCTTGAACAGTTCGGAAAGAGAAGATGCCATGGTATCGATGTGCTCGTGATCTCAAAGAATTCGGGGGCCATTCTTCATGGATGTCATAAAATGGCAAGGATTGCTGTTAACAAGACCAAGGTTGGCGGAATCCACCAGTGCGAGATGAGGGGGCGATTCGTGGTGCTGTCACGGCTCGCGAAGATGGGGGCCGACGGACGTTCGCGCTGGTGAGTCGAGGTGCCCGGACGTAGGCTGGGGTGGAGAGGTTCAACCAGTGAGTGAGGAGCATCGATCATGGATCACTTCATGCAGGCCGCCCTGGACGAGGCGCAGGCGGGATTCGACGAGGGAGGCATCCCCATCGGCTCGGTGCTGGTTCATCAAGGAGTGATCATCGGCGGTGGTCGCAATCGCCGTGTCCAGCTTGGCAGTACCATCCTGCATGGCGAAATGGACGCGCTGGAAAACGCCGGTCGCCAGTCGGCGGATATCTACCGCGAGTCGACGCTCTACACGACGCTTTCTCCTTGTGCCATGTGTACGGGCGCCATCCTGCTGTATGGCATTCCTCGCGTGGTGATCGGCGAGAACCGTACCTTTCAGGGCGAGGAGGCGCTGCTGCGCTCGCATGGCGTCGACGTGAACGTGCTCCAGACGCCTGAGTGCATCGCCCTGATGGAGCGCTTCATCACGTCTTCGCCCGATTTATGGTTCGAGGATATCGGCGAATCGCCGAGCCCCCGCGCGTCTTGAAGCGCTCGGGGATGTCGATACTGAGGGGGCATAGAAGTCCTCGGAACGGAGTTGCACTATGCTGGCTGACACCCCGGAGCCGCCGTATTACGCGGTGATCTTCTCCTCACGACGTAGCGATGTCGCGACCGGCTATGATGAGACGGCCGCGCGCATGATGCACCTGGCCGCCGAACAGCCGGGATTTCTCGGCGTGGAATCGGCACGTGAAGCGATCGGCATCACGGTGTCCTACTGGGCGGATCTCGAATCGATCAAGCGCTGGAAGGCCCAGGCCGAGCATCGCGAGGCACAGCGCATGGGACGCGAGACCTGGTACGCGAACTATCGTGTGCGTATTGCCCGGGTCGAGCGGGCATATGGTTTCGATACCGATCCTTGACGTCAGAGGCAGTCAGGTAGGCTCTCGCGCAGCGCTCGGGGACGCATGCCAAGGTCGGCGAAGGTGCCGACGCCCTCGCTGACCAGGTTGTCGCTCTGCATGAGGATGACCTGGTCGCGGGTCAAGGGCGGGGAGGGCAGCCAACCGAGTCCGAGGGCCAGGGCGTGCCAGGCGGCGAAGGGCAGGGGAACGAGCGGGCGCTCCTGCCCCAGGTGCTGCATCACCAGGGAGAGCACCTCGCGGTAGCTGAGGATATCGGTACCACCTAGCTCGAAGAGGTAGCGCCGTGGCCGGTCAGTGGCGATGAGCCTGACGATGGCGCGTGCCACATCCACGACATGCACCGGCTGTAGCCGGCTTTGCCCCTTGCCGAACAGCGGAATCGCGGGGAGGTGCGTGAGCCTCGCCAGGTTGGACAGAAAGGCGTCATGGCGCCCGAACAGGACGCTTGGCCGCAGGATGATGGCCTTGGGCAGGGCGTCCAGCACTGCCGCTTCGCCGCGCGCCCGGGCCCGCACATAGGCCGAGGGCGAGTCGAGGGTGGCGCCGATGCCCGAGAGTTGCACCAGCCGTTCGATGCCGGCCTCCCGTGCCAGGCGCGCCAGCTTGGCTGCCGCGGTGACGTGGATATCCGCGAAATCGATATGTTGCGACGGCACGTAGAGGCTCGTGGCGTTGACCACCGCGCCGGCCCCTTCCAGTACTTCGGCGACGCGCTGTGCATCGCGGATGTCGGCCTCGAAGACCTCCAGGGGATCGCCGTCTTCCGCCCATGACGGCCTGGCCGGCCGGCGTGCCACCAGGCGGGTCGGTCGGCCGCTCTCCACGAGTTCTCGCACCAGAGTGGCACCGAGAAACCCGGTGCCACCGAAGACCACGGTCGGGGATGTCGTCATGGTATCGGCGAATGGTGCCCTAGAGGCGTACCAGCATCTTGCCCTGATTGGCGCCCTGGAAGAGGTCGAGAAATGCGTCGGGCGTCTTTTCGAGCCCCTCGATGATGGTCTCTTCGTAGTCGATCCGACCGGCACTGACCAGGGGGCCGACCTCCTCGAGGAAGCGAGGGTAATGCGTCCAGTGGTCGAAGACGATGAAGCCCTGCATGCGTGCACGACGAATCAGTACCATGGCCAGGTTGGAAGGGCCGGGGGCTGGAGTGTCGTCGTTGTAGTGGGCGATCATGCCGCACACGGCGATGCGTGCACCCACCCGCAGGGTATTCAGCGCGGCCTCCAGGCAGACACCGCCGACGTTCTCGTAGTAGACGTCGAAGCCCTCGGGGCAGGCAGCCTGCAGGTCTGCCGTCAGGGTGGCGGCATCCTTGTCGCGGTAATCCACCGCCACTACACCGTGAGACTCCAGCCAGTCGCGCTTGGCCGGCGTGCCGGCAATGCCGACCACGGTGCCGCCCTTGGCCTTGGCGAGCTGTACGGCCAGCGAGCCGACGGCACCCCCGGCGGCGCTGACCAGCACGTTATCGCCGTCGTTCATGCCGGCGATGACGTTGAGGCCGGTCCAGGCGGTCATGCCGGGCATGCCCAGCACGCCGAGAAAGGCCTGGGATGGCACCTCAATGTCCGGCAGGGGCTGCAGGGCATCGCCGGGTAGCTGGGCGATGTCACGCCAGCCTCCCATATGCACCACTCGGTCGCCTTCCTGAAAACGCTCGTCTCGTGAGGCAATCACCTCGCCCACGGCGGCCCCTTCCAGTGGCGCGTCGAGCGCGAAGGGGTCGATATAGGTCGTCACGCCGCTCATGCGTCCCCGCATATAGGGATCCACCGAGAGCCAGGTGTTGCGCACGCGTACCTGGCCGTCGGCGAGTTCCGGCAAGTCGGCTTCGTTCAATGTGAACAACCCGCGCTCCGGAGTGCCTTGAGGATATTCACCGATGCTGAAGTAGCGATATTTCACTGGTTGCTCCCGGCGGTTGGCTTGATATCGCACCCTACACCCGAGCCCGAGCGATGGAAAGCCACGGCTGGCCCCCGATGGGGACTAAAGTCTAAAAGCATTGTGTCCGATTTTATTCGAAGCTATGTCCGACATAGAAGATTCATGGTCAGACACTACATCCGCTCTTCCACCCGCACAGGCACGTCATGTCTTCTGCCACTTCCGATTCTCGACGCGCGTCGAGCCCCGAGATCGCTGATTTCCTCGCCGAGGCCATTTTCGCCGGGGAGTATGAGCCGGGAGACTTCGTGCCCAAGGAACTGGATCTCTGCGAACGTTTTGGTGTCAGCCGCAGCACAGTGCGCAGTGCCCTGCAGACCCTGGTGGCGGCGGGCCTGCTGACGCGCATTTCCGGGCAGGGATCGCGGGTGCGCGCCCTGCAGGAGTGGCACCTGCTGGATCCGCGTGTCAGCGGCTGGATGGCACGCTTCGCCCAGCCGAATCCGCGCATCCAGCGTGAGATCTTTGCCTTTCGGGTGGCAGTCGAGCCTTATGTGGCGCGCCTGGCGGCGGAGTACGCCACGGCGGCGGACCTGCTGGCCATTGAGTCCGCCCATGAAGGCATGATCCGCGCTCTGGAGCATGATGACCTGCATTGGCAGGACATCTCCCATAATGACTACGACGTGGCCTTCCACGAAGCGATCTTTGCGGCCTCGCATAATCTGGTCTGGGCGCAGATCAGCCACGTTCTCAAACCGGCCATCGCGCTGCTGGTGGAAAAATCCAACCACAGTGCCGATGAGCTCAACGACAGCATGGAACGCCATCGCCGGGTGATGGAGGCAATTCGCCTGCGTCAGCCCCAGCGGGCCGCCCAGGCGGCCTTGGCGGTGCTGGAACGCACCGGTCGGGATCTGGGCCTCGAGGAGCTGATACCCAGCATTCCCGCTATCGAAGTCCCGTCAACCGTTGCAACAACAAGCGATAAGGAAGCCTCATGATGTCTCGCATGCCTCTCAAGACCCTGACCGTCGCCGTGCTCGGCGCCTTGGCCATCGATGCCCAGGCTGCCGAATACGAGTGGACCTTCCAGACCTCGGAAACTGCCGGGGAGCCCCAGTTCGAGATGAAAAAGGCCTGGGCCGACAACGTCGAGAAGATGTCCGATGGTCGCATCGCCATCGAGATCCTGCCGGTCGGCTCGGTGGTTCAAGCCAACCAGACCCTGCAGGCGGTGAAATCCGGCATCCTGCAGGGGCATCTGACCGACCCCAGCTACTTCACCGGCCAGAACCCGGCCTTCGGCATGATCGGCAATCTGGTGGGGGCCTGGAGCGATCCCTACGACTTTCTCGACTACATGAACAATGCCGGCGGCGAGGAGTTGTACAACAAGCTGGTGGAGCCCTATGGCCTGCACCTGATCGGCGCTGCCGCCACTGGCCTGGAGTCGCTGCCTTCGAGCAAGCCGGTTCGCTCCGTCGAGGACATGAAGGGCCTCAAGCTGCGCGCGCCCGAGGGCATGGTCTACAACGTCTTCGAGGCGGCCGGTGCCACACCGGTCAACCTGCCGGGTTCCGAGGTCTACACCGGCCTGGAGAAGGGCGTGATCGATGCTGCCGACTACACGGTGTTCGCCACCAATCACGCTCAGGGACTGCACGAGTTCGCGCCCTATCCGCTCTATCCGGGGTTCCACTCGCTGCCGATGGTGTCGGTGTCGTTGAACAAGGATATCTGGGACGGCCTGCCAGAAGACCTCAAGTCGATCCTCGAGACCTCCGTGGACAGTCTGGCCTACGAGATGGTCGCCGAACTCAAGACCCGCGATCTGGAGGCCGTGCGCGAGGCGCGTGACAACCCGGACATCGAAATCATCGACCTGCCGGCCGAGGAACGCGTCAAGTTCCGCAACATCGCCAAGGATGAGTGGGCCAACTGGGCCGAGAAGAACGAGATCACCCAAGAGTTCTATGACTCCGTGGTTGGGTATCTGGAAAACCATAACCTGATGTAAGAGGCATCGGGCCGGTGCGCAGTGGCCCGATGACATGACCGGACGCGGCGTGTCCCTCGGGGCGCGCCACTTCGTTGAGGAGTTCCCATGACTCGAGATTCCCGTCGGCCGGAGGACCCCGCGGTTCCTGCCGAGACGCCTCCCGACCCGGTGCGCACCCTGGCTCTTATCCACATCTCCGAGCCCACG
>NZ_BDEP01000010.1 GCF_001662305.1 Halomonas caseinilytica
CGATTGATAGGAGACGCGCGAGAGGGCTCAACGCCGTTTGCTCCCCTCATCGCCCGTCTTGTCGTCAAACCAGCCACATGGCCAGGTTGGGCCAGAACAGCAGCGCGAACAGCACGCACAGCTGCAGAGCGATAAAGGGCAGCAACGAAACGAAGATGTCCTTGAGGCTCACTTCCGGCGGCGCCACCCCTTTCAGGTAGAAGGCGGCCGGCCCGAACGGCGGCGACAGGAAGGACACCTGCATGTTCACCGCGAACAGGATGCCGAACCAGATCGGGCTGTAGCCCAGCTGCTCGACGATCGGCACGAAGATCGGCAGGGTCAGCATGGCCACCCCGATCCAGTCGAGGAACATGCCCAGCACCAGCAGGATCGCCATCATCACCAGAATGATCACGATCGGCGCCACGTCGAGGCCCGTGATCATTCCCGAAATGAAGCGGTTGCCGCCCATCAGGTTGTAGACCCCGACCAGTGCGGCGGCGCCGATGCCGATCCAGATGATCATGCCGCAGGTGACCAGCGTCTGGCCCAGGCTCTCATGCAGGGTCTTCACCGAGAACTCGCCGCGCAGCACCACCGCCAGCAGCACGCCGAACACGCCCATGGCCGCCGCCTCGGTTACCGAGGCCACGCCGCCATAGATCGAGCCCAGCACCAGCAGTGCGATCAGCCCCGGCACGAGAATCGCCTTGAGGGCCTGCCAGCGATTGGCGAAGCCCTCCTGGCGGTCGGCATCGCTCATCGGCGGCCCCATGGCGGGGTTGCGCAGGCAGCGCACCAGCACATAGCCGATGTAACTGAGCATCAGGATCACCGCCGGGGTGATGGCCGCGGTGAACAGATCGGCGATCGACTGCGAGGCGATCAGGCCATAGATGATCAGCACGATCGACGGCGGCATCATGGTGCCCAGTGCCCCGCCGGCACAGACCACGCCGATCGACAGGTGCTTGTCGTAGCCCAGGCGCAGCATCTGCGGCAGCGCCAGGATGCCCAGTAGCACGATCTCACCGCCGATGATTCCCGACAGCGCCGCCAGAAAGAAGGCCACCACGATGGTCTGTACCGCTACGCCACCGGGCAGGCGGCCGGCGAAGACCCGCATGGCATTGAACAGGTCCTTCGCGATCCCCGATCGGTCGAGCAACGAGGCCATCAGCACGAACATCGGTACCGCCACCAGCGAGTACTCGGTGACGAAGCCGTAGACGCGGCTGGTGACCAGCGGCAGGGCACTGGAACCAAACCAGCCGAAGGTGAAGACGAGGGCGATCAGGCCGGTGATGAAGGCCAGCGGCAGGCCGGTCACCAGCAGCGCGAAGATGGCCGCGACCATCAACAGGGTAGCGTCGGCGATTTCCATCAGACGGTGTTCTCCGTGTCGTCGACTTCAGGGGCCGGCTTGCCGCGCAGCGATTTCACCAGGTGCAGCAGCGACTGCACGCACATGATGGCCAGGGCCAGCAGGATCACGCCCTTGACCAGCGCCGGGAACGGCGGATTCCAGGACGTGCCGGAGCGCTCCAGCTGCCACTCGCCCAGCGGGTTGTGGGAGGCCTCCCAGAACATGGTGAAGGCGGCGTAGGTCATGCCCAGGCAGAACAGGAAGGCCACCAGGTCATTGAACCGGTCGAGCCACAGGCGGGCGGTCGGGCCGACGCTGTCGTAGAGCACCTTGACGCGAATGTGGCGGTTGCTGGCCAGGGCCGCCGGGCCGCCGAAGGCGAAGCTCACGGCGACCAGCATGACCACCGTCTCGTGGACCCAGGAGGTGGGCGAGGCGAAGGCGTAGCGCATGATCACCTCATAGACGCTGATCACCATGGCGACCAGCACCAGCCAGGCGGCGAGGCGGCCACAGGCCACCACGCCCCGGTCGAAGGCGGTGCGCACCGGGTCGGGAGGCGTCTC
>NZ_BDEP01000011.1 GCF_001662305.1 Halomonas caseinilytica
ACGATTTCATCCGCGGTCTCGTGGGCTCTGATATGTGTAGAAGAGACAGGAACTGAAGGCCAGTTGGAACCAGCACCCACTACATTAGATGATGACCCATGAAAAACCCATTCCCCTCTACCCCAAGTTCTGGTCATGGAGTTACTTCCGGCTTCAAGCTTCCGGCTTCAAGCTAATAGCGGCATCGCCACGATCCAACAACAAAAGGAGCCGCCATGTTAGGCCACATCAGTTATGTCAGCGGTATCAGCGACACACCCCTGAAGGGGCAGACCATCGGCGACTGTTTCGACGATACCGTAGCCCGCTTTCCCGAACGCGATGCCCTGATCTGTCGCCATCAGCAACTGCGCTACAACTGGCGCAGCCTGCAAGACGCCGTCGACCGTGCGGCCCGTGCCTTGACCGCTCTGGGCGTCGAGAAAGGCGACCGAGTGGGCATCTGGTCACCCAATTGCGCCGAATGGACCATCACCCAGTTCGCCACCGCCAAGCTCGGCGCCATTCTGGTCAACATCAACCCGAGCTATCGCACTCACGAGCTGGAATATGCCCTTCGTCAGTCGGGCACCTCGACGTTGATCCTGCAGGGTGCCTTCAAGGGCTCGGACTACGTCGCGACCCTGGCCGAGCTGGTGCCCGAACTCGAGGACGCCGGAAGCACCTCCTCGCTGCACTCGCAACGCCTTCCCGAGCTGGCACGGGTCATCTGTCTCGACGATGAGCGCGCTCTGCCCGGCATGTGGCGCTGGTCAGCCATGCTCCAGCGCGCCGACGAGGTCTCCGTCGAACGCCTGGCCGAGATCCAGGCCAGCCTGGACTTCGACGAACCGATTAATATCCAGTACACCTCCGGCACCACCGGCGCGCCCAAGGGCGCCACGCTTTCCCATCACAACATCCTCAACAACGGGTTCTTCGTGGCCCGCACCATGAAGCTCGACGAAACCGATCGGATGGTGATTCCGGTACCGCTCTACCACTGTTTCGGCATGGTCATGGGCAATCTCGGCTGTGTCACCCACGGGGCCGCCATGATCTATCCCGGCGATGGCTTCGACCCTCTCACCACGCTCGAGGCCGTCAGCGAGGAAGCCGCCACCGCCCTCTACGGCGTCCCCACCATGTTCATCGCCGAGCTGGAGCATCCCGAGTTCGAACGCTTCGACCTCTCCTCGCTGCGTACCGGCATCATGGCCGGCTCCATCTGCCCCATCGAGGTGATGCGGCGAGTCATCGAGCGGATGCACATGCAGGAAGTCACCATCTGCTACGGCATGACCGAGACCAGCCCGGTGAGCTTCCAGACCCAGACCGATGCGCCGCTCGAGAAACGCGTGACCACGGTGGGCACCATTCACCCTCACCTCGAGGTGAAGCTGGTCAGCCCGGACGACGGTGCCGTGGTACCGCGAGGCGAACCCGGCGAACTCTGCACCCGCGGCTACAGCGTGATGCTCGGCTACTGGAACAACGCCGAGGCCACCGCCGAGTCCATCGATGCAGCCGGCTGGATGCACACCGGCGACCTTGCCACCATGGACGACGAGGGCTACGTGGCCATCGTGGGCCGCATCAAGGACATGATCATCCGCGGCGGCGAGAACATCTACCCGCGGGAGATCGAGGACTTTCTCTACACACACCCAGCCATCTCCGACGTCCAAGTCATCGGCGTGCCCGATGAAAAGTACGGCGAAGAGATCATGGCCTGGGTCAAGTTGAGCGAGGGTGAAACCCTCGACGAGGAAGGACTCAAGGCGTTCTGCCAGACACGCATCGCCCACTTCAAGGTTCCCCGCTACGTGAAGTTCGTCGACGAATTCCCGATGACCGTCACCGGCAAGGTCCAGAAGTTCAAGATGCGCGAGGAAGCCGTGCATGAGTTGGGGCTCTGAAGCTTGAAGAGCGCCGCTTCGCGGCTGGAAGCTGGAAGTAACCCCAAGGCCCAAACCAAACGGACCAGGTGGGGAGGCAGCTGATTTTTCTTCCAGCTTCAAGCTTATCGCTTACAGCTCCAGGCCGTGCCCGGGCACGGCCTGGTTAGTGCTCCCTCGTATGATTGAAGCGCACATCCGGCCAGCGCTCCTGGGTCATCTGCAGGTTGACCCGGGTCGGGGCAATGTAGGTGAGGTAACCGCCGCCGTCGATAGCCAGGTTGCCGCTGACCTTGCGCTTGAAGTCCTCCAGCATCTTGGGATCGTCGCACTGGATCCAGCGCGCCGTCTGCACGTTGATGCCTTCGTAGATGCAGTCGACCTTGTACTCCTGCTTGAGACGATGAGCCACCACATCGAACTGTAGGGTACCCACCGCACCGAGGATCAGGTCGTTGTTGTCCAGCGGCATGAACACCTGAGTCGCGCCCTCCTCCGAGAGCTGCTGAAGCCCCTTCTGCAAGGCCTTCATCTTCAGCGGATCCTTGAGGCGCACGCGCTTGAACAACTCCGGGGCGAAGTGAGGAATGCCGGTAAAGCGCATGTTCTCGCCCTGGGTGAAGGTATCGCCGATCTGGATGGTGCCGTGGTTGTGCAGGCCAATGATGTCGCCCGGCCAGGCCTCCTCCACATGGCTGCGATCCGAGGCCATGAACGTCAGGGCGTCGGCGATCTTCACATCCTTGCCGATCCGCACGTGCCGCATCTTCATGTGTCGTTCGTACTTGCCGGAACACACCCGCAGGAAGGCTACGCGGTCGCGATGGTTGGGATCCATGTTGGCCTGGATCTTGAAGACGAAGCCGCTGAAGCTGCCGTCCTCGGCCTCGACGACTCGCTGGTCGGTCTCGCGGGGCTGCGGGGACGGGGCATACTCGACGAACCCGTCGAGCATCTCGCGCACGCCGAAGTTGCCCATGGCTGTGCCGAAATAGACCGGCGTCAGCTCGCCCCTCAGATAGGCGCCGTGATCGAAGGTGTGGGACGCCCCGCGCACCAGCTCGACCTCCATGCGCAGTTCCTCGGCGGCATCCTCACCGAGGACCTTGTCGACCTCGGGATTGTCGAGCCCCTCGATCCGCTTGTCTTCGGGGATACGGTTGCCCTGTCCCTGGGTATAGAGGTGAATCACGTCATTGTAGAGGTGATAGACCCCCTTGAAGTGACGCCCCATGCCGATCGGCCAGGTCATGGGAGCACACTGGATGTTGAGCACCTCCTCGACCTCGTCCATCACCTCGATGGGGTCACGGATGTCGCGGTCCATCTTGTTGATGAAGGTCAGGATCGGCGTCGTGCGCAACCGGCACACCTCCATCAGCTTGATGGTGCGGTCCTCGACACCCTTGGCGCCATCGATCACCATCAAGGCCGAATCCACCGCCGTCAGGGTGCGGTAGGTATCCTCGGAGAAATCCTCGTGCCCCGGCGTGTCGAGCAGGTTGACGATGCGCCCGCCATAGGGGAACTGCATCACCGAGGTGGTCACGGAGATGCCCCGCTCCTGCTCCATCTTCATCCAGTCGGAAGTGGCATGACGATCGTCCCGCTTGCTCTTCACCGACCCCGCCATCTGAATGGCATTGCCGAACAAGAGCATTTTCTCGGTGATGGTGGTCTTGCCCGCGTCGGGGTGCGAGATGATCGCAAAGGTACGTCGAAGCCCGGTTTCATGGGCTTGCTTGGCGTCTGTCATTACAACGTGGCTCTACTTTGTACTTGCCCCTGTACTCCAATCCGAAAGCAGCCAGGCGAGTATGGATGAGGAATGCGCCGATTGTACCGGCAAGCCCGAGCCGGTGCTACGCTGCACCGAGCAGCAGACGCAATTCTCGTATCACTGCGCGGCGCCCAACCCACGGACAGGAGCCCACAATGCATCGACCCGGCCGGCAAGATGTGATGCTTGCCTTCCTGCTACTCCCGTTATGCGGCTCGCTTGCCGCCTGCGCCCCCGAAGCCACAATGCCGGAGCCACAACCAGCGCCTGCCGCCGCGACCACCCCCAGGGGCGGCGTTTCCGCAGGCGACCCCGCCTCGATCAGTGAACGCTACTTCCATCGGCTCGAGACAGGGGCATTCGATCAGGCCTATGACATCTGGGCCACGGACACCCCAACTCACGAGGGCGGACGCGATCTCTTCGCGACATCCATGCTTGCCTACCGGTCATTCGACGGCGAGGTGACGGGCGCTGCCCGGACGGAAGGTGCGGCGGGAACCCTCTATGCCAAAGTCCCGATTCGCGTATCAGGCACACGACGTGGCGAGCCGTTCTCGCATGCAGGCACGATGACGCTGAAGCGCTGCAACGATGTACCGGGCTGCAGCGAGCAGGCCCGGCATTGGCGCATCCACGCGATCGACCTGGATCGCGAATGACGCGCCCACCCAGCCGGTTGACGCGACCTGCATCCGCACCGACACCAATCGCTCACGCCACGTCAGCGTCTCTCGATACCCCTTGATGCCTCGTTGCCTTCCTCCCGACTCAGCACACCGACGACCTTCTGCTCCCGCGTCCACTTGCCCTGGGGCTTGTCGACATACTGGAAGCGTTCGTTGGTGAAGCTGCCCTGCAGGCAGAAGAAACGATAGGAGGCGCTGTCCACCGACGCGATATCCAGCACCCGATTGAAGACGCCGGGCCCGGTCATGTCGAAGACGCCGCACTCACGGTTACCGGCGATATTGTCATCGATCGCCTCGCACACGGCCTTCAATTCGGCCGTTCCTGGCCGACTGGCGATGAAGTAATTGGTCAATCCGCCCTTTCGGGAGCGCACGAACAAGGCCTCTCTCTCGGCCCCCAACACCCGGTCCAGCGGCCAGGTCAGATGGGCGTCGATGTCCATGTAGACGCCCCCTTGGGCATGCAGCACCAACACCCGCCAGAAATCCGCCTGGGCGGCACCGATCTGGAGGCGTGAATAACGTCGCAGCACATCGGCCGGATAATTCGCCTCGATGAAGTCGGCACGCGCCTCGGTCGAGACGAAGCGATACTCGAAGGTCGGCGCCATCAAGCGGTTGCAGAGATAATTCAGATAGACCGGCAGCGTCACCCGGTTCGTGAAGTTCGTCTGCCACAGGGTTCTCGGAATGACGGAAGGGCGGCGCGGCTGAATCAGGGGCGCGGCCTGTGCCGGCAGGGTGAAGCGCTTGTCGGGCAGCAACCAGTGAAAGGGATAGCTCAGCAGCTTGAAGACATTGCCCGTCAGCTTGATCAGACGACCGACGACGTGTCTCGACAACATGGCCCCGGCAAAAGGCGAATGCCTTGTCATGTCGTCGGCTCCCCATTGGCAAGGTTCTCGTTCTTCACTTTCCCTCTCCCTGGACGTCTCGCAGCGGCACTTCGGGCAGAGCTGTCACACCCCCGGAATACCGATCGGTCCCGGGGCATCCGGAATGGGCGAACACCCACTCACGACCTGCACCCCGAGGACGATGATCGCAAAACACCACAGTATACGCGAAATTGACATGGCGAGATTGCTACCCTTGCGCGATCTTGAACAAAACTTGCGGCCTTCACGCGCTCCAGCGTGACAGACCAATATGGCAGTTCCACGACAACTCGGGCGGATCGATCACGATCCGGACACCTCGACCACCGCCCCGCCCCTCATGGCTTCAGGGCCAGCCAGGGCGCTGCCCCGGCCCTGTCCAGCGCCTGCAGCTCGACACGATAGGTCAGGGCCAGACGCTCGACCTCGAGCACCTGGCTCGGCGCGCCATGCGCCACCCGCTTGCCCGCCGCCATCAGCCAGACCCTATCGGCGTAGGTTGCGGCCAGGTTGAGATCATGCAGCACGCAGACCACCGCCATGTGGCGTTCCACGGCCAGCCGCCGCAGCAGGCGCATCATGCGTTGCTGCTGGCCGATGTCCAGGGCGCTGGTCGGCTCGTCCAGCAGCAGCAGGCCGCCATCCCGGTTTTGGTCGCGACGCGCTGCAGCCAATTGGCACAGGGCCCTGGCCACCATGACCCGCTGACGCTCGCCCCCGGACAGGCTCAGCACACCTCGCTCGGCGAGGCAGGCCAGTTCCAGCTGTCGTATGATCTCCGCGACCGCTTCGGGTCCCGGGTCACCCCCCAGCACCACCAGGTCGCGCACCCGCCAGTCGAACCCGCTCGGCTCGAACTGGGCAACCAGCGCCCGGCGCCCGGCCAGCGCCGCTGGCGTCCATGCCTCCAGGGACCAGCCATCCAGGGTGACCGGCCCCAGCTGCGAATACCGAAAGCCCGACAGCATCGTCAACAATGTCGTCTTGCCGGCGCCATTGGGGCCGACGATGGCCAGCACCTCGCCAGGCGTCACGTCACCGTGCAGCGGCGACAGGCTGGGAAGATCGATCAAGCCAGCATGATGGAGACTCAGCATCCCTGCCTCCCGCGCAGCAGCAAATAAAGAAAGTACGGTCCTCCCAACAGGCTCGTCAGCAACCCCACCGGCATTTCTGCCGGCATTGCCATCACACGGGCCAGTCCATCGGCCACCACCAGCAACAGCGCCCCTCCCAGCATGGAAGCCGGCAACAGCAGGCGATGCCCCGGCCCCAGCCACAATCGGAGGCAATGCGGCACCAGCAGGCCGAGAAACCCGATGATTCCGCTCACCGCCACACAGACGCCGACGCCCAATGAAGTCGCGGCCACCACCTGGCGCGTCAGCCGCCGGCCATCCAGACCAGCGGCATGAGCCGTCGCCTCGCCGAGTTGCAGCAGGTCGAGATCCTGCGAGCGGCGCAGCAACACCAGCAACGCCGGCGGCACCAGCACGAGCGCCACCAGGGTTGCGCCCCAGAGCGAATGCGCCAGGCTGCCCATGCCCCACAGGCTGAGCTGGCGCAGCTGCTCGTCACTGGCCAGGAAGGCCAGCAAGCCGCCACCGGCGCCAGCCAGGGTATTGATGGCCAGCCCTGCCAGCAGCAAGGTGAGCACGGCACCGTTGCCCACGCGCCGCCGCGCCAGTCCGAAGACCAGCAGGCACACCCCGAGCGCGCCCAGAAAACCGGCCACGAACTGGCCATAAAGCCCGAAGGCGTCACTCGCGGGGAACAGCACCACCCAGACCGCCACGCACAGCCCCGCGCCACTGGCCAGCCCCAGCAGGGTCGGATCAGCCAGCGGATTGCGGAACAGTCCCTGCATGGCCGCACCACTGCCTGCCAGCATGGCGCCGACCAACACACCCAGCAGCAAGCGTGGCAGGCGAAGTTGCCACCAGACCTGCCAGTCCATCGCCGGTACTTCACCCATCACGAGCTCGAGCGGCGATAGGCCCAGCGAACCGGAAGCCGCGGCCCAGGCCAGGGCCAGCAGAAGGGCCACCGACAGGCCACCCAACGCGCCGAGTCGGCGCCTGAGGCGACGCCGCGGCACCCTATTCTGCCCGGTGCGTGGCAGCGTCATGTCCATGGCGGTGCCTCCCGCTCGAGCAGCGCCGTGTCGTCCCCGGCCAGCAAGGCATCGAGACGCTCGCGCAGTGCCAGCAACAGCGAAGGCGTGCGCGGCCCGAACCCGAGCAAACCCTGATCGTCGACCACCAGCAAGCGCTTGTCGCGACCGGCCGGCGTCATGTCGAGCCCCGGCATCGCCCATAGCGCGTCTTCACCGCCCAAGGCATCCAGCCCGCGGCGCGATATCAACACCAGTTGGGGAGCCTGGCGCGCCAGGGCCTCGGCACCGACCGGCTTGTAGCCTTCCATGCCCGAAAAGGCATTTTCGACCCCCACCGTCTCCAGCATTTCCTGTGCCGCGGTGTCTCGCCCCGCCACCATGGGCGTCATGCCACCATGGCTGAGGATGAACATGGCCCGAGTCGCCGGCAGTTCGGGCAGGGCGGCCAGCGCCTCGAGCTCATGATCCAGGGATGCGATCAGTTCACGCCCCCGTGCGTCGAGGGACAGTGTCCCGGCGACGGCCTTGACCTTGCCGGGAATCGACGACAGCGTGTCAGGGCTCTCGATCACCTCGACGCTGACGCCGGCGGCTCTCAACTGATCGAGAGTTTCCGCCGGGGCGGCATCGTCGCTGGCCAGGATATGATCCGGCTTCAGCGACAAGACGCTCTCCGCCGAGAGGCGGCGCAGATAGCCTACCGAGGGCAAGGCGGCCACCTCGTCGGGATACAGGCTGGTGTCATCCCGCCCTACCAGGCGGTCGGTCGCGTCCAGCGCCGCCACGGTTTCGGCGATATCGCCTCCCAGGACCACCCAGCGGTCATCGTCAGCCAGCGCCGGCATCGTCATGCACAGCCAGATGCCGAGCAGAACGGCCTGCCCGACCCAGCCTCTCGTCATTGTCATGCCACGGCCTCCCAGCGCGGAAATGCTTCCAGCAACCGCCGCCAGTCGGCGCGCTCCGCCTGCCCCTCGCGACGCTCGGCATAGAGCTGCAGGATCATCTGCCCTTGCTCATCGAACGCCTCGAGACTGGTCACCCCGCCGTCGGCATTGGGCTTGTGTACCCGCCATACACGTGAAATGGCGGCCTCGTCGAGTCGCAGGGCAAAGTTCGGATCGGAGACGCTCAGGCGACCATCACGCCATTCGGGCAACGGCAAGGCGCCGGTGCGAATCTGTACGCAGCCCGGGCTCGAGACGAAGCACATCAATGGCAAGCGTTGCTCACTGGCCCGGCGCAGCACATTCTCCACTGCCGCCGGCGCCAGGGCCTCGGTGAAGTGGCCTTCCATCAGAGCGTTGGCCTCGTGCCGCTCAAGGCCATGACGACGCAGCAGACTGAAGAACTGGTGCACATCGCGCATGGCCCCCCAGTCCTCGGCCAGTCCCTCGGTATCGGGCAGCTCCCGGATCGGACGCGGCATTTCCTGGGTGAAGGCCGGTTCTTCTTCGGTGGCGACTTCGAACAGCTTCGTCCAGCCCTCGCTCAGCGCCGTGTCCAGGGCGCGGCAGCTGTGCAGCATGCGACCATGCTGATCGAAGACCTGCACTTGCCAGTCGATCGAGCCACAGCGCGGACGTTCCCTGACCAGGCAAGCCCAGTGCCAATGGGAGAACAACAGCCGCAGGTCCAGCCCGCCCGGGGCCAGCAGCAGACCAGCGGCATCGCTGCCGTCCAGGCGTGGATAACGCCCTCGCTGGACCAAGGTCGCTGCCGGCGAGCACGTCCTCGCCTCGACCGCCCCCAGTGCCTCGAAGCGTCGCGCCAGTTCGCGAGGTGCCAGCGACAGCGTCCAGGTGTCGCGCCCGATGCGTGCCGCCTGCAGTTCTCCTGCGCTGATGTCCAGGCGACGTGCGATGCGTTCCACAGGCTGGGTCGACGACGTCTCGCGTACCGCGTCGAAGGCATCGAGAATCGCGCGGCGGCGCGCCGTACTGGAGATTCGAGAAACGCTCATGGTCGTGACCTCCCCTTTCACCATTGCAGATTGATGGATGCAAACAGGCTGCGCCCATCACCGAGTGCGCCACTGGGTCGGTACCACACCTTGTCGCCGAGGTTGCTCAGGCGCAGTGACGTGTTGAGGGCCGGCGTGACCTGCCAGGCCAGCTGCAGGTCGTGCAGACCGTAACCAGGCAACGTGCCCTCGCCATCCGGACGCTCATAGGAATTGGCGAAACGCCCCCTCCAGCCCAGCGTGAGCGCCTGGTCGAGCAGGTCCAGATCGGCGCCGAGCGTGGCTTCCAGCGGCGTTTCACTGCCCAGAGGCTCGCCGCTGTCCCGATCCTTGCCCGAGACCTCCGAAAGGCCGGCGAAGGCCCTCAGCTCAGGCCAATCGGCGGGTTCCCAGGCCAGGCGGGCATCGAAGCCCCAGAGCCGTGCGCGATTGACGTTGATGGCCTGTGTCGTGCCGGCGGCGATATCCACGTCGCTGTCGATGAAGTCATCGGCGCGGGTGTCGAAATAGCTGGCACGCAACGCCCAGTCGCCTCGCTCCCAGGCAACGCCACTCTCCCAGGTACGGCTGGTTTCCGGCTGCAGGTCGGGATTGGGAACCCAGTGGTTGTCGGGAAAGCAGAAACCCGGCGCAGGACAGAAGCCGGCGAAATGCCGCTGATCGGCATACAGTTCGGAAAGGCTCGGAGCCCGGAAGGCCTCGGCGTAGCCGCTATAGAGCATCAGCCCGCGCACCGGACGCCAGGACAGCCGCAGCCTCGGCGAGAGCTGGGTTTCCTCCGTCTCGCGACCGGCGGCATCCTCGGCGTCATAACGGTCATAACGCGCGCCCAGCCCCAGATCGAAGACACCGACGCCGCCCTCGGAAAGATGACGCCCGACCGTCAGGGTGTCCTCGAGATACAGGGCCTGGGTGTCGATATCGGCATGGGGAAAGCCCGAGGCTCCGCCTCCCGGTCGCTGGCTGGCACGATCCACCTCGGCGCCGTACACCAGGGTCTGGGTCAGCCAGCCATGCTCGATGCGGTGATATCCATCGCTCTGCAGCCCCCAGCGTTCCAGGGTCCGATTGGCATCGTCCTCGTCGATTTCCTGGCGGATGAGGCTCAGGCGCGATGTCACTTCGCTGGCAGCGGCGGGACGCCAGCGGTGGCCCAATTGCACGTTGTCGCTGGTCACCTGGCGTCGCCGAGGGTCGTCCTCGACATCGAGCTGCTGCGGGTTGGCTGGCTGGGTGGACGTCTCGTCATAGCGCTGCCACTGGGCGAACAGCCGATTCTCGTCATCGGGTCGCCAGCCACCCTTGAGCAGTAGACTATCGAGCTCGGCATCCTCGGGCGCCTCCTGCCCGCCGGCGCGACGGATATCTCCCGAATCGCGACGCCCCACGGACACCAGGCCATCCACTGGCCCGTTGGCCGTATCCTGCTCCCCGAAGGCGCTGAAGGCGCCCCCCAGCTCGTCGCGCCCGGTGGCACCGCCCAGCGACAGTCGCATGCCGCCGCGCTCGCCCGGCCGCAGCAGATCCGATGCCTCCACTGTCTCGAAGCTCACCACCCCGCCCATGGCATTGCTGCCATACAGACTGGACAGGGCGCCACGAGCGATCTGGACCTCGCGTATCAGCCAGGGGTCGATATAGAAAGTGCCCAGATGGCCGGTATTGATGTCCTGGCGGACACCATCGAGTCGCACCTGCACGCCATTGGAATCGAACCCACGAAGGCTCAAGGTCTGGCCGTTGCGGCGACCGCTGCCCGCCACATGCAACCCAGGCTGTCGTGACAGCACGTCCTCTATGCTCGACGCCGTGGACAGCGCCGGATCGTCCCGGTCGATGACATCCAGGATCAAGGGCGCACGGGACGGATCACCGGGCAGGCGCGTGCCGGTGACGGTCACGTTGTCCAGAGCTGCTGCGGATGTCTCGGGTGTTGCATCCGCCCCCGCCTGGGTGGCGAGGATCGGCAGACTCCATGCCATGACAGTGGCGATGGAATGAGTGGGTTTCATAAGCCAGGGCTCCCAGGCAGTTTCCTTGGTGGTTCGGATGGCTGGCTGGGAGCGGCGACACCGCACCTGGCTGGCATGCTCGAGCGTCGGGTCTCGAGCGACAGGATTCATAATGCGTCTCGTGATGATCGGCGGGGCTCACGTCGTCAGAATCAGCTTGCCCAACCGCGTTCGCCTCAGGACATAACGCCGCCCCTCGTGGTGAATGATGAGGCGACCGTCACGCCCCAGCAGCGCCTGACTGTCGATGGCCTTGGTATCCTCCTCTCGGCGCGTGACCGTCGACGGAGACTCTCTCCGAGAGTTCATGAGACGAAATCCCTTTTGTTAATGATAACGATTATCAAAAATGATTTATACCACTCTCCTCCTCACCCTTCAAGGGCGCCATGATTCCCACATCGTCTACTCAAGACACCGAGCCAAATCGCTATCAGCCTGATACACTTGCGATTTTGCGCGTGTTCATACACGTTCACATAGAATCGCGTCGGCAAGGCCTACCATGCCGACACATAGCATCATCCACGGTGGTGGCACGGCCAACCGCCGGCCCCGTGCGCCTCGGCGACGCGCGCCGGGCAGCCGATCACAAGCGATATGGAGATTGCCCTCTCGAAGCAGTGAGACCGCTCACGGTGCAGTGGATGCACAACGCAAAAGGTCAAGCATCGAATAACGCCCAAGCTACAAAGGATTGTCTTTTTGGCCACGACAGCCTCAGGAACCCTTGCCGTCGCGACCCGGCGCATGCTCGCTCTGCCGACGCTGCGCGCCTGCCTGCCCGAATTCCAGCGGCTTTGCCACCTTGGCTCGCCGAGTGCACGCCATGCCGGCGCGGTGGCCGGATGGGGCCTCAAGCCAAGTTCGCGCAAGGCCCGCGAGCATGCCAGCCGCCACCGGCTACCCTATGTGGCCATCGAGGACGGTTTTCTTCGTTCATGGGGGCTCGGTGTCGAGGGCTACCCGCCCCACAGTCTTGTCGTCGACGCCCTCGGCATCTATTACGACGCTACCCGCCCCTCGACGCTGGAGAACCTGATCCTGGCTGGCGATGCCCTGTCCGAGGCGGAGCTGGCCCGAGCCAGGCGAGGCATTCAGCGGCTGCGCGACCTGCGCCTTTCCAAGTACAACCATGCGCCGGACCGTCGCCTGTTCGAGGATGACCGCCCTCGCGTGCTGGTCGTCGACCAGACAGCCGGCGACGCCTCCATCGCCGGGGGCCTGGCCGAAGCCGACGACTTCGAGCGCATGCTGGATATCGCCCAGGCGGAACACCCCGAGTCGGAAATCCTGGTCAAGGTCCATCCCGACGTCATCGCCGGCAAGAAACAAGGGCACCTTCTGGAAGCCGGCAATCGGCCGGGCTGTCGCCTCATCGGCGAGCCCTTGAATCCCTGGTCGCTGCTCGATGCCGTGCATTGCGTGCATGTAGTCAGCAGCCAGATGGGCTTTGAGGCCTTGATGGCCGGCAAGCACGTTGTCTGCCATGGCGTGCCCTTCTATGCCGGCTGGGGACTCACCGATGATCGCCGACACTGCTCGCGTCGCGGCACCCAGCGCTCGCTGGAACAGCTCTTCGCGGCGGCCTATCTGCGCTATGCGCGCTATGCCAACCCCTATACCAGCCAGGCCACCGACTTCGAAGAAGCCCTGGAACTGATCGGCGACCAGGCACGCCAGCAGCATCGCTTGTCGGGGCGTTGGGTCACCTATGGCCTCTCGTCATGGAAACGCGGTTTCGTCGGCGACTTCCTCGGAGATCGCGCCGACGTCCGCCACCTGCGCCACGATCGTCCTCCGGAAGACGCCTCGCGCGACGAGCGAATCCTGTGCTGGGCCTCACGGCTGGACGCCGCCGCCGAGGAGCGTTGCCGTGCCCGGGGTCACACCCTCTGGCGCATGGAAGACGGCTTTCTGCGCTCCATCGGTCTGGGCGTCGACCTGGCGCGCCCACTCTCCCTGGTCCTGGATCCACTCGGCATCCACTACGACGCCAACCGCCAGAGCGAGCTGGAGCGTCTGCTCAACGAGACGACCTTCTCGCCCGCCCTGTTGCAACGAGCCGCCCGACTGCGCGAACGGCTGGTCGCTCTGCGCCTCTCCAAGTACAACGTCCCCGGCGCCCGACACCTACAGCGCCCCGAAGGCCGTCGCCTGCTACTGGTACCGGGGCAGGTGGAGAGCGACGCCTCCATTGCCCACGGAACGTTCGACATTCGCACCAACAGCGCCCTGCTCGCCGCCGTGCGCCAGGCCAATCCCGATGCCCACATCCTCTACAAGCCACATCCCGATGTGGTCACCGGCGCACGCCTCGGTGCCTTGAGTCGGGACGACGAGCGCCTGTATGACCTCGAGGTCGGCGATGTCGATATCGTCGATTTGCTGGACATGGTCGACGAGGTCCATACCATGTCCTCCCTGGCGGGATTCGAAGCGTTGCTGCGGGGACGACGCGTCGTCACCTACGGAATGCCGTTCTACGCAGGCTGGGGACTGACCGAGGACCGCCATACCTGCGCCAGGCGTCGTCGAGCGCTCGACCTGGACGCTCTGGTCGCGGCCACCCTGATCCTCTACCCGTTGTATGTCGACCCAGGCAGTCGCCGGCTCTGTAACGCCGAAACCGTCGTGGCCCTGCTGGAACAGCGCCGAGCCGAACACCCTCGCCCGGCGTGGCGAACGCACCTGTATCGCTGGTACCGCAATATCTTTATCGGAAGGCATTGACGTGAATTCGCCGAAACGCTCTTTCTTGTTCCTGCAGGGTGTCTGTTCGCCTTTCTTCCCTCGCCTGGCAAAGCGGCTGAGGGCCGATGGCCATCATGTCGCCAAGGTCCAGTTCGCCGGTGGCGACGTCGCCTACTGGTCACGCCATGCCGGCCCGAGCCACGCCTTTCGCGGCAGGCCGAGCGATTTGCCGGACTTCCTGGCAGGACTCTGGGAACGATACGCCGTCACCGACCAGTTGCTGTTCGGCGACCAGCGCCCCGTGCACCTGGCTGCCGCCGAGGCGGCCAGGCAAGTGGGCATTCGCAACCATGTGCTCGAAGAGGGCTACTTTCGCCCCCACTGGATCACCCTGGAGCGCGAGGGGGTCAACGGCTATTCGCTGCTACCGCAGGACGCGAGCTGGTACCTCGAGGTCGGCCGCCGCCTGCCCAAGCCGGCACCGGTCAAGCGCTTCCAGACCTCCTTCAAGCGACGCGCCACCCACGACGTGCTCTACCACCTGGCCGGCCTCGCCAACCCGGTGCTGTTCCCGCGCTATCGCAACCACGCACCGGTCACCGCGCCGATCGAATATGCCGGCTATCTCAAGCGCTTCACCCAGCTACGCTGGTGGAAGCCCCGCGATGCCGAACGCATCCGCGCCCTGACCGAGGGCAAGCGGCCCTACTTCGTACTGCCCTTGCAGCTCAATGGCGACGCCCAGATTCGCAATCACTCGAGCTTCGCCGACATGCCGGAAGTGATCGAGTACGTCATGGCCTCCTTCGCCCGCCATGCATCGGCGGACAGCCTGCTGTGCATCAAGAACCACCCGCTGGACATGGGCCTCATCAACTACGCTGGACTCATCGAGCGCCTCGAGAAGCGCTACGACATCGTCGGGCGTACCGTCTATCTCGAGTCCGGCGATCTCAACGTCCTGTTCAAGGCCGCCACCGGTATCGTGACGGTGAACAGCACCTCGGGTATCGTAGCGTTGGAGCACCGTTGTCCGACCATCGCCCTGAGCCGACCGATCTATCGGCTCGACGGCCTGACGTTCGAAGGGGGGCTGGACGAGTTCTGGCGCCAGGGCACGCCGCCGGACGAGGAACTGTTCCGCTGCTTTCATCGCACGGTCATGCATACCGTTCAGCTCAACGGAGGCTACTACTGCGACACCGGGATCGAACTGGCCGTCGACAATGTCGCGGCCAGGCTCGAAGCCGCCATCTCACCGCTCGAGGCCTTGCTATGACCGCACCCCGCAGCCTGTTGATCACCGGCGCCACCGGCGCCATCGGCAGCGCCCTGGCCCGACATTACGCGGCGCCCGATACCCATCTGATCCTGCATGGGCGCGACCTGGAGCGTCTCGATGCCGTGGCCGACGCCTGTCGCCAGGCGGGCGCCGATGTCGAGACAAGCCGCGTGGACCTGACCGATGACGCCGCCCTCACCGAATGGCTGGAACATCTGACACTGCCCGACATCGTCATCGCCAACGCCGGTCAGAACCTCCATGCCGAACCGGGATGCGAGATGGAAGACTGGGAGGCCACCAGCCGCCTGCTGGCCATCAACCTGCGCACGCCCATGGCCATGGCCGAGCGCCTGGCACCGCGCATGGCCGAGCGTGGCCACGGCCAGATCGTCTTCCTCAGCTCCCTGGCTGCCTGGCACGGTCTGCCCGTGACCCCCAGCTACAGCGCCAGCAAGGCCGGCATCAAGGCCTATGGCGAGGCCCTGCGCGGCTGGCTGGCACCACGCGGCGTGGGGGTGACCGTGGTCATGCCCGGCTATGTCAGTTCGCCGATGTGCGAGGCCATGCCCGGCCCCAAGCCCTGGGAGATCGACGCCCCGCGCGCGGCCCGCCGCATCGCCAGGGGCATCGAGCGCAACCGGGCACGCGTGAGTTTTCCCTTCCCGCTCAACCTGGGGTGCTGGAGCCTGGCAGTGCTGCCGGCAGGCCTGTCCCAGCGTCTGCTCGGTGTGATGGGTTACGGGAGGCCTTCATGACACAGGCGCTGCTCCTGCCCTGGTGCCTGGGCCTGCTCGGCACCTTCATCGCCGAAGCCGCGCTACGTCCTCCCACGACAGCCCCCTGGCGCCGTTCCCTGGCTGCCCTGGCCGTCCACCTGGGCACCTGGGGCGTGTTCTACGGGGGCTTCGTGCTGGTACTGCAACGGCCCTGGTTCGCCCTGGTTCTCTTCCTCGCCCTGCAGCTCGTGGTGGTGCAATCCAGCAATACCAAGTCGAAGACCCTGCGCGAACCCTTCCTGTGCCAGGACTTCGAGTACTTTCTCGACGCCATCCGCCATCCGCGCCTTTACGTGCCCTTCTTCGGCATCGGCCTGGCGATCGGCGCCAGCCTGGCGGGGCTGGCCACCATCATCGGCTTTCTGGTCATCGAACCCACGCTGTCCTCCCGCCATAGCGCGGGCGCCTTCCTGTTCGGGACGGTTCTGATCATCGCGCTGTCGATACTCCCCCTGGTCGCCGGGCTACGTTACCTGCCGGCCTGCCGGCTCGATCCCCTCGACGATACCCGCCGCCTGGGACTGTTCAGCGCGCTCTGGGCCTACGGCCTGATGGCACGACGCCCGCTTGAGGTATCTGCTTCGCCCTATGCGCCCGTGCCCGAGCCGGTACCGGACACCGCGCGACTCCCGCACCTGGTCGTGGTGCAGAGCGAGTCCTTCTTCGACCCGCGCCCCTGGCACGGCGGCCTGCGCGACGATCTGCTGCCCGAGCTCGACGCCCTGACCGAGCAGGCCCTGGCCCGGGGCCGTCTTCGCGTGCCGGCCTGGGGCGCCAACACGGTGCGCACCGAAACGGCGGTGCTGACCGGACTCGACCAGGACACGCTTGGCATTCACCGCTTCAATCCCTATCACCAGCTGGCACGGCGCTCGGTACCCAGTCTGGCGGCCGAGCTGCGACAGCTCGGCTATCGCACGGTCTGCCTGCATCCCTATGCGGCCAGCTTCTATCAGCGCGACCGGGTCATGCCGCGCCTTGGCTTCGATGACTTCATCGACATTCGAGCCTTCGGGCCCGACGACTACTGCGGCCAGTACGTCGGGGACCTGGCACTGGCCGACAAGGTTGGCAGTCTGCTCCATGAAACGGATAATGAGCCGCTATTCGTGTTCGTGATCACCATGGAGAATCACGGCCCACTGCAATTCGACAACCGGGCGGAGAACGCGGCCCGCGACCTGCTGGCCCCGGGCGCGCCGCCCCTGCCGGACGACTGCGGGGAGCTGGCCAGCTATCTGGCCCACCTGCGCAATGCCGATCGCATGGCCGGACGCCTGCGCCAGCAACTGGAGGCGATGCCCCGGGCCGGGCTACTGTGCTGGTATGGCGACCATGTGCCGATCATGCCCGAGGTCTATCGGCATTATGGCGAGCCGGACGGCGACACGCCCTATCTGTTGTGGTCGAGCCATGGCCGGACAGACCGGCCCCAGGCGTCCACGCCACTTGAGGCAGTGCAATTGAGTCAACGGATATGGCAGGCCGTCATCCACGAGGCGCAACGCGCCCATGACGGCTGGAACCAGGATCATCGGGAGCAAGCATGACAAGACGCGTGGCCATCATCGGTGTCGCCCACCGGATGCCGGGAACCACCCCGGAAGGCTTCTGGCAGGACCTGCGGGCCGAAAAGGACCTGGTCACCCAGGTAGCGGCCGACCGCTGGAGCCATGAGGTCTTCCAGCACCCCGACAAGCGCAACCCCGGCACCAGCGTGACCTTCGCGGCCGGCAGCCTGGGAGACATCAGTGGCTTCGACGCCGATTTCTTCGGCATCTCGCCTCGTGAGGCGGCCAACATGGATCCCCAGCAGCGCATGCTCCTGGAGCTGACCTGGGAGGCCATGGAAAGCGCCGGCGTACCGCCCTCGCAGTTGCGGGGCAGCCAGTGCGGCGTTTTCCTTGGCGTCGCGGCGCTGGACTATTCCTATCGATACACTGGCGACATGGGGGCCATCGACGCTTCCACCGCCACCGGCAACACCTCGAGCATCGCCTCGAACCGGCTCTCCTACCTGTTCGACCTGCACGGCCCCAGCATGTCCGTGGATACCGCCTGCTCCTCGTCGATGGTGGCCTTCCATCAGGCCTGCCAGGCAATTCGCAGCGGCGAGACGAGCATGGCACTGGCCGGCGGCATCAGCCTGCACCTGCATCCTTACGGCTTCGTCATCTTCTCCAAGGCCAGCATGCTGTCGCCCACAGGCCGCTGCCGGGTGTTCGATGCCGACGGCGACGGCTACGTGCGTTCGGAAGGCGCCGGCATGTTCCTGCTCAAGGAACACGACCAGGCCCTGGCCGACGGCGATACCATCCTGGCCGTGGTGGCCGGCTCCACCGTCAACACCGACGGCCACAAGCAGGGCCTCACGGTGCCCAACCCCGATGCCCAGATCGCCCTGATGCACCAGGTCTACGAGCAGGCCGGCATCGATCCCGACGAGATCGACTATCTCGAGGCCCACGGCACCGGCACCGCCGTGGGCGATCCCATCGAGACCCGCGCCATCGGCGAGGCACTGGCCAAGCGACGCAAGACACCGCTGCCCATCGGCTCAGTGAAGAGCAACCTCGGCCATCTGGAAACCGCCTCCGGCGTCGCCGGTCTGGCCAAGGCGCTCTACAGCCTGCGCCATCGCGAGGTACCGGCCACCATCGGCATCCGCCGCCCGAATCCCCGGATCGCGTTCGACGACTGGAACCTCGAGGTCGTCACCCAGGCCCGCGCACTGAAGCCGGAGGGTCGCCTGGTCATCGGCGTCAACTCCTTCGGCTTCGGCGGCGCCAACGCCCATGTCATCCTCGAGAGTCCGCCCGAGGCACCGGCGCCGCTCACGCCGCCCGCCTCCAGTGAGCCGCTGCCGCTGCGACTCTCGGCGCGGGGCGAGCCGGCCCTGCGGACCATGGCCGGCCAACTGGCCGACTGGTTGCGCGATACCGACAGCTCCCTCTACGACATCGCCGATACCCTCTATCGCCGTCGCGAGCATCATGCCGACGGCGCCCTGCTGTTCGCCACCGACAAGCAGGACGCCGCCGAGCGCCTGGCGGCCTTCGCCGATCCCGAGCGGGACCCGGGCAAGCGGCCGGTGATCCGCGGCCGGCGTCTCGAGGCCGCCCAGGGACCCGCCTTCATCTACGACGGCAACGGCTGCCAGTGGGAAACCATGGGCCGCGACCTGCTTGCCGACTCCAAGGTCTTCGCCGCCGCCATCGACGAGGTCGACGCGCTCTTCCAGCGTCACGCCGACTTCTCGCTGCGTGCCGAACTCAGGGGCGACAACGGCAGCGAGCGCTTCGTGCGCACCGAGATCGCCCAGCCGGCGCTGTTCGCCGTGCAGGTCGGCATCACCCGGATGTTCGCCGCCCAGGGCATCGAGCCCATTGCCGTCACCGGCCACAGCGTCGGTGAGGTGGCCGCCGCCTGGGCCTGCGGCGCCCTGTCGCTGGAAGACGCCGTACGCGTGATCTACCTGCGCAGCCACTTCCAGGGACTGACCCGCGGGCAAGGCGAAATGACCGCCGTGGGCCTCGGCGCCGAAGCCATTGCCACCTATCTGGAACGTCCCGAATATCGCGACGTCCATCTCGCCGGCACCAACAGTGCCCAGGGCGTGACCCTGGCCGGCCCTGCCGAGGCCTTGACCCGGCTGGAAGCCGAACTCGCCGCCCAGCGTCACTTCGCCAAGCGCCTGCCGCTGGACTACGCCTTCCACAGCCCGGCCATGGACCCCATCCGCGACGACCTGATCGCCGCTCTGAAAGGCCTTCGCCCCCGGCAATCGCGCATTCCCTACATCTCGACGGTGACCGGCGAGGAGCTCGACGGCGAGCGACTCGATGCCGAGTACTGGTGGAACAACATTCGCCAGCCCGTGCGCTTCGACGCCGCCGCTCGGGCGATCATTGCCGACGGCACCAATGTATTGATCGAGATCGGGGCCCACCCGATCCTCAAGCGCTACCTGAGCGAAGCGCTGCGCGAGGCGGAGCTCGATGGCCTGATCATCGGCACCCTGGAGCGCGACCTGCCCGGCCCCGTCTGCCTCGATCGCGCCATCGGCCAGACGCTGCTCTCGGGACTCGCCACCGACACCGACCACTGGTTCCCGGTGACCGGGCAGCTCGCCGAGCTGCCACGTTATCCCTGGCAACGCCAGTCCTACACGATGCCGAGCACTTCGGACGCCCTGGGGCTGCTGGCACGCCACTACGAACACCCCTTGCTGGGCTACCGCCTGGCACAGCACACCCTGACCTGGGAAAGCCAGCTCGATACCGGTCGCCAGCCCTGGCTGGCGGACCACGTGGTGGGCAACGCCGCCATCTTCCCGGGCGCCGGCTTCATCGAATTGGCCCTGGCCGCCGCTGCCAGCTGGCGCGAGGCGACGCCACTCGACGTCGAGGAACTCGAGATCCAGGCGCCCCTGATGCTCGATGGGCCGCACGGCCGGCTCACCCGGCTGGCCATCGCCCCCGACGACGGCCGCGTCACCATCCACTCGCGGGAACCGGCCGTCGGCGAGGAATGGCAGTTACATGCCACGGCCCGCATCATGAGCCAGAGCCGCGGCCTGATGCTCGAGCGAGTCGCCCCGGCACTCCCCGAGCGGGCACCGGACCTGGAGCTGAACGAGCACCTGGCGATGGCCAGCCGACTGGGCCTGGACTATGGTCCAGCCTTTCAGGCCATCGACCGCGCCTGGATCGAGGACGACGGCGTCATCGGCCAGGTGCACCTCACACCCGAGATCGAAGCACAACTCGCGCTGCAGCACCTGCATCCCGGCATCCTCGACAGCGCCTTCCAGCTGTTCCTGCCGTTGCTGGCCCGCGAGGGGCACGATACGCGAGGCATGGCCTATGTGCCGGTCCGTGTCGGGCGCATCCAGTGGACGCCGGAGGCCGGACACCCAAGCCTGGCGCGTGCCCGCCTGCTCAAGCGCGCCCCCTATTCCTTCACCGCCGACTTCGAGCTCTTCGACGCACAGGGCCGGGCCGTTGCCGTGGTCAGCGAGACCCGCTTCAAGGCAGTCCGCTTGACCCAGTCAGCCGAGCAGACGCTGAGCCATCTCGACGTGCGCCTGACACCGGCGCCACGCCCCGCAAACCGTCAGCCGGCGGACCTCTCCGCGCTCGAGGCCGCCATGCCCGGGCTGGTCGATGGCTATGCCGAGGCCACCGGACAGCGCTATGCCAGCGAAGTAGCGCCCTTGCTCGACCGGCTGGCCGAGGCCTTCGCCGCCGAGACCCTCGACGCCGAACTGAGCGATGGCGTCCTTAGCCAGGACCGCTACCAGGCCCTGGCCAGCACGCACCCGCAGGCCCGCCCGCTGCTCGACCAGTTGCTGCGCCTGCTGGAGGACGCCGGCCGGCTCGAGCGCCACGGCGATGGCTGGAAGCGCATCGAAAGCGACGACGAGGTCGACGCCACTACCATCTGGCGCCTGCTGGCCCAGGATTATCCAGGTCACATCGGCCCCATTCACCGGCTCGGGCGTTTCGGGCTCAACCTGCGCGACCTGCTGGCAGGCCATCGCGACGCCACCGACATCGGCCTCGACAGCGACCGCCTGACGCGCCTCAATCGCCAGTTGATCGGTCACGAGGGCTGGCGCGCCATCACCTCGCCGCTCGGCGATGCCCTGGCCGATACCCTGGCGCACCTGCCTGAAGGGCAACGCCTGACCTTGCTCGAGGCCGGCGTCAGCGCCCCGGCACTGGGTGAGCGCCTCGCCGAGCTGGTCGATCCCGATCGCTGCGACTACCACATCCTCACCGCCGGCGAGCTCGCCTGGCAGCATGCCGAGCAGTTGCGCGAGCGTCAGCCGCTGATCGAGGTCGAAGCGCTGGAAGCGCCGTGCGAGCGGTTGCCACAGGATGGCCCGGGCAAGGCCCAGTTGGCCCTGGTATCGCTGGATGTCACCAACCGTGACCTCAGCCACCGCCTGATCGAGTCCCTTCCCGAGCGCCTGGCACCCGATGCCCGCATGCTGCTGCTTGGCGTCGCCCCCTCCGCCTGGCTCGACACCCTGCTGGCCTCGCCGGGACTGACCGGTGACGGCACGACGCCCTCGGCCTGCGAGCCCGACGACGTCACCGAGCAGCTGGCCGCTCTCGGCGCCAAGGATGTTCTCTCGATGCCGCTGGAAGACGAGGCCGGCGCCTATCTCATTGCCGCCCGCCTGCCCGGCGAGATCGTGGAGACCGAGACACCGCCGACCGACTACCTGCTGATCGCCGATGATGAACATCGCGCGCTTGCCGAACGCCTCGCCGCCGACCTGGAACGCCGAGGCCATCGCGCGGCTGTCGGCGATACCAGCGAGGCCGACATGGCCCAACAGATCGTCGACCTGCGCAGCACCGGGCTGGAGCGCTGTCAGCAGGCGGTACGCTGGGCATCCGCGTTCGAGTCCCGCCACGACATGCCGACGCTATGGCTGCTCACACGGGACGTGGCCGATCTCTGGCGCGATGCCTCGGCCTCGCCGGCAAGCGCGAACCTCAGCGACGACGCCGCCCTCTGGGGCTTCGGACGCTCCCTGGCCAACGAGGCCCAGAGCTTCCAGGTGCGCCTGCTCGACCTGCCCGGCGGCGAGTTGGAAACGCACGCCTTCCAGGCACTGGGAGACGAGCTCGTCGCCCCCGATGACGAGACCGAAGTGGTCATCGACGCCAGAGGAACCCGCTTCGCCACCCGGCTGCGTATCCTGCCCGCGCCGGGCACGGCAACGGATGCGCCAGCACCCCCGCGCAGCGCCATGACACTCGGCTTCCCGCTGCCCGGCCAGTTGCGCCACCTGGCCTGGCAGCCGACCGACCTACCGGAACCCGGCGAGGGCGAAGTGGAGGTTCGCGTCGAGGCCACCGGTCTCAACTTCCGTGACGTCATGTATACCCTGGGCCTGCTCTCCGACGAAGCCATCGAGAACGGCTTCGCCGGCCCGACGCTGGGGCTGGAGTTCTCCGGGGTCGTCGAGCGGCTCGGGCCTGGCGTCGAAGGAGTCGCACCGGGCGACGCCGTGGTCGGGTTCGGTCCGGCCAGTTTCAGTGACCGATTGATCGCCAGCCACCACGCCATTGCGCCCTTGCCTACCGGTATCGATTTCGCCGCGGCGGCGACGATCCCGACGACCTTCTTTACCGTTTACTATGCGCTGAAGCATCTCGCCCGCCTCTCTCCCGGCGAACACGTGCTGATCCATGGCGCCGCGGGCGGCGTCGGGCTGGCCGCTATTCAGGTGGCACGCTGGCTCGGTGCCGAGATCCACGCCACCGTGGGCGCCGAAGAGAAAGGCGACTTCCTCCGCCTGAGCGGCATCGAGCGTCTCTACGACTCGCGCTCGCTGACCTTCGCCGAGGAAATTCTCGCCGATACCCACGGGCGCGGCGTCGACGTGGTCCTCAACTCCCTGGCCGGCGAGGCAATCAACCAGAACCTGCGCGTACTGCGCCCCTTCGGTCGCTTCCTGGAACTCGGCAAGCGCGACTTCTACGAGAACACCCATATCGGCCTGCGGCCCTTCCGCAACAACCTCAGCTACTTCGGCATCGACTCCGATCAGCTGATGAAGGCGTGCCCGGACCTCACCCAGACGCTGTTCGGCGAAATGATGGCGCTGTTCGAGGACGGCACCTTCACGCCGCTGCCCTACACCGCCTTCAGCAATCGCCAGGTGGTCGAGGCCTTCCGCTACATGCAGCAGGCACGCCAGATCGGCAAGGTGGTGGTGACCCAGGACCAGCCCCTGAGCCCCGCCCCCGACAACACCACGACCTCGGCCGCCCCCGAGCTGCCGGCCGAGGCCACCTACCTGGTCACCGGCGGCCTCGGCGGCTTCGGCCTGCGCAGCGCCCAGTGGCTCGCCGAACGTGGCGCCCGCCATCTGGTCCTGGTCGGCCGGCGCGGTGCGGCCTCACCCGAGGCTGCCGAGGGTATCGCCGCCCTCGAGGCCAAGGGCGTGTCCGTGGAAGCCGCAGCCTGCGATGTCGCCGACCGCGAGGCCCTGGCTGCGCTGCTCGAACGCTGCCGTGCCGAACACCCGCCGCTGAAGGGCATCATCCATGCCGCCGCAGTGATCGAGGACGGCCTGATCCGCAACCTCGATGACGAGCGCATCGCCCGCGTGCTGGTGCCGAAGATCGAAGGCGCTCGCCACCTGGATGCCCTGACCCGGGACGATGACCTGGATTTCTTCGTGCTCTATTCCTCGGCGACCACCCTGTTCGGCAATCCCGGGCAGGCCAGCTACGTGGCGGCCAACCACTGGCTCGAGGCCCTGGCCGCCAACCGTCGCGCCAGGGGATTGCCAGCCACCTGCGTGCGCTGGGGCGCCATCGAGGACGCCGGCTTCCTGGCCCGCAACACCCGAACCCGCGATGCCCTGCAGGAACGCCTCGGGGGCTCGGCATTGCGCGCCGACGACGCCCTCGAGGTCCTCGGCCGCATGCTGGCCGCCCCTGGCCCGAGCCTTGGCGTGCTGGAACTGGACTGGTCGGCCCTGGCGCGCTCGCTGCCCACCGCCGAGACACCACGTTTCTCCGAGATCGCCCGCTCCGCCGGCGACGAGGGACAACAGGACGATGGCGATCAGGACCTGAGCCGCCTGCTGGCCGAACTGTCCCCCGAGGAACTCCATGCCACGATCACCGACCTGCTCAAGGCAGAGCTCGCCAGCATCCTGCTGGTGGAGGAAGACAAGATCGACGTGCATCGTTCGGTCTATGACATGGGCTTCGACTCGCTGATGGGCGTGGAATTGATGACCGCCATCGAGTCGCGCCTCGGCGTCCGCGTGCCAGTCATGGTGCTCAGCGAGGCCTCGACCCTCGACAAACTCAGCGGCGTGCTGATCGACCGCCTGACGCGCGGCGATACCGATGACGACGATGACGACGCCGAGCTGGCCTCGCTGGCGGCACGCCACGGTGCCGATGCCGAGACCCTTGCCGACGCCCCTTCGGAGGAGACGACCACCCGATGAGCCAGGATGCGTCACGCCACGATCTCAAGCGCCAACTTCTCGAGGGAGCGCGCAAGCGCAAGCGTTCGCGCCCTGCGCCGGAACACGGCGAGGCATCCGGGACGTCCGCCGGCGAAGTGCCGGAACGGCTGACCCGCTTCGATGCCCACCCCGGCTATCAGCAGTTGACCATGATGCGCGAGGCGGCACGCCGCCTCGGCCTGACGGATCCCTTTTTCCGCTGCCATCAAGGCAACGCCGGCGCCACCAGCCGCATCGACGACCGGGACGTCATCAACTTCGCCAGCTACAACTACCTGGGCTTCTCCGGCGATCCTCGCGTCAACCAGGCCGCCATCGACGCCGTGCAGCACTATGGCAGCTCGGTGTCGGCCAGCCGCATCGTCTCCGGTGAGCGCCCCATTCACGGCGAGCTCGAGCGCGCCATCGCCGATACCTACCAGGTCGACGATGCCGTGGTGTTCGTCAGCGGCCACGCCACCAACGTCTCCACCCTGGGCTACCTGCTGGGGCCGGGAGATCTTATCCTCCACGATGAATACATCCACAACAGCGCGCTGGTCGGCGCCCAGCTCTCCGGCGCCCGGCGGATGGGCTTCGCGCACAACGACGCCGATGCCCTGGAAGATCTCCTGCACCGCCACCGTCCCCAGTTCGAGCGCGTCGTGATCGTCATCGAGGGGCTCTACAGCATGGACGGCGACCTGCCCGACCTGCCCCGATTCGTCGAGATCAAGCGCCGTCACCAGGCCTGGCTGATGGTCGACGAGGCGCATTCCTTCGGCGTGCTGGGCCGGAACGGCCGCGGCCTGCGCGAGCACTTCGACGTGCCGCCCGAGGCCGTGGACATCTGGATGGGCACCATGAGCAAGACGCTGGCCGGTTGTGGCGGCTACATCGCCGGTTGCCAAGCCCTGGTGGATACCCTGCGCCACCTGGCACCGGGGTTTCTCTACAGCGTCGGCATGCCCGCCCAGGTCGCGGCCCCGTCGCTCAAGGCGCTGGCGCTGATGCATGAGGAACCGCAGCGCGTCCGCCGCCTTCAAGCCATCTCGCGCTATTTCCTGGAACAGGCCCGCGCTCTCGGACTGGACACCGGCGAGAGCATCGGCGCCGCCGTCGTGCCGGTGATCATCGGCAGTTCGGCCCGCGCCGCCGGTCTTTCCCACGCCCTGTTCGAACGCGGCATCAATGTCCAGCCGATCCTGCACCCCGCCGTGCCCGAAAAGAGCGCGCGCCTGCGCTTCTTCCTCTCCTGCGAGCACACCGAACAGCAGGTCGACCAAACCCTCGAGATTCTCGATGAGGAACTGACGCGAACCTAGGCAGCGCCAGATCGTCAGTTGACAAGGCCCGGCTCACGCCGGGCCTTGTCGTTGCATGCACGCAAGTCCGTTCATCGATTTCCAGGGCATGCGTGACTGTCATACCCCCATGCAGACCCTTCGCTGTCATCCCCAAGGTGCGGGCCGTTAAGGTATCCAGCCATGCGCCGGAGACATTCCGGTGACAACACAATAAGTGGAGAGATGCCCATGCCCCATCACATGCGGCCCCTGGTTTTCTGGCCGACCTTTCTCATTCTGCTCACCGCCGTGATCGGCAGCCTGGTCGATCTGGACGCCTTTCTCGGCTTCACCAGTCAGCTCAACGACGCCATCCTGAAACGCTTCTCCTGGCTGTTCAGCCTGGGCAGCCTTTACCTGCTGGTACTCGCCATTGCGGTGTATGTCTCGCCGCTCGGACGCATCCGCATCGGTGGCAAGCATGCCGAACCGCTGCTGTCGAAAACCCGCTGGTTCTCCATCACGCTGTGCACCACCCTGGCGGTCGGCGTGCTGTTCTGGACCACCGCCGAGCCGCTCTACCACCTGATGGGGCCACCCGAATCGCTGGGCATGGAAGCCGGTTCTTCCGAGGCGGCGCTGTTCGCCATGTCGACCATGTTCCTGCATTGGACCTTCACGCCCTACGCCATCTACGCGGTCCCGGCGTTGATCTTCGCCCTGGCGTTCTACAACCGCCGGCAAAAGTTCTCCATCAGCAGTATGCTCGAGCCAGTCTTCGGCCCTCGCATCACCCGCTACTCGGGATTGATCGATGCCCTGGCGCTATATTCCCTGGTAGCCGGCATGGCCGCGACCCTCGGCACCGGCGCCATCACCCTGGCCGGCGGCCTCGGCCAGTACATCGAGGGCAACACCAATCCCCTGCGCCTCGGCCTGATCATCGCGGTAATCGTGGTCACCTTCGTGCTCTCGGCCGCCAGCGGCTTGAAGAAGGGCATCGCCCGCCTCTCGGCACTCAATGCCTGGCTGCTTCTGGTGCTCGGTCTATTCGTCTTCGTATTCGGCCCCACGGCGTTCATGCTGCAGATCGGCGTGGAGTCGTTCGGCGTCTACCTCGACAATTTCTTCACCCGCAGCCTGTTCACCGGCGCTGCCGGCGACGACCAATGGCCGCACTGGTGGTCGATCTTCTACTGGGCCATCTGGTTCGCCTGGGCGCCCGTGGCCTCGCTCTTCCTGGGACGGATCTCACGCGGCTACAGCGTACGCGACTTCCTGCGCATCAACCTGCTCTACCCGTCGTTGTTCGCCACCGTGTGGATCGTCATCTTCTCCGGCGCCACGCTCTACTTCCAGATGCGCACCGGGATCGACCTGCACAGCGTGCTCAACGACGAGGGCGTGGAGCACGTTCTCTACCGACTCTTCGGCGAGCTACCGCTGTCCGGTCTCTGGGTGCCGCTGCTGCTGTTCATCGCCTTCATTTCCTATGTCACAGCAGCGGACTCCAACACCGACGCCATCGGCAACCTCTGCACCCGTGGCCTGACCGCCGACTCCGACTTCAGCGCCGGCATTCCCATGAAGATCATCTGGGGCGTGGTGGTCGGCATCATCGCCTGGGTGATGACCAGCTTCGTCGGCATCGATGGCGTCAAGATGCTTTCCAACCTCGGCGGCCTGCCCGCCCTGGTGATCATCCTGCTCGCCAGCGGTTCCCTCTGGCACTGGTTACGCGACCCCAGCGCCCTCGAATGCCCCGACACTTCGATCAATCGCGAACCTCTCGACGCACAAGGCCAGCCGCAATGAACGTGAAGACCGAATTCCCGCATCGTATCCGCGAGATCGAGCACCTAGAAATCCCGCTCTCGGACGGCACCCGACTCGCTGCCCGCATCTGGCTGCCGGAAGGGGCCGAGGAGCATCCGGTACCCGCCATCCTCGAATACCTGCCGTACCGCAAACGCGACGGCACGGCGGTGCGCGATGAGCTGACGCATCCCTATTTCGCCGGCCACGGCTATGCGGCAGTGCGGGTCGACATGCGTGGTAACGGCGAATCCGAGGGGTTGATGGCCGATGAATACCTGCCCCAGGAGCAGGCCGACGGCCTCGAAGTGATCGACTGGCTGACCCGCCAGCCCTGGTGCAACGGCAAACTCGGCATGATGGGCATCTCCTGGGGTGGCTTCAATTCGCTGCAACTAGCAGCACTGAAGCCCGAGCCACTCAAGGCCATCATCACCTTGTGCTCCACCGACGACCGCTACACCGACGACATCCACTACAAGGGTGGCAACCTGCTGCACGAAAACCTGGGCTGGTCGGCCACCATGCTCAGCTTCTCGGCAGCACCACCTGACCCGGCCCTGGTCGGCGAAGTGTGGCGCGAACGCTGGAAGCAGCGTCTCGACAACATGCCGCTGCTGGTCGAGACCTGGATGAGCCACCAGACCCGCGACGCCTACTGGAAGCATGGCTCGGTCAACCAGAACTACGCCGACATAAAAGCCGCCGTCTATGCCGTCGGCGGCTGGGGAGACGGCTACAAGAACAGCGTGCCGCGCCTGCTGGAACACCTCCAGGGGCAGAAGAAGGGGCTGATCGGCCCCTGGATTCACAAGTACCCACACTTCGCCGTGCCCGACCCGGCAATCGGCTTCCTCCAGGAAGCGCTGCGTTGGTGGGACCACTGGCTGAAGGACATCGATACCGGCATCATGGACGAACCGGCCGGCACCTTCTATCTTCAGGATGCCTTGCCGCCCAAGTCCATGTACGCCGAGCGCCCGGGCGCCTGGGTGCGTACCGAGGGCTGGCCCTCGGCGGACGTCGAGCAGCGTCCGTATGCGCTGACCGATACTGGCCTGGTCGCCGGCGACGCGCCCCTATCAAAGGCCCGCACCGTCGACTCGCCGCTCACCGCCGGCAGTCATCAGGGCGAATACTGCGCCATCTGGTTCGGCCCCGACCTGCCGGGCGACCAACGCCAGGACGACGCCCTGGCGCTGTGCTTCGACAGCCAACCGCTCGAGGCGCCGCTCGACATTCTCGGCAAGCCACGACTGCGCCTGCGACTAGCCAGCGATCAGCCCTGTGGCCAACTCACCGTGCGCTTGAGCGACGTACGCCCCGATGGCCAGGTGGCCCGCATCACCTATGGCGTGCTCAACCTGTCGCTGCGCGATCATGACCATCTGGAGCCGCCGGTTCCCGGCGAGCCCATGGACGTGGATCTCGAACTCGACATGATCGGCTATCGCCTGCCCGCCGGGCACCGCCTGCGCGTGGCGATCGCTTCGGCCAACTTCCCGCTGCTGTGGCCGACTCCCAGGCGCGCCGCACTCACCCTGCAGCCTGGCCTGCAACGTCTCGAGCTGCCCACCTATCAGGGCAAGACTATCGCCAATCCCTTCGAGGCTCCGGAGAGCGCCCGTCCCGCCGATGTCGACACCCAGCGCAGCCCGGCGCCACGACGTACCATCCAGGAGGACGTGGCCAGCGGCGAAGTCACGGTGATCGTCGAGGACGACCTGGGCGCCATGACGCTGAACGACCACGGCTATCGGGTGGCGCAGTCCTGCCAGGAGCGCTACACCGCTCATCCGGAGGACCCGAGCCGGGCCCGTGCGGACATCACCTGGCACTACCGGGCCGGCCGCGACGAAGGTCCCGGTCGCTTCGATGTCAGCGTGGAAAGCCACTACCGTCTTACCTGCGACGAGACGACCTTCTTCATCGAGGCCGAACAGATCGCCCACGATGACGGCAAGGAAGTTCACCGCAAGCACTGGCGAACGGAAGTGCCGCGCAGAGCGATCTGACGATGCCTCCTGGCAGACATGATATCCTCGGCGCCACGACGAGTTGCCCATCGCCGAGGATGTCCATGAGCGGACGCGACGCCTTGCCCCCGCTGCAGTGCCTGAAGGCCTTCGAGGCCACCGCCAGGCATTGCAGCTTCACCCAGGCCGGCCGCGAGCTCAACCTGACCCAGAGCGCCGTCAGTCGCCAGATCAAACGCCTGGAGGAAGACCTGGGCCGTCCGCTTTTCGAGCGTGTTCCCGACGGCCTGCGCCCGACACCGGCCGCGGATCACTACTACCGGGTCGTCCGCCGCTTGCTGCGCGACCTGGCCGACGAAACAGCCCGTCTACGCCGACATGGCGACGACCACCAACTGACCCTGGCCACCAGCCCTACCATCGCCTCTATCTGGCTATCCCGGCACTTGCCCGAATTTCAGCGGCAGCATCCACACATCGAAATCCGACTGCTGACCATGGAGGATCCCTACCGGCTCGATCTCACCGAGTTCGACCTGGGGCTCTACTATCACCTCGAGGGGCAGGTAGATCCGCCCGGCTTGATGGCCGAGACGGTGTTTGACGAGGAAAATGTCATCGCCGTGTGCAGCCCTCACTATACCCGGCACCATGGCGAGGTCGGAACGCCCGAGGCGCTACTACGCCAGCACACCCTGCTGGTGCTCGAGGACCACTTCAACGACTGGTTGACCTGGCAGGATTGGTTCACGGCCCTGAAGCTGGCCTGGCATGAGCCGGCCCACTGCCTGCGTGCGAACAGTTATCAGGTCCTGATGAACGCCACCCTCGCCGGCCAGGGCATCATTCTGGGGTGGGAACAGCTGCTCGCCGACGAGCTGCGCCAGGGGCACCTGCTGCGAGCCCTGCCCCAGGCCTTGCCCAGCCACGGCAAGCTTTCTCTTCTTATACCCCAGCATCGCCACCTGACCCTAGCCAGTCGCACCTTCCAGCGTTGGCTAGCCTGCCTTTGAGGAAAAGCGTTCAAACCTCCCAAGGCGCGCATGACATTCCCCATTCGCTCATGTAAGCTCTAGCTCGTTCTTGGGGAGTAGCCTGCTTCCAGCGCTGGCCGCGCGGGAAGTCCTCGTGTCAACACACTCGGCAGGCATGCCGTGGCACGAGTGGCCGAAAGGTTGGCGAGACCAATGACGTCATGGCGCTGTTTCGACAGCGCTCACCGTCATGGCCTTTCAACCCCGGGAGCCCACCAGATGTCACTTTTCTCGACCTTCTTCCTCGCCTTCTCCATGTCCAGCGATGCCTTCGTGGCCTCGTTGAGCAAGGGCGCAGCCCTGGCCGAACGGCCCAGCATGCGCGATGCTCTGCGCACCGGCCTCATCTTCGGTATCGTCGAAACCCTGACACCCCTTCTCGGCTGGACGTTGGGCCTGTCGATGGCGCAATACGTCACCGCCTGGGACCACTGGATCGCCTTTGGGCTGCTTTCCCTGCTGGGCGCCCACATGATCCATGAGGGGATGCAAAACGAAAACGCCGAGGACAAGCCCCGGCGTTCGCCTTCATCGTTTCTGCGCCTGGTGGTGACGGCCCTGGCCACCAGCATCGATGCCCTCGTGATCGGCATCACTCTGGCCTTCATGGACGCCAACATATTCTGGACCTCACTTGCAATCGGCACCGCCACCCTGCTGATGACCACGCTCGGCGTCATGCTGGGCCGCGTGATCAACACGATGATCGGCAAGCGGGCGGAGATTCTTGGCGGCCTCGCCCTGTGTGGCATCGGGACCAGCATCCTGATCGATCACCTGGGGCTGCTGGCCTAGCAACGCCCTTGCTTGGCCAATCCCGGCGGACAAAACCCACCCCGGCCACGATCATGATCGTGGTAGCGATAATCGCGATGGCGTTTCCAGCGATCATGGTCGCGGTGACGGTAATCCCTGTCGCGCTTCCAGTCACGGTCGTGCCAGTCGCGATCATGATAGTACCTGTCATCATCGATCACGATGGCGGGCTCAGGGCTGATACGAGCAGGATGATAACTGCAGCCCACCAGCCCCATGACGATCAGGGTGCCGAGTAACGGGGACAACCAACGCATGGGGGAACCTCCCGATTGAATGATTGTCCTCATGCTAGCAGGCCATATGCAGCCTGCCCTGTGGCGGGATGGCGACACCCCATGGCAATGCGGTGTAAATCGCGGTCTTGCCGGTTGGCAGCGCTCCTCGGCCACCGTTGTGATGACGGCAGCAGCCGTAAGCCAAGCCGCCAGCCAGATATTCGGCACCCAGGATCATCAGGGCCATCCTCTCGCTTCGCCCGCGCTCCGGCAGCGTATCGAAGATCGGCATATTTGTTACAAATTGTAAATGACATTGAAGCCCAAACGGCAAGCGCCTCCCCCTCCTGCGTCAAGTAGGCCGACCATCTGGCACCATCTCGATCTATAACGTCAGGGCATAACCAGGTCTCATGGCCAACAGAGGTGCAGTGATGGGCCTTCGATCCCCCACCTTTTCTCATCAGTTAATTATTGTTTATTTTTATGCGGTTAGCTTAACAAATTCTCAATCAATGACTTTTTTTGAACAATCAATCAACAGCCTGCCGCCCCCTCTCATTCAACTTTAGAACTATAAAAAACAATATCTACTTATTTCTATTCGCAATATAAAAGCCATTAAAAAATCAGTGACTGCAAACCTTTTACCTTTGGCCTTGAAACAATTTACCCATTAATTCACAACAAAAAACACATTTCGTTAACATATGGATACAACTCTGCGTTGACGCCCCTCACCCCAAGCTATAGCTTCATTGACGAGAAAGGCCTACTTGGAGCGGGAGGTTCCGAGTGCCTAGGTGGAGAAAACAATCGATTCCAGATGCGAGAGCAATTTCTCACTCACTAAAATGAATGCGCTCGATACTGCATAGCATCAGAATTGACAATAAATCCGCCTCACACTAGCTTTCGTGCTGCCATGCCAGCTTTCCATTCTGTGTGCATGACAGTTGTGAAAGTAACAAGCAAAACTCCACTAAGCACTAACGTCAGGGGGATGAAGGATGGCTATTCTCGATCTAAATCTTGGGGGATCCGAGACGCGTACTATCTCAAACGAGGACGCGCAGGATGGCGATACCCTTAACATCACGGCATTGGGGTCGTCGGAACTAATCATTGATGGGGTGAGTGTTGGCATTCAGGACATTGCCAACATTGAGGCCGGTTCCACGCCCACTTTTACAGCCACCAATGGTGGCAGCCTGACGATGGACCAAGGGCTTCTGGACCTGAGCGCCCTCAATGACCTGTCCTTCGGTATTGATGGCAACAGCGACATCACGCTCGATGCTTCCTCAGTCAGCACACTGAGCGGGTTGAATGGGTACAATGTCAACTTTTCAGGCGCTGAAACCGGCTCTTTCACCTTCAACAAGCCCGATGTGGGGCTTCTCGACACCTACAATTTCAATGTTACTGGCATGGAGGCCGGCGACGAACTCAACCTTGGTGGTGAAAACTGGAGCTTGGATGAGGGTAGCATCCTAAATCCTCAAGACGCTTACCGAGATGGCGCCCTGCACCTGACCCAAGGCAATGCTGCGGTGGGTACCCAGGTAAACGCCAGCATCGAAATGACGCAGGCCGAGTATGAAGAGTTCGCGGCCAACCAGGACACTTACCTCTCCGGTGGCACCTATACACATAACTGCTTCGCGGCAGGCACCATGATCGCCACTCCCGACGGCGAAGTCGCTGTGGAGACCCTGTCGATCGGTGATCTGGTGCTGACCGATAACGGCGAAGCGGTGCCAGTGAAATGGATCGGTCGCCAGTCCGTTCACCGCCTCTTCTCAGCTGGCCATGCCCCTGTGCGGATCAAGGAAGGCGCTCTGGCACACGGCCAACCCAACCAGGATCTCATCCTCACCGCCAACCACGGCGTCATCATCGATGGCCTGGTGATCAACGCCGGCGCGCTGGTCAACCACGACACCATCGACTACCTCCCTTGGAGTGAGATGCCCGAGGCGATCACCTACTACCACATCGAGACGGACACTCATGAGGTGGTCATCGCCAACGGCACCGAAGCCGAAACCTACATCGACTATGTCGATCGTCAGGCTTTCGACAATTACGCCGAGTACGTGGCGCTCTACGGTATCGAGACCCGCGTGGTCGAGATGCCCCGCCATCGCATCTCGTCTCGCCGCTTGCTGCCCATGGCCGTACGCGAGCGCCTGGGCATTCAGGACGTGACTCAGGCCGCCAAGACCGCCTGAACCACCTGAAAAAGGCGTAACCCTCAACACCGACCAGGCATGGATGCCTGGTCGGTGTTTTTTTATCTGCCCGCGGGCCACGCGCGAAAGCCTGGGTGATACGACCTTGCACACAACAAACAAAAACGGCCACCGACTGCTCAAGCCGGTGGCCGTTTTGGTGACGGTGGCAGGCACATGCACTCTCATGGCCACCCACTGGACTAGTGCGGGATCATCATGCCCTAGGCGTTCACCTGGGCAATAGCGTCACTGCCCAAAGTGGTAGCGCACCCCCAGCGAGGGAATGTTGCTGCCGCCCCCATCATCACCGAAGGTGCCGTAAGCGGTTGACCGGTGGTGAAGGCGGCCATAGAGCGACCATGGCCCCCAGCTATCGGGCTGCACTTCCAGCTCGAAGATCATCGACGCCATCCAGTTCTCGCCCGAATCATCCAGCCGTGAGGTTTCCGACGTGTAGGAGACCCCGACACCGAGATAGGCCGTAGTATCGAGTACATCGTCCCAGGGGAAGGGTTCCCAACTGATCGATGGTGTCAGGAACGTCTCGAAATAGTGCTCGTCGCCGAAGATGTAGGACACATTGGCCTCGGCATATAGCTTGGAATACCCCCAGAAGTCCACCAGTTCCTTCTGCAGGCCGGTGCTGACGATGTAGTAGTCTCGGAAGTCCCAGACGAAGGGATTGAAGGCCTCGCCACTCTTGACCGTTTCATGCACCGCCTGCCCGGCATGGCCCCCCAGCGCCCATCCTTGTCCCCAGGGGGTGACGCTTACTTCATCCGCCCATGCCGTGCCCGAGGCACCAACGCCCAGAGCCAGCACCAATCCCGTGCCGACGGCACGAAAAGGCGATGACGTGCGGGAGCCAGAAAGTTGTTCGATCTTGTACATAAACACGAATCCTTGTCGAGTAATGAAAGTCATGTCGCGATGATGATTACCGTTGCCAGGCATCCTTGCCCTCGACACGATGCCAGGACGCCTTCACACCCCGAGCGGCAGCCCGCTCATCCTCACGGCGACGCATTCGTTGCAGCACACGATACTGCAGCCGATTCAGGCTTTCGAAGCCCAGTCCCGGCAAGGGAATAAAGGGATTGGTACGACTCATGCCCCACAGTGCCAAACGCGATGTCCCCGGCTGCGCATGGCCTCGGGCATGCACCCCGAACGTATTGGCGATCAGCAAAGTATTGCCCGGCACCTGGAAGCTCTGCGGTGGCTTATCGCCCAACCGCGCCGCCGCTTCCGGCTCGACACGGAACGAGCCTCGCGCGGTATAGCGGTCGGCATGCTCTCGCGCTTCCTGGCTCATGCGGTATTCCCAGGAAAGACGCTCGCGACTCAAGCGATTCGACCCGGGCACAAAGACGAAGGGCCCATTGAGATCCGACACGTCCTCCAGATAGAGCCAGAACTTCATGGTTGGCTGGAAGGTATCGACATGCAGGTTGGTCTGCGGGTCCGGTGGCGCCTCACTGACGCCGTTCATCACCTGCTCTGCGTGACAGATCGGCATGCGCAGATGACCGGCACAGAAGCGCATCAAGCGGCGAAAGGCCGGATCCTGCATCAAGGCGCGTGTTCGCGGCATGGCCTCGAGCACTTCCGGGGCGAGCAGCATGCGGCGGGTCCGGGCATCCCCCTGGATACACTGGCGCACTTCGCCCCGCCCTTGCCGCACTTCCTCGACCAGGGCGTGATACTCGTCTTCCGGCAAGTAATTCCGTTTGAGCACGAACCCCTGCTCGATGAACTGCCGACGATCCTCCCGTGGCACCCGCCATCCCAGCATCGCCATGCGCAGGCGCATCACCCCATGGGCCAGCGCGACACGGCCGACATGCAGCCCCCACCGGTTCAGCCGACGGCTACCGATCAGCGGATTGGCCACGAACGACTTGGTGCCGGTAAACAGCTCCACCATCCACCATGGCATTCGAGTGATTCGCTTGAACATAGGTTTATTCCTTAAACCACTGAACCGAGATGTTGCCAAAACACCGCAGTATGCCCTGTGTCTCCCCGCTCCCGGGCGACCCGGGCCGCGTTTTCTGCCATGCGGCGAGCCACCTTCGGCTGATCGACAAGGTATTCTAGTGCGTCATACCACGCTTGGGGCGTATCGTCGACCAGCAAACCAGTGACACCATGCTCGACGATGTCGGTGTAAGGCGGGCGTCGACTGTAGACCCCGACCCCGCCCATCGCGCTGATATCCAGAAACTTGATGAAGGACTTGCCTCGATTGAAGTCGGTATCAAGCAGTGGTGCAAGGCCGATGTGAATACGGTGCCGTTGCTGGTAGTCACGAAAACCCTTCCAGGACATGGCACTAGGTGAACTGAGTCGCTCAAGCCCCTGCAACTCGGCGGGGGTATGGCAACCCAGCATGATCTCCAGCGACACGCGAGACGACGTATCATGCAACCGCTTCAGGGCCGGTGCAATATGCTGCAAATCTTCCAGGTGCGCGCGTGTTCCATGAAACCCTACTCGGCAGTCCGGACCGTCGAAATGTGCAAAATCCGGCAACGGGGCGATCAAGGGAGGCGTCAATACTCTGACATCAGCGTGGTCGCCCGTGAATCTTGCTGCGAGACAATCGCTAGATGTCACCACCACATTCGCGAGGGCCAGCAAACGAGGTTGCATGGCAGCGACACGAGCCATACGACGCCGATAGGCAACCGGCAAACGGCTGTCCTCCGACGCAGCGGGGATATCATCATCGATCAAGTAGACGATATGCCCGAAGATCTCCCGGTGGCGCTCCAGCCAATGCAATACCCTGTCCGGTAGCGTACGACACAACACCAGATTCGCTCCCGGCTGACGCGACAGTATCCAGCGCGCCAGTCGCCAGCGCCATCCACGCACGTCCAACCGCCCTACATCGTGACCCTCTGAACGCATGACAGGCGCTGCCGATTCCAGGAAGTAGATGTCCTCGGTCGGCCTGGCGCCACCGCTCAAGAGCAGCCAACGTTCACGACTCATCGGCGGCCCCGTCTTCCACCACTCCCCTCTTCTCTGCCCACTCTCACCTGCCCCTCACCTCAACGTAAAGTCTTCGTGCACCAATGTCAGGTTGGGATTATAGGCAGGATCATGGTCCAGCTTATCTCCCCAGGTGCTACGCATATACGTGGCTTCGCCCAGGGCTCTTGCTCGCTTCTGCGAGTTATTGTCCGCACCACGGGAAATCGACTCATGATGATAGAGCTCTGCATGCGGGGTCCACAGGTTACGATATCCCGCCTCACGAACCCTGAGGCAAAAATCCACATCATTGAACGCAACGGGTAGATCCACCTCGTTCAGACCGCCGACCTCGTCGAAGACAGACTTGCGAACGACCAGGCAGGCGGCCGTCACCGCGGATAGGTTCTGCGTCAGGAAAAGCCGGGAGAAATAACCCGGCGAGTTACGACTGAAATACTTATGGGCATGCCCAGCTACGCCACCGATTCCCAGAATGACACCACCATGCTGGATCGTATCGTTCGGGTAGTAGAGCTTGGCCCCCACACAACCGATATCCGGCCGACACGCATGGCTGACCATTTCCCGCAACCACTCCGGGTTGATCGGTTCGATATCGTTATTCACCAGAGCCAGAATTTCGCCTTGCGCATAGGCGGCGCCAAAGTTATTGATCGCCGAGTAATTAAAAGGCTGGCTCCAACGCAGTACCCGCACCCTGGCATCACGCTGCTCAACCTCCTGCATATATGCCAAGGTTTCCTCACACTCACTATCATTGTCCAGAATCAGCAGCTCGAGGTTCGGGTAATCCGTGCGCTCCAGGATCGCATCGACACAAGGCCTCAGAATTTCAACACGATCGCGTGTAGGCACTATCAGGCTAACCTTGGGCACAGGATCCGGCAGCGGCCAATGGACCCGATACGTGTTGGGCAATGAACCATGCTCGGCCCTGGCGCCCGGGTAAGATACCGCCAAGGCACTTTGCACGGCTCTCAGCCCCGCCTCACTGGTGTAATCCTTCTGCCGGCTCGACAACGCCGTTGACCCCTTCCCCGCACGCCAGTGATAAAGCACATGCGGAATATGGATGACCTGATCCGCCCCCAAGCCAGCCGTGCAGCGCAGCACAAGATCATGGTCCTGACTGCCCTCATAACCTTCCCGGAAGCCACCTACCTCTCTAACCCGATCAGCGCGATACACCCCCAAGTGGGAAACATAGTTCTGAGCCAACAAGAGGTCTGGATTCCACTGAGCCTTGAAATGAGGATCGTAACGCTCCCCCTGCTCGTTAAGCTTGTCCTCATCGCTATACAGGACGATGGCCTCCGGATGACGGTGCAGGGCTTCCGCCACCCGAAACAGCGCTCGCGGCGATAGGCAGTCATCATGATCCAGCAAGGCGACATACTCACCCTTGGCCAGGGCCAACGCACTATTGCTTGCCGCACAGATATGGCCGTTTCCAGCACGATAGACAACCTGGACACGCGAATCCCGCTCGGCAAATGCCTCGAGTACTTCTCGCACACGAGGATCGGTCGAGGCATCATCGGCAATGCAAAGCTGCCAATTCGGGTACTGCTGCTCCAGCACCGAATTCAAGCATTCTTCCAGCCACTCCGGTTTAGGATTGTAAACCGGTACCAAAATCGAGATCAGAGGCTTGTAAGGAAGCTTCTCGATCACTCGACGGATCTTGTCCGGCCCCAGAACCTTATGATTCTTCAACCATTGGCGATAACTGCGCCTCGCCGTGACCCGCTCGAAGGTTTCTTCGTAATCCTTCAGGGCCAGATCGCGCCAATGCTTCCCCTGTTCACGAGCCTTGCGCTTGAGCTCCGGCAACACCTCGCCCTTGCTCATGGCACGCCACGAATAATGCATGTTAGCTAGCCGCTGCGCGAGGCGATCGTGGGCAAACCAAGGAGTCAGCCAAGCAATACGCAAATGACGAATGGAAAAGTTGCCCGCCTGCTCCATGGGGTCAAAACGTATTGCCTTGAGCTTCCTAGGCACATAGAACAGCCGCTTCGTGACCCTCCCACTCTTCAGAGGGAGATAAATACTCTGCTCTTGCTTGAAACCCTCTCCGAAGTTCATGTACAACCTGACAGCAACGCTCGGCTGATCATGCTCCATGGCAACTTCAAGCATGTTCCAGCCAGGAAGCGGCAAAGCTTGTCGAGTGTAGAACTGCGGATCATTGCCAGTTGCTCGCCAATTAAAGCAACTTTTTTCTTGACACTCTTCAATTTGATTTCGTGGTAAAATATGGACACCCGGATAAACGACTAAGGGTGTATGCTCTACTACTTGATGAAGCCTCTTAGATAGCTCATCAACCCCTTTCATATATGTAAAATCCATTCAGAGTGCCTAAAAGATTCTAGTCTTTTTCTATTTGCAAAACTTTCTTATGAATACGCTCTTTTATTCTCAAAATCCCCTTGCCATGAGGTCGTTTCTCACTCGCCCGCTCGATAACATAAAACGCATCTCTTAGGCACCCCATACGCTCAAGCGCAAGAGCAAACTCTCTCAAATAATCTGCATCTTTGGCACTGCTCTGAGCAATGACATTTCTCGCTTGATCTGACAGAACTTCATTGTAAAAATATGGCTCATGAAAATCAATATTCAACACCTCAAGGAGCCGATAAAAAGGATAACCCCCAGCACCTCTCCCTCTTAATTCTTTAGCCTTTTGCTTGATTGTTTCCAAAATATTAGGAGCCACCTGAGAAACATAATTTAACGGCTCCCAAAGGTCTAGCTGGTTTTCAAGCTTATCAGGATAAAAATCATACTTCTCATCCCAAACTTGCGAAAGCTTAGGGAAGCGTTCAATAACCGGGGACATTTGCGTTTGAAATCGATCAAGAAGCCTAACGCGGACCTCTTCCGGTAAATCATAGGCACGATAACTTCGCAAATGACTAGCGGAATCCGAGAAGGCTTGAAGCGCCCAGTCAACTTCATGAGATATCTGGCTTGGCAGATCAGCTAAAACTGTATTGAACAATCTTTTCAGCTCAAGCGCCGATGCCACATAGCTCCTATTAGTTATAGGAGAATCAGAAGATGAGCACAAATCACTTATTTCCTTCTGCTCCACACCTATAGCTTTAAGAAAAGAGGCTTCAATACTCCCTCCTCCCCTTTCCGGGGAAAAATAGGGAAGAAAACAACAATTTTTATCTCCAAAAGCATCAGCCCAAGCGAGTAATGGAAGTCCCGCTAAATGCCCCGTCGAGCGATCAAGAGACCAATCAACTTCGTAACTGAGCCGTCTAGTGCTCATATGCCGCTTTATTCCTTGGTTATGATTACCTATGAGATAATCAATAGGATTTCGCATATAAGCAATTATCCTAACATTACAATGGCCCGCTATCTCTTTCATCTCTGCATGCTTTCCATAGAAAGCCTCGGCGGAAAGTAATAACGTCAACCCTTTTCGGTCGGCCTCGCTCAGCCACTCATCAAATTTCTCCTTCGCCTTCTCAATATCATTTTTTACTAAACGGCCTGCTATTTGAGTATGTCCTCCAGACACACCATTCTTATCCATGGAATGCTCAGGATAGTAAAAGCCAAACTCCTTCAGCTTTTCATTATTGTTATTACAAAATCGTTGGAGCGCAGAAGAACCTGCTTTAGGAGCTCCTATATGAATAACAGCATTTTTCTTCGAAAAAAAATCGTCATCATTTCTTAAAGACCGAAGGCGAAAAAAATGTTTAATCACTGCCTTTTCCTTCAAGAGTCTTGATCTTCATTTTCATATTTTTTCGTGGCATTAGAGCGAGGCATTTCCAAATCATTGAACTGATGGATATCTGAAAGAAAATCAGATATCCTTTCGGGAGAATCTTTTTCTATATTATAAACCAAAAGCTCATTAGGTTTATCCTGAAAAAACCTTAGTACGTTAGCATGGTGTTGATAGAAGTCGATCTTCCAGATCTCTTTGATTCTCTCGCTGTTATTTATACCATAATGATATTTATACCAGTCTAAGCACCTTCCATTTGAATGCGAAGCTCTACTCCTGACCCACTTATCCACATCTCTAGTATTCAGAATAAATTTTGAGCCAGGATTCCATCGATAAATTTCCCTATAGAACTTATACGCCTCTACAAGAGGGAACTCACGTGAATTGACACACTCCATATCTAAAAAGCATCGATATTTTTCATACCCCTCTATAGGATTCTTAAACTGCCTGACGTTTCGCTCTATATTAACAGCAAGATTTCCTCCATCATAATGAAGAGACTTCAATCCATTTTTATTAAAAAAGTAATTCAAACTGCTTGTCCCGCACTTATTAAACCCTATAACAAAAACCTTTCGATTACTTGAGTCATACATAAATCAACTCCTTAAACTTTACCAGAAATATCACTTCTGTCGCATATTATACAAATCCTTGATAACCAATATAACATTCTCTAATGCTTTATTCGCGGTGTCCTCACACCACTTATCATTTCCCTCTTCCGGATAAAAAGTAAAATCATCATCAAAAATAAATTCATTGTTAGAAACATTGAATCTTTCATTCAGTTTTTTATTTGAATACCTAAAGTTATTGTAGAACTGAATAGCTTCACTTCTTGATGGTAGAAGCTTACCTTTGTTATCTAAAAAACCATTAATATACTTTGACAATTCAGACCTTGGATCAATTCCTGACTTAACTAACAAATGATTAATTTTTGTCCTCTCCCAGCCATAGCTTTCATTAGATGGCTTAGATTCATTTGGTATTTCGGACACTCCAATAACTGAAAATAGATGTTTTGTCAGGCTACCTGATTTCAAAATAGCCTCTTTCATAGGGTTAACGTAAATATTTTCATCTCCAAAAACATCTCCCCAATTTGAGATTCTTTTATGGTAATCAAGATACAAGTATATATTGTCTGTCACTTTCGGCAAGGCCAACGGAGGACCTGAATAAAAATCTTGCTCTGCTATAGTTTTTGTGGCCTGCTGATAATGTGAAACAGCGTGGACATCTTGACGCCTAACGTAAAAAAAAATAACTATCCTATCAAAAAAACAAGAGAGGGATTCTTTCAAATCTAGCAGCTCTTCCTTTCTGAATATCCAAGAGAAACACTCGGAAGATAATATTACATCATTGCCTTGAGAAAATTTTGCTATTGACTCAGAAAAACCTTTTTTTATTCTAACACCATCTTTCGACAGTACAGAGTGATCAAACCACCATGACAGATTCCCGCGTCGCTGTCGCTTTTGCTGGTCCCTCGAGTAAACATATATTCCATGTTTAGCAATATTTTCCTTATGGTCATGCAGGAACCTCTGAATTGTTGTAGATCCACTTTTATGATTCCCCGCATGTATATAAAGATTAGCCATAAAATCAGCCTCTCTCAAGCAACTTCTGTATTTCTCTAAGGTTTTCCCTAGACAGCAAAAGATTCATGGGATGAATAACTTCTCTATCATTATAATCCAATTTTGAAACATCAATATAGGAGCCGTCCGGGGAATGGGTTTGTATACAATGATATTCAACCCCTCTCTTCTTAGAAAGCTTATAATACTCAGAAGAAATATGCGAAGAAAAGAGTTCTATCAATTGAATATCAGAGTTACAAAAAACAGAATTTGCTAATCCTGCCCCATGCGGTGCGATAATAAGTTCTGCTTCAGACATGATCCTTGAAACATCCGAAACACTATGATCTTCACAATACAGTGTTTCAAATCCATATGGAATAATCAACTCCAAAAGCTGAGCTTCATTTAAAATCCTTCTCGTATTACCCTTAGATCTAGATATATATATACGCCGCTTCCCTTCACCTAAAGCACGCCTTTTATTCTTATCCAAAAAAACAGAATTAACAAATCCATCTACCCAGTCAGGAGTATAAAGCGAATGTCTACAAGAAGTAACCGTCGTAACCTTATCGCATGAAAAAATTTTTGGGGAAGAAGGAAAATCCAGAACCTTGCTAGCCGGAATCCCTAACTTATCAAAAGATTCCTTTTTAAATCTTGAGTTAAAGTAATTTACATAAACATAATCAAAATCATCCCATGAAAAACCAGCCCTCTTAACAGCGTCCACTTTCGGCAAAAGGTCAAGAAGCCAATGACTATATAAGTTAGCTCCGGGCGTCACCAAATCTAACACATGCCCACCAACTCTTTTTATTCTTTTTTTTCTACTGCTTATTTCCTTTATCGCTAAGCTAGAAGAAAGCTCACTTACTGGCTCTTCACTTTTCGAGCAAACAAAAGCTTTCCTAATACCTAGGTTCGCCAAGGCATTTTTAATAGTAAATACATTTACTGCTGGCTCTATCTCTTTCCCAATTGACACCCTCGGATGTTTGTATGGGAAATCATCAATATATGAGAGTTGTCGTTTTTCCCTAACTGACCTTGATTGGATATCCATTGGGCACCATAAAAATCTTCTTTACTTAGAAAGGGATTTTATCAAAGAAACCATAAGCTCTGTTTGAATAGCCATCTGTTTTTTCGTCATATCAACTGAGCTATGCTCATCGTCAGATGCAACCAGAGAATAGCTAAAGAGGCTCTCATAAGAGACTCCATTCAAAAACCTATTTGCTACTAATTCTGCATCTGATTTGTAGGACTCAATTATTTTTTTTGACGTTTTCTCTGATACAAATCCTGGCATTCTTTGAAAAGCCAACGCTTCTTTACTAAGATGAAGTGAAAGGGCTTCTTTGACTGATTCATCATGAATATCTTTAAATAGGCTGGGGCAATGCGAAAGAAGCTCACACAAAGCAGGATTTAAGCTTATATTGCTTTCCTGAAAGCTCAGATCAACCTCATCACAACCCACTTTTAATTTATTGAAAAAGTCACTTAATAAACCATTGCCAAGATAATGACCTTTTTTTACAAGAGAAACAGTAAGGTTTTCACGTCCATAGGTATTATGAAAAAATTCAGCAGCTATCTTAAATGAAGGATTTCCTGTTTTAATAGATTCATCAACAAACGAGTCAAAAGACTTTCCCTTTTTATAACCCCATTGTTGCCAAGCAGACAGCAAAAACTCGTCAAACGGCTTTATATAGTATACGACCTTCACCTCAGAGAAAAAAGACCTGAAAACGTAATGTATATTCGCACCAGAAGGCCTTTTAAGCTGATTTACCAGATTTTCAGCCGATATCAATAAAGTTTTATCTTCATGTTCCTTTTTTGACAGAATATTTCCTAGCTTCTCTTCTAAAATTTTGGTGTCGTTCTCCTCCATAACCTTCCTGAAAAAAGGCCGCGGTGTCTCTCCATTAGGATTAAACCCATCATCTCCTCTAACACGCATTTGAGGATCTGGTATCAAGTAACCAAACCTTTCCAAAGTTTTTCTATTTTTTATTATAGACTTTTGTATACTAGTAGAACCACACTTAGAGTGCCCTGGATGGAGTACTAACTTCATTTTTTGGCTCCAGACAATTTCTCTAGATCTACACCAGGCGGTAAAACCTTAATAGGCTTGTATTGAGCTTTTTGAAACTGGGAAACATCAATCCCATACTCATTTGCCAACATCTGATTGCCTTGTTTGAAGTAATCATCAAGGGCTTGCTGCTCAGGAACAGAAAACAATACGTGCCTATCTCGATCCGTCGGAATTTTTGCAGAAAGCGATATCACTTCATTCCGGATTCGGGAAAAACCAGCAGCATCGGTGGCCTTACGACCTCTCGCTTGCAGAACAGCAAGGCATCGAGTTGGCAAGGAAGGATTGACCGTTCTGTTGCCATTCGCATCCTTGTACTGAACGGGTATGGAGAACTTTTCAAAAAAGTCTTCTACAACAGACAGGCCATAAGGAATAACAGTGATATTGTTGGCGCCTACCACATCCGCCCACTGCTTAACATTCTGGTAAAAATTAAGCCAATGGATGTTCCGCATGGACAAAGAGAACAGCGATGCACCGTAGCGCACATTAGGGTCTTTAACCAGCTGGTTGAAAAGTGAAAGTAAAAGCTCCGATTGGGAGCGAACGGTGAAAATCACCTGGACACGCTCAAAATGCTGGGCAACAAACTCCTTGAACTTTGAATTATTGAAATAAAAGGGAGAAAGCTCAGAGGAAATCAAGACATCATGCGCCGGGGAACTCTCCATTTCCAGCCGAAGTGCCTCCAGGGCCTCAGCCGGCGTCATGTTACTTTGATAAGAACCGCTTCCCTGAAAAGAGAGTGCAAATGGATGATGTGAGTGATCAGGCCATTGCAAGCTTTGAGGGTAAAGCACCCCCTTGGCCAAAAAGTCGTCTTTTTGTTCCTGGATTTGTGCCTGGATTGCAGAAGTGCCAGTTTTTGACCAGCCAACATGCAAATAAAGTGTATCTTTTTTCATCATTCACCAATAAAAGGGTTGCGGCCAACCTGGCTAACCAGCTTTCCCCACTTGAGAATCTGATGCTCATCAAGTGCTTCGTCGCCTTGCAGTACGTCGGGAAAGCCCAAGGCCTGCCACTTATCCATCGGATGCAGGATATGGAAAGTTGTCAGACCAAGATCTCCCGGTAGCTGTGCATCGGCTACCACGTTGTCACCAATATGCAAATAACGCTGAATCCCTTCGTTTGCAAGGTCTTCCTTGACCATACGCCACATGGTGCCATTATCTTTACGCTTCTGCTCTTCACTCGAGACCAGAAGACGATATGGTACACTGACTCCGGCTTTCTTTAGCATTAAGCCTACCTGGCCACGCGTATAATAAGTATCGGATATCACCCATAGCTTGTGCCCAATACTACCGAGATGATTGAAAAGCTCGACCATTTCATCCTTTGCTCGGATCATTTTCAAGTCCAGCTCGAACTCTTCCTGCATCAAGTCCGCCGCCTCATGATCCGAGATGCCAAGAGCCTTTCCGACCTCACCGTATACGTCTTTTATACTGACATCGCCACTGAAGTCCGCTTTCTTTCTTAACGCCAATTCATAGCGATTACGGATCTTCACGAACTCTTGCGCCGAACCAACCAGACCACTGGTAGCTAGCTGCTGCCCTAATTTAAGCTTCGCGTAATCGGGAGCCGTATATTCCCGCCTCACCAATGTATCGAAGACATCAAAACTAATGCACTCATGCGCTTGAATGGCAGGCAAATGCTGATTGAGCCCGGAACCTTGATAACTGCTGAAGGTATAGGAATGATCACGAGTAAATTGCCCTGTTGGGGGGTAATAGAAAAATTCCCCATACCCTCTTTTTTGGGCAGCCTTGCCAAGCACTCGCTCCAGAGCATGCAACATGGAGCCATCGTTCGGCAAAGGCTCCTCGGGAAAATCCTCGTAGGTCCACTGCTTCGACAAAAGGTCTTTCAGTGCCTGCGGGCGCGCCCAGAACATTCCTCCAGCCGGATAACTCAAAAACCCACTCGTTCTGGGAAGGTCAAATTCTTCTTCCAAAGCCCTCACAAAGGGAACATTCATGGTCAGATGGTTGACCCACGTCGGCATCATCCAGAATGTCGTAGGATAATAGACCCCCAGTTCACTGTTATCAGCGAAGCTGTTCAAAATCCCGGACGTCACCGCCGGGTCTCGCAGTATGTACTCCGTCAGATAATCGGCCCATTGGGTCTGTTCTTTCCCAGAGTAAAGCGACTTTTTCGAATGCAGATGGCAAAAGAGATCATACTCCCGGAGTTTTTCTGCATACTCGACTAGCATCGGACCGAAGTTGCGGCCTCGATTGGGAACAACACGAATTTCCAGATTCTTGACTTTCGGGTGCTTGCCAAAGGTTCGCCTAGCATGTTCCACCAACGAATCGTTGGCCAAGGTCAAGAGTATGTCCAGCTCAATGGGAAAAGCATTTAGTGCTTGTGCGAACCGATCAATGAAGTCATCGTAGAAAATGTGCAAACAAGCAGCCACTTTCAACTCTTGAGCCGCTGCATTGACTTCACGTTCAGGCGTCAAGACATTGCGGGGCATCCAGCGCGGTGCATACGGTGCATAGCGCCTTCCTTCCTGCCTGCCATGCATCAAATAATGAAGAAGTGGGCTTACCTGGCCATGGAAGACATCCATGTAGGTACGATGATAGGTTTCATTGTCAAATGCAGGAGAGGGATTGACAGGTGAAAAACGAGACTTCCGCACATAATCCTTGAAAGCCTCAACGTTACTGGGGAATGTCCTACCATAGTGCTCCTGGTACCAGCTCGGATTGAAAAGCCCCAGCGATACGGCTTCTTCGGTCAGTTGCTCGTAATCGATGCCTTGTCCAGCGCCCGCTTTCAGCCTAGTGCTCAGCGACTTAATACTCTTGAACATACCCATTCCCGATTAGATGCCGAATATCTGAAGAGGGGTTACCATGCCATTGCCGGTAATATCATCATCGGCCGTGAACAGGTGCCAGGCGGCTTGCGGTATTGCCCCGGGGCGAGTGGAAAACACCTCGAACAAGGCTTCCACTTCCTCCTTGGTATAAGTAACGTCATTCTGTAACGCTTCTGTCACTGCCTCTATCGCACCTTCGAGTACGGTTTGAAGGTTCTGGTAGTAGCGCTGGCTGGATGCTTCCCTTCCATAGAAGAAGATGAACTCACCACCCTGTGCCTGACGAACGTCTACGACCTGTCCATGCGGCGCCGTCATCATGCATTCCAACAACAACGAGCGTTCCAGCATGGTGTAATTTTCCTGCCAGTTCACTCCTTCACGGAAAACCCCGGTCAGTTGGGCTGTATTGCTTCCAATTTCCTGCTTGCCTGGCTTCGTGGCAATGAAATACAGCCCTTCCGTATCACGCCCCAAGAACCTGGTGCAAAGCTTCTGGATCGAACCGGAATAGCCGACATCCAGCATCAAGGGAACAGGGTCCCCTTCCAGCCCTTGGCTTCGGAAGTAATGTTCCATCGCCTGACGTGTGGGCTTGACTTGTTGTTGCAAACGCTCATCGTGGGGCTTGAGCCATTCCCGCACTTCGTCGGCATTATCTGGTAACGTTACCCCGAACCCCAGTACCTCCGAAGGAATGCAGGCAAAGGCTTCATGCATCTGCAAACCAAAGCGTTTCATCATCAAATCGAGCACCGTACCCTTGAATTCCATTTTCAAGGCAACGGTATATGTCAATGACTCCCCAAGCATGGCCCGGAACAGCAAAGTCCGAGAAAGTTTCAAGTAAATCGGTTCATGGTCCAACCGAATGAGCTTTTCCTCGGAAAGGTGAGTCAGCAACTTATGGATCAACCAGCCTTCCCTGGCCAGGCACACAGGCAGTTTCCCTTCTGCATGCCGTTCCACCTCTCTTACATACTCGGTAAGCGAGGGCCCCAGGAAAGAAGCGCCAAATTCTTTCAGCGCGCAATATGTTTCTTTCATATCATCCCTGCTATATGAAATTCATGGTCAATCATGTGAATTTTGCCGCGAACTCGAAAGTATCACCTTGGGCATCCTTGTCGGATACGCGTGGAGCCTGCCCACTCACCAGAGGCCAGTCAATTGCTAGAGAAGGATCATCCCAACGGATGCAATATTCATCGCCGGGATTATAATAATCCGTGCACTTGTACTGAAATTCAGCTTCATCGCTGATTACATAAAACGCGTGCGCAAAGCCGGGCGGCACCCATAGCATCTGCTTGTTATCCGCGCTCAGTCGCGCTCCCACCCATTGCCCGAATGTCGGACTGCTCTGGCGCAGGTCAACGGCCACATCGTAAACCTCTCCTTGAGTGGCACGTACCAACTTGCCTTGCGGTTTTTCAAGTTGGTAATGGAGCCCTCGAAGAATACCGTGGCTGGACTTGCTATGATTATCCTGCACGAAGGTGTAGTTTCCACAGTGTTGCTCGAATTCGCTCTGGCGGAAGGTCTCCATGAAGAAGCCCCTTTCATCACCAAAAACCTGTGGTGTGAGTAGCACGACGTCCGGTATCTGTAGCTTTTCGAATTCCATAGGGTCCAATACACTCTGATGTTGAAAGAACAGGACGCCTTCAGTTATCGGCCTGCGAGGCTCTCCATTTGCTATCCTGACTGACCAGACGTTTCAGGTACTTGCCATACCCCGTCTTGGCCAGGGAATCTGCCCTGGCGAGCAAGTGGCTGTCGTCAACCCAACCTTGCATCCAGGCAATTTCATCCAGGCATGCAATCTTCAATCCCTGACGGTGCTCAATGGTTTGCACGTACTGGCTAGCTTCCATCAGGCTGTCATGCGTGCCGGTATCGAGCCATGCGAAACCACGGCCCAGTCGCTCCACGTGTAGGTCTCCACGCTCAAGATACGCATTATTGACACACGTAATTTCCAACTCGCCGCGAGCCGAAGGCTTGACAGCCTTCGCTATCTCGACAACGTCGTTGTCGTAAAAATACAGCCCGGTAACAGCATAGGGAGAACGAGGATTCTCGGGCTTTTCTTCTATCGACACCGCCTTGCCGGTGTCGTCAAACTCCACCACACCGAAACGTTCCGGATCCTTGACCAGATAGCCGAATACGGTCGCGCCACTTTCCTGCATTGCTGCGCGCTTCAACTGATCGGAAAAGTGCTGACCATGGAAAATATTGTCGCCCAGTACCAGGCAGACCGAGTCATTGCCGATGAACTCTTCACCAATGATAAAAGCTTGTGCCAGACCATCCGGTGAAGGCTGCTCGGCATATTCGAAGGTGACACCAAACTGCTCGCCACTTCCCAACAAATGCTCATACTGTGGCAGATCGTCCGGTGTGGAGATAATGAGAATCTCACGAATGCCGGCCAGCATGAGAACCGAGATGGGATAATAGATCATCGGTTTGTCATAAACCGGCAGCAATTGCTTGGATACCCCATAAGTAATGGGATGCAAGCGGGTTCCTGAACCACCAGCGAGAATAATGCCCTTCCGTGCCATAAAAAATACTCCCGTTTGTTATTTGCCGGATAGAAAATCCTGAAGGTGGCAACCAATGAGCCCCGATTATCCACACATCTTACGGGCTCGTCGACGTTCGGCCACCGTCAGGGAGGGGCTAGTGCTCCAGGTATTCCGCGAGTGTCAACATCAGCTGCGAACGCCAATCTGGCAGCGAAATGCCCAGGGCCTCTTCCAGCTTGTCCAGCGTTAATCGTGAATTGAGTGGCCGCGTAGCAGGCGTCGGATATTCCGAGGTCGGAATGCCTGCGACCTGAGAAGGGTCAACGACCAGTGTTTCTCCAGCTGCACTGGCTTGGCGGAATATCTCGCTGGCAAATCCATGCCAGCTCGTCTCGCCACGTGGAGCGAGATGATACAGACCGCTTTCCACACGTCCCTTGAGCAGGCCATGCAATGCCATCAAGGTCACGTCAGCAATCAATCTGGCCGGTGTCGGCGCCCCAATCTGGTCATTGACGATTTTCAGCGCACTGCGCTCACGGGCCAGCCGCAACATGGTCTTCATGAAATTGTGGCCACGAGCGCTGTAGACCCAACTGGTCCGCATGATCAGATGCCGACAGCCGCTTGCCTGTATGGCCTGGTCACCCGCCAGCTTGCTGGTGCCATATACCGAAGCCGGCCCGGTGGTGCTGTTCTCCCGCCACGCGGCCTGGCCATCCCCGGGATAGACGTAATCCGACGAGAAATGCACCAGGGGGATATCGAGTTCACATGCGTGACGTGCCAACTGTCCGGGCAACGCCGCATTGAGGCTATGGGCCAGCTCGGGTTCTTCCTCGGCCTTGTCCACAGCGGTGTAGGCCGCCGCATTGACGATCAAGGCGGGTTGTAGCTCATTGATATAGGCCGACACAGCCCTGAGATCAGCCAGGTCCAGCTCGGAACGCTTCGGTGCCACCACGTCACCCAGCACCGTCAATCGACGTTCCAGCTCGAACCCGACCTGACCCGAGCTACCAAGCAGCAGTAGCTTCATGTCAGTACTCCCAGACGTTCACCGCGGTAACTACCATCCTGTACACGCTGCCACCATTCACGGTTGGCCAGATACCAGTCGACAGTCTTGGCCAGACCAGTTTCGAATGTCTCGGCCGGCACCCATCCCAGTTCCCGCTCGAGTTTGGAAGCATCGATCGCATAACGCACATCATGGCCGGGCCGATCGGCAACGAAGGTAATCAGGTCACGATGAGAATCAGACGAGAGGTGCGAGGTGCCGACCCGATCATCGAGCAAGTCGCACAGCGTCTCGACCACCTCAAGGTTAGTCTTTTCGTTGTGCCCACCGATATTGTATGTCTCGCCAGTCTGCCCCTGCGTTGCCACCTTGATCAACGCCCGAGCGTGATCCTCGACATAGAGCCAGTCACGCACTTGCATGCCGTCGCCATATACCGGCAAAGGCTTGCCTGCAAGCGCATTCAGGATCATCAAGGGAATCAACTTTTCGGGAAAATGATAAGGCCCGTAATTATTTGAACAGTTGGTAATCAATGACGGCAGGCCATATGTCCGGTACCAGGCACGCACCAAATGATCGGAACTCGCCTTGCTGGCCGAGTACGGTGAGCTTGGCGCATACGGCGTGGTTTCCGTGAACAGCGCACCGCTCTCTTCCAGATCGCCATAGACTTCGTCGGTGGAGATATGATGAAAGCGAAACCCTTCCGCCTTCTGCGGATCACTGTCCTTGAGCTGCTGCCAGTAAAGACGCGCCGCTTCCAGCAATACCGTGGTGCCCACGACATTGGTCTGGATGAATTCAGCCGGTCCATCGATGGAACGATCAACATGGCTCTCTGCTGCCAGGTGCATCACCACGTCCGGCTGGAATTTCTCGAAGACACCTTGCATTGCCTTGGCGTCGCCAATATCCGCCTGCACGAAATAATAGCGTTCATTACTCTCGACGCTGGTCAAGGATTCGAGATTACCCGCATAGGTCAATTTGTCGATATTGACCACGCGATGTTCGGAATTGCCTATCAACTCGCGCACAACAGCAGAGCCGATAAAGCCAGCCCCACCGGTCACCAGAAAGGTTTTCATCATATGCAATAAATGCCGTAAAGAGTGAATGACGTACCGGGCAGCGAAGCCCTGCACTTACCAGGTAATCAAACAGACCTGGCCGCCTTGATGCGCTGATAGAACTGCCAGTAGTCCTCGGCCATCTGATCGATGCTGCGCTGGCCACTTTCCTGCCAATACCTTACATGCTGCTGGGCCTGCTGCCAGCGATCCGGCTGCACCGCCGTCTTGAGCGCAGTGGCCATGGCCTCGACTGTCAGCGGTTGAACCGCCCAACCCGCACCAGTCTCGCGCAAGCGCTCGCCTACCGCGCCGATATTGAAGCCAAGGACCGGCACACCCGACGACCATAATTCCGTCAAGGTATGACACCAGGTTTCAGCCCACAGCGACAATACAGCTCCCAGGTGCGGCCGGATACGAGCGACATGCCACTGAAACTCATCGCGCCGATAAACGCCGTGCACAATGACATTTTCCGGCCACGACCAATCCAGAGCGCTATCGATCGTTCCCAACACATGCCACCGAACATGCGACAGCGATGGCAGGCGCGCCAACTCGCTCAGTACCGCCGCTCCCTTGGCTTGCGTGATATGCCCGGGGACTAGAACACGTAGCTCCGGCGGCGCTTCCGCATTTGACTCGTGCGATGGACATTCAGCCAACATCACCTGGTGCACGAAATCGCGACCATGTTCGATCACTTCAAAAGGCCGATCAGCAAGAAATGGAAACACTGTACTCAGTAGTTTCCGTGCACTTTGTGACGTCGTAATGAAGGCATCGCAGCGTGCCAGCATGCCAGCAAACTGCTGCTGCCATGTATAAATTCCATCATGCTTGAGGGCAGGAATCTGTTCGCTGGTCCATAACTCCTGGGAGCATTCACCTCTCGATGCGGTACAGCGGCCGCCACAAAAGCGCCACTGTTCATCAAGCAACTTTACCGACGGGCACACCGTATAATAGTCATGAAAGGAGAGCACCACCGGTACACCACGCTGATTAGCAACCGCCGCTATTCCCAGCCCCTGCCAGGCCATATGGCGTATATGCACCAAGGATATGCCATAGGCACTCAACCAGGCCGACACCACCTCATCATACTCGACCGAACGATGAGGAAAGGCATCAATCGGCACATCCAGCGCATGGCGCTCGAGTGGGACATAAATGCCCGACCAGAAAAGATACAGCACCAGTTCCCGGCCTGTGCAGCGCAATACCAAGCATTCCGCACGCCCCTTCAGCGCCTGCATCAGATCCTGGTTGGTTTGAGGCGTACCACCGGATTGCAGCGACAGCACGAACAGGATGCGCTGGACATTCTCGGGTTGACTGCCCGGGTGAGTCCCGAACCATGCCGGAAGATCCTCCGGCACAGGGGACTCCGGCCAAATATCAACGCGCGACACCATGCGTTGCTCGGCCCGCCCTGACAGGAGGTAGTGAGCCAACGCATTCTGCCCCGCTCGCGCCACATCGGGGTTAGCTTCGAGATAGGCATCCGGATCGAATCGCGGACCCGGAGCACGGCCCCACTCAAACCCGTAAGTTCGGAAATGCGCCCAGGGGCTCATGCCACTGAGCGCGACATCCGGGTAGTGACGCTGATACCAGTTCGCATCAAACAGTCCAGAGGCGTTCAGGCACTCGGCCAGATGATCGTTCAAGCTGCCTCCTTTCAGGCAGGCTTGATCTGGCGGTTTTCATCGCGCCCATACAACAGATAGTGCGCCAGCGGATTCACCTTGCTGCGCGCGACATCCGGATACTGCTCAAGGTAGAAGCTTGAATCGAAATTCGGGCCAGGATCGCGCCCCTCGAAGCCTCCGAACATCAAATAGTGCTCGTAAGGTGCCTGACGATAACGTTCGACCTGCCGCAGGTCCGGATAGGCTTCCAGATACCAGGCACCGTCGAACAGCTCGCTCTGGCTGACCAGGTTCCGATACTCGAGCTGACGCGCTCGATCGCCATCGGTCAGCTCCACCGCTTGATACGCCGGGTCATCCTGAACAGCAGCGGCAGGTTCAGGGGCGCTCGCGGCGGCCTCCTCTTCCTGTGCGGCCTGCTCACGAAGCTCATTGAGCTGCTGTTGCAGCGTCTCCTTCTGAGCACGCTCCTCTTCCAGGCTACGGGTCAACTTCGCCAGCTCCTGGAAGCGCTTATCGAGTGACGCCTCAGCCGCTTGCAGTTTCTGCTCAAGCTCACGGATCCGCATTTCAGCCCCCTGGCCACCCGCTGAGGAAGTCATCGGTTCGCTCATCAATTTCTCCTGTTGACTTTTATACACCAAGCTTTCACTGGCTCGTTATTTATCTGCGAGACGCGCGGTTTACTGGGCAAACACGACGCCACATCCCTGTCAAAACCCCATCATGCCGTCAAACGCTTACGGCAACAACACCACCGGCACCTCGAAGGGACGCTGTTCTGGCCGACGCGGCAGGAAAAGATCTTCCGGACGGCGGGCCTGGGCGTGCCACGCCTGACTCGCCTGACGATAATCCGCCCTGGCCCCGTGAAACTGGGTTGCCAGATGAGTACGCCCCACCGAGGTCAGGGAGTTTTCTGCTTGCCGCCCGAACGCCAGCGGCACCCCCGGCAACACTTCTCCCACTGACTGGTTACCGAAGGCCGCCCGAATTCGGTAGTAATACTCGGTATCGGCCTCGGCCCGCACTTCATCCCAGTACCCCAGCACCTCGAAGACCCGGCGGCGAAACATCAGCGAAGAGACATTGCGATAGCTCCAGCCCTGCTCCATTCGCCAACAACTGAACACCAGCGCCGGACTGGTACGCACCCAATGCGAGCAGCAAGCCATCCAGTCGGGATGACGGATCAGCCCGCGCACTTGCGTAGCCAACTTATCGGGATGCGACCAGTCATCGCTGTCGTGAACTGTCATCATGTCGCCGCGCGCCTCGGCGATACCCCTGTTGCGCGCGGCGTAAGCCCCCTGGTTAACGGGCTGACGCAACACGCGAAACCGCGTATCACGCTCGGCAAAGGCCTCGGCCACAGAGGCCGATGTGTCATCGGAGGCATCGTCCACCACGATGACTTCCAGCGCCACATGACGCTGCCCCGCCAGGCTACGTAGTGCAGTCGGCAAGGTCTCTTCCGCGTTGTAGACCGGCACGATCACGCTGACCAGCGGTGAAGCGTCACTTCCCATGCTGTCGTCGACAGGCCCTCGCAGGTTGTCCAGAGCAGGGGCATCCGTCGTATCGACCAGCCCGACGGTGCTCAACCCCTGTTGTTTCCAGACGCTGTTGATCCACGCCAAGCGTTGTCGTTGCCACTCGGCTTGCAGAGCGCCTGGCGCTTCCGGCAAGCATTCCCCCTGCCAGGCCAACAGATTCGCCACTGCCAACTGTGTATCGGCCAGTGCCGCCGCTTGACGCTGTAAAGCCGACATGGCCTGCCAGGCCATGGCCAGCCGGCCGCTCCGGCCGAACGCTTCCACAGCCAGCAGCAAGGGGCCCACATGTCTCGGCAACGCCTGTTCGCCTGTCGGACGACCCGCCAGGCAGTTTGCCGCCGCCTGCCAGTCGCCCTGCCCGGCATGCCAACGTGCCGCGACAAAGCCTGCCAGAGAGGCCTCGGGCAAGTCTCCTGTCTCCCGCAATGTCTCCAGCGCTTGAAGGCAGTGCTCGGGAGAGACTCGCCGTGCCCACAGGGCCTCATCCCAGGCATGAGCCTGTAGCTCGCAGGGCAACCGCCCTTCCGCTTCACCGTGAGTGATGAAATGCAGCAGTGGGCTCATGCGAACCTGAGCGACATCCGGATACCGGCCCAGATACCACTCGGGATCGAAGTTCGGGCCCGGGTACCGACCCCAGCTCTCGCCCAAGCGCAGATAGTGCGTCTCCGGTGAGATACCGGACCACGCCACGTCGGGGTATTGCGTCCTGTACCAGTCCGCATCGAACCAGGGGGATCGCTCGAGCAGCGCTATGCCCTTATCAAGAAAATCGGAAGGCATTCACTCAACCGTCACGCTCTTGGCCAGGTTACGCGGCTTGTCCACGTCGGTTCCCTTGGCCAGCGCCACGTGATAGGCCAGGAGCTGCAAGGCCACCACGTGCAACACCGGGCTGAGAAGGCCATAGTGCTCCGGCATGTGCAGCACTTTCACGCCATCGCTGGAGTTCATGCGGCTGTCGCCGTCAGCGAACACATAGAGCTGGCCGCCGCGGGCGCTGACCTCCTGCATGTTGGCCTTGAGCTTTTCCAGCAATTCATCGTTGGGAGCAACCACCACAACCGGCATCTCGGCATCCACCAAGGCCAACGGTCCATGCTTGAGCTCGCCCGCGGGGTAGGCTTCCGCATGGATGTAACTGATCTCCTTGAGCTTGAGGGCGCCTTCCTGAGCGATGGGGTAATGACGCCCCCGCCCCAGGAACAGCGCATGATGCTTATGGGCGAACTCCTGCGCCCATTCCGCAATCTGCGGCTCCAGGGCCAGTACACGCTCCACGGCCACCGGTAGATGACGCAACTCGGCAAGCAAGTCCTGTTCCCGGTCAGCCTCTATACTTCCATTCTCGGTGTCTGCCGATAGCATGCCATTGGCTTTGGCCAGCAACAGAGTCAGCAGGAATAATGCCGAGAGCTGCGTGGTGAATGCCTTGGTGGAGGCCACGCCAATCTCCGGGCCGGCACGCGTGATGAAACGCAGCGCCGTTTCCCGCACGATGGCCGATTCCGGCACATTGCAAATCGCAAGTGTTCGGGTGTGTCCCAGCGACTTGGCATGTTGCAGGGCAGCCAGCGTGTCGGCCGTTTCGCCCGACTGGGAGATCACCACGACCAACTGCTTCGAATTGGGCACCGAGGTGCGATAGCGATATTCGCTGGCCAGCTCAACGTTGCATGGCAAGCCTGACAGCTGCTCGATCCAGTATTTCGCCGTCATGCCGGCATAACTGGAAGTCCCGCAAGCCAGGATCAGCACACTGTCCACTTCGGCCAGCACCGTCTCGGCATCGGCTCCAAAGATTCCCGGATGCAGCCGGTTTGCCCCGGCAATCATTTCCAGCGTATTGCCCAGCGCCTGCGGCTGCTCGGCGATTTCCTTCTGCATGAAATGGCGATATTCGCCCAGTTCCACGGCATCAGCACTAAGGCTGGAAAGCGTGACATCACGCTCCACGGCATTGCCCTGGCCATCGACCAGCTCGATGGAATCCCGCGTCAGGCGGCCTACATCACCATTCTCCAGATAGACCATGCGACGTGTCATGGCGACCAGGGCCGAAGCGTCCGAAGCGGCATAGTGGCCATTCTCGCCAATGCCGAGCATCAACGGGGAGCCTTCCCTCACCACCACCAGGCAATCCGGTTCCGACTCATGGACCACGGCCAGAGCATAGGCGCCTTCCAGGTAGTCCACGGCACGACGCACGGCTGCGAATAGATCCTGCGCCGGTTGGTCGGCAAAGGCATTGCCCCCGGCCAGACAGGCCTGGATCAGGTGCGCAATCGTCTCGGTGTCGGTATCCGAAGTGAAGGTATACCCCAGTGCTTCAAGCTGAACACGCAAGGACTCATAATTCTCGATGATGCCGTTATGCACCACTGCCAGTCCTTCGGAAACATGGGGATGCGCATTATGCTCCGCAGGCGCCCCATGGGTCGCCCAACGGGTATGTGCAATGCCCACCGAGCCGGCGATGCCCTTTTCGGCCACCTTGTCTTCCAGACCGGCAACACGGCCCATGGCGCGGGAACGATGCAGGCCACCGTTTAGTACTGCCAGGCCAGCGGAGTCATAACCTCGATACTCCAGGGTCTTCAGGCCCTGAATAAGGAAGTCTACGCAACTCCCGCTATTGATCGCACCAACGATGCCGCACATCTGCTATCTCCTTATAAATCGGCATGAAAAAATCGATCATGAAGCACGTTCACCGTTCGTTGCCTGCTCCATGATGTAAGGGGTCATATCCACACTGGTGGTACGGGCCGAATTCCAGTACTGGTTGGTCTTCTTGTGGGGCAGCGCCATATGAATCTGTACCTGCCGGCGTAGCCGATAGAGGGGCAAGATAGCCACCCGCTCAAATGCTGACTCGGGAGTGGCTGTCGCCAGGTAATGGGCAACGGCGCGGGTGAGCAGCCCCGGCCCGGTCTTGCTCCAGGTGCTGTCGTTATCGCGTGCCAACAGGGCCTCGGCCGCCATCTGCGAAGCTTGCACAATGGCAGGATGTCCCGGAGCAGCGGCGATGACATTATTCGCTAATGCTCCGAAGCTCTCTCGGTAGCATACGAGCCCGACTCCGGGCGGTATCAGCGCCTCCAACGGGCCATGGAGGCGGTCATCCGCATCGGCATACAGCCCTCCATGATGGCGCAGGTAACACAGGCGGAAGAAATCGGCAGCCTCGGCTCGATTATTCGCCAGACCGTAAGCTCGCGAATATTCGGGGCCAAATGCCCTTCTCAGAAAACTACGCGCTTTCTGGCTATCGAAGCGTTCGTATTGAGCCTGGGACAGGCTCGACCAGGAACGCATGACCTCCATCACACTCTCGGGAGGATTGCGCTGGTCCCAGTACTGCACCACCTGAAGAGGGATACAACGGGGTTTGCCCTGTTCGGGAAGTGCTTCCTGGGTATGGCGGTATATCTCCTCCATAGCGGGATAATGATAACGAGCCATCAAGTCCGCTTCATGACGCCCCGGGGGCAGCATTTTTTGCTCGTTACGGAACAGCATGAGATCGTTGAGATGATGACCGACCAACGAGATCGAAAAGTGCCCCGAAGTCATGTGGTTAACCACACCACGATGCTGGGCCTCCTGGATGAGTGCCTGGGCATCGTCGGCACGCCCCTGCATGACGAGTATCTGCAGGCGCAGTTCAAACAGTTTATCGGTAAGACTAGGTAGCCGATCGAGCTCCGCTAGGGCGGCATCGCCATTACCCAGTTCCAGCCAGCAATGCGCCCGTATCTGCGCGGCGGGTAGGCGCTTGGTGGCAGGTATGGAGGTATCCAGCACCTCCAGCGCCTCCCGCGAAAAGCCGGTATTCATGAGCAACCGCGCCTGCTGCAGACGAAGCTCGATGTCGTCTGGCCAGCGACGGCGACAGAACTCTACATAACGCATCCCCAGTCCATTGGCATCTGCAAGCTGCACGAACTTGATCAGCTTACGAGCCTCAGGCAGCGAGCGCCGCGCGCGCCGTTCCTGACGCAAGCAGGCCAAGGCCGACTGAGGCCCGTGCAAGCGCAAGGCAAACTCAGCTTCAGGCATGGTGCGCTGTGCTTGCGGCACATAACGCAGTAAGCGTGTGACCACAGCATCCGCTTGATGAGGTGCCACGGAAGACATTGCCTTATCGAATAACGCATTGGCGACACTAGGTGTGCGCGGCCCTTTGGCAAACAACTGGCGCAAAGAACGATGGACTGCCTTAGCATGACCGAAACGGTCAGCTTGGTTGAACAGATCAAGTGTTTCTTGTTCGTTCAAATGGGAAAGGTTTTCGCTCAGCAGGCTAACGGCCTCTTGGCAGCTCGACTTAAGTTTTGAAGAAGTATTCAGCTCCGAGGTAGCGACCAGCTTCAGCGCCTGTAGCACCTCTGCCAGATCAGTTGCCGAAGGCGTTTTACCCTCCCGTGCCCGACCGAGAGACTCATCAATCCCGGCAGAAGCAGGGCTATCGCTCGTGGAACGTGCGGCCATCACTTTTTGGCGCATAAGGCGCGCCGCGCGATGTTGTGGCTGCTGCTCGAGAACTCGGTCCAGAACTATCAGCGTCGCACCATGGCGATTATATGTCTGGTAAAACCGAGCCATCGCCATCATGACCCCGGGATGTTGAGTACCTTTCCGACGAAGCTGATGCAGTAGGTGTAATGCCGCGAATTTATCCCCTTGTTGATTCAGCAAATCGAGCTTAATAATTTTCAGAGAAGGGTTTTCCGGCCAACACTCCAAAGCAAAACTCACCTTTTCTAGCGCTTGTTCCCGACGCCCTGCGGAATCCACTATTCTTGTCCATTGTACATAAAGCTCAGGACTATCGGGCCGTTTTTTTATTGCCTGTTCAACACGTTGTTCAGCAACGTCCAACAACCCTTGTTGCGATGCAATCCTCACCCAAAGCCGCCATGCAAGAGGAGGAGGTGACTCGATATTAATAACTTGTTCCACTAAAGTTTCAGCACGCTCCAAATCACCCAGCTTCATGGCATGCTGTGTCTGTTGTAAGAGTACCGCCTGATGCATCTGCTGAGCTTTCTTGTGTTGCGGATTCTGCTCAAGCACACACTCAAGCACCCGCTTTGTAGCTCGAAATCGACCATGATAGAGGTAGAACTGAGCAGCTGCGATCATCACCCCAGCATGTTGAGTTCCTTCTTGCCACAGCTGCCGAAGCACAGGGAATGCCGCACTCTTCAACCCAGCCTCTCGTATAATATCAAGATAAATGACTTGTAAACCGGCATGTCGAGGCCAATACTGGCGTGCCTTTTCGATTCCCTTAAGAGCGTGATGATACTGCCCAAGCTTAGATTGAACACGTGCCTCAAGAACACGGAGTTCTGGATCTTCTGGCTGCGCCTTTAAAGATTGATCGATACGCATTCTAGCCAACTCAATCTGGCCTTGCCTTAAGGCTGCCTTGACCCAGAGACGCCAGGCACCAAGGTGGGATGACCCATTTTCTATCAAACTTTCAGCTAAAACTCCTGCACGAGAAATATCTCCATTGAGCATTGCATGCTGAGCTTGAGCGAAAATATCGTCCTCTTCTTTTTTATAGAAAGCACAACGCTTTTCTACTTTTTTTTTATCGGTAAAAATATTCCCATGATGCTGCATCTGGATAGCGCTCCTACTCATGCCACAGTGATATTCAGGGCTTCAACTCAAAAAAGCTCGAGAAAAGCAAAGTATAATTTTTTATAAGCCACCTATAGCACACCGTCAACCTAAATAAGAGCTTTCTTTAAACCTTTCTTCTATCATTAACCCCCCATTGATTTGCATTACCCCAAGGCAAAATACAAACACCCATGTTTAAACAGACACTACTGTTATGCCATCCCTCTATCTGAGAAAATCCCTATAAAATAGGACAGCCATATTCCCCGACACCATTCAAATAACCATCCATCATTCCAATCACACTTTTACACCAGGCTTTATAGCCCATCTCCAATAAATTTATTTTTGTTAACACTCTTCCCACACAGATCTACATGAACTTGATGCATGAATAAAACTAAATAACGCGTCAAGTAGTATAGTAAATTGAATAAAGAAGACTCTCTTGCAAACAATGTTTCCATTAAAAATGCTCTGAGCCCTACATAACATGATTTAAATTTGGAAGATACTGCAAGCGCATCGCTGGAGCTCATTAACAATGGAACCGCTAAATCACTATTTTCTCATAACCAAACAGCTCAAAATCTTTCCTGTAGGAATCATAAACCATGTCCAACATCTCCTGAGTATAGTATTCAGCCACCTTATCTTTTGCTGAAGTTTTCTTTGGAGAGAAATTACCTTTAAGTATATTTCTATCGAGATCTCCACCAAAAATTTTTGAATTAACAGCAGCTAGATCTTCCTCAAGATTTTCAATCTTTCCAACAAAATCAAAATTTACCAAATCAAAAAGAATATCATCCGCCTGTAACCGCCAATGACTGTTTTGAATACTGGAGCTTTGCTTGCAGATAACGCTTACGAAATCCTTAAAATCAAACTCTTCTTTCTTTAGCGCCCTTCTAAATTCTCTTGACGGCCTACTTGTCTGTGTCAAAACTCTATCGAGATAACATGATAATATCCTTGAATAAGGATCTCTTACAAAAGCGAACTTATAAAGATCGCTCTCTACCAGTAGCTCATGGGGAGTATAGGGAAGTTGATAGGGCGATAAAAGAGGAGAGCACCTTGGATCATAAAGATCCAGAATGCTTTTATTCACAGGAGCATACTCTTTACTGAATAAATAATGCTTTATTGTACTATTTGCCACCTTGTCAACGGCAAAATAAATATATTTATTTACAAGAGAAATATTAGTGTTGTTTTGATAATCCCCCCAGCGCTTCCTTTCCTCTACATGGCGAGAAGTTATAACACTCTTACTCATAATAATTATCTCCAAAGATTTCTATCTAATGCCTCAAAAACATTGTCTTCAAGGTATCTTGCGGCGACAAGCTCTTTCGAGGACAACTTAAAACTTTCCACAGAAGAGTGATGATAGCTCAGAAACTCCTCAACTCTTCTCCGAGCATCCTCGGTAGTATAAACTAACCAGTCACTGGTATAAGTCTGATCTGCACCTTCCCAAGGCCACACCAGAGGGATACAGCCAGCCATCACTCCATCTGCAAGAGCATAGTGAAATGATTCATTTTCACTCGGAGAAAGTATAAAGTCCACCTTCTCATACCACCGCTCAACATCATTCCCCCAGCCATCGAATATCACATAGCCTTTTAAACTAGGGGTTTCTTCAATTCTCTTATAAAGTTCCTTATAGTATTCAAGCTCTTTTCGCCTGCCAGGAGCATGCATAAAGGGAAGATCTTCGGGCCGATGCCCTTTACAATATAGCGTGGCTTCATGTCCACGCTCATTCAAGGTCTCAAGAAGGTCTAAGGCACGATCTAGCCGTTTAGTTGTTGGTACAATCCCAACCATTCCTAGTGTAGGCTTTATATCTCCCCCTGAATTATAGAACCTATTTTTTCTAACGCCATTGGGGATAGTAACAACTTTCTCCACGGGCCATCCAAATAACTCTACTGCTTTATCTCTAATTAAAGGCGAGACAAAAACAAAACTATCGACTTTTTCAGACTCAATCGAATGACCAAACTTTTCAGCCTTCTTCCTGACTTCTTGCGCATGAATTCTCACAAAAAGTTGGCTTTCTGCCTTTTTATTCTTGCTATGCCAAACTGCGTTTGCTAGGCCCCACTCACAGAGGATATACTCGCCCCAACTTGAGTAATATTCACTGATATTCAAGCTAATATGTTTCCCCCATTCCCACGGATCAATGACTACCTGAGCCCCTTGACGACGCAAATGGGTCACATATGAATAGATGAATTTTAGATCATGGCCCGATATGACTATCCTCTTCCCCTCTAACCCCCTACCATTAGACTCATCAAGCTTTTCTCCCAATATATCTTTTTGGGCAGAAAAAGTGTACTTATTCACCACGCTTTCAGAAAGGGACTCGAGTTTTTCTTGAAACTCATTTCTCAGATTTTCGAAGCGTGAAATGATGTCAGCCACATCAGAGGCCTTATCAATTAAGAAAGGGTAATCATCTCCCAAGAATTCCTTGTTTATCTTTGATCCGTAAGCAACACAGGGCTGACCCAATGCAGCGGTTTCAATCAGCTTAGTAGAAAGCTCAAGTGTCGAATTTTCTAAATTGGGATCTCTATAACACCAAACCAAATCCATCTCAGCCATCAATGAAATGGCTTTTTCTCGGGAAAGGTCTTCATAGACTTCAATAAAATCTTTCCTAAGAAGGGTTCTCATATTTTCTACAAAAGATGTCCCATCAACCCCTTTTCCATATACCTTTCCCGTTGCGATATGGAGCCTTACATCTTTTCCGTCAGATCTCTGTCTTTCAACTTCATTTATTAACTCTATGACACCCCATCTAGGCTGCACTTTACCTGCATAACCTATATTTATAACCTCATCATTTTTACGATGCGCAACCTGAAACTTACGTATATCCTCTGGGACGGTAGGAGGCAATTCTACGCCATCAACCTGATGCCCAACAATTTCTTCAATCTTTTCTTTTATTTCTTTGGTTTGAAAAATGATAGATTTTGAGTTTAGCGCAATCTCTTTTAGCTTTTCAGTTTTCGCATCAATCAACCTGAATCCGGAATCATTAACCTCGTAAAAATCCGTAAGATATGGATAAAAAACGCCGGAAAATTCTTTTCTAGCCTGAACCTCATAACCAACATCCACCCCTCTAGTTATAACCGCTTTTACTTCGGGGCAATGAGAATATATCAAAGAAATGGCATTAACTGCGGCCCGCTGGGACAAAGGCCCTTCAAATCCTATATCCTTAGGCTCTATAATTGTTAACAGATTGCTTTCGAGGATATTGGAAATAACTTTCTTGCTCTTCAAGTTATCTTTTAGGAGAAGAACAACCTCTCTCCCCGAAGCAAGAATGTTGGTTATAGATGTCAACCAAATAGACGAACCATCTAGTACATTCGGGCTAACATCACCATAAATAATCACTTTAGATTTTAATGCAACATCACACTCCCTAAGGTAATTAAAAACATTTTCCTGAAGTTTCTTTTCGTCAGGTTGCGAATTTTCTTCTCTTTTTTCCCTAATCAGCTTGACACTCAAAGAGCTAACATCAGCATCCCCAATGTTGACCAGAGACAGCCCCATGAACTTCGTATCTTCTCCAACAGGGATATCGACAGACCGATTAGATGACTCCGACTTTTCGTCAAAAACGGTTACATACCTAAACCAACTGTATGTTTCTGAATAGTATGCCGCTCCCTTTACCGGCACAATCTCCTTCAAGCTATTATCAAAACACCTGACGCGAACGATTATTTTTTTATCAGGAATTTTCTGAGAAGACCCATCGCATAAGGTTATCTTTTTTAAACCCTTAACATTGATATTCGTCCACCGCGTTTTATTTTTCCCGACATCTCTTGAAACCAATGAAAAATCAGTATTTACTGACTGACTGGGGGGCAATGCAGGAATTAACGACTCGACTATCTTGGCAGGATTAAGTGCCAATGAGATACCAATACCAGGGGATTTCAAATCAAAACATTTAATTATAGCCTGTTGAAGGCTATCTATGTTTCCGCTTTCAAAACTCACTACCCCCTCATAATCATCCGCCAACTCCATCAATGGTGCAACATCCGATACAACTACCTTCTTTCCATAAGCTAGCGCCTCCACAACCTTCATCGGCGGTACTAACTGACATACAGGAAGCTGCTTTCTAGGGACTACAGTAGCATCCATTAATGCATAGTAGGGGCCTACTTTTTCATGCGGTACACGGCCTACTTGAATTATCCAAGGGTAGTCTTTTGACAATTTTTTAGTGCCATTTAAACTAGTTAACGGCTGGCCATCTCCCACCATCAACAGTTTAATTCTTTCCCCCTTTTCAATTAGCTTTTCACAAGCTTCAACCAAGGAGTCCAGGCCTTCATAGGCATTAAAACTTCCAATATAGCCTATCACCCTGTCATTAGGCTCAATCCCAAGCTTTTCTCGAAGAAATGGGTCTGCATGCGCTGGCTTAGGTAATTCACTCACACCATTAGAGATGGTAGCAATCTTCTCGGCTTGAACGCCTCGGCGTTCAAGTTCCGCTTTCATAGGTTTGTTAAGAGTAAAGGTCTTGACTGCCTGCTTAGCTACAAAGGTGTCGCGTGCCGCTTCGGCAGCAAAGGCTGCTGTATGCTCATAACCAGGCTCTCGGGCAGCCTTGGAGAGTTCCCAGAAACCGCGCACCTCATTATAAAATGGTAAGCCTAAACGTTTGGCGGCCACCCAAGCCGGTAGTCCAACGATATAGTTAGAAGCAGCCAGTACAGCTGCCGGTCGATAAACACGAAATAACTCAATAAAACGTTCGACACTGGCTTCAAGATGCTCCACTTCATTTTGTGGGCTCTTCAACCAACGGCTATGGATATAACGGACATCCTCGACCGCCGTTTCCGTATTGACATTCACCACGGACTGATCTAGTTCCCAGGGGCGTCCAGGACGTACAAAACACAATGTCTCAAAACCATGCTTATTCATGCCATGAGCAATGCTTTGAGTACGAATAGCATAACCATTGCTTGCATAACTCTGGCCATGACTGACCATGTAAGCTATACGCCCTTTAATAGATGCCATTAAGGGGGTAACGGGCTGGGCAGCGAGTTGCTGAGCGCGAGAGAGAAGTTCGTCCATCATTAAGATTGGCCAAATAGAAGAGAGAAACGCGGGGTTACTGCAAAAGAGCGCCTTTAGCGCCCTTTTATATTAGGTAAGATGAACCGATGCTGAGTGCTGAAACATTAGCCCAGCAAGCCAACTGCATCGATCACGACTCTCTTGCCACCAATCGCATCAACTTGGGCCATGAAAGACTTGTGCTTGACCAATACGCAGACCACATCGGCCTGCGCCAGGGCCTCATCCAGGGTCGCGAGTTCTACGTGCTCTTGTGCCAGGCTCTCAGGCAGTGCCTGGATGTTGGGCTCCACCACCTGTACCCGACACCCGAGCTCGGCGACCTTCTTCGTGATGCCCAGTGCCGGGCTCTCACGCAGGTCGTCGATATCCGGCTTGAAGGCCACGCCGAGACAAGCAACGGTCAGGTCGCCCCGCCTGGCATTCGGATTATCACGATGCAACGCCTCCAGGGATTCGCTCACGCGAGACAGCACCCACTCCGGCTTGCCGTCGTTGACTTCACGCGCAGTACGAATCAGTCGCGCGTGCTCTGGGCTGGCATCAACGATGAACCAAGGGTCCACCGCAATACAGTGCCCCCCTACTCCGGCACCGGGCGTCAGGATATTGACCCGCGGATGGCGGTTGGCCAGCGAAATCAGCTCCCACACATTGATATCCAGCTCATGGCAGATGATGGAGAGTTCGTTGGCAAAGGCAATGTTGACGTCGCGGAAGCTGTTTTCGGTCAGCTTGGCCATTTCCGCCGTGCGCGCCGTGGTCGGAATGCACTCGCCTTCCACCACAATCTTGTAAAGTGCGCAGGCAGCTTCGGCGCACTTCGGCGTCATGCCACCGATCACACGGTCGTTCTCCACTAGTTCACGCACGACATGGCCCGGCAGAACACGCTCGGGGCAATGTGCAATGCGGATATCCGACGCCTCACCATGGGTCTGCGGGAAAGTCAGGTCAGGACGTGCCGCGGCCAGCCATTCCGCCATCTGTTCGGTGGCCCCCACCGGGCTGGTAGATTCCAGCACCACCAGGTTACCGGGCTTGAGCTGCTCGGCCAGTGCTTCGCTGGCAGCCTTGATGTAACGCAGGTCTGCCTTGTGGTTCTGGCCGTTCTCGTCGGTATGGAAGGGCGTGGGAACCGCTACCAGGAAAGCATCGGCGGGTTCCGGCTGGGTCGTTGCACGCAGGTAGCCTTCCTTGACGGCAGCATTCACCACCATGTCGAGTTCGGGCTCGACAATATGAATCTCGCCTCGATTGATGGTATCCACGGCCTGTTGATCGATATCCACGCCGATCACCTGTTTGCGGCGCGAAGCGAAGACGGCGGCGGTCGGCAGGCCAATGTAGCCCAGCCCAATCATGGAGATAGTGTTGAATTCCATTGGATGTCTCGGTAAAGGAAGTAACAGTAAGCTGAATTTGTATCAGAATCATTACAGGCAAGGCGGAGTGATCGCGGCTGCGTTACTCACCTCACCTTGTGCCATCATTTCTCTGCCAGTGCATCACGGATACGCTGGCAGGCCTTGCCATCGCCATAAGGGTTATGGGCAAAGGCTCTTCATCTATTTC
>NZ_BDEP01000012.1 GCF_001662305.1 Halomonas caseinilytica
ACATTAGATGATGACCCCCACCCATCCAGCATGGATGGAAGGTCAGTTAAGGGCGCGGGGAAGTGGTCTAGCCTGAGCTTGAGGGCGGTCATGCCCCCCACAAACAACAACATGATTACGCAGGAGAGTTGATATGGCTAAGGTAAAACCATTCCATGGGGTGGATCGAAATGTCTATCACGATAATGACAAGTGCGTAGACGGCAATAACATTGAGAAGGAAAACTTGCGGCAAGGCACTGGTGGGAAGCCGAAGTGCCAACGCTGCAAAGGGCTATAACATCTCACGAAAGCCCACTACCCATAGGGCGGCAAGGACGCCACCCGCTCATCCCTAGCCTTACCTTCGTTTCTGCCTCAACGCCTGCACATGCGCGACCACAGCCTCAGCCTGTTCCTCAGTCGGCATCTCTTCCTTGCGCTTCTCTTCCTCGCTCGGCGGGAATTTGGCATCGATCGCTCTCTGCAGCTCGATCATGGTCATTTGCCAGGCCTCGATAGATGACATGCCCAGGTGCGCCTGTGCGACGCCAACGTACTCGGCTGGATCGAACTCGACGGCCTCCTTGCCATCCCCCTTGCCGCGCTTGGGCTCGCCGACCATGCCGGCCACAGCCAGCCTGGCGCCAATGATGTGCACCTCACTGGGCTGCATGGCGCCCATCACGAACCGGAGTCGGCCCCGGTGCTCACGGATGTAGCCGGTCAGCCGGTCCAGGTCTTCGGCGTCGCCCTGGTAGCAGGCCGACAAGACCGACAGAGACGCCAGGAATCCATCAGGGCCTGCCGACTGGCAGCGCTTGAGCAACTGGACCAGCTCGGTCGGCGGGCCCAGCGACGCGATGGCGGCCAGCGAGGGGCGGAACAGATACTCGCGCCCCTGCCAGTCGATCCCCATCTCCCCCGCGTAGGTGTTGGCCATCAGGCTGCTGTCTCGGTGGCGATGGTGTAAGCAAACGAGTTGCCGGACAGCGACCAGGTGGCCACGTCGTCGTGAGGCGCCGTGTTGCGGAACGACGTCAGCAACGCGGTACCGGTGTAGGTGCGCAGGTCACCATTTGGGCGCGGCACGGTGATGCGCAGATAGACGTGGGGGTAGCCGGTCTCACTGTTGTTGCCCACCGGGTCATTCACGAAGTCTTCGACCGCGTCGACGTTCTTGGTGGTGTCTTTGGTGGCCAGGCCGTCAAAGCTGATCTCGGAGGCCTTGTAGGTGGGCAGGCTCTCCTGAGTCAGCTCGGGGCTGTCGTCGGTCGTGGCGTCGGTGGTCTGCCATTCGGCGCCCCACTCCTTGCCGCGCATGGCGCCAATGGTCAGCCACTCACCGGGTTCGGTGGCGGCATTGGGGTCAGTGAAGGCCAGCTCGACAAGCGCCTCGCGGCCCAGGTATTTCTTCACGGGGTCCATAGCCATGGTGACGGCTCCTTAGAGGTTTTCAGTCCAGCAACGGACGTTGAGTTGATACACAGGACGCCCGTTTGCCGACATCATCGGCCCGGCGACGTCGCCCAGAATTTCGAAGTTGATGATTTGCGGTGCGGCGTGGTGCTCGAGCAGGTACAGCTTGACCGCCTGCATCAGGTCGCCCGGCGTCACAGGGTCGTTGACGGCGCCCATGGCGGCGATCACCACGTCAGGACGCTGCCCGTACTGGTCGGGCGTGCCGCCACCATCAGGCCGAATGAGCACCGTCGGCGGCGCATCGGCAGCCGTGTCGTCGTCGTACCAGCGGTAGAACACGACCGACCAGCCATCAAAAAGGCCACCCTGGTCGAGGTGGCCCTTGACGGTGTTGAGGAGATTCAGCATCAGTTGCGGTAGCTCCGTCGAATGTGGGCGCGGATGTCGCCGATTCCGTCCCGCTCAAAGCCGAGACGCAGGAACTGGTCCTCGGCCTCCGCCTTCTGCCAATTCCGCTCGCCACCATCATGGACAGCGGCCGCATACTCGGCGGTATAGCCGATCAGGCCCTTGGTGCCGGTCTGTTCGTTCGTGATGCGCCGGTACCGGCTGTTGATCAGGTTCGCCGTATCGACTGGCGTCAGATTGACGGCGTAGCCCTCGCCGATGATCAGAATCTCGGTCACCACCCGCTCGGTATGGCTGCCGGCGATCTTGCCGATATGGCGCTTGATGTTGCGCCGCACCTTGCGGCCTCCGCGGACTGGCATCAGAAACTCGCTTGGGTCGTCTGCCCGGTATAGATCACGAAGTCCGGCTCTTCGCCAAAGAAGCTCATGTCGTACATGCCGGTACGCTGGATGACCTCCGAGCTATCCGGCGGCGTTGCAGCATCGGACACCTTACCGACCAAGATGCGGTCACCACTGCCGATCTCGCGCGCGTCCTCGTGATACACGGTGTGGTTCGGCGTGAACTGCTCGCCGTTGTCCGTGGTTTGCAGCTTGCCATCGCTCTCAAATGTACAGTCGATGACGATGGGCGCTCCCCACGTCGGTTCACGCGTTACAGGGTCACGCGGCCCCTGGCGCCAGATCGTGGCGCTGTTGGTATAGCTCCATCGTGCCGTGGCTGACATCAGCACGCCCTCCGCTTGCCTGGGCCAATGCTCGCCAGGAACGGCTTGGGCTTGTCAGCTTCCAGCAGCCGAGTCACGCACCCATACCGATCCAGCGAGCGCAGTGCCGAGCCCCAATTCGTGGAGTCGATGCCCTGCCCCTGGGGAGTGGCGAAGGACCGGGACGCACCGGATGGCGCCGACTGGCTCTTGATCTGGCCGCCGGCGGCCAGCGTGGCCAGGTGGCCCACCGCATTGATCTTGAGGATCCGCTGCGTGGACTCCGGCACGCCCCGGGCATCCAGGCAATCATCAGCGCCATCGACCACCGCGATGTAGTCAGACAGCATGGCGGCGGCGCCGGTGATGCCGTAGTTCTGCACGTCTTCGACGGTGATTGTGGCGGCCATGGTTACTCCTTCTCAGCGGCCAGCTTGGCCTCTTCGAACTTGGCCTCCAGAGTCTCGAGCTTGCTGTTCGAGCCCGGGCGCTTGCCAGTCAGTTCTTCGAGCCGGTCGATGAGCCAGGCCTTGCGTTGCTCGTCGGCCTCGGCACCGGTGTCGCCTTGATTACCGGTGTCGTTGGCCTTGGCGTCGGGCGTGGCCACTTCCATGACCGGCTCGGGCACGACCTCGACCTTACCCTTGTAGATGGTCGGGATGGTGTCGCCTTCCACGCTGAATTGCTCGCCGATATGGCAGCGACGGCTGTTGCGATACAGGTTCGGCTTCGTTACACGCAGTTTCATGATGCGCTCCTACGAAATGCGGCCCCCGAAGGGGCCGATGGGTTAAGCGCCGGAGGCGTACAGCCAGCCGGTGCGACCGTTGTAGTCCACACGCACCTCGAGGCCCAGGGCGGACCACACCAGGAACTGGTGGCGAGCGAATGGGGTTTGGCGCGGCAGTGCCAGGTTGGAGACAGCCTGGCCGACCAGGGGCACGATGTATTCCTGAGACATCGCCCCCATGATCAGCTCGTTGCCGGAAAGGCCAGACAGCTCCTTGATGGCGCCGATGCCCTCCAGGCTCTCCAGCTCCTGGCGAAGCGTGCGATTGCCGACCAGGTTGGTCTCGATCACGTAGTAGCGATCAAGGGTCGCGGCGATCTCCGGCGACACGTAGACGTTGAGGTCCAGAGACACCCGGTTGTCACGGCGGATGATGTCGCGCAGACGGATGAACTCGTTACGCACGTCGTCCGGGGCCGTAGCGTTGGAGGTCAGATCGATGCTGATCGTGGCCTTGGCCGAATTGGCACCGGTGCGGATGCCATAGGACTGGATGCCCTTGAATTCCAGGCCTTCCTGGCCATCGAGAATGTAGGCCGACATCTTCTCGCGCACGGTGCGAGTAGAGGCCGCCTGGTCGTCGAGCAGATCGTCCCAGCCCTCGGAGCGCTGTCCGGCCAGCTCGCGCCATTCGCGGTAATAGCCGGACTGGTGCACCGGGATGATCGCCCCGTCGTACTTGTACTGGGTCTGATCATTGGGGATCGGCTCAAGACCGGACATGCTGGTGGTCACCGCACCGCCGTCGCCGGCCTGGCGGTACTGGTGGAACATCTTGCCGATGTTCAGCGAGCGAGCCAGCGGCATCAGGTCATTCAGCAGCGTGTCCACGTTGGGATCGCGCATGATGGCCTTGGTCTGCTGGTCCATCTCGGCATAGACCGGATACGGCACCGGAGACGAGGCATTGCCCGTCAGGCCCGGCAGCGGAACGCCGGCGAACGACTGTTCCTGATTGGCGTGGAGGGCACGGTGAGCCTGGAGGTATTCAAACTGACCTCGCAGGTTCCGGTTCGCCGCCACGCTCGGTTTGTCGAAAATCCACATAGAGCGCTCCTTAGATGAACTTGACGGCGACCAGCTCGGCGCCGGTGCCCGTGGTGATGGACTCGGCGGCATGGCCATATGGGGCCGAGCCGTCGGCGGGATCGGTGGCCGTCAGCGTGCCGCCTGCCTGCGCCCACAGCGGGGCGTCCTCAGCGATGGTCTGGCTGCCGTCCGCCAGAACGTTGAGGACCAGCCCGGACTGGCCATAGAACGCCGTGGCACGGTCATCGATCTCATAGGCGGTATCGACGAAGCCTTGGCCCAGGTGGTCCTTGTCCAGCACATAGCTGACATCGCCAGGGCCGGCAGCGAACTTACCGTTAGCATCCAGATGCACCACCGTGCCGGGCAGGTGCGCAGCCGCGACCGGCGACTCCTTGCGAAGCGGCTGATCGAGCATCTGCGCGGGCGCGCAGAAGATCACGTTCTTGCCGTACTTGGTGAAGTTGGTCATGTCGGCTTACTCCGGCAGAGTGTTGGTATCTTCGGCCTGCTGACCGTTGCCGAAGGCGGTATTGAGGTGGAAGCCTCCGGCGGGCTGCTGCTTGGCCAGCACCTTCTTCTTGGCGTTGACGCTCATGCCTTCCAGGTCGGCGTCTTCGAAGCCAGCCGCCTTGAGCTTCTCGTCGATCTCGGCATTGGCAGCCTTCTTCTGCTCGTCGGCATTGGCCTTGAGCTCCTTGATCGTCTCGCCCTGGGCCTTCTGCTCGTTGACCAGAGACGTGATCTGCTCGTCTCGAGTCTTCAGGGCTTCGTTGACTGCGCTGATAACGTCTTCTTTCGTCAGTGACATCTCTTCGCCCTCCGGGGCATCTGCGTGGTTAACGGCGGAGGCTTCCTGCGCGCCCCCGAAAGCGCTCTTGATGGCCGCCACAAGCTTGTCGATGCGGCCTTTGTTCTGTTCCCGACGCTCGGCGCGGTCATGGATGCCGATGATGTGCTCGGCCATTTCGGTGATGGCCATTTCCTCGTCATCGGTGAGCTCGATGTTGGCGGTCAGCACTTCGGCCTCGTCGCCAGCGGCATTGACGAACATGCCCACCCCTTCCTCGGGAGTGGCCGCGCCCGGCTCGCCCAGGAGGATGGCGTCGTGATCGAAGTTCATCTGGGTGGCGATCCAGGTATAAGGCTTGCCGTTGCTCTCACCGTTGCCAGTGCGCTGCTGAAGCGTGAGGCCAGTGCTGGTGTGAATCGGCTCCTGCTTTTCGATGGCCTGAATCAGTTGCCGACCACCCTCGGTCTGATTGGCGACCCGGATGTTCACCACCTTGTCGAGCAGCACCCGACCGCCCTGCCGACGCACGTTCTCGTTCCAGGCGCCGACCCAGTGCTTATTGATGGCGTGCGGCGAGCTGGCCGGCACGAAGCTGTTGCCGACCTTCGGGTGCCCGAGCGGCGCCGGTGTGCCTTCCAGGCTGCGATAGCTGGATTCGATCTCTTGCGCGGGATAGAGGCCGTCATTCATGACGACGTTGTCTGGCAGGGTTGCTGACGGGATGCGATAGTGATCCTCTCCATTGATGGTCTCGCGCTTGATCTGCGACGCATTGACGCGCGTCGTAATGTGAGCGTGCTTGACGGTCATGCGCCCTCCAGATACGAAAAAGCCCTGCTGTATAGCAGGGCCAGTGGTAGTGTTGGGTTGTCTGACAAAAGGGGGGTCAAATGGCTAAATCTTATGCTCACTTGAAAAAGGCCACCGAAGGCCAGTGGATACTATTCATGCAGGAATCGGGGCTCTCTCTCGATGCAATTAAGCAGGCCGTGAAAGAACAAGGAGTAGCAGGAGAAAACGCTGACGCAGTTGTAGAGTACGTCCTAGGACATATTGATGATGAAGAGCTGGAACGCCGAACATCATAATCAATCTGCGCGGATCATGCTTCAAACTTGACGATGTGGTATGTGGACTTGTGCGGCTCTACACCGAGCACCTCGCCCGGGTGAAGCTCCGGGATCGGTCGCTTGCGCAGGCTCCCGTCGATGTCCTGCATGGTCCGCCACTCTTCGATGCGGCGGAACTCGAACAGGCCCTGCACATAGCAGATGACGTAATCCGGGTGGTCAGGCGTCTCCATAGGCCTCGGCTCTGAACGACTGGCCGCGCTTCTGCATCTTCTTCGGGAGACGGCTGCTCAGCGGCCTGCCGTTGGTGTCCACGAGCACGCTGGTCTGCGTGCACAGGCAGTTGATCCCGTTCCCGTCGCGGCTGTACCAATCTTCGACTTCCTGTCGAGTGTACACCCGGCCATGGCGCCTCGCATGCGTCTCACGGGTACGCCCCGGGATCAGCGCCGACGAGTGCAGCAACCGGGTGTTGATGCCGTCAGCATTGGCCTGATCATCCTGGTCCCAAATGGCCCGGCGGTGCGCGGTGTTGATCTCAGTGCGGGCGATCCGCTCGGCACGCGATATTGCCACACCGATACGGTCGCGGATCCTGCCAGCAATCTCGGTCGGTGATTCGCCACGCGCCATGCCCTCGGACAGCACCCGCGCCAGGTCCGTCCGAGTCTGGTCGGTGAAGCCCCGCATTTCCTCGAACAGGCGAGAGCGCAGGTAGCCGATCCGCCGGCGATATGGCTCCGACATCAGCGTCTGCTCGACGTTGCGAAACGCCTGAGCGGACTGAGTGACGATATTGGTCACCGCCGCCGCCGTCGCCGCCTCGTAGGCGGTGACCGACTGCTGGACGATGATCGGATCACCCTGATTGCCGCGCATCACCTCCTGGGCAATCAGGCCAGCGATGTAGTCGTTGATGGCGTCGATCTGTCCCTGGTCCAGCAGGTAGCGGTATCGATCGGACCGGTTACCGAGCATCATCCGCATGTCGTGCTGGATGCGCTCAATGACACCGTCACGAACAACGCGCAACGACTCCCGGATGGAGCGCCTGGCCGCCTTGAGCTGCCGGGTGGTCTGGGCCGGGCTATTCGTCGAACGCGGAACTATCGGTTGCCCCGGCATTGCCACCCTCCGGCTCGTCGTCGTCATCGTCCAGGTCGGTATCGGCGTCGTAGCCGGCGGCATCCCGAATTTCGTTGGCCCGGAACGGGGGCGGCTCACCGGTGCCCACTGAGGACTTGTTGGCCTCAGACATCGATTTCGCGTTGCCCAGCTTCTCCTCGAATGTCGCGTCGGTCAGGTCGTCCCAGGCGACATAGAAGTCGAACGCCGGCAGCGCCCCGAACCGCATCAGCTTGGCGATCAACTGCTCGATATTCGGGCCAATCATTCGCCGGCGGCGGGTCATGATCGTCTTGGCGAATGCGCGCGAGTTCTCGTCGCTGGAGCGTTGCGCAATCTGCTGGCCGATCAATTCGGGCACAGGGCATGACACGCTGGCTGCGTAGGACTGCATGGTGACGGCAAAGAACTGCTCGGGCTGCGGTAGCTGGTAGGCCAGGGCCTTGGCCTCCATGTTGCCAAGCATCAGCAGCTTGTCCATGCCGGCAGAGAGATCGGCGGCGACCTCGTTGAGCTTGTCGCCGACCTCATCAACAGCAACACCGAACATCTGGGCCAGCCCTTCGACATCGATGCCATTGTCGCCGGTGGCGTGCAGGCTGAACGCGCCCCGGGCCGTTTTCCAGAAACCCTCGCCTCCGGCGCCGATCAGCTTCTCGATGGTGATCAGGTCATTGAATCCGGCCTCGTTGGCCGGGATGCCGTAGATCGTGTCGTCGTCTGCACCCTCGGCGATGATATGGATGCGGTCATGGTGGATCGTTCGCGCCTGACGGGCCTCGCGCTCTTCGCCTGTCACCCAGGGCTTGAACTGGTAGCTCACCGGGTTGCCGTAGTTCGGCGAGGTCTCGTCGGTATCGAACTCCAGTGGCTCGAGCTGCCCCTCGAACAACGGCTGCATCTTGAGCAGCTGCACCTTGCCTCTGACCGGCTGATCAGGGCTCAGGCCATCATCGAACACCAGATAGAGCCCCGCGTAACGGCCTACCCGGTTGCGCCAGTCGGCCGCATGCACGCGATTCCAGAAGCCGATACGCTGCAGCAGAACGGACACCTCTCGCTCTCGCTGCGTCTCCTTGTGCGGGTCATCGCCCTGCACGCCTTCCACGATCCAGGGGTCGGTCTCCCAGGTCTTCTCGACATGCCGCATGACGCCGGCACGGGCGATGCCGTTGCGCCGGAACATCGAATAATGGTTCTCGAAGTCCAGCTGTTCAGGAAACCCGTAGTCCTGCCAGGCAGTCGCCCGCTTGGCGTCGTTGCTCATCGTCGGCATCTTCCCGCCGAACAGCGAGCGGCGCCAGTTCTGCACGTTGGCGATCATGCCCATGGTGTCTCCTATCGGCGGTGGCGTGAGAGCGCCAAGCCGGTGGTCCGTTTCTTGATCATTGGCGCGAGGGCGTAGCGGCAGGCGTCGATGTAGTGGTTGTGCTTGTCCACGATGTCGGTCAGCACATCACCGGTGAGCCGGTCCACCTTGTAGCTGTACAGCCGGGCTTCCTTGAGCGTCTCGGCACAGCGCGGGTGGATAACGATCTCGGCATAGCTGCGTAGGTGGGCGATGCCATCCTCGACACTGCCCTGCCACTTATCCACGCCTTCGATGCGAGGCAAGCTCTCACGCTGCCCTTTCCCGTCCTGCTTCACGTGGTTGATCGTCTCCGGCCTGGCCGAATCAGCGCGAACCTTGTGTCGCTCGATACCCGGGATGCGGGCAATCATGAACTTGGCGATGTCGTCGTTCTCGAGCCCGACCTTGCCGGCCTCGTACTCGATCCAGAGTCGGCGGTCGTATACCCAGCATTTGATGCCGGCCGTCGGATCTTGGGAGAACCCCCAGTCGATGCCGTAGTAAGGGCCGTCCCAGTCCTTGCCGGGATCGAACTCAGCCACGCGATACTTACCAGCGAGGATCTGCGCCTCGCTGTTCTCGCGATAGGCGCCGTCCCATATCCAGGCGTAGGTCTGGTCGTCGAGTGTCTCGCGGTCGTTGAGCCGCTCCTGGTCGAGCACCTCGGGGAACCACGGATTGTCCGTGTAGTTCAGCTCGACGATCTTGGCGCCGGCCGGCATGTTCTTGCGGAAGCGGGTGTCGGTCGGACTGCCGTCGAGCTCGGGGTTCCAAGTTACCCAGACCTCTGAGCCTTCCTCGCGAACCGTCGGCAGCAGCTTCTGCCAAGCGATCTCGGTGACGTTTTCCGCCTCATCGACCCAGGCCAGCAGGATGCGGGCCTTAGACTTGATGCTGTCCAGGTTGTGTCGCAGGCCGGCGAAGGTGTACCAGACAAGGCGATTCTTGGTGCGGATGTACTTCTCGCCGATGTCGAAGTAGGCATCCAGCCAGGGCACTGAGCGAATCGCCTGCTTGACCTCCTCCATCGAGGAGTCTTCCAGGCTGTTCATGTACTCGCGACCGCATAGCACGACGCCAGACTGGCCTGCCTCAGCGAGCACATAGGCCCGCACAGCCGACATCAAGGCAAAGGTGCGCGTCTTGGCGCTACCCCGTCCGCCGTATGCGCCTCGGTAGCGGATGCTTTCGTCTGGCTTATCCGTGAATACCGGTATCAGCTTCGGCGGTAGCTCAAGCGTCGCTGTTGTCATCGGGCGCTACTAGCTGGATGGTCGTTGGCTTCGGCGTCATGCTGCCGTCTTCGCTGGAGTGATCATGCCGCTCTCGCCATGCCTGCACATCGACGTGCTTGCCGAGCAGCTCCAGGTTCTTCACCTTGTCTGGCCACTTGATCTTCTTCAGCAGGCCGATCTGCTCGCGCTCATCACCCTGTCCATCCCAGAGCTCGGCCACGTCCAGACCTGATAGCGTGCGGCGCCATGACTGGGGCCACTCTCTGACAGGCAGGATGCTGCCGTCATCGGCCAGGATGTCGGCCACGTCCATCTGATCGATCTCGACCAGGCGATGGAGCACATAGTCGGCGTCGACCTTGGTGCGCTCTGAGCGCTGAGCTTTGCGCTCCTGGATCGCCTGCTGGACCTGAGCATTCCTGAGCAATCGGGCAGCATTGGTCTCGGCCGCATTGCCCTTCGCTTTGTACCCAGCGCGCTGATACGCCTGGGCGGCATTCAAGTCCTTCAAGTACTCATCAACGAACCGAGACTGCCGAGGGGTCAACTCGACAGCCCCCTTGGAAGTCGGCATATTCGGTTCCTTGCTTTGTTGCGAATTGGTATGGGAACCACCCACCCAGCCATTTAGGGAGGTTCATATGGATACGGACATCATCAGTGCCCTGGCAGGCATAGGATCAGGAGTCGTCGCTTCCAGCGTCGGCGTTTTCACGCACATACGGACACATAAGCTGAACCGCATTGCGAATAAAGCCAACATCATGCTGAGGATCATCGACTTCGGAGAAGCTTACCGATCTCACGAGACTTTAGAGCCAAACCTTCAAAACCAACTACGCAGGCTCTTATACCTTTATTCCGGGAGGGTCATAGACGGCCATTTGGCGTGGTCAATTCTTCGCAACCACCACGAGCCGAATTCTCTTGATCAATTGGCTATCGCACATCACGAAGTCGAAGCCGGAGAAACAACAGGAGAGATCCGATTCAGAAGGCCTCAATGGAGACTCGACAGTAACGAATTCCTGCTATTCATCATCTACCTAATGATGGCACTCAGCTGGATATGGCTGAGACCTGTGTTGTCTTGGGTAGCCGGTGATCCTGGAGACAATGAAAGCAAGTTTGCAGCAACCGGAATACTATGTGCTGCTCTCTTGCTCACCGGCTTCTATGCCCGTTTCTGCTTTCGGTACATTGAAAAAGTACGAGCTGCGAGGGAGCTGGCCCAATCGCGACGGATGCCTATTCGCCTTTCATTACGCCTGAGGCTCAACAATACCTGGTGCCAAGCAAAGAGAGCCGCACAGAGAGTTCGCGGCTCATTGCCTATTTAGCTATACCGATGCGGCTCCAGATTCTTCGCTACAAGGCCTGCTTGACCTTGGCACCAATCGAGCCAAGGATCGCTGCAGCGGCACTTGCCACCTCGATGGGGATCTCCACCCCGGCGAATGTAGAGAGCGCCCAAGACAGGACGACCGGCAGGCCTACGCCCAGCCCGTCGGCGTTGTTTCGAGCGCCCTGCGCGAAGCGATTCGGTTTTTTTAACGTCATGGAGCCTGCAACAGGCTGTGCTTGATCGGTGCTTGCTTGATCGGTCATGACTGCCTCCTATGGGGCAATGAGTCGGGAAAGGAAGCCGCCAAGGGCGCCCAGCAGAATGAGCGCAACGGAGCCAAGTGCGGCCCATCGGCCAGAGAGCTGGCGGTGTTTGTGCGATCCAGTCGCCTCGGCTACGGCATGGCGAAGCTCGACATCGCGCAGTCGCTGCGAATGGTCAGAGAGGTGGGATTCGTGGGCCTCGATCTTGGCGCCCTGGCTGTGCTGACGCTCCTCGATGCGAGCCATCCGCTCGTTGAGTTCTTTGACGCCGGATTCGATACGGTCGAGCTGTGACCGGCTGCTCGGCACTTGGTCCATAGTCACGTCGCCCCCCTGCCGCAGGGCGACAACTCGATCACTCGGCTCAGCCAGCCGTAGGTGAAGGCCTCCTGGCTCTCTCGGGCCTCGGCAATAGACACCATGAACTCGATGCGTAGTGCGTTGACGGCCTCGGCCAGCACATCCAGCCCGGGGCGGCCACGGGTGTCGTGGTAGTCCTCCAGGGCGCCGATGGTGGCCGGGCCGACCGCACCATCTACTGCGATGTCATCGTAGTCACGCTCGACTCGGTTCAGGACGTTGAGTAGGCGCTGCAGGGCTTCACCGGGTGCCCCCGGGCCAGAGTTGACCCCGTAGTCGAACAGGTACGTGGCCAGGTCCTCGTGGATCATGGCGATCTTGTCGAGGCTGAGCGAGTGCCAGTAGCGGTCGGCGTAGATGTCATGGGCCAGCACAAGCGGCAGGCTGCGCATGTCGCCGGTGTAGCCGTAGTCCCGCGCAACAGCCTCGGTGATGCCGTAGCGTGTCGGGCCGCCACGATCCGCTGGATGATCGACATAGCCTCCCTCACGGTCGATCACCTCGCCGATCAGGCGTTTTTTCAGCGTCTGATGCATAGCGGGCTCCGAGCGAGGGCGAGCGCCTACTGAGTCGATCCAGGGCATAGACGCTCCGACACGAAAACGCCCAGCGAGTCATCAAGGATTCCTTGACGACTGCCGGGCGCGGGATAGGGCACAAAGAAAAACGCCCCGACCGGATGGCCAGGGCGCTTGATGTTGGGAGCTGTCAGGGCATAGCTACGACAGCTTAAGGATAAGCTTACCTAGCGGGCGCAAGAAGTGTCAACCGGCATCATGCCGTATCATGCGGCATCACGAACCACCCGAGCCATTTCACCAATCACTTCGCTTACCGGCTCCATGGCATCACCTTCCAGGGTCGCCATTGCGGCCTGGATAACAGCCCATACAGGTCGCCAGTCTCGCGCCCAATCTCTGGTCGTAATCGGCGCCCCGTACCAGTCCGCCATCACCTCGCCGATGCGCTCCGGCGCCCACTCGGGCTGCGCCCCGGACAGGTTGTGCTGCCGCTCCATCAGGGCAACATGGATCAGCCAGTGCACGCGCTGTTTTTTCGCGGGCTTCCAGGCTCGCCCATCGCTCCAGTTCGGGATGCTCGCGATCACCTTGGCCTCGACAGCTGCCACGGCATCATCCATCCAGGCATTGGCGCTCTCGATCATCGGATCGCACAGCACATGGCCGACAGCGGCCAGATCGGGGGCCTCGCTTTCCATCCGGCGAATGCAGGCGTAGATGGGCGCGTACTCCGAGCAGTGGCCGGCCCCGGCACCGCCCTTGGTCGTGTACTGCACGCCACCGCCGTTCATCAGATCCTCGAGGATCGGCCCCATCTGCGAACGGACGCCGCTATCCATCGCCATCGCCCAGGCCACTTTCGGGTCAGTGTTGATCATCAGTCGCTCACCCATTCGCTAATCCCTCCGCAGCCTTCTTCGCCTTGCTGGCATCCCGATACCAGCCCACCGTCTCGTTGCCGTCGCTCAGCTTCCGCCACTCCATCAGGCCAACTCGATAATCTCGACCCACGTCCCTGTTACCGCCTGCCTGTCGATCTCCGGCGGCTCGTGAATCACTCGGCGAAAACAGCTTTCGGTGCCCTCAGCAAGGATCCCGGACTTGACCAAAGCATACTCAAGCAGCTTGGCGTTCAATCTATTATTGCTGGTGTCCCGAGGGCTGACGCCCTTGCCAAGCCGCGAGCGTAAGACCAAGTCCACCTTCCCCGAGACCGGGGCCAGGCCTGCTTTGCGCACTGCAGCCAGCGTCGCCGTCACGGCATCATCCTTCTCCCGCTTGGCCCAGTGGACGTCGGCATAGATGTCATCGGTGAACGGACTCAAAAACTCAACGAAGATCCGCATCAATCCCCCTGCCCAGTGTGGTGATCGTCTCGCCGCTCTGGATGCTCTCCACGCATCGCTTACTCCACTCCATCACGTCGAGACCTCCAGCTTAAGTTGCTGGCCGTGCAAGACCCATGAACATAGACCGTCGATGTCTACTTCAGCAGGCTCAGCTACGGCGCCGCCCCAGTCGATCGGGCGAATGACGAACCGCCACTGCTGTAGGTCGGCCCTGTAGGCAAGGACTGGAGCCTCGCCGTCGGTGCACTGTTCAAGGGTCTGCTGCCACCAGGTGGCGACGTCGCCCTGGCTGGCCTTCTTGTGCCGCTTCACCTCGACGCAGACGCCGTTCCAGCCGTCGAGATCGTGACCACCAGCCTGGTACTGGCCAAGCCGCCGCTTGAGCGTCAGTCCCAAGTGCTCGCCCAGCAGGCGAGCCACTTCTCCTTCAGCCTTGCGGCCCTTCTCTCGGCTTGCCTTGGCCATCAGTCCTTGCCCTCCTTGCTCAACACGAAGTCCCTCGCCTCAATCAGCGCGTCATGAATCGGCCCCTCGGGGAATGCGTCGAGGCCGGCATTGATGGTGTCGATCAAAAAGATCGGCTGCTGCCAGCGCAGGTGAGCCTCGTTATGGATGCGTCTGTGACAGGTGTCCCCAGGGCCATCGCAGACCGGCATGGCCAGGCTATCGTCCGCCTTGAGCCCCATCCCGCTGGCCTGATACATGCCGATCAGATGGTGGGCGGCGTTGGCCGGGGCTCCGCAGACGCAGCAGGACAGCGAGCGCACGAACGTCAGATACCGCTCGCTTCGAAACCGGCTTTCTGCATTCTTTCTGCGAGCTTTCTGCACGGGCTGCCGTTTCTCCCGCTTGCGGTTCATCGGCGCCTTGGCGCGGAGCGGGGTGCGGCGTTCGAGTGCTGTGCGCTTCATGCGGCTTTTGCCTCCCGGTATTCCTCGTAGGCCTCCAAGGCCTTCTCGCTCCACTTCACGCCATACTCGGCACCCACCGAATACAGGAACTCCACGAACTGGCTGGCCTCGGCCTTGCGGAACTTCTTTGTGCTGGGCCGGACGTAGACCGGCTCCTGGCTCTGCCAGTCCCACACCTTCTCGCCGGGATGGGCCAGCGGTGTGCCGGCGTCTTCCATCTCGCGGGCAAACTGGTTCACGAGCACGGCTTTGACGCCCTCAGCGGAGAACGCCCGAAAGCACTGGCGATGGATGTCGCCGATCATGGCGTGATACTTCTCTTCCTGGATGCGGTTCTTGCTCGGCCGCCGCAGCACTACCTCGACAGCACCCTCTCTGAGCGCCTTGTTCACCATCTCCCAGACGGTGCGCATCTTGGTGTGGACGTCGCCCAGGCCGTCAATAAGGTATGCGATCTCCTTGCTCATGCAGCCTCCCCGGCCCGCTGGGCCCGATACTCGGCGTCGTAGCTCCACGACGGCGTGACGATCTCCAGCGCGCTCTGTGGACGCCCGGTGACGCGACGAACGCGCACCTTGCCAGCGCCACACGAGAACACCCCGTATCGCCGACCGCTGATCTCGGCCCGGTCCTCGGCCATGCGCAGGGCATGGTCGATGTCGTCGGTGATGCTGGAGCGGTAGTTGCACTTGGTGGCGGCGAGGTGGTTCATGCAGCACCTCCGCCATCACCATCCCAGTCACCCAGCATCCGGTACTCATGCGGCCGCGTGCCGCCCGGCCCCGGGCTTTCCTGGCTGGCGATCGTCACGCCGTAGCCGCGCAGCTCACGGATTCGGGCCGAGATGGCGGCATGGCTGTCCTGCTGGCCAAACCGGTGATGGATGGCCTCGCCGATCTCGTGGAGCTGCATCCAGTACGTGGCGTCGCGGAGCACCAGGTAGGTCCGGCCGAGCTGAGAGTTCGGGTTGTCCAGGCGCCGGCCTCGGCCCTGGCGTGGTGCCATTGCTGTCACGGTTCCCATGTTATGCCCTCCCCTGGATTGCGTTATCTCGCTCCGCCATCCGCTGCTCAGCCTGAGCAATCAATTCCTGGCGGCGTTCCTCCTGCTGCTGCCGGCGCTCTTCCCGGCGATGCGCTGCAGCCTGGTCACGTCCGGCGATAATGTCCCGCAGGTGGTCAGTGATCTGGCGAACCTGGGCACGGCCTGCCTCGGTGGTTGGCTTGTCTGGTGGTGGCAGCAATGCCTCGGCCCGGGGCGCCGGCAACTTCCCATCCTCGACGGCTTCCTGCAGGACCATTTCCCGGCGTTGGGGATCATGGCCCAGCGAGGGCTTCCACTCGGGTCGGCGCCCGGCGGCCTTGGCCTGATCAACGGCGCGCTCATAGGCCGAGAGAAACGCCATTCGGGCACCGACCTTGTCGCCCTCTACCAGGATCGGCGACGCCACCCCCAAGGCCTGGGCGATTTCCTCGGTCCAAACCACGGTCTCGGCCTCATCCATTGACGCCAGTGCCAAGGCCCACGCCTCGTTCGGCGACAGGAAGGCGTTGGCGGATGGCATGCGCTCAAGGATCGCAGCCAGGGTCAGCCGGCCGCTGATCTCGGATCGGCAACGGGCCAGGGCCTGCTCTACCTCGGAGCGGTCGTAATCACGCAGGTCGCGGATCATCAGCGATGCGGCGGCCGGCTTGATCTCATTGCCCAGTACCTCGGCGGTGGCGTAGAGCTGCTCGAGGAGCGCTTCGGCATCTTGCTTGGTCAACGGCATGGCTATCCCTCCCAGGCGTCGCCGAGCAGCCGCTTCGCTTCATCAGCGGCGCTCGCGTTGGCTTGCGTGCCGTCCATCTGCCGGGCACGGGTGGCAGTCATTTGTTGGCCGGTCTGCATCTGCATCGCGATGGTTTCGCAGTCTTGCAGCATCAGGCCGACGGTGTGGCCCTTGGCCACGTAGAACTGGTTATTCATGCGCAGGTAGTACGCGGCGACGCCCGGCGCGTTGTGAACACCAACGCGATCTACCAACTGCCCCATCTGGCCAGCGGTCCGGGCGTTCCAGATTGGATAGACCCCATAGCGCTGGCGGTAGGCTACGGCGTAGTTGGCCCACGGCTTGAAGGTCTTGGCTTTCGGGTCTTTCGGCCCGGGCATGTCAGGCGGGATGGCAACCCTGGGCTCGTTGTCTGCATCGATCGAAGCACGGGGATCACTCTCGACCAGGTCGCCGGTGGGTTCATCCCCCGGCGCGGATTGCTCATGGTCAGTCCTTGCTGGGGTCTCATTACTTACTAACCCCTCAATACTTACTTGTGTCGGATTTGCCGTATACGGCTGTCCCGTACACGGCTTTTCCGTATCCGGTGAATCCGGTTGCGGCTCGACCGTTTCCGGATAATCCGTATGCGGCGTTTCGTGGACGATGTAATCGGCACTGCCGAACGACCCTCCCTGCCCTCGGCCCTGGCTGCGCTGCAGGTACCCCGCTTTCTCGAGTTCACGCAGCAGGCCATATACGGCATCCCGACCGCTCTGTTTGACGCTGCCGGCTGTTTCGTTGATCAGGTTCTTGACGCTGATTTCCCAGTGGTCCGGCTTACCCAGGAGGAAAACCAGCAGCCCCCTCGCCGCCCAGGTGAGGCGGCGGTCCTCACTGATCTGCTTGTCGAGCATGTAGAAATTGCTCTGGGGGCGTGGTGCGCGACGAATACTCATGCGGGTCTACCTCGTTCAGGCCTTCGCCAAGCGAAGTCCTTTCTCGTGCATCTTCTCGATGCGCGTCATGATCGTGTTGCCGTTCTCGGCCAGGGCGCGGCGCTCGTTGCGGATCAGCTCCAATTCAGCAGCGTCGATGCGGCCATCCGCCCTCGCCTCTCGAACCGCCCGCATGAATCGGGTTGCCTGCTCATGCTGATCGAGCAGAAGCTCCTGAATCTCCGCCTCGATCTCGTCCTCGGCATCGATCCGTGGCGTGGCCACGATGCCAAGGTCGTCCAATGCGGCCTGGATGCAACGCGTATCACCGAGAATCCGGTTGATGCGGAAGAAATCCGCCAGCGTCAGGTTCACGCCAGAGTCCGGGTCCAGCTTCTTGTAGAGCCGGGATTCGGACATATCGAGGTCGAACGCCAAGCGCTTGATGCCATACTCGAACGCCGCCTCCCTGAGCCCTTCTGTATATCTATCCACGGTCTAAACTCCGTTCGTTACTTGTCTCTCACCCCGCGGGCGAAGCCATTACGATGTGGGTGTGGTTAGGCGGCGGAACGCTCGCCGAATACATCGGGACGAAGGTCGAGAGCACTGACAGCGCCTGAGCAAGCAGACACGACGCTCATGACTCGGGTGGCAGGAACCTTTCCAGTGGCTACCCACTGCTGGACGGCTTGTTGGGAAACCCCGCAGGACCGAGCCAAGGCGGTTTGGCTACCAGCCTTTTTGATAGCCTTCTCCAGTGCTTTACGAGGACACATGGCCTTCCTCCAAGAAAAACTTGTAGAAAGGATAATCCCATGATGCCTGCATTACAAGCCGATCTTGTTTTACCAAGCACAAGCATTGCTTGTAGGCTTCCGCAAAGGCTCACAGGCCCCGCGAAAGCCCACATAGGCAGGCAGATGGAATTCTCTGATCGACTCAAGAAAGCGCGCGAGCGTCGAGGCTTGAACCAGACCGAGTTAGGCGACCTGCTCGGGGTGTCTGCCCAGACTGTCCAGCAGTGGGAGTCTGGCCGCACCATGCCTCGCCACAAGCGAATCGACACTCTGGCAAATACCCTTCAGGTGCGTGCGCAGTGGCTGATCTTCGGCCATGGCCCAATGATCGAAGGCGGGCATGATGAGATCGAAATGCACGATACCGAGCTCATTGAAGATGACGGCCCGCTATCCCCTGACGAAATCGAGATCCCATACTTTAGAGAGGTGGAGATGGCGGCCGGGGATGGGCGAACGCAGGTCATCGAAAACCATGGGCACGCCATGCGGTTCAGCTTGGCCAGGCTTTCCAGGGCAGGCGTGCAGCCGGAAAACGCCGCTTGCGCGACTATCAAGGGAACATCCATGGAGACCCGCATAATGGACGGGTCACCAATCGCCATCGACAAGGGATGTCGCCACATCAATGACGGCGACATCTACGCCTTGGACCATGACGGGATGCTGCGAGTGAAGTACCTGTATCGCCTGCCCTTGAACCGGGTGCGCATCGTCAGCGAAAACAGCGAAGAATATCCAGAAGAGGTCTACAGCCTTAACGATCCCGACGCGCCGAGGATTATCGGACGCGTTTTCTGGTGGGAGACATTCGCGTAGACCCACAAAGTGGCAAGGGAACCGAAGGACAAACAATGTGGAAGACCGCTGTGGCGAGCCTGTCGCTCTTCATGCTGGCTGGCTGTGCCAATCAGCAGACAATGAGCCGGGACGACTTCATCACGACCACTCAACGCACGTACGACGGCGTCAGCGAGCGCGAGTTCTACAAAGCCGCAGAGACGCTTTTCAAGCTCTCCGACGAGGACGACACGGAGTTTGCCTACCCGGGCGAGCACGCCATGATCGTCGAACATGACTGGTCGCTCTACATGGTTCTGGCCGCTGCCAGGGGCACACACACATGGCAGATCAAGACCGAGCCGACCGACACAGACCTAACAGCCAACGCCTACGTCTCCCTGCAGGCAGCCAACATGACAGGGATGCCGACTGGAGGCGGTGGCGCTTCGGTGATGACATCACCCTCTATGCAGAACATGGTCAACACTCCTGCGATCTATGAGCTGTTTTGGGCTCGCATGGATTACCTACTCGACAAAAGCCAAGTCTGGCCGACTTGTGAGGACTGGGAAGCAAAGGTGGACCGTGGAGAATCCTACGGCACGCTCGACCCTCTCTGTGTTGCCATGAACATCGACGACCTAAAGCCAGAATCAGCGCAATAACCCTCCTCCCCCCTCTCCCAGCCCATAGACCCGCCCATTGAGGCGGGTTTTTTCTTGTCCAAAATCAGATCACTACAATTTTTTCTTGTGCTTGATTGTTTTCCTTCTTGTCAAAAACAAGATTTACTTGTAGATTATAAAGCGTCGACAGGGGAAGCGCCCCACCGACCCGGCCCTGCCGGCGCTCTTTAACAACCAGGTATGCCCAGCCGCCCGTAGGGGATTGCATCTCCGAGAGGTCGCTGGGAGTACGCCACCCGGGGCTGTCGAAGTACCGGGAGACGCTGGCCCTGAGCGTATCGGGGCCATCGGGATGAGGCTGGCGTGAAGCCAACCATGTGGGCGGCCGGAGTAGCGTGAAACGGCCTCATCCCGATGCATCCGCATCACCACCCTCAGCCAAGAAGGAAACGAACCATGTTCGGCAAGCTGTTCAATAAGCGCATGAAGCAAGCCCAGCAGAACCTCAAGAACGTCGAGAACCGCGACCTCATGGAGGCCATCGTAGGTGGCTGCCTGCTGATCGCTGCCGCAGATGGCGAGATCGAGCAGGAAGAAACCGACAAGCTCGATCAGTTGCTGCGCTCCAACCAACGCCTCCAGGGCTTCGGTGGCGAGATCACCCAGACCATCCAGCGATTCCGTGACCAGTTGGAAGCAGGCTTCCAGGTTGGCCGCCTCCAGATCCTCCGCGAGATCGGCGACATCGCCAGCGACCGCGAGCATGCCGAGGAAGTGCTGGTGAACATGATCACCATCGCTGGCAGCGACGGCGAGTTCGAGGACGAGGAAGTGGTGGTCATCAAGGAGGTCGCCGGCAAGCTGGGTCTCAACCCGACGGACTACGGGCTGCCGGCATGATCGACGCCATCAAGCAGCGCGGCAGCAAGATTAAGCGAGGCGCCACTATCGGCTGCGCCGTGGCCATCATGCTGCTGCCATCGTTCTTCATGGACGCCGCCCTGGCCGCTGCCATCGTCGTGATGGCGCT
>NZ_BDEP01000013.1 GCF_001662305.1 Halomonas caseinilytica
TTAGATGATGACCCATGGGCGGCCAGGGCCTTTGCCCTCCCCTGGCCGCCTCGCTATGCTGGCGGAAACCGATAGCGTGGGGAGGCTGCATATGCGGCTAAGCGTATGCCGGACAGCTTAACTAAGAACATGAGGGCTGCACTGAAGTCGCTATGCCTCTATGGCCATACTGGTGGGTGCACAAAGACCACTTTAAATGGGCTTGTCCGACGAGGGTGCGCAACGTGCGATGGCGAGATCACGGATTCGGGGTACGAGGATGCTCTTGCCCTACTGCCGCTGAAATCACAGTGCGAGCAAATGGGCATCCCTTTTATGCGGATCTCATCACCCAAGCCGATGGGGCCAGAGCTAGCCGTGCTCATGGCTCTTGATGACTTAGGGGTGTCGCAAGCAGCGTTTGATGAGGGAGCGTCTCTCCTTTCCGGCCTACATGCCTCTTTTTGGCCCCGTGTTTCCGAGCATCGCCATGGGCCGCGACATGGGCTATATGTATTTGCGCAGCTAGAAGTGATTCGAAGGGAAGCCGGGGATCCTGAATATATGGATTGGCTATATGCATGCCTGCGGAGCATGTACAAGCCGAAGTTTTACGAAATCGCAGCCTCCATGAACCGCCTGTATCCGCCAGTCGAAAGCAAGAAGAAAGCCTCGGTTCCTATTGCCAGGCATCTTGTTGATGAAGTCGAAAATAACGCAGGCGAGCTACGGTCTTTTCTTGCATCGCCTTACAACGCTAGATCGGGGTGGCCTGACATTGCGGTTATCCATAACTCCCGCCTAGCTTGGGTGGAAGTGAAGTCGAGCGATAAGCTTATTCACTCTCAGATATATAATTTGCTAAGGCTTCCTCGCTTTCTGTTGAGCCGAATGCATGTTGTGCAGGTAGTCGGCAAGCCTGGCTCCCCAGATCCAGAAGACGGTTTGCTAGAGGTGTTGGGCAACACCCTGTACCTCTAGACCCTATAAGGCGGCGGGTTGAGAGATAAACAGAAAAACCGGGACGGAGGTTTTAAATGAAGAAGTGGGCGGCGCTACCAGCTATGTTGGTGATGACAGGACTTGCTTCTGCAGATGTGGATGTAGGCGACGTAACATATGACCCAGGCAGCGGGGTCATTGGGATCTACTCTTTTGAGTTGCACAACAACTATGATGTAGCTGTTTCAAAGGTAGATCTGTATATGGTTGCAACCACGCCGGGGAGAGAAGTCCCGTGGGCGGACAGCCGCTATAGCTATGAGATTCCGGGAGGGCTTGAGCCAGGCGAGGCACGCCAACTTAGGGCCGTTACCCCTCCTGATCTCGTGCATGCTGAAGGTCAAGAAGTTGTTATCAATGTGGATGTTGAGGCTTCCTATGACGCCAGCGGCGACATTATTGAACAATAACATCTATTAATATCAGATCTATCAATCCCGCTGATGAGCGCGCTTTGCCAGCCACGCAGCCGAAGGTTATGCTACCAGGGAAGTCATGTTCGCGAGGGGGTCTCATGCCCAAGCTGGCCCAAGTGGTTCTGGCTCTAGTTGCACTGTTTGTTGGTATCGGTCTTTTCGGATACTTCACCGGAGCGATCGATACTGATGCTCAAAACGATGTGGCAACCGAGCAAAGCGAGCCTCAAAGCCAAGACAGCCAATCTGGGTCAATGCCAGGGGTCATGGTGACGGCGTCGGAATACGGTAACGACTGGCCGTTCACGGTGGATAGTGGCCGGGTGGACTGCAAGCCAGTGGATGCCGCTGTGTTCACGCATGACGGCACTGCTTATCAGCTGAATGGTGCGGCCAGTCAAAGGGGCTATCCAGCGATTGATCCTCTCTGGCGCGAAAACCCAGACATACCAGGCACCAAGGTCAGCCTCGGCAAGATGATCGATGTCGCGCTGAGTCAGTGCTGAGATAAACCAAGGCCAATGGCCTGACAGAATCACCCTGCCCCGCCACTGAGCGGGGCTTTTTTTGATGGGCTCGCCAATGGCGGGCCTTTTTTGTGCCCGGAGGAATCATGGCCTTTGAATCCCGCCTTGAGCTGACTGTTGATTCTCGCTCAGGCGAGAAGCGCCTGAAGGACTTCGAGCAGAGCCTGGAGCGTACCGAGAAGGCTGGCGAGCGCGTATCTCAAGGCATGGGGGTGCTGAAAACCGCCATTGGCGGCGCTGTGGCAGCTGCAGGCGGGTTCAGCGTGTCCCGCATTGTCTCGGAATCAGCTCGCTTCGAAGATTCGATGCTAGGCCTCCAGGCTGTCTCGAGTGCCACTGAGAAGCAGATGAAGAGCCTGGAAAAGCAGGCTCGTACTCTGGGCGCAACCAGCGCATTCAGCGCCCAGCAAGCAGGTCAGGCACAACGCTTTCTTGCCCAGGCAGGCTTTGAGGTCAATGAGGTTCTGTCGGCCACACCGGGCATTTTGGACCTTGCAACCGCTGGCCAGATGAATTTGGCCCAGGCGGCCGATATTGCGTCCAACGTCCTGGGCGGCATGCGTCTTGAGGTAGATCAGCTCAACCGTGTGAACGACGTGCTGGCCGCAACAGCGGGTGGCTCCAATACCAGTATCTCGCAGCTCGGCCAGGCGCTCTCCACCGCTGCTCCGCTCGCAGCATCAGCCGGCGTCAGCATCGAAGAGACGGCTGCCGCGATCGGCACGCTCTCCGATGCCGGCATTCAGGCAGAGCGGGCCGGCACAGGCTTGCAAGGTATCTTCCGGCAGCTCTCCAACGTCACCCCGCAGGCCCGGGATGCACTCGCCAGTTATGGCGTCTCGTTGCAAGACGTGAATATTGAGGCCAACGGCCTTGGCCCGGTTCTTGAGTCACTACGTGACGCCAATATCTCGACAGCAGACGCCTTCAAGATCTTTGGATCCGAAGCAGGCGCTGCTGCGCAGATTCTTCTGAATGGTGCCGGGCGGGTACAGAGCTTCTCAGAAGAGCTGAACAATTCTGAGGGCGCAGCACGTGAGATGGCGCTCACCATAGGATCAGGCCTCTCCGGTTCCATGCGCGCCTTCAACAGCGCCCTGAGTGAATCCGTCCTTCAGCTTGGTGATTCAGGCCTTTCCGGCGGCTTCCAGTCGGTGACGGACACCGCATCCGGCTTGCTGTCTGTTTACAACGGGATGCTGCCGGAATTTGCTGAGGCCAACAACCTCACGCATGAACAGGCAAACAATCTACAGACCATGGCCGGCGCCCTTTCAGCAGCAGCCGGGGCTACCGGCGCGCTCGGCGGCGCCTACGTCACCACGACAGCGGCCACATGGGGGTTCCATGCGGCGCAGAAGGCGCTGAACAAGGTAGTCCGCGCTAATCCCTATGTAGTAGCTGCGACCTCTCTTGTCGCACTGACAGGCGCGCTCTACGGGGCTCGCAACGCGACAGTGGAGCTCGGCGATACCGATGCCCGCGTGCAGGACTGGTTGCGCGCATCATGGCAGGAAACGAGCGAGCGGGTCGGCAACCTCGTGGGACACGGGTATGCCGCGGCATCCGAGGCAACAGGTGAGTTCGGCCAGGCCGTCGATCAGGTCACAAGCTATGTCTGGAGCACTTTCCAGGCGCTGATGGGTAATATCGCCGGCGCAGCCCAGCACACAGTGAATGGCGTCATTGCCTACTTCCTGACGGTCCGCGACACGTTCGGCATTGTTGCACGGACAGTGCGCACGTCTTTCGAGAATGCATTTGATAATGTGCTGAACATGGCCAAGGGGCTCTGGCAAGACATTCAGGCCATTTTTTCCGGTGATTTCTCCTTCTCGAATTTTCAGGCAGCAGTAAATAGTGCAATTACGGATCCACTTAAAGGGGCTGCTAGCGAGGTGCGGGCCGCATTCGAGGAGAACTTCTCCCGGGATTACCTCGGCGAGCTGGCTGACTATGCGGGCGAAAAGTTGGGCGAGCTTGGCACCGACATCTCCGACACAGCCTTCCGCCTCCGATACCTGAATAACGATTCTGGCCTGGTTGCCGAGGGCTTTCAGGATGTCAGTAAAAGTGGCGACGAGGCCAGTCAGTCGTTGCAGGAGGTGATCGAACAAGCTGCCCATAGCACTATTGCATCCGACGACGCTGCCGAATCTTCGTCCGAGCTCGCGAAAGAGTTGGAGCGCCAGGCAAAAGCGGCCCGCTCTCTCCTGGACGAGCTCTACCCTGTCCAGGCCAGCCAGCGTGAGTATGCCGAGCAGAAGCAGCTGCTGACTCAGTACGCCGAGCGCGAGGGTAAGAGTAACCAGTGGCTCGAAGAGTCGCTGCGTCGGTTGCAGAACCAGTACCGCAATGCCGGCACTGCGGCCGAGGCGTATGGCCTCGATGGTAGCAAGGCCATGGAGAAGGTCGAGGACTCTGTCGATCCCATGGCCACGGCGTTCGAGCGTGGCATCGAGCGCATGGACGATGCCGCCGTGGATATGTGGCGGTCGTTCCTCGATGGCTCTGAAGGCGCGTTCGACAGCTTCAAGAACCTGGCCCTGGACACGCTGGCCGAGGTCATCCACGCCTACACCACGCGGCAGATCACCACCTCCATCGGTGCCCAGATCGGCATTGGTGGTCAGGGGGCGGCTATCGGTGGTCAGTCGGGGGGCGGAGGTTTCGATCAGCTTGCCTCCGTGGGTTCCAACATGCTCAACACAGGAGGCCAGGTATTCACCAATGCCTGGAACGCCTTCCAGGGCGCTGGTTCGACCTACGCTGGGCAGTTTGGCGCTGAGTTGGCGGTACAGACCCAGGGCGGACTGGAGGCTGGATTCAACTCGTTCGCCAACAGTGGTGCTGCCTCGAACGCGCTGTCCGGGATCTATACAGCAGGCGGTGCCATCGCGGGTAGCTACCTCGGCGGAGAAGTGGCCGGTGCCATCTCCGATAAGCATGCCAACTCGAATTACGGCCAGATGGCCGGCACGGCGATCGGCACGGCCGTTTTGCCGGGTATCGGCACTGCTGTCGGCTCAGCGCTGGGCACCATAGCAGATACCCTGTTCGGTTCCGGCGGCAGCGACCTCGACATCTCGATGCAGCGCCGGGCCTCAAGCCAGGGGCACGCATGGGATCACGGCATTGTCGCCCAGGGCGGCCTGGGTGCTGTCGGGTTCAATGACGACGGCTCGCACGAGGTAGCGGATCTCTGGGACATCGACGAGGCTCAGCAGCTCGTTGATAGCATCGCCAAACTGGATACCGCTGTTGCGTCTCTCGCGGAGACGCCCGAGCAGCTGGCGGCCATGCGCGACGCGGTCCTCGCCAGTAACCGTCACGGCATCCAGGGGCACTACGGTGAGACCAGCCACCCCGATGAGGTCGTCGATCGCCTGACCTCGCGCTATGAAGACGCATTCGGCGCGCTTGACGCGGAATTCGCCGAGTTCCTGCAGGGGCTCGATGGCAGCATCGACCAGGTTGTCGAGAAGGGCCTCGCCGCCCGGCAGGCGTTCAGCTTTCTCAGCGACGCCGCCGAGCGCCTCGATCTGCGCTTCGACGACACGACGGCATCGGCCTATGAGGCGGCATCTTCGCTGGCCGAAATGGCGGGTGGCGTTCAGAACCTGTCGAGCCTTCAGCAGAACTACTATCAGACGCTGTACAGCGAAGAAGAGCGGCTGAACCAGCTGCGCTCTGACGTGACCCAGCAGCTCAATGCGATGGGCATGTCGCTGCCCCGCTCCCGCGATGGGTTCCGCGAGCTCGTCGAGGCCCAGGATCTCAACACCGAGGCCGGTCAGCGCAACTACACCCAGCTGCTGCAGCTCGTCGACAGTTTCGATCGGCTCGCCGATTCGGGCGCACTGGTCAACGCTGAGGTGGCCAAGCTCGACGACCAGATCGCCTCGCTAAAAGGCGATGTGAAATCAGCATGGGAGACGTTCGACCAGCAGTCATTCGACCAGCGCATCTCCCTGCTCCAGCTAGCCGGCGAGAGTGAGCAGGCTCTGGCGCTGCAGCGCGAGCGTGAGCTCGAGACCATCGATAAGTCGCTGCGCCCGTTCCAGGAGCGATTCTGGGCGCTGCAGGATGAGGCCAAGGCGCAGGAGGAAGCCGCGCAGGCTGGTCGGGATTATGCTGAGGCATTGGCCAGCGCGCGGGATTCGCTCGGCTCCACGTTCGACAACATTTCCGGCTGGCTGGATCAGCTCCGCTCTACCGACCAGGGCGGTGGCACGCCTCGCGAACAGCTCACTGCGGCTCGCAGTGCGTTCAACGAGCAGCTCCAGTTGGCTCGGAGCGGTGACCGGACGGCGCTGCAGAACATCACCCAGTACGCCGATAGGCTGATCGACGCCCAGCGCAACTGGTCGGCCAGCGGCGGCGCGACTGCGAGCATCATTGAGCGTGTCGAGAACCAGCTCGGCAACCTGCCCGACCAGGTCTCCGCCGAGCAGTTCATCGCCGACGAGATCAAGCAGGCGTTGATCGAGCAGACCGCCGGCATCACATCGCAACTCGCGGATGTGCTGCGCAGCGACACGCCGAGCAACATCGCCCAGCAACTAGCCGGGTCGTTTGATGACCTGACCCGCGGCATCGGCGATGTGCTCACGCGCGAGCAGCTCGCGGTCGTCATGGACGGCAAGGCCACCGATGCCCAGCTCGATGCCGTGATGCGTGCCGTGGATCTCAACGGCGACGGCGTCATGTCGGGGCTGGAATCGGTGATCATCAAGAGCATGCCGACCGATGCCACGTTGGCCAATGCGTTGCAGAATCAGCTCGAGGCGAACGGCAACAAGGCGTTGACGGCTGACCAGGTGCGCCAGGCGCTGTCGCCCATCGCGTCGAATGAGCGCATCAATCAGCTGATCGATCGCATCGACGTGAACGGCGACGGCCTGCTGTCCGCGCAAGAGATTACCAGTGCCCGCATCGGCGGTCTCTCCGGTGGCATCGCGCAATCGCTGTCTGGGTATTTCGACGAGCTAGACGCCAACCTCGACGGCAAGCTGACATTCGATGAGCTCAGCAAGGGGCTCGATGGCCTCGCCACCGACGCGCAGCTGCGGGCCATGATGCAGTCCATGGACATCGACATGGACGGTGTCATCTCTGGTCTCGAGTCGGTGATCATCAGCGAGATGCCCACCGATGCTCGGCTGACCAATGTCCTGCGTAACCAGATGGAGCGCAGTCGCAACCAGAGTCTGTCGTATGCCGAGGTCCGCGAAGCCCTGAGCCCGGTGGCGTCCAAGGCGGTCATCAACCGGCTCATCAACAAGGCCGACCGGAACGCTGACGGAGTCATCACAGCCCAGGAGCTCAACAGCCTGCGCATCAGCGAGCTGACCGACAGCGTCATCAGCACGCTCGATACCTCGTTCGATCAGCTCGATGCCAACCTGGACGGCAAACTCACGTTCAAGGAGCTGCAGGCCGGCCTGGATGGCATGGCCACCGATGCCCAGCTCAAGGCGATGATGGCCCGGATGGACCTCAACGCCGATGGCATCATCAGCGGGTTCGAGTCAGTGGTCGTGCAGGAGATGCCGAGCGACACCCGGCTGGCAACCGTGCTGCGCAATCAGATGCACGCGACGCGCACGCGGCAGCTCACGCATGCGCAGATCCGTGAGGCACTGTCCGGCATTGCACGCAAACCGCAGATCGACCGGTTGATCAACCGGGCCGACGTCAATGCCGACGGCATCATCACGGCGCAGGAGCTCGCCAACGCGCGGCTCGATGGCCTGGCGTCCGGCATCGGCGGCGCACTGTCCCCGATGTTCGACTCGATCGACACGTCGCTCGACGGGCTCATCAACTACGACGAGTTCGGCAAGCAGTTCAGCGGGATGGCATCTGATGCTCAGCTGAAGCGCATTTTCGACAAGTTGGACGTCAACGGCGACGGCACGATCTCGCGGTTGGAGGCGCTCAAGCACTCCTCGGATGAAGTCGGCGACAACACAAAATCGATCGAGGAAAGAGCCCTCGACCAGGTCAGCAAACTCGGCGATCTCGTCACCGACATGACCGCGAGCACCAACCAGTTGGTGTCCCTGGACAGCAGCGTCTCCGACCTCGCGGGCGTTATCGAGCAGATGAACGCGGTACAGGCACAGCGCGCCCAGGAAGAGCGTCAGCACGAGCAGAAAATGGCGCAGATGGCGTACTACAGCACGCGCCAGGCCGCCGGCGAGAAGCTCATCGAGCAGATGGGGGTGAATCAGGAGAAAATCGCCGACGCTCGTAACAGCTTGAACCAGAACCAAATCGAGCACCTGACCGGTTTCGTGGATAGCAACCAGGCGCAGGGGGCGACGGCATGGATGGATCAGGAGGACTGGGAGCGCATCCGCGAGAACATCCAGAACAACGACAACATGAGTCGGGATGCGAAACAGTTCGTGCTCAACATGGCGGCGTACCGGCTGCGCAATCGGCGGCTCACCGCGTGGGAAAACATCGTCGCCGGCCACGAGTTCTCCCCGGATTCTCTCGAGCTGAGCGCGTTCGCCAAGGGCGGCGTTTTCACCAACTCCGTCGTGGATGAGCCGACCCTGTTCAACATGGGCGTGATGGGCGAGGCGAACCCCGAAGCCATTATGCCGCTGCATCGTGGCCCCGATGGTGGCCTGGGTATCCGCGCCGAGCTGCCGCCGATCCCGGCGCTACCGTTGCTTGGGCAGAACGACATCGTCGAGACGCTGCAGGACCTCTATCGCGAGGTGGCCGCACTGCGCGCCGAGAACAAGCGTCTCCTCGGTGAAAGCAATGAGCACCTGGGGGCGGCCAACCGCCAGCGCGGTGCGGCGGCGAAACGCCAGATCGAAGAGCAGCAACGCGGCAACGAGGCCCTCGAGCGCATATCGTCCGAGTCGCAACTGGTGGAGGCCTCCCGATGAGTGTGTGGTTGCTCAGCATCGAGGCGCTTGATCCGTCCGATCAGCCCGTCACGTTACGGTTCGCCACAGGCGAGTATCACGACCCCGGGGCGCATCGATGGATTCCCCGCATCCAACAGCCCGGCCTGTACAAAGCCGGGCTTTTTGTGGGGGACCTCATCGACGCCAGCCGGTCGGGCTACGGGAAAACCGAACTGATCAATGCTGATGGCGGGCTCAACTGGCTGGCCGACTACGCGACCGATGGTCGGGAGGCGCGGCTGCTATATGCCGATGCCGGCAACGTCACTGAGGTGCTGGTTGGTACGGTGGCACGTGTGGCGTTCGACGGACGGCGCGTCTCGGTGCGCCTGCGTGATCCCGTCGAGTTGCTGCAGCAGACCCATCCCGGCAATCGCTATGCCGGCGATAACGTCCTGCCGGATGGCCTCGAGGGCACGGGCGATGACATCGCCGGTACGCTCAAGCCGCGCGTCTACGGCCAGGTGCGCAACGCGTCGCCGACGCTCGTCAACAGCGCCAAGCTGATCTACCAGGTCAGCGACCAGGACTGCACGGTCTCGGCGGTGTACGACAAAGGCCACTCCCTCACCGATGGCGGTGCTTATGCCTCATTGTCGGACCTGGAGAGCACAGAGCCGGCCGCCGGCGAGTTCCGAGCGTACCAGGGCTACATGCGCCTGGGCTCGAGCCCGGAGGGGCAGATCACCTGCGATGCCGAGGCACCGCTGACCGATGCCGGCGACGTGCTCGACCAGATCGCCACCGAGGCCGGGGTGTCGGTAGGGGATGTGTCCGCCCTCAATGCCCGTGGCGCCATCCGGCTGTGGGTGACAAGCGAGACGACGACCGCCGCACTGCTCGACCAGATCGTGACCTCGGTGGGGGGCTGGTGGCGCATCGACAGCAGCAACACGGTGCAGGCCGGCCTGCTCGCCGAGCCCGGTACGCCGGTGCTCTCGCTCCGCGACCACCAGATCCTCTCGATCAGTCGCTCCGCAACCGGCGCGGGTAGCAATGGCCTGCCGGTCCACCGCGTGACGTGGCATTGCGACCGCATCGAGACGACACAGACAGATCTCTCTGGCTCGGTATCCGACGCCCGGCGCGCCCGGCTGGCCACTCAGCATCGCTCGGCCGAGGCGTCGGACAGTGCGGTGCGCACTCGGCATCCGCTCGCCGCCGAGATCACCGTCGAGAGCCGGCTCGCCTCGCGCAGCGCCGGGCAACAGGCCGCCACGGATGTGCTCACGCTGCTCTCTCCCCGCCGTGACTCACTGAGCGTTGAGGCCCGTGTGTTGGACACGGTATCCGTTGCCATCGGCGACACCGTACGTGTCGTCACACCACGCCTGGGCTATGCCACCGGGCGTGACCTGTTGGTGGTGAACCGGACGATCAATGCCGAGAAAAACCGCCTGACGCTCGACCTATGGGGGTAACGATGAAGAATCGCTGGGTCACGCTGTGTTGGCCGAACCACATTGACGCGGCCACATTGAGCGGCGGGAGCTGGGAAACCGAGCTGCCCCTGGACCAGTTACTCAATCCGGTGATGGCCGACCAGGCCCGCACCGTCGACACCGACCCCGCCAGCACGCAGTTCGTCGTCACACTGCCCCAGTCCCGTGCCATTGGCGTGGTGGCACTGGCCAAGCACAACATCAGCGCCACCGCCGAGTGGCGGGTGCGCGTGTATTTCGATGCGGCTGGCACGGACCTGGCCTGGGATAGCGGCTGGGGGCAGGTGTGGCCGGCGGTGTATGCCACTGCCGAGCTGGAGTGGGAGTTCGACAATTTCTGGACCGGCATCATTGACGATGACGAACGCAGCGATTTCACGGCTTTGGCCACGTGGTTCCTGGGCGACACGCAGATCGCCCGACGCATTCACGTCGAGATCAATGATCCGAGCAACCCTGATGGCTATGTGTCCCTCGGTCGCTGCCTGATCTCCGATACCTGGCAGCCGGAGTACAACGCCGCCTATGGCATCGCCTACGGCTACGACATCGGCACCGAGTTCGAGACAGCCGGCGACCCCGGCATGACCGAATATGCCGATCCCAAGACACCGAAACGTACCGTCACCTTCACGCTCAAGCATCTCTCTCAAGAGGAGGGGTTCCGTCGGTCGCTCGCATTGCAGCGCAAGCAGGGGCTGCATGGCGAGGTGCTCTATGCCGAGAGCACGGAGCCGGACCAGTCCTCATTTGCTACCACGTTCATCGGGCGCCAGGTCTCCGTCGATCCGCTCGAGCATCCCTACTTCGCCAACTACTCGAACAGTATCAGCCTCAAGGAGATCCTCTAATGGCATCAGTGACATTCCCGACACGCCTCGGTGGCTCCGGCATCACGATTACTGATGATGCGTCTCCTGAAACCGGATTGGCCAATGGCGGCCACCGTGAGCGTTTTCTACCCGCTCTCAAGGGCACGGTTGCCATGGCGGAATATGTCTACCAGTACGCCGCCAAGATCGACGGCGCGGCCGAGGATGCTGAGCGTGCCGAGGAGGCCCGGGGCTATGTCGAGGCCTATGCTGGCGCGCTGAAGAGCAACATCCACGCCCATTACGATCAGCTCGCGACCCTGAAATTTTCGTTCGCCCGTGGACGGTACCAACTGGATGAAGGGGGCGAGCGCACCGACACCACGGTGCCGTCCGACCTCATGACCATCAGTCGCTCCGGCACCAAATGGGTGGAGCGGCCGAACCGGACGATTCATGAGCGGCTGGCGGATACCCTCGCCCGGCAGTGGAAACACGGGGTGTCGAAGGGGGCCTTGGTTGAACCCAGCCGAACGAACTACTTTCTCGACAGCACTGACTACGTAAACAATTTCTCGGTTACTCAGAACAATGTGACCAAGACCCCTAATGCCACCACGGCGCCGGATGGATCGCTGACGGGGTGCCTGGTTGAGGGCTCAACGTCTGTCAGCATCTCGACGTCTGCGGACACGTTCTACATCGTGGGACAGAGCGTGCCGGCCGGTGATGTCTCCGGGGCAATCTACCTCAAGAAACACCCCGACGGACCGAGTGTCATCGACACCCGGTTCCGGGCACTAGGGGATGGCATCGATGAATTCGAACAATTCGAGCTGACAGACGATTGGCAATATCTCGATGTGGGTAGCATCACCTCGACGGTTGAATCGGGGTTTCGGATTCACGTGGGTGGCAATGCGAAATTCTATGTCTGGCATGCCAACATCGAGGACGGGGATTCGCCATCCTCGCCCATCATCACTCAGGACACCACCGTCACTCGTGCGGCCGACACCATCACGCGGACCTTGGGGAATGAGTACAACCCGAACGGGTTCAGCGTCTATGCCGAAGGCCGGCAGACGTCAGCTACCGGCACGGTGATCTATCTGTACTCCAGTGGTCTGGATAACTCGATCCGCGTGGGGCTGCCCTCGAACAGTGACAATGTGCTGTTTGTCAGCACAGGCAGCTCGCTGCAGGCCGTCATCCCGTTGAGCGATTTCCCCGACTTCACCCCCGGGGATAGCGCCCGGCTGTTGCTGTCGGTGGATCCCCCGAACAATACGGTCCGGCTCACCCTCAATGGCGTCACGGTGTCGCGGAGCGTTAACGAGTTTCCCGTGATCGATACGCTGCGGGTCGGGGGCGTGTCGGGCAATAACAACAACATCAATGGCACGGTCGGCGATGTCACGATGTATCCGATCGTGCTCACCCAGAGCCAGGCGGAGGAGATGACTGCATGATAGATGCCATTTTGCACGTCGCCGATTTCCCGGCGCTGGTGGCGTATCTCGACACCAATCACCCAGAGCTGCTCGAGCGAGACGATGACGGCAGCCTGACGCAGCCGCCCAGGGTGACGGGCTTTGCCCGGACCCCGGCGGTCATGAACGGTGATGCCGTGATGGCCTATGCCCGCCTGCGCGATGCCGAAGCCGATCAGTGGCGCAGTACGCCCGGCGTCGTGGTGTTGGCCGAGGCCCCGTTCGAGGGCAAAGGTACGGCCGACGCGGTCTATGATCTAGTCTTCAATGATCCCGATCTGCTGGCCACGTATGACAGTGTCTACGACCGCAGCCCGCGCGACATGCCCGACGGTGAGGGCAGCACGATCATGTACACGCCCCCGGATCGGTTCGGTATCATTGCGGGGGCGTGATGGGAGTCCTTGATAGATAGTCCGCATTATGCGGGCTATGTCCCGGAGAGTAGTCTATAAACAGATTATCCTGCCCACCCCAACTGTTATTCCTATCAGCAATAGGGTTATATTTGCGATCACTAAAAATATCATTAGTCGCTCTGTTATCTCCGTGCCATTTTTCCCTATCAAGCTTTTAAGCTTTTTTTCTGTTCTTCCTTCATCCTTATCTTTGTTTCCGCTGTCTTCTGGTTTGTATATTGTGAGTTCTCCGTCTTTAATGGCGTTGTCGGCCATGTTCATTAATTCGTTATACCTTTTTAAGGCTCTTAGTAGAAATAAGCTTGTTGCTATGGCGAATACATTTATCAATATTGAAAGGAGTGTCTGGTCTTTCTCGAAAAGCAGGTAGTACCACCCTGCAAGGATTGCAGTTTCAATGGTGATTGAGTGCTTTATAACCTCCCATGCCCTGTTTTGATGGCATATTAATAAGTCCTTTCTTATATTGTCGTATGTGGGCCCGACCTTCATGCGCATCAATGTCTCCTTTAGCTTGCAATGTGTGGTGATTTTAAGATGGTGCCGTTATGGTGGCTGCATGACGTGCGGTCAGAACTTGCCTGAATGTCCGATCACTTACACAGTTTTACCACTATATCTTACGGCAGACCGTGTTGAGCGGGTTATGCTCTGGGTGTGACGCCAACAGCATGCGGCGCCCAGGGAGGGCGACGCGTCACACTTAATATACAGTCTTTCTTATGGGTCTTCTCTTTAACTCGAAGAGATCGCGCACAAGCTTTATTTGAATTTCGCTAATGTCATTGCAGTATAATTTGCATTTAATTTTTAATTCTCTTAAGTGATTTTCGTTGATATTATCTATAATTTTTCTCAATTCATGCGGTTCCGCTCTATGTGAGTAGTGATAGGCTAAAAAATTTTATGACCTTTCAATAACGTTTTCTAGATCATCTAAGTTGTCTTCGTTGATAGATTTTAGAAAATCATTTATCGTTCTTATTTTAGATAGCATTGCTTGTATTTTTTGAAGATCTGATAGAGCAAGATTTTGGAATTCTTCATCTGATTCGTTTAGAACCCTTTGAGGGTGGATGTCTATTCGATGAGCAAAGCGGATGGTTTGGATTATTTTTTTAGTGATTCTTTTAATTCTTCATCTAAAGAGGTGGCCAAGTGGTAAGCTTCCCTTCTTCTCCACTCCTGTGCCTGATGTTTGGTGTAATGCAAGGCACTAATCGCTACAAGTAGTAGCCCGAATGTAGAGATGCCCGCTAATGAAATCCCTGTGATTACGCAAAATGAAATGATGAATAGTGCCAGAACGGTTATGGCGATTATGTTGAGGTTGCCAACCTTTTCGGTGATTTGCTTTATATATTCTTGCATGTCCCCTCGCTGTCGCTCATTTGCTGTTCGGCCTATTCTACGGACATGTGCGGACGATTCGCTATCTACTTACAGCCACCGGAGATCTCCCGCCGCCTCGGGTTGCCTGAGCCTGCCGCTGGCTGGGTGGTACGATCACGTACACGCACCGGAACGGTTGGGGGTAGAGCGGCCGCCACTCGCATGGTGGTTTTACACCGAGCCTCGCATCAGGGCGGCTGGGGAGTGACGGTCGTTTCTCCGGGTCTGGCAACGGATCAATGGCGAGTGGGCTATGGTTCAGGATACTTGGAGCCCGTTCAAGCTGCAGTGGAGGACGACAATTTCTGGGGAGGCATAGCGAAGTGAGGTAGTGCCTCGCGGGAAGAGGAGTGAACGCCCGGCCGCTTTGTTACCGTGAACTACGCTTGAGCCCATGCTAGGCGGCCGGGAGTGGTCATCGACCCGTAGTATCCTTGAAAACGTTGCCTGGGGTGCAGGCATGTGATGAGTGAGATACCACCCCATGTCCGAGCGAAAACTTGACGGAGTTGTGTCGCCGAACATGATTACGACGTCAATGCTACGGTTGTTCTATGAATCCGAGCATCACAACAGGAGAATGGAATCATGGCTCATCTCGAACTCGATCTTAGTGCCCCCGGCACAACAACTATTTCGCAAGAGAATGCGGATCAGACGAATACGCTCAGTATCACCAGCTTGGGCGACCACCACTTAGTTGTTGACGGGGTTACTGTTGACGCTGAGATTGGCAGCTTCGAGGGAACACCCCCCACTTTCACGGCGGCCAATGATGGCAACCTGACGATCGGCCTGGAGCCGGCCAGTTCGCCACTCCTGTACGACAACAACAACGTAACTTTCAACATCGAGGACTCAAGCGCCATAACTTTCAACGCTTCCGCTGCCACGCTCAGAGACTACTCCGCGCCGACTCTCAACGTTAACTTTGATGGCAGCGGCCAAGGGGACTTCACCTACATTGAACCCATCGCTGAGGAGGATGTGGATTCACTGAACATCTTCAATGTGGACGGCATGTCGACCGGTGATCAGCTGCACCTGGGCAATGGAGATGCCTGGCAGATGTATAGCTACGATAGCACCAACGGGGTGCTGACACTGAGTGATGGCGACGATGCCTATGGCATGACCAGGCCCGTGACTATTGCCCATATCAAGATGGCTAAGGGGATAACCCAGGAGGAGTACGAGAATTGGGATCTCAGTACCTTTCTTAATGGTGGTACCTTCACCTTCACCAACACATTACAGTGCTTCGCGGCGGGTACTATGATTGCCACGTCGGAAGGCGAGGTAGCAGTGGAGACACTGAAGATCGGTGACCTGGTGCTGACGGCCAGAGGAAAGATGATACCGGTCAAGTGGATTGGTTTGCAGCGTGCGGGCAAGCGTGTCGCTGCGCTCAACAAGCTGCCGGTGCGTATCAGAGAAGGTGCTTTGGCACCTGGTAAGCCTAACCGCGATCTGGTGGTGACAGCCGATCATGGCATGATCATCGATGGCTTGGTCGTCAATGCCGGCGTGTTGGTCAACCAAGGCTCGATCACTTATGTCTCGCCCCATGAGCTACCTAAGGATGGAGTCTACTACCATATTGAGACCGAAAACCATGAAGTGATCCTGGCTAATGGCGCCGAGGCCGAAACCTACGTGGACTATCTGACGCGCCAGTCGTTCGACAACTATGCCGAGTACCTTGATCTCTACGGCAACGAGACTCGCGTAGCCGAGATGCCTCGCCAGCGCATTTCCACTCGTCGCCTGCTGCCAATGACAATTCGCCAGCGTCTGGGTATCTCAGATACTGCGGTCAAGAACGCTTGAAAAGTAGAAGGTCCGCTCAGTGAGCAATTGAAGCTGCTGTAGAACATCGATAAACGAGCTTGCTGCCTTTATTGGCGCTCGAGCATGCAGATGCGCGAGCCCTCAACAGCCCAGTCGCTCGGGCTATAGTCCCTCCGTTCGCCCCCCCCGCTGTACAACTAGCCCCGCCTGATGACGTGACACTCGATGAGTGCATGGGGCGGCGGCACTAACGCTGCAGACCAAGACTAGGCCCTCGATACCTACTTGACTCCCCGATAATATGGCCGCGCCATCAACCACCGATGAGGAAGCAATGACAAAGGGAATTATCGCTACGGCGATAGCCTTCGCTCTGGGCATACCGGCGACAGCCGCGGCAGACATGACGATCGGCACGTGGAACCTCAAGCACCTGGGTTGGGATAATGGCAAGAGAATTGACCTTGTTGCTCACATTGTCCAAGGCGCCGATCTCTGGGCCTTGACTGAGGTGATGGACGAAGCGGCGGTGGTACAGCTCGAGGGCGAGCTTGAGTCCCTGACGGGAGAGCAGTGGAGTTCGATGACGTCTCATGAGGTGGGGCGTTCCTCGTACCAGGAGAGCTACAGCTATCTCTGGCGTGAGAGCGCGGTCGAGTACACGAAAGGGGCAGTGGTCTACATGGACCCTGGTGACGAATTCGCGAGGGAGCCGTACCTAGCCGAGTTTGCAGACAAGGAGACGGGGCAGGCAGTGGCTCTGGCCGCGGTACACATCGTCTATGGCGACAGCCGGGCGGACCGCACGCCCGAGATCCGGCAACTGGCCGAGATCTGGGATTGGATGAGCGAGGTCTACCCGGACACACCGCGTCTGATTGCCGGCGACTACAACCTGGCACCTGATCACGAGGCCTGGCAGATGCTGCGCGACCAGGGCGCGGTACCGGCGATCACCTCAGGGGCGACGACCTTGAGCACGACAGATGGGCAGTACTCGAACCTCTACGACAACCTCTGGCATGACGCCGCCGTGCTCAATGTCACCGGCGACGGAATTGTCCGATTCCCTGAGCTGCTGGGCCTGACCCATGCACAGGCACGCGACATCGTTTCGGACCACGCTCCGATCTACGTTACCGTCGGGAATGCCGAGCCTGAATTCATCGCGATGGAAGGGGCTAGCAGCGGCAGAGAGAGCGTCGGCAGTGAGTGCATCAACATCAACGACGCGACGGTAAGCCGTCTGGATGAGCTGCCGCACATTGGGCCGTCGAGGGCTGAGAGTGTCATCGATGCGCGCCCTTACGAGAGCGTCGACGGGCTGACCCGGGTGAGCGGCATTGGACCGTCGAGGGTTGAGGATATTGAAGCCAGTGGCCTGGTGTGCAGCCTGTAAACTTCTGAGTCTGCGATCTCCTACATGACAGGACGACCATGTCGCACAGCAGCCCGCCAATGGCGGGCTATGCTCGGGATGTGACGCCTACAGCATGCGGCGCCCAAGGATGGGCGTCGCCGCCAGGGACGGCATGTCGCGTCACGCTGCACATCAACTCAGCTTTCTTGTGACCGTGCAGTAACACACTTCGTTCTCGATGCGGTCAATGCGAACAACAACTGGGCGGTCCTCGGCCGGGTCCTCATTGAATAGAAGCCAAGTGTTTGAGTCGAACCCCCGCACGTATTCTTTACCCACCACTGGATTCTGTATCTGATGTGTACCGATCTCAGTGGTCATGCCGACTTCAAGGCGTTCTATATCTTGCACGGGCTTCACCTGTATTGAAGAAATGAAATACCAGCCGCCATGGTGCATGGCACACCAAGCATCCCGCTACCTCTTCCCGTAAAACCAGCCTGCTGTGTTCAGCATAGCACTGCATCACGGCCAGTTGTCGGCCAGCGCCTCGCGATCCAGCCTTTACGCTCGAAGCGTCGGCGCCATTTCGCGTACTCGGGGCCATAGCTCTTGTTGATGGGCATATCAGTGGTGCGTTGCCCTGCCCTTCTCTGCCAGCATCTCCTCGATCAGGTCGGCGGCCTCCCGGGCTGCCCGATCATATGGCCGCTGCCGGAGCCGCTCGACGATCTGCTCGGGTGTCAGGGTGCGGGGTGGGTATGTGCGGGGCTGGGTGGGCATAGTGATCACTCCCCGCCGAGATCGACCCAGCACCCGGCATAGACGCCATTCGGATATTTCTCAGCAGCCATCTGCGACTCTTCGACCCGCAACTCCACGTACGTAGGCGTCGCGCCAAATTTCTGGTGGATCTCTTCAAACGCGGCGGACATGTGGTGGTCAATGATCGACTGCATCTTCCCCTTGGTCTCGCGGTACTGGTCAATCGTGGTGTCGATGGTCATGGCGCCCTCCTGTGAATACCACCTGCTATGCCCAGCATAGCGCGTGATACTCGTTTGCCCTCGATTGTGACACAGCAACCATCAGGGTATCCGCTAGTGTGTACGAGGAACCCCTATCAGTCACATTGCCGAATTGCGCCCGGCGCATATCCTGTTGATTTTAAAGGTCGATCGCTCGATCTATGATCGCGATCCGGGATTTAGGTTCTGGTGCCTTCGGGCGTGGGAGTTCAAGTCTCCCCATCCGCACCATAATACCCTTATTTTTCAGCCGCCTATCGCTGTGGGCAGACACCGGGTTATAGCTCAACGGTAGAACCGCACTCGGCTCCCCCATTCCCAATCAGCCCCCTCCCCGTCCCGCTGTCTCACGATTCGCCAGTTGTCTCACGCCAAAAGCCGTCCATTACCATGGCAAAGCAGCAGCGCCCTCCCCCATACGAGCAACTCGGCCAACGCATCCAGATTGAGATCGCTGCAACAAGCCGCCGCGGAATCGCCAGGTCCATCTTGAGTCCTCGTCAGGTGCTGCTGACGACCTTGAAACGCTGAAAATGTCGAATTCCGCGGCTGCCCACCCCCTCGGCCCAGTGCATACCGCCGGAAGGGCCCGGCAAGATGGGGAGCAACAAGCCAAGGATCATGCATCTACTAGCATTACTGTTCTTGATCGCATGTACCCATAGGGCTAGGTTCGACAAAGTGTTACGACTAGCCTTCGCCTTCTTGGCGCCTCTCCAACGTAAAGGGGATGAGGCAGCGAGTTCGATGAACCACAACAACCACAAGGAGTTCAGCAATGCGATATACGACCAAGGCTATGCTTGCGATCGGCTTGGTATCTACCGGTGTAGATGCTAGTGAGATTGCCCACTATGAGTTTGACTCGGAGACGCTAGGCGCCTCTTACCCCTACACTCTCTACACGCCGGATGGTTTTGACGAAAGCGACAAGCGCTACCCTGTCATGTACCTTCTCCATGGCTCTTTCGGCAATGAGAATGACTGGGCTTCCAAGGGTTCACTTCAAGAAACCGCAGATACCTTGATAGAACAAGGGAAAATCCCTCCGGCTCTCATCGTAATGCCCGGCAGCCAAAGCTGGTGGGTCGATGGAAATAACGAACCCGCCGCTACAGCCTTTATCAACGACCTCCTTCCACATGTTGAAGCCACCTGGCCAGTCATCAACGATCGGAAAGGACGTGTCATCGGTGGGCTTTCAGCAGGCGGATACGGTACTATCAACTTCGTCTTTCAGCACCCTGAGATGTTTGCTGCAGGCGCTGCCTTAAGTCCGGCCGTTTACACTCCCCTTCCCCCGGAACATTCGTCTGCCTGGCGCCACCCTGCCTACCTAGATGAAGAGAGCAATTTCTCCAAGGAGTTATGGAAAGATCTCAACTACACGTCCTATATCGACGACTATATGGATGGAGAGGAGATCGTGCCACTTTACATTAACTCCGGAGACCATGACACCTTCGATATTGCTTACCATGCCACTGAGCTGTATCAGATTCTCAGAGAGCACCAACCAAATCAAGTGGAGCTGCGCATCGTTGACGGCGATCATGAATGGAGTGTTTGGGAAGACACTCTGCCTGAAGCTATGGAGTATGTATTCCGCTTTGCCAGACGTCCTCTCGGCACACTGCCTGAATAAGGAACTATGGCTTATACGGCGTCCTGTGCAAGGGCAGACTAAGGCATGGTGCCCAGGCAGGTACTTCAGGCATCAGTAGAGCAACCTCTTCGAACCCCATCTTTTGGGCAATCAGCGCTCTTCCTGCCGATCCACCGCATGGGTTAAGCGCCCTGCTCAGGACTGTGTTGAAACTACGTGGTCAGAATGAGGTGCTCACCAATACAAGAGAAAAGCCAGGAACACTGTTACAGGTGGCTGGTCACAGAAGTGGCTGCCTATGGCTTCCCGTTTCGGTGGCCACTCTTTATTCGTATGGAGACGACTATATGAAAACTCGATTGAAGACCCTCACCATTGCTGGGCTATTCGGCCTCATGTCTATTGGGCAAACTCACGCTCAGTCTCTTGACAGCATGAAAGACAAGGCCACTGACATGATGTCTGGCGGTGGGGGTGAAGGGGGAACAAGCCTGTTGAGCTCCCTATCGAGCGGCTCTTTCAACCCTGCAAGCTTGACCAACCTGACAGGCGTGATCAGCTACTGCCAAGAGAACGGTTATCTTGGTAGCACCGCCGATGTCGCAAAAAATCAGGTAATGGAGCAACTCGGCGTTTCATCTGAACCCACAGATGATAGCGACTACCAGCAAGGTTTAGGTGGCGTCCTTCAAGGAGACAAGCAATCGTTCAATTTAGCCTCACTTGGTGACCAGGTCGGTGAAAAAGCCTGCGGCATGGTGGCTGACCAAGCCATGTCCTTTGCCGGAGGATAGCTTTCCAAGGTGCCCCGTTACAGGCGGGGCATCACTTACCCACCCGTCGTGTCTTGATCGCATCCATGCACGAGCCGTGATTCCCTCCTTGGCCACCAGTGGCTTTTTGCCAACGCGGTTGATATCGATACCCAACACAGCAGCCATGATGCCGAACACCACCAGGGCGGAATTGTTGTCGATCTGGCGATGTCTCGTTCGACGACTGGATACGAGAAGACAAACCAGAGGAACGAGCCCATGAGAAACGTCATTGTCGGCGCCTTCGTGTCACTGGATGGCGTCATGCAGGCGCCCGGCGGGCCTCAGGAAGACCCGACCGGTGGATTCCACTACGGCGGCTGGGTCATGCCGTTGATAGACGAGGTCTTCGGTGAAGAGGTCGACAGGCTGTTCGATCAGCCCTTCGACCTTCTGCTCGGCCGTAAGACCTACGAGATCTTTGCGGCACACTGGCCATACGCGGAGGGAGGCCCGGACGATTCCGTGGCCAAGGCGTTCAATTCGACCACCAAGTACGTAGCAACCCGAAAGGGCCTGAACCTGACCTGGAAGGGCTCGGTGGCCCTGCGTGATGCGGCGCTGGATGTCGCCAGGCTGAAGCAGGAAGACGGACCGGCACTGGTCACGCAGGGCAGTACCGACTTGATTCGAACGTTGCTCGCCAACGATCTCGTCGACGAGCTCAACATGTTCACTTTCCCGATCGTGCTCGGAAGCGGCAAGAAACTGTTTAACGATGGCGCACGGGCGACGGCCTTCAAGCTGACCGCCAACCGTGTCTCCCCCAACGGGATCGTGATCTCGCGATATGAGCGCGACGGTGCGGTGAAAACCGAGGACCATGCCATGGATCCTCCCACGCCGGCGGAAGTCGCACGACGCGAGAAGCTGCAGCGAGAGGGCTAGCTGACATCGTGCACTACCGAGCGACGCTCTCGCTGCCCATGGGCGCACGACGCCCTCGCCACGTTGTCATCTTGTTGCCACCGGGTGTCGCCATCACGCCACAGGGCAAAGCTCCGATGTCTTGCTAGTATCCATCGGGTCTACCCCGATTGGAGTGATCATGCGTCCCATCTTCCTGCTGCCTACCGTCATCGCCCTGTCCATCCTGACGGGTTGTGCCTATCAGCCAGCACGTATCGGCTCGGTACCCGCCATCATCATCGACGACGGCCGCTATGAGCGCGGATATGACAGAGACGATGACGAGGATCGCTGGGAACGTCGCAGGGAATGGGAGGAAGAACGCTGGGAACGTGAACGCGAGCGTCGCGAAGAAGCCCGCGAACGAGCGCAAGAGCGTCGCGAACGACTCCGTGAACGCTGGGAAGACAGGCACGACGAGTGGGAGGACCGACACGACGACTGGGAAGACCGCTGGGATGACTGAGAACCGTCCGCGGGATGACGCCCCACCTAGTCGCACGCGCTCTTGGGTGCTCCCCTCTCCGCCAGCCTGACCTCGGCGCCATCCATCTCGATCCTGAGGTTGGCGCCCCTATATTTTTCGAAAATATCGAATCGTATATGGATTTTATGTCTCTTTTGTTCGGCCTAAGAAATCTATTAGCATACTAATTATTGAGAGGAAGGCCTCTCGAGACACGCCGAAACACAGGAGATACACCATGAAATTCAAGCCGATGTTCTCAGCACTGTTGATCGCCGCTCTTCCGCTCGCCGCCCAGGCCGGCCAGGCACCAGCGCTCACCAAGCAATTGAACGAGCCGCTGTCCACTGCCAGCCAGACAGAAGACCAGAAGATCCAAGGTCATGCGCCAGTGGCAGATGTCTCCTCCGATCTCGTGGCCGAAGGCAGCAGCGCCGCCATGACCAAGGCCCGCCTCAAGCTGCAGGCAAAACAGCAACACACGACCGATATCGCAGTGACAGGCGATCCCCTGGCTCCGGCCCACGAAGCCACCAGCTAAAAAATGGCCGCCCGCAAGGCTTCCCCGGGCAAAGGTGACGCGCTACGTTAGATGACAGGCACGTCCCGTCCCGGGGACCTCTTCCTCCATGCCGGCAGCGCCAAGCGTCGCTCGATCAAGCGCACGCTCTTTTCCATCGCTCTGGGCGCCAGCCATCAGGCCACCGGGACAGTATGGCAATGATCAGGCAGGCGAAGAGCCATCGCGCCCACAACACGCCGGTCAGGTCTGCCCCCAGCAGCAGGATCAACAAGGTATCCTCGATGACGCTATGGCAGAGTCCCAGGAAGCAGAGCGCCAGGAAACTGTCGCGTCGGGTCATGCCGCCGGCATCGACATCGCGAATCAGCAGGCCCGCCCCGTAACTCAGCCCCAGCGTGAAACCGATCACGGTGATATTGGCCGCCGACCGGCCAATGCCAAGCACACGCAGCAGGGGCGCCAGAGCGAGATGAATCAACCGCTCGAGCCCCAGATGCCGTAGCACCGCCAGCAGCACCATCAGGCCGAGGATGATCGGGTAGATCATCGAGAGGGTGCGCAACTGCGCCATGCCCCAGGCCAAGGCTCCCTCAGGTAGCGGCGCCGGACGCCAGGCGATCTCGGCGGTTTCCTGAAGTAGCCCGCCCATGGCATAGACCCAGTGCAGAATGCCACCCAGCATCAGGGCACCTCCCAGGCGCAGCACCATGGTGACCCACCAGGGCACGCCGGCACGCTTGGCCACAGCGCCCTCGACGGGCAGGGAGTGACCTACCAGCATCAGAGCGCCGAGCACCGTGACCTGTGCCACGCTCAGCGACATGTCGCCGGCGACCTCGAAGAACACCACGAGCCCCGTGAAGATATTGGTCAGGAGAGTCGCCGCCCACACCACGCCCATGGCGTCGGGCAACCCCAGCCAACCCATCAGCGGGGACAACATCTCGCCGAGCCACTCGATGGCACCGAGCCACTCCAGGCCCTTGACGACCAGCAATGCCGGTATCAGTACCTTGAGCAGGGTCACATAGACGAAAAACGCATCACGCAAGAGCTGCCAGCCGACACTGGCACAACGACGGACATACATGACGGGCTCCATGCCAGAATGAACAGGGACCATCCTAGCCCGCAGCGTGCAGAATCTTCTTTTAAATACGGCATTTACGACATATATTATGTCGAATTATCTCTTGTTTTTCGCATATTATGTCATTGGATAATCTCGATCGCCGCATTCTCGACCGCCTGCAACGCGATGCCGACCTCACCAACCAGACACTGGCCGACGAGGTGGGACTCTCGCCCTCGGCCTGCCTGAAACGCGTCAAGCGATTGCGGGAAAGCGGCATCATAGAGCGCCAGGTCGCGCTTTTGAGCCCCGAGGCCATGAAGCCCTGCCTGCACATGGTGGTGGAAGTCACGATGGAACGGGACCACAAGCCTCTCTACCAGCGCTTCCTTCAGCGAGCCATCGCTGCCCCGGAGGTCAAGCAGTGCTACCAGGTCACCGGGGAGTGCGACTTCGTGCTGATCGTCGTGGTCCCCGACATGGATGCCTACGATCGCTTCTGCGACAGCGTCCTCTATGCCGACGACAACATGCGCAAGTTCCGCACCCTTCTCTCTCGCAAGCGCAACAAGTTCGACACTGCCGCCCTGATTGCCGACTGACCCCATTCGATCGGTACCAGGCCGCCAGCATGTCAACTCTTAAAAAAATATGGGTTTACATGTAGAGTGCAAAGCACATTCGCATGGCTGCCCGGAGACCCGATGAGCGCTTCCCCCCGGAATCCCACTTCCACCAGGAATCCCTCCCCCGTCTGGCATCCCTATGCCCATCTCAAGAGCCAGTCCCCCGCCCCCAAGGTGGTCGGCGGCGAGGGGCCGCGCTTCACCCTGGAAAGCGGCGAGTCGTTGCTGGATGCCACCTGCTCCTGGTGGTGCATGATCCATGGCTATCGCCATCCCCGACTGGTGCGCGCCATCCAGCAACAGGCCGATGAACTGTGCCACGTGATGCTAGGCGGGCTGACCCATGAACCCGCCGATCGGCTGGCACGGGAACTGGTGCGCATTACCCCGGAAGGGCTCAACCACGTCTTCTATTCGGACAGTGGCTCGGTGGGCATGGAGGTCGCCATGAAGATGGCCGTGCAGTACCAGTACCTGCGCGGCCAGCCCGACAAGCATCGCATGCTGTCCCTGATGAAGGCCTACCATGGTGACACCGCTGGCTGCATGGCGGTCTGCGACCCCGAGGAAGGCATGCACTCGCTGTTCGCTGGCTTTCTGCCGAAGCATCACTTCGCGCCGGCGCCCACCGCCTCGTTCGATGCCGAGGAGGATGCCGTGCAGGCGGATCTCGACGCCCTGCGCGCGGTGCTGGAAGCGCATCATCACGAGATCGCCGCTCTGCTCATGGAGCCGCTGCTGCAGGCGGCCGGCGGTCTCAACATGACCTCGCCTGCCTACCTGCGCGGGGCCCGTCGGCTCTGCGACGAATTCGATGTCCTGTTGATCCTCGACGAGGTCGCCACCGGCTTCGGCCGCACGGGACGCATGTTCGCCGCCGAGCACGCCGATATCACGCCGGACATCATGGTACTTTCCAAAGGGCTGACCGGCGGCTATCTCGGCCACGCCGCCACCTTGGCCACCGACCGCGTGCACGACACCTTCATCGGCGACAGCGAGCTGCATGCCTTCATGCATGGCCCGACCTTCATGGGCAATCCCCTGGCCTGCCGGGTCGCCCTGGAGAGTCTGGCGGTCTTCGAGGAAGACGACTACCTGGGGCATATCGCGACCCTCAATGACATACTGCGCACGGAACTGCTGGACGACGCGGCGCTACGCGCCCATCCAGCCGTGGCCGATGTTCGCGTGCTGGGCGCCACGGCGGCGATCGAGGTTCACGACGCCGACTCGCTCGAGGGCGCGGCGGACTTCGCCAGGCAGCAGGGTGTCTGGCTGCGTTCCTTCGGCCGCTGGCTGTACACCATGCCCGCCTACATCACCTCCCCCGAGGAAATGCGCCAGATCACCGGCGCGATGAAAGGCTGGTTTCGGTAGCATGGCGAGACATTCACCGAACGCGGCACCACCATGGCCACACTCAGCAAGACCCAGTCGAGCTTCTATCGTCGCCTCTATGTAGCCCACCTGGTCGCCGCCGGTACCGACAGCGTACCGGCGATCATCGCCGCCACGGGCATGCCCCGACGCACCGCCCAGGACACCTTGTCGGCACTGGCCGAACTGGACATCCATTGCCAGTTCGAGCCTGTCCCCGGCGAGCGTCACAACATCGGCCACTACGTGATTCGCGACTGGGGGCCCATCGACCCCGACTGGGTCGCCCGCCATGCCGAACGCCTGCGCGAGGCGCTCGGCTACCCGCCGGCCTGAACATCAGTGCGATGCGCTCTGGCACTCAATTCGTACGACTGAACAACAGCCGAAGACCGAACCCTAGCATCACCATGCCGAGCACCCGGTCGACCCAATGGCCGATGCGCAGGAAACGGCGCTTGACCGCCGGCCAGGAAAGCAGCAACGCCACGCTCGAGAACCAACCGAACTGCAGCAGCATCATCCACAGACCGAGGGCGGCCAACTGCAGTGGCGGCATGTCGGGCGTGAGCACCAGGCTGAACACCGAAAGGAAATAGAGCGGCGCCTTGGGATTGATGGCATTGCACAGAAAGCCCATCGACACCAGCTTCCACGCGGGTCGCCGCAGCACCTCCCCCGGCGCCTCGGATGTCGAAGAAGCCGCCCGACTGCGCAACCCCTTGATGCCGAGATAGATCAGATAGGCCGCTGCCAGATACTTGATGACCCACAGCAAGCCACTGGACTGGCTCATCAATGACGCCATGCCAATGGACGAATAGACGATATGCACCGACAACCCCAGCGCAATGCCCAGACTGCACAGGAGTCCGGCGCGTCGGCCGTGCACCAGGGACTGCTGGGAGACCATCACGAAATCCGGTCCCGGCGAGGCGGCGGCCAGTAGATGAACCACTGTCACGGTGAGAAAGGCCTGGAGGAGTTCCATCACGCAACGCTCCTGAAAGGTGAACGAGAAAGCAGGGGAATCCCTCTTCCGATACTAGCGTCCCGCCCATTGGCTGTCTGCCTCGGCACCGGCGCGTTCAGCCCCCTTCTGTTAGGCTGAAACCCACATCTCGACGACGAGGAACCAGCCAGCATGCCCCTGACACCTTCCCGGATGACCGAACTGCAAAGCCCCTTGCCCACCTTTCGGCTGCCCGATGCGGAAGGTCGCCTGGTAGGCAGCGAGGGCTATCCCAACCAGCCACTGCTGGTCATCTTCATGTGCAACCACTGCCCCTTCGTGAAGCACCTGGCCGACGCCCTTGCCGACTTCGCCCGTGAGTACCAGGCACGGGGCCTGGCGGTGGTCGGTATCAACAGCAACGACTTCCAGGCCCATCCCGAGGATCGTCCCGAACGCATGGTGGAGGAAGCCCGCGCACGCGGCTATACCTTTCCCTATCTGGTCGACGAGACCCAGGACGTGGCACGGGCCTTCGATGCGGCATGCACCCCGGACTTCTTCCTGTTCGATCGCCGACACAGGCTCGCCTATCGCGGCCAGTTCGATGACAGCCGTCCGAGCCACGATACACCGGTGACCGGACGCGACCTCCGCGAGGCCACCGATGCCGTACTGGCCGACCAGGCGCCCAGCGAGACACAGAAGCCTTCCATGGGCTGCAATATCAAGTGGAAGTGACCCGAATGCCATGACCGCCGACACGTCCGCCCCGCTCACCCTGCGCCCGGCCACACCGGACGATGTGCCACGACTGCGTCACTGGGATACCCAGCCCCATGTCGTGGCGGCCTCGCCCAACGATGACTGGGGCTGGGAGACGGAGCTGCTGCGTACGCCGCCCTGGCGGGAACAGTTGATCGCCGAGCTCGGCGGCCGCCCCATCGGCTTTCTCCAGATCATCGACCCCGCGCAGGAAGACAGCCACTACTGGGGGGCGGTATCGGCCGGACTGCGCGCCATCGATATCTGGATCGGCGAGACGCAAGATCTCGGCAAAGGATACGGCCGTCGCATGATGCGCCAGGCACTGGAGCGCTGTTTCGCCGCCGAGGATGTCACGGCCGTGTTGATCGACCCGCTCGCCGCGAATCGTCGCGCCCAGCGCTTCTACGAGCGCCTGGGCTTTCGTTTCCTGGAACAGCGGCGCTTCGGCGACGACGACTGCTTCGTTTACCGGCTCTCGCGCCGCCAATGGCTCGCAAGCCCCGCCAGACACGCATCAGACCATGCCCCGTACCATCAGGAGGAAACGTCCATGAACGCCCATCTCTACTTCGAGATCCAGGCCGAGATGCCCGATCGTGCCCGCCACTTCTATAGCGAGCTCTTCGGCTGGACATTCACCCGAGTCGAAGGGTTACCAGTGGCATACTGGCGTATCGACGCCAAAGGCATGCAAGGCGGCCTGCTGCAACGCCCCGCCGCCACGCCACCGGATGGATGCGGCACCAATGCTTTCACCTGCTCCTTCGAGGTCGACGACATCCATGCCAGTACCGAGCGCATTGCCGCCCTCGGCGGCCGGGTCGCTCTGCCGGTCTTCGCCGTTCCCGACACCTGCTGGCAAGGGTACTTCCTCGACCCCGAGGGCAATACCTTCGGGCTCTTCCAGGTCGACGAACAGGCCCGGTAGTCCGAGGAACGGCCCCTCGTCGCCATCTCACGCTCGACACAGCCACGGTCTCGGGCCACTTCGCGCAGGCCTCGTCACAACAACGCCGCCACCCGCCCGAGCTCATGCTGGCTGAAGACCTTCACGCCATGCCGCGTCAGCAGCGCCGAGGTCACGCCCATACCAGCTACCGTATGCCCCGCGAAATCACCATCATAGATACGCTGGCTGCCACAGGAGGGACTGGCCTCGGTGAGGATGGAATAACGAATTCGATGGCGCTGACAGAGCGCCAATGCCAGCTCGGCGCCATGCAGAAAGGCCGGCGTGACATCCTCGCGATCACGGGTGATGACGCGAGCGCTACCCTCGAGAACATCATGACCGTCTCCCGCCTGGATCTCGGCCGGCGCACGAGGCGTGGCGAGCCCGGCCTGCACCTCGGGGCATACCGTGACCAGCCGTCCTTGCTCGCGCCAGCACGCCAGGAGGTCGCTCTCCTGTGTCTTGGCACGACCATCATAGCGAACCGGCTGGCCCAACAGGCACGCACTGATCAGGATTTTCTCCACTGGTCCCCCGAACTTTTCATCCTCCAGCTTTTTCATACCCAGCTTGCGATGTCTTGGTCACGCTGGACATAGCGCTCGCCATAATCCCTCGGGAGTACCGACCCAGCGCTCCTCGCCCAAGGTGACTCCTCCCAACTCAAAGGACGTCCTGGACCCTGAATCGCACTCGAAACCCAGCGAACGATAGAACCGCAACGCTCGCTGATTGGCGGTCAGCACCCATAGGCTAATGCGAGTGGATGCCCCCTGACGTATTTCTGCCAAGGCATGCTGCCAAAGTCGCCGACCGACCCCGCGAGACCAATAAGCCGGATCCAGATAGAAGCTATACACCTCGATCTGGCATGGCACGGCTTCGGTGTCGCGACAGGAGCCCCAGGCGCAGAAGCCGATCACCCGTCCGTCACTCTCGGCCACCATCACCCGAGTCTCGTCATGCTTCAACCTGGCCTGCCACTGGCGCTGTCGTTGCGCGACAGACAAGCGCTCCAGATAATCCCGCGATAGCATATCGCGATAGGCTACCTGCCATGACCGGACATGCACATGGGCGATGCCGGCGGCATCCTCCGATCTCGCCCGTCGCATGACGATAGATGCCTCCTCGGTCACGCCCTCACCTCGCCTCCCATTCAGGCGCCAGCATGCCATATACCCGGTGCGTCACGGGTTGCTCGCCGAGCCACTCGCACTCTCGCAAGCGCCCTTCCTCGGTGAACCCCAGTCGCTCGGCCACGGCACAGCTCTTCGCGTTGTGCTCGCCGCAATGCAACTCGATGCGATGCAGCCGCAGCTCGCCAAAGCCGAGTTCCAGCAACTCGCGTACGCAAGCCGTCACGATGCCGTGGCCGGTGGCGTCATGAGCCAACCAATAGCCCAGCGCCGCCGAGCGCCGACGCGCCACGATTCGATTGAATCCGCAGGCACCCACCAGATCGCCGCGCCACAGAATGGCGAAATGCATGGCAGTACCTGCCTGCCACTCCTGCATCGCCGAGTCGATGAAGGCGCGGCTATCGTCGACCGATCGGGTGGCCTCCACCCAGGGCAGCCACTTGCGCAGCATGGGCCGGTTGGCATCGACGGCGTCGAAAAGCGCCGAGGCATGATGGCGGTCCAGTGGCACCATGGTGAGCTCGTCGGAGACCTCGCGAGATCGTGACAGCGTGACAGTCATGAGGCGTTTCTTCCTTGAATCGCTCGAACGTATTGCCTGGAAGCCCCATCATGCCACTTTTGTGACACGATCTGCGATTCCTCGGTACCTCCTGGCGCCTCTCTTCCGTCGTCACGATCCTGTCGCCATGAAACCGGGATATTTGTTAGAGTGCTATCTATCATCCTTCATGGTACATGGTGGAACCTCAGGAGGCTTCCATGCAGATTGATCTGACCGGCAAGACGGCCATCGTCACTGGCTCCACCGGCGGCATCGGCTTCGCCATCGCCAAGGGTCTGGCCGAAAGCGGGGCCACGGTGGTAGTGAATGGGCGCAAGCAGTACGCCGTCAACGATGCCCTGGACCGCCTGCGCCAGCAGGTGCTGAATGCCGATGCGCGCGGCGTGGCCGCCGACCTCGGCGGTGCCGATGGCTGCGAGGCCATGCTCACCGCCGAGCCCGAGGCCGATATCCTGGTCAACAACGTCGGCATCTTCGGCCCTCAGGACTTCTTCGACACGCCGGACGATGAATGGCAGCGGTTCTTCGATGTCAATGTCATGTCCGGCGTGCGCCTGTCGCGGGCCTATGCCGGCGGCATGGTCGAACGGGGCTGGGGGCGCATCCTCTTTCTGTCGTCGGAATCGGCGCTTAACATTCCCGAGGACATGATCCACTACGGCGTGACCAAGACCGCCTATCTGTCGCTGTCTCGAGGCCTGGCCAAGCGTCTGGCCGGCACCGGCGTCACGGTCAACGCGATACTGCCGGGGCCGACGCTCTCCGAGGGCGTCCAGGAGATGCTTGCCGAGCAGCAAAAGGAAAGCGGCAAGTCGATGGAAGACACTGCACGGGACTTCGTGATGGCCCAACGACCCAGCTCGATCATCCAGCGGGCCGCCAGCGTCGAGGAAGTGGCCAACATGGTGGTCTACGCCGCCTCGCCCCAGGCCTCGGCCACCAGCGGCGCCGCCCTGCGGGTGGACGGCGGTGTGGTGGACAGCATCGCCTGAGGCCTGTCGCAAGGCGTCGCTATCCGGCCGACGAGAGGCCGGTCGGGTAGCGTGCGCGGCGGCGAGTCAGTCCGTACGCCAGGGATCGTAGCTGCCGAAATTCCATAGGTGCCCTTCGAGGTCCCGACAGCTGTACAAGCGACCGCCATAGGGCTGGTCCTCGGGCGGCATCAGTACTGTCGCGCCCATCGCTGCGGCCTGACGATGGTGAGCATCGACATCGTCGACGATGACATAGGGGCTCTGCGTCACTGGCGCCTCTCGTGCCGGCATCGGCACCTGCCAGCGGTCGAATTCTCCTTCCCGCGCCGATCCCAGCATGACCATGCCGTTACCGAGGGTCAGTTGGGCGTGGGCGATGCCGCCGGCATCGTCTTCCACGACCCGATGCCGCTCGAAGCCGAACGCCTCGCACAACCAGTCGATCGCCTCGGCAGCATGGCGATAGCGCAAGGTCGGCATAATGGTGGCTCGAATGTGGTTCGTCATTTCAGCCTCCCCCCAGTCGAGGTTCGCCAGTCTGTTTACCCGCATCAAGCACAAGATATCACCTCACCTTGCCGGTCGCCCGGTAACCGCCGAAATCGGCACCGCCCCGCCAGGACATAAAAAAGCGGCGGGCAAGGCCCGCCGCAACACCGATCAGAGCGCCTGATCAGAGAGAGCCACAAGGATCAGATTTCGAACCCGCGACCGAAGTCGTCGGGGGACAGTGTCATCAGCGACTCGCCGCCAGCCTGGACCATCTGGGCATGAGCGCGAGTGCGTGGCAGCAGCCGTTCATAGTAGAAGCGCGCGGTATTGATCTTGGCGCGGTAGAAGGCGGCATCATCGGTTCCGGCTTCCAGTGCCGCCTGAGCGTGCTTCACGGCACAGGCAAACAGATAGGCAAGCGTCACGTAGCCGGCATACATCAGATAATCGACGCTGGCTGCCCCCACCTCCTCGCGCTCATTCATGGCCTTCATGCCCACGCTCATGGTCAATTCGCCCCACTCGGTATTGAGCTTGGCCAGCGGGCGCACGAACTCGGCCATGGCGGGATTGCCTTCCTCGGCCTGACAGAACTTGTGAATTTCCTTGGTGAAGACCTTGAGCGTCTCGCCCTGGCTCATCAGCACCTTGCGACCCAGCAGATCGAGCGCCTGAATACCGGTAGTGCCCTCGTAGAGGCGGGTGATACGCGCATCGCGTACCAGTTGTTCCATGCCCCATTCCTGAATGAAGCCGTGCCCACCGAACACCTGGACCCCCTCGTTGGTCGCTTCGAACCCGACCTCGGTGAGAAAGGCCTTGACGATGGGCGTCAGCAGGCCAAGCAGGGTCTCGGCCTGCTCGCGTCGGTCGGCATCGTCGCTACGTTCCACCAGATCGACCATCTGCGCGGTGTAGAGCACCAGCATGCGACCGCCCTCGGCGAAGGCCTTCTGGGTCAACAGCATACGGCGAACGTCCGGATGCACGATGATCGGGTCGGCCGGCTTGTCCTCGGCCTTGGCGCCGGACAGTGCACGCATCTGCAGGCGCTCTCGCGCATAAGCCAGGGCATTCTGGAAGCTGGCTTCGGTGAGCCCGAGTCCCTGAATGCCCACGCCGATACGGGCAGCGTTCATCATGGTGAACATGCAGGCCAGCCCCTTGTGGGGCTTGCCGACCAGAAAGCCTTGAGCACCATCGAAGTTCATCACGCAGGTGGCATTGCCATGAATACCCATCTTGTGCTCGAGGGAGCCGCAGCTCACGCCGTTCCGCTCACCGGGGTTGCCATCGGCATCCGGCATGAACTTCGGTACCACGAACAGCGAGATCCCCTTGGAACCCGCCGGCGCGTCCGGCAACTTGGCCAGTACCAGGTGAACGATGTTCTCGGCCAGGTCGTGATCGCCGGCGGAAATGAAGATCTTGGTGCCACTGATCGTATAGCTGTCGTCATCATTGGGCACCGCCCGGGTCTTGATCAGCCCCAGATCGGTCCCGCAGTGCGGCTCGGTCAGACACATGGTGCCGGTCCAGACGCCCTCGACCAGCTTGGTCAGGTAGGTGTCCTTCTGCGCTTCGGTACCATGGTGGCGCAGGGCATCGGCAGCTCCATGAGACAACCCCGGATACATGCCCCAGGCCAGGTTGGTGGCACAGATCATCTCCGAGAGCACCATGGCAAGCGACGGCGGCAACCCTTGCCCACCCTGTTCCGGGTCAGCAGCCAGACCCGGCCAGCCACCCTCCACATAACGGTGGTACGCCTCCTTGAACCCCTTCGGCGTCTTGACCTCGCCGCCCTCGAGCAGACAGCCTTCCAGGTCGCCGCTCTGGTTCAACGGCAGCAGTTCCTCTCGCGCGAAGCGTGCGCCCTCCTCGAGGATCGCCCCCACTACATCGGGCGTTGCCTCCTCGCCACCGGGCAGCCCCGCGTAATGGGTCGGATAATCGAGCATCTCGTCCATGACGAAGCGCAGATCACGCAAGGGGGCCTGATAGTCGGGCATTGTCTCTCTCCTCGAACGTGGACGCAGGAGGCGGCCCATCCATCACTGGCAAACCGCCTTTCAAACATTTGTTTGAAATTACGCTCGCCACGCATGACAGTCAAGCGTTCGTTCAAGACGGAAAACGGAAGGCAGAAGCTGGAAGACAGCATGAGTTCCGACAGCATGGGGTCATGGTTTTTTCTTCCAGCGATCGCTTACGACTTATCGCTCCCGGCGAGGCCGGGTCATTGCATCCTGATTCCGCCGTCCAGGCGAATCACTTCGCCGTTGAGCATCGGGTTGGTGACGATCTGCTCGGCCAGGCGGGCATATTCATCAGGCTTGCCGAGCCGCTTGGGGAAAGGAACGGAGGCGGACAAGGCCGCCACGGCGTCTTCCGGGATGTCGCTCATCATCGGTGTCTCGAACACACCGGGGGCGATGGCCATGACGCGAATGCCGTGCCGCGAAAGTTCACGGGCCGCCGGCAGGCTCATGCCGACCACGCCGGCCTTGGAGGCACTGTAGGCGCACTGGCCCACCTGACCGTCGAAGGCGGCGACCGAGGCCGTGTTGATGATCACCCCTCGTTCTCCGTCCTCGAAAGGGTCATTCTGCGACATCGCCGCCGCGGCCAGACGCATCACGTTGAAGGTGCCTACCAGATTGATCTGCACGGTACGTGCATAGGCCTCGAGATCGGCAGGATTGCCCTCGCGATCCAGGAGCTTGGCCACGCTGACAACCCCGGCGCAATGAATCACACCGGCCAGCCCATGCTTGCCACCCAGTGACACGGCCGCCTCCACGGCGGCTTGCATGTCATCTTCTCGAGTCACGTCCCCGCGTACCGCCAGGGCCGCCTCACCGAGCCGGGCGGCATGCGACTCGACCGTCTCGCTGAGATCGCACAGCACCACCCGGCCGCCGGCAGCGACGATGCGCTCCGCCGTGGCGGCGCCCAGCCCGGATGCGGCACCGGTGATCAGAAAGGCGTTGTCCTTCAATTGCATCGCTACATCTCCATGGTCATTGAGCGGTCGTCTCCGCCTTGTCGGCGGCATCAGCACGCAGTTTGAAGCGCTGGATCTTGCCGCTGGGTGTCTTGGGCAGGGTGTCGACGAATTCGATCACCCTGGGAAAGGCATGGGTCGAAAGGCGCTCGCGCACCTGCTGGCGGATCTCGTCGGCAAGCGTATCGCTGGCCTCGACGCCATCTCGCAGGACCACATAGGACTTGATGATCTCACCGCGAATCGCGTCGGGCTGGCCCACCGCGGCCGACTCCGCCACGGCCGGATGCATGAGAACCGAGTTCTCCACATCGGTGGGCCCAACTCGATAACCGGCGGTAGTGATGATGTCGTCGTCGCGACCGGCGAACTGGAAGCTACCATCCTCATTGCGCTGCACCACGTCACCGGTCAGATAATAGCCCCCCACGAAGGGTTCCTTCTCCTGCCAGGTATAGCCGGGGAAGAAATGTGCCGGAGAACAGGCGATATCGACCGCCAGCACGCCGGGTTTCCCAGGCGGCAGCTCGTTGTACTCGGCATCGAGGATCGCCAGGCGATAGCCAGGCATCGGCACGCCCATGCCACCGACATGCTTGGGATGCGCCAGGGCGTGATGGTTGCAGCAGGTCATGCCGGTCTCGGTCTGGCCATAGTGGTCCATCACCGAACAGCCCAGCGCCGTTTCCACCCAAGTGACCACCTCGGTATTGAGCGGCTCGCCGGCGGAACTGGCACGCCGCAAGGAGAGCCGCTCATGGGCGTCATCGAACAGTCCCGATGCCTTCATCAGGCGGTAGGCGGTGGGCGCGGCGGCGAAATTGGTGATGCCATGACGCTCCATGAAGCTCAGCGCACCCTCGGCACTGAAGCCAGACTCGCAGAAGTGCGTGGCCACACCCAGCAACAGCGGACCGACGATGGCGTAGTAAAGGCCATATGCCCAGCCGGGATCGGCCATGTTCCAGAAACGGTCGCAGTCATCGAGACCGATGGCCAGTTCCATGTAGAGCGCGAAGGCCGGCATGGCGGCGAGCGGCACGGCAACGCCCTTGGGCTTGCCCACGGTGCCGGAGGTGAACATCTGCAGGAAGGGGGCATCCGGCGACTGCCGCGGTGCCGCTGTCTCGATGGGCGAATGCGCCAGGGCCGAGGCCCAATCCAGATCATCGCCATGCTCGGCATCGGGCCCACCCACGACGAGTACCGGCAGGCACCGGTCCAGACCATCGAACTTGGCGCGATTGTCGCTATCGGTGATCACCAGGCGGGTATCGGCACGCTCCAACCGATACGCCACTGAATCGGATCCGAAGGCGGTGAACAGCGGCTGGTAGACCGCGCCGATGCGCCAGCTGGCCAGTATCGCGATCAACAGCTGTGGCGAGCGAGGCAACATGCAGGCGATACGGTCGCCCTCGCCCAGGCCGTGCTCGGTGAGCCAGCCGGCGAGCTTCTCGCTTTCGGCAGCCAGTTCGCCATAGCTCAGCGTCGTGATCCGTCCTCGCGTGTCCTCGTGGACCAGGGCCGTCACTTCGGTGCGCCCTTCTCGCAAGTGGCGCCCGCAACAAGCCTCGAATGCATTCAACCGGCCATCGTAATGGTCGTCGAGCCGGGCGACGACATCGTCGATGGCAAAGGTCTCGAGATAGGCATGATAGTCGGGAAGGGTCGTGGTCATGGGCTTGCCCCCTTGTGATTGTTGTCGGAAACCGCTCGCCATGTTTTCGTTGACGTAAGCGTCAACCTATCAAGCGCTAGGGTCAAGCTAGAGGCTCGGGCTCGGCAGGGCAAGCGCCGAAGACGCAAATGGAGCTAGACCATGGTCGACGCCATGGCCAAACGACAAGCGCCCGTCAGCCGGCAGGATGGGTCAACATGGCGACGAGCTCCCCGGCGAGTTCATCCGGCGTCCGTTCACCATCAGGGTCATACCAGCGCACAGTCCAGTTGAGCGCGCCCATCACGAAACGCGAGACCAGAAAACGATCGCCCCGGATCAGGCCGGCGGCCAGGGCGTCGTCGATCACCTCTTCCCAGAGTGCCTCGTAGGCATCGCGCAGGTGGCTGAGATGGGCTCTCGCCGGCGCGTCCAGACGTCGCCATTCGTACAGCGCCACCACATGGGCGTTGCGGTCGGTGAGCAGCGTCTCCAGGTGAGCCCGGGCCATGGCGTGCAACCTCGAAGCAGGGTTGCTGTCGCAGTCATCGAGGGCTGCCCGTGCGATACCGAGGGCGTTTTCCGTGCCTTCCTCGATCACCGCGGCCAGGATCTCCTGCTTGTCGCGGAAATGGTGGAACAGGCTTCCGGACTTGATGCCCATCTCCTGGGCCAGCATGCGCACCGTGGTACGGTCGAAGCCTTCCTGAACGAAGAGCTGGGCAGCCTGGCGCGTCAGTTCCTTGCGGCGCGGAGAGTCATTCATTACATTCATCGAGATTTACACTAGCGCTTGCTTGGTTGACCCTGAGAAGATCATAGCCCCGCCGACGGGTCAACGCCGTTGACCAACGCGCCCTCACAATCACAACCATCACTGATCGGGAGATACCTCATGAGCCACGCCGACGATATCGTATTCCTCTCCGCGACTCGCACACCCATGGGCGGCATGCTCGGCAGCCTCGCCTCGCTCACTGCCCCGGAGATCGCCGCCACGGCGATCCGCGCCGCCATCGAACGTGCCGGCATCGAGGCCTCCGACATCGACGAGGGCATCCTGGGCTGTGTACTGCCCGCCGGCGTCAAGCAGGGGCCGGCCCGGCAGGCCATGCGTCAGGCCAACATTCCCGACACCATCGGCGCCACCACCATCAACAAACTATGCGGCTCGGGCATGAAAGCCACCATGCTGGCCCATGACCTGATCCGCGCCGGTAGCGGCGAGATCCTGCTGGCCGGCGGCATGGAATCCATGTCCAACGCTCCGCATGTGCTGACCCGGGCGCGCACCGGCTACCGCCTGGGGCACGGCGAATTGAAGGACCACATGTTCCTCGATGGCCTGGAAGACGCCGAGACCGGCCAGTTGATGGGCGGCTTCGCCCAGCAGATCGCCACCGAGCGCGGCTATTCCCGCGAGCGGCTCGATGACTTCGCCATTGCCTCGCTGGAACGCGCCATGCAGGCCACCGAGGCAGGCCACCTGGATGCCGAGATGGCACCTGTCACGGTCAAGGATCGCAAGGGCGAGACTCGGGTCGAGCACGACGAGCAGCCCTTCCAGGCCCGGCTCGACAAGATTCGCGAACTGCGCCCGGCCTTCGCCAAGGACGGCACCATCACTGCCGCCAACTCGAGCTCGATCTCGGATGGTGCCTCGGCGCTGATCCTGGCCAGCCAGGCGGCGGCGGATCGGGCTGGCGCCAATCCCATCGCCCGCATGCTCGGCCACAGCACCCATTCGCGCCATCCAAGCGAGTTCACCATCGCCCCGGTGGGCGCCATCGACAAGCTGATGAACAAGCTCGACTGGGGTGTCGACGACGTGGATCTGTTCGAGATCAACGAAGCCTTCGCCGTGGTCACCCTGATGGCCATGGACGACCTGGGCCTGCCCCATGACAAGGTCAACGTCTTCGGCGGTGCCTGCGCCCAAGGCCACCCCATCGGCTCCACCGGCTCGCGGATCATCGCCACCCTGATCCACGCCCTGCGCACCCGAGGCAGCAAGCGCGGCATCGCCAGCCTGTGCATCGGCGGCGGTGAAGCCACCGCCGTGGCCGTGGAACTGATCGACTAGGGCGCTTCGCCCATTGCCCCTTGCTAATGGCGAGGGGCGGCCAGGCGCTCCAGCCGCAACCGCTGGCGATCGTCGAACAATCGCCGACTCCCTGCTGCCACCGCCACCAGGGTGCCGAATCCGGTGCCCAGGGTCAGGGTGAACATCACCAGGATCTGATACTTGACCGCCAGTGCCGGCGGGCTGCCGGCCAGTATCTGGCCGGTCATCATGCCCGGCAGGCTGACCACGCCGGCAGCGGCCATGGCATTGATGGTGGGCATCAGGCCGCTGCGCATCGCTTCGCGGCGGATATCGCCGACCGCCTCCTGCCAGCGCTGCCCGAGCATCAGGCGATTCTCGATCACCGCCCGCTGGCGCCAGGCCGTGTCGGTCAGACGGTCCAGCGCCAAAGCCACGCCGGTCATGGTATTGCCCAGCATCATGCCCAACAGCGGGATGGCGTATTGAGGCCGATACCAGGGATCCGGCCCGATGACCACGGTCAGGGTCAGCACGGCCACGCTGAACGAGGACACGAACATCGCCAGCGTGCCGATGCCGAACGCCCAGCCGCCTACCAGGCGACGCGTCTGGCGTGCCATCACCTCGCGCCCGGCAATCAGCAACATGCCGAATGCCATCAGCGCCACCCAGTGCAATGCCGATGCCGCGAACAACGCCTCCAGCACCAGGCCCACCAAGGACAACTGAATCACAGTGCGCGCCGCGGCGAACAGCAGGCTTCTGGCCATGCCCAGTCGCGCGACGACCGTGCACCCTGCCAGCGCCACCACCAGCAGTGCCGCCAGGGCCAATTGCCACCAGCTGAGCACGATCACGTCCATGCGCTCATCTCCTCCTCTTCCACCAGTTGCCCATCGCGGAGGCACCAGTGACGATCCGCCACCCGAGCGATCTGGCCCGTGTCGTGGGCCACCCAGAGCGTCGGCCAGCCTCGAGCGCGAATGCGCTCGACCAGCCAGGCTTCCACGCGTCGGATCGTGACTCCGTCGAGATTGGCGGTGGGTTCGTCAAGCAGCAATGCCCGGGGCCCGCGGGCGACTGCCCGCAATAGCGCCAGACGCTGCCTCTCCCCGGAAGAAAGCCGCGCCACCTGCCAATCAAGCACGTCCGGAGTAAAGCCCAACATCTCCAGATCGGCCGGGGCGACCGTCGGCAGATGATCGCCAACATGATCGGCCCACCAATGACTCTCCGCCGGCACCAGCATCACCTGGGCCCGCCATTCATGGGCCGGGATCATCGACTGCGCCCGTTCACCCAGCCATGCCTCCCCTGCGTGAGGCTCGAGGTCCGCCAGGGCACGCAACAGCCGGCTCTTTCCCGAACCGCTGGCCCCCGAAAGGCAAAGAATCTCGCCGGGCGCGAGGTTCAGGTCGACGTTGCTTAGTTCACCTACGGCGAAGCGCTCGAGGCTCAGCGAATGAGGGCACACAAGTGATGGCTCCTGAACGGGGTCAACGAAAGTCGGCAATAGCATTCGCCTATCAAGAAAGCACGATAATGCCTCACTATCCGCTTCTCTGGACAGCACCACCGGAAAGCTGAACACCCTTTCGGGTCTCGATGACAGTAACTCCCGACTCTTCGCGAATCACGCTTCAGGGTCACCTAACCTTCATCGGCACGACATCTCCTCGACCCATCGTTGTCACGACCTCTGACCAAGCTATCGCCCGAGTTCCCATTTCCCGACACAGGTGATGACCCGTGCACAGCTTTCCCCGTTTCCTGATCGCTGGCGGCATGGCCGCCACCGCCCTGGCCGCCGGCCTCTCCCAGGCTCAGGCCGACTTCCAGCTCAGCGAGCGTTTCACCGACGCCGACGGTGACCTGGTCGCCGACATCCCCGACGACGAGTCCCAGTGGCTCGACCCGGACACCCTGGTGTTTGCCTATACACCGGTCGAGGATCCCGCCGTCTATGCCGACGTGTGGGCCGGCTTTCTGGAGCACATGGAAGAGGTAACCGGCAAGGAAGTGCAATTCTTCCCGGTACAATCCAACGCCGCCCAGATCGAGGTGATGCGTGCCGGACGCCTGCACGTGGCTGGCTTCAATACTGGCTCCAATCCCCTGGCAGTGGCCTGTGCCGGCTTTCGCCCCTTCGCCATGATGGCCGCCGAGGATGGCTCTTTCGGATACGAAATGGAGATCATCACCTACCCGGATTCCGGCATCGACGAGGTGGAGGACATTCGCGGCAAGACCCTGACGCACACGTCCGAAACGTCCAACTCGGGCTTCAAGGCTCCTACCGCCCTGATGGCCTCGGAGTTCGGCATGACCTCCGGCGAAGACTATGAGGTCGATTTCTCCGGCAAGCACGACAACTCCGTGCTCGGTGTGGCCAACGAGGACTACGAGGTCGCCACCGTTGCCAATTCGGTGAAGAACCGCATGATCGACCGCGGCGTCATCGATGCCGATCAGCTCGAGGTGATCTACCAGTCCGACACCTTCCCCACCACCGGCTATGGCACCGTCTACAACCTGGCTCCCGAGCTGCAGGACGATATCAAGGAAGCCTTCTTCAGCTTCGATTGGGAAGGCAGTCAGCTTGCCGAAGAGTTCGGCCGCAATGGCGAGGAACAATTCATTCCCATCAGCTTCCAGGATCACTGGGCCGTCATCCGTCAGATCGACGAAGCCAACGGTGTCGAGTACAACTGTGACTGAGTCGGCCGTCCATCAGGAAGCAGGCGGCAAGTCGCCTGCTTCCTCGTCGCATGCTGAAAGGTGACAAGTGCTGACCCTCGATCACTTATCCAAGACGTACGGCGCCGGCTCCTCGGGCGACAAGGCATTGCACGAGGTGACCTTCCAGGTGCCGCAAGGCCAGGTGCTGGGGCTGATCGGCCCTTCCGGCGCCGGCAAATCCACCCTGATCCGCTGCATCAATCGGCTGGTGGAACCCAGCGCCGGGACCATCCGGTTGGGCAAGACGAACCTGGCCGGGCTGCGCGGCCGGGAGCTGCGCCGGGCTCGCCGGCGCATCGGCATGATCTTCCAGGAATACGCTCTCGTGGAGCGCCTCACCGTGATGGAGAACGTGCTCTCCGGGCGACTGGGCTATGTCCCCTTCTGGCGTAGCTTTACCCGACGCTTCCCGGGCCACGACATCGAGAACGCCTACCGCCTGCTCGATCGGGTGGGCCTGCTCGACCACGCCGACAAGCGCGCCGATGCCCTCTCCGGCGGTCAACGACAACGTGTGGGCATCGCACGTGCCCTGGCGCAGGAGCCGGAGCTTTTGCTGGTGGATGAACCCACGGCAAGCCTTGATCCACGGACCAGCCGACAGATCATGCGCCTGATCACCGAGATCTGTGCAGAACGTGACCTGCCGGCCATCGTCAATATCCATGATGTCCCCCTGGCCCAGCAGTTCATGCATCGTATCGTCGGGCTGCGCAGCGGCGAGATGGTCTTCGATGGTGCGCCTCAGAAACTCGACGACACCATGCTCACCGAGATCTACGGCGCCGAGGACTGGACCCTCATGCGCCAGGAACACGAAGACGACGAAGTCGCCGAACGGGCTGGTCGACTGCCACTCGCGGAGAGCGTGGGATGAAGCAGGCTCGGCACTATCCACGTCACTGGCGACGCCCGCCGCAGATCATCACTGGCCGTCGCTGGCGAGTCCTCCTGCCGCTGGCGATCCTGGCCTATCTGACATTGGCCATCAGCTCGCTGGAAGTCGACACGGCACGCCTGATCGATGGCCTGGAACGCGGAGCCCGCTTCGCCCATGGCTTCTTGCAGCCGGACTTCAGCAGCCGCTGGAGCGATATCCGTCAGGGGCTGATCGAGAGCCTGACTATGACGCTCACCGCCACCGTGGTGGGCATTCTGATCTCGGTGCCCATTGGCATCGGTGCGGCACGCAACCTGGTGGCACGCCCGGTCTATCTGGTGTGCCGCTCGATCATCGCGGTGAGCCGTTCGCTGCAGGAGATCATCATCGCCATTTTTCTGGTGGCCATGTTCGGCTTCGGGCCTTTCGCCGGCTTCATCACCCTGGCCTTCGCCTCCATCGGTTTTCTGGCCAAGCTGCTCGCCGACGACATCGAGGAAATCGACGCCAGTCAGGCCGAGGCCATACGCGCCACCGGCGCCAGCTGGTGGCAACTGGTCCACTACGCCATCCAGCCCCAGGTGATGCCACGCCTGCTCGGCCTGTCGCTCTATCGGCTGGACATCAACTTCCGCGAAAGCGCGGTGATCGGGATCGTCGGTGCCGGCGGCATCGGCGCCACACTCAATACCGCTATCGACCGTTACGAGTACGACAGTGCCGGGGCCATCCTGCTGATCGTCATCGCCATCGTCATGCTGGCGGAATACGCATCCAGCCATCTGAGGAAAACCCTGCAATGAGCAAGCTCGACGTCAAGCCCGGCGAGCCCTCCCACTACTCGCAAGCCTGGACGTTCCGCACGCCTCGGGCCCGCCTGGCCCTGTGGCTCGGATGGCTGGCACTGGTGGCGTTGTTCGTGTGGTGCTGGCAACTGATGAACGAAGACACCATGTGGCTGTTCGTCGCCGATGCGCCGCGCCAGGCCGCCGACATCGGCAGCCGCTTGTTTCCGCCGGCGCTGGGCTACATGCCGGAGTTGCTGGCGCCCCTGTGGGATACACTCAACATCGCCACCCTCGGCACCTTGGGTGGCGTCATTCTGGCGGTACCGGTAGCGTTTCTGGCGGCGCGCAACACCACGCCTTCGGCCGCGCTGGTCCGCCCCGTGGCACTGCTGGTGATCGTGACCTCGCGCTCGATCAACTCGCTGATCTGGGCCTTGCTGCTGGTCGCGATCATCGGTCCGGGACTGCTGGCCGGCATCGTCGCCATCGCCCTGCGTTCCATCGGTTTCGTCGGCAAGCTGTTGTACGAGGCCATCGAGGAGACCGATGCGCGCCAGATCGAGGCCATGGTCGCCACCGGCGCTCGATCCGCCCAGGTGATCCATTACGGCATCGTGCCCCAGGTACTGCCCGCCTTCTGGGGCATTTCAGTGTTTCGCTGGGACATCAACATTCGCGAAAGCACCATCCTCGGCCTGGTCGGCGCCGGGGGAATCGGCATGAAACTGCAGTCCTCCATCGACACCCTGGCCTGGTCCCAGGTCGCCACCATCCTGCTCGTCATACTGGCTACCGTGGTGGTCAGCGAAGCGATCTCGGCACGCATGCGGCGCGCCTTGATCTAGGCCCTGTCGCGGAGGTCGAGGAATAGGCACCCGGCGCTAGCCACGGCAAGCTCGATGGATCGTCAGCACAGGGCCACGCGACGCTCGGAGCGGTCGCCCAGGTGAGCGAGACGCGCCCGGAGCGTTTCGAGGCGCGTGATCTCGCCTTCCGCCCCGGCCATCAGGATAGCCGATGTCCAGTCGGGAAGGTCGGGAGCGATGCCGTAGTAGACCCATTGGCCGTCACGCCGACCCACCAGCAGCCCACACTGACGCAGCTGGGCGAGATGGCGCGACACCTTGGGCTGCGACTCGTCCAGCGCATGGGTCAATTCGCAGACGCATAACTCCCCTTCCTGCCGAATGAGCAGCGTCAGCATCAGACGAGTCTCGTCGGCCAGGCACTTGAAGACGCGCAAGGGTGTCATATGGCTCAAGGTCGTGGCCTCCTCGTGTGTGAATGCTCGTGCGAGCGGCTCTGCTTCGGCACAACTCAAGCCGTGTGCCTCTGGCCTGGCAACGCCAGGGCCATCAGCGCGCTGGCCGCCACCAGCGCCGCCGACCCCCACAGGCAGACGGAAAGGCCATGCACCTGATACAGCCAGCCTGACAGGACCGTTCCCGCAAGCCGGCCCATGGCGTTGGCCATGTAGTAGAAGCCCACGTCCATGGAGACGCCATCGGCGCGAGCGAAGTGGACGATCAAATAGCTGTGCCAACTGGAATTGATGGCAAACAGCACGCCGAAGGCCAGCAGTCCCGCCACCAGCCAGCCCACCTCGGCCAGCGGCAGCATCGCCAGCAGTGCCGGCAGGCCGGCCAGCATCAAGGCCCAGAACACCGTGACGGTACGTGGGCCGCCCTGCACCAGACCGGTCAGCCGCGGAGCCTGGGTCTGCACGCCGCCATAGCCGATCACCCAGATCGCCAGCAGGCCGCCTACCGTCCAGTAACTCCAGCCATGCTGGTCATACAGAAAGACCGGCAGCGCCACCACGAACCACACATCGCGAGCGGCAAACAGGCAGCACCTGGCCGCCGAGAGTACATTGATGGCCCGCGACTTGGCGAACACCTCGGTGAATTTCGGCTTGCGCTTGCCGCGGCCCAGGTCGGCCTTGAGCCTGAGCAACGACAACCCCAGCACGACGACCAGCATCACCGCCATGGCGATGACGGCCCCGCGAAAGCCGATCCAGGTCAGCAGTGCCCCACCCAGGAAGAAACCGGCTCCCTTGAGGGCGTTTTTGGAACCGGTGAGAATCGCCACCCAGCGATAGAGAGCGCTGCCAGCATTGGCACTATCCTTCGGCGCCAGCACCTTGACCGCGCTCTTGGCGCTCATCTTGTTGAGATCCTTGGCGATCCCCGAGAGCGCCTGGGCGGCCATCACCCATGGCACGCTCAAGGCGGCGGACGGCACCATCAGCATGCCCAGCGCCACGATCTGCAGGCCAAGCCCGAGATTCATGGTGCGATTGAGCCCCAGGCGCGCCCCCAGCCAGCCTCCCACCAGGTTGGTGACCACGCCGAAGGCCTCGTAGAAGAGAAACAGCAGGGCCACTTCCAGCGGAGAATACCCCAACTGGTGAAAGTGCAGCACCACCAGCATGCGCAGGGCCCCATCGGTCAGGGTGAAGGCCCAGTAGTTGCCGGTGATCAGCAGATATTGTCGAATCTCGAAGGGCAGCGTCCTGAAACGCGCAACAAGCGACTCAGCCACAGCTCACCTTCCGTGTCAGCTCGGCCGTGCGATTGGCATAGCCCCACTCGTTGTCGTACCAGGCGTAGAGCTTGAGCTGGGTCCCGTTCACCACCATGGTCGATGGCGCGTCAATGATCGAGCTACGTGGGTCGGTACGATAATCGATGGAGACCAGAGGGCGTTCTTCATAGCCCAAGATACCGGCCAGCGGGCCTTTCGCCGCCTGTTCCAGGGCGGTGTTAACCTCCTCCACCGTGACCTCGTGCTCCAGCTCGAAGACCATGTCGGTCAGCGAGGCGTTCGCCAGCGGCACGCGCACGGCGTGGCCGTTCAGCTTGCCCTCGAGTTCCGGGAAGATTGCAGTGATCGCCTTGGCCGAGCCGGTCGTGGTGGGAATCAGGCTCATGCCGCAGGCCCGGGCCCGCCGCAGGTCCTTGTGAGGAGCATCGAGGATGGTCTGGGTATTGGTGATGTCATGCACCGTGGTCATCGAACCGTGGCGAATGCCGAAGGTCTCCTGGATCACCTTGACCACCGGCGCCAGGCAGTTGGTGGTGCAGCTCGCGGCGGTGACGATGCGATGCACCTCAGGATCATAACGGTCTTCGTTCACCCCCATCACCACATTGAGTACATCGTCATCCTTGAGCGGCGCGCTCACGACGACGCGCGCCACGCCCTGCTCGAAATACGGCGCCAATTGCATGCTTTTCTTGGCAGTACCGGAGGCCTCGATCACCACGTCACAGGTCGACCAGTCGCTTGCCCCATAGTCTCGCCCGCCGCTGAAGGCGATACGCCGACCGTCCACCAGCAGGACATCATCCTCGGCCCGAATGCCACATCCCGGCGCCCAGTGGCCATGCACCGAGTCGAATTCCAGCAGATGCGCGAAGGTCGCGGCATCGCCACCCGGATCGTTGATACGGACGATCTCGACCTGCCCAGCCTCGATTTGGGGCCAGAGGCTACGCAGAGTCAGTCGGCCGATACGGCCGAAGCCGTTGATACCGATGCGTCGTGTCATGAAGGAGTGTCTCCTCCGTCGTCGTGTGCCTTGAGCTGCTGCCATAGCAAGAGGCGCTGGCGGATCTCCTGCAATGCCTGTTCGTAAGCATCGGGACGCTCGATGAAGCGGGGGTCGCGGATATCCCAGTAGAGCTGTTCATCGCGGCTACCCTGCCAATCGCGACACGCCTGCTTCGCCTTGTCGCAGAGCACGATCACCGTGTCGAAGTGCTGACCGGCGAAGTCATCCAGCGATTTGCTGGCCAGCCCCGAGCTGTCGATGCCCTGCTTGCGCAATGCCGCCAGGGCCAACTCATGGGGTCTATCCGGGTCGGTACCGGCACTGAAGACCTCGAAACGATCGCCGGCCATGTGCCTCAGCAAGGCTTCGCCCATCAGCGAGCGGGCGGAATTGGCGTTGCACAGGAAAAGAACGCGCGGTTTGGCCATGTCGGGGGCTCCAAAGCATATATGGAATTCCATATATACAATGCCGGGATGTCAAATCCATGACGGCCGGACACGACAACGGGGAGACGATGTCTCGCCTCCCCGTTTCCGATGCCCGTCAGCGAGAGATCAGCCGTAACGCCCGGTGATGTAATCCTCGGCCTTCTTGGTGGCCGGATTGGCGAACATCGTCTTGGTGTCGTTGTACTCGACGATCTCGCCCAAGTGGAAAAACGCCGTGTAGTCGGCGACTCGGGCGGCCTGCTGCATGTTGTGAGTCACGGTGATGATGGTGAACTGCTGCTTCAGCTTGTCCATCAGATCCTCGATGGTCGCCGTGGAAATCGGGTCCAGGGCAGACGTCGGTTCGTCCATCAGGATCACATCGGGGCGCACGGCGATGGCCCGGGCGATGCACAGGCGCTGCTGCTGACCGCCGGACAGCGAGGTGCCGGGCTCCTGCAGCTTGTCCTTGACCTCTTCCCACAGACCGGCATCACGCAGGGCCCGCTCGACCAGTTCGTCGGAATCGGCCTTGCGGCTCACCAGATCGTGCATGCGTGGCGCATAGGCGACGTTTTCATAGATCGACTTGGGGAAGGGGTTGGGCTTCTGGAAGACCATACCCACCCGGCGACGCAACGCCACCTCATCCATCTTGGCATCGTTGACGTCGCGGCCATCCATCTCGACCAGTCCCTGGATACGCACGCTAGGAATCAGGTCGTTCATGCGATTGAGACAGCGCAGGAACGTCGACTTGCCGCAACCGGAAGGCCCGATCAGCGCCGTGATATTCTTCTGATAGATATCGATGTCGATATCACTGAGAGCCTGGTTCTTGCCGTACCAGAGATTGAGATCGCGCACACGGATGCTCAGCTCGTGGTTGGCGTCCTCGTTTCGTGTCACCGGCTCTCCGGCGGTATGACCGGTCATAGATATCGTACTCCGCTGGGCAACTTGCATGTTCATCATTGCATTACCTGTATTAGGCCGCGGGATTACCAGCGACGTTCGAATTTCTTGCGCAGCACCACGGCAGTCGCATTCATGAAGATCAACACCGCCAGCAACACCAGAATGCCGCCGGATGTCTTCTCGATGAAGGCTCGTTCCGGTTCGCCGGCCCAGGTAAAGATCTGTGCAGGCAGTACAGTGGCGGCCTCGGTAAAGGAGCCCGTGATATCCGGGATGAAAGCCACCATGCCGACGATGATCAGCGGCGCCGTCTCGCCCATTGCCTGGGCCAGCCCGATGATCGAGCCGGTCATGATCCCCGGAAAGGCAACCGGCAGCACATGGTCCTTGACCATCTGCCAGCGCGAACAGCCTACGCCGAAGGCGGCATGACGAATGGAGTCCGGCACGCTGCGCAACGCCGAACGTGTCGAGATGATGATCACCGGCAGGGTCATCAGTGCCAACGTCAAGCCACCCACCAAGGGTGACGAACGCGGTACACCGAAAAAGCCGATGAAGATGGCCAGGCCGAGCAGACCGAACAGAATCGAAGGAATCGCTGCCAGATTGTTGATATTGATCTCGATCAGTCGGGTAAAGCGATTGTCCGGCGCAAACTCTTCCAGATAGACCGCCGTCATCACGCCGATGGGAAAGGCCACCGCCAGCGTCACCAGCAACGTCATCACCGTACCGAACGCCGCCGCGGCAATACCGGCGAACTCGGCCATCTTGGAGTCGCCCTTGGCGAAGAAGGTCGTGTTGAACTTGAGTTCCGCGCGACCCTGGGATGCAAGGCGATCCACTGTCGACTGCTCGTCGGCCCCGAGATTGGTGTGATGCCCCTTGAGGTACTGATCCACCGCGCTGTCGGCCAGCACCCACTCGGTGCGCGTCGTCCCCTGCAGTTCCGGGTTGTCCTTCATGCGCTGAGGTATCAGGCGCAGGTAGCCACGGCTGACCAGCGGGCGAATCTCCTCACTGAGTGCCGCCAGCGGAATCTCGCTGGCCTGCTCGCTGTAATCGACTTCCACTTGGATCTGCGCCTGCTGAAAAGCCGGCAGTCCCTTGACCAGCATGTCGGCAAAGAACAGGACCAGAAACATGCCAGCCAGCCCCAAGGCACCCATGGACATCCATTTCAAGCGTGCCGACTTGCGGTGACGGCTCTTGAGCTGGGCACTGATCTCATCGAAAGATTGGTTCATCGGTCACGACTCCCAGCTTAGAGGTTGTTGATGCGGTACTTTTCGCGGAATCGGCGGATCATGATCACCGAGACGAAATTCAGGGAAAGGGTTACCGCAAACAGCACCAGCCCCAGGGCAAAGGCCGACAGGGTTTCGGCACTACCAAACTCCAGATCGCCTGTCAGTGCCGCGACGATCCGGACCGTGACCGTGGTCATGTCCTCGAAGGGGTTGGCGGTGAGGTTGGGACGCATGCCGGCAGCCATCACCACGATCATGGTCTCGCCCAGCGCCCGCGAGACGGCCAGCAACGACGCAGAAATGATCCCGGGCATGGCCGCGGGAACCACAACGTCACGGATCATTTCGCTCCGGGTCATGCCGAGTGCCATGGCCCCCTCGCGCATGCTGCCGGGAACCGAACTGATGACATCATCCGACAGCGAGGAGATGAAAGGAATGATCATGATGCCCATGACGATGCCAGGCGCCATGGCGTTGCTGAAGGAAGCCTCGATCCCAAAGAAGGCAGCGACCGCCACGACGATGGGCGCCACGGTGATGGCGGCGAAAAAGCCATAAACCACCGTTGGGATGCCGGCCAGCACTTCGAGAACCGGCTTGGCCACGGTGCGCACTTTCTCGGGCGCAAACTCGGACATGTAGATCGCCGACAGCAGGCCCACCGGAATGGCCACCAGCATCGCGATCAGGGTGATCATGAAGGTCCCGGCGAACAGCGGCACCGAGCCGAACTGGGCCGCACTTGAGGCTTCATCACTGCGTCCCGCGGCTTCCAGGAAACTGGCACCGGGGTTCCAGGTCGTGCCGGTGATGAAATCCCAGAAACTTTGCATCTGGAAGAAGCGAATCGCCTCCCCGATGATCGAAATCAGGATGCCGAAGGTAGTGAAGATCGACACCATCGCCGCACCGGCCAGCAGGAAGCGCACTACGGCTTCGATGGCCTTGCGGGCATGAAAGTTGGGCTTGACCAGATAGATACCGGCCATCAGCCCGACGCAGGCAACGGTCAGACTACCGGCCAGCAGATAGAAGGTCGGAATGTCTCCGCCCAGCAGCAGCATCACGAAGGCACCGACAGCCCCTACCAGCACCGCAGGCCCCGCCGTGGATAGAACGGTGAACCAGCCATACTGATCGGGCTGAGCGTGCATGGAGGTACCTGCCGCACGCACCCTGGAGGCTTTGGACCGTCCCAGGAAGAAGGCTATCAGACCCAGCACCAAGAGAGTGCCGCAGAAGATGGCGAAGAGTTGATTGGTCTGCATAGGATTCTCTCGAAGGAGTTCATCGACGGATCATCCGTCTTAACGTGAGCCGGCCGACAGCCCTGGCTGTCGGCCGGTTCAGGGCAAGCCCCGGTCGACTTACTTCAGATCAGCCAGTTCCAGTTGCTCCTGGTTCTTGATGGCATTGCGCTGCTCTTCACGCAGATCTTCCGGAGCCGGGATCAGGCCGAGGTCCTTCAGATATCCCATGTCGCCGATCATCTTCTCGCTCATGAACAGGTTGGCATACTCCATCATCGCCGGAACGTCTTCGGCATGCTGGTTCTTGGTATAGAAGAACAACGAGCGAGACACCGGATATTCGCCGCTGCCGATCGCTTCCGGAGTCGGCTCGACGCCATCGATGCTGGAACCGATCAGCGTATCGGCGTTTTCTTCCAGGAAGGAGTAGCCGAAGATGCCGAAGGCATCGGTGTTCTCGGAGAGACGCTGAACGATCAGGTTGTCATTCTCGCCGGAATCGATGTAGGCACCGTCGGAACGGATATCGGTATAGGCTTCGCCATAGGCCTCCATGTCTTCGGAAGCGGCTTCCATGACCAGCTCCTCGAAGGCATCACGGGTACCGGAGGTGGTCGGCGGGCCATAGACGGCGATCTCGCGCTCCGGCAGAGAGTCGTCGATATCGCTCCACTGCTGGTACGGGTTGTCGACCAGCTCACCGTCGACCGGCACCTGAGCAGCCAGGGCCAGGAAGAGCTGCTCACGCGTCACCGGCATGGCATCATTTTCGCTGGACTGCGCGAAGGCGATACCGTCATAGCCGATCATGGCTTCGCTGATGTCCGTCACCCCATTTTCCTGGCAGCGCTCGAACTCGGAGGGCTTCATGCGACGCGAGGCGTTGGTGATGTCCGGCGTGTCGCTGCCCACACCGTTGCAGAACAGGCGCAGGCCACCGCCGGAACCGGTGGACTCGATGACCGGCGTCGGATACTCGGTGGTAGCACCGAACTCTTCAACCACATAGCTGGCGAACGGATAGACGGTGCTGGAGCCCACGATACGCAGTTGCTCTCGCTCTTGGGCCTGGGCAACACCAGCCACGCCAACGGCGGCAGCGATGACGGTGGTCTTGAAAGTGCGGCTATTGAGGATGCGGTTCATGGAGTAGAGCTCCTGTTCATGGAAGTGTTCATCCTGCGCGAAACACAAGATGCCGCACGAAAATGACAGCTTCATGACAATCGCTTACTCGATGTAAAAAACTCAGGCGCCCTCTTCTCGACCCTCCTGGCTCGCAGCGGCCGACCGGCCGGCATGACCGGCCAGCACGCGCAACGCGAGATTGCCGGCCAGCGAGACGAACAGCATGGTCAGCACCATCGGCCAGGCGCTGTCGATCTCGAAGGCGCTCACGATCACGCCGGCCAGAGCCCCGCAGGTGAACTGGATGCTCCCCAGCAATGCCGTAGCCGTGGCACTCATATGACTGAAGTGCTCAAGCATCGAGGAAATGGCATTGGGCGTGATCAGGCCCACCATGCCCATGAACACCATGATCAGGGGCACCACGCTAACGGGCGAATCAAGCCCGGTAGCTACCAGCAGGATCAGACTCAGTGCCACGACGAGTTGCACGCCCATGCCCAGCCGCATGTTCTGCTGCGGGGTACGCCGGCGCAGCAAGCGGATATTGAGACGATTGGACCCCGCCATGACCACCACATTGGCCCCGAAGACCACCGGATAGATCGCCGGTGACAGGCCATAGTGCGTCATGTAGAGAAACGGCGAAGCGGTGATGAAGGCGAACATGCCCGCGAAGGTCGTGGCCACCGACAACACGTACCCCATGGCCTCGCGATGGCACAGCACGCTGACGTAGTTGCGCAACACCTGACGAGGCGAGGCACTGGGCGCATCCGGCGCCCGGGTCTCCGGCAACCGGGTGCCCATCAGCCACAGCAGGAAGGCAGCGTAAACCGCCAGGAAGACGAAAATCAGCCACCAATCGGCCAGATACAACAAGCCGCTACCCACGGCCGGTGCCGCCAGGGGCGCCAGCATCATGATCATCGCCATGGTCGACATGACCTTGGCGGCCTCCCGACCGCTGAAACAATCGCGCACGATGGCCGCCGAATTGACCACGCAGGCACCGCCGCCCAGCGCCTGCACGAAGCGCAGCACGAGCAATTCGACCAGCGAGTCGACTTGGGTGATCATCAAGCTGGCCAGCAGAAACACCACCAGCCCCGTCAGCAGCACCGGCCGACGCCCGAAGCGATCGGAGGCGGGGCCGCCGGTCAGTTGGCCGAAGGCGAATCCCAGCAGGAACAGACTGATCGACAGCTCGGTATGATGGATGCTCTCTCCCACCGCCTCGGCCAGTGCCGGCATGGCCGGCAGGTAGGCATCGATGGCAAAGGGAGCCAGAGCGGTATTGGCCGCCACCAGCAAGGCGGCACGTCTAGCATCGAGGATCAAGGCGCCTCCGCAATCTTCCATGGCAAACTGTTTATGATAACGCCAATTCGCCTTTCCTGCCGGGCGCTGTCACGCGCCCGACGTCCTTGCCCGGTATATTCACTCATTCGGCCTTGTTAGAGTGAAAGGCCGCTTCGAACGATCCACACAAGGGACGCCCCATGGCAGATGACCTGCTTTCACAACTCAAGACCATGACCACCGTGGTGGCCGACACCGGCGACCTCGAGGCGATTCGCCGCTTCCAACCCACCGATGCCACCACCAATCCTTCGCTGATCCTGCAGGCCGCCCAACAGCCGGATCGCCGCGCACGGCTGGCAGAGATCGCTCGCGACGCCATCGACATCGATGATGCCCTGGACGCCGTGGCGGTGGAGATCGGCGGGGAAATCAGCCAGCTGGTTCCCGGTTACGTCTCCACCGAAGTCAGCGCCCGCCTCTCCTTCGATACTGACGCCACCCTGGCTCGGGCCCGTTCGCTGATCGAGCGCTATGGCCGCCAGGGCATAGCGCCCGAACGCATCCTCATCAAGGTCGCCGCCACCTGGGAAGGCATCGAAGCGGCCCGGGTGCTGGAGCGCGAAGGCATTCATACTAACCTGACGCTGCTGTTCAACTTCGCCCAGGCCCGAGCCTGCGCCGATGCCGGCGTGACTCTGGTCTCCCCCTTCGTGGGCCGGATTCTCGACTGGCACAAGGCCCGCGACCCCAATGCCGACTTCAGCGGCGAGCGCGACCCCGGCGTCCAGTCCGTGCGCCGCATCTACGAGCACTTCAAGGGACACGGTTACGATACCGTGGTGATGGGGGCGAGCTTCCGCAACAGCGGCGAGATCCTGGCGCTGGCCGGATGCGATCGATTGACGATCTCGCCCGCCCTGCTCGGCGAACTGGCCGAGACCCACGCGCCGCTGGAACGGCAATTGACGCCTCTGGACGCCGAAACCCAGGTTCCCGAGCCCCAGAACGAAGCCGAGTTCCGTTGGGCGCTGAACGAGGACGCCATGGCCACCGAGAAGCTGGCCGAAGGCATTCGCAAGTTCATGGACGATCAACGCAAGCTGGAAACCCTGCTCGGCGAACTCCGACAGTCATGAGAGCAGCATGGCATGCCTAACGTCCCCGGCATGCCATGCCGAAACACCGGCACTTGCCCCGGCAAACGTTCGGCGCGTCAGTGATGCCTAGTCGCGGCGCTCTGCGCCTCCAGCATTTCCACCAGAGGCTGGAATTGCTCGCGATTGTGCTCGTTCATGCGCATGAGAATACGATGCGCCTCGAGCACACGCTCACGCGTGTCCGCCTCGTCGGCAGGCACTTCGGTCAGATCGCGCAACTCATGCGGCTCGGTGATCGGAGACTCGACCAGGGTGTAGTAACTGGCAAAGCCCATGACATCGAGCATACGTCGTACATCGGGATTGTCGACCACGATGGTGGGCGCCTGCTCGAGCCGCCCACGCAGTGCCATGGCAACCTTGGCCAGGAAGCCAAGCGCGGTGGAATCCACATTGGTGGCCTCGCGCAGATCCACCATCACCGCCTCGAGTCCAGGGGTGTCGGCCAACTGCTGAGCCTGTTGATCGAGAGTCGCACACAGTGTCAGTCGTACGTCGCCACACAGCTTGAGCACGAAGACACCGGAATCGAACGCCGCCCGCAGGCGGCCTTCATGAATCATCATCGCCAAATCCGCTCAACATCATGATCGTCAGGTCGTCGGGCAGCTCGTCATGTCCAGGCGCATCCACGGCGATATTTCCATCGTCCTCCGCTATCTTGCCCAACGCAAGGCCTTCCTTGAGCCCCGCCAGCGTATCGTTGGCCAATGCACGACGCGCGAGCTCTCCCAGCCTGTCATTGAGCGTCTCGCCCGGCAGACACTCCAGAATGCCATCGGAGCATAGCCAGAGCTTGAAGCGTTCAGGCAGAGGACACCCCAGGCGGGGATATTCGACATCCGGGAAGAGCCCGACCGGCATGCCCTCACCGGCCAGCGATGACACATCGTCGCCGGCGACCAGCACGGGCATGGGAAGCTGCGCGCCCAGCGAATAGTGCAGATAGCGACGCTCACGGTCAATCACCCCGACAAACAGGGTCGCATGCTTGCCGATACCGGTATCGAGCAGCTCGCGGTTGAGCGCGGCCAGCCAGCGCGGGCCGAGTTCCTGCGGGTCGCGTCCGTCCCATTCACTCTGCCAGCGATTGAACAGATACTTGAGCAGCACGGTCACGAAGGCCGACGATGCGCCATGCCCCGAGACATCGGCGAAATAGAACAGCGTGTAGCGCTCGTCGTAGTGCTGGAAATCCAGGAAATCCCCGGAGAGATACAAGGAAGGCGCGAGCCAGTAGTCGCAGTTGACGCTACCCGAGCGCTGCGGACGTGGCGGTAGCAGCTTGCGCTGGATCTGCCCGCCGGCCTGCTGGTCGAGGCGCAGCATGGCCAGGTGGGTCTCGAGATGCTCGTTGAGCTCGGCCAGCCGTCGACGATCCTGCTCCCGCTCCTCGGCCAGCCGGTTGATCTCGATGACCCGACGAATCATTCGCCGCAACAGGTGGCCATGCCGCAGCGGGTCGATGACATAATCCACCAGACCGGCATCCACCGCCGAGAGCAACTCGGCATCCTGGCGTTCATCGCTGACCACCAGCGTCGGCAGTCGCCGGCACAAGTCGGGCCATGTCTCCGGCGACACCGCCCGCGAATGCGCCACCACCAGTGCCGTCTCGTCGGGCAATTGCTCGACACTCTCCACCGCCAACACCGCCAGGCCGTCCCTGGCGATGGTGTCGGCCAGGGCGTCGCGCTCCTCGCCCGGCACGTCGACTACTCCGATCAACTGATTGTCGCTCGGCATTCCGTCATCGCCTCACTCGGCGAAGGCATCATCGAAGTCGGTGCCTTCCAGATCGAAACCGTCGCTGGCGAAGGGGTCCTCCCCCAGTTCTCCGTCGCTGACTTCAAAGCGGCGACGCTGCAGCCAACTGTCGCGGATGAAACTGTAGCGATCACCGCGGATCAGGTCTTCCTGGTCGAGCAGTCCCGCTCGGGCATCAATGGCCTGCAGCCCACGCAGGGAATAGCGCACCGTGTCGTCCTCGACATAGGTCACCGGATAGGTATACATGTCCACCGGCAGGCCGCCGGTGTCGCGCAGCGTACTCGGGCCCAGCAGGGGCAGTACCAGATAGGGGCCGGAGTCCACTCCCCAGACGGCCAGAGTCTGCCCGAAGTCCTCTTCCCGGGCCGTCAGATCCATGTGAGAGGCCACATCGAACAACCCGAGAACCCCCACGGTGGAATTGATCAGGAAGCGTCCCGTGGAAGCCCCGGCATTGGCACCCTTGCCCTGCAACAGACTGTTGAGCGTGGTCCGAATCTCGCCGAGATTCGAGAAGAAATTGCCCACACCGGTTTGCACTGGATCCGGCGTCACAAAGCGATATCCCTGGGCCACTGGCTTCAGGGCATAACGGTCGAGCGTATCGTTGAAAGCGAAGACGCCGCGGTTGAAGCCCTCCCAAGGATCCTCGGGATTCGTTCCGGTACTGCTCGAGGTGGTGGCGCAGCCGGACAGCACGGCGAGAGCCAGCCCTGCCAGCAAGGCACGCCCAAGGCCCGGAACGGTTTGCATGGATGGTCGATTCATTGACTCTGCGGTCTCCCTACATAGCATTTCTATTCCCTGAGAAGCGCGGCGTAAATGCCAACGCATGAACGCAGGAAATGCGATGGCCCGACGGAGCCAGGCCTGACCTTCGCCTGGCACGGCCATTCATTCAGTGCTTCCAGTGTTTCCCTTGCCATCAGCGTCGACGCACCACGACATTGCCGGCACTGTAGCCTGCGCCAAAGGAACACACCACCCCCAGGGCACCCGGCGCTAGATCGGCGCGATGCAAGTGAAAGGCGATGATGGACCCCGCAGAACTGGTATTGGCGTAGCGATCGAGAATGATCGGTGCCTCTTCCGGGGATGCTTCCCGCCCCAGCACGCGTCGGGCGATCAGATCGTTCATGTGACGATTGGCCTGGTGCAGCCACAGACGCGACAGGTCGTCGCCTCGCAGCGAGAGACGCGCCAGATGTTCATCGATCAACGCCGCCACCAGGGGGCAGACCTCCTTGAACACCCGCCGCCCTTCCTGGACGAACAGCTTGTCGGCGGCCTGGGGGTCGCTGTCGGTGACCCGGTTGAGGAACCCAGCGTTATTGCGAATGGCATTGGAAAAGCGTGTCGCCAGGCGCGTGCCGAGCACCTCGAAGCGAGACTCGGCAGTGGCTACGGCATCGTCTTCGAGCACAATGGCCGTGCAAGCATCACCGAAGATGAAATGGCTGTCACGGTCGCGGAAATTGAGGTGCGCCGAACAGATTTCGGGACTGACCACCAGGACGCGGCTGGCCGAACCAGCCCGAATGGCATTGGTTGCGGCATCGATCGCAAAGGTGGCGGAAGAGCAGGCGACGTTCATGTCGTAGGCATGGCCACCGGCACCCAGCGCTGCCTGCAGCTCCACGGCCACGGCCGGATAGGCGCGCTCCAGATTGGAGCAGGCCACAATCACCAGGTCGATATCGGCGGCCGCTACCCCGGCCGCCTCAAGGGCCTCGTTGGCGGCGGCAGCCCCCATCTCCCCCTGGATGGAGAGCGCATCGTCGTCACGCACCGGCAGTCGCGGCCGCATCCGTTCGGGATCCAGAATCCCCTCGGCATCCAGCACGTAGCGGCTGTGAATGCCCGACGCCTTGACGATGAAGGATTCACTGGATGGCTGCAGCGGCTCCCGCTCTCCCGCAGCGATAGCCTCGGCGTGACGGGCGTTCTCCGACTCAACCCAAGCATTGAAGGTCTCCACCAGGGCCGCATTGCCAACGGCGTGCGGTGGCGTAAAGAGCCCCGTGCCGGTAATCACCACTTGTTTCATCGTATCTCCTCGGACCCGTCGCCCTTCTTTGGCGGCGCCGGTAACTTCCTGTACATGCGTCAGGCCCTGCCGGTCAATTCGGCCCAGCGTCGTTCCAGACGCTTGGTCGATACCGGCATTCTGGTCCCCAACTGCTGGGCAAACAATGAGACCCGCAACTCTTCGATCCACCAGCCGAACTCGACCAGCGCCGGGTCCTCTACCTCGCCGCGTCGTTCGCTCTCGCGCCGCGCGGCCAGGCGTGCCTCGAAATCCTGTATCTCCTGCATGTGCATCTGATCACGCATGCGCTCTCTCGGCGCCTTCTCCAGGCGAATGCGGGCGGCTTCCATATAACGAGGATACTCTTCCAACCACTCCCCCGCCTCACTGACGAAACCGGGGTGCACCAGACGCTGCATCTGGGCCTTGAGATCACTGTATACCAGTGCCAACGAGAGGTTCAGATTGCCCTTCAACGCCTTGGTCACCGCCAGGTGACCCTCGAGAGCCTTCTCCAGGGTAGCCAGCAGCGTCTCCGCCTTCGGCACCAGTTCCGCGCGACACGCCGCCAAGCGCTGCTCGAGCTCGTCCGCCGAACGGGGCAGCGGATCCACCGCCACGACCTGGCGGAAGGTCGCGGCCACGACATCGTCGCTGAGCTGGCGCTTGCTGCCGACCTTGGTGAACAGCAGAGCGCAAGGCTTCATACCGGCAAGGCGCTCGATGGTTCTGGCCTGATCGGGCAGGCGTGTCATGGCCGCCCGCACCACGCCTCGACGATGCGCCTCTCGGGCCTTGTCGGGATGGTCGAACAGCTCGACATCCAAGGCATCGCCCCGGGGAACCACGGCCGGAAAGGCCTCGACACGGATGCCCGCCTGCGTCGTCACCCGGGACTCGGGCAGCGGCGTCTCCGGCAGACTATCGAGCGAACGTCCTTCGCTGGCCTGCTCGGCCAGCGCCTGGGCTCCCTGCCCCGCCGCTTCTTCAAAGCGTCGCTCGAGTTCACGAACATCACGCCCCTGCCCGAGCTCGCGCCCTTCGTGATCGACCACCTTCAGGTTCATGATCAGATGCGGCTCGAGCTGATCGATCCGCCAGTCGTCGGGATGCGGGCGTGTGCCTGTCTTGCGCCGCAGGAACTCGCCCAGCGCCTCGGTGAGCGGCGTGTCGTCCGGCGTCATGGTCTGCAGGGCGGCATCCACCCAATCCGGGATCGGTACTACCTGACGGCGCATGGCTTTAGGCAACGACTTGAGCAGGCTGATGCATTTCTCGCGCAGCAATCCCGGCACCAGCCACTCGAGGCGCCCCGCGGGCAACTGCGGCAACATGGCCGCCGGTACGGTCAGCGTCACACCGTCGTCCTCGGCGCCAGGCGCGAAATGATAGCTCAGCGGATAACGCACGCCACCCAGTGCGAGCTCATCGGGGTAATCCGCTTCGGTGACTTCCTCGGCCTGGCGGGCGAACAGCGCCTGGCGGTCGAACTTGAGAATGTCGGGATCGTCACGCTCGGCCTTCTTGCGCCAGGCCTCGAATCCCTTGCCGTTGACGACGTCCTCGGGAATCCGGGCATCGTAGAAATCAAACAGCGCCTCCTCGTCGACCAGGATGTCGCGCTTGCGAGCCCGGTCCTCGAGGTCCTCGACCTCTTCGATCAGCGCCCGGTTATGGGCAAAGAACTCGCCGTGCGTCTTGAACTCGCCCTCGACCAGTGCCCGGCGAATGAACAGCTCCCGGGATTCCTGCGGTGCGATGGGGCCGTAATGGACACGCCGGCGGGCAACGATGGGCAGGCCGAACAGGGCCACCTGCTCGAAGGCCACCACCTGGGCACGCTTCATTTCCCAGTGCGGCTCGCTGTAGCTGCGCTTGACCAGATGCTCGGCCACGGGCTCGATCCACGCCGGATCGATACGCGCCACGGTGCGGGCGAACAATCGCGAGGTCTCGACCAGCTCGAAAGCCATCAGCCACTTGGGTGTCTTCTTCGCCAGTCCCGAACCGGGGTGGATCATGAACTTGCGGTTGCGCGCCCCCAGATACTCGCGATTCTCGAGAAACTGGCCCAGATGCGAGAGCAGGCCCGGCAGCAGCGCTTTGTGCAAGCGCGCGGCGTTCTCGCGACGCGCCTGCCGAGCGGCGTCGTCGTCGGCCTCGGCGGCCGGCTCGGCGGCTCCGGCCGGTACCTCGATATCCATGTCGCGCAGCAACTGGCGCAGCTGGCGGAAGGTATCGTGCCACTCCCGCAACCGCAGATAATTCAGGTAGTGATCACGGCACCAGCGACGCAAGCGATTGCCGGAGAGCTCTTCCCGAGCGGCCTCGAAGCCGTTCCAGAGATTGAGCAAGGCCACGAAATCGGAATCCGCATCCTGCCAGCGCCGATGCGCCTGATCGGCGGCCTCGCGCTTGTCGGCCGGCCGTTCCCGGGGATCCTGGGTAGCCAGCGCCGAGACCACGATCAACACGTCGCGCAAGCCGCCCTGCTCGGCACCAGCCAGCAGCATGCGCGCCAGTCGAGGGTCGATGGGCAGGCGAGCCAGACGCTTGCCCATGGACGTAAGACGCTGTCCGTCATCCACCGCGCCGAGCTCGAACAGCAAGCGGAAGCCATCGGTGACAAAACGCGAATCCGGCGGATCGACGAAGGGAAAATCCGAGATGTCGCCGAGCCTGAGCGACAGCATCGAGAGGATCACCGACGCCAGGTTGGTGCGCCGGATCTCCGGATCGGTGAATTCCGGACGCCCCAGGAAATCCTCCTCGTCGTAGAGACGAATGCACACGCCCTCGGCGATACGCCCGCAGCGCCCCTTGCGTTGATTGGCACTGGCCTGGCTGATCGGCTCTACGGGCAAGCGCTGGATCTTGGCGCGGTAGCTGTAGCGGCTGATGCGCACCAGCCCCGGGTCGATCACATAACGGATGCCCGGCACGGTGAGCGAGGTCTCGGCGACATTGGTCGACAGCACGATGCGCCGTCCCTTGTGAGGCGCGAAGACGCGATTCTGCTCGGCATTGGAAAGCCGCGCGTAGAGCGGCAGGATCTCGGTGTCGCGCAGGTCGGCACGACGCAGGGTATCGGCCGTCTCGCGAATCTCCCGTTCACCGGGCAGAAACACCAGGATGTCCCGAGGCCCATGGAACCAGCGCTTCTCGCGCTCGATGGTCTCGATCTCTTCCACCGCATGCAAAATGCCTTCCTGGAGAGTACGATCTTCTTCGTCTTCCTCGTCGCGAATCAGCGGGCGATAACGCACCTCCACCGGATGAGCACGCCCGGAGACTTCCACCACCGGCGCCGGTCGCGTCTTGCCATCGGCATCCTCGATGGCGAAGTGCGCGGCGAAACGCTCCACGTCGATGGTCGCCGAGGTGATGATCACCTTGAGATCGGGGCGACGCGACAACAGGCGCTTGAGATAACCGAGCAGGAAGTCGATATTGAGGCTGCGCTCGTGCGCCTCGTCGATGATGATCGCCTCATAACGAGACAGATCCGGGTCGTTGCGCGTCTCGGCCAGCAGGATGCCATCGGTCATCAGCTTGACCCGAGTGGCCTCCGCCGTCTGGTCGGTGAAACGTACCTGGTAGCCGACCTGCTCGCCGAGCGGTACCTGCATTTCCTCGGCCAGGCGGGTCGCCACGGAGCGCGCGGCCAGTCGCCGCGGCTGAGTATGGCCGACGAGGCCTCGCCGGCCGAGCCCGAGTTCCAGGCACAGCTTGGGCAACTGGGTGGTCTTGCCCGAGCCGGTCTCGCCGGCCACCACCACGACCTGGTGGTCGCGCAGGGCCGCGAGGATATCCTCGCGGCGCTCGGAAACCGGGAGTTGCTCGGGATAGTCCAGATGCACCGGACGCGCGGCGCGGGCCTCGACCTTGGCCCGCGAACGTTCGATCTCGCGGCTCACCTCGGCAAGCCCGCGATCCACCGGCTTGCCTTGCCGCGCACGCCGGTTCAAGCCGGCGAGTCGCTTGCCCAAGCGAGAGGCGTCGCGCAGCTGGACACCCTCGAGTTCACGCTGCAGGGCCTTCAGGGCATCGAGATCGCGGTGGGAAATGTCGGCGGCTTGATCGGTCTGGGGGCTACTACTCACGATGGCTCGATGACTCCGGTGTTCATTGGCGGGAGAATTGTAACGCCCCGCCGGGTGCACCGCCTAATCGAGCCGGCCCAGCGCCGCTGCCGCTCACGACGTTTCGCTTTCCTCGTCACGCAACTCGCGACGCAACACCTTGCCGACATTGGTCTTTGGCAGTTCGTCACGGAACACGACCTGACGCGGCACCTTGTAGGCAGCGAGTTCCTGCTTGCACCAGCGACGCAGGGTCTCGGCATCGAGCTGCGGATCCTTGGCCACCACGAACAGCTTGATCGCCTCGCCGCTGTCCTCGTCCGGCACACCCACGGCGGCCGATTCCACCACTCCCGGATGCATGGCCACCACATCCTCGATCTCGTTGGGATACACATTGAAGCCGGACACCAGAATCATGTCCTTCTTGCGGTCGACGATGCGGATATAGCCATCGTCCTGCAGCAGCGCGATGTCGCCGGTATGGAACCAGCCGTCGGCATCGATCGCCTTGGCAGTCTCATCGTCGCGATTCCAGTAGCCCTTCATCACCTGGGGACCACGAACGCACAGTTCCCCGGCCTCTCCCCAAGGCAGATCGTTGCCCTCGAGGTCCACCACCTTCACCGAGGTGCCGGCCACCGGCTTGCCGATGGTCCCGAGCTGGATGGCGTCGATCGGATTGAAGCTGACGATGGGCGATGTCTCGGTCAGGCCATAGCCTTCCGCCACGGCACAGCCGGTGACTTCCTCCCAACGCTTGGCAGCCGCCTTGGTCAGGGCCATGCCGCCGGAAATGGTCAGCCGCAGCGACGAAAAGTCCAGAGCTCGGAAGTCCTCGCGATTGCACAGGGCATTGAACAAGGTGTTGAGGCCGATGAAGCCGGAGAAGTCGAGCGACTTCAGCTCCTTGACGAAAGCGTCCAGGTCACGCGGATTGGTGATCAGCACCGAATGGTTGCCCGTCTCCAGCATGAACAGGCAATTCACCGTGAAGGTGTAGATATGATAGACGGGCAACGGTGCGATGATGGTTTCGCCGCCCTCGTGCAAGCCCTTGCCGATGGCCTGGCGAGCCTGAAGCATGTTAGCCACCAGGTTGCCATGCGTCAGCATGGTTCCCTTGGCCAGCCCCGTGGTACCGCCCGTGTACTGCAGGGCCGCGATATCGTCGCCCCCCCGGCTCGCCTCACGATGTTCCAGGCCGGCGCCGAGCCGCAGCGCACGCCGCAAGGGCACGGCCTGAGGCAGGCCATAGGCCGGCACCATCTTCTTGACGTACTTGACCACGGCATTGATCAGTTGGCGCTTGGGAAAACCGTGCAGATCGCCAAGCTCGGTCACCACCAGGTGCTCGATATCGGTCTGTTCCAGCACCCGCTCCAGCTTGTCGGCCATATTGGCCAGGATGACGATGGCCCGTGCCCCGGAATCCTTGAACTGATGAGCCATTTCCCGCTCGGTGTACAGCGGATTGGTATTGACGACCACCATCCCGGCCCGCAGGGCACCGAAGACCGCCACGGGAAACTGCAGCGTATTGGGAAGCTGAATGGCAATGCGATCGCCAGGCTCGAGGCTCGTCTCATGCTGCAACCAGGCCGCGAAATCACCGGAGAGCCGGTCCAGCTCGGCATAGCTGAGCGTCTGCCCCATGCAGCTGAAAGCGATATTGTCGGCAAAGCGCTCGACGCTGGCGTGAAAGACATCCAGCACCGAGGCGTAGTCGCCGGTGCCTTCCATGTCGGGGCCATTGAGAATGGCCGGGTTGGCGTGCTCGTTCATGGCGTTCTCCACGATTCGCGCCGACCCCGAGGTCGGCCATTGTTATTCTGGGACTACCCTATACCAGCAGGGCACTGCAGTAAAACAGTCGATTGAAACTCACGTATGATAGCGCCCTTGGATGTCGCCATCCCGCCAGACCAGCAGCTCGCCGGGCATCATGCGCACCCAGTTCTCGTTGTCGGTCAACGGCTCGGTGGCAATGACCGACACCACATCGTCGGGCGTGGTGTGTTCGGCGAAGTTCACTGCCAGTTCGGCATCAGACAGGCTCGCCCGCCCAAAGGGCGCCCGCCGGGTAATATGCGCCAGCTTGGTCGAACAATAGGTATAGAGATGCTCGCCGTCGGCGAGCAGCAGATTGAAGACGCCATATGTCCGCAGGTGCTCACATAGCCGATGCAGATACTGCCAGAGCGCTTCCGGATCGTCCGGCGGGTCGGGAAAGGCCCGACGCAGTTCGCCCATCAACCAGCAGAAGGCATGTTCGCTGTCGGTAGTTCCCACCGGCCGATAGAACGACAGGGGCAGATTCGACCATTCGCGGCTGAGCTGACCATTGTGAGCATAGCACCATGGGCGCCCCCACATTTCCCGGGTAAAGGGATGGGTGTTGGCCAGCCGCACTTCCCCGACATTGGCCTGGCGGATGTGGCTGATGACGACGTGAGACTTGATCGGATAATCGCAGATCAGGCGCGCGATCGGCGAATCGACCGACGGATGGGGGTCGCGGAAATCACGATAGCCACCGGCTTCGTAGAAGGCGATGCCCCAGCCATCCCGATGCGGGCCAGTGCCGCCACCGCGATGCAAGAACCCGGAGAAACTGAAACAGATATCGGTAGGCACATTGGCACTCATGCCAAGCAATTCACACATGTGGCTCCTCCCTTGCCTTGGTCCGTGACCGACGGCGGCGATGCCACCACCCCACGGACAATAGCCACAGCAGCAGTGCCCCGATGGCGATCCAAAGCCGCGGCTCCTTGCCATGTTTCTCGACGGCGCGCTCCACACCGGGCCAACCGGCCTGCCAGGCGTCATGGAGCCGATCCGGTACGGCATTGACCCATTCGACGAAGCGATCGGCGATATTCTCGTCGGGTTGGCTGGCCGAGGGCTCATCTGCCTCCGCGAAACGCTCGGCGGTCAATGTCGGCCCCGCCATGTCGGGCCGTCCGATCCCCACCTGGCTATCGGCATTGAGCGTCACGGTCGGCAGCATCAATTCGCGGGTCTCGCCGTCCAGAGTCACCGTTGCCACCAGGCGCAGCGGCTGGCTCGTATCGTCCTCCAGCTCGGGCAGGGACAGTCGCCAGCGGGTCTCGCTCACCGCTTCGGCCTGGAGGCGTCGCTCCTGGAAGTCACCGTGGATCTCGGTATTGCCGCGATTGAGCCGGGGGTGCTCGGCGGCCAGCACCAACTGCTGATTGCCCGGGTCATGGGCTACGCCGATGGCCGGCAGGACATTGGCGGCCTGCTCCCGCTGACGCTCGAACCCTTCGCCCTGGGCACGGAGCATCAAACGGGCATTGCCCGTCTGCGTCGGCGCCGGCAACTGCCCCTGGAAGCGGCCTTCGTCGCCGGCATCGAGCCGTACCGATGCCAGCGTCTCGCCATCATCGCCCTCGAGCGCCACGGAGAAGCGCAGGTCATCGGGCAGCGGCGTCCCGACCTCGTCATGCTCGAGCCAGGCTTCCACCGATACCGGAAAACCGCGATACAGCGTCGTCGGCAAACCCGAGGTGCGCAACCGCCAGGGCGAGGTCACGCTGATTCGGCTCTTCGCGCCTACCGGTCCTTCGAGACGCCATTCGCCGGCCTCGGGATCGGGTACGCGAATCAGGTCGAAATGCGGCTCCACCTGCCAGCGAATGTCGTCGGGAGCGGTGTCGGCGGTGTACCGGGTACCATCCGGCGCCACCAGGGTCACCGGTTCATCGTCGGGGCCGTGGAAGACCAGTGCCGAGAGATTCTCCACGCTGGGATCGATGACAAACCGGTTATCCTCTTCCAGCGGTACCTGATCGGCCGGGAAGATACGTTCGATGATGTCCAGGAAGGCACCCAGGAGACGTTCCGGCGACTTGGCCACGGCCGCCAGCCCTCCGGTGCGCTGCGCCAGTTGCTCGACCAGGGCGAGATCGGCCTCATCGGAGAAGGCGATCGCGTGCACGACCACGCCCCGATCGGCGAAACGCGGCGCCAGGCTCTCCACCAGCCGCTGCCGGGACGCCGCGTCGATGTCGGGCTTGTTGCCCAGAGACGGCGGCAAATCGATGACCCCATCGGTCATCAGAATCAGGTGCCGCCAACCGTTCGCCTCGGCCGAGGCGGCCTGGTCCAGTGCCGTCTCGATATCGGTGTACTGCTGGTAGCCCCGTAGCGCGGGCGGCAGCGCCAGTGCCCGCTCACGCCACTGGTCGGACACCTCATCCAGCGGCAGAGGGTTGTCGATTCGCTCGCCAAAGGTCCAGACGCCGGCGCTCACTCCCTCCGGCAACAGCGACACCAGAAGCTCCATGGCACTGGCCGCCAGTTGATCGGGGTCGTTGCGCTTCATGCTGCCGGAGACATCGACCACCACCCGCACGTCCGGACGCTGCTCCGGCACCTGAGCCAGAGCCGCCCCGCCCCACCCCAGGCAGCACGCCAGCAACGTCAGCGCGAAGCAGACAGACGGGATACGGCAACCGACTCTGGCCATAATGGCTCCTTAGGTCCTGTACGAAAGGTCGACCACGCTTCGTACTGGCCTTAACCGACGACCGGCTCCCGGCGCGTCTTGTCATCTCGACCGCGATCGGCACGTGACGTCGTCCCGGTCCGATCACCCTGCGAATCGCCGTTTGAGCGGCGCTTGGCCCCCCGGCCACGCCGCCACAGCAACAGGCCCAGCAGACCGCCGAGGGCCGCTGCCACCGCCACCAGCAGCAGCGCCGAGGCCATGGTGCCACCATCCTTCTCGAGGAAGGCCAAGCCGGCCACCACGACCGCCGGTGCCATGCCGGTATAGGCATCTCCTTGATCGTTCAGCGGTGTACTGAAACTGGAGGGCACCCACATCACGCCGGCCACCGCCCAGGTGATCACCAATCGCGGCAAGCGCGGCAGAAACGCCAGCCCCAGGTAGCCCGTAACGAGCACGACCAGCGACAGCGCCGCATAGCTCAGCCATAGTAGGGGAATAGAATCCGAAATCAGCATCGATACCTCGTCAACGTATGTACAAGAGCGCCCCTGGTGGCGCACCTTATTGAATTCACTCCGAGTATGGTACATCTCGCAGCATGAAAGCACAGCCGCCACATGACCGAAACGCCGATACCGGCGATCGCTCCAGCCCCGTTCAGCGCTTTCGGCGCCCCGAGGACCCCGACTGGCACTGGCTGGAACAGCGCGACGACCCCGCGGTGAAAGCCTTTCTCGAGGCCGCCAACGAGCAAGCGGATCGCTGGTTCTCTCCACTGGTGGGACTCACCGAGCGGCTCTACCACGGCCACCTGGCACGACGCGAACTGGCCGAACGCAGTCTGGCGGTTCCGCTGGACCATTTCACGATCTGGAACGAAACTGCCGCAAACGCCGATCATCCGGTTTGGTGGCGCCATCCCAACGATGCACCGCAAAACGCCGAACCCTTTCTGGACCTTCAGGCCAGGGCCCGCCACAGCGCCTTCTTCGAGATCGGCGACATGGCGCTCTCCCCCGACGAGACCTGGCTGGCCTGGACGGAGGACACCCAGGGCGACGAGACCTTCACCCTCTGGCTGCGACACCTGCCCGCGGGCGAACCGGTGCAACTCCTCGACGACATCGGCCCCGAACTCTGCTGGGCGGAAGACAGCAAGACATTGCTGTTCACGCGCTTCGACGCCACACAGCGCCCGGAGAGCATCTGGCGATTGCCGCTACAACTCACCACAGCGTCGCCAAGTGCCGCTCGCGCGACGCTGATGCTGCGCGAGACAGACCCGGAATTCTGGCTCGGGCTGGGCAAGACACGCTCCCGGGAGTGGCTGGTACTGGAGTCCGCCTCCAAGGACACCAGTGAGACCCACCTGGTTCCCGCTCGAGCCCCGACGACCCCGCCGTGGTGTTTCCGCCCTCGGGAAGCCGGTGTCGAATATGCCATCGATCACCGCCCCGGGCACTTCTATGTGCTCCACAACCGCAACGCCCCCCACTTTTGCCTCGACCGCGTCGCTGAAGCCGCACCTGACGCACAAGGCGAGACGCTGATCGCTCACCGTGACGACACCACCCTGGAAGGCGTCGACGCCTTTTCCTGGGGCCTAGTGCTCACCGAGCGCGATCACCACGAGGCCCAGGTGCGGTTACGCGTCATCGAACTCGACGCCACCCATGCCCGGTCGCGAGATACCTGGCTGCCGTTGAGCGAAACGCCCTGCAGCCTGGCGCTCGACGCCACCCCGCATTTCGACGCACGCCGCCTCAGGATGCGCGAAGAATCCTTCACCCAACCGCCGAGCTGGACGGAGTTCGACCTGGACAGCGACCAGCGCCGCCTGCTCAAGCGTCAGGCAGTCCACGGCGACCTCCAGCCCGACCAGCTGGCCTGTCAGCGCCTCTGGGCGCATTCTCACGATGGCGAACGCATTCCCGTCTCGGTGGTGATGCGAGCCGATCTCGTGGGGCATCCGCTACCGACACTGCTCCACGGCTACGGGGCCTACGGCGAGGTACTCGATGCTTGGTTCTCGGTGGCTCGCCTGGAGTTGCTGTCCCGAGGAGTGGCCTTCGCCGTCGCCCATGTGCGCGGAGGCGGCGAGCGTGGCGAACCCTGGTATCTGGCCGGCAAGCTCGCACACAAGACCAACAGCTTTCAGGACTTTCTCGCCGCCCGGGATGCCCTGGTCGATCAGGGCGTCAGCGATGGCGAACGCATCGTCGCCCATGGAGCCAGTGCCGGTGGTCTGCTGGTCGGCGCCAGCCTCAACCTGTCACCCGAGCGCTTCTGTGCGGCAGTGCTCGACGTGCCTTTCGTCGACGTCCTGCGCACCATGCTGAACCCCGAGCTGCCGCTGACCACTGCCGAATACAGCGAATGGGGCGACCCAAACGACCCGAGCGTGCGACAACGCCTCCAGGCCTACTCGCCCCTCGACAACCTCCCCGATCGCCCCTGGCCACCGGTTTTCCTGCAAGGTAGCTGGCACGATACCCGAGTCGCCTACTGGGAGCCGGCCAAGCTCTACGCCCGTCTCAGCGAACTGGCCGGCCCTGGCCATACCCCTCCGCCACTGCTGCGCACCGACATGGAGGCCGGCCACGGAGGCGCCTCCGGCCGGTTCAAGGCCTGGCATGATCATGCGCGGGAGGATGCCTTCATCCTCTGGGCGCTGGGGAAAGCATGAAGTGGGACGACAATAAGAAGGCAGAGATAAGTGGAAAGAAGCGGGAGGACAGCCGGATCGTGACAAGATGCGAGCCGTATCTTCAGGCATCTCTTGGTGCGAAGGCGACGGTGCGGACCAGCGCCGTCACTTCCTGCCCCACGACAAGCCCCAACTCGTCGTAGGACTTGCGGGTCAGGCGGGCACGTAGCGCCTGACTCCCCAGGCGCAGGTGAAGTTCGATGGTGGCGGCATCGCCAGGCGGCACCCAGGCCTGCTCGATGACCGTCACCAACTGGTTGCGATAGCTGAGCCCGGCACTCGGTGCACGCGCCAGCGCCACCTCGCGCACCGGCACGCGCAGCCGTATTCGCTGCCCCACCGGAACCGAGAGGCCGGGCACGGTCAGTACCTGGCCGTCGTCGAGCTCCAAGCGGGTCAACCCGTAAGCCTCATCGTGCGATCGGACCTCTGCCTCGAGCGGCATGGCGGCATCGAAGCCTCCCAGCGCCTCGGTAAGATCGCACCGTTCCATCAGTTCGTCCAGCTTGCCCTGGGCACGCACGCGTCCCTGCTCCATCAGGATCAGCGTATCGGCGATCTCGACCAGCTCGGCGGGTTCATGGCTGACATAGACGATAGGGATCTCGACCTCCCCGGCCAGACGCTGGATGTAGCGCAGCAGCTCACGCTTGCGCGCCCCGTCCAGGCCGGTCAATGGCTCGTCCATCAGCAGCAGGCGCGGGTCACTGAGCAATGCCCGCCCAATGGCGACACGTCGGGCCTCGCCGCCGGACAGCGTGGCCGGATAGCGCGCCAGCAGGTGATCGATACCCAGCAGGCCGACGACCGCCTCGAAGCGCGACGTCATGCGTGTGGGCATGCCGTAAGTCAGATTGCCGCTCACCCGATAGTGCGGGAACAGACGCGCCTCCTGGAAGACCACGCCGAGCTGGCGTCGATGAGCCGGTACGAAGCGGCGCGATGCGGTATCCACCAGAGTGTCACCATCCAGTGCGATGTGACCACGCACCGGCCGGTCGAGACCGGCGATCAGACGCAGCAGACTGGTCTTGCCACTGCCGGAAGCGCCGAACAGCGCCGTCACGCCGCGTCCAGGCAGCGCCAGGTCAGCCTCCAGGGAAAACTGGCCGAGACGGTGCTGCACGTTCAGGATCAAGCCGCCGGCGTGGCTCATGCGTCCCTCCCCCGGAGCCGTGCCCGCGCACGTCTGGCCAGCCATTCCGAGGCCACCAGTGAGGCCATCGCGATCACGACCGACAAGGCACAGAGTCGCGCCGCCGCCGCCTCGCCACCAGGGGTCTGGATCAACGAATAGAGCGCCAACGGCAAGGTGCGAGTCTCGCCGGGAATGTTCGAGGCGAAGGTGATGGTGGCACCGAACTCCGAGAGCGCCCGGGCAAAGGCCAGTACGGTACCGGTCAGAAGACCCGGCAGCGTCAGCGGCAAGGTGATGGTGGCAAAGACCCGCCAGCGCCCGGCGCCCAGGGTGCTGGCCGCGGCTTCCAGGCGTGGATCGACCGCTTCGAGAGAGAGCCGCAGGGCACGCACCAGCAGTGGAAAGGCCATGACACCTCCGGCCACGGCAGCGCCCTGCCAGGTGAACGGCAACCGGATTCCCCACCACTCGTCGAGCCATGTTCCCATCGCGCCCTGGCTTCCCAGCGACAGCAGCAGCAGATAGCCCACCACCACCGGCGGCAGCACCAGCGGAAGGTGCAACAGGCCATCGAGCAGCGCCTTGCCGCGAAATTCGCGACGCGCCATCAGCCAGGCCACGGCAATGCCGGGTATCAGGATCCAGGCCACAGCGACGCCCGCCACCCGCAGGCTGATCAGGATGGCCTCGGTTTCAGCATCGCTCAGCATCCATAACCTCTAGCGTGGCGTGCCTGGAAAGAAGCGTCACCTAAACCCATGCTCTGCGAAGATCGCCATGGCGTCATCGCCTTCGAGCCAGGCCCGCAGAGCCAGTGCCTGTTCAGACGGTGCTTGGCCGATGACGGCCACCGGGTAGGTAATCGGCTCGTGAGACGTCGAGGGGAACATGCCCAACGTCCTGACACCATCGCTGGCCTCGGCATCGGTGCGGTAGACCACCCCCATGGGCGCTTCGCCCCGTTCGACCAGAGCCAATGCCGCCCGCACATTATCGGCACGCGCCAGGCGCGATGCCAGCGCCTCCCACTCGCCCAGCGACTGAAGCGCTTGCCTGGCGTAGATTCCGGCCGGCACATGCGCCGGATCGCCCACGGCCAGACGTTCGTTCTCGCCGAGCCGAGCGGCCAGCGGCTCTCCCTCACCCGGAGTGAAAGGCTCGTGCTGCGTGCCCGCCGGCGCCACCAGGGCCAGACGGTTGTGGACCAGATCGGCACGCTCGCTCAGCGCCACCCCCTGCTCGCCGAGCCAGTCCATCCACTCGACATTGGCCGAGATGTAGAGCTCGGCGGGCGCCCCGTTGGCGATCTGTCGCGCCAGCGTGGACGAAGCGGCATAGACCGGCACCACATCCACATCGTGCGTTGCCTCGAAGCGCGCCACCGCCCGGTCGATGGCATCGGTCATCGAGGCTGCCGCAAACAGCTCGACCCGCTCGTTCGCCGATGCCGACATGACTACCACCAGCAACATCGGCGCCATTCCGAGCCGCCCATACCGCCCTTGTGTTTCCCGCATCGCCATCGTTCTCGTTATGTATGAATGGAAATAACGAGAACACTATAGTTCCACTGCGTGCCACGCAACAAGCTTCCCCCCTGAGGCGGTAGCGGTTTTCAGGAAGGCGAGAGACGACCGTGACAGGGTGTGACGCCGAACCTCAGGAAGCGCCAGGATCGGCACCTTCGTCAGGTGCGAGCAGGTCGAGCAGGCGCTCGGCGGCAGGCGAGGCCGCGGGCTCGAGCAGTGCCTGCAAGGCGCGATAGCGCGCCAGCAGCTCGTGGCCGGTAGGCGTCAGCCGCGCCCCGCCCCGTTGTTGGCCACCGGAGGCAGTCTCCAGGACCGGCTCGGGAAGATGGCGATTCATGGTTGCCACCAGTTGCCAGGCCTTCTTGTAGCTCATGCCGAGCTCACGGCTGGCCGAAGCGATCGAACCGGTACGCGCGATGGCATCGAGCAGGTCAGCCTTGCCGGGTCCGATGACCACATCCTTGTCGGCCACCAGCCTGAGTTGCAGGCTCGGAATCTCGTGACGGGTACGGGTCATGGGGTCCGGAGGTTAGTCGTTGACGGGGAGAATCGCGATAATATGCTCCTCGAGCTCCTCGTCGGCCACCCCGTCCGGCGGCACGGCGAAGCTGCGCACGCTGATCCCCTTGCGATGGACCCGCTCGGGGTCACCGGAAATCAAGGGATGCCAACCGGCGAGCTTGCGTCCCTCGGCCAGGCGGCGATAGGCGCAGGACCCCGGCAACCAGCTGAACGCCTCGATGCGCTCCGGCGTCAATTGCCGACAATCCGGCACTCGCTCGAAACGATGCTCATAGTCGCCGCAGCGGCAACTGCCGATATCCAGCAACTCGCAGGCCACGTTGAGCACCGCCAGGTCACCGTCATCGTCCTGGAGCTTCATCAGGCAGCATTGGCCACAGCCATCGCACAGCGCCTCCCATTCCTCGTCGGTCAATTCCTCGAGGGAAAAGCGCTCCCAGAAACGTTCTCTCATGATTCTCCCGAGCTACGCGCAACGAGGTTCGAGGTGACAAGCGGCGAGTTCTGGTTCTCGCATCTCGCCGCTTGTGCCTTCCTTCTTTCCTCTTATCTCTTGCCACTTCCCACTTCAGTACTTCGCTTGCGTCGGCGCACGATAGAGATCCAGCAGATACTCTTCCTTGGCCGGCGGCAACTGCAAGTAGTAGCCCTTTTCCTGAATGGCCGCCATGATGGCGCTCCCCGTGGTACGGGCCAGTTGCTTATCGGGAGTGAGCAGCAGGGTCATGGCCGATCTCGGCTCCCCGAAGCGCTCGAGCAAGGCGTCGGGCACTTCGGTCAGCCCCTGGGTCTTGTCCACGAAGAGATACATCTCCTCCTTGCGTGGGCTCTTGAAGACCTCGCACAACAGTTTGCCCTTGAAGTAGGTCATGACGACGTTTCCGATGTTTCGTGATGGGCTATTCCATGAAGCGCCGTCTCGAGCGCCTCGGCAAGCCGCTCGCCTCGCCAGCCTTCGGGCATGGGCAGTGGCTCATCCCGCAGCGAGGCACTGACCAGCGCTTCGAGATCGCGGCGACGCAACAATACTTCCGGTGCCAGGCCCAAGGCCTCGGCCTCACGACCGACCACTTTCTTGAGCGCCTTGTAGCGCTTCTTGAAGGCGGCATCCATCGGTGACCAGGGCGGCGTCGGCAGTTCGTCTTCCGCCAGGTGACGCGCCTCGCGCACCAGCGCCAGCAGGGCGTCGCCCTCGCGCTTGACCAATGGCGGCTTCATGCCCTCCACGCCGGCCAGTTCGAAGCGATTCTCGGGCATGCGCTCGGCGATGCCGTAGAGCAGCTTGTCGCTGGCCAGCCAGCCACGAGGCAAGTCGCGGCGCCTAACCTCGCCCTCACGCCAGATGGTGAGCCGCCGATACGCCTCGATCTGGCGGGGCGAGAGTCGCCATAACTGGCGCTGACGCAGATACCACTGGCCGTCGCTTTCTTCACCGCGTGCGGCCTGATCGACCAGCTTCCGGCATTCTTCTTCCAGCCAGGCCAGCCGACCGTGACGTTCCAGCGATTCGCGCTGAGCCCGCCAGACCGACAGCAGATAGATCACATCGAGGGCGGCATAGGTCTTCTGTGCCTCGCTCAACGGACGCTCCAGCCAGTTCGAGCGCGTTTCGTCCTTGGGCAGGGTTTCACCGACCCAGAACTCGACCAGCTTCTGGTAGCCCATCGAAGGCACTTCGCCGAGCAGCGACTGGGCAATCTGGGTATCCACCAGCGGCGTTACCGTCACGCCTGCCCAGTGGATGAAGACTTCCAGATCCTCGCTGGACGCATGCAGCAGTTTCAGCGGCCCCTCGCCGAGCAGACGACGAAAGGCATCGGTGCAGGCCAACACGGTCGGATCGACCAGATAAGCTGCACCACCCACGCAGAACTGGATCAGGGCGGGAACGGGATGAAAGGTCTTCTCGCGGAAGAACTCGGTGTCCAGGGCGATGACCTCGGCCTCGGCCACCTCGGCGCAGGCCTCGTCCAGGGCCTCGGGCGTGTCGATCCAGCGAATCTCGGGAGTCAGGGGCATGCGGGGTTCCGGTGGAAAAATGATGTCACTCGCTCTCGAAGGGCAAGCGACCATTGAAGGCACGACTCAGGGTGCCGCCATCGACGTATTCCAGCTCTCCCCCCATGGGCACGCCGTAGGCGAGCCTCGACAGCTTCACCCCTCGAGGCCCCAACTGGGAGGCGATGTAATGGGCAGTGGCCTCCCCCTCCACGGTGGGATTGGTCGCCAGGATCACTTCCTCGACGCCATCCTCGGCCACCCGGGTATCGAGCTGGTCGAGTCCGATGTCCTCGGGGCCGATGCCATCCAGCGGCGAAAGATGGCCATGCAGCACGAAATAGCGGCCCCGGTATCCCCCGGCCTCTTCGATGGCCAGCAGGTCGGCGGGCGACTCCACCACGCACAGCACGCTGTCGTCGCGTCGACCACTTTCGCACAGCGCGCAGACCGTCTCTTCGGTCAGGGTACGGCAACGCTGGCAATAGCCGACCTCCTCGAGAGCCACGCCCAGCACCTCGACCAGGCGACGACCGCCATCGCGATCACGCTCGAGCAGATGCATGGCCATGCGTTGGGCGGTCTTGGGGCCTACGCCGGGCAGCACCCGAAAGGCCTCCATCAACCGATCGACCAGAGGGGAAAAGCTCATACGGTGTCTAGATCCAGAGTTAAGAAGCGACGACTCAAATGCCAGTCACCCAGCATGACGCGCGCGCTCACAACGCAGCACTGAGTGCAGGATGATGCTCACCCCTGATGCAAGAACCTTCACAAAGGTGACGAGCGACGGCCAGGCTAGGCGAAATTAGCGGAAAAAGCGGAATTTAGCAGCGCTAAATGAGCACTTTGACGCTAAGTTCAACACCGCATGGCCGAGCGCAGTCCTTTGCAAGCATTTAGAAAGGCATCTTGAAACCTGGCGGCAGATTCATCCCCGCCGTGGCTTCTTCCATCAGCTCCTTGGAGCTGGCTTCGACCTTGCGCACGGCATCGTTGACCGCGGCGGCGAGCAGGTCCTCGAGCAGTTCCTTGTCTTCTTCCATGACGCTCGGGTCGATGTCCACCGAGATCACGTCGTGGCGACCGTTCATGGTCACCTTGATCATGCCGGCCCCGGCTTCGCCCTGGACCTCGGCCTTGGCGACCTCCTCCTGGGCCTTCTGCATCTTGTCCTGCATTTCCTGGGCCTGCTTCATCAGGTTGCCCATTCCACCCTTCATCATGGCGGTATCCTCGTCTCGTGATTTATCGACGCCAGTGGCGATACCTCGCCCTCGGCGCTCGTTGTCTCAATTCGGCAGTGCATTTCCGTGACGCACGGCTTCCGTAGCGCACGGCGTTCAACCCTGGGCGTGCTCGCTCGACGGTTTGACCGAGGCTTCGATCAGACGTGCCCCGAATGCCTGCTGCAACTGTTTAACATGGGGATCGGCCTTCAAGGCGTCAACCGCCTGGGCATGGCGCTCGGCGGCGAGCCGTTCGGCGCGCTGCCGGGGCGTTTCGATCGACTCGGGCAAGTCACCGTCGGTGATCACCAGTCGCCGGTCGAAGCCCGCTCCCGCCAGGGCCTCCCGAATTCGCTCCACATGCACGTCGGCCTGCATGGCAGCCTGGGAGGGATCCAGCCGCAGGTGAAGGGTCTCGCCGTCATCGTGGTCGACCATGCAGTGAGCTGCCAGATTGCGCGTGAGTCCGGAAAGCGCCAGGTTATCGAAGTTCGCCAGCCAGGCATCATGGCTCAAGGCATCGCCAGTCGCGACAGGCTCGTCGGCCGTTGTCGACGCTGCCTCCCCTTCTCTCTCGGCAGGCAGCGGGGCTGCGTCCTCGGCGTCGGCGACTGCCGGTTCGCCATCGACCTCAGGGGCCGGCGCAACGGCCGGCGTCATGTCATCGGACACAACGGCCTCGGCGCCTTCGCTTTGTCCCATCTCCGGTACGGTGCTCTCCGCCGGCTCAGCCGCCACTGGCGCCTCAAAGGAGGTTCGGTTAGCGGGCATGTCTTCCCATGGTGGCGTCGAGGCCTGTGGCGGCGGTTCACTCGGCGTCGGCTCGTCGGGCGGCGCGGCTGCCGTTGCCAAAGCGGGTTCAGGCGCCGCCTCGGGTTCCCGTGCACTCGACACTCCCGCGGAAGGTGCCGGAGCCGACGCTTCAGCGCTGGCGGGCGCCCCCCCCTGCTCACCGGCAGGTGTGGCGGAAGGCGAGCCGCCTTCACTCCCCCCGGCGCCACCGGCGCTCTCGCCACGCATCGGCAGCGGCGTCCTGGCGGGCTTGGGAACGCCCTGGGGCCGGAAGGCCAGCATGCGCAGCAGGGTCATCTCCAGCGCGGTGCGCAAGTCTGGCGCGTGGCCCATGTCGCCGCGCCCTTGCACGCCGATCTGGTAATAGAGCTGGATGTCCTCGGCCGTGAAGCGTGCCGCCAGTGCCAGCAGGTCATCCCGGTCGCCATGCCCGTTGTCCAGGGCATCCGGCACCATCTGGGCGATCGCCAGCCGATGGAGGATGGCGGTGACATCGTCGAGCACGGCAGCAAAATCCGGCCCCTGTTCGGCCAACGAGGCGACCTCGGCCAGTACCCGAGCAGCGTCCACATCAGCCAGGGCCTCGATCAGCGCCAGCACATGGCGATGGTCCAGGGTGCCGAGCATGGCCGCCACATCGGCATGGTGAATCTCGCCCTGCCCGAAGGCGATGGCCTGGTCGGTGAGACTCATGGCGTCGCGCATCGAGCCCTCGGCTGCCTTGCCCAGCAGCCACAGCGCACTCTCCTCGAATGGCACGGATTCGGCCTCGAGCACCATCGAGAGATGGCCAACGATGCGCTCCGGCGGCATGTGCTTGAGGGTGAACTGCAGGCAGCGCGACAGCACCGTAGGTGGCAGTTTCTGCGGATCGGTGGTCGCCAGCAGGAACTTCACGTGGGGCGGAGGCTCTTCCAGGGTCTTCAGCAGGGCGTTGAAACTGCTGGTCGACAGCATGTGCACCTCGTCGATGAGATACACCTTGTAACGCCCCTGGGTCGGCGCGTACTGCACGTTGTCGAGCAGCTCGCGCGTATCCTCGACCTTGGTGCGCGAGGCGGCATCGACCTCGAGCAGATCGACGAACCGCCCCTGGTCGATGGCCTGGCAGTTCGCGCATTGCCCACACGGCTGCGAGGTCACGCCCTCGTCGCCCGAGCCACCCGCCGTGCAGTTCAGGCACTTAGCCAGAATCCGTGCCAGGGTGGTCTTGCCCACGCCTCGCGTACCGGTGAACAGGTAGGCATGATGCAGCCGCCCCTGGTCCAGGGCGTTGACCAGCGCGCGCTGGACATGCTCCTGCCCGACCAGTTCATGGAAGGTGCGCGGCCGCCACTTGCGGGCCAGTACCTGATAGCTCATGCGGCTCGGAATCCTTGCAGCTGGGCCGGCTGGCAGCCGGAAACGTCTGATTCGCCGATTACGGCGAATCCTCTGGATGGTCGGCTCATTCTACCGGGTGGCGACCGGGGCGCAAAGTCGCGGCAAGGGCCGGCGCTTTCATGCCGATCACTCGGAAGCCGCCGCTCTGCCCTCGAAGCCACTCAGCACGTTGACGACGTTGATGCCGATCTCCTCCACCGCGTAGCCGCCCTCGAGCAGGAAGGTCGTCGGCAGCCCCAGTCCGGCCAGGCGGCGGCCGACCTCGGTGAAATCGTCACTGGTCAGCTTGAATTCGCTGATCGGATCATTCTCGAAGGCATCCACGCCGAGCGAGACGACCAGCAGTTCGCAGCCGGCGGCGCGGATGCGTTCCAGGGCATCGTCCAGGGCGCCGGCCCAGGCCGCGAAGTCGGTGCCCGGCGGCAGCGGATAGTTGACATTGAAGCCCTTGCCCTTGCCGCAACCGATCTCCTCGGCATGACCGAGAAAATACGGGAAGCATTGACGCGGATCGCCATGCAACGACAGGAAGAGCACATCATCGCGCTCGTAGAAGATCTGCTGAGTGCCGTTGCCATGGTGGAAATCGATATCCAGCACCGCCACCCGGCTAAGCCCGTGATCCAGCGCGTACTGGGCGGCAATGGCTGCATTGTTGAAGAAGCAGTAGCCACCGAACTGGTCGGTGGCGGCATGATGGCCCGGCGGGCGACACAGTCCGAATGCCGGCTCGCCGGTGGTCAGGCTGTGGCGTACCGCGGACAGGGCGATGTCCTTGCTTGCCTGGGCCGCCTCGAAGGTGCCCTCGCAGATCGAGGTGTCTGCCGAAAGTGCATAGTGGCCAAGCCGCCCATCGAGGTGGTCGGGCAGGATCTCGCCCGGCATGGTACGCGTCGGCCAGATCCAGGCGATCGCCTCGCCCTGGCGCCCCTGGGAGCGCCATTCGTCCCAGCACCCGGCCAGGAAGTCCACATAGCCGCGATCATGAATGGCCAGAACCGGCGCGAGTCCGAAAGCATCGGGCTCGCGCACCTCACCAAGCCTTGAGGCATGCACGTGTTCGAGTACCAGATCGACGCGCTCTGGGCACTCGTAAGGCGTCACCAGAACGCCACCGTCCAGCTCGGTACGGGCACGACGTTGCTGGGTGGCGGCGGTGTGGAAAGTCAACATCGGCGTATCGGTTCCTTGAGCATCTCAGAGGGCTGACAGGATATCAGGAAGCTACCGCCTGCTGTTCCAGCTCGCGCTTGAGCGAATCATCGAGCCCCAGGGCGGAGGCCAACTGATCGAGCCAGGCACGCTCCATGGGGTTGTCGTCGTCGATCACCGCAACGCTGACCAGATACATTTCGCGGGCCGCCTGGGGAGAATCCGCCTGTCGCGCCAGGGCCAGCGCATCGAGCGGCGCGGCAAGCTGGCGTTCCACCCAGTCGTGCAGCTCGTCATCGGCGCCCATCTCGTCGATCTGCTCGGTGAGCATGGCCCGCTCACGCTCGTCGATATGCCCATCGGCGCGCGCCGCCATGATCATCGCCTGCAGCAACTCCAGGCTACGCTGCTCCTGCTGGTTACCCTCGAGACGATCCATGGGCTTGCCTTCACGCGCTTCATCCCCCGCATCGCCACCTCGGGAATTCTGCCAGGCCTTCCAGGCCAGCATGCCGACACCGGCGATAGCACCGTACTTGAGCGCCTTGCCGCCCATCTTGCGCCCTCGCTTGGAGCCGATCAGCATGCCCAGGGCGCCACCGCCCAATAGCTGCTTCGGGTCGAAACCGCCCTTTTGTCCACGACTCTGGCCACTGCCGCCACCCAACTGGGACGACAGGCTATCGACCATGCCCTTGAGGTCTGTCCCCCCCGACCCGGAGCCGCCGCTGCCGGCTTGTTTCATCAACTGATCGAGAATGCGCTTGGCGTTCATCCTGGTCTCCTTGTCGCCTTCGCCACTGCCTTGGATGATCGGCTCGCCACTTCGTTTCATCAAGCCATAAATGCACGAGCCGAATCGGCCACGAGCGGGCGGTGTGGGGATGACGAAGAAAGAGAAGGAGCAGTAGCGCAGGAAGCCGGATGAAAAGAGAAAAGAATGGACGAAAGGAAGGAATGCAGAGAAGGGCAGGAGTGGAAAGAGACAGAACGGGAAGCATATGGCTCCCAGACCAGCCAGAATGGAGGCAGCCCCGACAGCCACATCCCGGCACACGCGTCCATCACTACCGTTGCTCCCTTCCGGGCCTGGCGGGGTTCGCGATCTAGCGTTGCGGGAGGACCGACGGGGCCACCACAGACGACACTTTTTGCTGTCGAACTCGAAGGCGATCAAGTGCCTATCGAGCGGCGCGCACTATAACAAGCGTGCCGGCTGCGAGCAAGCGTCGTTGGCCCCGCGCGCACCGTTGATGCCGGATCCCCTGGCCACCCTCCGATTCGGCTATGCTGAACTCATGAGCGTGCGGCCATTCTTGAGTCGGCACGTTGTCGCTTGCACCAAGGAGGTGTCTATGCAGAAGGACCCCGACAAGGGCTACATCGCCCTGCTGGGCTGGAGCCTGAACGCCATTGAGGCCGCCGAGAATTTCGACCGCCGGTATGTGGTCGTGGCACCGGACTGGGCAGCGGAATACTGTCAGCAGCACGACCTGCCCTATGTTTCCTGGAACTTCGAGCGCTTGAACGACCGCTCCATGGAAATCGCCGAAACGCTCAAGGGGATGGGCGTTGACGTCGCCATCCCCCTGTACGAGGAAACGGTGGAATGGGCCGGCGCCATCAATTCGGTACTGCTCGACAACCCGCGGCTCTATGGCCAGTCGCTGTTGCTGCGCGACAAGGCGCTGATGAAACGACGCGCACAGCTTGGCGGCATCCGCGTCGGCATCTTCGAGGAAGCCCATGACAAGGACGACGTCATCCGCTTTCTCAAGCGGGTCAACCAGACACTGCTCAAGCTCGACGGCGACCCCAACGATCCCATCCACCTCAAGGCCTTCGACAAGGCTGGCTGCCTGGGCCACCGAGTGATTCGCACTCCCGATGAGGTCGATACCATCCCGGACGAGGAGTTTCCGGTCTTGATGGAGTCCCACCTGGATGGCTGGGAGTTCGCCGTCGAAGCCTGGATCCACAACGGCAAGATCGCCTTTCTCAATATCTCCGAGTACGTGACCCTGGGCTATTCGGTGTTCGTGCCGGCCTCCCCCGAGCTGGAGCGCTATCGCCCGCAGATCACCGCCCAGATCGAGAAGCTGATCAAGGCGTTCGATATCGAATTCGGCCTGATACACCCGGAATACTTCGTCACCAGCGACGGCGAGATGTATTTCGGAGAGGTCGCGTATCGACCGCCCGGTTTCAAGGTCTTCGAGCTCCTCGAGCGCGTCTATGGGTTCAACGCCTACCAGGCCAGCATGCTCGTCTTCGACCCCAACACCACCCCCGAAGAGGTTGCCGCCTTCTTTCCGAAAGAGGTCGTCGACGCCAATGGCTATGCCGGCTGCTTCGGCGTCTATCCGCGCCTGCGGGTCGTCAGCCGCCTGGAAATTCCCGAGGAAGTGGAAGATCACCCCTATTTCGAGTCTCACGAACTCACGCCGCCCTTGCAGGAAACCGTCACCAAACGCACCGCTTTCGGCACTCACTGGGGCTTGACCTACTTCAAGGGCGACGACCCCCATCGCCTGCGCGACCTGCTCAAGACGCTGGAAGAACTTGATTTCTATGTCTGAACAGAGCGTCATGTCGAAAATCGACGACCGGGAGTCCGCGTGACGACGCAATCGAATCACCCCCAGAACGGCGAGCCGCCCGATAATGACGGCAAGCTCGCCGCCGTGCTGGGCAAGTTGGATGACGCCATCGGGCAATTGGCCGAGGCGCCGGACTTCGCCAAGCCCGGCAAGCTGCCTCAGGTACTGGACACGGCCCGCCGGGCGATGATGCAGGACGGCGGGTGCGCGGCGGTGGAGCCACGCGCCGTGGAAATGGAAGCGGCAGGCATTTTCCAGGGCTCCGACTGGGCCACGCCACAGTTCCTGCTGCCGTCATTGACCGTTCAGGCATTGCAGAGCCCCGACCCGAACACCGTGGTGGTCGAGGCCCTGAGCGAGCTGCGCCTGTTGCCCGTGGCCAAGGGCGAGACACGTCATGCGCTGATTTCCACCGAACAGGCGCATCATTACCTGACCCAGGTGATGGCCCTTAACCTGTCGTTGCTGTTCGGCGCTCCCACCGAGTCGGAGCGCGCCACCCAGGGGCGACTGGCCAACCTGCCCCGCCAGCTGTTCCAGCACCTGGCGACACGCATCGGTTATGAACACATCATCGACAGGCTGATCGAAGAAATCTGGCGCATTCTCAACCAGCGGCCAATCCAGGTCGAGCCGGTCAAGCGAATGATCACGCAGATCGCGATCTGTCAGGCCGATCCCGCCATCGACCTGGGCGCCAGCGGGCAGGGAGCCGACCGACTCGTCAGTTCCCTGTTCGGCCCCACCCAGGCCTGTCGCGAGGATCCCGGTCTCGACACCTATCGTGAACGCCTGGAGAGCATGGACGCCACCGCCCTGCAGGCGGAGGCCACCGGCTTCGCACGGGCCATGCATGACACCGGCCTGGTGTCGCCGTATCACCCTGTATTGCTGCTCCATCTCACCGACCACAGCGACCATCTGCTGGCCGAGGCGCTGGGGCTCTCCGCCACGGGACGCGATGGCCTGCTCTGCTATCAGGAACTGGTACGCGCCCTGATCCGCGACGCCATCCTGCCGGAAACGGCCCAGGCAGCCTACGGCCTGGCCTTGCTGCTCGAGCGTGGCATCCTCTATCAACCCCCGGTGGCACCGGCCATGTGGCGCCAGCTCAGCCTGCCGCTTTCGGAATGGTCACAGGCGCGCCTCAACCTGGCCTACGGCGAGACCGTCTCACCACGCGCCAGACTCCTGGAAGGCGTGCTCTGCATGCTCGGGCAGCCGCTCGGGGTCGGTCAGGGCAACAACCCGACCTGCCAATCGGCTCGGGCACTGTCGATGTGGGCCTATAACGACCCTGACTACCTGTTGCAGATGGTGGCCTGGGCGGCCCGGGACGATGAGATCATCATGCACTTCGAAGGCCAGCCTATCTCATCGATGGCGAGCCTTTCCGGCGTGGCCAGCGAATTGCCCATGGACCTCGACCCGGTTTCCCTGATCGTGGTACCCCACCTGGACCGCATCTATGCCGAAATGGGCCGGCGCTGCATCGGCCGGGAGGGCGACCCCCACCGCTGGGTCAACCCTGAGTTCCATGGCTGGTGGTCGGGACGCGGCTTTCGCATCAACGTCGATGTGGCCAGCGGGCAGCTCCACGAACTGGACGCCTTTCTGCGCCACTTCTATGCCAGCTACCATCCCGACTACAACGGCAACCAGCCACTGATTCACCCCCAGCCGGCGGGTATTGCCGTGACCGACAGCGCCGCCCGTTTCATCGGCTGGCATGCCATCACCATTTTGCGTGCCGGAATCGATCCAGAAGGCATCACGCGCGTCTACTTCTACAATCCCAACAACGACAGTGGCCAGAACTGGGGCGATGGCGTCAAGGTCAGCACCTCCGGCCGTGGCGAGCGCTTCGGCGAAGCTTCGCTCCCCTTCGACCAGTTCGCCTCCCGACTCTACATTTTCCATCACGACCCACTGGAACGCGGCGAACTGGCCCAGGTTCCTCAAGAAGAGCTCGACCGCGTCATCGGCCACATCGAGCGCAGCTGGGGCGCTGATCGCCTGCCGCCGGCGGGGCTGCAAGCTTCTCGGGGTAGCGCTCCGCCGTGATGGTCACGCCCCGGTGTCCGCCGGACATCGGGGCCCACGTGGTCCGATGCGGCCGCTCGTTATGTCATAATGATGCTTTTCTCGCTGCCGGAACCGCCCTACCATGCCACGCCTCGATCAACTCCTGCTCGGCCAGGGACTGGCCCGTTCGCGAACACGCGCGCAGCGGCTGATTCGCCACGGCCGGGTACGCCGGGCCGATGACGGCAAGGTACTGACCCGGCCCGGCGAGAAACTGGCCGAGACGGTGGAATTGAGAGTCGATGATGATCCCGAGGAGCGCTATGCCTCCCGGGCCGGCCTCAAGCTGGAAGCCCTGCTGGAGACACTCTCGCTTCCTCTGCAGAACCGAGGAGTGCTAGACGTCGGGCAATCCACCGGCGGCTTCACCGATTGTGCGTTGCGCCATGGCGCTCGCCATGTGGTCGGCGTTGAGGTGGGACGCGACCAATTGGATCCTCGCCTGCGCGAAGATCCGCGCGTTCTCTGCCTGGAAGGTCTGAATGCCCGCGCCATGCGCAATGATCCCCGGCTTCGAGCGGCGCTGCATTCGCACCCGGTCGATGTTGCCGTCATGGACGTCGCCTTCATTTCTCAGACGTTGATTCTGCCGGAACTGGCCGTTCTCCTGCCCACGGGCAGCAAATTGCTGTCACTGGTCAAACCGCAATTCGAGGTTGGCCCGGAGGGTGTCAATGCCCAGGGACTGGTCACCGACCCGAACCGCTACACCGACGTGGAAGCAAAATTGCGTCTCGCCTGCGACACCCACGGCTTCGAGATTCACCACTGGTGTGAAAGCCCGATCCTAGGCGGTGATGGCAACCATGAGTTTCTGCTCTACGCCCGACGGCGATGAAAGCCCCCGTCATGGACGGACGCTTACAATTCCTGCATATCGATCACGCGATCCGTCATGGCAAGTGTCGAGGGACGGTGCGCTATCACGACCCGAGTAATCGACAGCTTCTGTATCGCCGCATTGATCGCTGCCTCGTTTTCTGGATCCAGGTGGCTGGTGGCCTCATCCAGCAACAAGACTTTAGGCCGTCGGTATAATGCCCTGGCCAGAATGATGCGTTGCATTTGACCGCCGGAGAGCGTGCTCCCCATGTCCCCCACGAATGTCTCGTAGCCCATCGGCATCTTCGCGATCTCATCATGGATGGCAGCCAGCATCGCACACTGATGAATGAGGCGAATATCGGGATCAGGATCAAAGCCGCTGATGTTTTCAGCGACCGAGCCGGCAAAGAGACGATCATCCTGAAGCACACAGCCGATTCTATCCCGATAAGCAGCGGCTCCAATGGATGACAGCTCCTTTCCATCGATACAGACTTGCCCTTTATTAGGCAGCATCAAGCCGGCCAGGATCTTCAATAACGTCGTCTTTCCCGACCCCGAAGGGCCGGATATACCAACACACTCCTGTGCATTGATCGAGAAGCTGACATCCTTTATCACCTCCTCCTCACTATCAGCATATCGAAAGCTGACTCCTCTGACATCGATATGCCCAGCCCCTGACGAATCTTCATCGCTTTCCGAATCGCCAGAGACACGATCGGTCTGCTCGGGCTCGACCAAGGCAATATCTGCCACACGCTCACCATGCAATGACAACATCCTGAGCTGTATCATGGTGGAGATGAAATTATCCATCCGGTTGGTGAACTGATCTTTGTACGACAGGAAAGCAATCAGCATACCTATCGAGAGCGTATCACCCATGATCGCTCTCGCACCAAGATATATGATGATAATTCTATCAGCCCCGAAAAGCAGGCGACTGGCGTTTTTGAACACAATATCGAACTTCTCGACCTGAAGATTGGCATTGACTCGATCAACCAGATAGTTGATCCAGACAGAACGACGACGCTCCTCCAGATTGAGAACTTTCAGACTCGCCATCCCACGCAGGCTTTCCATGAAGTGCGTATTTTCCTGTGCTGCATATACGATGGCTTCTTCCGACAGGTTCCTGTACGGACGATACAGACACAGGCGAAGAATGGTGTACAGCAGAACGGCAATGATGGGAACACTGGCAAGCCATCCACCATACAGCCACAGCATGACCACCATCGCGATCGACATGACACCATCCAGCAGCGCCATGATGGCGCTCGTGGTGAGCGTCTTCTGAATGGAATCAAGCGAGCCGAAGCGGGAAACGATATCCCCCACGTGGCGCTTCTCGAAATAACTGAGCGACAGCCTCATCAAGTGATCGAACAGTCCCGCCTTCCATTGCAGAACCAGACTCGACCCAATCAACATCGATGTCCATGACCGAACAAGGCTTGCCAGTACCTGCAGAACCAGAAGTAAAGCAAATGCAATGGTGATCAAGGTCAGGAGGTCATGATCCTGGGCCACGATAACTTGGTCGATCACCAGTTGAAAGCCAATCGGCATTGCAATGGTAACGATCTCCAGAAGAACGGATATTGCAATGATCTGCAACGCAGCCCGACCGATACCAGCCGTTCGCTTGATCATTTCCGTGACATGAATGCGCTCACGCTCATTTTTCTTCGTGAAGAGCTCGTTTGGCCATGCCTCCAGAGCAACCCCGGTAAATCGCTTCGAGACTTCCGAATATGGCAGCTTCCGGCTGCCGGTGGCGGGATCATGAATCGTAACGCCGTTTGCACCCACGCGGGTCAACACAACGAAGTGGTTATGATTCCAGTGCAGAATGCATGGTAACTGCAACTTCCCCAGATCGGAAAGTTCCAGACGAACAGCCCGAGTCGATAACTTGAGATCCCCTCCCACTTTCAAGAGGTCCTTTAATGCCATTCCCTTCAGTGAAGTGGAAAAGCGGTGCCGCATGGCAGGGAGGTCGAGCGCATGCCCATGATGACTTGCCACCATCGCCATGCATGCGAGGCCGCACTCTGCCGCCTCGGACTGGATAATGACGGGCGTCCCACGCCTGAAGCCACCCAGCAGACGCTTTGGTAGTTCCGACAGGTTCATTGTGCCTCCCCCTCAGCGGCTAAAACTTCCGACAGCCCGTAAAGCGGCTCGAATATCCACTGGTAGAGGGGACGCGTCTCCACCATGATATGGGCCTCTGCCTGCATGCCGGCCTGTAGCGGAACACGATCGCCATATGTCATGGCGAAAGGTGAATCCGGCTTAACGGTGATACGATATATGGCGGTTGAGGTAGGCGCTGTAGCCCCATTGTCCACCAGCATCTTGATTTCATCTTGCTTCAAGGGAGCTCTGGTGATGTCCGTAACGGTTCCGGGGTACTGGCCAAATTTCTGATAGGGGAAGGCGGAATAGCGCAGCAATACCTCGTCGCCCTCTTTCAGGAACCCGATATCTCGACTCGGCGCCAATAACTGCGCTTTCAACTGCGCATCATCGGGCAATATCGTCAGAAGTGGTGTGCCGGTGGAGACGGTCTGCCCTGCCTGGGTGGCGATCGACTCGACAACACCGCTTCGTGGCGCCGTGACGCGAATGGACTGGCGAGACTCACCCTCCGCAATTTGTTTTTCTATCGTAATGAGCTGACGTCGCAAATCTCCAAGTTCAGAAGCAACATTCAAGTCAAAGGAAGACAGTTCATCACGAACTCTTTGCAACTCGGATTTCAGCCTGACCCGCTGTCCTTTCAGACGCTCCAGGGTTTCTCGCCGTTCCATGTAAGCCTGTAGACGACTCTCGAAAGCCTGAGAGGGCGTCAGCCCCTTATCCATATACTCTTTTTGCTCCATGGCATAGCCATGCAACGTATTGGAAAACTCTTCTGCCACTTCTATCTGGTCTTCAATCTGCTCGACTTCTTCAACCAGATTGTCTCGCTGATGTTGAAGGGAGCTTTTTTCCTTTTCAGACAACGCTTCATGACGTTGTATCTCAACCTTCAACTCTTCTTTTTGATTTCTCATCAACTGATTGACGGCTTCCTGAGTATCTCCCAGAGCAGTTGAACTATCTAGATTTATCTCATAGAGAGGCTCCCCTCTCTCGACACTCTCGCCTTTTTTCACGTATTGGCGGGTTATCCATCCATAGCTCGGCGCGGAAACTCGGGTCAGCCCTTCCGTTGGCAACATGACGCCGGAAACAGCGACACGCCTGGTGTAGTTCCCGAAAACCAGAAAGACGATTATCGCTATAACAATAACCACTGACACAACAGCCAAGACTTTTGTCGGGATATTCTGTAATACGGTGGGACGCCCCAGCCACGTCATCCGACGAGCCTCGAACGATTCCTTCCGAAACAACGGCGACTTCTCGCTCATGCAGCAGGTTCTCCCTTACCCATATCATGCTGCTCCCATCACTGTTTCCCGGAGGACCGAAACGGGGAACCTCTTTCCGATCAAGGATAATCGCCCATACGTTTTACAGAATCGGCATGCGCTTCACAAGGGATCTTTTTATCCATTAACGAGCTAACAATCACCTTTTATTCATTCAGGTTATTTAACTAGACCCATACCCCATCATGTCAATGACCATCAGTAGCTCAGTCATCTCATATAACAAAAACCAACACTCCGTAACATTTCCCAGTCTTCACCCCCTCAATCGGGCCATGCCATGGCGAAACCAGGCGCCATGAATGGATAACATTGCGTTTCCTGCTTAGCGATATTGCAACAAATCCTCTCCATGAACTCTGTAATCAGGATCCAGAGAACTTGTCGTACCTTGACCCTTTTCACTCGAAGCTCTAGAGATATAAGTGCTGTTTGACAGGCGAACTGCTTCAACAGCACTACTTGATTTCTCACAGCAGCACACAAGGAGGTCACATGTCTGATTCGACCATTCGCCCCATGACTCTCGATGAGATCGATGTCGTCTCTGGCGGCATTAGCTATGATCAAGCCTATCAAGACTTCCAGGAAGGCGGTCAGCAGCTTGGTGCCGGTGCCGGCAAGCTTGTGGCAAGCGCCTGGACAGGCATTGCCTTGACGCCGGCGCTCATCGCCGACTCACTGGGCCTGAGCACGTCCCTGCCGGGCGGTCTGCCCGACCTGCCCTGACACCAGGACTCATCGTCACAAGACAATGCCCACTATCGTGGGCATTGTCTTTTTCGTTGCTCCTGCAACACCGGCCGTGATGAGAAAACGGCAGCCGTTAGCGCCGGCTAGCGTCCTCCGCCGTCACCACCGCCATCGACATCGCCGGGATCCCCCGCCGCACCGGGCGGTGGATGGCGTGGCATGTCATCGTCAGAGGGCGGCCGGGGATGCAGCTTGGCACGAGCTCCATCACTGCGACGGTGCAACCAGACGGCCATCTGGTTGAAGGCAATGTTCAGGTCGTGTTCGGCCAACAGCTCGCCGACCCGCCCATTGAGTTCATCGGTGGCATACAACCGATCACCGAGACTGTTGACGTAGATTCGCAACTCATACTCCATGGCACTCTCGCTGTAGCGCATGAAGAAAATCTCCGGCGGTGGGTCGCGTAGTACCCGCTCGTTCTCGTCGGCGGCCTGCTGTAACAGGCGCTGCACCAGACGATGATCGGAGCCGAGTTCCACGCCGTAGGTCAGGATGACCCGCGTGATATTGTCCGACAGCGACCAGTTGATGAGCTGGTCGGTGACGAACGTCTTGTTGGGGATGATGATTTCCTTTCGATCGAAGTCGGTGACCGTGGTCGCTCGAATCCGGATGCGACTGACCGTACCGGTCAAATGACCGAGCGTAATGGTGTCACCGATGCGCATCGGGCGCTCGAAGAGAATGATCAGCCCCGAGATGAAGTTGGCGAAGATCTCCTGCAACCCGAACCCCAGACCGACCCCCAGGGCCGCCACCAGCCATTGCAGCTTGCCCCAGGAGACACCGAGCGTTCCCAGTGCCATCACCACGCCGGTGCCCACGATGGTATAGGAGAGCAAGGAACTGATGGCGTAGGCACTGCCCTGCTTGAGCTCCAGGCGAGACAGAACCATCACTTCGAGCAGCCCGGGCAGGTTTCGCGCCAGCATCAAGGTCAAGGCAATGGTCAGCAGGGCCACGATGGTGTCGGCCACCGATACTGCACCCCCTACCAGTTCAGCGCCTTGCTGCCCCTCGCCGCCCAGCAGCATGACCTGTTCCAGATAGCCGAATACCGTGAGCAGATCGGCCCAGACCAGGTAGAGCACCACCAGAAAACCGATCAGCAACGCCAGCTTGGCCAGACGCAACGACTGTTGATTGACCTGCTGCATGTCCAGCGGAGGTTCTTCGACGACATCGAGCCCGCTCTCGCCTTCGTGCTCCTGCAATGCTCGCCGTCGCGCCAGGGCACGGCGATAGGCCAGACGACGTGCGGCCACGGCCAACCCACGCACCACCGCCGCCTCGACGAGGATCCAGACGCCAAGCACATAGAGGGTCATCACGAATCGGCTGACCAGACTCAAGGCCGTGTACGCGTAGCCGGTCACCACCAGCCCACCCAACAGCAACGGCACTGCCGCCATCGCCAGGCCCAGCACCAGACGGAAGAATTTCACTCCGAAATAGGGGGTATGCGCCACGATCAGCTTGGCCAGCGACACGCTCATGCCCAGGAACCCGGCCAAGAGCAGCCCCATGGCCAAGGGGCGATGATTCAGGTTGATACCAGCATCGCGGGCCAGGGGGGCGACCATCAGCACCGGGACCATCGACACGAACAGCCAGAACAGCCAACGGCGCAGCTTCGCCGCGTAGGCCGAAGGCCAGTAGAAATGGCGAATGGCGACGCCATCGGCAACCAGCAGACGCCTTGCCCAGGCCACCACCGCCCAGGCCAGTGCGATCTGCATCAACGACCCACCGATACCCAGCGCAACACCTTGCCCGCCAAGCACCAGTGCCAGGCCAACACTCGCCAGCAGCAATGGCATGGGCATCGCCAGCAGGGCATTGAACAATACCGCCTTGGGCGTGTGAGCCTGGCTGTCGCGGCGCAGGTGGCCGACTTCATCGTGCAACTGCAACAGGCGCCGCTTGAGATTGAGCCTCAGCAGCAGCAAACCGGCCACCGCCAGCAACAAGGGAATGACCAGCAATGCCCTGGCATCCGGCACCGTCCATCGGTTCGGCAAGGCATGGCGCCACTCGCCCTCGCGCCATTCGGCCATCAGATGCTCCGGTAACTTGAGCAGCCAGGCGAGATCCAGAGGGCGCGCATTGGCCACCCAGAACAGTTGCTTGTCGATGGTGTCGCGTAACGATCGACTGGTCGACAGCAGTTGTTGCTGATGGAGCTGCAGCTCGATGGCCGCGCTGAGCATCTCGCCATACGTCGGCTCGAGCTGGTCCAGCAGATCGCGACGCGCGCGGAACAGCTGCGAAAGCGGCTCGACCAGGGCTGGCGATACCTCTTCGCCCGTCGCATTCTCCATTCGCTGTCGCGCCAGCGCTTCGGCATCCTTGAGCGCTTCACGCTGGCGATCCAGCTCGAACTGGCGCAGGCGCCAATCGGCGATTTCGTCCTTCAGCCCCCCTTGCACGTCGACCTTGGGCAAGGCCTGGCGCTGCTCGCGCAGAATCTGTGACAGCAAAGTGCTGCCGCGAATCGCTTCCACGTGCTCATCCATGCCGCGCTGGAGCTGGCGCACCTGATCGAGCTGTCGACGCGTCTCGAGCCCCTGGCGCACCAGCTCGTTGGCGCGACTGGTGATGCGCAGCAATTCCAGGCTCATGTCCCGATTGACGCGCTGGGCCTCACTGACGAGGGGGTGGCTCGCCACATCATCGGGCTCGTCCTGCACAGCCTCGGCGATGGCCTGCTCGGAGCGTTCCCGGCGACGCTGGTCGATCAGGCGCTGCAAGGTCAACACTTGGGCTTCCTGCGTGGTGACACGGCGCTCGAGCAGGTCGCGGCGTTGCTGGGCCAGCTCCCGCAAACGCGAATTGGTGGCCAGTTCACGCTGATGCAATGCCAGGCGTTGCTCGGCCAGGGCCCGCTTGACCCGCGCCTGCATGTGACGCGGATCGCTTTCGTCGACATCGCGGGCCGCCAGGTCCTCGAGCGTACGGCGGCTCTCCTCCACAGCCTGAGTCGCTTCAGAGATGCCTTGCTGGGCGCGCTCAGGCAAGGTCTGAGTACCGAGCAGGCGCGTCTCGATCTGCGACAGGCGATCCTGGTCCCGGCGCAGCGCCTGGGAGGCCTCCTGCAACTGGCTTTCCAGTGTCTCCAGATCCTGCGACTCCAGCGCTTCCAGAGACGCCGTCGGTGTCTCGTCCTGGTGCTCCGACAAGGCTTGCTGCAATTCCCGGAGTTCAGCGGGCGCACGCTCCACCCGCACTTCCAACTCCTCGAGTCGAACCTCGACGGCTTCCTTCGCCGCCAGGTCATCGAGCGTCGACTGGAGGGTATCGATCTTTTCCTGGGTTGCCGCATCGGGTTCTTGCCCTTCGGCCGGGCGCAGTTCTTCCAGGCGCTGCTCGATCGCCTCGCGCGTCGGTGGCTCGGCGGCCCAGACCGTCGAGCCGACCAGGGCCATCAACAGGCAAACAATGTGCAATACCTTCATGCCGGCACGGCGCGACACTACGCTCACAAGCACCTCGTCATCGGTGGCACCACGGGAATTGCTGTGATTCTCGATGCATATCGCTGACAAGGCAATTCCAGGCGTCGCCAGGCCGCCACAGTTGACTTGCCCTGCCGGCATGGTAGAAACGGCGTCCTATACCCAGTAATTGCAGGCGGCGCATGAAGCCCTCACGACTCTTCCTCTCCCTGATGCTCGTTGGCCTGGCTCACGATTCGGTAGCCGCCGAGTCGCTCACCGATGCCGAGCGGGAGGCCATCGAATCGCGCATCCAGTCGTTGCAGGCGGAACTTCGCCAGCTACGCGGGCGCCTGCACGATGATACGCCGTCGGCTCATCACACTGTCGTGCCTGACGAGGAGGCCCATAATCAGGAACTGGAGGAGTCGGTGGCCAAGCGGCGGCTGCTCGAGCAGGAATCCGAGCACAATCCTTTCGCCATCACCACGCACCGGCGCAACTACCTGCTTCCGCTGAGCTACACCTCCCGACCGAGCGAGCGCACCATCAATGGCGTCGACGACGATGTCGATGCCGACCGCATGGAGATGCAATTCCAGTTCAGCGCCAAGTTCGAGCTTGCCGATGACCTGCTGCCCGCCGGTGGCGACCTCTATTTCGGCTATACCCAGCGTAGCTGGTGGCAGGCTTACAACACGGACGCCTCCTCGCCGTTCCGCGAAACCAACTACGAACCCGAGATCTTCGCCGATTTCGACAACGACTGGACCATTGCCGGCTGGACCAACATCCACAACCGGCTCTCGCTCAACCACCAGTCCAACGGCCGTTCCGGCGAGATGTCGCGCAGCTGGAATCGCGTCATCCTGACCAGCACCTTCGTCAACGACGCCTGGGCCGTCTCCCTGGCCCCCTTCTGGCGAGTGCCGGAATCCGAGGATGACGACGACAACCCCGACATCGAGCATTTCGTCGGCTATGGCGATGTCACCGTGGCGCGTCGACTGTTCGGCGATCACGAAGCCAGCCTGATGTGGCGCGGCAACCCCAGCAGCGGCAACATGGGCGCCCAGTTCGACTACTCCTGGCCACTGTTCGGCAAGGTGCGCGGCCACATCCAGTACTACCATGGGTACGGGGACAGCCTGATCGACTACGATCGCAGCGTGCATCGACTCGGCCTGGGCTTCAGCCTGAACCCCCTGTTCTCCTCGGGAGAGTTCGAGCGCTGAAGCACGTCATAATGATTGCACCGCTAACGGCGGCTGCTATGCTGGGCATGTCATGAACCGTCAGAGGAAGACCCAATGACTGATCGCACTCCCCATAGCCGTGAAACGTCCCAGCAACTCAAGGAAGACCTGCACAACCTCACCCAGACCGTCGAGGAACTGGTGAGCGCCACCGCCGACGACTCGCGCAGTAATGTCAAGGAATTGCGCGAACGGGCCGAAAAGCGCCTCAAGGATACCCGCGCACGCCTCGAGGCCCGCGGCGAGCGAGCCTATCACGAGGCTCGTGACAGCGTGACGCGACAGGCCGATGCCTGCGACCGTTACGTTCACGACAACCCCTGGACCAGCATCGGCATCGGTGCCGCCGTCGGTGTCGTCGTCGGCATGCTGATCGGACGGCGCTGATGTCGGCGAGCCAAGGACCGGCACAACGCCTGTTCGACGCCGGCAAGCGCTTGTTGGGCAGTCTGCTGGCCACCGGCGAGACGCGTTTGCGTCTCGCCGTTCTCGAACTCGAGGAAGAGCGCGCCCGGTTGGTGTCCCTGCTGCTGCTGGCTGGGCTCAGCCTGATCCTGCTGCTGCTCGGCCTGGGCACCTTGACCGCTCTGGTCATCGTCGCCTTCTGGGAGAGCCACCGCCTGACCGCGATCGCCATCAGTGCCGGCGTCCTGCTGTTCGGTGGCGCAGGGCTGGCAGCCTGGGTCATGCATCTGGCACGTCGCCCCACCCTGCTGGCCAGCACCCTGAAGCACCTGGCCCTGGACCGCGAACTGGTGGAGTCGCAACGTGACACGCAAGAATGAGGCGGATCGCCGTGAACGCAAGGCCACGCTCGAGGCGACCATCGAGCAACAGCGTGTCGATATCTTGCTGGCGGCTGAACGCTGGCGCGATGCCGCCGGTCCACTCGAGACCGGCTGGCAGATGGCGTATCGCTATCGCACACCGGCACTGACGCTGGGCGGTTTGATGCTGCTGCCGCTATTGCGACGTCCGGGCAAGGCGCTGAAGCTCGGACGACGCCTGGTCTTCGGCGCCTTGACCCTGAAGCGCCTGCGCACACTCTTGCCAGGTCGCCACTGAACTGGCCATTGCCTCTCGCAAGCTGCCCTGAAAAGGACGACGAGACGTATCATCGCCTCGTAACACTTTCATGTGTCACGACTGTTATGATCTCGTGTCAATTCGATAAATCGAACATGGCCTTTCAGGGAGCCCACCGCCCATGCGCATGCTGGCGCTCTACAGCATCAAGGGAGGCGTCGGCAAGACCGCCTCAGCCGTGAATCTCGCGGCACAGGCCGCACGAGCCGGCCATCGCGTACTGCTCTGGGATCTCGACCCCCAGGCCGCCACCAGCTTTTACCTGCGCAGCAAGCCCAAGATCCGAGGCGGCGTCGAAAAGCTCGTCAAGGGCAAGGCGTCCTTCGACAAGGTTATCCGGTCCACTCAGATGGACTATCTCGACCTGCTGCCGGCGGCTCTGGCATCGCGCGAAATGGACCGCCTGCTGGCCAAGCGCGGCAATAGCCACCTGCGCCAGATTCTCAAGCCGGTCCGAGACGACTACGACCTGGTGATCCTCGATTGTCCTCCGAGCCTTTCGCACCTTTCGGAGAACATCTTCTCGAGCGTCGATGCCCTGCTGGTGCCGGTGGTTCCGACCACGCTCTCGTTGCGCACCCTGGAGCAGCTGCGAGACTTTCTCGACGACCAGGATCAGGACTGTACCTTCTGGCCCTTCATCACCCTGGCCGATCGCCGCCGCAAGCTGCACTGCAATATCATCGAGACCATGCAGTCCCAATGGCCGCTGATGCTGTCCACGGTGATTCCTTCGGCCAGCGTGGTCGAGCGCATGGGCGTCGAGCGCGCCCCGCTTCACAGCTATGCACCACGCAGCGTTGCCGCCCGCAACTACCAGGCCCTGTGGCAGGAACTGGACCAGCGTCTAGGATGATATCTCGCGCATGGCCGCACAGGCCGCCTCCAGACGCATCGACAAGGCCTCGATGCCACCGGCCCCCTCGACGCCCACGGCGATCTCGTAATGCGCCAGCAGGCGGCGCCGGTTCTCCCTCACCAAGCCCATGAAACCGCGAAGGTGCCGTGGTGCCGACGCGCGTGGCGTCCCGCCCCGGGCGACCTCGACGAGCCTGGCCTCGAGTTCTCCGGAGGCCTGAGCGAGGGCCATGTCACGCATCGCCGACTCACGTACCAGGTCGTCATGCAGCACGCCGAAAGCGTCCTGGAACGCCTTCATCGCACGCTCCGCACGCCGACAACGCAGCGACGCCTTGCGCCAGGGGCGCAACAAGTAGCGAATACGCTTGCCGGTGATGCGCGGTCGGTGCAGGGACTCGGCGTCCTCCACGGATCCCAACGCTTCGACTTCCGCGACCAGTCGTTCGCGCAACGCCGACAACGCCACCGCGCTGGCCTCGCCGAAGCTCGGTGCCCTCCCTTTCTTGCGGGTGCGCAGCTTATCGAGCCGCGACTGCAAGCGAGCATCCAGCCCGGGGAAGTGCGTTTCGACCGCCAGGTTCGCCGACTCATAGGCCTCGGCAACGTCGAGTTCGAGACGTTGCCGCCACCACTCGCCCGCCCCTCGTTCGGCGGCGGGCAACGAGGGGAGCGTCTGTCCCAGCCAGGCCAGCATCACCTCACCGTCTCGGGCCCGATTGGTCGCGCGGGCCAGATCGCGCAGGTCGCGCCTCAAGGACTTGGAAAAGGCGATACCCGGCTGGCCCCGATAGGCCTGGAGCCAGGCTCGCAAGCGACGCAATGCCACCCGGAAGTCATGCAATCCCTCGGCATCCCCGGGATCGGTAATGCGCGGCCTCGCCCGGCGCGCGTCGTTCAGCAGGTCCAGCCCGACCTCACCAACCACGCGTGGCAGACGCTGCCGTTGCAGAGGTTTGCCCATGGCCGCCTCCTTCCGCTGTCATGGCCCCCAGTATAGAAAGCAGCATGCCATCGCAAGGAAGAGGTAAAGAGAGGAGCAGGAGGACAAGGAGAAAGAAGCACAGGACGAGCGGCCATCACACTGCTTGTCCGCAGGCCACGCCGGAGGCCCAGGCCCACTGGAAATTGTAGCCCCCGAGTTCGCCGGTGACATCGAGCACCTCACCGATGAAGCGAAGCTGTGGCAGCCCCTGCACCTCGAAGGTCTTGGACGACAGATCACGAGTATCGATACCGCCCAGGGTCACCTCGGCGGTCCGCCAGCCCTCGGTACCGGCGGGCTTCAGATGCCAGTCGTTGAGATGGCCGGCCCAGGCCGTCAGCGTGGCATTGGAACATTCGGCGAGAGGCGCATCCCCGCCATGCCATTCCACCATGGCCTGAGCGAGACGTCGCGGGAGCCGCTCGGCCAGCCAAGTGGAGAGTCGGCGCTTGGGCGTCTCACGACGCGCAGCCGCCAGGGCATCGAAGGTATCGATATCGGGCAACAGGTCGATGGTCAGGGCATCGCCGGCCTGCCAGTAGCTGGAAATCTGCAGCATGGCGGGCCCCGAGAGGCCCCGATGGGTAAACAGCATCGGCTCGCGATACTCGCCGCCATTGCAGCGTACCACCACCTCGTGACTGAGGCCGGCCAGCGAGGCCGCGCGCGCCTTCCAGTGGGATGTCAGCGTGAAGGGCACCAGGGCGGCCCGGGTCTCGGTGACCTCCAGGCCGAACTGTCGAGCGATGTCATAGCCGAACCCCGTGGCGCCCATGGTCGGAATCGACAGCCCGCCGGTCGCCACTACCACCGCTCCCGCCTCGATGCGCCCCAGGCTGGTCGACAATCGCATACCCTCGCCCTGGCGCTCCACGGCACTCACCGAAGTTTTCAGGCGCAGCTCGACGCCGGCCCACTCACATTCGGTGAGCAGCACATCGAGCAGCTCCTTCGCCGAGCCGGCGCAGAACAACTGCCCCGGCGCTTTTTCCACGTGCTCGACGCCATGCCGCTCGACCAGTTCCACGAAGTGCTCGGGTCGATAACGCTTGAGCGCCGAAATGCAGAAGTGCGGGTTGCGCGAGAAGAAGTTTGCCGGTGTGGTCGCCATGTTGGTGAAGTTACAGCGCCCGCCCCCTGACATCAGGATCTTCTTGCCAGCCTTGTTGGCATGATCCACCACCAGCACCCGACGCCCCGCGTACCCCGCCGTCAAGGCGCACATCAGGCCCGCGGCGCCCGCACCGATCACGACCACGTCGTATGTCATGCCACTCTCCCCCGCAGAACGCACGCCGTCTCCCCTCATGCCCATGGCAACGCAAAACCGAGCATTCTAGCAGAGCGTGCGACCGAGGTTGGATTCGAACTTGTGCATTCTTGCCACACTCTCGTTCTCGAAGCAGGGTAATCTGGGCACCGTCAAGGGCTGGAGGCCCGATCTCATCACCCGCAGGATCCAGCGAGCCCGTCATGATCTCGAGACCCGAAACCGCCGGTTGGCGAAAATGCCTGTTGCTGCTGTTGCTCGGCCTGAGCCTGGCGTTTCCTGTGTTCGCCCAGGCGCCACCTTCCCAAGCTCCCACCCCGGTCATCGCTGCCCGTGCTGAGTTGGCCAGGTGGAGCGACCCGCTGGATGCCCTGGGCACCCTCAAGGCCGACGAAAGCGTGACGCTGTCGGCCAAGGTGACCGAGACCATCGAGAGCCTCGAGTTCGAAGGCGGCGAACGGGTCGAAGCCGGGGATGTGCTGGTACGTCTCGACGACGACGAGGCCCAGGCCAACCTGCGCGCGGCCGAAGCCTTGCGTGACGAGCGCCAGGCCGCCGTGAATCGTCTCGCCCAGTTGCAACAACGCAACCTGGGCGTCCGAGCCGATGTCGAGGACAGCCGCGCCCAGCTTCGCCAGGCTCAGGCGGAGCTCGAGTCCTTGCAGGCCCAGCTCGACAACTACCAGATCAGAGCGCCTTTCTCGGGCGAGGTCGGTTTTCGCGATATCAGCATCGGCACCCTGGTCTCGCCGGGCGATGAACTGGTGACGCTCGACAAGCTCGATCGCATGAAACTGGATTTCCGGGTGCCCGAAACGACGCTTGGCTCACTGGAACCCGGCATGTCGCTGACCGCCACCAGCGCTGCCTTCCCGGAAACCGCTTTCGAGGGCGAGATCGCCACCATCGGCACCCGGGTCGATCCAGTCAGCCGCAGCGTGTCGATACGCGCTCTGATCGACAACCCGCAACGCAAGCTGCGTCCCGGCATGCTGATGGAAGTCACCGTCACCCTCCATCCGCGCCAGGCCCTGGTGATTCCCGAAGCCGCACTGATCCCGGAAGGCGAGCGCCATTACGTGCTGGTCATCGACGAGGACAGCGACGCACAGGTAGCCCGTCGCCAGGTCAAGGTCGGCGAGCGCCGCCCCGGCGAGGCGGAGATACTGGCGGGCCTGTCGGCCGGCGACCTCGTCGTCAGCCACGGCGTGGAACGTGCCCATGACGGAGAACGGGTCCGTCTGCTGGGCATCGCCGATGACGACACCTCGGTGCGCGCGTTGCTCGAGGCCAATCGCGACGCAGGAGGCGTCTGATGCGTCTCTCCGACATTTCCGTCCAGCGGCCGGTACTGGCCACGGTACTGGCCGCCTTGATCGTCGCCTTCGGCCTGCTCGCACTCGATCGTCTGCCCCTGCAGGAATACCCGTCCATCGATCCGCCGATCGTCAGCATCGACACCAACTATCCCGGTGCCTCGGCCGATGTGGTGGAGACCCGCATCACTCAGGTGCTGGAGGATCGCATCAGCGGCGTGAGCGGCATCGAGGTGATTTCGTCGTCCAGCTCGGACGGCAGGTCCAGCATCCGCGTGGAATTCGGCCTGGACAAGGATATCGATGCGGCGGCCAACGACATCCGCGACCGCATTGCCGGCGCCCGGGACAATCTGCCCGACGCCGCCGACGCCACCGAAGTGCGCAAGGAAGACTCGGGCTCCGATGTCGTGATCTGGCTTTCCCTGTCGGGAAGCGACTATGACATCGGCGAGCTCACCGACTACGCCGAGCGCTATCTCACCGACCGCTTTTCGGTGCTGGAGGGAGCCTCTCAGGTCATCGTCGGTGGCGGCGAAGAATACGCCATGCGCGTCTGGCTCGATGCCAACGCCCTGGCCGCTCGCGGCCTGACCGTAGGCGACATCGAGGACAGCCTGCGCGAAGAGAACGTCGAATTGCCCGGCGGTTCCGTGGAGTCCCGGGACCGCCAGTTCATGGTGCGCCTGCCCCGCAACTTCGCGACCCCCGACGACTTCCGAAATCTTGCACTCTCGCGAGACGACAATGGCTATCTGGTTCGCCTGGGCGATGTCGCCCGAGTGGAAGTCGGTGCCGTGGAGGATCGCTCGCTGTTCCGAGGCAATGGCGTGCCGATGGTCGGCCTGGGCATCCGCAAGCAGTCCACCTCCAATGTCCTGGCCCTCTCCGATGCGGTCAAGGAGGAACTGGCCCGCGTTGCACCGACCCTGCCCGACGGCATGGAGCTCAAGCTGCACCATGACGCCTCCACGTTCGTCTCTCATGCCATTTCCGAAGTCGTCCAGACACTGTTCATTGCCATGGGGCTGGTCGTGGTCGCCATCTTCATCTTCCTCGGCAACCTGCGTACCACCCTGGTGCCGGCGGTCACCGTGCCCATCGCCCTGATCGGCACCTTCGCCGCCTTGGCCGCCATGGGCTTCACCATCAACCTGCTGACCCTGCTTGCCCTGGTGCTGGCCATTGGCCTGATCGTCGACGACGCCATCGTGGTGCTGGAGAACATCCACCGCCGCATGCAGGAACATGGCGAGACAGCACTGGTCGCGGCCTACCGGGGGAGTCGACAGATCGCCTTCGCGGTGATCGCCACCACCCTGGTGCTGATCGCGGTGTTCGTGCCATTGAGCTTTCTGCAAGGCGACATCGGCCGGTTGTTCTCGGAATTCGCCCTGACGCTGGCCGCCGCCGTCTCCATCTCCACGCTGCTGGCGCTGACCCTGACGCCGATGATGGCGTCCAAGATCCTCAAGCGCGACATGCACGAAGGGCGCATTGCCCATGGCGTGCATCGCGCCCTGGATGCCAGCCGTGCCGTCTATCGCCGAATGCTCGAGCGCGTACTGCGCTGGCGCTGGGCCGTCATGGCGCTGTTTCTCGCCGTGATCGGCGCCATGGTCTGGCTCAACGGCCAACTGCCCCGGGAATACACACCCCAGGAGGATCGCGGCACCTTCTTCGTGCTGATCAACGGACCTCCCGGTGCCACCTACGACTACATGCTCGACTACATGGACGAAATCGAGGCGCGGCTACTGCCTCTGCGCGAACATGGCGAGGTCGAACGCATCCTGGTGCGTGCGCCGCGCGGCTGGGGCGCCATCGAGAACTTCAACAGCGGCTTCGTGATCGTCAACCTCAGCGACTGGGGCAGCCGGCGCTCGGCCTGGCCGATCATGAACGAGATCCGCTCACGCCTGGCCGACCTGCCCGGTGTTCAGGCCTTCCCGGTGATGCCCCAGGGCTTCGGCGGCGGCAGCATGGATCAGTCGATGCAGTTCGTGCTCGGCGGCGGTACCTATGAGCAACTCGCCGAATGGCGCGACACCCTGATCGAGCACGTGCGCCAGGACAATCCTAATCTGCTCAACCTGGACAGCGACTACGAGGAGAACCAGCCACAGCTCAGGGTCGACATCGACTATGATCGTGCCGCCGACCTCGGCGTCACCATCAGCGAAATCGGCAGCACCCTGGAGACGCTGCTCGGCGGCAGAACCGTGACGCGCTACGTGGACGACGGCCAGGAATACGATGTCATCCTCGAGGCCGAGCGCGGTTCCCGCCCCAGCCCTCGCTCGCTGGACAGCCTCATGGTGCGTTCATCGCGCTCGGGTGAACTGGTGCCCCTCTCCAGCATGGTCACCCTCACCGACTTCGCCGGGCCCAGCACCCTGAATCGCTACAATCGCCTGCGCTCGATCACCATCCAGGCCAACCTCGCCGACGGCTATTCCATGGGCGAGGCACTCGACTACCTGGAAACCACGGCGGACGAGCTTCTGCCTCCCGAAGTACAGACCGACGTCAAGGGCGACGCCCGGGACTACCAGGAAGCCAGCAGTGCCACCACCTTCCTGCTGGCCCTCGGGGTCCTCGTGGTCTTCCTGGTACTGGCCGGGCAGTTCGAAAGCTTCATCCATCCGCTGGTGATCATGTGCACGGTGCCTCTGGCGATGATCGGCGCCCTGCTGGGGCTGGGCCTCACCGGCCAGTCCCTGAACACCTACAGTCAAGTGGGGCTGGTGATGCTGGTCGGGCTGGCCGCCAAGAACGGCATCCTGATCGTCGAGTTCGCCAACCAGTTGCGCGACGCCGGCCACGCCTTCCACGACGCCCTGGTCGAGGCCGCGGTGACCCGGTTGCGTCCGGTCGTGATGACCGCCGTGACCACCATGGCCGGTGCAGTGCCCTTGATCGTCTCCACCGGTGCCGGCGCCGAGACACGCCTGGTGCTCGGCACGGTGATCCTCGGTGGGCTGGCCACCGCGACACTGTTCACGCTGTTCGTGGTCCCCGTGGCCTATGACCTGTTGGCGCGACGCACCGGCTCGCCCGGCGCCGTGGCCCAGCGCCTGGATCGCGAGATGGCCGAACACCCTCCCTCCCACTGACGCCACGACGGGCCGCCGCGCAGGCGGCCCGTCATCTTCCCGCCTCTCCCCCTTCCCGAACGCGACCGGAACTTTCCACAACGCTCTCCGGAACGCCCTTCAGACCATTGTTACGATCTTTCTTCCGCATAGCGTTGACACAACGACGACCCATGCCCCTGAAAGACGTGGTGAAAAGGCGTGACGCCCGGCTAGGCTGTCTTGTGCAGCTCGTCGGGATGAAACCCGTCGCAATGAAGACATTGCCTGTCGTATCGGCGCCTTCCTTGCCAGGCGCAAATACCGGAAGCTGAACCCACAACGGTTGAAAAACAACTCACAAGGATCGCCTCCATGATCGACTCCCTGCAGAGCGCTCTGCCCCGTCGCGCCTCCCTGCTCGCCCTCATGGCCGGCATGAGCCTCGGCGGCCCGATGATGAATGCACAAGCCGCCACCCAGATGGACTTTTCCAACGAATACAACGCCAGTTCGATCCACGCCGAAGGCGACGCCTGGTTCATCCAGCGCGTCGAGGAACTGACCGACGGCGAACTGGACATCACCCTGCACACCGGCGCCTCGCTCGGCTTCCGTTCCGCCGACCATTTCTACGCCGTGGCCGACAACGCCGTGCAGATCGCCGACAGCCTGTCCGGCACCCTGGGGGGCATCGATCCCATCTTCCTGCTGTCGTCGCTGCCCTTTCTCGCCGACGATGTCGAATCGGCCAAGCGGCTCTACGAAATCGCCCGGCCCGAATACGCGAAGGTCTTCAACGAGAACAACCAGGTGCTGCTCTATGCCTCTCCCTGGCCGGCCAGCGGCATCTGGTCGCAAGACCCCGTCACCGACATGCAGGCACTGCAGGATCTCAAGATCCGCACCTACGACCGCAACGGCACCGAGATCCTGCGCAATGCCGGGGCCGCTCCGGTCAAGCTCTCCTGGGCCGACGTCGTGCCGCAACTCGCCACCGGGGGGATCGAGGCCGTGCTCACCTCGGCGGAATCCGGCGCCAATGCCAGCTTCTGGGAACACCTGAACGACTTCAGCGCGATCCAGTACGCCATTCCGCTCAACATGGTGCACATGAATCGCGATGCCTTCGAATCGCTCGACGAATCCCAGCAAGACGCCATCAAGCAGGCCGCTCGAGAAACCGACGAGCACAACTGGGAGGTGGTCAAGCAGCGCGTCGCCCAGAATTACGAAACGCTCGAATCCCATGACGTCGCCATCCACGACCCGATTCCCGATGAATTCCGCGCGGGGCTGGAAGAGGCCGCCACCCCGGTCGTCGACAACTGGCTCGACAACATCGGCGAACGCGGCGAGCGCATCCTCGATGAATTCGACAACAGCCAGGCTTCACCATAATGCCGACGACGCCCGCACGCTCCCGAAGCATGCCCGAGACACTCGCCATTCGGCTCGGCCAGCTCGCCTCCGGGCTGGCCAGGCTGGGTGCCTGGCTCGGCATGCTGCTGATCGTCTACATGCTCGGCCACATCCTGCTCGAGATCGCCCTGCGCTTGTTCGGCCGCTCCACCTTCGTGCTCGACGAGTTCATCGGCTACAGCGTGGCGGCCATGACCTTTCTCAGTCTGCCCTACGCGCTGGAACAAGGCGGGCTGATTCGCGTCTCGCTGGTGCTCGAGCGGTTTCCGAAGCGCTGGCGCTGGCCATTCGAGCTGTTCGCCAGCCTCTCCACCCTGGTCGTCTTCGGCTGGCTCGCCCACTTCTGGACCATCGCCGTGCAACGCAGCCATGCCCGCGGCATCGTCAGCGAAACCCTGGCCGAAACGCCGCTGTGGATTCCCCAGGGGGCCGTGCTGGTCGGGCTGTACCTGCTGTGCCTGATACTCGTCGCCCGAACGCTCAGGATTCTGGTCGAGCGCGCCACCTTCGACAGCGGAGCATGAGTCATGGATATTCTATGGATTGGCCTCGGCGTGCTGGCCCTGTTGCTGGGCGTGCTGGCGCTGGGCAGCTGGATCTTCGCCGGCCTGGTGATGGTCGCCGTGCTATCGCTATGGGGTCTCGGCGATTTCGGCTTCGACCGCATCGGATTGATTCTGTCGAAGATTCTCTTTCGTGCCGCCAACAGCTGGGAGCTCTCGGCGATCCCCTTGTTCATCCTGATGGGGGAATTGATCTTCCGCTCGGATATCGCCGAGCGTCTGTTCAGGGGGCTGACCCCTCTCACCCGATATCTGCCCGGCGGCATCCTGCACACCAACGTGCTGGGCTGCACGCTGTTCGCCGCTGTCAGCGGTTCCAGCGCCGCCACCACGGCGACCATCGGCAAGATCACGACCCGCGAGCTGGCCGACCGGGGCTATGATCGCCGCCTGTCGATAGGTTCTCTGGCCGGAGCTGGCAGTCTGGGGCTGCTGATTCCGCCATCGATCGTCATGATCGTCTATGGCGTTCAGGCCGAGGTGTCGATCAGCAAGCTGTTCATGGCCGGTGTGTTGCCCGGCTTGCTCGTGGCACTGCTCTACATCGGATATGTCATGCTGCGCTGTCTGGCGACCCCCTCCCTCGCTCCCCGACAGGAGGCCGACTCGACCACGCCCGGACAAGCCCTGCGCCTGCTGGCTCCGGTACTCGGCCTGGTCGTGGTGGTGCTCGGCGCCATCTACACAGGTATCGCCACGCCATCGGAAGCCGCCGCCATCGGCTGCGGCGCCACCCTGCTCCTGCTCGCCGCGGAACGCCAGCTGAGCATCGGACTGTTTCTCTCCGCGTTGCGCGGCACCCTGGTTACCTCCGTCATGGTCTGTAGCCTGCTGGTCGCCGCCGCCATGCTGTCGACGGCCATGGGCTACCTGCACCTGCCCAGCGAGCTGGCCAGCTGGATTGCCCATCAGGGGTTCTCGCCGATTGCCCTGCTGCTGGCCATGGCACTCTTCTACATCCTGCTCGGGCTCTTCCTGGACGGCATCTCGATTACCGTGATGAGCCTGCCGATCACCCTGCCCATCATCATCCAGGCCGGTTATGACCCGCTGTGGTTCGGCATCTTCCTGGTGATCATGGTCGAGCTCGGACAGATCACCCCGCCGGTGGGCTTCAATCTCTTCGTGCTCCAGGGGCTGACCGGCGAGAGCATCAGCCGCGTGGCCCTGGCGGCGGCGCCGTTCTTTGCGCTGATGTGCCTGGCGGCGTTGATCATCAGCGTCTGGCCCGAACTAGCGTTGTGGCTGCCCAGCGTGCTGTCGGGATAGGGGCCGCTCACCGATCTTCGGGACCGATCCACACGAAGGGGTTATGGGCGACTTCCCAGAGATGGCCATCGGGGTCGGCGAAGTAACCGGAATAGCCGCCCCAGAAGACCTTCTGCCCCGGCTTGACCAGACGGGCGCCAGCCTCTACCGCTCGCGCCAGCACGGCATCCACCTCGGCCTCGCTCGACACATTGTGAGCCAGCGCCACGCCGCCGAACGCCGGCTTGTCGCCCGCAGACAGGCCGGCATCCTTGGCCAGGGCCTCACGACCGTAAAGCCCTAGCCAGGTGCCGTTCAGGGTGAAGAAGGCCACTTCCGGCGGTGACTCGAGCCTTGGCCAACCTAGCCCCTGCTCATAGAAACGTACGGCCCGCTCGATATCGTCGACGCCGAGCGTGATCATGCTGATTCTGGGCTGCATGTCGACCTACCTCTTGTGGCCTGCCTCTCGTATGGCACAGCCTCAACATAGGCGGCTCGCCGATACCCGGCAAGCCACCGATCACCGTTCTCCTTGCGGGTCGTCGAGCACAGCTACCTGCCAACACCCGCTTAGTCTCGCCACCACCAGTCAGCCTGTGTCTCGGCCACCGCATCATGGGCATGCAGGCTCTCGGCATGTTCCACCCGCACGTGGAATCCCGTGATGTCCGGCGCCTCGCTCAACGCCTGGTGCAATCGGCGCGCCGCGTCCTCGCAGAACATCGTGTTCTGGCCATTGGCCAGGGCGAACGCCTGTTCATCGACGCGCTTGACCGCCGTCTGCAGCGCCGTGCCCAGCGCCTGCTCGACTCGCTCGATCAAGGCCAGCCAGGGAGGAACATCGACTCCCTGGGCAAGCCGTACCGTGATCCGTGCCTCGCTGCGCTGACTATGGGGCGTGGCCAGAATGCCCTGCGACTCGCCAAGCCAGTCGCGTATCGCGGCATGATCGAGAGGCTCACCGCCGAAGTCACGGTCGAATTGCTGCTGGATCAGCTGGCGTGCCAAGGCCGCCGAACAAGGGCAGGTCGAGGAATAGCCGACCGTCAGTTCCACCTGTGTTTCGACGCTGTTGCCTTCGCGCCAGCTCCGCAGCGCGACGGGATAGCCCTTCCAGCCCGCCAGCGGGCTGATCAGTGCCGGTCGTCGTAGCGTCAACTCCCCCGTCAGGGCGATCCGCGCCCGCCTGGACAAGTCGGCGTGGCTCGCCAGGAAGCCTTCCAGCAGCCCGGAAAGCCTCGATACCTCGAGCTCGCGTTCCGCCAGTTCCTCCAGCATCAGGTAAAGCCGGGACATATGGATGCCCTTGGCATCGGGATCGTCCAGGCTGACCGACGCCGACACTCGCGCGTCGACGGGATGCTCGGCCACGCGAACCGGCAAGGCGATGCCTTCCATGCCGACCCAGTTCAACACACCGCGCGTCGTCGTGCGGCCTGCGGCCACATCCTCGAGCGTTTCCGGCATCATGACGCCTCCCGCTCATCGACGACATCCCAGCTCGGAAACGGATCGGGCAAGGCGAGCCAGGCATCGAGGCCTGCCTGCAATTGCTCGTCGTCGAGCAGGCAATCATCCAGGGCACGCCGAATGGCGTCCTCGTCCATGTCCTGCCCGATGAAGACCAGTTCCTGGCGCATGTCGCCGAATGGTTCTTGCCACTTTTCGAGGATGCGTTGCCGAAAGGTCGGCTCGGTCGGCCAATGCGCCTCGGGAATGGCTTTCCAGAACATGCCGGCCAGACCGTAGTGCGCGATGCCGCCGGCCTGGCTCCACTGGCCGGCATGGCGCGGCCGGCTGGCCAGCCAGAAGAAGCCCTTGGAACGCAGCAGACGGTCGCCGAATCCTCGCTCGTGCAGCTGATCGAAGAATCGCTGAGGATGGAAGGGACGCCTCGCCCGGTAAACGAAGCTCGAGACACCGTATTCCTCCGTTTCCGGCTGGTGCTCCCCGCGCATTTCCTTGAGCCAGCCGGGTGCCTGGCTGGCACGCTCGAAACTGAACAGGCCGGTATCGAGCACCTTGCCCAACGGCACGTCGCCATGGCGCATGGCGATGAGCTCGGCCTGGGGATTGAGTGCCCGCAGCACGGCTTTCAGCTCCACCAGCTGTTCGGCCTCCAGCAGATCGACCTTGCTGATCAAGAGCACATCGCAGAACTCCACCTGATCGACCAGCAGATCGGCCAGATTGCGCTCGTCGTCCTCGCCAAGGCTTTGCCCCGCTTCCTCTAGCGAATCGGCCCGACGGTACTGCTCGAGAAAGTTCACGCCATCGACCACGGTGACCAGGGTGTCCAGCCTCGCCACATCCGACAGGCTGCGGCCCTGTTCGTCCTCGAAGGTGAAGGTCTCGGCCACCGGCAGGGGCTCGGAAATCCCGGTGGATTCGATCACCAGTTGATCGAAGCGACCCTCCCGGGCCAGACGCCCGACCTCTTCCAGCAGATCCTCGCGCAAGGTGCAGCAGATGCAGCCATTGCTCATCTCGACCAGGCGCTCCTCGGCGCGGTTCAACGCGATTTCGCCACGTCCCTCGCCGCGTACCAGGTCGGCATCGATGTTTACCTCGCTCATGTCATTGACGATCACGGCGATACGTCGTCCTTCGCGATTGGCCAGGATGCGGTTGAGCACGGTGGTCTTTCCTGCTCCCAGAAACCCTGACAATACGGTGACGGGCAGCGGACCATGGGCATGGTTCATCGTTGTCTCTCCTTCATTCGACACGGCAGCGCCGCCAAATATTAAACGTTATAACATAACAAAAACAACCTGAAGACAAATCCGTGCGCGATGGGCTGCACCGACCCTGTCGCGAAATGCCAAGCTGGAACCCGTCGCCGGCATGCCTGTCAACCGATCAGTGCCATACTGTGGGAAGCACCGACTACATGGCGATTGACACGCGCCGCCCGCCGCCCTGGCATTTCCTGGTGGCTGGCGCACGTCAAGCCCCTCCAAGGAGGATCGAACCATGCTGGAATTATTGCCCTCGGGTGCCGCTCATGTCGTGGCGATACGTGTCAGTGGGCGAGTCGACGCGCATGACCTGCAGCGGGCCATCGATGCCATCGAATCGACCAAGAAGGCCTACCCACGCATCAGTCTCTATGTCGAGATCGATGACATCCGCTGGATGACCTTCACGGCCTTCCTTCGCGATCTCGGCTACGGACTGACCCAGATCGGCGACATGGGGCGCTACTACCGGGCCGCCACGGTCAGTGACAAGCACTGGATCCGTCACCTGGTGCGACTCGAGAACCATGTGTTCCGCTCCATGGAGATGCGGACCTTCCGCATCCGCGACAAGCAGGCCGCCATGGAATGGGCCAGCCAGCCGCCTCCCGACCACGACGGCCGTGAAGGCGCTATGGCCTAGGCTCCGGTGCCGTCCTCAAGGTGCCGAGCAGGCACCCCGCGCCACGCCATGTGACAGGCCGATGTGTTCATCGAGCAGCGCCCGAGCCTGCTCTATGCGTCGTTCCATCGCCAGCTGCACCAGTTCACCGTGCTGTCGGTCGAGCCGTTCGCGCACGCCAGGATTCGGCGGCGCCAGACGCCGGTAACGGTCGAACTGGTCATGCAACTGCTCGATGAAGCGCAACAGCCACGGCGAGCCGCAGGACGCCAGCAAGGCCCGGTGAAAACGCAGGTGTGCCTGCTCCCACGCCTCCACATCCTCGGGCCGCTCATCGGCGCGACGCAGCCGATGATGCGCCGCCAGCAGCTGTGATTCCCATTCGGCATCGCCATTCTGGAAGGCCTGGGTCAAGGCCATGCACTCGAGCTGACTGCGCAGGTCGGCGATGTCATCCAGCTCATCAAGCCTCAGGGGCGGCACCCGGAAGCCACGCTGATTGACCTGCTCCAGCAACCCATAGGCGGCCAGGCGATTGAGCGCTTCGCGCAAAGGACTGAGGCCCACCTGGTAGTGCGTTTTCAAGCTGCCGATGGCGAGCTTCTCGCCGGCCGCGAAGCGCCCGCGAATCAGATCCTGCTTGAGAGCCTCGAAGACCCGGCTGGCAGCAGTGGCGCCCGACGGGGGCGAAGCGGTTCCACTGACGTTCGGTGTACTCATGGTATCGCTCTGGCTGATGGCTCCCGCAGGGTACGTCCTCGGTTGACGGTATCCAACTCTCGCGCCATAGTGAATTCCGAAAAATCGATTTTTTTAAAAACAACGATTATCGTGCCGACGCAGGTCACCGTCTGTCACTCCGCGAACGTTCGCCTCGCTTGGCACGAACCGACAAAACAAGACAAAGCGTCATGCCCATGCGCCTCATGCAACGACAGCCTCTCGACGGCCGCCATCATCTCATTCTGCTGGCCGGTGCAGTCGGTATCCTGCTCTATGGCATCATCGCCCTGGACACACCGACGGCCATTGCCCTCATCGCCGCCGGTGCCTATGCCATTGCACTCTGCCTGCTCTGGGGCATCGACTGGCAACGTATCGAACAGGACCTACTGACGGGCATCCATGCCATGCTGGTGCCCATCCTGATTCTGATCAGTGTCGGCATGATGGTGGGGGTGTGGATGCTCTCCGGCACCATTCCGTCCATGGTCGCCATCGGGCTGGAGGCGTTATCGCCAGCGCTGTTCCTGGTTGTCGCCTGCTTGTCATGCTCGATGATGTCGATCATGGCCGGCACGTCCTGGGGGACCCTGAGCACGATCGGCGTAGCCCTGATGGGGGTTGCCATCGGCCTGGAAATCCCGCCGGGCTATGCCGCGGGCGCCATCGTCACCGGTACCTTCTTCGGCGACAAGCTCTCGCCGCTCTCCGATACGACGGTCATGGCATCGGCCGTCTGCGGGGTCAATATCATCACGCATATCAAGCATATGCTGTACACCACCCTGCCCGCCTACGGCCTGGCGCTCATCATCTATGCCTGGCTGGGCAGCATGGCGGCCACCAACGGGGGCATCTCCGGCGATACCCAAGTCATCCTGCAGGCCCTGCATGCCGACTTCTTCTTGACGCCTGTGACCCTGTTGCCCCCACTGGTCGTCTTTGCCTGCATTCTATTGCGCAAGCCGGTCCTGCCCTCCTTCTTCCTCGGCATCCTGAGCGGGGCGCTGATCGCCATGCTCGTCCAGGGTGCCTCGCTGTCGGCGGTGGGCGAAGCCCTGAACACCGGCTTTCGCGCGGACAGCGGCATCTCCATGGTCGACGACATGCTATCGCGCGGCGGCCTGCAGGGCATGATGTCCACTGTCGCCGTACTGATTGCCGCCGCCGTGCTGGGCGCCCCCTTCAAGAGCGCCGGCACCCTGGACGCCGCCGTGCAAATGCTGGCCCGCCGCCATGCCGGGCGCCGCCAGGTGCTCGGCGGTTCCATGGCGCTGCATGGAACCGCCTTTTTGCTGACGGGCAGCTACTACGTGACCTTCTCCCTGCTCGGCCCGCTGCTGCGTCCTCTCGTTACCGCCAGTGGCAGTGATCCCAAGAACCTTTCGCGTATTCTCGAAGACACCGGCACCACCCTCTCTCCCCTTGTTCCCTGGGGCGTGACCGGGGCCTTCACCGCCGCCACCCTGGGCGTGGCCACCACCGAGTTCTTCGTCTACGCCATCCTCTGTTATACCACGATCCTGTTTTCGCTCTTCTATGTGATCAGTGGACTGGCGCAGGGGCGCCCTGTCGCCACAAGCGACGCCAATTCCTGATCACGGTCCATACAAGGCGCTACCTCGATACCTGGAGATAATATGCCGACCTCCTTTTCCGCCACCACGCCCTATGCCTCGCAGCGCAGTCTCACCTATGCACGTCACGGCATGGTGGCGGCTTCTCAGCCGCAGGCCAGCCAGGTGGGACGCGACATTCTGGCCCAAGGAGGCAACGCCGTGGATGCCGCCATCGCCACGGCAGCGGCCTTGACCGTCGTCGAACCCACCGGCTGTGGCATTGGCGGCGACGCCTTCGCCCTGGTGTGGATCGCCAGCGACGATGCCGGCAATGGCCACCTGCATGGCCTCAACGCCAGCGGCAACGCACCGGCCGCGCTGACACCGGAAGCCGTGACCGCCGCCGGACACACCGCAATGCCCTTGCATGGCTGGACACCGGTTACCGTGCCCGGCACACCCTCCGCCTGGGCCGAGCTGTCACGACGCTTCGGCAAGCTCGACTTCGCCAGCCTGCTGGCACCCGCCATCCGTCTGGCCCACGAAGGCTTTCCGGTCTCGCCGGTGATCGCCAGCCTGTGGCAACGCGACGAGGCCACCTTCCGTCGTCACCTGGAAGGCGAGGCGATGCAGGCCTGGTTCGAAACCTTCACGCCGGCCGGTCGGGCGCCCCGAGCCGGCGAATGGCACCGCTGCACCGACCAGGCCGCCACGCTCGAACGCATCGCCGAGACCGGTGCCGAAAGCTTTTATCGCGGTGAGCTCGCCGAGCGTATCGACGCCTTCTCGCGCCGCACGGGGGGCTACCTGCGCGCCGAAGATCTGGCCGATTACCGACCGGAATGGGTCGCGCCCATCTCGGCACGCTACCGCGACGTCGATGTCTGGGAGATTCCACCCAACGGGCAAGGTCTGGTGGCCCTGATGGCGCTGCGCATGCTCGAGGGGTTCGAGCCCGGACACCGCGATGCCCCCGAGGTGCTGCACCGTCAGCTCGAGGCCATGAAGCTGGCCTTCGCCGATGGCCAGGCCTACATCACCCAAGCCGAGCACATGAGCCAATCCGTCGAGGCCCTGCTGAGCGACGCCTACATCGAGTCGCGCCGCCGGCTGATCGGCGACCGTGCCCTGACGCCCGAGCCCGGCACGCCACCTGCCGGCGGCACGGTCTACCTGGCCACCGCCGACACCGAGGGCAACATGGTGTCCTACATCCAAAGCAACTATCACGGCTTCGGCTCGGGCGTGGTAGTACCCGGCACCGGCATCGCCCTGCAGAATCGCGGCCACGACTTCAGCCTCGACCCGAATCACGACAACTATCTGGCACCCGGCAAGAAGACCTACCACACCATCATCCCCGGCTTTCTGACCCGAGGCGGCAAGGCGCTCGGCCCGTTCGGCGTGATGGGCGGCTACATGCAGCCTCAAGGGCATGTGCAGGTGGTGATGAACCTGGTCGACTTCGGCCTCAACCCCCAGGCCGCACTCGATGCGCCACGCTGGCAATGGCTGGGGGAGCGACGCATCGGCATCGAACGCGGCTACCCGGCGCATCTGGTCCGCGCCATGGCCGAACGCGGCCACGACATGCGAATCGCCTACGACGAACGCAGTTTCGGGCGTGGCCAGGTCATCCTGCGCGATCCTGACACCGGCGTTTACAGCGGGGGCACCGAGCCGCGTACCGACGCCAGCATTGCGGTGCTGTGACCATGTGGCAACGGCAGATTCGACTCTTCATGGCCTTCCTGCGCGTCGGCCTGTTCGGCTTCGGCGGCGGTCCTTCGATGATTCCGCTGGTCCGTCGGGAAGCGGTCCAGCGCCACGCCTGGCTGGACGATAACGACTTCGCCGACGTGCTGGCCATCGGCAATACCCTGCCCGGCCCCATCGCCACCAAGATGGCCGGCTACATTGGCTATCGCGTGGGCGGGCCGCTGGGCGCCATCAATGCGGTGGTCGCCGTCACCGTGCCATTGATCCTGGCGATGATTGCCCTGTTGGGCCTCTACGCCCGATACGGCGACCAGCACTGGGTCCAGGGCATGGGCCAGGGAGTGGTTCCCGTGGTGATGGTCATGATGGCCCAGTTGACGTTCGACTTCTTCGTCAAGTCCCGGGCCGGGCTCGGCTGGCTGGCCACCGTGATCCTCGGGGTCGCCGCTGGCGGCCTGATCTATGGTCTGGGCCTGCATCCGGGCCTGGTGATCGGCGCCATCCTGGTCGCCGCTCTGTTGCGTCCCATGCGCCGAACCTCAGCCGAGGAGCCCTCCCGATGATCTACTGGCAACTGTTCCTGGCCTTCTTCGTGCCCAACATCGTCGGTTACGGCGGCGGCCCTGCCATCATCCCGCTGATCGAGAACGAGGTAGTCGGCCGCTACGGCTGGATGACCTCACAGGATTTTGCCGAGACCCTGGCATTGGGCAATGCCCTGCCCAGCCCCATCGCCACCAAGATGGCCGGTTACATCGGGCACGACGTGGCCGGCGTGCCCGGTGCATTGATCGCCGTGCTGGCCACGGTCGCCCCCTCGCTGATATTGATGCTGGCCGCCCTCGGCACGCTCTACCGCTATCGGCATTCGCCTCGAGTCAAAGCCATGAGCCAATGGGCCCGCCCGGTGGTAATGGTGCTGATGGCCTATCTGACCTGGTCTTTCCTGGACGAGGGACTCGACACCCTCGGCTGGCTGCATACCGCCATCATCGGCGGGGTCGCCGCCCTGCTGCTCACGCTGACCCGAGTACATCCCGCCCTGGTCGTGTGCTTCGGCATCGGCTACGGCGCCCTGCTGCTGGGGTGAAGCGGTGCCCTAGTCGGAGAAAGCAAAAAAAGCAAAAGGTACGGCGTCGAGAGTGGGTGAGAGACCCTCGGCAGGAAGCCCCCACCGAAGGTGGGCGCCAGGTTTCCCCGCTCAGTCGCTCACCTCGGTATCGGAGAGCTCCATGATCATGCGTGTCGTCAGGTAGAGTCGGGGCACCACACTGTCGACTAGCACGAATTCCTCATCGCTGTGATAGCGTCCTCCCGCCAGCCCAAGGGACTCCAGCACGGCCGGGGTTGAGGAATCGGCATGATAGGCATAGGCCGCATCAGTGCCACCACCGATCTCGGCGGCCTGCAGTTCCCGATCGAGCTCCCGGTAGATCTGCTGAGCCTGCTCGGCAAGGGCTGTGGTCTGGGGATTGGAGGGTAAGGGCGGACGCCCCTTCTCGAGCCGGAACTCCACGTCGGTATCATCGATCAACTGGTTCTCGATGATATCCCGAGCCTCGTTCAGGACACGCTCGTATTCACTGCTATCAAAGTAGCGCATATCACCTTCAGCCCGAGCCTGCTCAGGAATGATATTGCGCTTGCTGCCACCTTCGACGATTGTCCAGTTAAGCGTGGTCTCCTTGTCCGGGTCACCGAGATCCTTCAATTGCAGCAACTGGTGGGAGAGCTCCATGACAGCGTTACGCCCCTCCTCCGGTGCGCCACCGGCATGGGAGGATCGACCGTTCACCTCGAGAAAAGCGTAGTTGATACCCTTGGTGACAACTGTCACGGCATCGGTTTCCCCCTCACTGAACGTCGGTTCAAACACCAACACCGCATCCTGCTCGGCAGACAGTTTCCGGATCAGATCACGAGAACCGAGCGACCCTTTTTCCTCATCGGGATTGAAGACCACGGTCAACTGGCCATAGTCGTCGAACCCTAGTGTCTCCAGCGCCTCCAGACTGTGCAGGATGACAGCGACGCCGCCCTTGGCATCTCCCACTCCCGGCCCATAGGCGCGGTTCTCCTCTATGCGGAAGGGGCGTTCCTCGGCGGTGCCCTCGCCGAAGACGGTGTCGTAGTGGATCATCAACATGATGTGGCTATCGCCATTCCCCTGAAGGCGCCCCACCAGAGTGTTGCCGCCGTAGGCCTCGGCGGGGTAAGTCTCCACCTCAGCACCGAGGGCTTCCAGACGCTCGGTGAGCAACGTCTCCACCTTGTTCAGGCCGGTGACAAAGCCCGTTCCAGAATCGATGTTGACGAGCGTTTCCAAGGTCTGCAGTAACGGTTGTTGCTGTTGCTCGACGGCATCGTGCACTTCCTGGTGCGGAGCGGCATGCGCCACCGTGGTGAGCACGCCATATGCCAATCCCATGGCCAGCATCGAGGGCTTCATCGGTGTCTCCTGTTTTGTTGTATCAGCAATAACGAAGTTAAGCAGAGGTTGAAGGAAACGCAACCAGCCCCCGTTGAAGGGCGTCTGAAAGCAAAAAGGCCCCCGTCCTGTCCGGACGGGGGCCAAGCGCGACGCAGAGCTTGAGAGCGAGCCGAGAAGGAGGGGCAGCACGCACGACCGACGCTGCGTCACACCTTGAACATGACGCACCTCAGGCAACTCTTCTGAACGCCAATTCATGCAACTTCTGTAAGACATCCCTGATCATCGATGATGGCATTCGGCGCCACGACATCAGCCTTTCTCCACATATCGGTGATGCTCCAACGGACTTGCCTTCCTCTTTCTTCCACCCGATACTGTATATAAATACATATCAGGTGCCACACCATGCCTGACACCACCCTGCATACACCGCCCTTGCGCCCCGGTGCCTTTCCGTCGACCGCCGCACGGGCGGGCCTGACCGGCTTTCCCTCGCCGGCGGAGAACTACGCCGAGCGCACCCTGGATCTCAACGAATGCCTGGTGAAACATCCTGCCGCGACCTTCTTCATGCGCGTGGAGGGGCACAGCATGCAAGCCCATTCCATCCATCACGGCGATATCCTGGTCGTGGACCGCGCGGTGTCGGCTTGCTTCGGGCATATCGTCGTTGCCCCGATCGACGGCGAGATCCTCGTCAAACGCCTCGAGCAGCGCCACGGACGCGCTTTTCTCTGTTCCGGACATCCCGACCACGCTCCCATCCCGATCAATGAGCGAAGCCTCCAGATATGGGGCGTGGTGCGTTCGGTCATCCACGAGTTCCCGCTATGATCGGACTGGTCGACTGCAACAACTTCTACGTGAGCTGCGAGCGCGTCTTCCAGCCGAGCCTGGAAGGACGGCCCGTCGGCGTGTTGTCCAACAACGATGGCTGTGTCATCGCCCGCTCCACCGAACTCAAGGCCATGGGCGTGGAGATGGGCACCCCGGCCTTCAGGCTGCAACCCTGCTTGCAGCGTGGCGAGATCCACCTGCTGTCTTCCAACTACGAACTCTACGGCGACATGTCGGCGCGCGTCAGGATGGTGCTCGAGGAGGGCGTCGATGAGGTGGAACCCTACTCCATCGACGAGATGTTCGTGCGGCTCGAGGGCCTCGACGATGCGGCACTGACGCGCCAGGCGCGCTCACTGTACGATGACGTGCGGCGCTACACCGGCCTGCCCGTGTGCGTCGGTGTAGGCCCCACCCACACCCTCGCCAAGCTCGCCAATCATGTGGCCAAGTCGTCCGCCGCGTATCAGGGCGTCTGTATCCTTACCGCCGATAGCGACGGGACACGATACCTCCTGCGTCACACGCCAATCGGCGATATCTGGGGACTGGGCCGTCGCCTGGCCGAACGCCTGGCGCTGCTGGGACTGCGCAACGCCTGGGATCTGCGAAATGCCGATGCCAAGACCCTGCGCCGTCATCATTCCGTGGTGCTCGAACGCACCATCCTCGAGTTGCGTGGCATCAGTTGCATCGCCATGCAGGACGACGAGGCGCGCCGGCGCATCATGGTCTCCCGCTCCTTCGGTCGCGCCACCGGCGAGTGGCAGCATCTGCGCGAAGCCATCACCCAGCATGCCCAGCACGCCGCCGAGAAACTGCGGCACCAACGTAGCCTGGCCTGCGCCCTGTATGTCTTCCTCAAAACCAATCGACACCGTCACGACCAGCCTCAGCACACGCCCGAACTCGTCGTCGCACTACCCCATCCCACCAACGACAGCCGCCCCATCATCGCGACCGCCCGACGGGCGCTGGCTCGCATTCACCGTCCCGGTTACCGCTACATGAAAGCCGGCGTGATGCTGCTCGACCTGCTGGACACCGAGCACCACCAGCTCTCGCTGCTGGATACCACCGACGACACTGAACACCCACGCAACGAGCGCCTCATGACTACGCTGGATACCCTGAATCGACGCATGGGGCGCAACACCATCGGCTTCGGTCTCCCCACCGCCAACGCCCCCTGGAAGTTGCGCTGCGGCAACCTTTCATCGCGCTATACCACTCGCTGGGGCGAACTGCTCAAGGTAAAGGCATGAGCCTGCCGCGGAGACGGCCCGAGCCGAACCTTTCGGCTCGACAGGCACTGGGATAGGCAATGAGGCGTGTAGATAGTCCCGTGTTCCGGCGCGTACAATGCGCCCTCTACTTTGGTCCAAACCGCTTCCGGTGTCGGCCGAGGTCTCTCATTCATGATCCTCCCGCGAGATTTTCCGCCGTGCTCTCTACCGCCAACATCACCATGCAGTTTGGCCCCAAGCCGCTGTTCGAAAACGTTTCCGTCAAATTCGGCCAGGGCCATCGCTACGGCCTGATCGGCGCCAATGGCTGCGGCAAGTCGACCTTGATGAAGATTCTCGGCGACGATCTGGAGCCTACCAGCGGCCAGGTCATGAAGGATGCCAGCACGCGTCTGGGCAAGTTGCGCCAGGATCAGTTCGCCTTCGAGAATGAGCGTGTCATCGACACCGTGATCATGGGCAACGAGGAGCTCTGGGCCGTCACCGCGGAGCGTGAGCGCATCTACTCGCAGGCCGAGATGAGTGAAGAAGATGGCATGGCGGTCGCCGATCTCGAAGTGCGCTTCGCCGAGCTCGACGGCTATACCGCCGAGGCCCGTGCCGGCGAGCTGCTGCTGGGCCTGGGCATTCCCCTCGAACAGCACGACCAGCCGATGAGCGTTGTCGCGCCGGGCTGGAAACTCCGCGTGCTGCTGGCCCAGGCGCTGTTCAGCGACCCCGACGTACTGCTGCTCGATGAGCCGACCAACCACCTCGATATCAACACGATTCGCTGGCTCGAGGACATCCTCAAGGCACGCTCATCGACCATGATCATCATCTCCCACGACCGCCACTTCCTGAATAGTGTCTGTACCCACATGGCGGACCTGGACTACGGCGAGCTGCGGCTGTTCCCCGGTAATTATGATGAGTACATGACCGCCGCCACCCAGGCGCGCGAACGCCTGCATGCCGAGAATGCCAGGAAGAAGGCGGAAATTGCCGAGTTGCAGCAATTCGTCAGCCGCTTCTCGGCCAATGCCTCCAAGGCCAAGCAGGCGACGTCGCGCCAGCGCAAGATCGACAAGATTCAGCTCGAGGAGGTCAAGCCCTCCTCGCGCGTCAGCCCCTTCATTCGCTTCGAGCAGAACCGGAAGATTCACCGCCACGCCCTGGCAGTGGAGGATCTCACCAAGGCGTGGGGCGACAATGTGTTGTTCGAGCGCCTTGGCCTGCGCATCGAAGCAGGGGAGCGCGTGGCTATCATCGGGCCCAATGGCATCGGCAAGACCACCCTGCTCAAATGCCTGATGGGCACGATGCCACCCGACGCCGGCGAAGTGAAATGGACCGATGCCGCCGAGGTCGGTTACTTCGCGCAAGACCACGCGGCGGATTTCGACGGCGGCGAGACGCTGTTCGAATGGATGCAGCAGTGGACGACCGGCGGCGAGCAGACTGTACGTGGCGCCCTGGGACGGATGCTGTTCTCCAACGATGAGATCGGCAAGTCGGTGAAGGTCATCTCGGGTGGCGAGCAGGGGCGCATGCTGTTCGGCAAGCTCATCCTGCAACAACCCAATGTGCTGGTCATGGATGAGCCCACGAACCACCTGGACATGGAATCCATCGAAGCACTCAACCTGGCACTGGAACACTATGCCGGCACACTGATCTTTGTCAGCCACGACCGAGAGTTCGTCGGCTCGCTGGCCACGCGCATCATCGAGATGAAAGACGACGGCATCGTCGATTTCAGCGGTAGTTATGATGATTATCTGCGCAGCCAGGGCGTTGCCGGATAAGCGTTCCCTCGCTCATGATGGGCAGCACCTCCGCCCATCATGAGTGGCCGACCTCATCGACACAGCCCTTCCACGACTCGACCTGAATCGTCGCGTGCTCGACGGCAAAGGCGTCGCTCAGCATCGCCTTGATCTCGACCAGCACCCGCTCCTGGTCCGCCTCCTCATCCAGAATCGCATGCAGCGACATCAGATGGCGCCCCGGCGTCAGTGACCAGGCATGCACATGATGCACATCGCGGACCTCCGGCAGTTGCTCGGCAAGTTCACGCTTGACCCGCTCCACATCCAAACCTTCCGGCGTGCCTTCCAGCAGGATATGCCCGGACTCCCGCGTCAACTTCCAGGCGCTGCGCAAGATGAGCGCCGCCACCAGCAACGACAACAAGGGATCAATCGGCGTCCAGCCGGTCAGCAGTATCACCACGGCGGCAATGATCGCGGCCACCGACCCCAGCAGGTCGCCCAGCACATGCAGGGCCGCACCGCGAATATTGAGGTTCTCGCGATCCCCCATGTGCAGAATGGCGAAAACCACCAGGTTGACGACCAACCCGAGCCCGGCGATCACCAGCATGGTACTTCCAGCCACGGCGATCGGCGCGAACAGCCGGCGGATCGCCTCGATGGCAATCCAGACGACGATGGCGATCAGCGTCAGGCCATTGACGAAGGCCGCCAGCACCTGAACGCGATGATACCCATAACTGCGCCGCGTATCGGCCGGACGCCGACTGATCCAGGCGGCGAACAGGGCCAGCGCCAACGCTCCGGCATCGGTGAGCATGTGCCCCGCATCGGCAAGCAGCGCCAGCGACCCCGACAGCACGCCACCGACCAGCTCGGCCACCATGAAGCTCCCCGTGAGCAGAATGGCCCAGCCCAGGCGTCGCTGGCTGTCGTGCTCCCCATGGGCGCCATGATCATGTTGATGAGACATCAGCTCTCCTTCCGTCAGGGGATACCGCCTACCTCATTCTCGTCCCCTTCCGGCCGCGAGTCGACCGCTGCCATGGCAGTAGCTTGCCCACTCGACATTACCGATCGGCTGGAAGCCTTGGCGAAGCGGACTCCTCCTTCCCAGCAGTGGAATACCCAGAATCAGGGTAACTTCAACAGAGCGGGCTGATGCCAGTAGAAGATTTCACGACGCTTCCCTACGCTTCCCTGTAACCATGACAGCAACTACACAACGAAATCGGTATGGAGAAATGCATGAGCGATGGTCCTAAACAGCCCGCCCTCGACCCTGAGCGCCTGGAGCCGCGCATGGGGTCCTCTTATCCGGAGCCTTGGGGATCGGCCTGCAGCAACCGCGAGAAGCGAGCCCTTGGTGACCCATTAGGGCTCACCGCATTCGGAGTCAACCTGGTTCGGTTGCCACCGGGCGCGCCCTCTTCCCAACGTCACTGGCACAGCCACGAGGATGAATTCGTCTACGTGCTGGAAGGTGAGCTGACCCTCATCACCGACGCCGGTGAACAGGTACTGACACCTGGCATGGTCGCTGCCTTTCCCGCCGGCAAGGCAGATGGCCACCACATGGTGAACAAGAGCCGTGCTTGGGCGACTTACCTTGAGGTTGGTAGCCGCCCGCCTGAAGATGAAGTTCACTACCCGGACATCGACCTCTTCCTGCCAGCGAAGGGCGGCTTCTGCCACAAGAACGGCGAGCCCTACTGAACGCTCTATGCGCTATCATGACACCGGCTGCACTTCCTGAGGGGAGCGACTCGGCTACTTCGGCATGAGGTAGATCCGACACCAGAACCACCCAAAAATACTGCCATTGGATAACAGTAGGTGAAACCGAGAGAAACACGGAAAACCGATAATGGCGGGGACCCAGACACGAAAAAGCCGCCTCGACGGGCGGCTTGATCTGCTGTTCTGGCGGAGGGGGAGGGATTCGAACCCTCGAAGCCTTTCGACTTACACACTTTCCAGGCGTGCTCCTTCGACCACTCGGACACCCCTCCGCATTGTCATTCTCGAATTCGGCACTGCGGCGCGACGCCCGAGAATTGCGCCCTCTTTCTCTCAAGGACGGCGCGTATACTAGCGACTTAAGTCCGCGAATGCAAGCCGGTTTTCGGATTGTCGGGCGACGCCGGCGTCAGGCGCGCCGCTCGGGTAGCACGGCGTAGTCGCCCTGGGCCTCGAGGCAGAGAGTATCGCCACACCAGAGCCGCTGGACGAGGGCGATGCGTCCCTTGCCCCGGCGTTCCATGCGCTCGGCAAGGCGTACGCTGGCCTCCTCCGCCTGGGGTGTGCAGATCAGTCGATAGTCACCGGTCACAGGAGCAAGAAAGCGTTGCTGCGATTCGGCCACGACCACGTCACGGTCGTAACCGTGGCGACGCAGCCAGAGCGTGGCCCAGCACCAGCCCAACAGAGTGGTCTGGGCAGCCAGGGCGCCACCGAAGCCGGTGCCCTTGTCGTTCAGGCTGGGCGCCAGTGCCAGCTGCCAGATCAGGGCGTCACCATCGCGCTCCATGCCCTGTATACCCAGCCGGCCCGCCAGCGGTATTGCCTGGAAGAGCCAGTCGAGGAAGACGGCCGGGGCATCCTCCCCGCCCCGCTCAGGCAGCGGCAGACGTGGATGGGCGATACCGATGCTGCGCTCGCTCACGACCAGCGCTCCACGAAGTCCGAGGGATCGTGTTCGGGCAGAGGGCGATGTCGGCCACCCAGTTGGCCGAGGTAGATGAAACCGACCAGTTCGTCCTGCTCGTCGAGCCCGAGCCCCTTGCGCACGGTGGGATCGAAGGCGTATCGCCCGGTGCGCCACATGGCACCGAGCCCCTGGGCGTGGGCCGCCAGCAACAGGCCGTGAGCGGCACAACCGGCGGAGAGCACCTGCTCCACGCGCGGCACCTTGGGCTCGTCCGGCGTGACGCGAGCAATCACGGCGATGATCATCGGCGCGCGCAGCGGTTTCTTGCGCGCAGCATTCAGGGCCGCGTCATCGATATGCGGATTCTCGCGGAACTCGGCCTCGGCAAACAGTTCGCCGAGACGCTCGAGCCCGGCACCGGAGAATTCCACGAAGCGCCAGGGCCGCAGTTCCTTGTGATCCGGGGCGCGCAGCGCGGCCCGATACAAGGCGTCGAGCTGCTCGGCCGAGGGCGCCGGCCCCGTCAGCTTGCCCATGGAGCCACGTTCGTGCAGCAGCGTCATTGCATCCATCGCGCATTCCTTACGTAATCGAAAAAGCAGTCAGCAACGAGAAGAGCTCTCGACACTTTACCAGTTCGACTCGGCCCTTGTGTGCGCTCGATCACTGCCGGGCCAGGCGCAACGGCGATGGCGGCCATTCGCCCGGTGTAGCCCGCCAGGGACTGATATCGAGACCACCGCGGCGCACATAGCGTGCCAGCACCAGCAACCGCTCGGGCCTGGCCCTCGCCATCAGATCGGTGAAGATGTGCTCGACGCAGTGCTCATGGAAGTCCTGGTGCTGGCGATAGCCGACCAGATAACGCAGTAGCCCCTCGCGATCCAGCTTCGGGCCCCGATAGCGAATCATCACGCTGCCCCAGTCGGGCTGACCGGTCACCGGGCAATTCGACTTGAGCAGGTGCGAGTGCAGGGTCTCCTCGACGATCACCTCCCCCACCGTCAGATGCTCGGCGCTGGGGGTATAGTCGGCAATCTCGATATCCTGCTCGTCGATACTCTCTCCAGGCAGGGCGCGTGGTGTCAGCACCGGGTCATCGACACCGAAGACCTCGACCCCGACCGGGGCGCCGGCCGCCTCGGAAAGATCGTGTTCCAGGACCCGAACCACGCGCTCGGTCGAGGCGAAGCGGCTCTGGTTGAAACCATTGAGATAGAGCTTCCATGACTTGGACTCGATCAGTCGCGGCGAGGATGCCGGCAGCCGGAAACGTGCCACGGCGACGATCGGCTTGCCTCTGGCATTGAGCCACGACAGCTCGAAGGCATGCCATTCATCCTCGCCGACGAACGGCAAGGCGTCCTCCTCGATGCCCAGCGGGGCACGATTGATGGCGCGCTCGATGGGATAGAGCAATCCGGCATCATACTGCTCGGGATAAGCGGACTCGCGCCCCAGGGGCGCATCGGCCAGGGAGTCGGGACGGTCGTTCATCAGCTGCGGATCCCCTTGCCATTCTCCAGCATCCACAACGCCACGGCGAACAGCGCCACGATGAAGCCGAGGATGGCGGCCAGCGCCCAGCCCACCGGAATGTCGGAAACGCCGAGAAAGCCGTAACGGAAGACGTTGACCATGTAGAGGATGGGGTTGAGCATCGAGGCGCCCTGCCAGAAGGCCGGCAGCAGCGAGATCGAGTAGAACACCCCGCCGAGGTAGGTCAGCGGCGTCAGCACGAAGGTCGGCACGATGGAGATGTCATCGAACTTCTTGCCCAGCAGGGCGTTGATGAAGCCGCCCGTGGCGAACAGCGCCGCGGTGAGCACCACCACGCCGACGGTCAGCAGCGGATGCGCCACCTCGATGCGCGTGAAGAACAACGACACAACGGTGACGATGATGCCGACACCGAGTCCCCGCGCCATGCCGCCCAGAATGAAGCCCGCAAGGATCACCCAGTTGGGCATCGGCGAGACCATCATCTCCTCCACGCTGCGCTGGAACTTGTTGGAGAAGAAGCTGGAGGCCACGTTGGAATAGCTGTTGGTGATCACCGACATCATGATCAAGCCGGGGACGATGAAATCCATGTAGGAGTAACCGTCCATCTCACCGATGCGCGAGCCGATCAGGTTGCCGAAGATGATGAAGTACATCGCCATGGTGATCGACGGCGGCAGCAGCGTCTGCGGCCAGATCCGCGTGAATCGCTTGATCTCCTTGATCACCAGGGTCCATAGCGCAATGGCGGTCTGTGTGGCATTCATCCGCGTACCTCCGTGTCCTGGTCAGTGGCGCCCTGGCCTTCTTCCACCATGGAGACGAACATCTCCTCCAGCCGGTTGGCCCGGTTGCGCATCGACATCACCTCGATGCCCTGCTCCCCCAGCGCCTCGAAGACGTCGTTGAGTCGCTGGCCGCGATGCACCATCACCGAGAGCTGGGCCTCGTCCACCTGACGGACCTCGAAGCCTTCGACATGCGGCGCCTGCTCGACCGGATGGGCCAGGTCAAACAGGAAGGTTTCGGTATTCAGCTCGGCGAGCAGATCACGCACGCTGGTGTCACGGACGATACGCCCATGGTTGATAATACCGACATGGCGGCACAGGCTCTCGGCTTCTTCCAGATAGTGGGTGGTCAGGATGATGGTCGTCCCCTCCACCTCATTGATATACCGCATGTATTCCCACATGCTGCGCCGCAACTCGATATCCACGCCGGCCGTCGGCTCATCGAGGATCAGCAGCCTGGGGCGGTGCATCAAGGCACGAGCGATCATCAGGCGTCGCTTCATGCCGCCGGACAGCATGCGAGCACTGCCGTTGCGCTTGTCCCACAGGCCCAGGTCACGCAATAGCTGCTCGGCCCGTGGCAATGCCTCGCGTCGCGACATGCCATAATACCCGGCCTGGGCCAGGATGATGTCGATGACCTTCTCGAACTGATTGAAGTTGAATTCCTGGGGCACCACACCGAGATGGTACTTGGCACGTGCGAAATCGGTATCGATGTCGATACCGAAGATCGACACCTTGCCGTCGGTCTTCTGTACCAGCGAGCAGACCACCCCCAGGGTGGTCGACTTGCCCGCGCCATTGGGGCCCAGCAGGGCATAGAAATCCCCCTGGGCAACGTCGAGGTCGATGCCCTTGAGGGCCTGGAATCCATTGCCGTAGACCTTGGTCAGACCACGGATGGACAGCGCCGGTTCGGCCATGAGCGATCCTTCGAAGCTGGGTGGATGTCACCGAAGCCCGATGACATGGGGGCATGTCATCATCGATTCAAGTAGCCCGCAAACAATACCGGTTGTATGCAACAGGTCGCACCGCGGCGGAATGCGGATGACGACGATGACGCGTCAGGCTTGACGATGGGATACCGAAGAAGAAAACGTGAACGCCGCAGCAGGAACGATTCGATCGAACCAGCCTACCAGATCGCGTCTCGAGCCCTGGCACCGCTTGATTCACCGTCACACTGGAGCGGAAACGTGATGCGATCGGACCGGCGCACCGGATCGTGGCCCGAGCCTTGGCACCGCTTGCTTGATTCACTGAAACTGGGGCAACGAAATAATGGAGCGGGAAACGAGATTCGAACTCGCGACCCTCGCCTTGGCAAGGCGATGCTCTACCACTGAGCTATTCCCGCATATTGTGGTGTGTCGGCATTGCGAGGTGGCGTCCCATAGGGGGTTCGAACCCCTGTTACCGCCGTGAAAGGGCGGTGTCCTGGACCACTAGACGAATGGGACGCATCGGCTTTCATGTCGAAAACCTGGAGCGGGAAACGAGATTCGAACTCGCGACCCTCGCCTTGGCAAGGCGATGCTCTACCACTGAGCTATTCCCGCGCTTCGCACTGTCGAGCACCGGAAGGTGGCGTCCCATAGGGGGTTCGAACCCCTGTTACCGCCGTGAAAGGGCGGTGTCCTGGACCACTAGACGAATGGGACGCATCGGTTTCCATGTCGAAAACCTGGAGCGGGAAACGAGATTCGAACTCGCGACCCTCGCCTTGGCAAGGCGATGCTCTACCACTGAGCTATTCCCGCACTCCGGTACCTTGATGAGTCGAGTGGCGTCCCATAGGGGGTTCGAACCCCTGTTACCGCCGTGAAAGGGCGGTGTCCTAGACCACTAGACGAATGGGACGTTTCGCTCGCCTCGTCGAGGTGGCGCGTATATTACTCAGCGCCTCGAAAAGAGTCAACCCCGACACCCATCCCGTTGATTATCAACCCAACGTTGGCGATGCTGACTGGAAAAAAAGACCGACTTGAATGTCACAATAGACAGGCAGGCACGACGAGGAGACCGCCCATGCGCAAGAAAATCGAGAAGAGCGACGCCGAGTGGCGCGAGCAGCTCACCCCGGAGCAATACCACGTCACTCGCGAAAAGGGCACCGAACGTCCTTTCACGGGTGACTACCAGGTCACCGAGGAACATGGCATCTACCACTGTGTGTGTTGTCACGCTCCCCTGTTCGAGAATGAGCACAAGTTCGAGGCCGGCTGCGGCTGGCCAAGCTTCGACCGGCCACTCTCCTCGGAGTGTGTGGAGGAGCAGCCCGACAACAGCCACGGCATGCAACGCATCGAGGTAACCTGTGCACGCTGCAACGCCCATCTCGGCCACGTCTTTCCCGATGGCCCACCGGAGACCACCGGGCAGCGTTTCTGCATCAACTCAGTGGCCCTGAGCTTCCACTCCGGCGAATGAAGGCGGCCCCTGCGACGGCCGGTCATCTGCTATGATGGTCGGCCGTTTTCGCGTTTTCACCGCTACAAGGCAAGCAGGAGGGGCCGATGCTCGGCTGGTACCCGGGACACATGAACAAGGCGCGCCGCCAGATTCTCGAGGCGCTGCCGGAAATCGACGTCGTGATCGAAGTGCTCGACGCCCGCCTGCCCTACTCCAGCGCCAATCCCATGCTGGCGAGCCTGACCCGCCACAAGCCGGTGCTCAAGGTCCTCTCCCGGGCCGATCTCGCCGACCCCGAGCGCACCCGCGAATGGACGAACCACTTCGATGCCCAGCCCGAGGTTCGCGCGCTGGCCGTAACCACCACCCAGGCCCGGGAGCTCAAGCGCGTTCCCAAGCTGTGCCATGAACTGGCCGGTCAGGTCCGGGCCGACCGCGACGTGCGCGTCATGGTCATGGGCATTCCCAACGTCGGCAAGTCGACACTAATCAATGGCCTGGCCGGGCGTACCATCGCCAAGACCGGCAACGAACCGGCCGTCACCAAGCGCCAGCAGAAGGTCCGCATCGCCGGCCAGGTCGCCCTCATCGACACCCCGGGCGTGCTGTGGCCGAAGATCGAAGATCAGGCCAGCGCCTACCGACTGGCCGCCAGCGGCGCGATCCGCGACACTGCCATCGACTACGTGGATGTCGCGATCGTCACGGCGGCAGAGCTCGCCAGACGCTACCCCAATGCCCTCTCGAGTCGCTTCAAGCTCAAGGAGCTGCCGGTCTACCGGCCGAATCCCGAGGCCGAACGCATCGAGGCCGATGGTGCCCCCGGCCCCGACCTGCTGGCACAGGCCGGCTTCGACGGTCACGCCATCCTGGCGGCCATCGCCGGCAAGCGCGGCGGACTGCGTGCCGGCGGCGAAGTGGATCTTCATCGTGGGGCCGAAGTGCTGCTGCACGAGCTTCGCGACGGCAAGCTGGGGCGCCTGACCCTGGAGACACCCGCCGACATTCCGGCACCCGAAGAAGTAGAAGACGCCGACCCGGACGCGAGCGCCGAATAAGCGGCAAGCCTCGCCATCAAGAGCCCGACATTCCGGCCATACCTGGACACCCCTGGAAGCACGACATGGATACTGCCCCGCTCAATAAATCGCACAAGCTCGACAGCGTCTGCTACGACATCCGCGGCCCGGTGCTCGAACATGCCAAGCGTCTGGAGGACGAAGGCCAGCGAGTCCTCAAGCTGAACATCGGCAACCCGGCGCCATTCGGCTTCGAAGCGCCCGAAGAGATCCTTCAGGACGTGATGCGCAACCTGCCCACCGCCCAAGGGTATTGCGACTCCAAGGGGCTCTACTCGGCACGCAAGGCGATCATGCAGGAGTGTCAGCGCAAGGAGATCCCCGGCGTCGGCATCGAGGATATCTACATTGGCAACGGCGTCTCCGAGTTGATCGTGATGGCGCTGCAGGCGCTGCTCAACGATGGCGACGAGCTGCTGATCCCGGCTCCCGACTATCCGCTGTGGACGGCGGCAGCCAACCTCTCCGGCGGCCGCGCCGTACACTACCTGTGCGACGAGCAGTCCGACTGGGCGCCGGACATGGACGATATCCGCGCCAAGGTGACGAGCCATACCCGAGCCATCGTCATCATCAATCCCAACAACCCTACCGGAGCCGTCTATCCCCCGGAGGTCGTCAGCGAGCTGCTCGACATCGCCCGGGAACACGACCTGGTGGTGTTCTCCGACGAGATCTACGACAAGATCCTCTACGATGGGGTCGAGCATGTCGCCACCGGTGCCCTGGCCTCCGAGGACCAGCTGGTGGTGACCATGAACGGGCTCTCCAAGAGCTACCGCTGCGCCGGTTTTCGCAGCGGCTGGATGACGCTCTCGGGCACGCTGGCCAAGAAGCGTGCCGGCGACTTCATCCAGGGGCTGACCATGCTTGCCTCGATGCGCCTGTGTGCCAACGTCCCGGCCCAGCATGCCATCCAGACCGCCCTGGGCGGCTATCAGTCGATCAACGACCTGATCCTGCCTGGCGGCCGGCTGCTCGCCCAGCGCGACATCACCTTTGACAAGCTCAATGCCATTCCCGGGGTCAGCTGCACCAAACCCAAGGGCGCGCTCTACGCCTTCCCGCGCCTGGACCCCAAGGTCTTCAACATCCAGGACGACCAACAGATGGTGCTCGACCTGCTGCTCCAGGAGAAGATCCTGCTCGTCCAGGGCAGCGCCTTCAACTGGCCCGAACCCGATCATGTGCGCATCGTCACCCTGCCCTGGGTCGACCAGCTCGACGATGCCCTGGAGCGCTTCGCGCGCTTCCTGTCACGTTATCGCCAATAGTTGGACCTACGCTTGACGCCAGGCTTGAAACCCTTGGCGAAAGCCCGTATCTAATGCAAGGCTTTACCATCGCCGCGTCCGCCGATTCCCGGCCGGGCGCGACAATCTCGACGGGAGATATCCGGCAATGATGAGAATCCTGCTCTTTCTGGGCACCAACCTGGCCGTCATCCTGGTCGCCAGCATCACCCTGCGACTACTCGGCGTGGACGCCTATCTCTCCGAGAACGGCATGAACATGACCGGGCTGCTGATCTTCTGCTTCATCTTCGGCATGGCAGGGTCGATGGTCTCGCTGTTCATCTCCAAGTGGATGGCCAAGCGCTCCACCGGCACCGTGGTCATCGAGACGCCCTCCAACGCCACCGAGAAGTGGCTGCTCGATACCGTGGCCGAACTCGCGCGCGACGCCGGTATCAAGACCCCGGAGGTCGGTATCTTCCCGGCCCAGCAGTCCAACGCCTTCGCGACCGGCTGGAAGAAGGACGACGCCCTCGTGGCCGTTTCCGCCGGCCTGCTCAACCGCATGAAGCCCGAAGAGATTCGTGCCGTGCTGGCTCACGAGATCGGTCACGTGGCCAACGGCGACATGGTCACCCTGGCGTTGATCCAGGGCGTGCTCAATACCTTCGTGATGTTCTTCGCGCGCGTCGTCGCGCAACTGGTCGACAGCTTCCTGCGCAAGGACGACAACGGCGGGCTGGGCTTCTTCGGCTACTTCGCGGTGGTCATCGTCGCCGAGATCGTCTTCGGCCTGATCGCCTCGGCCATCGTCGCCTGGTTCTCGCGCTTCCGCGAATATCGCGCCGATGCCGCAGGTGCCAGCCTGGCCGGCAGCGGTGCCATGATCAACGCCCTGGCACGCCTCAAGGCCGAGACCCAGATGCCGGACCAGATGCCGGACACCCTGACCGCCTTTGCCATCACCACCGGCCAGTCACGCCGCCTGATGGAAAAACTCTTCGCCAGCCACCCACCGCTGGACGAGCGCATCCGCGCCCTGAAGGAAGCCGCCTATCGGCAGTAAAGACGCGCCGCTGGCAGGAATAGAAACGGCGCCGAGCGCCTTTGAGGAGGAAGGCATGGACCTGGGGCGCCAGGGATGCCTTCCCTCTTTTCCTTCCGGTTTCATGCTTGGCGCTTCACGTTGTGACCCTGAACCCCGCCGCCGACAGCGGCTCGGCGAGGTGGGAAGCAGCCGCTTCGAGGACCACCTCGAGAGTCGAGAACTCACGACGCAGCGGGTAGTTCGCCCGACAAGCATCGAAACCTTCCTCCAGCCCCAGATGCCGGGCTCGCTGCCGGAGCGCATCGTGGTCACGACGCGGATCGTAGACGGCACGCATGCACACGCGTAGCGCTTCCTCGATCTCGAGCCCGGCATCCAGCACCAGACGTGGCACGGGCGGCGCCGGCATCAGCTCCGCCTCGCCCATCCGGACAGGAAGCCCGACATGGCGCGCCAAGGCACGATATATCTGATGTGTGCCACGCAGCTTGCCATCCAGGCTGTAACCGGCCACGTGCGGCGTGGCGAGCTCGGCTTGGTCGCGCAGGGCCGCGTCGATGCCGGGTTCGTTCTCCCAGACATCCAGTATCGCCGCGATGTCTCCCCGCCCCGACAACCGGCCGCGCAGAGCCTGGCCATCCACGCAGTCGCCCCGGCCGGCGTTGAGCACCAGCGTGCCGGGCGTCAATTCGGCGATCCGGCAGGCATCGAGCAAGTGACGCGTGGCATGCGCCCCCTCCTGCACCAGCGGCGTATGCAGGCAGAGCACGTCGCAGCGATCCACTAGGGTGTCCAGGTCGGCAAAGTCCGTGCGACCTTCCCTCTCGGCACGCGGCGGATCACAGGCCAGGCAGTCGATGCCCAGTGCCTGCAGCCGCGCCAGCAGTCGTCCCCCGACATTGCCGACACCGATGACACCGATGCGACGCTCGGTGAGCCGAAAACCCTCTCGCTCGGCCAGGGTCGCCAGACTCGCCAGTACGTAATCGACCACGGCCTCGGCATTGCACCCCGGGGCGCTGGCGAACCCGATTCCGTGCCTGGACAATGCCCGCGTATCGACATGATCGGTGCCGATGGTGCAGGTACCGACGAAGCGTAGCCGAGAATCCCTCACCAGATCCTCATCGACCCGAGTGACCGAACGCACCACCAGGGCATCGGCATCGCGTACCGTCGCGGCATTGATCTCGCGTCCGGGCACGCTGACCACCTGGCCCAGCGCACCGAAACAGCGCTGGGCTTCGGGAACGTTGGCATCGACGATGATCCGCATGATGGTATCCTCCCGCGCCGGCCCGTCGGCTTTGAGCCCCGGGCACAAGGCCTTACAATATCGAGCATGTTACACGAGCGGTGCCGCCAGCGCCGCCACCACGCTACCAACACCGGAGCCACCGTGATCGTCCGCTGGGAAACCGACCATGACTATGTACTGATACATGTCCACCAGGACATGTTCGGCGACTGGATATTCAGTCGTGCCTGGGGGCAGATCGGCACCCAGTTCGGCGGCTTGAAGCACCAGCTTGCCGACGACCATGCCCAGGCGATGATGTGGCTCGACGACGAGGCGACCATCCAGGCCTCGCGAGGCTTCCACAAGGTTCTGGAGGCCGACGATCATAGCCCCGAAGGCCAGGATGCCGTGAAGCAACTCTCCTTGCTCGACTCCGCCTAGCTCTACAGTGTCATAAATCAGCTTGTTCCGATATTGGGACATTCTGTCTTAGGGGATGACGGTTGCAGCGGATGTCACGCTCTACGCTTCACGACGGTTTCGAGGCCTTCGAATTGGGGGCCATGCACGTTTTCAACGACAGCCAGGTGGTCACAGTGGACGACCAGTAAACCGGCTGGCGCGGCAAGGATACCTACGATACTGTATGTAAAGGGTCGGGGGTGTGCCTGCAAAATGGCGGGCGGCCAACCGGTGGTCATGCAATGAATCCAGGGAGTCGGGCGGCATGCAGGCAGGATATCGATACGCGGCGCTGGCCGTGATGCTACCGATGCTGGCGGTGGCAATACCCAGCCAGGCACAGGACAGCGGCTGGCAAGGAAGTCTGGGCGCGGGGGCGATTTACGCTCCCGATTATCTGGGAAGCGACGACTACGAGACGTCCATATGGCCATCGGTCAACCTGACCTATGGCGATAGCATGTATATCAACCCACGCGATGGCGTGGGCTGGAATGTCATTCATCGGAATGGCTGGCGGGTATCGCCGTTTCTCGGTTACACCTTCGGACGCGACAACGACGACGATCTGCACCGCCTGGATGAGGTCGACGGAGGCGTCACGGCGGGATTGCGAGCCGAATACACCGAGGGACATTGGCAGTACAGCGCGGCCGTGGAAACGCCGCTGAGCGGGGACGTGGATGGCTACCATGCCAGCGCCAAGGCCCATTGGCGCTCGCGCTTGACCCAACGGCTCTCCGTTTCGCTAGGCCCGAACATTGCCTATGGGAGCGATGCTTGGACCGAGGACATGTTCGGCATTTCCGCGCAGGAGAGTCGGCGCTCTGGGCTGGAGGCGTACTCACCGAACGAAGGCTATTTCCGCATCGGTGCCAATGCCAGCGCCAGTTATTATCTCACGCGGACATGGTCCATCACAGGCATGGTCGGCGTGTCACGTCTGACCGGCGACGCCAAGGATAGCCCCATCGTCGACGAGATCGGTGATGCGACCCAGTCCTACGTGGGTGGATTCATCAACTACAACTTCTAGGTGCTCAGATGGGCTGCCTAGTCACCCGTGGCGATGGGTCTCGCCGGATCGCGAATCCACTCGCTCCAGGAGCCGACATAGAGCTTGGGCAGCGGCAAGCCGGCCACGGCGTGGGCCAGAATATTGTGGCAGGCGGTGACCCCGGAGCCACAGTAGCTGATGACATCACTCGCTTCCGGCAATGCCTCGCGCAGCGCGGTCGGCGACTTGAAGCACCCGCTCTCGTCCAGGTTGTCTGCGCTGGGCCGGCAGAACGCGCCGGGAATATGCCCCGCCAGCGCATCCACCGGCTCGTGCTCGCCGCGAAACCGCTCCCGGGAGCGCGCATCGAGCTTCAGCGCCCGGCTGGAGAAGACCTCGTCGGCCTCGACCCAGGTATCGTCATCAAAGGCGGGCGCCCAATCGCTCGCGGCGGCCGGCGCTTTTTCGCCCTCCTCCAGCGAACCGCCTGCCTTCTGCCAGGCCGGCAGCCCGCCATCGAGCACCCGCACGTCCGGATGCCCCGCCCACCGAGCCAGCATCCACCAGGCACGCGCCGCGGCAAGCTGCCCGCCCATGTCGTCATACACCACCACGGGGCGACCCGGTTCGACACCCAGCCGTCGCAGCGTCGCGGCAAAAGCAGCGGGAGCGGGAAGCGGGTGACGGCCTCGCACACCGGGCGACGAGGCCAGGTCTCGATCAAGGTCGAGATGACGGCTAGTGGGGACATGTCCCTCGCGCCACAGACGAGCGCCAGCCTCAGGCTCCCCGAGCCGTGCCCGACAATCCAGCACCACAGGGGTCTGCGGCTCGCTCAGCCAGTGGCGCAGTGCCTCGGCACCGATCAGAACATCGCTCATGCGTGCTCTCCTTCCAGCAGTTCGATAGGGGCTCGACTGGCGATCAGTCGCCGCCGTCCAGCCTGGAGGAAACGTACCTCGATTACCGGGTTGGCCGGGTCGCCCTCCACCACGCTGATCTCTCCTTCGCCGAACACTGCGTGATTCAGCCGCTGGCCGACCCGATAGTCAGCCCCACGCTCGGCGACACCCGAGCGCTCGGCGGCTTCGACCGGCAGGTCGATCGGCGAATCCGGCGACAGGGCCGCCAGGTAGCGGCGTACCAGGTCGGGCCGCGTCACCGCCAGGGGCGTCGTGTCATCCGGAGCCGCCAGGCGCTGCGCTACGCGCAGGCTATCCTCCCAGGCGGTTTCACCAAGGAAGCGGCTGGGCCGATGATCACCGCCGTCGTGCAGCATCACCAGCCGTTCCCGAGCCCGGGTAATGGCTACGTAGAACAGCCGTCGCTCTTCCTCGAGCCGCTGGGGATTCAACGGATTGTCCCGGGTATAGTGCGGAAAATCTTCCTCGTTGGCACCGGCCAGCACCACCAGCGGCCACTCCAACCCCTTGGCACCGTGCACGGTGTTGATCAAAACGCCATCGTCACGGTTCTCCACCGGGCGTCTCAACAGCTCAGTGAAGGCCCCCAGATCGCTCACCTCGCTGGCCTGCTCGATGAGCACATCCAGCAGGCGCACATCCTCCTCGCCCTTGTCACGGCGCGCGGCGGCACGCTTGAGCACCTTTTCCGCCTCCACCGCCTCGATCACATGCCCCAGCAGGCGAGCGGGCGACCACGCCGAGAGCTTGGGCAGCTCGCACAGCAGCGCCCAGCGGCGCTTGAGGGTGCGCCGCTGGTGGGGCTTGATGCCCTCCAGCAAGGGGTCGTGACGCTCGGGCCAGCGCTGGGTCTCGGCCAAACGCGCCGCCAGCGCCGCCAGGCGCTCGCGAGGCACGAAAGACGTCGGCTGGGACAACAGCGTCAGCAAGTGGCCAGGGTCCTGCAGCAGGGAAGCATCCCGGGCCAGCATCAGATACCCTGCCAGCGCCTCAACCAGCGGCAGGCGGAACACGAAACGGTCCTCCCGAGCCAGCCGGAAAGGCACTCCGGCGCGCAGCAGCGCCAATTGCAGCGGGACCGACAAGGCCCAGCTGCGTACCAGCAGGCAAGCCTCCGAGAGGTCTCGGCCCTGGCGCTGCCAGGCGGCCAGCTCGTTCAGCAACGCCTGGCTGCCCTGGTTCACCGACAGTTGGGTCGCCGGATTGTCGGGCGCGGCCAGGCAGGTCTGGTCGGGGCGCCGCCGATTGGCATCGATGGCATGATTGGCCACCAGCGCTAGGGCATGGCCATGCCGGAAGGTCGTCGAAAGCGGATAGTCATGGGCGGCACCGAAGGTCGCGGTGAAGTTCTCGAGCATGGTGTCGGGATGGGCGCCACGCCATTCGTAGATGCATTGGTTGGCATCCCCTACCGCCATCACCGCCGCCTCGCGGCCCGCCAGGACGGCCAGCAAGCGCTGCTGGGCGACGTTGATGTCCTGATATTCATCGATGATGACGTGATCGAGAAACCCCTGAACGCGCGCGCGCAGGGTCGCGTCGGCTTCCAGTGCCAGCAGCGGACGATAGATCAGATCGGCGTAGGTCATCAGGCCGTGATCGGCGAGCAGGGTTTCGGCCTGCTCGAAGGCGCCCACGAAATGCTCGGTACCGTCGCCGAAATCGAGCCGCGCATACAGCTCGGCGGGGTCGGCCATTTCCGCCTTCACCAATCCGCAGAAGTGTGCCAGGGCTTCCAGCTTGTCGGCGTCAAGGGCGGTCTCGCGCGCGTCTGGCGCTCCTTCCAGGGCATTCAGCGAGGCCTGGCGCAGCAGGCGTTCCAGTTGCCAGTCAGCGGTCAGCAACTGACGCGGTGACAGCACACCCCAGCGGGTCAGGCTCTGACTGAGGCGATGGCCGAGAGAATGAAAGGTGCGCACGTCGGGCAACCGCTGCCCTGCCGGCGCCATGGCCGCCAGCCGTGTCTGAAAGTCCTCGCGGGCGGAACGATTGAACATCAGTACCAGCAGACGCGACGGGGCAATACCGCGCTCGAGCAGTTTCAGCACCCGCGCAACCATGGTGGTGGTCTTGCCGGCACCGGCCACCGCCGCGACCCGGGCATGACCCGCTTCATGGGCGATGACGGCACGCTGTTCCGACGTCAACCTCATGGCGCCGCGCCGTCCAGCCGACCCAACGGGTGCCAGGCGCCACCGCTGGTCAACCCCAGCCAGGGCACACCCTGCTCGTCGGTGCGCTCCTCGGCCTGCTCGATCAGTCGATAGAAGAGATTACGCCCGAGCCGCGCGGCCAGACCGAAGCGCACCGGCACTTCGGGGACCCATTCACCGCGGGGCGTGGCGGTGACGCTCAGGCGATGGGTGGCATCGAGCCGCACTTGGTCGCCCAGGTTGGTGACGACATGCCAGTAGCCCTGGTCGTCGCGCTCGGCATCGACGGCGATGAAGGCCAGGTCCTCGACCTGGACACGCTGCTTCTCGACGGGCGTCACCAGCCAGTGCGAGCCATCGCCTTCTCGCCGCAGGATCGTGGAGAGCAGACGCACCAGGCGTGGCCGGGCGATGACGCCCCCCTCGTGAATCCAGCGACCATCGGCGGCGATCAACAGATCCATCTCGCCGGCATGCTCGGGCGCCCAGCGATCCACCGGCGGAATCCCGCCCGAGGCATCGATGTCGTCCAGCAGTGAGTCCAGAGGCATGCGCGCTCCTTCCAGCAGCAATGGGCAGGCAAGACGCCAACGAGCAGGCTTGCCCGCAAGGCCGATGAACGAAGGCTAGACCAGGCCGGCCTTGGCCAGTGACTGACGCACTTCGCTCGAGGCTTCGGGCGCGGCCGCCTTGAACAGCCGATAGAAGTTGGCGGTAGTCTGCATGGCCACTTCCTCGACGCTGATCCCTCGCTCGGCAGCGATGCATTCGGCCACTTCCACCACCCAGGCCGGCTCGTTGGGCTTGCCGCGATGCGGCACCGGCGCCAGGTAAGGGCTGTCGGTCTCGATCAGCAGGCGATCAAGGGGCAGGCGTCGCGCCAGCTCGCGGACCGAACTGGCATTGCGGAAGGTGACGATGCCCGACAACGAGATATGAAATCCCTGGCCGACGGCCTCGCGGGCCATGTCCAGGTCTTCGGTGAAGCAGTGCAGCACACCGCCCACGTCGGGATCGACGTGCTCGCGTATCAGCGCCAGAGTATCTTCCCGGGCCTCACGGGTATGGATGATGACCGGCAGACCCAACTGGGTAGCCGCGATCAGGTGGCGACGAAAGCGCTCGTACTGCACCTCGCGTGGCACGCCATCGTAGTGATAATCGAGCCCGGTTTCACCGATGGCCACGGCGCCATGACCGTCGGCGGCCTCCATGATCGCTTCGACGCTCGGCTCTTCGGGCACCTCGTGTAGCGGATGCACACCGGCAGAAATCGCTACATCATCGTGCTCACGGGCAAGAGCGGCAAGGCCGGGCATGCCCTCGAGCGTGGTCGCAATCGCCAGGAACTGACGCACGCCACGAGCGCGGGCCGCCGCCAGGGCCGCTCCGACATCACCGTCATGGGTACGCGGGTCGAGACGATCGAGATGACAGTGGGAATCGACAAACATGCGCTAGCTTCACCGGTTTGAATAATGAAAGGAACACCGTCCGGTGTCGTGCCGTGGCTCAGGATCTCAACAAGGCCGCCCAGCGAACCAGCCAGGCTTCCAGCACCAACTGGGGGTTGGGGTTGCTCCCCTCGGCCAGCAGGCGTCGTTGTTCACGAGCATAGTCCAGCAGCCGGAACCAGTCGCGGACCCGGGCGTTCTTGACCGCCTGGCGGTACAACGGCAGCAGGTCGGGGTTGCGCAACTCGTCGCTGACACCGGACAGCCCGAGGCGAATCAGATCTTCGAGCCAGGCGATACCGTACCATAGGATGGCATCGATCGACTGCCGATCCAGTCGCGCGGCCTCGGCTACCGGCTCGGCGCCGCGCACCAGGGCATCGAAGGTTTCATGGAGCTGCTGCCGCAAGGCCCGGGATTGCGGATCGGCCAGTTCCAGGGCACGCAACGGCAGCCCACCCGAGGCGCGCCACCAGAAGCGCGCATCATCCTCACCGCCGAGCCGCTCGGCCAGCCAGGCCAGGCTTTGCATCTCGTCCGCCGCCGTCAGACTCCATTGCTGGCAGCGCGAACGGATGGTCGGCAGCAGGTGCGAGGGAATGTCGGACAGCAGCACGAACAAGGTCCTGCCGCCGGGCTCCTCCAGACTCTTTAGCAGGGCATTGGACGCCGCCACGTTCATGGCTTCCGCCGGCGCGATGACGATCACCCGATAGCCGCCCTGCTGGGCAGTCTGGGCAACGAAGGCATTGATGTCGCGCACCGGGCCGATGCGAATCTGGCGCTTGCCCTCCTCCGGCGACACTCGCATCAGGTCCGGATGATAACCGGCGGCCAGCATCTGGCAGGCGTGGCACTGGCCACAGGCGAATTCACCAGGTGCGGCACACAGGGTCCGGGCGATCAACGCCTCGGCCAGCGACTGCTTGCCGATGCCCTTCGGTCCGGCAAACAGCAGCGCGTGCGGCAGGCGTCCGGTGTCGGCGAGACGGGTGATTTCCTTCCAGCGCTCCGCCAGCCAGGGATAGGGACGCATGCTTTCCGTCATGCCCACGCCTCCAGGCAACCGTCGAGCAGCGCCTTCAATTCGTCCTGCACGGCGTCCAGCGGCTGGTCGGCATTCACCACGTAAACGCGCTCCGGCGCCTCGTCGGCCCGTTCCAGATAGGCTTGGCGCACAGCCTCGAAGAACTCGGCACGTTCACGCTCGAAGCGGTCCCGCTCACCTCCATCGCGATCGAGGCGCCCCTCCAGGCGATGCTGGGCCGCTGCCATGGGCATGTCCAGCAGAAGGGTCAGGTCGGGCGTCAAGCCGCGCTGGACGAAAGTTTCCAGCTCGGCGATCCGCGCCGTGTCGATGCCTCGCCCGCCGCCCTGGTAGGCGAAGGTCGCATCGGTGAAGCGATCGCAGACCACCCAGGCGCCCCGTTCGAGCGCCGGCCGCACCACGCGCGCCAGATGCTGGGCGCGGGCCGCGAACACCAGCAACAGCTCGGCATCATCGTCGAGAGGCTCGTCGCCGGCGGGGTCGAGCAACAAGCCACGGATGGCCTCCGCCCGCGGGGTGCCGCCAGGCTCTCGGGTGCGGACCACCTCGAGGCCATGCGCCTCGAGATGATCGGCCACCAGTGCGAGGTTGGTGGACTTGCCCACTCCTTCGCCGCCTTCCAGGGTGATGAAGCGTCCTCGGCGTTGCATGGTGGCGCCTCCTGGCACTCAGCGGTTGCGAATGTAGCGATTGACGGCGTTATTGTGCTCGCGCAATGTGCGCGAGAAATGATGCGTGCCGTCGCCCCGGGACACGAAATACAGCGCCTCGCCCTCAGCAGGGTTCACCGCCGCCTCCAGCGAGGCGCGCCCCGGCAGGGCGATCGGCGTGGGCGGCAGGCCCTCGATCACGTAGGTGTTGTAGGGCGTGGCCTCGCGCAGGTCGGCTCGGGTGATGTTGCCATCGTAGTGCTCACCCATGCCATAGATCACGGTAGGGTCGGTCTGCAGGCGCATGCCCCGTTCCAGGCGGCGGACGAAGACGCCGGCGATGCGCCCCCGCTCTTCCGGCGCGCCGGTCTCGCGCTCCACCAGCGAGGCCAGGATCAGCGCCTCGTAGGGCGTCTCCAGGGGCAGGTCCTCGGCTCGCTCGGCCCAGGTCGCCTCGAGCACTTCATCCATCCGGACCATGGCCTGGCGAAGGATATCCAGGTCACTGACGCCCTTGCGGTAACGATAGGTATCGGGGAAAAAGCGCCCTTCGGGATGCTCGCCTTCGCGGCCCAGCCGCGCCATGACCTCGGCATCGCTCAACGCCTGCGTCTCGTGTTCGAGCTTTTCCGCCGCATTCAGAGCGGCGCGCATCTGCTCGAAGGTCCAGCCTTCCGGGATGGTCAGATCATAGCTGACCAACTCGTGACGACGCAGGCGCTCAAGCAGCGCCTGCCCGTCCATGCCCGGCTCGAGCCGGTATTCCCCCGGTCGGAGCGAAGGCACGGCATCGGGGTCGAGACGCGTCAGCAGGCGGAAGGCCCAGGCATCCTCGAGGATGCCGCGCTCGTCGAGCTCGGCGATGACCCGATGATAGCCGGCCCCTTCCGGCACTTCGTAGATGAGCGGTGCCTCGATCGACAGCGGTGTGTCGAGGCGCGTCTCCCAGTAACGGTATCCCCCACCGACGACCAGCGCGACCAGGATCACCAATGGCGGCAGGAACTTCAGCGCACGTTTCATGCCTCGTCTTCCTCGTCTCGTTCGCCCGCATCGTCGTCATGGCACGGATACCCCAGGAGCGCATGGGCCTCGGCCTGCAGCGCTCGGTGCAGCCTGCCGATACGCCAGTCCGCCAGCTTTTGCCCTTGGTCGTCATCGAGGCGCCGCACCGGCCAGAGTCCTTGCACGGCATTGCCAAGCCAGACCGCCTCGGCACTCTCGAGCGTTTCGGGGCCGGCATCCACTTCCTCGATACCGAGACGCCGACACAAGGCGTCCCGCAGCGTGCCGGCCACGCCGCAGCGAGCCAGACCGGGCGTTTCCAGGCGCCCTGCCCGTTGCCAGAAGAGGTTCATGCTGGTCGCTTCGACCAGACGCCCCTCGCTGTCGCACAGCAGCCCCTCGGCAATCTCCGGGTCCTGCCACTCGGCACGGGCCATGACATTTTCCAGTCGGTTGAGATGCTTGAGACCGGCAAGGCGCGGCTGAATTCCCAACGCCAATCGGCAATGACGCACGCGAATCCCCTGCCACCAGCGTTCAGGGGACGGAGTGAAGGGGGTGACACGCCAGCGCAGGCGTGGCGCGGGCATGTCGGGAAGCCGATAGCCGCGCCCGCCGCTGCCACGAGTCAGGGTCAGCTTGAGCACCCAGAGGCCTGCGCCGGCTCGGGCCGGCAGGGCATCCAGGGCCGAGCGCGACGGCACCGGGATGCCCAGGCGTTCACCACCGCGCACGAGGCGCGCCATGTGGGCCTCCCACAGCGTCGCCACGCCATCCCGGACCAGAACGGTCTCGAACAGGCCATCACCGTAGGCCAGACCACGGTCATCGAAGGGCACGCCCTCTCCGTCCGCGATGTCCTCGGATGACAAGCTCACACCTTCGAGAAGACCAGGGTGCCGTTGGTGCCGCCGAAGCCGAAGGAGTTCGACAGGCTCACATCGATCTTCATCTCGCGGGCGGTATTGGGCACGTAGTCCAGGTTGCAGCCTTCCTGGAGATTGTCCAGGTTGATGGTCGGCGGCGCCACCTGGTCGCGAATCGCCAGCACGCTGAATACCGCCTCGACGGCACCGGCCGCACCGAGCAGATGGCCGATCATCGACTTGGTGGAGCTGACGGCGACCTCGCGAGACGCCTCGCCCAGCACCCGTTCCACCGCACGGCTCTCGGCGAGGTCGCCGGCCTGGGTCGAGGTGCCGTGGGCATTGATGTAATCGACGGCCGACGGCGCGATACCGGCGTCCTGGATGGCATTGCTCATCGACATCGCCGCGCCGCTGCCGTCTTCAGGGGGCGCGGTCATGTGGTGGGCGTCGTCGCTCATGCCGAATCCGCTCAGCTCGGCATAGATGGTCGCGCCCCGGGCGACGGCATGCTCGTACTCTTCCAGCACCATGACGCCAGCGCCGTCCGACAGCACGAAGCCGTCACGATCCCGATCCCAGGGCCGACTGGCCGCTTCGGGATCGTCATTGCGGGTGGAAAGCGCCCGCGCCGCGGAGAAGCCGCCCAGCCCCAGAGGCGTGGTCGCCATCTCGGCACCGCCGCAGATCATGACATCGGCATCGCCGTAGGCAATGGTCCGGGCGCTGTAGCCGATGTTATGGGTGCCGGTGGTACAGGCGGTGGTGATGGCGATGTTGGGGCCGCGAAAGCCATGCTGAATCGCCAGGTTGCCGGAGATCATGTTGATGATCGAGCCCGGCACGAAGAACGGAGAAATGCGTCGCGCACCGCCCTTCTGCAAGGCCTTGTGGTTATGCTCGATCATCGGCAAGCCGCCAATGCCGGACCCGATGGCCACGCCGATGCGGTGAGCGTTGTCTTCGGTGCACTCGATGCCGGCATCTTCGATTGCCTGGCCACCAGCCGCCACCCCATACTGGATGAACAGGTCCATCTTCCTGGCATCCTTGGGATTGAGGTAGGGGCTGATATCGAAATTCTTCACTGAGCCACCGAAACGCGTATTGAAGCCGCTGGCATCGAAGTGCTCGATCGGGGCAATACCGCTCTTGCCGGCCACGATGTTCCGCCAGCTCTCGTCGACGGTGTTTCCCACAGGGGTAACCAGGCCCAGCCCGGTCACCACAACCCTTCTGCGAGCCATCAGCTTTCCTCCAGACATCTCAAGATAGTGCAGCCCATCCAGGGGCATTCATTGTTGGCATTATACCCGACTCATCGCTCGCTGTACGCCATGCAATGCCCCGGGAACCGGGGAAAGGCAACGCGCGAGTCCGGTACCGCTTCCATGCTCCCACATAGCATAAGAGCCGCCCTGCATGGCAGGACGGCTCTCTCCGGGCAATTCCCGGACCTTTCAGCAAGCGGGGTCGACCGCGCCCTTACTGGTGGGCGTTAACGTAGTCGATGGCTTCCTGAACGGTGGTGATCTTCTCGGCTTCCTCGTCGGGAATCTCGGTATCGAATTCCTCTTCGAGCGCCATCACCAGCTCGACGGTATCCAGGGAATCGGCACCGAGATCCTCGGTGAAGGAAGATGAGCTCTGGATATCCTCTTCCTTGACGTTCAGGCGCTCGGCCACAACCTTCTTCACGCGCTCTTCGATGGTGCTCATTATGACGTACTCCAGTCGTTCACGTTAGCCGTTCTGATGACCAGCCGGTTCAAATCCGCAAGCATAAGCTGCGGGGTAGTTTATAGACCGCTCTGGGTCGACGCAACCGCCGCATGCCGCGGCATCAACGCATGTTCATGCCGCCATTGACGTGCAGGGTTTCGCCAGTGATATAGCTTGCCGTCTCGCCGGTCAGAAAGCCCACTGCAGCGGCGATTTCTTCCGGCCGGCCGAGCCGCGAAAGCGGAATCTGGCCAAGCAGCGCTTCCTGCTGCGCCTCGGGCAGCGATTCGGTCATGTCGGTGGCGATGAAGCCCGGTGCCACGGCGTTGACCGTGATGTCGCGGGCTGCCACTTCGCGCGCCAGTGCCCGAGTGAAGCCCTCCATGCCGGCCTTGGCCGCCGCATAGTTGGCCTGCCCAAGGTTACCCATGGTGGCGACGACCGAACTGATGGAGACGATGCGGCCGAAGCGTGCCCGGGTCATGCCGCGCAGGCAGGCCTTGCTGACGCGATAGACCGACTTCAGGTTGGCATCCAGGACCGCGTCCCAGTCCTCTTCCTTCATGCGCATCAGCAGATTGTCGCGGGTGATGCCGGCATTGTTGACCAGGATGGTCGGCGCACCGAATTCCTCGCCGATGGACTTGACCAGGGCATCCACGCTCTGCTGGTCGGTGACATCCAGGCGCCGCCCGGCACCCTCGATGCCCTGTTCCTTGAGATCGGCGTCGATACGCTCGGCGCCGGCATCGCTGGTGGCGGTACCGATCACGATGCGTCCCTGGCGTCCCAGCTCGTGGGCGATGGCGCGGCCGATGCCGCGACTGGCCCCGGTGATCAGGGCGACTCTACGCTCGGTTGTCATGCTCTCTTCCATTCTCGTCCGGGAGAGGGAGTCAGCCGTTGGCCGACGGCGACTGGCCCACCGCTTCGCGGGCCAGTTCCAGGGCAGTGGTGAGGCTGTCCGGATCATTGACGGACAAGCCTCGGCTACCCCGGGCAATTCGCTTGTTGAGGCCGGTCAGCACCTTGCCGGGACCGCACTCGATGAACACTTCGGCCCCCAGCCCCGACAGGGCCTCGACGCAGGAGGTCCAGCGCACCGGCTGATAGAGCTGCTCGATCAGGCGAGTGCGCAGCGTCTCGACATCGGCATGTGCCTCGGCATCGACATTCTGGATCACGGTGTAACGCGGTGCACGCAACTCGATCGATGCCATTGCCTCGGCCAGCCGGTCAGCCGCCGGACGCATCAGGTCGCAATGCGAAGGTACCGATACCGGCAGCGGCATGGCACGCTTGGCACCCGCCTCCTGACAGGCCGCGATGGCGCGATCGACGGCCGCCTTGCTGCCGGCGATGACCACTTGTCCCGGCGCATTGTAGTTGACCGCCGCCACGACGTCGCCCTCGGCTGCCTGGGCACAGGCCGCCTCGACCGTATCGTCATCGAGACCGAGCACGGCCGCCATGGCGCCCTCGCCCATAGGAACGGCGTCCTGCATCGCCTCGCCACGCAACTTGACCAGACGCACGCCTTCGGCGAAAGGCAGCGCACCAGCACACACCATGGCACTGTATTCCCCCAGGCTGTGGCCGGCCATGGCGGTGGGCCGCGGCCCCTCCAGCTCCTGCCAGACCCGCCATATCGACACACTGGCGGTCAGCAATGCCGGCTGGGTGCAGGCTGTCGCGTTGAGCGCCTCGGCGGGCCCTTCCTGGACCACCTGCCAGAGATCATAGCCCAGCGCATCGGAGGCTTCCTCGAAAGTGGTGCCCACCACGCTGTAGCGTTCCGCCAGCTCGCGCAGCATGCCGATCTGCTGGGAGCCCTGCCCGGGAAAGATGAGGGCAAGGGGTTGAGTCATGTCGATCACCTTTGCTCTTGTTGACTTGTCTCGCCATCCGCCGCATCCGTGACAGCGGTGGCAAGCGTCCAGGATCCGCTGGCATCTCGACCGTCATCGACGGCCGAGGCGCCAGCAGACCGGCACTGGCCGAGTTCTGCAGCCAGGCAGGCCGGCAGGTCATGGGCCACTTCCCGTGCCGCGCGCACCACAGCATAGTGGAAGCCGGCCGCATCGGCTCCACCGTGACTCTTGATGACGATGCCATCGAGCCCCAGCAGACTGGCCCCGTTGTAGCGCACCGGATCGAGCTCCCCTCGAAGTCGCGCCAGAGCGGGGCGTGCCAGCCACCCTACCAGCCGACTGGACCAGTGAGCCTCGAAGGTTGCCTGAACCCGACGCACCAGCATGCGCGCCAAGCCCTCGCTGGCCTTGAGCACAGCATTGCCGACGAACCCATCGCACACCACCACATCGACCTCGCCGGAAAAGATGGCATCGCCTTCGACGAATCCCTGGTAGTGCAATCCCGGCTCGCGCTTGAGCAGCTCATCGGCCCGCTGGACACTGGCCGTCCCCTTGGTGCCCTCGACACCGACGTTGAGCAGGCCGACTCGAGGATGCGCCAGGTCGTCGAGGCGTCGCGCCATGACGTCGCCCATCAGGGCGAAGTCCCTGAGTCGCTCGGCCTCGGCATCGACATTGGCCCCCAGGTCGAGCAGGTAGCAACGACCTTCGCGGCGTGTCGGTATCGCGGTGCTGATGGCCGGTCGAGGCATGCCGCCCACCATGCCGAGCGCACGACGCGCCAGTGCCATCAGGGCGCCAGTATTGCCGGCACTGACGCCGGCCTCGGCCTCGCCCCGCGCCAGGCACCCCAACATGCCCGACATGCTGGTGTCGTCATTGCCGCGCAGCACCTGAGCGGGGCGCTGGTCCTGCCTGACGACCCCGGGGGCATCCACGACGCATAAACGCGACGACGCCGCGGCGAGAGGCCGCGGCAGCCGAGAGATCTCGTCTTCCAGATGTCGGGCCGGACCGAACAACCGGATCTCGAGATCGGGGTCGGCCATGACAGCACTGGCGGCACCCGCCACGGCGGCGTGGGGCCCCAGGTCCCCTCCCATGGCGTCAACGGCAATCCGCATCTCAGTGGTCAAGCGTCATGGCGTAAAGATCGCCGTCTTCAGACGTCGACGACCTTGCGACCACGATAGTAGCCATCCGGAGCCACATGGTGGCGCAGATGGGTGGTGCCGGTTTCCTTGTCCTGGGACAGCGCCTTGCCGGTCAGGGCGTCGTGGCTGCGACGCATGCCGCGCTTGGAACGGGTCTTGCGGTTCTGTTGAACTGCCATGAGATATCACTCCAGAGTGAATCGATAAAATATCAGTGTTTGCCCTTGAGATGCTTGAGCACATCGAAGGGGCTCTTGGAGGGCGTGTCCGAACCGACGGTACCCGCCCCGCTGCTCAGCTGGTCGCGCGAGACCTTGCAATCGGCCTCGTCGTGGTAAACCACCTGGGGCAGACTGAGGATCAGTTCATCCTCTACCACCGACAGGAGGTTCAGCTGTTCGTTTTCCACCAGCACCGGCTCGTGGGTGCTCGGCAGATCCGCCGCCAGGGCATCGCTGGTCACCAGCCCCAGCAGGAAGTCGCTCTCGACCTCGCTTGCCATGGGCGACAGGCAACGTCGGCACGGCAACTGCAATTCGGCCTCGAGATGGCCTTCGATCGTCCGACGCCCCTGGGCATCGATGGTGAACGTCAGCCATACCTGAGCATCCCCGAGTTGCTCGCCGATTTCCTCGGCAAGCCGAGGCATATCGGCCAGTGCAGCAAGGCCCTCGAGGTGTTCGCCGTGAGCGGCGAGCTTGTAGGGCTCGACCCGGCTCGGAAGTCGTGAGGTCAACATAGGCGCGCAATGATAGGCACTCCCCCAGCCCCTGTCAAAGCCGCCATCGTCTCGGGTTACAATGTGTTGCGAGAGCTTCGCCATCCCGTCTCATTTCGCCAGGAGATCCCATGTCACGACTGGTCCTCGCCTCCGGATCACGCTTTCGTCGCCAACTGCTCGATCGCCTGGAGATTCCCTATGCCTGGGCGAGCCCGGACATCGACGAGACACCGCGCGATGGCGAGTCGCCACAATCCCTGGTGCACCGCCTGTCGCTATCCAAGGCGGAGCGGCTAGCGGCGGACTGGCCGGACCACCTGATCATCGGCTCCGACCAGGTCGCGGTATTCGATGGCCGCCCGCTCGGCAAGCCCGCCGACGAAGCCGCAGCACGCCAGCAACTGGCCGCTTTCTCCGGAAACCGCGTACGCTTCCTGACCGGCCTGGCCCTGATCGATACCCGCCACAGCAGTCACCGGGTATGCCACGAACACTACGACGTTGTCTTCCGCCGTCTGACGAGCGACGAGATCGCCCGCTACGTCGAGCGGGAACGCCCACTGGACAGCGCCGGCAGCTTCCGCATGGAAGGCCTTGGCATCACGTTGTTCGAACGCCTCGAAGGTGACGACCCCAACACCCTGATTGGCCTGCCGCTCATCCGCCTCTGCGAGATGCTCCGCGACGCCGGGCTCGATCCCCTGACGAGCCGTAAGCCGTAAGCCGGATGCTACTACCAAGCAGGCCAACGGAAAGGGGTTCTTAAAACTTACAGCTTAACGCTTACAACTCTCGCTCCCTTCAGGGAGCGAGCTGATAACGCACCGGCGTCTCGGCGCTCGACAGCCCCAGCACCGACGCCACGACACGCCCGAAAAGCCGAGACAGCCGCTCGAAGGGGTCGAGACGCGGCGTGTAATTCTGGAGACGCACGTCTTCCAGATGACGCCGGGCCACACCGTCGAGGCTGTCCAGCCGGTCTACCAGCCCGAGCTCCAGCGCCTGTTCGCCGGACCAGATCAGCCCGCTGAACAGGCGCTCGTCATCGGCCAGACGATCGCCGCGCCCGGCCTTGACGTCATCGATGAACTGCTGGTGCGTGGTGGCCAGCACGTCTTGCCAAAAGCGTCGCTGGGCGGGCTCGACATCCGCGAAGGGATCGAGAAAGTCCTTGTTCTCGCCAGCCGTGAAGACCCGGCGTTCGATGCCCAGCCGCTGGATGGCCTGCTCGAAGCCGAAGCCGGCGTGGATCACCCCGATGGAGCCCACCAGGCTGGCCGGCGCGGCGACGATCTCGTCCGCCGCCGCGGCGATATAGTAGGCGCCACTGGCACCGATGTCCTCGACGACCGCGATGATCGGCTTGTCGCCACTCTCGCGCAGCCGCATCACGGCGTCGTAAATCCGCTGCGACTGCACCGGACTGCCGCCCGGGCTGTCGATATGCAGCACCACCGCCTTGGCCCCCGGCGCTTCCCAGGCGCGCTCGATACCCTCGATGACACGCGAGGCACTCGCCGGCGACTCGCGATCGATCACGCCCTCCACCTTAACCACGCCAAGATGCGGCCCTTCGGCCTCCATCGTTCCCTGGGCGGCGAAGAGACCGTAGAAGGTCAGCGTCAGGGAGGCCAGAATCAGGAAGGCGAAGACGAAACGGAAGAACAATTTCCAGCGCCGCGTGCGTCGCTGCTCGACGAGCACGCCGTCGATCCAGCGATCGAGCATGGCCTGCTCGGCAAGACGGCGGCGCTCGCGCAGCGTCTCGGCATCCTCACCCTCGGCCCGCTCGGGCTCGCCCTGCCTCCGAGCCTGCCGACGTCGTTGCGCCTCCTCCGCCGAAAGCTCCGGCCCTTCGGTCCAGTCGTCGCTGTTTTCGCTCATCGTGACCTCGTCTCCCAGACGCTTGCGCAAACGTGCTTAACCGTGCAGCCAGTCGATCAGTTCGGGAAAGCTCCCGGCCGTGAAGGTCGGTCGACTGGCGGCGAGGCGATCCGGCTCATGAACCCCGTAAGTCACCGCGATGCGGTCCATGCCCAGGGCCCGGGCCATTTCCATGTCATATTCGGTGTCGCCGATCATCACGGCCTCCTCGGCCGCCACGCCGAGCTCGCCGAGCAGTTCCTCGAGCATCTGCGGATGCGGCTTGGAACGGGTTTCATCGGCCGTGCGGCTGGCATGGAACCAGGCGCCGCTGCCGCTCTCGCGAAAGACGCGGTCCAGTCCCCGCCGGCTCTTGCCGGTGGCCACGGCCAGGCGCGAGCGATCGTCGGCCCTCAGACGCGCCATCCCCTCGGTCACGCCGGGGTAGAACGGCATCGGCGTCGCGTCGCCCTCGACGAAGTAATGCGCATAGCGCTGCTTGAGCGCCTCGGCTCGCTCGGCATCGATGCCCGGGCACAACTTGGCGATGGCCTCGGGCAAGCCCAGCCCAATGATATCCCGCACGCGATCGTCCGGCAGCTCTCCCCAGCCGATGTCCCGGCCGGCGGCCTGCATGCTGGCGACGATCCGAGCCACGGAGTCCATCAAGGTGCCATCCCAGTCGAAGATCATCAGTCGGTAACGCATGGTATCTCCACGTCATCGTGCCTGGCGGGCACGTTCGAGAACGGCATCGAGCGAGGCGCCGAGTGGTGCGCGAATCTGCACCGGCTTGCCGCTGGTCGGCTCGGGAAAGGTCAGCGAGGAAGCATGCAAAAAGAGCCTGGAGAGCTCCCATCGAGCCGCGAGGCGCTGCCCCTCACGGGAACCGTACTTGTCGTCGCCCAGCAGCGGATGCCCGGCATGGGCCGCATGCACGCGAATCTGGTGGGTACGGCCGGTGACCGGCTCCGCTTCCATCAGGGTCGCACCAGCAAAGGTCTCGCGCACGGCAAAGCGCGTGCGTGCCACCTTGCCATTGGCATCGACCCGCACGCGCCGCTCGCCGTTACCGGCATCGAAGCGATCCAGCCGGGCGCTGACGAAATCGCGGCGTGCCGGCCAGCGCCCGGCCACCAACGCCAGATAGCGCTTGGTCATCTCGTGACGCTTGAGCGCGGCATTGAGCGTCAGCAGCGCCGGCCGTGACTTGGCCAGCAGCAGGCAACCCGAGGTGTCGCGATCCAGGCGATGCACCAGCTCGAGAAAGTCCAGATCCTCGCGCACCTGTCGCAACGCCTCGATCAGGCCGATCTTGACCCCGCTGCCACCGTGCACGGCCAGCCCCGAGGGCTTGTTGATCACCAGCCAGTCGCGCCCCTCGAGCAGCACGCTGCCGGCCAGCAGGTTGCGCAGGTTGTCGCTGACCTCGCGGACCGCCTCGCGGGGCGCCAGCTTGAGCGGTGGAATACGCACCACATCGCCTGTCGCCAGGCGCGAGTCAGCCTTGACGCGCTTCTTGTTCACCCGCACCTCGCCTTTGCGCACGATGCGGTAGATCAGCGAGCGCGGCGCGCCCTTGAGGCGCGTCATCAGAAAATTGTCGACTCGCTGACCCGCCTGGCCCTCGGTCACTTCCACCCATTGTACGTCGCGGCCATCGGCCATGCCGGCTCACTCCACTGGCTATCTGCGGAAAGGTGGCATTCTACCGTAGTGAGGCCAATACTGCGCCAATTGCTGGGCACCCCCTTTACTGTTATATTGCCGACTCGTTCCAATGGGCTGAAATGCCCGTGAAGCGCGCCTGCACGACGCACACGCAGGCCGGAACGACAAGATCAGGCCGCGACGACTCTCGCCAATCCGAGGTCCCGCCGCCGAAGTGAAAGCGATACAACGCCACGCCCGCCCGATCGCGCCCGAAATGACGCGATAGGAGATCACGGGATACGTACAACATCGTGCCGGAGGCCGGCGTTGGCGAATCGATGAATGCCAGGTGTTGGCGGTGACCGCAGGGCCGGATGGGCGAAGTCCCGCCGAGACATGTCCTGCCTCCGCCCCGTACTCAACATGATCATGCCGTGCCGGCCAGGCCAAGCAATCGCCACCGACACGGCCGGGCGCAGTTCCGCATCCGCGACATGCGCTGAGCACAAGCACGCAGCACCCAGCGGTTCGCCTTCGTCGATGCACGGAAGCCCACGGGCTTGATGGTCGTCGCGAGAGGCACGGGTTTCGAGACATGGTGGGCGGCCCAGCGCGTCATCACAAGTGGCGCCGACACGGGATCGCCCGGCACCTGGCCGAAATACCGAGCTCGACGCCGCCCGACATCAGGTTCATGGAGCTATCCGGGCACTCCCGGCGCGTCCATTTTGCGAGACGCCATGAAACGGATGCTCATCAATGCGACCCAGCCCGAAGAGCTGCGCGTCGCTCTGGTCGATGGACAACGCCTCTACGACCTGGACATCGAATCCGGTGCCCGGGAACAGAAAAAAGCCAACATCTATCGCGGCAAGATCACCCGCGTCGAACCTTCGCTGGAAGCCGCCTTTGTCGACTTCGGCGCCGAACGCCACGGTTTTCTCCCCCTCAAGGAAGTCTCCCGCGACTACTTCATCAAGGAGCCCTCGGGACGTCCCAGCATCAAGGAAGTCCTCAAGGAGGGCCAGGAAGTCATCGTCCAGGTCGACAAGGAGGAACGCGGCAACAAGGGCGCGGCCCTGACCACCTTCATCAGCCTGGCCGGCCGCTTCCTGGTCCTGATGCCCAACAATCCTCGTGCCGGCGGCATCTCGCGTCGCATCGAGGGTGAGGAACGCGCCCAGCTCAAGGAAGCCATGGGCCAGTTGACCGTGCCCGACAAGATGGGCCTGATCGTGCGCACCGCCGGCATCGGTCGCTCTCCCGAGGAACTGCAGTGGGACCTGGACTATCTGGTGCAGGTATGGGAGTCGATCACCGGCGAGGCCGGCAAGCGCCCCGCGCCCTTCCTCATCTACCGCGAGTCCAACGTCATCATTCGCGCCATGCGCGATTATCTTCGCCAGGACATCGGCGAAGTGCTGATCGACAGCGAGGACGTTCACCAGGAAGCCCTCACCTTCATTCGCCAGGTGATGCCGTCCTACCAGCAGAAGATCAAGCGCTACGCCGACGAGGTGCCGCTGTTCTCCCGCTTCCAGATCGAATCGCAGATCGAGACCGCCTACGAGCGCGAGGTCAAGCTACCCTCCGGTGGCTCCATCGTCATCGACCATACCGAGGCCCTGGTCTCGATCGACATCAATTCGGCGCGCGCCACCCGCGGCAGTGACATCGAAGAAACCGCGCTCCAGACCAACCTCGAGGCCGCCGACGAGATCGCTCGTCAGTTGCGCCTGCGCGATATCGGCGGCCTGGTGGTCATCGACTTCATCGACATGAGTCCGGCGCGCAATCAGCGCGAGGTCGAGAACCGCGTGCGTGACGCCCTCAAGATCGATCGCGCCCGGGTACAGATCGGCCGCATCTCGCGCTTCGGCCTGATGGAAATGTCCCGTCAGCGCCTGCGCCCGTCACTCGGCGAAACCAGCGGCGTGGTCTGCCCGCGCTGCGACGGCCAGGGCACCATCCGCGACGTTCGCTCCATCTCGCTGTCGATCATGCGCCTGATCGAGGAAGAGGCCATGAAGGAGCGCAGCGCCCAGATTCGCGCCATCCTGCCCGTGCCGGTGGCCACCTACCTGCTCAACGAGAAGCGCAGCGTGCTGGCCGACATCGAAAAACGCCAGGATGTGCGTGTGGTGCTGCTGCCCCACCCCGACATGGACACGCCGCATTACGACGTGCAGCGCCTGCGCGACGACCACGTCGACGAGGAAGGCGGCATCCAGTCCAGCTTCGAGATCTCCACCGACACCGAGGTCGGTCGCGAACCCGAGGCGGCATTCGGCAAGCCCGTCAAGCGTGACGAAGCCGCCGTGAAGACCGTCGTGCACCACGAGCCTGCCCCAGCTTCCCTGCAGCAGGACACGCCGAGCCAGCAACCCGCAGCCAAGACGCCGTCCGCACCGGTACCGGCTCAACGCGAAGGCGTGCTGGGCCGACTGGTCAAGGGCTTCGCTCGACTGCTCAACGGCGAGGAAGAGGCCAGCAGCGGTCAGGCCGGCGCCCAGGCGAGCCGGTCGGGAAGCGAGCCCCAGAAGTCCAACGCCGACAAGCACCAGACCAAAGGTGATCAAGGCGGAAGTTCCGCGTCCAGTAGCGGAAGCGGCCGCCAACGCAACCGGCGCCAACGCTCGGACCGAGCCGAGGGCTCCCGCCATGACAACCGCAGCTCCAGCAACGCCAAGGGCCAGTCTCAAGGAGACGACAAGTCGACCTCATCCGACAATCAGGGGCGCGGCAACCGTGGCGGACGTAGTCGTCGACAGGACGATGGCCGCAACAATGCTCAGGAGACCCGCGGCGCTTCTTCCTCTCGGGACACGCGCAAGAGTCAGGATGCCCAGAACAAGGGCCAGGATAGCCAGAAGGGCCAGGACAATCGCGCCAAGTCTCAGGACAATCGCAAGCCCAGCGACAACGAGCGCCAGAAGGGAAGCACCGACACCGCCAAGACGGAGCGCAAGAACGACGACGCCAAGTCGACAACTCCTGACAAGCCCAAGCGTACCCGCAACAACCCGCGCCAGCGCAGCCGCCAGCATGCCTTGAACCCCAAGGCGGAAGCCGAGCAGAAGCGCCTGCAGGAAGAAGCGGTAAAGCAGGAGGCAGCAACCGAGGTCAGCGACGAGACGACCGAAGCCTCGGCCCAGCAGGACTCCACGGCCAAGTCTGAGGCGTCCCAGCAGGCACCAAAGTCGGCATCGACTGAAGTCCAGGCGAAGTCCCAGGCCAAGGATGAAGCGCCGCAAGCCAAGACACCGAAGGCCGAGCCGACTCCACAGCCGGAAAAGGTTCAGGCGCCAGCCGAGGCCAAGGCCGCTGAGACCACCAAGTCCAAGGACGAGGCACCGCAAACCAAGGCACCGAAGACCAAGCCGACTCCGCAGCCGGAAAAGGTTCAGGCGTCAGCCGAGGCCAAGGCCGCTGAGACCACCGAGTCCAGGGACAAGGCGTCGCAGACCCAGGCACCGAAGGCCGAGCCGACTCCGCAGCCGGAGCAGCCCCAGGCACCGGTCGAAGCCAAGGCCGATAAGGCCGCCGAGTCCAAGGACGAGGCGTCGCAGGCCCAGGCACCGAAGGCCGAGCCGACTCCGCAGCCGGAGCAGCCCCAGGCACCGGTCGAAGCCAAGGCCGATAAGGCCGCCGAGTCCCAGGACGAGGCGTCGCAGGCCCAGGCACCGAAGGCCGAGCCGACTCCGCAGCCGGAGCAGACCCAGGCACCGGTCGAAGCCAAGGCCGATAAGGCCGCCGAGTCCAAGGACGAGGCGTCGCAGGCCCAGGCACCGAAGGCCGAGCCGACTCCGCAGCCGGAGCAGCCCCAGGCACCGGTCGAAGCCAAGGCCGATAAGGCCGCCGAGTCCAAGGACGAGGCGTCGCAGGCCCAGCCACCGAAGGCCGAGCCGGCGTCACAACCGGAACAGGTTCAGGCATCAGCCAAGGCCGATAAGGCCACCGAGCCCAAGGACGAGGCGTCGCAGGCCCAGCCACCGAAGGCCGAGCCGGCGCCACAACCGGAACAGGTTCAGGCATCAGCCAAGGCCGATAAGGCCGCCGAGCCTCAGGGTAAGGACGAGTCTTCCAGCACATCGTCGTCCCGGCGTCGCCGCCGTCGGGCACATAACGATCCTCGGGAAATTCGTCGGCGCGAGCAGGAAGCCAAGCGCCAGGAAGGTGGCCAGGGCTGACGCCTGGCCTGCATGACGAAAAGCGCCCGTGACCGCATGGTCACGGGCGCTTTTCATTCAAGGCGCGAACGCATGATGAAAACCTTCGCCATGGCACGCCCCTTGCCATACCGGCGCGCCTCCCCACCCGAGTCGGATGACGGCGGCCGAGCACGGCTCATCGAAACATCCATTTCGCCACGAGGCGCACGACCCGAGGCATGACGACATAGACGACAAGGCCGACGATCGTGGCGGCGAACAGGCCATTGCGGACTCCCCAGATATCGAGCTGGGGAAGCAACGTCAGGATTGGTTGCCAAAGAATGGGCACGATCATGGTGAGCGGCCAGATCACCGCCGTGGTGACCAGCCACTGCTTCCATCGCACGGGCTGCTGGCTCTTCGACTCGGGCGCGGTGAACCAGTAGTCGATACCACTATGAATCTCGAGGGTTTCATTCTGCTGCAAGGCAGGCTGGATGTCGTCGACGAGCCGACGGCGTTCTTCGGAGTGTCTCCAGCGCTCGGCATCGCCTTCCGAAGCAAAGCGCAAGGCGATTTCATAGTCGTGATGGCCGGGCGGGGGCCGCATCACATGCACGCCCTGATGACCGCAATAGCGACCGGCCACCTCGATGATATGGCGTAGCCAGTCTTCATAACGCTTGATGGCATCGGGATTCACCCGATGCTGGATGCGAATGGTGACACTGTTCTGCGAGGGAGCGGAGGTCGAAGATGACATCATGGACATGGTCGTCACTCGATGATGAGGAGAAATGGCGTAACGGGATCACGACGCCCAGGGCAACGGCGGCGGCATCAGCCTCGGACCATCATGGCCTTCGATGACCCCGAAACGTTCGCTGCCCTCTTCCCAGTCGCGCTGGGCCTGAACGATCTCCTCTCTGCTATGGCCGACGAAGTTCCACCAGATCAGGATCTCCTCGCCCAACGGCTCTCCCCCGACCAGAATGGCATGTCCTCCGGCAGGCAGCGACAGCGTGACTGAAGCGCGTCCACGCCCCAGATACGCCAGTTCGTTCGCCGCGAAGGCATCCCCCTCGATATCCAGCTCCCCTTCCAGTGACAGTACGCCGTACTCGAAATCTTCCCTCAACGGCAGCGTCAAGGTAGCGCCTTGCCGACTGGTCAGGTCGAGGCCGACAAGCGCCGAAAAGGCCAGCGTCGGCGCCAGGTGCTCCGCAAACTCGCCTGTCAGCAGGGTGTGCTCGACACCTTGTGACGCCCAGCGGGGCAGATCGGGATAATGATCGAAACGCGGGTCCGTCTGCCGGTGCGCATCGGGCAAGGCGATCCACAACTGCGCGGCATGCAGGTGCGTCTCGCCGGGCACCGAGTCCTCGGTATGACTGATGCCCCGCCCTGCCGTCATCAGGTTGACCTGCCCGGGCCGAATGATCTGCTCGTTGCCCAGGCTATCGCGATGCAGCACCTTGCCCTCGAGCATCCAGGTGAAGGTCTGAAGACCAATGTGTGGATGGGGACCGACGCGCAAGCCCTCGGCCTCTCCCTTGAAAACGGCCGGGCCGGCGTGATCGAGAAAACACCAGGCCCCGATCAGGCGACGCTGGCGCGAAGGCAACACTCGGTTCACCTCGATACCGCCGACATCGGCGGTCCGAGGAGACACGTGCTGCGTCTGGCGCTTGCCATCGATGACAGGACAGTCCATCGAGGATGCCATCTCACGATCTTCCACCAATGTGCTCATGCTCCCCTCCTCTTCGGCACGCGAAAAAAGGCTCGACCCGAAGGGCCGAGCCTGACGCTTCAGGATGATGCCTGTTGAGCATAGCTCTGCATGAGGTTGGAGTAGGCCGGCAGGTGGCTCGCCAGGAGCCCCCCAAACCCTTCGATATCGTTACGCCAGTCGCGATGCAGCTCGCCACCGACGGCAAACCAGGTCATCAACTGGGCACCGGCCTGGGACATGCGGTCCCAGGCTGCGTCCCGAGTCGTCTGATTGAAGGTGCCCGACGCATCCGTGACCACGAAGACTTCATAGCCTTCCTCCAGCGCGGAGAGTACCGGGAAGGCCACGCAGACTTCGGTCACGACGCCGGCAATGAGCAACTGCTTCTTGCCGGTGGCCTTGATGGCATCGACGAAGTCCTGATTGTCCCAGGCATTGATCTGCCCCGGCCGGGCGATGTAGGGCGCGTTCGGGAAGGCCTCCTTGAGTTCCGGCACCATGGGCCCATTGGGGCCGTCCTCGAAGCTGGTGGTCAGAATGGTCGGGATGTCGAAGAACTTGGCGATGTCGGCAAGCGCCAGCACATTGTTCTTGAAATCATCCGGGCTGAAATCGCGCGCCAAGGACAGCAGGCCAGCCTGATGATCCACCATCAATAGTGCCACGTCGTCCTTGTTCAGTCGCTGATAGGTAAAGGACATGCTCATTCTCCTCTTGCGGTTGGAAGACCCGGCCATCCCGACGGGATGACCGGGTGACGCACCAGCGGTTACGCCGCTAGTCAATCAGGACGCCATACTGACCATCCTGAAATTCGATGAACGCCTGGTGAATTTCCTCCGCGGAGGTCATGACGAAGGGCCCCTGCCCCACGACGGGCTCGTCGATGGGCTCACCACTCAGCAACAACAGTTTGGCCTCATTATTGGCCTCGAGGTGCAACTCATCGCCACGACGGTCAAAGACCACCACGGCTTCGTCGCGCACGACCGTGTCGCCATTGACGAGTACCGTCCCGTCCAGCACTACCAGCAGGGTAGTATGGCCATCGGGCACATGCAGGATTGCCTCTCCACCGGATGCAAGGCGTATGTCCCACAGATTGATGGGAGTGAAGGTCCTCGCTGGCCCCAGGTTCCCTGCGTAATCACCGGCCACGACACGCACTTCGCCGCTCCCTTCCCCCAGCGGCACTCGTGGAATATCCGCCTCGAGAAGGGTTTGATAAGCTGGTGGCGTGTTCTTGTCCCGAGCAGGCAAGTTGACCCATAGCTGAACCATCTCGAGCGGGCCGCCGCTTTCGGTAAAGGCCTGCGAATGGAATTCCTCATGAACGATGCCGGCACCGGCCGTCATCCATTGGACATCACCCTGGCCGATACGACCGCCGGCGCCCGAGGAATCCCGGTGTTCGAGCTCTCCGGCGTAGACGAGCGTGACCGTCTCGAAGCCGCGATGGGGATGCGCCCCCACTCCGCGCGGCCTGGTCGCTGGCTGGAAGCGGTAAGGCCCCGCATGATCAAGCAACAGAAAGGGACTGAGATGCTTTGCCCCCATGCGGTCGTAGGTGAACAAGGAACGTACGGGGAACCCGTCTCCGACCCAGTGACCGCGCGGGGCACCATATATAGCCTGGATCTTCTTCATCGCTGTCAGACTCCTGCGTGGTAATGGAGGCACAAGGCCTCGATGCCCAGAAGGCTAATTTATGAACGAAGACCCAGGTAGATAGCGTTTCCGGGACTGACCGTCCCAATTATAGGACGATAGTATGCAAGACCTCAACGATCTCTATTACTTTGTCCAGGTCGTGGATCACGGCGGCTTCGCCCCCGCCGGTCGCGCGCTCGGCATCCCCAAATCGAAACTCAGCCGACGCATCATCCAGCTCGAGGAGCGCCTGGCGACCCGGCTGATCAACCGCTCGACACGACGCTTTTCCGTCACCGATCTCGGCCAGGCCTATTACCAGCATTGCGTCGCGATGCTGGTGGAAGCCGAAGCCGCCGAGGAACTGATCGAACGCAATCAGGCGCAGCCACGAGGCACCGTGCGGCTCAGTTGTTCGCCCAGCGTGCTGCACTACCTGATCACCCCGCTGCTGGTTCGTTTCATGAGCCATTGCCCGCACGTCAACGTGCAGGTGGAGGCCACCAGTCGACGCGTCGATGTCATAAAGGAAGGATTCGATCTGGCGATCAGGGTACGGTTTCCCCCACTGGAGGACAGTGACCTGACCATGAAGGTCCTGGCCCGCAGCCCCCAACGTTTGATGGCGGCTCCCGGTCTTTTCGAGCATTATCCGCTGCCGGAAACGCCCGCCGACCTCGGTGAGTTACCCAGCCTGGATTTCGCACAATACGACAAGCAACATGTCTGGGACTTGACTGGACCGGAAGGAGCAACGGCCCAGATTCCTCATCGGCCTCGCCTGGTCACGGACAGCGCCGAGACGCTCCACCAGGCCGCCTTGGCGGGACACGGCGTCGTCAAGCTGGCCATGCTGGTCGGCTATTCCGACCTTGTGCAGCAAAACCTGGTCGACGTCCTGCCCGGCTGGGAACCCCGAAGCGGCATTCTCCACGCGGTATTTCCCTCACGCCGGGGGCTGTTGCCGGCCGTGCGCGCCTTCCTGGATTTCCTGGATGAACATATCGAGGAGGAGGACTTCCTGACCTTCCAGAACAGGGAAGGAACGCGAAAGGAAGGAGAAGGAAAAGAAGAAGACAGTCGATGACTCGCCATGAGGGAGGCGAAGGACGAACACGCTAGCGTGCCGTCACCCCGCGTCGTCCGCCTCGCCGAACAAGCGCGGCTCCCGCTCGAGCACGACCTCGAAGGTGTCACGGACCCTCTCGGCTACCTCGGTGGCCATCTCCAGCAATTCCCCGGCACTACCACCGCCATGATGCACCAGCACCAGGGCCTGACGATCATGGACGCCGAAGTGCCCTCGGCGCCATCCTTTCAGGCCGCAGCGGTCGATCAGCCACCCCGCCGCCAGCTTGACGCCAGCCGCCTGGGAAAATTGCGGCATATCGGGATATTCGGCGCGCAACGCCTCGGCGTGTCCGAGTGACACGACGGGGTTCTTGAAGAAGCTCCCGGCGTTACCGAGCCGAGCCGGGTCCGGCAGCTTTTCGCGGCGCACGGCGCTGACGGCCTCGGCCACTTCCTGTGGCGTGGGATGCGCGGAAACGCGACGCGACAGATCGCCATATGCCAGACGCGGCTCGGCATGACGGGAAAGCCGCAGGACCAGTCCCGTGATCGCCACCCGCCCCGCCAGTTCGCGCTTGAAGATACTGTCGCGATAGCCGAAGGCGCACTCATCGGGCGTCATTGTCGTCTCGCGCCCATCTTCCAGCGATATCACGCGTACCGCCTCCAGCACCTCGTGAAGCTCCACGCCATAAGCGCCAATGTTCTGGATGGGAGCCGCACCGCAATGCCCGGGGATCAATGCCAGGTTTTCGACACCCCAAAGCCCCCGGCGCGCCAGTGCCATCACCAGGTCATGCCATACCACGCCGGCATCGACATGGGCCAGCACCTCCGTCCCCCGCTCTTCCAGCCACCAATCTGACATCGCCGGCTGGATGACCAGGCCCGATAGCGACGCCGGCAGGATCACGTTGCTGCCCCCACCGAGCAGCAATGGCGCGCGCCGCTCGAACTCGGCCAGTGCCAACGCCTCTGTCAGTTGCGCGGCAGATGACGGTGCCACGAAGCGTTCGGCACGACACGGCAACCCCAGGGTATTGAAGCCGGAAAGGTCGTGATCGACCCGCACCTCCAGGCTCAAGACGATGCCTCCAGTCGCTCGCGCACACTTTCCAGCAAGCCCCGGGACGCAGCTTCCAGCAAATCCATCATCTCCTCGAAGCCCTGCTCTCCCCCGAAGTAGGGATCGGGCACCGGCGTGTCGGGCAGGCCGGCGAATGCCAGGAACAAGCCGATATGCGCCCGGCAGTCGGGCGGGCACTGAGCCTGCAATGCAGCAAGGTTGTCCTCGTCCATGGCCAACAGATAATCGAAGCGCTCGAAATCGGCTGCCTCGAGCTGTCGACCACGCAATCCGCTGATATCCAGCCCACGACGCGACGCCGCCTTGCGGGCTCGTGGGTCGGGGGGCTCGCCCACATGCCAGGGACCGACCCCGCAGGAATCGATCTCGACGCGATCGGCCAAGCCGGCCTCATCGAGCATGCGGCGAAACATGCCTTCGGCAGTGGGCGAGCGACAGATATTGCCGAGACAGACGAAAAGTACGCGAATCATGTCTCTTCTCCTTCGGCACGCAACCATTGGCGAACGCGTTCGAGGTCGTCTTCGGTGTCCACGCCAGGAGGATTGGGCTCCCGGGCCAGCCCGACCTGAATGGCGTGACCATGGTGCAGGGCACGCAACTGCTCGAGTTGCTCGAGCTGTTCCAGTGGCGACGGCGCCCAGTCGCGATATTCGGCGAGAAAGCCTGCTCGATAGGCATAGAGGCCGATATGTCTCAACCAGGCATCGGTCTGAAGCAGCTCGGGACGCTCGGCAAAGGCGTCTCTGTCCCAGGGGATGGGCGCCCGCGAGAAGTAGAGCGCCCTGCCCGAGGCTTCACGCACTACCTTCACGGCATTGGGATCAAACAGTGTCTCGACCTCGGTGATCGGCTCGGCGAGGGTCGAGATGGAAGCACCGGGATCATCGAACAGCCGCATGGCCACCTGATCGATCAGGGCCGGCGGAATCAAGGGTTCGTCGCCCTGGACATTGACCAGAACGGCATCGTCGGGCAGCGCCAGCCGCTCGGCCACCTCGGCCAGCCGATCGGTGCCCGAGGGATGATCGTCCCGGGTCATCACCACTTCGGCATCCAGGCCATCGAAGGCGGTACGGATGCGCTCGTCATCGGTGGCTACCACCACCCGAGCGGCGGCACTGCCCAAGGCCCGACGCCAGACGTGCGCGACCATCGGCTCTCCGGCAATCTCTCGTAACGGCTTGCCCGGCAGACGCGTGGAGGCAAAGCGCGACGGAATCACGACAATGAAATCCTGCATCCCCATCCCTCAGGCCTCGCCACTGTGTCCGGGGGACGCCGGCAGTTTCTCGTCGACATCCATCTGCCGGGCCTCATCGGGGAGCATCACCGGGATACCGTCACGCACGGGATAGGCCAGGCCATCGTAACGGCACAACAGCTCGCCGGCCTCGCGGTCGTATTTCAGTTTGCCCTTGCACAGCGGGCACACCAGCATTGCCAGCAGTTCCTTGTCCATGTCATCGCCTCCCATGAGCGATTTCGTCGGCCATTCCCGAGGATGGCACGAGGGTTCATAACATCGCCAGGCGCGCGTCCAGCCAGTCGACGAAGGCCGGTTCGGGCGCCGCTTCCACATCCAGGCTCCAGGCCGTGCCGGTCAGGTCGCGGCACTTGACCGCATCCTTGGCAGTCATCACCACCGGTCGGTCATCGTCGAAGGTCAGGTCGGCGGCGGTGAAATGATGATGATCATCGAAGGCATGAGCCTCGAACTCGACACCGAGCTCCCGTAGCGTCTCGAAGAAGCGTGCCGGCCGCCCGATGCCGGCCAGGGCGTGCACCGGTCCATCGAAGGGCAGCGGCGACAACGCCCGCTGCCGACCGTCGCCCAGCGAGCGCCAGGCCACGGGCGTCAAGCGCATGGCATGGCCACAAGCCGGTATATCCCGGCACAGCCGACCATTGATCATCACCGCATCCACCGTGTCGAGGCGCTCGACAGGCTCGCGCAAGGGCCCGGCCGGCAGGCAGTGTCCATTCCCCAGGCCACGATGCCCATCGACCACGACGATTTCCAGGTCACGGCCCAGCGCCAGGTGCTGCAAGCCGTCGTCGCTGATCAGGATGTCGCAGCCCGCTTCCAGCAGTCGACGACCGCCTCGGGGTCGATCCGGGTCGACCACCACCGGGCAGTCGGTCTGGTCGGCCAGCATGCGCGGCTCGTCGCCGCTCTCCGTGACCGGGGTGTCCGCCTCGAGATACAGCGGATATCGCTCGGAACGACCACCATAGCCTCGCGACAGGATTCCCGGCGTCCAGCCCGCCTCTCCGAGATGACGCGCCAGCCAAGCGACCAACGGTGACTTGCCGGTTCCGCCGAGCGTGATATTGCCCACCACGACCACCGGTACCGGCGCGCGCCAGACCGCCCGGCGCCCATCGACGTAGGCTTGCGTTCGGCGACGCATCACACCGCGATAGAGCACCTCCAGGGGACGCAGCGCCATCAGCCAACGCTCACCGCTATAGGCCGCTTCCAGCCAACGCTCGGCGAGCGAGGTCATACCGGTTCGTTCTCCCGGAACTGCAACCGATGCAGAGCCGCATAGGCACCATTCCGGGCCAGCAGCTCGTCATGGCTGCCCTGCTCGACGATCTCGCCGGCTTCCATCACCAGGATGCGGTCGGCGCGCTCGATGGTCGACAACCGATGGGCAATGACGAAGGTGGTACGGTCGCGACACACCTCTTCCAGGGCCGCCTGGATATAACGCTCCGACTCGGTATCCAGCGCCGAGGTCGCCTCGTCCAGCACCAGTAGCGGCGCATCCTTGAAGATCGCCCGGGCAATGGCCAGGCGCTGACGCTGCCCCCCCGAGAGCATGACACCGTTCTCCCCGACCACGGTGTCATAACCCTCCGGCAGCTTCTCGATGAACTCGTGCGCATGAGCGGCCCGGGCAGCCGCCTCGATGGCGGCCGGGTCGGCCTGCTCTACACCGTAGGCGATATTGGCGGCGATACTGGCGTTGAACAGCGTGACCTGCTGCGACACCAGGGCAATGCAGCGGCGCAGCGGCGCCAGTCGATACGACTCGAGGGGCACGTCATCGATCAGAATACGCCCTGCCGTGGGATGGTAGAAGCGTGGCAGCAACCCCACCAGAGTCGACTTGCCGCTGCCCGACCGACCGACGATGGCAATCATCTCGCCCGGGGAAACTTCCAGGTCGATGCCCTTGAGCACTTCGGGCTGGTCCTCGCCATAGGCGAAGCGCACGCCCTCGAAACGCACCCGCCCCTCGAGGCGGCCCGGCTCCCGATCCCCTTCATCCTCCTCGGGCTCCTCTTCGAGCAGGCCAAACAGCTCGGCCGCCGCGGCGATGCCTTTCTGCACGGTGGCATTGATCTCGGTGAGCTGGCGTACCGGCTTGGCCATCAGGGATGCCGCCGTGATGAAGGCCACGAACTCGCCGGGCGTCATGTCGGCCATCAGCGCCGGCGACATGGCGAGCCACACCAGTACCGCCAGGGCAAGCGCCACCAGCAATTGAATGACCGGCGTGCTGGTGGCCTTGGTCAACGCCTCCTTCATGCTCTGGCGACGATTGACCTCGCTGGCCTCGGCAAAGCGTGCCTTCTCGTAGGCCTCGGCGCCGTGGGTACGCACCACCCGGTAGCCGGAGAGTGCCTCGGACGCCACATGGGTCACATCGCCCATGGAGCGCTGGATACGTCGCGAAATGCGCCGGAACCGCTTGCTGGCGTAACTGACCACACCGCCGATCAATGGCGTCACGGCCAGAAACAGCAGCGTCAGCATCCAGTTGGTCCACAGCAGATAGACGACCAACCCGATCACGAAAAGTCCTTCGCGCAGCAGGATGGTGATCGCCTTGGTGGCGGCACCGGTCACCTGCTCCACATGATAGGTGACCCGCGAGATCAGATGCCCTGAGGAATGCGCGTCGAAGAAACGTCCGGGGAGGTGCAGCATGTGGTTGAAGACGTCGCAACGCAGGGCATGCACCAGGTTGCGTGCTACATGGCTCATGAAGAAGGTGCCGAGAAAGGTCCCCAGCCCTCGGAAGGCAAACATGCCCACCACGAACAGAGGTAGCCACAACCGAAAGGCAGCATCCGGATCCTGGATGCCGTCGATCAGCCGCTTCATCATCTCGGCCAGCGCCGTGCTCGAGGCCGCATAGAGCAAATAACCCACGATCGCCAGGGCGAAGGCCTGCCAGTGAGGCCGCACGTAACCCAGCAGACGCTTGTAGAGGACCCAGCCGGAATGTTCGATCACGGAGTCTCCGCTTCGGTGGATGAAGGCACGGGCAAGCCCGGCATGATTGCAGGCGATTCTAACGCAAGGCAGTCCTGCCCGACACCGCCAGGCCGCCAGGAGAGCGGCCGCGCCGCAGCGATACGCGGATCGTCGCGCCCACCCAGCGTCAGGGTCAATGCACCATCCTGGGCGGTGCTCCACAGACAGGTCCCCGCTCGTCGAAAACGGCGCACCACCTCGGCGGCGGGGTGCCCGAAGCGACTGTCGCGTGCCGCGCTGAAGATGACCGCACCGGGCGAGAGTCTGTCCACCAGCGACGGCCCGGAACTGGTACGGCTGCCATGATGCCCCGCCACCAGCACTTCGACCGATCCCGACAGCATCGACAGGAAGCTTCTCTCCACCCGGCGGCCCACATCACCGGGTATCAGCAGGCGATGCGCCCCGGCGGTGACCAGCAGGACGCAGGAACGGTCGTTGGCGGATAACCCCTCGACCCGCGGCGGCGGCCACAGGAAGCGAAACTCGACGCCATCGCGTCGCCAGACGCGCCCCGCTCGACACGAGGAAGCCGCAACCGGCAATGCCTCGCCCGGCGGCGCCAGATAGCGTTCGACATCATGCTCGGCGCTCAGGGCGGCCAGACCGCCGGCATGATCCTGATCACCATGACTGACGATCACGTCATCGAACGCCTGGCCGGGTGCCCATAGCGTCTCGAGCGGCATGAAGCCAGACCCGAAGCGCGGCCCGGTATCCACCAGCGCACGATAGCGGGCAGTGCGCAGTTCCACCAGTTGTCCCTGGCCGACATCATACACCCTGACCCACAGGGTGCCCCGGGCCGGTGCCGCGACCGATAGCCAGATGCCGCCAAGCGCCAGCAACAGCGTGCCGAGCATTCGCCAACGCCGATCCAGGCCCGGCAAGGCCCAGAGCACCCCGACGAGCCCCAGGCCGATGGCCAGTGGCAAGCGGTGTGCCGACACTGGCTCCCAGAGCGGCAGCACCGCCACGGCGCGCTCCAGGACCACCGCCAGAAGATGCGTCAGGTTCGCAAACAGACTCCAGCAGGCCGCCGAGAGCGGCGGTATCCAGGCCAGCAACCAGCCCAGCAGCCCCAGGGGCACCATCAAGCTGCTGACCAGGGGAACCGCGACCAGGTTGATCAAGGGTGCGGCCGGCGCGAGTCGTCCGAAAGCCAGCAGCACGGCCGCCGCCATGACCGGCGCCAACAGACACTGGGTACGCACCAGGGCCAGGCACCAGCCACGCACGCCCTTCGGTCTCGCGCGTCCCTGCCAGATCAGGATCAACAGCGCCACGGCAATAAAGGAAAGCCACAACCCGGGGCGCCAGGCAGACAAGGGATCGAGCAGCAGGACCAGCGCCAGTGCCAGCCACCATGCCTGCCAGGTACCCGGCGCATGGCGACCGCTGGCCACCCAGAGCCCGACCAGGGTCATGATCAGGGCACGCAGTGCCGGTGCTTCCAGTCCTGCCAGCAACGCATAGCCGGTAGCGGCCAGGCCCGCGCACCACCAGGGCCAGATTGCCATGCGCCAGCCGCCCGGTACCAGGCAGCGCGCCAACAGGCGCAACACGCCCAGCGCAAAGGCGGCCACCAGGCCGATGTGCAATCCCGAGATCACCACCAGGTGGGTGGTGCCACTGGCATTGAGCAATTCCCAGTCCTGCGTCTCGAGCCGCTGGTCCGCACCGAGGGTCAGCGCCGCCAGCCAGCGCATCGGACGGGGCGCCAGCTCATGTTCATCGAGATGCGCCAGAGCCAGCCGGTGTACCGAGATACCGGCCTCGGCCAACCGATGCGGCGCTGGTGACTGGCGCAGATAGCCTGTGGCCTGGATGCCCTCGCGCCAGAGCCAGCCGCGATAATCGAAGGTACCGGGATTGGCGAACCCCGACGGCGGGCGCAGACGGGCCGTCAGCCGCCAGCGCTCTCCCGCCCGCATGTCAGGCCCCTGGTAGACGCTCAGTCGCACCCGGGACAGACGATCGCAGGCAGGCAACCCGGCGGCCAGCGGCCGGCAATCTTCGACCGTCAGTTCGAGACGCGTCATCCCGACTTGGCGCGACACCTCCATCACGCGCGCGTCGAGGCGCACATCCTGGCGACTCAGTCCCGGCGCCAGTTCACCGCCTGTCACCATCAAGACCCGTACGGCCACGAGCATCACCACCGCCATCAACAGACCTTCACGCCAGCGACGCCATGCCAGGCACCAAAGGCCGATGGCCCCCAGCCCCTGCAATGCCGCCGTCGTGGCGAAGGCCCCGAGCGATGCGCCCGCCAGGGCAGCGAGCGCCAACGGCATGGCCCATCCCTGTCTCATCCCATCATCCCTGAACGGCCCAGGACATCCGTAAAAACCGACCGCTCACCCGAACGGCGTGGCGAGCTGCACGGCTTGTATGGATAATAGCTCCAGTTTCGAAGCCGCGAGCCTCCTGTCATGCCGCGCCGACTCCTGCAGCGCTACCTGCCACATCCCGATACGCTCAGGCGCCAACGCTCGCTGCGCTTCATGGGCCAATTGATCGGCAATCCGTCACTGTGGATGCTGTCCCGGCGCAGCGTTGCCAACGCCTTCTTCGTGGGGCTCTTCTGTGCCCTGCTGCCAATCCCTGGGCAAATGGCCCTGGCCGCCCTGGGCGCCTGGTTCCTGCGCGCCAACCTGCCCCTGTCCGTGGGGCTGGTATGGATCACCAACCCCCTGACCATGCCACTGATCTTCTACGGCAATTATCGACTCGGCGCCTGGTTGCTGGACGGCCCGGTGCGTGCAGCACCCGAGCAGCTCTCGACCCGGTGGGTCGCCGAGCAGATGCTCGACATCCTCCCGGCACTGGCACTCGGCTCGCTGGCGGCAGCGGTGGTTTGCGGCATTGCCGGCAGTCTGATCATTCGGCTGCTATGGCGATGGCAGGTCGTGCGCAGCTGGAAGCGCCGCGCCGCACGGCGGCGGCACCTCCGGCAGATGGACCGGCCAACGGGCGGGCCGGTCCTGAAGGGAGAGGTCAGTCGCGAGACGCTTCGTCGGTCAGGCGACCGCCATCCAGACGCAGGACACGATCCTGGTGCGCGGCCAGACCCGGATCGTGGGTCACGATGACGAAGGCGCACGCCGCCGTCTCGGACAGCTCATCCATCAATGCCAGGATGCTCGCCGCTGTCGACTGATCGAGATTGCCGGTGGGCTCATCCATCAACACCAGGCTCGGATCGGTGACCAAGGCCCTGGCGATGGCCACGCGCTGACGTTCGCCACCCGACAGTTCCCCAGGCTTGTGGGCGGCCCGCTCGCGCATGCCGACCCGCGCCAGGATTTCCATGGCGCGAGACTCGGCCTCGCGCTTGCGCTGACCGCGCACGATCAGCGGCAAGGCCGCATTCTCCAGCGCGGTGAATTCGGCGAGCAGATGGTGAAACTGATAGACGAAGCCGATATGGCGATTGCGAAAACGCCCCAGAGCCGCATCGCCCATGGTGTGCAGCACCTCGCCGGCAACACGTACCTCGCCTTGGCTGGGGCGATCCAGGCCGCCCAGCAGGTTGAGCAGGGTCGTCTTGCCCGACCCTGAACTGCCCACCACGGCGACCCGCTCGCCGGCTCGTACCTGCATTTCCAAAGCATCCAGCACGGTGAGGTCGCGCGGACCCTCGCGATAGACCCGCGTCAGTTCGCGGCATTCCAGCATCACCTCGGCGGCTGCCGTGTCTCGAGTCATGGCCGTGTCACTCATAGCGCAGCACCTCCGCAGGTTGGACCCTGGCGGCGCGCCAGGCCGGATAAAGCGTCGACAGGAACGTCAGGCCGAAGGCCGCCGCAACGATCCTGCCCACGTCGGACCAGAGCAATTGCGAGGGCAGCTCGCTGATGAAATAGACCCCGGCGTCGAGGAAGTGAATGCCGAAGGTCGACTCGACGAAGGCGATGATGTCGGACACCGTCAAGGCCAGCAGAACGCCGAGCCCCACGCCGATCAGGATACCGATCACGCCGATCGCCAGTCCCTGGACCATGAAGATGCCCATGATCGAGCGTGGCGTGGCGCCGATGGTGCGCAGGATGGCGATATCGGCATGCTTGTCGGTGACCACCATCACCAGGGTGGAGACGATGTTGAAGGCGGCCACCGCGATGATCACGGTGAGCAGCAGCGCAATCATGCGCTTCTCCATCTGGATCGCCTGGAAGAGGTTGCCCCGCGTGTAGGTCCAGTCGAGGCCCCGATAGCCCGGCCCCAGTTCATCGATGATCGACCGGGTCACGCTGCCGGCCTTGAACAGATCGTCGAGCTCCAGACGCAGGCCACCCACGTCGTCGCCCATCCGCGCCAGGGTCTGCATGTCCTCGATGTTGGCATAGGCGAGGTTGGCATCCAGGTCGGCACCGACACTGAAGATGCCGCTGACCGTGAAGCGCTTGAGCCTGGGGAAGACGCCAGCCGGGGTGATCGAGGCCTCGGGCACCAGCAGCGTCACGCTGTCGCCCACGCCGACCCCGAGCTGGCGCGCCAGGATCTCGCCCAGCACGACGTTCCATTCTCCCGGCACCAGGTCGTCGAGACTGCCCTGTGACATGTGCTCGTCGATGATCGAGACATCACGCTCCCAGTCGGGGTCGATGCCGTTGACCATGGCGCCATGATTGCGTCCGCCTACCGCGAACATGCCTTGCTGCTCGACATAGGGCGCAGCACCGATGACATGTTCGCGCTGCGTCAAGCGCTCGGCGAGCGATTGCCACTCGGTCATGCCCGAGGGCTTCTCGATCTGGGTATGGGGTACCATGCCCAGTATTCGGGTCCGCAATTCCCGGTCGAAGCCGTTCATCACGGAAAGCACGAGAATCAGCACCGCCACGCCGAGCGTCAGGCCCAGCATGGAGGTCAGGGAAATGAAGGAGATGAAGTGGTTGCGCCGCTTGGCGCGAACATAGCGCAACCCGATCAATAGTGGCAGACGATCCAGCATATCAGCGTTCCTTGTCGGCGGGCGCTCATGGTACGGCTTTTTGGTTCTGGGTGCATCGCCCTGCCCCTGCATTTGCGCGATCCTTGCATCATCGGTTTCGCCGGCCTACATTCGCGCTTTCCGTCCCCCTCATGAGGCCCGCTCCATGGCCAATCGCCTGCTGCCCGAATGGGCGCCCCAGGACGCCGTGCAACTGACCTGGCCCGGTCCCGACAGCGACTGGCGCCCCCTTTTCGAGCGCATCGAAGCGACGCTCGAGCGCCTGGTGACGGCCATTGCCCGCTACCAGGCCGTGCTGATCGCCGTGCCGAACGCCATGGTCCGTGATCGGCTGGCCGAGCGTTTCGCTTGGCTCGGCGTTCCCGACGACCGCCTACACCTGATAGTGGCCGAGGCTGACGATACCTGGACCCGCGATCACGGCCCCTTGACGGTCGAGCGAGATGGCAGCCCACTGCTGCTGGACTACGTGTTCACCGGCTGGGGCGGCAAGTTCGAAGCCGCGCGCGACAACGATCTGACCCGGCGCTTGCATGCCGCCGGCGCCTACGCCTGTCCGCTGCAGTCGCGCGAGCTGATCCTGGAAGGCGGCGCCATCGATACCGACGGGGAAGGCTCCCTGTTGACCACCGAGGCCTGCCTGCTCAACGACAATCGCAATGCCGGCCTCGCGCGACGGGACATCGAGGCACACCTGGCCGCGGATCTCGGTATCGAGCGGGTACTCTGGCTGCGCCATGGCCACCTGGAAGGCGACGACACCGACAGCCACGTGGACACCCTGGCACGCTTCTGCGACCCCGCCACCATCGCCTACATGCGCTGCGACGATCCCGACGACCCCCACTACCCCGAGCTCGCGGCCATGGAGACCGAGCTGCGCGCCTTGCGCCGTGCCGACGGCTCGCCCTACCGCCTGATCGCGCTACCCTGGCCAAGCCCCTGCTTCGATCCCGAGGACGGCCACCGCCTGCCTGCCACCTACGCCAACTTCCTGATCATCAACGGCGCGGTCCTGGTTCCGATCTACGGCGATGCCGCCGATACGCTCGCCCTGGCCACGCTCGGCGAGGCGTTTCCGGACCGCGACATCGTGCCCATCGACGCCTCCACGATGATCCGCCAACATGGCAGTCTGCACTGTCTGACCATGCAACTGCCACGCGGCACCCTCGACCGCCACCGCGAAGGAGATGGCTCATGACACGCACCCTCAAGGCCGGCCTGGTCCAGCAGCCCGCCTGGCCCGACAAGTCACGCAGCCTCGCCGAAAGCGAAGCCGGCATACGCGAGCTCGCTGGGGCCGGCGCCGAATTGGTGGTGCTCCAGGAACTGCACGCCACTCACTATTTCTGTCAGTACGAGGATCCCGAGCTGTTCGACCTGGCCGAGCCGCTGGACGGCCCCACCGGGCAACGCCTGGCAGCCTTGGCGGCAGAGCTCGGTATCGTGCTGATGGGCTCGGTGTTCGAGCGTCGCGCGCCGGGCGTCTACCACAACACTGCCGTGGTCTATGACCGCGAGCAGGGCCGGGTCGGCCAGTATCGCAAGATGCATATTCCCGACGATCCGGGCTTTTACGAAAAATTCTATTTCACGCCCGGGGATCACGACGCGGCTCGCGGCCAGGGTTTCACTCCCATCGACACCTCGGTGGGACGGCTCGGCGTGCTGGTCTGCTGGGATCAGTGGTATCCAGAGGCCGCCCGCCTGATGGCCATGGCCGGCGCCGAGCTGCTGCTTTACCCCACCGCCATTGGCTGGCACCCGCCCGACGACGATGACGAGAAGGCCCGCCAGAAGGACGCCTGGACACTGATCCAGCGCAGCCATGCCGTGGCCAATGGCCTACCGGTGATCGTCGCCAACCGCGTCGGCCACGAAGCGGACCTTTCCGGCATCGGCCCAGGCATCGACTTCTGGGGCGGTAGCTTCATCTGCGGCCCCCAGGGTGAAATGCTGGCCCACGGTGGCGAACAGGCCGAACGCCTGCTGGTGACGCTGGATCTGGCACGTGGCGAGCAGACCCGCCGCATCTGGCCCTTCCTGCGCGACCGGCGCATCGACGCCTATGGTGATCTGTCTCGACGCTACCGGGACTAGGAACTGTGCAAAAAGTGTCTGAACTCGATGCTACAGCGTTGATATCGGCCTCGAGATGCTCATCGACGCCTTCGACGTTCCTTCCCCAGAAACATCAAACCCTCCGCGGCATCGCCGGGAGGGTTTTTCTTACAGCTTATAGCTTAGCTCCGGCAAAACCGGTCACTTCCAGAAGTCGCGAATCGAGGCGATACCCTGGGCGCCGACGGCACGGGCGTGGTTGGCATCGTGGCGCGTCATGCCGCCCAGCGCGAAGACCGGCATGCCGGCATGCTCCACGAGCTGCTGGAAATCGTGCCAGCCGATCGGCGCCACCTCGGGGTGCGACGGTGTGGTGCGCAACGGCGAGAGGGTGACGAAATCGCAGCCGATCCGATGCGCCTGATCCAGTTGCTCGCGATCATGAGTCGACGCCGCGAGCCATTTCTCCTCGCTGATCGGGCGGCGCTCCAGGCTCATCAGCCGCTCGCTGGTCAGGTGGATGCCATCGGCATCCACCCGCTCCAGCAGCGTCGGCTCCCCGTTGAGCATCAGGCGTGCCTCGAAACGCCGGCACAAGGCCAGCGCCTTCTCGGCCCGGGCCACGTAGGCGTCTTCATCCAGCGTCTTGGCACGCAGTTGTACCAGGCGCACGCCATCCTCGCGCATCGCGCGTTCCAGACGCTCCAGGAATACGTCCTCGTCGTCTTCCTCGGCACTGATCAGATACTCGGTGGGCAGCATCACCGCACGCAGGATCGGCAGGTTGGCCGCGGGGAACGGATAGCCATGCAGCTCTTCCATGGGCACCCAACGTACCGCCTGTCCCTCACGGCCGAAAGGCTCGCCGGCGAAATCATGCACTTGCCAGACGTCGAGCAGCACGTGCTTGTCAGCGTATTCATGATGGATACGGATCAATGGCTGGGCACGACGAATCTCCACGCCCAACTCCTCGTGCAGTTCGCGTTTCAGCGCCTCCAGCCCCGTCTCGTAGGGTGCCAGCTTGCCCCCGGGAAACTCCCAGAGGCCGCCTTGATCCACATTGGACGGCCGCCGGGCGAGCAAGACCTCACGACCATCGGCGCTGATGATGGCGGCAGCCGCCACATGCACCCTTCTTTTCACCATTGTGTTCATTCACCTTTCCAACGTTTCCGCCGCGTGCGGCGGGGATTGCTATGGGGCTCATCGATTCGCGAACGCTGTCGCCCGCCGGTTCAGCTACGGTAATCGGCGTTGATGGCGACGTATTCCCGCGTCAGGTCCGTGGTCCATACGGTGGCACCGCGATCCCCACGTCCCAGATCGATGCGAATGCCGATCTCTTCCTGGGCCATGGCCTCGCTGCCGGCTTCCTCGGTATAGCCCGGGGCACGCCCGCCCTGCTCGACCAGTCGCACGCCACCGAGGTCGATGGTCACCCTGGAGACATCGAAATCGGCCACCGGGGCCCGCCCCACGGCGGCAAGAATCCGCCCCCAGTTGGCATCGCTGGCGGCCAGTGCCGTCTTGACCAGCGGAGAATGCGCCACCGTGAAGGCGACATCCAGCGCCTCGTCGCGGGTCACCGCACCATCCACTTGAAGGGTGACGAACTTGGTCGCCCCCTCACCGTCACGCACGATGGCCTGTGCCAGTTCATTCATCACCCGCTGCAGTCCGTCGCGGAACGCGGCCAGGCGATGTTCATCGTTCACCGCCGCACCGCGCCCCGTGGCGATCAGCATGCAGGCATCATTGGTGGAGGTGTCGCCATCCACGGTGATGCAATTGAAGGAATGCGCCACCGCTTCGCGCAGCACGTCATCCAGCACGGCCGGCGCAATGGCCGCGTCGGTGGCCACGAAGCCCAACATGGTCGCCATGTTGGGCTTGATCATGCCCGAGCCCTTGCTGATGCCATTGATGGTGATGGTCTCGTCACCCAAGGGCACCACGACGCTGGCTCCCTTGGCCCGGGTATCGGTGGTGAGGATGCCCTCACCCGCCGCCGCCCAGCCCTCGGGGCCATCATCCAGGGCACGCAACGCCTCGGGCAGGCCCGCCAGCAAGCGGTCCATGGGCAGCGTCTCGCCGATCACGCCGGTGGAGAACGGCAGTACCGAGGTGGCCTCCACATCGACGAGTCCGGCCAGCTCCGTGCAAGTGGTCCGGGCGTCGCGCAGGCCAATCTCGCCGGTGCCAGCATTGGCGTTTCCAGTGTTGATCACCAGATAGCGTGGCGCCGTGCCGCGGGTGGCACAGGCCGCCAGGTGCTCACGCGCCACCGTCACCGGCGCGGCGCAAAAGGCATTGCGCGTGAAGGTGCCGGACACGGAGGCGCCTTCCGGCACCTCGATCACCACCAGGTCACGACGGTCCGCTGTCTTGATGCCCGACATCGCCGTGCCCAGCCGCAGCCCCTCGATCCTGGGCATTGCCGGGAAATGTGATTCACCCACCGCCATGGCGAATACTCCTCAATGAGTCAGGACAATAACACTACCAAGCGAGATGCCGCGCAGGCATTGTATTCAGCTCAGCTTGCCGCAGCACTGCTTGAATTTCTTCCCTGAACCACAGGGGCAAGGATCGTTACGCCCAACCTTGGGCCCTTCACGACGGGCCGGACGGCCATCGTTGCCAAGCGCAGGTTCCGGAGACTCCGGCGCCTCGTCTGCGACATCCTCCCGCCGATTGGCAGACGCGGCCTGTTCCCGCTCCAGAGACTCGCGACGCTGACGCTCCAGTTCTTCCACTTCCTCGGGTTGACGCACCTTGACGTGACTGAGGATCCGCGTGACATCGGACTTGATGTTGGTGAGCAGCAACTGGAAGAGCTCGAAGGACTCGCGCTTGTATTCCTGCTTGGGGTTCTTCTGTGCATAACCGCGCAGGTGAATGCCCCGACGCAAGTGGTCCATGGACTGCAGATGTTCCTTCCAGCGAGTATCCAGCACCTGCAGCATGACCTGCTTCTCGAAGCGCCGCATCAGTTCGGGACCGGCGACCGCGACCTTCTCTTCGTAGGCCTCGCGATGCATGGTCTGGAGACGCTCGCGGAGTTGCTCCTCATGGAAGCGCTCGTCGTTCTCGTACCATTCCACCACGGGCGCATCGAGGTTGAACTCGTTCTTGAGATGCGCCTCGAGCCCCGTCAGATCCCACTGCTCCGGCAGGCTCTGGGGTGGCACGAAGCTGGTGATGGCCTCATCCAGCACCTCTTCGCGGATCCCCAGGACATTCTCGGAAACGTCCTCGGCCCCGAGGATGTCGTTGCGCTGCTCGTAAATCACGCGGCGCTGATCGTTGGCCACGTCGTCATACTCGAGCAGTTGCTTGCGGATATCGAAGTTGCGTCCCTCGACCTTCTTCTGGGCTCGCTCGACGGCGTTGGAGACCATCTTGTGCTCGATGGCCTCGCCTTTTTCCAGCCCCATGGCCTGCATGAGCCGCTGCACGCGATCGGAGCCGAACAGACGCATCAGGTTGTCTTCCAAGGACAGGAAGAAGCGGGTCGACCCCGGATCACCCTGCCGGCCGGAACGACCGCGCAGCTGGTTGTCGATGCGCCGTGACTCGTGGCGTTCGGAGCCAATCACATGCAGACCGCCGGCGGCCAGCACCGCCTCGTGGCGCGCCTGCCATTCGCTCTTGATACGCTCGATCTGCGTCTCGTCGGGAGACTCCAGCTTGGCGACCTCGGCTTCCCAGTTGCCCCCCAGCACGATGTCGGTACCACGCCCGGCCATGTTGGTGGCGATGGTGATCGCACCCGGACGCCCCGCCTGGGCAATGATCTCGGCCTCGCTCTGGTGCTGCTTGGCGTTGAGCACGTTGAAATCGAGCCCCGCCTTGCGCATCAACTCGGCCAGGTATTCGGAGGTCTCGATGGAAGCCGTCCCCACCAGGACCGGGCGCCCCTTTTCGGTCTGCTCCTTGACGTCCTCGATGATGGCGTTGAACTTCTCCTCGGCGCTCAGATAGACCAGATCGTTCTGGTCCTTGCGGATCAGCGGACGGTTGGTCGGGATCACCACCACATCGAGCCCGTAGATCTGGCGAAACTCGAAGGCTTCGGTATCGGCGGTGCCGGTCATCCCGGACAGCTTGTCGTAGAGGCGGAAATAGTTCTGGAAGGTCGTCGAGGCCAGCGTCTGGCTCTCGCGTTGCACGGTCACGCCTTCCTTGGCCTCCACGGCCTGGTGCAGCCCTTCCGACCAGCGGCGGCCCGGCATGCTTCGCCCGGTGTGCTCATCGACGATCACCACCTGCCCTTCGTGGACGATATAGTCCACATCACGGTGATACAGGTGGCGGGCACGCAGGGCCGAGTGCATGTGCTGGAGCAGGTTGAGGTTCTGGGCCGCATAGAGCGAGTCCTCGGCGCCGAGCAGGCCCTCGGCGCGCATCAACTCCTCGACCTTGTTATGCCCGCCCTCGGTGAGTTCCACCTGCTTTTGCTTCTCGTCCAGCGTGAAATCACCGCTCTCCGGATCTTCCTCGTCACTGCACGGCGTCAGGCCCGTGGCCAGTCGGTCAACGATCCGATAGAGCTCGGTGTTCTCGTCCACGGCCCCGGAAATGATCAAGGGCGTACGCGCTTCGTCGATCAGGATCGAGTCCACCTCGTCGACGATGGCAAAGTGCAGGTCGCGCTGAACCTTGTCCTCCAGGGAGAAGGCCATGTTGTCGCGCAGATAGTCGAAACCGAACTCGTTGTTGGTTCCGTAGGTGATGTCGCAACCGTAGGCACGGCGCTTCGCTTCCGGGCTCTGACCGGCATAGATGGTCCCAACCGTCAGCCCGAGGCTCTCGTACAGCGGACGCATCCAGTCCGCATCACGGCAGGCCAGATAGTCGTTCACCGTCACCACGTGCACGCCCTTGGCGGGCAGCGCATTGAGATAGACCGCCAGGGTCGCCACCAGGGTCTTGCCCTCGCCGGTCTTCATCTCGGCGATGCGGCCATTGTGCAGGGTGATACCACCGACCATCTGCACATCGAAATGGCGCATGCCCATGACGCGCTTGCTGGCTTCGCGAACCGTGGCAAACGCCTCCGGCAGCAGGGCATCCAGTGTCTCGCCATTGCTCAGCCGCTCGCGAAAGACTTCGGTCCGCGCCTTGAGGGTCGCGTCATCGAGACCCTCGTATTCCGATTCCAGCGCATTGACACGCGTTACGATACGGTTCATGCGCTTGATTTCACGGTCGTTCTTGGAACCGACGACCTTACGTAGCAGGGTGTTGATCATGAAGGGTCCTGTCACTGCATGTGGCATCCGGCCGGCTCTCGGGTCCGGCCGCTTCGTCGCTCATCCCGACAGGAGGGATGGCGGGCCACGGCGCGTCAGGACATCATGGGCCGCGACGGCCCGCAGCGGCTCGCGGCATACCACTGGAAGGGGCTGCCCGACCGGACGACAAGGCGCCATCCGGGACAGCCAGCGGCGCCGCGAGCGGCGCCTTGCCTGGAGTTGCCGGGAGCTGGCACGGATCAGGGCCGGCGCCAGGATGCACATCTGCACGACACGTTCGACAGGACGCCACTCAGCCTGGGCCAGACCCGCCGGCAACAGGCAGCCCACCAGCAACCCGGCCAGCCACCAGCGCGCCGGCGCGCCTCGAGGGCGTCGCGACGGCGCCGAAGGGGCGCGAATGTCCGTGGAAAGAGAGGCCATGCTGTCGAGAAACTCCCGTGCGTGCTAGGCTCTGGCTGTCGTAAGGTCGTCGACATCCGCCCGAGGCGGCGCGGCGACCGAGAATCACGTCAGGGGGATGCCCCGAGAATCAAGCTGATGAGTATAAAGGTTAAGCGGTTCCGAGCACAGCCCATGTCGAGGCTCCTGGAAGGCCGGGGTGAGCTGGGATCATTGATGCGGACGGCACGCTTGATCGAGCGTGCCCAGGAACATCTTCGCGCCCACCTCCCTGCCGAACTCGGAGAGCACCTTTATGTCGGCGGCTTCCGCCAGGGCCGATTGACCTTGATCACGGACCGCGCCACCTGGCTGACGAGACTCCGCTATGAACAGCCGCGACTGTTGAAACGACTCCACGAGCTTGCCGGCTTCGAGGCGGTCAGCGGCTTCGACCTCAAGGTTCGCCCGGTGCGCCCGCCCAAGGCACCGGTACGCCAGACACGCCATCTCCCCGCCCGTGCTGCCGATGAGCTGTCCAGTTGCGCCGCCGACGTCGACGACCCCCGCTTGAAACGCGCCTTGGAGCGCCTCGCCTCACACGCGGAAACCTGACTCCGCCGACATCGTACCGCCATACGAAACCGCCGCCCGGTAAGGGCGGCGGTCAAGGACTGCGCTGCAACGAAACACCGAGACGATGTCAGGCCATGGCGGGCGCCGCATAGGAGATCGGCGCCTTCTGGGCATCGTCTTCGAAAGTGACGATCTCCCAGGCCTGGGGATTGGCGACCAGCGCGCGACACAGCTGATTGTTCAGCGCATGACCAGACTTCACGCCACGGAATTCGCCGATCAGGCTGTGCCCCAGCTGGTAGAGATCACCGATGGCATCCAGAACCTTGTGCTTGACGAACTCATCGTCATAACGCAGCCCGCCTTCGTTCACGATTCGATAATCATCGACCACGATGGCGTTGTCGAGACTGCCACCGAGCGCCAGATTGTTCGAGCGCAGGTGTTCGAGATCGCGCATAAAACCGAAGGTACGAGCGCGGGATACCTCCTTGACGAAGGAGGTCGTGGAGAAGTCGACCGTGGCGGTCTGCTTCTGATCCTCGAACACCGGGTGGTCGAAGTCGATGGCGAAGGAGACCTTGAACCCCTGGTGGGGCAGGAAGATCGCTTCCTTGTCGCCCTCGCGGACCATCACTTCGCGCTTGATGCGGATGAATTTCTTCGGCGCCTCCTGCTCGGCGATGCCCGCCGACTGGATGAGGAACACGAAGGGACCGGCGCTACCATCCATGATCGGCACCTCAGGGGCACTCACATCGACATAGGCATTGTCGATGCCGAGGCCGGCAAGGGCGGACATCAGGTGCTCGACGGTCGCCACCTTGACACCATCCTGCGACAGGGCAGTACACAGGGTCGTGTCCGTGACGTTCTCGGCACGCGCCTGGATCTGGACTTCGGGCTCCAGGTCGGTGCGCACGAAGACTATGCCAGTGTCGACGGGTGCGGGGCGCAGGGTCAGGTAGACCTTCTTGCCGGAATGCAGGCCGACGCCAGTGGCGCGAATGACGTTCTTGAGCGTGCGTTGTCTAATCATGGGCGTTCGCCAGGCAGTCGTTGATTATCAAACACCGTTCACTATAACACCGAACGCACGTTTCAACAAAAATAACATCATCGACCACTGCCTATGCGAACAATAAATCGCGTCAATCGGCCTGGCGCCGCAGGAAGGCCGGAATGTCCAGATAGTCATCCAGCTCCTGGGACTTGCGCGAATCCGACTGCGGCTGCGAGCGCGGAGATTCCTGCGGCTCCGGCTTGGACGCAGCGGCGGTACGGTTCTGATGCGCGCGACTGGCAGCCGCCTGTTGCCGCACGGCAGCCGCATCGCTGCGACGCGTTGCCTCGCGATTCGCCGTCGAAGTCTGACGCTGCTGGCCATCCAGGCCGGCCGCCACCACGGTAACGCGCAGCTCGTCGCTCATCTCCATGTCGATGGAAGTACCGACGACGATGGTCGCATCCTGGGACGCAAATTCCTGAACCGTGGCACCCACGTCGTTGAACTCCCCGATGGAGAGATCCGGACCAGCGGTGATGTTGACCAGAATGCCCCGGGCACCGTGCAGATCGATGTCTTCGAGCAAGGGACTGCGGATGGCCTTCTCGGCCGCCTCGCGAGCGCGGTTCTCGCCAGTCGCGCCCCCCGTGCCCATCATTGCCATGCCCATCTCGGACATCACGGTGCGCACGTCGGCGAAGTCGACGTTGATGATGCCGGGGCTGGTGATCAGCTCGGCGATGCCCTGAACGGCACCGAGCAGGACGTCGTTGGCGGCGCTGAAGGCAGTCAGCAGGCTGGCGCTCTTGCCCAGCACCGACAGCAGCTTCTCGTTGGGAATGGTGATCAGCGAGTCGACATGCTCGGAGAGTTCCTTCATGCCCTCCTCGGCGGCCCGCATCCGCTTGGGCCCTTCGAAGGGGAAGGGACGCGTCACCACCGCGACGGTGAGGATGCCGAGTTCCTTGGCAACCTGCGCTACCACCGGTGCACCACCGGTTCCGGTTCCTCCGCCCATGCCGGCGGTGATGAAGACCATGTCGGCACCACCCAGCAGCTCGGCGATGCGCTCGCGATCCTCCATGGCCGCCTGACGGCCGACCTCGGGGCTGGCACCAGCTCCCAGGCCCTTGGTGATCTCGCTACCGAGCTGGAGAACGGTCTTGGCCGACACGCTCTTCAGTGCTTGAGCATCGGTATTGGCACAGATGAACTCCACGCCTTCGATGCTGCTCTCGACCATGTGGTTGACGGCGTTGCCACCACCGCCACCGACACCGATCACCTTGATAACCGCACTGCTAGAAGGTGCGCTATCCACGAGTTCGAACATTAGCCCCGTCTCCTGGACCGCTCGGGCGGCCCTGTCAGAAATTTCCTTTGAACCAGCTCTTGAGCCTTACCAGCGCCGGAATCCCTTCCTCTGGTCCACGCCGGGAGACGTCTTCCCGTCTCGGTTGCGCCGAGAAGCCACCATCGCGCTCCGGATGGCCGAGTCCCTGACGGGTCTCATTCAGAGCGTAATGTAGCAAACCGACCCCCGTCGAATAAATCGGGTTACGCACCACATCGGCCAGCCCGCGGACATTCTGCGGGCAAGCGATGCGCACCGGCATGTGGAAGATCTCTTCGGCCAACTCGACGACGCCTTCCATGCGTGCCGTGCCTCCGGTCAATACCACACCGGCAGCCACCAGATCCTCGTAACCGCTGCGCCGCAATTCGTCACGCACCAGGGTGAAAAGTTCCTCGTAACGAGGCTCCACCACCTCGGCCAGCGACTGCCGCGACAGATCGCGAGCCGCCCGATCGCCGACGCTGGGCACCTTGATCATTTCGTCGCTGGAAGCCATCTGCGTCAGTGCGCAGGCATACTTGACCTTGATTTCCTCGGCATGCTGGGTCGGCGTGCGCAGCGCCATGGCAATATCGTTGGTCACCTGATCCCCGGCAATGGGAATCACCGCCGTATGACGGATGGCGCCTTCGGTGAATACGGCGATATCGGTCGTTCCCCCTCCGATATCCACCACGCACACGCCGAGCTCACGCTCATCCTCGGTCAGCACGGCATGGCTGGACGCCAGTTGCTCGAGGATGATGGCGTCCACGTCGAGCCCGCAGCGGCGCACGCACTTCTCAATGTTCTGTACCGCGTTGAGCGCCGCGGTGACCAGATGCACCCGCGCCTCGAGACGTACCCCGGACATGCCCAGGGGCTCGCGAATACCGCCCTGGGTATCGATGGCAAACTCCTGGGGCAGCACGTGCAAGACGCGCTGCCCCTCGGAAATGGCCCGCGCACGGGCCGAATCGATGACGCGATCGATGTCGGAAGAGGCGACTTCTCGCTCCTTGATCGCCACCACACCGTCGGAATTCATCGAGCTGATATGGCTCCCGGCGATTCCCACGTACACGGAATGAATATCGCAACCGGCCATGAGCTCGGCCTCTTCCACGGCGCGCTGAATCGACTGCACCGTGGACTCGATGTTGATCACCACCCCTTTCTTCATTCCTCGAGAGGGGTGGGAGCCGATACCGGCGATTTCAATTCCGCCATCGTCCGTGGGCTGCCCCACGATCGCCACGACCTTGGATGTTCCGATATCCAGCCCGACTACCATATTGGACACATTGGAAGGACCTGCCATGAGCCGGGAATTCTCCTCGAGCCAGACCCGCTAGGGGAAATGCATGTTTGTCACGAAAAATCTGGACTAATTATAGGAACAACTTACGCCGTTCCACCAGCCCGTAACCGAAAAACGTGTCTTAACGATACGGTTATTTTCGCATTAAAGGAATCCCCCCAGGCCACGTCGGGCGGACAATTCGGCAATTCGATCGGTTAGCCTTCCGCTTTCGAATCGCTTTCGACGGGTTCCGTTTCACCATGCCAGGCAACGGCGACACCATTGGGATAACGAAGATCGATGTAGCGAATGTGCGACGCCCATTCACCCAGCTCTCGACGCCAGGCAGCCTCGAAGCGCTCCAGGCGCCCAGAGCGATGATTACGTCCCAGCATCACCCAGACACCGTCATCCAACTGGAAGCGCCAGGCCCCCCTCGCCTCAAGCCGCAACTGGCGTACGTCGAGCCCTTGGTCGGCAAAACGCGACACCAGTTGATCATGATAAGCCAGCACCTCAGGGCCGCTGCCTTCAGGGCCGGACAGATCCGGCAATCCCTCCGGCGGCGTCACGGGGGCGAAGGAGAAAGGTTCGCCTTGCGCATTCAGCAACCGATCATCGTTCCAGCGCGCTACCGGCACCTGCTCTTCCAGTTCGAAACGCAGGGCATTGGGCCACTCGCGATGCACCCTCACCTCGCGCAACCAACCAATATCCCTGGCTCGCTCCCGCAAGGTATCGATATCCACCGACAACCAGGTCTGTCCCTGGACGAGCGGCGCCAGGCGATCCCGCAGGTAATCAGCACTGACATGGTGCAACTCGCCTCCGATGGAGACGCGCTCGATGGGACGATCCAGCCAGAGCCAAAGGGCTCGCCCTCCGGCGCCGAGCAAGAGCATCAGCAGCACAATACCGATGAGGGAGGAACGACGCGCCATATCAGTCGCACCGACCAGCGGTATCGAGGATACGCAAGACCAGCGCATCGAAGTCAATGCCGGCGTGAGCCGCGGCCTGGGGCACCAGGCTGTGATCCGTCATGCCCGGCACGGTATTGACCTCGAGCAACCAGAAACGCCCTTGCTCGTCGCGCATGACATCGACGCGCCCCCAGCCCTGGCAGCCAATGGCCTCGAAGGCCGCACGACAGAGCTCGGCCAGCCTTCGCTCTTCCGTTTCGGACAGACCGCACGGCAAGTGGTAAAGCGTTTCGTCGGACAGGTATTTGGCTTCGTAATCATAGAAGCCACCCGGCACTTCCACGCGGATCGCCGGCAATTCCTCGTCGCCGATCAGCGACACCGTATATTCCTCGCCTTGAATGAAACGCTCGGCCATGACCCGCGTGTCATAACGCGCCGCATCCCGGTAGGCCGACGCCAGGGTTTCGGCGCTATCGACAATGGTGATGCCCAGGGTCGAGCCTTCGTGTACGGGCTTGACGATCAGCGGCAACCCGAGACGTTCCACCACGGCCTGCCAATCGGCGTCGGCCTTCAGCATCACGCATTCTGGGGTCGGCAGCCCCAGGGCCTGCCAGATCAGCTTGGTGCGCTGCTTGTCCATACCCAGCGCCGATGCCAGCACGCCGCTGCCAGTATAGGGAATGCCCAGCAATTCCAGGGCGCCCTGCAGCGTTCCGTCCTCACCGCCCCGACCATGCAAGGCAATGAACACCCGATCCGGCGCCAGCGCCTCGAGTCCCGTCAATCCTCCTTCGGCCGGATCAAAGCCGATCGGCGCCACGCCGCTGCGCTCGAGCGCTCCCAGCACCGCCTCGCCGCTTTTCAGTGACACCTCACGTTCGGCGGAATCCCCACCGTAGAGCACCACCACCCGTCCATGGTCGACCGTCATAGATTCACCTCGTCAAGTACCAGCCTGGCATCGGAAAGCTGCTGGGAGATCCCGCCCACATCACCGGCGCCCTGGGTGATCAGGATATCACCGGGGCACAATACCTTGGCCAGCAGCTCCGGCAGCTCGCTCTTGTCCTGCACGAAGATCGGATCGACCTCGCCGCGCTGCCGAATGGAGCCTGCCAGGGTACGGCCATCGGCTCCCAGCAGCGGCGACTCGCCGGCACTGTAGACATCCAGCAGCAGCAGCGTATCGACTCCCGCCAGCACGCGCACGAAATCCTCGAACAGGTCACGGGTGCGCGAATAGCGATGCGGCTGATAGACCATCACCAGACGACGCTCGGGCCAACCGTCGCGGACCGCCTTGATCACCATCTCCACTTCCCGGGGATGATGGCCGTAATCGTCCACCAGCATGACCTCGCCCTCGCCTCGTGGCGCAGCGAAATGGCCATGCACCTGGAAACGACGCCCGACGCCGGCAAAGCTCTCCAGGCCGCGCAGAATGGCCGCGTCATCGACTCCCGCGTCACTGGCCACCGCGATGGCGGCCAGGGCGTTCAGGGCGTTGTGCTCGCCGGGCATGGCCAGGCGTACCGCAAGCGGCGCCAGGCCATCGGGACGGCGTGCGGTGAAGCTCACCTCGCCCCCATTCTGCTTGAAATCCTCGAGCCGATAATCGGCATCCTCGCTGAACCCGTAGGTGACGAACTGGCGATTGACCCGCTCGATCAACCCGCGCACGTTGGCATCATCGATGCAAAGTACCGCCAGCCCATAGAAGGGCAAGTTGTGCAGGAACTCGATGAAGGTTTGCTTGAGTCGCTCGAAATCGCCGCCGTAGGTCGCCATATGGTCGGCATCGATGTTGGTGACGATGGCGACCATGGGTTGCAGGTGCAGGAAGGAGGCATCCGATTCGTCGGCTTCGGCCACCAGGTAGTCGCCCTCGCCCAGGCGCGCATTGACACCGGCGCTGGTCAGGCGACCGCCGATCACGAAGGTCGGATCGAGTCCGCCTTCACCGAGCAGGGTCGCGGTCAGGCTGGTCGTGGTCGTCTTGCCATGGGTACCGGCCACGGCGATACCATGGCGAAAGCGCATCAACTCGGCGAGCATCTCGGCCCGACGCACCACCGGTATGCGATTCTCCTGTGCCCAGCGAATCTCGGGGTTGGTGTCGTCGACCGCTGTCGAGACCACCACCACATCGGCCTCCCGGGCGTTTTCCTCGGCATGGCCGATGGCAACCGCAATGCCGCATTCTCGCAGGCGTGCCACCACCGGCGAGAGCTTGAGGTCACTGCCACTGACCGCATATCCCTGATTGGCCAGCACTTCGGCGATGCCGCACATGCCGGCTCCGCCGATACCGACAAAGTGAATACGCCGGATGCGGCGCATCCCCAACCCTCGACCATGACGGGGCAGGGTCGACTGACCGGGGACCTGCCCTAGGCTGTCATCACTCAAAACCTGTCTCCATGCAGCCGGCCGCCAGGCGTTCCATGGCATCGAGGCGTGCGCAGCGCCGAGCCTGTGACGCCATGGCGGCCAATGTATCGGGATCCAGCAGCGTCGCCAGCCGTTCGGCCAGCGCCGCCGCACTCATTTCATCCTGGGGCATCAGCGAGGCAGCCCCCTCCTCCACCAGTGCCGACGCATTGGCCGTCTGATGATCATCCACCGCATGCGGATACGGTACGAACAATGCCGGCTTGGCAGCCGCCGCCAGCTCCGCCACCGTCAGGGCGCCGGCACGACACACCACCAGATCGGCCCAATCGTAGGCCTGTGCCATGTCGTCGATGAAGTCCGACACCCGCGCCTCGATGGCATACTCGGCATAGCCTGCTCGGGTCGGTTCATCCTTGTCACGGCCCGCCTGGTGATACACCTCGGGGCGACGCTCGGCCGAGAGCTGCGACAGAGCCTCGGGAAGCCGCTCGTTCAGCGCCTTGGCCCCCAGCGACCCTCCCACCACCAGCAGGCGCAAAGGGCGTTCGCGCATCGCGGCGGCCTCTCGTGGCTGCTCGCCGAGTGCCGCGATGTCGTTCCTGACCGGATTGCCGACCACCTCGCCACGCCCAGGAAAGGCTTGGGGAAAGGCCGCGAAGGTCCGTCTGGCCAGGCGCGACAGCACACGGTTGGTCAAGCCGGCGACCGCATTCTGCTCATGAATCACCAGAGGGCGACGGCCGAGCCAGGCGGCCAACCCACCCGGGCCACTGGCAAAGCCACCAAGGCCCACCACCAGTTGCGGGTCGAAATCCCGCATGACCTGACGGGCCTGGCAGATCGCCCTCGCCAGCCGCCAGGGCGCGGCCAACCACCCGGTCACGCCATTGCCCCGCAAGCCGCTCACGGCAATGCGGTGCAGGGGAATGCCGGCCTCCGGCACCAGACGGTTCTCGATCCCCTTCGGGCTGCCCAGCCACTGAACCTCGACGCCCCGCTCGCCGAGTGCACGAGCCAGCGACAGGGCGGGTATCACATGCCCGCCGGTGCCTCCGGCCATGATCAACACTCGGCGGGTCTGGTCGTCACTCATGATCGGGCCTCGCTCGTCCTCGGTGCGGTGGGCTGCTCGCGACGTCTGGCCTGCCGCGTTTCAATGTCCGTTCGCAGCAGCATGCCGACCATCACCGCACTGATGACCAGGCTGGATCCCCCATAGCTGAGCAGCGGTAACGTCAATCCCTTGGTCGGCAGCATGCCGGTGCTCACCGCAATGTTGATGAACGCCTGAGCGCCTATCACCAGGGCAATGCCATAGCAGAGATAGGCGGCAAAGGGGCGCTTGGCCAGTTCGGCACGACGCCCCACCGCCATGGCACGCCACACCAGCAAGGCGAACAGGCCGATCACGGCGATGGCCCCCACCATGCCCAGCTCCTCGGCCAGCACGGCGAACACGAAGTCTGTGTGAGCCTCGGGAAGATAGAAGAGCTTCTGCACACTGTTGCCGAGCCCGGTACCGAACCATTCTCCTCGACCGAAGGCGATCAACGCCTGGGTGAGCTGATAACCACTGGCAAACTGGTCGGCCCAAGGATCAACGAAGCTGGTCAGGCGTGCCATGCGATAGGGTTCGGCGATGGCCAACACGGTACCCAGCGCTGCCACCAGCAGCATCAACAGCAGGAAACGCCCCCAGGGCGCCCCTGCCATCAGCAACATGCCCATGACGCAGCCTGTCATGACCACCACCGCGCCATAATCCGGCTCGAGGATCAGCAGAATCCCGATGACCGCCATCACCATCAGCGGCCGCAGGAAAGCCCCCCACTGACGACGTACCTGGGGCAGAAAGCGCTCCAGATACCCCGCCAGGTAGACGATCAAGCAGAGTTTGGCGATTTCGGAGGCCTGCAGGTTCAGGGGGATGCCGGGCACCGATAGCCAACGCCGGCTGCCATTGACCTCGCGGCCCACCACCAGCACCAGGGCCAGCATGGCCAGGCCGACGAGCAGCAGCAAGGGGCCATTGGCCTTCCACCAGGCAAGCGGTATGCGCAGGACCACCAGCGCGATCCCCATGGACACGAGCACAAAGACGCCATGCCGGATGCTGAAATACCAAGGGTTGCCGGTAAGGCTGGTAGCGACCTCCGTGGACGCGGAGGTGACCATGACCCAGCCGATCAGCAACAGCGACAAGGTGGCCACCAGCAACCAGCCATCGCAGATATGATCCCGGGTCGACAGTTCTTCACGCAAACGGGAAAGACGCCTCATGTTGCCTCCTTGCTCAAGCGTCGCTCGACGGCCTGCCGGAAAGCCTCGCCACGTGCCTGGTAACCCGGAAATTGATCGAGACTGGCGCAGGCCGGCGAGAGCAGCACGCAATCGCCGGGCGCCGCGATCTCGCGGGCCCGCTCCATGGCAGCCGCCAGGTCCTCGACCCGCTGCAAGGGCAGAGCTTCCTCGAGCGCGGCCTCGAGCTGATCCGCATCGCGCCCGAAGAGGATCGCCGCTCGCCCGTATCGACGAAGAGGATCGGCCAGCGGCGTGAAATCGGCCCCCTTGCCGACACCGCCTGCCAGCAGGATCACGCGCCCTTCCAGAGTCGGCCCGATGCCGGCGATGGCGGCCAGGGTCGCTCCGACATTGGTACCTTTGGAATCATTGATCCAGCGCACGCCATCGACATCAGCGATCCATTCGCAACGATGCGGCAACCCACCGAAGCGTTCCAGCACCCTGACCATGTCGGCCATCGGCAGCCCGAGACGATGCCCCATGGCCAGGGCCGCCAAGGCATTGGCCTGATGATGAAGCCCTTGCAGCCGCAAGGCATCGGCAGGCATCAGGGGCATGTCGCCATGCATCAGCCAGGTACGCGATCCATTGCCGTCATCGTGAGGCGCGATTCCCCATTCCCCGGGGCCGGGCGCATGGGTAGAAAAACGATCGAGTGCCGGCAGCGGGTTCGCCGGCCAGGTCTGCGGATCTTCGGCATTGACCACACCATGCGCGGCACCGCGAAAGATACCGAGCTTGGCGGCGCGGTAGCCAGCCATGTCGCCATGGCGGTCCAGATGATCCTCCGAGAGATTGAGAAAGGCTGCCGTTGCAGCGCCGAGCCGGGGGGTGGTCTCGAGCTGGAAGCTCGACAGCTCCAGCACATAGAGCTCGGCATCGGGAACCTCGGCCAGCAGATCCAGAGCGGCGGTACCCAGATTGCCACCTACCGCCACTCGCCAGCCCGCCTCGGCCGCCATCTCGCTCAACAAGGTCGTGACCGTGGACTTTGCATTGGCACCGGTAATGGCCGCGACGGGGGAACGACAGGCACGCGTGAACAGGGCCATCTCCCCTACCACCATTGGGTCACCGGATTCACCGGCCAGCCCTTTCAGCGCCTCCAGCTCGGGCAGATGCGGATCCACCCCGGGGCTGACCACCACCTCCCGAGCCTCGCGCATGTCGAGATCGGCCAGCGAGCCGCAATGCACCTCGATGTTCGGATGCGCTTCCCTGAAGGCATCGAGCCCCGGCGGTGCATCGCGGGTATCGGCCACCATGCAGGGCCGGCCCAGGCGCTCCAGGTGACGACAGATGGCGCGCCCCGATATACCGAGCCCGACCACCAGCGTGACTCCCTTGGGCACCTTGACCATGAACGGCTCCTCGCATGGACGACGACTTCCGGTTCCGCGCGGGAACCTCAACGAATCTTCAGCGTGGCCAGCCCCAGCAGCACCAGCACGACCGTGATGATCCAGAAACGCACGATGACTCGTGGTTCCGGCCATCCCTTCAGCTCATAGTGGTGGTGCAGCGGCGCCATGCGGAAGATGCGACGGCCGGTCAGCTTGTAGGACCCAACCTGCAGGATCACCGACACGGTTTCCATGACGAAGATACCGCCCATGATGAACAGCACGATCTCCTGGCGCACGATGACCGCCACGACACCGAGTGCCGCGCCCAGCGCCAGGGCCCCCACATCGCCCATGAAGACCTGGGCCGGATAGGTGTTGAACCACAGAAAGCCCAGGCCAGCGCCGGCAATAGTGGCGCAGAACACCGCCAGCTCGCCCGCCCCGGGGATCATCGGGATCTGGAGATACTCGGCGAACACCGCGTTGCCGCTGGCATAGGCGAACACCGCAAGCCCCATGGCCACCAGCACGGTAGGCATGATCGCCAGCCCATCGAGGCCGTCGGTGAGGTTCACGGCATTGGAGCTGCCGACGATCACCAGATAGCTGAGCAGGATGTAGAAGATGCCCAGCGGGAACACGAACTCCTTGAACAGCGGCACGATCAGGCTCGTTTCCACCGGCGAGGCGGCGGTGACATAGAGGATGAACGCGGCTGCCAGGCCGATCACCGACTGCCAGAAGTACTTCCAACGGGCCGGCAGGCCACGCGGGTTCTTCTCCACCACCTTGCGGTAGTCGTCGACCCAGCCGATGGCCCCGAAGCCCAGGGTCACCGCCAGCACGACCCAGACATAGTGGTTGGTGAGATCGCCCCACAGCAGGGTGCTGACGGCGATGGCCATGAGGATCATGGCCCCGCCCATGGTTGGCGTCCCGGCCTTGGATAGATGGGACTGCGGGCCGTCATCGCGCACGGCCTGGCCGATCTGGCGCTCCACCAGCCGGCGAATGACCACCGGCCCCAACCAGAGGCAAAGGATCAGGGCCGTCAGAGTCCCCAGGATCATCCGCAGGGTCAGATAGTTGAATACGTTGAAGGCGCTCTGAAATTGCGCCAGAAAGTCAGCCAGAAAAAGCAGCATGTAATGCGTTACCTTGATGCATCCGAGCGCAGCGCGGTCACCACGTGTTCCATTCCGGCACTGCGCGATCCCTTGACCAGTACGCTGGCCCCTGGCGGCAGATGGTGGAGAACATGGCGCGTCAGCGCCTCTCTGTCGTCAAAATGGCACCCTCCTTCACCGAAGGCACGGCTGGCCGGCCGCGCCGCCTCACCGAGAGTGCCGAGAAAATCGATGCCCAATGCCCGCGCGTGGCGTCCGACTTCAGCGTGCCAATGCGCGGACATCTCGCCAAGCTCACCCATGGCGCCCAGCAGACACCAACGGGGCGCCGGCAGCGTCACCAGGGTATCCAGCGCCGCCTTCACGGCACCAGGATTGGCATTGTAGGTGTCATCCAGCAGGCGTGCGCCATCGCGTCCGGCGAACACACCGAGCCGGCCGGCCACCGGTTCGACCTCTTCCAGCCCGGCCAGCACCTCCGCCGGGTCGGCTCGCAGGGCCAGGGCCGCTGCCGCCGCTGCCAGGGCGTTGGCCACATTGTGGCGCCCCATCAGCGACAATTGTATCCGTCCCAGCTCGCGGCCATCGAAAGATAGCGTGAAAGCATAGCGCCCGAACTCATCGCAGACCAGTGTCTCGGCACGCAGACGCCCCGCTCCCTCCAGTCCGAAGTCGAGCACCTCGCGTGGTGCCGCCTGGCTTGCCCAGAACCGGAAGTAGCGGTCATCACGATTGAGCACCGCCACGCCGTCCGCCGACAATCCGCTCAGTATCTCGCCCTTGGCCTGGGCAATGCGGCCCATGCCGCCGAACTCGCCGACATGGGCGCCGGTCACGTTGGTGATCACCGCGACGTCGGGCATCGCCAGCGAAGCCGTCCAGGCGATCTCCCCCAGATGGTTGGCGCCCAGCTCCACCACGGCCTGGCGGTGCTCGTCAGCCAACTCGAGCAGCGTCATGGGCGCACCGAAATCGTTGTTGAGATTGCCGCGGGTGGCCAGGGTCGCTCCGGATCGCGACAGGATGGTCGCCAGCATCTGCTTGACGGTGGTCTTGCCGCTGTTGCCGGTCACGGCCACCAGCGGGCCGCCCCAGGCGCGACGGCGCTCGCGTCCCAGAAGCCCGAGCGCCAACCGAGTATCGGCAACTTCAAGTTGCGGCAGTGGATCATCCTGACGCCGCTCCACCAGCGCCGCCGCCGCCCCGGCCTCGCGCGCCTGAGCAATGAAGTCATGGGCATCGAAACGCTCGCCGATGAGTGCCACGAACAGGCCGCCCGGCCCCAGCCGGCGCGTATCGGTCGTGATCGCCGTCAGCTCGACATCGTTTTCCGGCGGCCGCTCACCCAAGGCTCGAGCCACCGCGCCGAGAGAAGCCAAACCAACGCCGCTCACGGGCCACCCTCCCCATGTCGCGCGGCCAGGGCGGCCCGAGCCTCGTCGAGATCGGAGAAGGGATGACGCACGCCCTCGATTTCCTGATAGGTCTCATGGCCCTTGCCGGCAATCAGGATCACATCCTCGACATCAGCCTCGGCGATCGTCGCACGGATGGCCACCGCGCGACCGGCTTCGATACGAGCCGACCGGCGCGCCGGCTCGCTCAGGCCGGCAAGAATCTGCTCACGGATAGCGGCCGCCGGCTCGCTTCGCGGGTTGTCGTCGGTAATCACCGGCACGTCCGCATGCCGCTCGGCGGCGGCAGCCATCAAGGGCCGCTTGCCGGCGTCCCGATCGCCGCCACAGCCGAACAGGCACCACAGGCGGCCTTGCTCCGGCAAGTGCGCCCTCAACCCCTGAAGGGCATTTTCCAGTGCATCCGGCGTATGGGCATAGTCGACCACCACCGTCGGCCCTCGGGTATCCTCGATCACCTGCATCCGCCCCGGCACCGGTGACAGATCGGCGGCAGCGCTGAACAGTGCCTCGAGATCCTCGCCCAGCCCGTACAGGGTCGCGATGGCCAGCAGCACATTGGTGAGGTTGAAAACGCCCATGAGGGGGATTTCCAGCACCCGTTCGCCATCCGGCGTGGCGATGACGGCGCGCTGCCCTTGCGACAGGGGCTCGATGCCCACTACCCGCAGCGTGACCGCCTTGTCATCGCCAACCGCCAGGACGCGCACGCCTTCGGGCAAGCCGGCCAGCATCAAGCGGGTCAGGGGATCATCGCCATTGACCACCGCCAGCCGCAACTCGGGACGCTGGAACAGGCGGGCCTTGGCCGCCGCATAGGCCGCCATGCCACCGTGGTAGTCGAGATGATCGCGGCTCAGGTTGGTAAAGACAGCCGCCGCCACTCGGCATCCCGACAGGCGATCTTGCTCCAAGGCATGAGATGAAGCCTCCATGGCCACACGCTCGACACCGTCGGACGCCAGCTCACCGAGCGCCGATTGCAGGGCCAGCGGCCCCGGCGTGGTCAACCGACCTTCGCGAAGCGCACCGGGCCGCCCATGCCCCAGGGTACCTACCATGCCCGCATCGCGCCCCAAAAGCCGACTCAGTTCAGCGATGTAGTGCGTCACCGAGCTCTTGCCGTTGGTACCGGTTACCCCGATCAGTTCCAGTGATGCCGGTACCTCGAACAGCGACCGCCCCAGCTCGCCGAGCCCTCCTGCCAGCCCCTCCAGCTGGATCACTCGGGCATCGGAGGACGGTGACGCATCTGGTTCGGCATGTGCCAGTACCGCTGCGGCACCCGTCGCCAGAGCCTGGTCGATGAAATCGCGACCATCGACGCTTACCCCGGGCACTGCCACGAACACATCGCCCTCGGCCAGCTCCCGGCTATCCAGACAAAGCGCGACGTTACCGGCAAGCTGCAACGCCTCGAGCGCGGCGGCACCTTCCGGCCACTGGCGAGCCAATGCGGTCATCAGTCGCGATGCATTCACGTGCATGCCAGCCTCTCGTGGGTCGGGATGGAAGAATCAAGCATCATCGTCCTGGCTCGGTCGGTCAGGGGGAACATCCAGCATGCGCAGGGCGCTACCCGCTACACGGGAAAAGACCGGCGCGGCGATGGCCCCACCATAATAGGAATCCCCGCGCGGATGGTCGATCATCACCACGGCGATGATACGCGGGTCGGAGACCGGCGCGATGCCGACGAACAAGGAGCGATAGGCGCTCTGCTGATATCCCCCGCTGCCGGTCTTGCGCACCGTGCCCGTCTTGCCCGCCACACTGTAGCCCGGGACCAGCGCACGACGCGCCCCGGTACCGGGCGCCACCACCTCGTCCATCATGCCGAGCACGCGATCGGCAACAGCGGGATCGATGACCGGCTCGCCCTCGGGCACCTTGGACAGGCGCAACAATGACGGGGGCAACCGTCGACCATTGTTGGCGATGGCCGTATAGGCACTGGCCAGTTGCAACGCCGACACCGACAAGCCATAGCCATAGGAAAGCGCCGCCCATTGGCTGCTGGACCAGACCTGAGGTGACGGCACACTGCCCGTGGCCTCGCCGGGGAAGCCGGTTCCCGGGGCACGATCAAAGCCAAGCGCCCGATAACGCTGGGGCACCACCGGCTCGTCGAGCTGCAGGGTCAACTTTGACATGCCGATATTGGAAGACTTGCGCAGAATACCTGCCAGGCTCAACTTGCCGTTGTTGGAGACGTCCCGGATGGTGTAGCCATCGATCACCAGCCAGCCCGGCGAGGTATCGATGACGGTATCGGGCGGAAACTTGCCGGTTTCCAGCAACGCCGACATGGCCAGCGGCTTCATCACCGATCCCGGTTCGAAGACATCGACGATGGCCTGATTGCGCAAGCCCTCCGGATCGAGCCCGGCACGATTGTTCGGGTTGTAGGACGGCTGGTTGGCCATCGCCAGCACTTCACCGGTGTCGGCATCCAGCATCACCAGGGTGCCACCGTCGGCATCGTTCTCGTCGACTGCCGCCTTGAGTTCCCGATAAGCCATGTACTGCAGGCTCTGGTCGATGGACAACGTCAGATCGCCCCCTGGCTGGGCCTCTTTGAGCACTTCCAGATCACGCACCAGGCGACCACGCCGATCCTTGAGCACCCGTCGCTTGCCCGGCACCCCGGCAAGATAGGGCTGGTAGGCCAGTTCGAGGCCTTCCTGGCCGTGATCGTCGATATTGGTCACGCCGAGCAACTGGGCCGTCACCTCGCCGGCCGGATAATAACGCTTGTACTCCCGTCGCGCGTGCACGCCGGGAACATGGAGGTCGAGCACCTTCTGGGCCTCGCCCGGCGTCATGCGGCGACGCAGGTACATGAATTCTCGATCGGCATAGCGCTCGATGCGCGCATCGAGCGCATCGAGATCCTGGCCGAGGGCCTGGGCAAGCCTCAGGCGTTGAATACCGTCGTCGGGCAAGTCCTGCGGATTGGCCCACAGGGTCACGACGGGCGTCGAGATGGCCAGCGGGTCACCGTGGCGGTCGGTGATCATGCCGCGGTGCGCGGGAATTTCGTCGACGCGCAGGGTCCGGGCATCGCCCTGGCCCTGCAGGAAGGAGTGATCGAACACATGCAGATCGACGATGCGCCCCACCAGCAACCCCAGCCCGACGAGCACCAGCGTCATCATCACGATATAGCGAGCCCGCCCCATCGGCGCCATGGGGGAAGGACGGCGCGGCGTGACACCGTTCGACGCGTCTCGGCTCATGGACGGATCACCTCCACTTCATCGACATCCGGCAGGCGCATCTCCAGACGCTCCGAGGCTAGCCGCTCGATTCGCGACGGCGAGGACCAGGCGCTCTCCTCGAGCAACAACTGCCCCCACTCGGTCTGCAGCTGTTGCTGCTCGCTCTCGAGTTGCTGCAGGCGCACGTAGCGTTCGCGGATCTCGTGGCTGGTGGCGATCACTGCCAATGCCGACACCAGGCATAACCCCACCAGCACTCCGTTGAGCAACAGCTTGAAGGTCGGGCGCGGGCGGGGCACCGGCCAGCCGAAGCCCGGCGTCGTGGTCTTGGAGGCATTGCGTCCCTGTGCCATGTCACTCCTTTCAATAGCGTTTGCGTGCCGCGCGCATCACGGCGCTACGGGCACGGGGATTGTCCTCGACCTCTTCACGGGCAGGACGTCGCGCCTTGCCGAGCGCCTCCAGACGACGCTGGATCTGGTCATCGCGCAGCGGGATCCCGCGCGGCAAGTGAGTATCGCCGCGGACGTGGTCGCGGATGAAGCGCTTGACACGGCGATCCTCCAACGAATGGAAACTGATCACCACCAGATGACCGCCCGGCGCCAAGGCTTCAAGCGCCGCCTCCAGAGCCAGGTCGAGCTGTTCGAGCTCGCCATTGACCTGGATGCGCAATGCCTGGAAGGCGCGGGTCGCCGGATGCTTGCCTTTCTCCCAGGCAGGATGCGCGGCCTTGATCACCTCAGCGAGATCCGCGGTGCGAGTGAAGGCACGCTCGCCCCGTCGCGCCACGATGGCCCGCGCCAGGCGACGCGCGAAACGCTCCTCGCCGTATGTCTTGAACACCCGGGCGATCTCGTCCTCGGCAGCGCGGGCAATCCAGTCCGCGGCACTCTCGCCGTGCTCGGGGTCCATGCGCATGTCCAGCGGGCCATCACGCAGGAAGCTGAAGCCTCGTTTCGGGTCATCGAGCTGCGGCGAGGAAACGCCGACATCGAGCAGGATGCCATCGAGCTTGCCATGCAGGCCATGCGCCTCGGCATAGGTCCCGAGACGGGCGAAATCGCCGCGCTCGATCGAAAACCGCGAATCCTCGATGGCGGCGGCCTCCTCGATGGCCTGAGGATCCCGATCGATGGCGAGCAGGCGGCCCTGCGGTGAAAGCCGCTCCAGGATGGCGCGGGAGTGACCGCCCCGCCCGAAGGTGCCATCCAGGTAGCACCCCGACGGGTCGTGAATCAGGGTCTCGACCGCGCCATCGAGCAACACGCTGGCATGGCGAAATCCGCGAGGGGGCTGTTCGGAGGCGGGTGACGACATGCGGCTCTCGTGGCAACTTGGGAGGGACCGTGCGCGACGGCTTCATCATGAACGATAGCGGAATTCGGGGGAGTCGGCCGATAAGCCGGGTTCTGTCGGGGACAGTCATTCGTCTAGGAACGTCGTCACCGCCGTTCTCAAGCAACCTACCCGAACCCAGCGCGGGCCACGCCATCGGGTTCCTATTTGGTCTTGCTCCGAGTGGGGTTTACCGTGCCACGCACTGTTGCCAGGCGCGCGGTGCGCTCTTACCGCACCCTTTCACCCTTACCGGTCTCTCGAAAGAGACGTAGGCGGTCTACTCTCTGCTGCACTTTCCGTCGGCTCGCGCCGCCCAGGCGTTACCTGGCACTCTGCCCTGTGGAGCCCGGACTTTCCTCCCCCGACCGCCGAAACGGCGACCGGCGGCGACTGTCTGGCCAACTCCCGAGCGCAAGCATACCAGTGCCACGACACCCCCTCAATCCCCGTCCTTGAGCCGCTGTGCCCGGGCATACCAGCTTTTCCTGGCACCACCCAGCAAGCGCGCGGCCACACCGGCCGCCTGCTTGACGCCGACCCCTTCGGACAACAACGACGTCAACAGCGCATCGGCCTCGACCGAGACCACCTCGCCGACCGAGCGTGGCGCGGCACCTTCCACCATCACCACGAATTCACCGCGCGCCTGATCGGGATCCGCCTCCAATCGAGCCATCAAGGTAGCGGCACTGCCATCGAGGAAGGTTTCGAACGTCTTGGTCAATTCCCGGGCCAGTACCAGGCGACGCTCGCCGAAGACCGTCGCGAGATCGGCAAGCGTGGCACCGATACGGTGCGGCGATTCATAGAACACCAGGCTTTCCTCATGCTCGACCAATGCCTCCAGGCGGGCCCGACGGGCGCCCCCCTTGGCCGGCAAGAAGCCGTTGAACAGGAAGCGATCGGTGGCCAGGCCGGCCGCCGAGAGCGCCGCCACCAAAGCGCACGCTCCCGGCACCGGCACCACGCGACGCCCACGGGCCCGCAACTCCCGCACTAACACGAACCCCGGATCGCTGATCAGAGGTGTACCGGCATCGCTGACCAGGGCAACGTCCTCACCGGTGGCCAGGCGTGCATCGATATACTCGACCCGGGCTGACTCGTTATGCTCGTGCAAGGACACCAGGGCCGGCGCAATGCCCAGATGCCGCAAGAGACGTGACGTATGCCGGGTATCTTCCGCGGCCACCAGTCCCACCTCCCCCAACAGTCGGGCGGCACGAGGGCTGAGGTCCTCCAGATTCCCAATCGGCGTGGCGACCACGTACAATGAACCTGCAATCGCGTCTGACATTTCGGCCCCCTGGGATGCTTTCCGGAACAATGGGACAAGGAAGGATCGATGAAGATTTCGTCTCGCGGCCCCCTGGCCGCCGCGCTTCTGGCGCTACTCCTGGCCGGCTGCGGCATGCAGCCGAGCATGACCCAACGCCAACCGGCAGAAGACCCGGACAAGCTGCTACAGGCAGCCGAGCAGCAAGAACCGGCACAAGCCGCTCGCTCCCGACTGGAGGCCGCGGACATCCTAGCACGCCAGGGGCGCGGCCCCCAGGCACTGGAAATCGCCAGCAATCTCGATGACCGGCAACTGCCGGTCGAGCAGCGACGCCGTTGGGCCTTGCTGCTTTCCGAGCTGGGCGAGTCCCAGGGAGACCCGCGCGCCGTGGTGCAGGCCGGCCAGCTGCTCAAGGACGATACGCCGCCCCGCGAGCAGGCCGACCTGCTGCTGGAACGGCTCGGCCGCGCCCTGGGTGAACTCGACAAGCCGCTGCCTGCCGCCGCCGCTTTGCTGCGTCTGCAGGCCGCCAACGACAGTGAAGAGCTCAATGATCCGATCTGGGCCCAGCTCTCCCGCCTGCCCGCCGGCGCCCTCGGCAAGCTGCGCAGCAGCCAGGAGCCCGATACCCGGGCCTGGCTGGCGCTGACCGATCTGGTTCGCGACAATAGCGGTGACATCGAGCGCCTGTTCCAGCGACTCGACGACTGGCGCAACCAGCATCCGGAGCATCCCGCCGCACGCCGCCTGCCATCCAAGGTTCTGGCGCTGCGGGATCTGCGCGGTCGCGAGATTCGTCATGTCGCCGTCTTCCTGCCCGAGGGCGGGCCGCTGGCCGGCGTGGCCGATGCCATCAAGCAGGGCATGCGCGCCCACCACCTCAACGAAGTCAACGACGGAGCCAGCGGTTCCCGACTGAGTTTCATCGACTCCACCGAGGGCGATCTCGACGCGCTCTACCGTGAAGCGCGCAACCGTGGCGCCCAGGCCGTGATCGGCCCGCTCGACAAGGACCTGGTCAGTCGCCTCGAGCAACGCGAGCAGGTCCCATTGCCCACCCTGGCCCTCAACTACGGCACCGCCGCGCACAACCAGGCCGAAGGCCTCTTCCAGTACGGGCTTTCCGCCGAGAACGAAGCACGCCAGGTGGCCCGCCGCGGCCGGGTGGACGGCCTGCGCCGCGCCGCCGTGATGGTCCCCGACAACGATTGGGGACGCCGGGTCGGCGAGGCCTTCCGGGACACCTGGCTCGCCAATGGCGGCGAGATCACCCGCACCGAGCGCTACAACCCGGGGCGTCCGGCCACCGAGAGTACCCGCCGGGCCGTCAGCTCCCCTCGGCCGGACATGCTCTTTTTGCTGGCACTTCCGGAATACGCGCGCCAGGTTCCGCCTACCCTTGACTATTATTCCGCCTCGGAGCTGCCGGTCTACGCCACCTCCCATCTCTACGAGGGGCGTCCCCAGCCGCGCCTGGACAAGGACCTCGATGGCGTTCGCTTCGTCGACATCCCCTGGCAGATTCCGGATGCCGCCGTGGGCGGCGAGGATGCCCTGCCTTTCCTCGACAGCTATCACCAGCTCCGCGAGGAATCCGATCCCTCGCTGTTCCGGCTGATGGCCATGGGCGTGGATGCCTACGAGCTGACCCGACGCCTGCCTCAATTCCAGGCCATTCCGGGCAGCGAACTGTTCGGCGCCACCGGTACCCTGAACGTGGCCGATGATGGCCGCATCCAGCGCCAATTGCCCTGGGCACGCTTCAGCGACGGCGTTCCCCAGCCGGTGATCGCGCCGATACGCCTCGACAATGCCTTGCCCTGACGCCCGCGCCCGGGGCGCTCATGTCGAGCGCCTCGCCGCCGACTGGCTGGTGGCCCGGGGGCTCGTCCTCGAGGCCACCAACCAGCATGCCAAGGGCGGCGAGCTCGACCTGATCATGCGCGATGGCGATACCCTGGTATTCGTGGAGGTTCGACATCGCGCCGACACCCGTCACGGCCATCCGCTGGAAACCATCACCACTACCAAGCGTCGCAGACTGATAAAGGCGGCGCGTTTTTATCTCCAGCGCAACCGGCTATCATGTGCTTGCCGCTTCGATGTGCTGGCCGTGACCGGCACGCCCCCCGAACTCGAGTTCGAATGGGTGGCAGGCGCCTTCGAAGCGTTTTGACCCAAGGACCAGGAAGCCAAGATGGATTTCCAGACCCGCATTCTCGGACACTTCAACGCCAGCATCGACACCAAGACCTACGCCAGCGAGGTGCTGCCGCCCTTCATCGAGGTCGCCAGCCAGATGATGGTTCAGGCCTTGGTCAACGAAGGGAAGATTCTGGCCTGCGGCAACGGCGGTAGCGCCGGCGACAGCCAGCACTTCTCGTCGGAGCTGCTCAATCGCTTCGAACGGGAGCGCCCCAGCCTGCCCGCCCTGGCCTTGACCACCGACACGTCGACCCTGACTTCCATCGCCAACGATTACAGCTACAACGATGTCTACTCCAAGCAGGTACGCGCACTGGGGCAGCCCGGCGATGTACTGCTGGCCATTTCCACCAGCGGCAACTCCGGCAATGTCATCCAGGCCATCCAGGCCGCCCACGATCGCGAAATGACAGTGGTGGCGCTGACCGGTCGCGATGGCGGCAACATGGCTTCCTTGCTGGGCCAGGATGACTGCGAGATACGTGTCCCGGCCACTTCCACCGCACGCATCCAGGAGGTTCACCTGCTGGTGATCCACTGCCTGTGCGACCTGATCGATGAACAACTCTTTGGCGCAAGCGAGTGACCCCATGCCCTACAAGTCTCTGTGTACTGCCCTGACCCTCATCTTCCTGCTCGTCCTGTCAGGCTGCTCCAGCATGACCTCCGGCCCCGTCAACGAGCATTACGGTCAACGCACCGAAGGCACCAAGGTCGAGGACTCGAACATCGAGGACAAGATCTACCGCAACCTCGGCGCCACCGACGCGCGGCTCGACGACGCCCGGATCAATGTCAACGCCTTCAACGGCGTCGTCCTGCTGACCGGCCAGGTCCCCAGCCAGGAACTCAAGGACATGGCGGAGCAAGTGGCCGGACAGGTGCGCAATGTACGCAAGGTGCACAATGAGCTCACCATCGCGGCCAATCTACCCTCCAGCCAACGACTCGCCGACACCTGGATCACCACCAAGGTCCGCACGTCCCTGGCGACCAACGAGAACATCGACGCCAGCCGGCTGCTCGTCGTCACCGAGAACGCCACCGTCTATCTAATGGGCATCGTCAGCCGTGCCGAGGCCGACCGCATCGTATCGGCCGTCTCGAATACCGGCGGCATGCAACGCATCGTCAAGGCCTTCGATTACCTCGACTGAGATTGCCCGGACAGGCACCACGCATACGCGAACGGCAGGCCAGTAGGCCTGCCGTTCGCGTTCTTCACTCGCTCCCGGCATCGAGACGCCGGACGACGAGCCTACTTGACAACCCGCAGGGAGGGACGCCCCTTCTTGGGCGCCTCGCCCTCCTGCTCCGAATCCGTCGTCTTGCGCTCTTCGGACTCGTCGACACTGGCCAGCGTCGGCCCTGACGTTTCGCCTTCCTGCACGGCCTCGGTCTCGTCATGGCCGGTATCGGGCATCACCGGCTCATGGCCGAAGACCATGCCGACGCCGTTCTCGCGGGCATAGATGGCGATCAGCGCCTCCATGGGCACCATGAGCTGCATCGGCTCGCCACCGAAACGAGCAGAAAAGGCGATCGCCTCGTTCTCCATGGACAGGTCGCGAATCGCGGTGACCCCCATGTTGAGCACGATCTGGCCATTCTGGACGAATTGCCTGGGCACCTCGACGCCCTCCTGCTCGGCATCGACCACGATATATGGCGTCAATTCGTTGTCCAGCAACCACTGATAAAGGGCCCGGGCAATATAGGGACGGCTTGAATGCATCGTTCGGCCCTCCTGAGTCGGTACTTCGAACGGGAATGAAAATTCAGGGACGCATTTCGCGCTCGGCTTCACTCAGCGCAGTCTTGAAGCCTTCGCGTTCGAAGACGCGCTCCATGTACCCCATAAGCGGCTGAACCTGTTTTTCGGGCAATTCGATGCCCAGCGACGGCAGGCGCCACAGGATCGGTGCCAGGCAACAATCGACGAGGGTGAACTCCTCGCTCATGAAGAACGGCATGTCTTCGAAGATCGGCGAAATCCCGACCAGACTCTCGCGCAGCTCCTTGCGCGCCTTGTCGGCCTCCTTCTTCGACCCGTTCCGAATCTGTTCGACCAGCGGGCACCACTCGCGTTCGATGCGGTGCATCCACAATCGACTCTGGGCACGGGCCACCGGATAGACCGGCAACAAGGGCGGATGCGGGAAGCGTTCGTCCAGATACTCCATCATCACCTTGGATTCGTAGAGCACCAGATCGCGGTCGAGCAGCGTGGGGACACTGTTGTACGGATTGAGATCGGCGAGCTCCTCGGGATGCTTATCCTCGGTTACCTCGACGATATCAACAGCCACACCCTTCTCGGCGAGCACAATACGCACGCGATGACTGTAATGATCATCGCCCCCGGAATAGAAGATCATCGATGACCGCTTGGCCACTACACCCATGAAACAATCCTCGCATCAGTTCGTGCCGGAATGATAACACGACGCACCCCGGTCGGGGGCGTCGTGACATGCCACATCGACGAATCGAAACGACTCAGTGAACGTCGCGCCAGTACTCACGCTTGAGCAGATAGGCCACGATGGCAAAGACGAAGAGGAAGATCAGAACCTTGGGAGCCAACGCCTCGGCCTTCAGCCGGGATGGCTCGCCGACATAAGCCAGGAAGTTGGTCAGATCGAACATGGCACGCTCGAACTCGTCAGGCGACATGGAGCCCTCGCGGACGAGCTCGAGATGGCACTCCGAGCCTCCTTCATGCTCCGCGTCGCTGCACACCTGCCGCTGCACGCCCTGGAGTGGCTCCAGCACGTTGGGCATGGCCACCAGCGGGAACACGGTATTGTTCACGCCCGTGGGGCGCTGCGGATCACGATAGAAGCCGAGAAGATAGGAATAGACCCAATCGACACCACGCAACCGGGTCACCAGGGTCAAATCCGGCGGTGCTGCGCCGAACCAGGCCGCGCCCTCCTCGCTGTTCATGGCATTGCTCATCTGGTCATTGAAGGCATGGTCATCGGCGAAGATCAGGTGCTCCTCGACCAACTCCCGGGGAATCTCCAGATCCTCGGCAGCCCGTGAGAAGCGCTGATGCTCCAGGGAGTGACAGCCCATGCAGTAGTTGACGAAGAGCTTCATGCCATTCTGCAACGACGCCTTGTCGTGCAGGTCCGGCGTCATGTCCCGCAGATGGGCATCACCGCCGCCGGCAGCGAGACCGGTTACCGGCAACAAGGCAAGGCACAGTGCAAACAGTGATTTTCTCATCAGTCGGTCACCCTTTCCGGCACGGGCCTGGTCTTTTCCAGACGGGTGTAGAACGGCATCAGCAGGAAGTAGGCGAAATACCCCAGCGTGCACACCTGAGCGATTGTCGTGCGCGTTTCCGTGGACGGCAGCACACCGAGCACGCCGAGCACGCTGAAACAGACCACGAACAGCCCCAGCATCACACGGGAGATCCACCCCTTGTAGCGCATCGAGCGCACCGGACTGCGATCCAGCCAGGGCAGCACGAACAGCAACCCGATCGCCAGCCCCATGCAAACGACACCAAGGAACTTGGCCTCCAGCCCGAATATCGAGAAGGTGACGCCACGCAGGATCGCGTAGAAGGGCGTGAAGTACCACACCGGCGCGATATGATCCGGTGTCTGCAAGGGGTCGGCCGGCTCGAAGTTGGGCTTCTCGATGAAATAACCGCCCCCTTCGGGGAAATAGAAGACGACCACGCAGAACACGAACAGGAACACGGCCACGCCGACCAGGTCCTTGACCGTGTAATACGGGTGGAAGGGAATGCCATCCAGCGGTTTGCCATCGGCGTCGGTCTTGTCCTTGATCTCGATGCCGTCGGGATTGTTGGACCCGACCTCGTGCAACGCCACGATATGCAGCACCACCAGCGCCAGAATCACGATCGGCAGGGCCACCACATGCAGGGCGAAGAAACGGTTCAGGGTGATGCCCGTGACCAGGTAGTCGCCACGAATCCATTCGGCGAGCCCCGGGCCGATGGCGGGAATGGCGGAAAACAGCGAGGTGATCACCTGGGCTCCCCAGTAAGACATCTGTCCCCAGGGCAACAGATACCCCATGAAGGCCTCGGCCATGAGCGCCAGATAGATGGCCATGCCGAAGACCCAGACCAGCTCCCTAGGCGCCTTGTAGGAGCCATACAGCAGGCCGCGGAACATGTGCAGATAGATCACCACGAAGAACGCCGACGCACCGGTGGTGTGCAAGTAGCGGATCAACCACCCCCACTCCACGTCACGCATGATGTACTCGACGGAGGCGAACGCATCTTCCGCCGTCGGGGTGTAGCTCATCGTCAGCCAGATACCGGTGAGGATCTGGTTGACTAGCACCAGCAGGGCCAGCGAACCGAAGAAGTACCAGAAATTGAAATTCCTCGGAGCGTAATAACGAGACACGTGATCCTGCCACAGCTGCGTGGCCGGGAAGCGTTCATCGACCCAACGCATCACGCCGCGCTGCGCCTTGGGCTTGTTGGGATTTCCCATCAGGCAGCCTCCTCGTCTTCACTGGCACCGACAACGATCACCGCATCACTCTCGAAGTAATAAGGGGGAACCTCGAGGTTGAGCGGCGCGGGCACGTTGCGGAACACCCGCCCCGCCAGATCGAAGCGCGAACCGTGGCACGGACAAAAGAAGCCACCAGGCCAGTCATCGACGCCCACACCTTCGGCATTGGGCTCGGGCCTGAACAGCGGAGAGCAGCCAAGGTGGGTACAGATGCCGATGAACACACCGATCTCTGGCCGGATGGAACGTAGCGGCCCCTGCGCATAGTCGGGTTGCTGTGGCTTGCTGGAATCGGGATCGGCCAATCGGTCGGCGCTCAGCGCTTTCGTCCGCTGGATCATTTCCGTGGAGCGATCGAGAATCCAGACGGGCCGGCCGCGCCACTCGACCACCATGCGCTGGCCGGGCTCGAGCTTGGAAATGTCTGCCTTGACGGGGGCTCCCGCCGCCCTCGCCCTGGCACTGGGCTGCCAGGAAGACAGGAAGGGCACCGCCACGCTGACCGCCCCCACCGCTCCGATGACGGTGGTCGCAGCCACCAGGAAACGGCGTCGTCCCTTGTTCACGCCATCGTCTGCCATGTACTGGTTTCTCCGTCGGCTTATCCGTTCGGAGAGCGCTGACAAGCCACGACACGGCTGGACCACGGGCTGGCATGCTGTGCTCATGCGCCTTGCGCGATGTCGTGCGACGTAAAGCTCAGCGTCTCCTTGTTGTTGTCTTCGTCCCGCCTGGACGCCACGCGATCACGGATCTCGCAGATAGCTAACATAGCAAGAAAAACGGCTACCTCGCACGATAATGCTTTCCACGCGACCAAAACGTCATACCCAATACCCATACAAAAACGCCCGGGTCGAAAGACCCGGGCGTCGAGATCGGCCAGCGTGTGATTTAACGCTTGGAGAACTGCGGGCGACGACGCGCCTTGCGCAGACCGATCTTCTTGCGCTCGACCTCGCGGGCGTCACGCGTCACGTAACCGGCCTCGCGCAGCGGACGACGGAAGTCCTCGTTGTATTCCATCAGGGCACGAGTGATGCCGTGGCGGATGGCGCCGGCCTGGGCCGAACCACCGCCGCCCTTGACGGTGACGTAGACGTCGAACTGATCGAGAGTCTCGGTCAGTTCGAGGGGCTGACGCACGACCATGTGGCCGGTAACACGACCGAAGTAATCGTTCAGCTCACGATTGTTGACCGTGATCTTGCCGGTTCCCGCTTTCAGGAACACGCGGGCGGTAGAGGTCTTGCGGCGACCGGTGCCGTAATACTGCTGTGTCATGGCGAAGACTCCCTCAGATGTTCAGTTCTTGCGGCTGCTGGGCGGCGTGGGGATGCTCGGTGCCGGCATAGACCTTGAGCTTGGAATGCATGGCACGACCCAGCGGACCCTTCGGGAGCATGCCCTTGACCGCGAACTCGATGACCCGCTCAGGAGCGTAATCGATCATCTGTTCGAAATTCATGGAACGCAGACCACCCGGATAACCGGTGTGGCGATAGTAGTTCTTGGCCGTGGCCTTGTTGCCGGAGACCTTCACCTTCTCGGCATTGATCACGACGATGTAATCGCCGGTATCGACATGCGGGGTGTATTCCGGCTTGTGCTTGCCACGCAGGCGGCGAGCGATTTCCGTGGCCAGGCGACCAAGCGTCTTGTCCGCAGCGTCGACGACGTACCAGTCGCGTTCGACGGACTGCGGTTTGGCAGTGAACGTCTTCATGGGTGAATCACCAAATTGATGCGTTGGGTCCGACCGGCGAGCCGGTGAAGGACCATCCCTATTTTTCTTGGTTGCCGCCTCGCCCGTCAGGCCGAGCGACAACTTTCGAGCGAGCGCGCATTCTACACGACGCGCCACAGCCATGGCAATCGCAAAGCTGGAAGGCAACATGCCCCCTACGGCCTGGGTCAAGGTTTTCACTTCCCTCTTCAAGCTTCCAGCCGCGAAGCGGCGCTCTTCGAGCTTCAAGCTCCCGGCCCGGCTCCGCCGGGCCGGGTCAGGGCTTGTGCGGCAGCGCCAGGTAATCGTAGGACTGCATTTCCTGAAGCCTCGACAGGGTACGCTGGAACTCGAATTCCAGCTTGCCGTTGCGATACAGCTGCTCCGCCGGTGCCTCGGCGGACATCAACAGCTTGACGCCACGATCATAGAACTCGTCGACCATGTTGATGAAACGCCGCGCCCTGTCATCGGTGGAGCCATCCATGCAGGTGACATTGGACACCAGCACGCTGTGATACTCGCGCGCCAACTCGATGTAATCGTTCTGGCTCCGAGGCCCGTCGCACAGCTCGGCGAACTCGAACCACACCACGTCCTCGTGAAGCCGGCGCGTCTGCAGCACGCGATGATTGATCTCGACGGCAACGTCCCGCTCCCCTTCGCTACCGGCCAGCGAACGGAAACTGCGCTCCAGCTCGCTCTCGGCATCCTCGTCCAGCGGCGAATGGAAGATCTCGGCCTGCTCCAGGGCACGCAGCCGATAATCGATGCCGGAATCCACGTTGACCACCTCACAGTGGCGCTCGAGCAGATCGATGGCCGGCAGGAAGCGGGCTCGCTGCAAGCCATCCTTGTAGAGATCGGCCGGCACAATGTTGGACGTCGCCACCAGCACCACGTCTCGGGCGAACAACGCCTCGAGCAGGTTGGCCAGGATCATGGCATCGGTGATGTCCTTGACGAAGAACTCATCGAAGCAGATGACCCGTGCCTCCTCGGCGAACTTGTCGGCGACCAGCGTCAAGGGGTTGCGCTGCCCCTTGTAATGCTCGAGTTCGCTGTGCACCCGCTGCATGAAGCGATGGAAGTGGGTGCGGATCTTTTCGGGAAAAGGCAGGGATTCGAAGAAGGCATCCACCAGATAAGTCTTGCCACGCCCCACACCGCCCCAGAAATAGAGCCCCGAGACCGCCGGCATGGCCGGCTCGTCCGGTGCCTCGCGCTTGCCGAACCAGCCCGACATGCGCGCCTTCAGCCCCTTGGCCGCGGATGCCGGGGCACTGGGGCGAGAGCGCGGCGTCTTCAGCAATTCATCGTAAAGGCGTTGCAGATGCTCGACGGCCCGCTCCTGAGCCGGGTCGTACTGAAAGTCATCGCGCTCGAGATCGGCACGGTAACGCGCCAGTGGCGAGCCCGCTCGCGGTGCGTCGAGAGTCCTGTCGCTATCGCTCATGGACATTCCTGGCGATCCATCCTGGCATGACATCGAAAGAGGAGCATTATACGCGTCGCAGGCAGGCTTGGCACCGTCGCCGAGGGCCGTTGACCCCGGCGCTCACCCAGGCTCTATAATGGGGCGCCGTGCGGTTTCATCGGGAGAAGCCGCCGCCAGGCCGAACGACAGCTCAGGGAGAAGGACGTGGAACAAGGCAATATCAATTGGATACTGGCCATCGCTTGCTTGCTGGCCGGCGTGGGTATCGGCGCCCTGGGCTATCACCTGCTCAACGGTGGCGCCAGGAACGCACAGAAGCTACGGCAGCGCCTCGCCGAGCGAGACCGCGAACTCAGCGAGCTACGCACTGGACTGGGCGAACATTTCGACCGCGCGAACGGGTTGCTCGACGCCCTGCTCGCCAACGGGCAGAACCTGCAACAGGAAATGCAGGACAGTGCCGCCCAGCTCGGTTCCTCGCAGCCACGCAAGCCCGACTTCCGACAGGCCGACGAGACGAGCGACGATGTCAATGCCCCACGCGACTACGCCGATGGCAACCGTGGCACCCTCTCCGAGGACTTTGGCCTGAAATCCGACAACGATACTCCCGCCCAGCCACCGCGCTACTGATTAAGCGGCGCACTCGCCAGCGCCGGGGCACAGCGAGTGCGCCTCTCAGGTTCAAGCCGGGTTGTCGATATCCACGAAGCGATGCTCGACGCCAAAGCGTTCGACCAGCCAGGCGCCGAGCGCCTGAACACCGTAGCGCTCGGTGGCATGATGCCCCGCCGCCAGATAGTGAATGCCCATCTCGCGCGCCAGATGGGTGGTACGCTCCGAGATCTCGCCGGAAATGAAGGCATCGGCCCCGGCCTCAGCGGCCTGGATGATCATGTCCTGGGCACCGCCCGTGCACCAGGCGACACGCCGCACCTCACCTGCCACCGGCGACTCGACCAGCAGCGGCGAGCGCGCCAGGCATTCGCCGACATGCTCGGCCAGTTGCCGCGGCGCCATGGGCTCGTCGGGCGCACCATGCCAGATGAGGCCTTCGCCAAGGACGCCATCGACGCATCCCTCGACACGAAAGCCCAGGCGCTCGGCCAGGGTTGCGTTGTTGCCGAGCGTGGCATGCGCATCCAAGGGCAGATGATAGGCAAGCAGGTTGATATCGTGGTTCATCAAGGTGGCCAAGCGCCGCCGCTTCATGCCGACGATGTTGACCGGCTCGTTCTTCCAGAAATAGCCGTGATGCACCAGCACCAGATCAGCCTGCCAGGCGACCGCCTCGTCGAGCAGCGCCTGGCAGGCCGTGACCCCACTCATGACCCGCTGGATGCGCTCACGGCCGCCCACCTGCAGGCCGTTGACGGTGTAATCCTTGAAACGTGCAGGGGCCAGCAGCTGATCGCAGGCCGCCACCAGTTCGTCGCATGTCGTCATGACCCCTCCGGGCGTGGTGCGGGATGAAATGTTACAATCGCCACATTGTAACGAGTGCCTACTCCCCCCGCGACCACGCAGAAGGAACCTCACCGCATGCGACGCGCCCTCCCCTACCTCTGGCCTGTCCTGATCGGTGTACTGGCGGCCACCGTGCTGCTCAATGCCTTTCCGCAGCTACTGGGGCGCCAGGATAGCGATGGCGGTTCCGGCACGCTCATCCAGGCACGCCAGGATGGCAGCACGCCGGCCAGTACCGATCGCTCGGCTCCTGACATCCGCCAGGCAGCTCCGATGTCGCGCGACCAAGGGCCGGTGAGCTACGCCGAGGCGGTGGAGCGTGCCGCACCCGCCGTGGTCAACATCTACTCGTCACGGGTGGTCGAACGCGACTCGCACCCCTTGATGTCGGATCCGTTCTTCCGCCAGTTTTTCGGTGACAATGCCCCAAGCCGCCAACGCATGCTCTCGAGCCTCGGCTCCGGCGTCATCGTCAGCGAAGAAGGCTATGTGCTCACCAACCACCATGTGATCAACGGCGCCGACCAGATTCGGGTGGCATTGCGCGACGGCCGCGAGACCCTCGCCGAGGTGGTGGGCACCGATCCGGAGAGCGACCTGGCGGTACTGCGCATCGACCTGGAAGACCCTCCGGTGATCGAGCTCACCGACTCACAGGAAGTCGCCGTGGGAGACGTGTCGCTGGCCATCGGCAATCCCTTCGGCGTCGGACAGACCGTCACCATGGGAATCATCAGCGCGACCGGACGCAGCCACCTGGGACTCAGCGCCTACGAGGACTTCATCCAGACCGACGCCGCCATCAACCCAGGCAACTCGGGGGGCGCCCTGATCAACCCCGAAGGCGCCCTGGTCGGCATCAATACCGCCATCTTCTCGCGCTCGGGCGGCTCTCAGGGCATCGGCTTCGCCATTCCCGCCAACCTGGCACGCAACATCCTCGACGAACTGGTCACCAGAGGACGCGTGGTCCGTGGCTGGCTGGGAATAGAGGCCCAGGAACTCAACACAGAACTGGCCGCCTCCTTCGGTCTCGAGGCTCCCAGCGGCGTGGTGATCGCCGGCGTCGTGCCGAACGGTCCGGCCGCCGCGGCCGGGCTGCAGCCCGGCGATGTGCTGCTCGAAGTCGATGGCGAACCGATCGTCGATCCCCGCCAGACCATGGGCGATATCGCGGCAGTGACGCCAGGCACCGAACTGCCGGTCACGATCGTGCGTGGCGGCGAGACCCTGGAGGTCGACATCGAGGTCGGAGAACGCCCCACACCGAGCCGCCCCTTCCCGTCCGAACCTCAGGACACATCGGCTTCCCAGGCGCCTTCCGCGTCACAAGACGCCCCATGAAAGACGCCCCGCAGAGCGGGGCGTCAAGGCAGTCAGCGGAGGTGTACTTGCACTCTTGCTTGCCGATGCATCTCGCCAAGACCGGCCTAGACCCGATGCCTGTCGCGAAGGGCCAGTCGCCAAGGGTCAGTCGCGAATGCGGTACTCGGCACTGCGCGCATGAGCCGTCAACGACTCGCCTCGCGCCAGCACCGAGGCGGTCGGCCCCAGGCTGGACGCTCCCTTCGCCGAGCAGTGAATCAAGGAGGAGCGCTTCTGGAAGTCGTAGACCCCCAGGGGTGACGAAAATCGCGCCGTGCCGGATGTCGGCAGGACATGGTTCGGCCCGGCACAATAATCTCCGAGTGCCTCGGCGGTATGCCGACCCATGAAGATGGCGCCGGCATGCCGCACCTCGGGCAACCAGGTCTCGGGCGTGCTCACCGAGAGCTCGAGATGCTCGGGCGCGATGCGATTGATCAGTTCCAACGCCTCGTTGCGATCGCGGCACTGGATCAGGGCCCCACGGGCGGCCAGCGACGCACGCACGATCTCCTCGCGCTCCAGGGTCGGCAACTGGCGTGCCATGGCCTCGGCCACCGTATCCAGGTGCGCTTCGTCCCAACTCACCAGGATCGCCTGGGCATCTTCATCGTGTTCGGCCTGGGAGAAGAGATCCATGGCCAGCCAGTCGGGATCGGTCTCGCCATCGGACACCACCAGGATCTCCGAGGGGCCGGCGATCATGTCGATGCCAACCTGCCCGAACACCGCCCGCTTGGCGGTCGCCACGTAGATATTGCCGGGGCCGACGATCTTGTCCACCCGCGGCACGCTCTCGGTGCCGTAGGCCAGAGCCGCCACCGCCTGGGCGCCACCGATGGTGAACACATGATCGACACCGGCGAGATGGGCGGCGGCCAGTACCAGGTCGTTGAGCACGCCGTCTGGCGTCGGCACCACCATGACGATCTCGCCGACGCCGGCCACATGCGCCGGCAGGGCGTTCATCAGCACGGAGGAGGGATAGGCCGCCTTGCCGCCGGGCACGTAGATGCCGGCCCGATCCAGCGGCGTCACCTGCTGCCCCAGCACGGTGCCGTCCTCCTCGGTATACTGCCAGGACTGCGGCTTCTGGCGCTCGTGGTAACGGCGGATCCGTTCGGCCGCATCGGCCAGGGCCTGTTGCTGTATCGAAGGCAGATTGTCATAGGCCTGGCGAAGCCGATCGGCCCCCAGGGTCAATTCCGCCATGCTCTCGACGGCCAGGCGATCGAAGCGATTGCTGTATTCCACCAGGGCGGCATCGCCACGCCGCTTCACCGCCGCCAGGATCTCATCGACGCGCTGCTGCACCTCGGTATCGGAAACACCTTCCCAGGCCAGCAAGGCATCGAGGCGCGCCTCGAAATCGGCATCCTTGGTGGTCAGACGCGCAATGTCCAGGCCACCTGCAGGAGATTCGCTCATGACGGTTCCGTCCTTTTGCAACGGTTGAGACAGATAGGGCTCAGGCGGATGCCTGCTCACGGCGACGCGCAACCGCCTCCTGGAGACGCCGCACCAGTGGCTTGATACGATCGTGCTTCATCGTCATGGCCGCCTTGTTGACCACCAGCCGTGTACTGATCGGCGCGATCAACTCGCGAGGCTCCATGCCGTTGGCACGCAGGGTATTGCCGGTATCGACGATATCGACGATCTCGTCGGCCAGATTCATCAACGGCGCCAGTTCCATGGCACCGTACAGCTTGATGACCTCGGCCTGGATGCCCTGCTCCGCATAATAGCGGCGAGCCACCTCGGTAAACTTGGTCGCCACCCGGCGCCGGGCCCGTTGCGGTTCGGCCCCCGTGACACCGGCCGTCATCAGCTTGCAGTGGGCGATCTCCAGGTCCAGCGGCTCGTAGAGTCCTTCGGCGCCATGCTCCAGCAACACATCCTTGCCGGCCACGCCGACATCGGCGGCCCCGAGCTGTACATAGGTCGGCACATCGGTGGCACGAATCACCACCAGCTTGACGTCCGGCAAGTTGGTGTCGAATAACAGCTTGCGACTGGCCGACAGTTCCTCGGCCGGCACAATGCCGGCATCGGCCAGTAGCGGCAGCGTCTCGTCGAGAATACGGCCCTTGGAAAGGGCCAGAATCAGTTGCTTGTTCATGGTATTGCCCGTTGTCGGCTTGGGCGCTGTCTGAAAAGTCGACGAGCCTAGGCAGTGGCCAGGCAATGCCTAGCCCGGCACGCGTCGAATCTTCGCCCCCAGCAGTTGCAGTTTCTCCTCGATGCACTCGTAGCCGCGGTCGATATGATAGATACGATCCACCAGGGTCTCGCCCACCGCCATCATCGCTGCCACGACCAGCGAGGCCGAAGCGCGCAGGTCGGTCGCCATCACCGGGGCGCCAGACAGGCTCTCGACACCGGTGATCACGGCGGTATTGCCCTCCAGGGCAATGTCGGCCCCCATCCGGTTGAGTTCCTGGACATGCATGAAACGATTCTCGAAGATCGTCTCGACGACACGCGCGGTCCCCTCGGCCACCGCATTCAAGGCCACGAACTGGGCCTGCATGTCGGTAGGAAAGGCCGGATAGGGTGCGGTGCGCACGCTGACCGCCCTGGGGCGCTGGCCATGCATGTCCAGCGCGATCCAGCCGTCTCCGGAAGTGATCTCGGCACCGGCTTCTTCCAGCTTGGCCAGCACCGCCTCGAGGAGATCGGCACGGGTGTTGCGCACCCGGACCCGCCCCCGTGACAGCGCCGCCGCAACCAGGAAGGTCCCCGTTTCGATGCGGTCGGGCATGACATCGTGGGCCGCTCCATGCAGGCACTCAACACCCTCGATGACGATGGTGTCGGAACCATGCCCGCGGATGTCGGCCCCCATCTTGATCAGGCATTCGGCCAGGTCGACCACTTCGGGCTCGCGAGCGGCATTCTCGAGCACCGTGGTGCCCTCGGCCAGCGTGGCGGCCATCAGCAGGTTTTCGGTACCGGTGACCGTCACGGTATCGAAGAAGATGGTCGCCCCCTTCAGGCGTCCATCGACCCGGGCGCGGATGTAGCCGCCTTCGACCCGAATGTCGGCGCCCATGGCCTCCAGGCCCCGGATGTGCAGGTCGACTGGCCGCGACCCGATGGCACAACCACCGGGCAGCGACACATCGGCCTTACCGAAATGCGCCAGCAAGGGCCCCAGCACCAGAATGGAGGCACGCATCTTCTTGACCAGCTCGTAAGGCGCGTGACAGTCGTGCACCTGGGAACCATCGAGCTGGATGCTCATGCGCTCGCCCATTACCGGCTGCACGCCCATGTGGCCGAGCAGTTCCAGGGTCGTGGTGATATCCTGCAGGTGCGGCAGGTTACCGATGGTCACCGGTTCCTCGGCCAGCAGGGTCGCACAGAGTATCGGCAAGGCGGCATTCTTGGCACCGCTCGCCCAGACCTCGCCATCGACGGGGCCGTTACCGGTAATGATCAGCTTGTCCATGATTGGGTCGACCCTCAGGCCCCCTTGTTCTCGGCGGCATCTTGCCACTGTTGCGGAGTGTAGGTGCGGATGGTGATCGCATGCAGCGCACCGGAGGCGATCTCCTCCGACAAGGCGCCATAGATCAATTGCTGACGCTTGACACGCGACAGCCCTTCGAAGACCTCGCCCACGGCGACCACCTGAAAATCGCAGCCCTCGCCCTGGATATGAAATTCGCAGCCGTCGAGTCGGCTCTCGAGCAGCGCCTTGACGTCACTGGGATGCATCGAATCCTCGCTCGTCTGTATCGTCGGTGAATGCGCCACTCAGTGGCAGCGCTGGCAGACCCGACATGGTAAAGAAAAGCGTGGCGCTTGGCGATGCCAGGCGAGAAAGGCTCAGACGCTGGCCGCGGCCGGCGAGGCCGCCGGCAGCAAGCTATCCAGTTCGGCGACCTCGGTCAGGCTCGCCAGGGGAGCCGAAAGCCGCACATCGACCACCTCGACACTCGCCTGGCGTGCCTGGCGCAACCACTCGAGCAGCACGCTGATGGCGGCACTGCTGACACGGTCGACGCCCTGCAGATCGAAGGCCACCCGCTCGCCGTGCCCCCGGCCCTCGAGCCAGTGACGGCCGGCCTCGGCCAGGGCCGCAGCTCCCTCGAAGTCGACGCTGCCGACCACTGTCAAGGTGTCGTCGGCCGCCTCGAGGCGATTGGCCCCATCCTCGAGCAGAACGCTCACTCACCCTCCTCCAGATCTTCCACGTCGAGCTGTGGCGACCAGCCATTGATCACCGCGTCATAGTCACGATTGTGATCTCGCATGGCCTGATCGAACTGATTGCGGAAGGTCAGGCCGAGGTTGATGCCATTGACGATCACGTTGACGACCTTCCACTGACCATCGTCGAGACGCATCGTGTAACTGACCGGATAGACGGTGCCATCGACCCCGACGACCTCCATGGACACGCTGGCCTGATCATCGTAGCGCGAAGCCTGCTGTGCCTCCGGTACGCGGATCTCGCGGTAGTCGAAGGTGACCAGGCCCTTGGCATAGGTATCGATCAGGGACTGGCGGAAGGTCTCGACGAAGCGCGAACGCTGCTGGGGCGTTGCATTGCCGAAATAGCGCCCCATCACGCTGGCGCCGATATAGCGGAAATCGGCCACATCGGCCAGATTGTCCTCGACGACGGCCTCGAGCTCATCGGGATGCTGGGCGAAGTAGTCCCTGCGCCCCTCGATCTGGGACATCAGCGCCTCGATGCTGTCGCGTATCAGCGCCTCGGGATGCTCGGCATCCTGCGCCTGGGCCGGCAGCGATGCCACCAGCAGGATGAGAAGCATCAGGGTGGCGTGCAGCCGAACCAACGAAAAAACCGGTTTCATCATCGTCACTCCTTGGCCATGTTGGACACGAATTGCTGGATGAGCTCCTCCAGCACCAGGGCGGACTGGGTATCGCGAATGCGGTCACCATCCCCCAGAGTCTCGGGAGCGCCGCCCACCGAGAGTCCGATGTATTGCTCGCCGAGAAGCCCTGAAGTCAGGATCGCGGCCGTCGTATCCTCGGGGAGTGTGTCCTCGAGGCTGCCGTCGAGTTCCATGACCACATGGGCATCGTACCAGTCGGTATCCAGCTCGATGCTCTGCACCCGCCCCACCGTGACACCGGCCATCGTGACCCGAGCGCGAGGCTTCAAGCCACCGATGTTGGCGAAGTTGGCTTCCAGCTCGAAGCTGCTTGCGGGACGCTCGAGACTGAGACCGCTGACCCTCAACCCCAGGAATACCAGCCCGAGGATGCCGGCCAGCATGAACAGCCCGACTCCCAACTCCATCACCTTGCTACGCTTCATTGCGTGTCTCCGAACATCAGGACAGCCCTCCGAACATTACAGCGGTCAGCACGAAATCCAGACCGAGCACCGCCAGGGACGCATATACCACCGTACGCGTCGTGGCCCGGGAAATCCCCTCCGAGGTCGGCACCAGGGCATAGCCCTGATACACCGCGATCCAGGTCACTACCAGGGCAAAGACCAGACTCTTGAGCAGGCCATTACCCACATCCGCGACGAAATCGACGCTGGCCTGCATGTTGCCCCAGTAAGACCCTTCAAAGACGCCGAGCCATTGCACGCCCACCAGCTGGCCGCCCCATACGCCGACCACCCCGAAGCCGATGGTCAACAGGGGCAGGGCAACGAAGCCGGCCCAGAGCCGCGGCGCCACCACGCGACGCAACGGATCGACACCGATCATCTCCATGCTGGTCAGCTGTTCGGTGGCCTTCATCAAGCCGATCTCGGCGGTCAGCGCCGATCCGGCCCGGCCGGCGAACAGCAAGGCCGCGACCACCGGCGCCAGCTCGCGCAGCAATGACAGGGCCACCATCTGGCCCAGGGCATCCTCAGCACCGAAGTCGACCAGGATGGTATATCCCTGGAGCGCCAGCACCATGCCGATGAAAAGGCCCGACACCAGCACGATGGCCAGCGACATCACACCCACGAAGTGCATCTGGCGCAGCCATAACCGAACGCCCTCGGCGGAGGGCACGCCGAACATCGACTGGGCCAGGAAGATCCCCGCATCCCCGAGACGCTCCAGGGTCTCGCACCCCCAACGTCCCAGTCGCACGATGTGGTCGATCATTTCGGCCCTCCCGCACCTAGCAGATCGGCATAGAAGTCTCGAGCCGGATAATGGAACGGCACCGGCCCATCGGGCTCGCCATGGACGAACTGCCGTACCCTGGGGTCGCGATCCACGTCGAGGTCGGCCGGCGCTCCCCGGGCCATGACCTGACCGTCGGCGATCACATAGACATAGTCGGCGATGGACAGTGTCTCCTTGATGTCGTGGGAAACCACTACCGCGGTCAAGCCGAGGGCATCGTTGAGCCGACGGATCAACTGCACCAGCACCCCCATGGAGATCGGGTCCTGACCGACGAAGGGCTCATCATAGAGGATCAGCTCCGGGTCCAGGGCAATGGCGCGCGCAAGTGCCACCCGGCGCGCCATGCCACCGGACAGCTCGGCGGGCATCAACTGGCGCGCGCCACGCAGCCCAACCGCCTGCAACTTCAACAGGACCAGATCACGAATCATCGATTCGGGCAGGTCAGTGTGCACGCGCAGCGGAAAGGCCACGTTCTCGTACACGTCGAGATCCGAGAACAGGGCACCGCTCTGGAACAGCATACCCATGCGCCGTCGCAGCCTGAACAATGCCTTGCGCGACAAGGCATGCACATCCTCGCCGGCAATGCGCACCCGCCCGGCATCCGGTGTGAGCTGCCCCCCGATCAGCTTGAGCAGGGTCGTCTTGCCGGTACCGCTGGGGCCCATGATGGCAGTGATCCGCCCGCGCGGTATCGCCATGTCGACGCCACGGAAGATCGACGTCTCGCCGCGGGAATAATGCAGGCCTTCCACTTCAACGAAAGGGGAGTCGGTCATCCGTTCGCCTTCTCAACCAGGATTATCGAACATCGTATCCTAACTGGAACTCGACGCGCCAGCACAGCAGCCACCGGCTTGCACCGGCATGACGCAGCATGTTCAATAGGCCACCTTTCCGCCACGGATTTCCCGCTACCCATGCTGATTCCCGTCCTTCTCGTGCTGCTCGGTCTCGTCGGCCTGCTATGGAGTGCCGACCGCTTCGTCGGCGCCGCCGCCGCCACGGCCTGTCGTGCCGGCATGAGCACCATGCTGGTCGGCATGACCATCGTCTCCATCGGCACCTCGGCGCCCGAGATCGTCGTCTCCATCATGGCCTCGCTGGACGGCGCGCCCAACCTCGCTACCGGCAACGCCCTGGGCTCGAACATCGCCAATATCGGTCTGGTGCTGGGCGTTACCGCCATGGTCGTGCCGATCCCCGTACGCTTTTCCATCGTGCGCAAGGAGTTGCCGCTGCTGCTTGGCGCCACGGGACTGGCCGGTTATGCCCTGGCCAACAGCCAGCTCGATCGCCCCGATGGCCTGTTGCTGGTTCTCATGCTGATCTTCAGCCTCTGGTGGCTGTTTCGCGCCGACACGCCAGGCGTGGCGGATGCCGACGCCGACATCCCCGACATGCCCCTGCTGCGCGCCCTGTTCTGGCTCACCCTGACCCTGATCGTGATGGTGGCAAGCTCACGCGCCCTCGTCTGGGGAGCCAGCGAACTGGCCCGTGACTTCGGCGTCAGCGAGCTCGTGATCGGCCTGACCATCGTCGCCATCGGCACCAGCCTGCCCGAACTCGCCGCCTGCGTGGCCAGCGCCCTGAAGCGCCACCACGATCTGGCCATCGGCAATGTCATCGGCTCGAATCTATTCAACATGCTCGCCGTGCTCCCCGTGCCGGCGCTGATGCATCCGGGGGCCACCGATCCTGCCGCCGCCGGCCGCGACTACCCGGTGATGCTGCTGCTGACCCTGGCGCTGGGCATGCTGCTGCTGTGGCAGCGACACGGACACATCAAGCGCCTGCCGGGTGCCCTGCTGGCATTGTCCTACACCGCCTACCTGATCTGGCTGAGTAGCGGCCAGGCCACCGCCGGCGCCTGACCCTTGAGTGAAACCCCATGACGGGCAACAATCTCTTCTATGACTGACGCTACCTCTCCCTCCGCCCAGTTGCGTGCCAGCGCCATCCGCACCCTGACACTGGAACAGCAGGCCATCGGCGCCTTGATCGAACACCTCGACGATGACTTCGAGCGTGCCTGCGAGCTCATCCTGGCCTGCCCGGGCCGGGTCGTGGTCACCGGCATGGGCAAGTCCGGACATATCGGCGGCAAGATCGCCGCCACCCTGGCCAGCACCGGCACTCCAGCCTTCTTCGTGCATCCCGGCGAAGCCAGCCACGGCGATCTGGGCATGATCACGCCGGGTGACGTGGTCCTGGCACTATCACACTCGGGAGAGACTGCCGAAGTCACCGCCCTGCTGCCACTGCTCAAGCGGCTGGGCACCCCCTTGATCAGCATGACGGGGCGCCCTGCCTCCACCCTGGGGCGTCACGCCGACGCCCATCTCTACGCCGGCGTCGAACGCGAGGCCTGTCCGCTCGATCTTGCTCCCACGTCCTCGACCACCGCCGCCCTGGCGCTGGGCGATGCCCTGGCCGTGGCACTGCTCGAATCACGAGGCTTCACCGCCGAGGACTTCGCCCTCTCGCACCCTGGCGGCAGCCTGGGCAAGCGACTGCTGCTGCGCGTCTCCGATCTCATGCACCAGGGCTCCCGCCTGCCCAGGGTGGCTTCCGGCAGCCCGCTGCGCGATGCCCTGCTGGAAATCACCCGCCAGGGACTGGGCTTCACCTGCGTCGTCGACCCCGACGACCGGCTGGTCGGCGTCTACACCGACGGCGACCTGCGACGCACCCTCGACCAGCATGCCGACCTGAGCGGACTCAAGGTCGACGACGTCATGACCGTGCCGGGCAAGCGCACCTCGCCCGACACCCTGGCCGCCGAAGCCGTGCGCCTCATGGAAGACAATCGCATCACCGCCCTGGCCGTGGTGGATGACGACGGCCACCCCGTCGGCGCCCTGCACATGCACGACCTGCTCGCCAGCGGCGTGATCTGACCCCAAGGAGTTGTCATGCGTCACGAATCCCCTTCGCTCGCCCCCCACCTGCTCGACCGCTTGCGGCGAGTACGCCTGCTGGCACTGGATGTGGACGGCGTGCTCAGCGACGGACGGCTCTACTTTCACGCTGACGGCAACGAAATCAAGGCCTTCCACACCCTGGATGGCCACGGCATCAAACTGATACGCAACGCCGGCATCGAGGTCGCGCTGATCACGGGGCGCGACTCGCCGATGGTCAGTCGCCGCGCCGCCGCACTCGGCATCTCCCATCTTCATCAAGGGATCGCGCGCAAGCTTCCCGTATTGCACCAGCTCTGCGAGCAGCTCGACATCACCCTCGACCAGGTCGCCTACTGCGGTGACGACATGCCCGACCTGGCCCCCATCTTCCAGGCCGGCGTCGGCATCAGCGTCCCCGGCGCGCCAAGCTACATCCGCCAGCACGCCGACTGGGTCACCGAGCGCCCTGGCGGACACGGCGCGGTGCGCGAGATCTGCGATGCCCTGCTCCAGGCCCAAGGGCAATGGGATGCCATGCTCGACGCCTATCTGAATGATCGGGCCTAATCCCATGCGACTGCCCCGCCCCGGTTTTCGTACCTGGCTCTTCCTGCTGCTGCTGGCCCTCGGCGGCGGGCTGGCCCTGCTCGATTCTCGCGACGACGACTCGCCCGGGCCGGTGCCCCGGGACGCCGCCGGCGAGCCGGACTACTACCTGGAAGACGTCGAAGCCACACGCTTCGATGCCGAAGGCACCCCCCACCAGCGGCTCGTCACCCCGCGCCTCGTGCACACCCCCATCGACGATGTCACGCGCCTGGAAAACCCCGAGGTCAGGCTCCACGCCGATGATGGCCGGCTCTGGACCGCCCGCGCCGAGCAAGGCCGGCTGGAAGCCGGTGGCAATCCCCTGAGGCTCAGCGGCGATGTCCGCCTCGAGGCCCCCGCGGAACGCTGGCGCCTGACCACTCAGAGGCTGCACTACGATGCCGACACCGGCCATGCCTGGAGCGAGACGCCCGCCACGCTTAGCCAGCCTCCCCAATCCATGCGGGGCGAGCATTTCGACGCCTGGATTCATGACAATCGTGCGCGACTGACCGACAATGTTCGCGGTCATCACCCGCCGGCAACCGATGAGGACCCCGAGCCATGACGCGAACCACCTCCCCCTTTCTGCTGGGCCTGTCACTGGTCATCCTGAGCCTCGCCGTCTCCCAGGCACAGGCACTGGAGGGAGACGCCAGCGCCCCGATCCAGGTCGAGGCCGACCGCCTGGACCTCGATGACCGTGCCGGCACCGCCGTCTACCAGGGCAACGTGAACATTCAGCAGGGCAGCATGCGCCTGACCGGCTCACGAGTGGAAATCCGCCGCAACGACGCCGGCGAGCTGAGCCAGGCCATCGCCACCGGCGATCGCGCCTATATCGAACAGCAGCCCGCTCCCGACGAATCAGTGGTACGCGGCTGGGGGCAGCGCATCGTCTACCACGTGGCCGAACGCCGCATGGAACTCATCGACCAGGCCGAACTGCACCGGGGCGGTGACACCTTCGATGGCGGCTACCTGGAGTACTTTCTCGATCGCCGCGTGGTCCAGGCGCGTTCCTCCGCGGAAGGCGTCGAAGGCAACCAGCGAGTACGCATGACCCTGGAACCCGAGCAGCAGGATTCCCAATGAAGACGCTCCACGCCCGCCACCTGGCCAAGAGCTACAAACGCCGACGCGTGGTCCATGACATCAGCCTGGAGATCGGCCAGGGCCACATCACCGGCCTGCTGGGCCCCAACGGGGCCGGCAAGACTACCTCCTTCTACATGATCGTGGGCCTGGTGCGTGCCGATGCCGGCCAGGTCGCCATCGACGATCTCGACTTATCCGATGCCGCCATGCACGAGCGCGCCCACGCCGGTATCGGTTATCTGCCCCAGGAAGCCTCGATCTTCCGCAAGCTCAGCGTGGCCGACAACATCATGGCCATTCTCGAGACCCGCAAGGATCTCGACCGCGCCGGCCGTCGCGACCGCCTGGAATCGCTGCTGGAAGACTTCCACATCACCCACATCCGCCACAACATCGGCATGAGCCTGTCCGGGGGTGAGCGCCGACGGGTGGAAATCGCACGCGCTCTGGCCACCGAGCCTGACTTCATCCTGCTTGACGAACCCTTCGCTGGCGTGGATCCGATTTCCGTCGGCGAGATCAAGGGCATCATCCGCCAGCTCAAGACACGCGGCATCGGTGTACTGATCACCGACCACAACGTCCGCGAGACCCTCGACATCTGCGACGGCGCCTACATTGTCGGCGACGGCCAGATCATCGCCGAAGGCGACGCCGAGGCGATCCTCGCCAACCAGCGAGTGCGCGACGTCTACCTAGGCCAAGACTTCCGCCTCTGAGCCCACGGCTTGCCGCCCCTCAGCGCCATGTCACCACAACAAGCTGATATAATGAACACTTTATCACCAAGGCACGAAATTTGCCGATGGCATGATAATTGCTTTATCGAAGACTTGCATGCCGTGATGCAACGCACTAGGGTGGAGGTTTCTCGCACGTTGAGCGGTTCTCTTTTCCTATGGCCATGAAGGCTTCCCTCCAACTTCGGCTCGGCACCCAGCTGACCATGACGCCCCAATTGCAGCAGGCCATCGCCCTGTTGCAGCTTTCCACTCTCGACCTGCGTCAGGAGGTCCAGCAGGCCCTGGAATCCAACCCCATGCTGGAGCTCGACGAGGACTTCGGCGAACTGGCCGTCGGCGAGGCGCCCGAAGATGACTGGGCCAGCGAGATTCCCGAGGATCTGACCGTCGACAGCGACTGGTCCGATACCTATCAGGATGCCGGATTGGGCAGTCTGAGCGGCACGGGCAGCGGCGAGGCCCCCGACTTCGAGCGTCAGGCAGCGGGCCAAAGCCTGCAGGGGCACCTGGCCTGGCAACTGGCCATGAGCGGCCTGGATGAGCGCTCCTCGCGTATCGCCGAGAGCCTGATCGACGCGGTCAACGAGGATGGCTACCTGGACCAGCCGCTGGACGCGATCCGCGATGGCCTGCGCGCCCAGGGCCTGGAAGGGCTCTCCAGCCGCGAGGTCGAAGCCGTGTTGCTGCAGGTGCAGCAGTTCGAGCCCACCGGCGTCTTCGCCCGCGACCTGCGGGAATGCCTGATGCTGCAGCTCGCCGCCCTGCCCCAGGAAACACCTCGACTGCCGCAGGCCCGGCGCCTGGCCCGTCAGTTCCTCGAGGCCCTGGCCGGCGATGATCGACGCCTGCTCAAGCGCCGCCTCGGCCTGGACGACGCGGCGCTCGACGAGGTGATCGCCCTGATCCGAGGACTCGACCCACGCCCGGGCAGCGCGTTCGCCAGCGGCGGCAACGACTACGTCATCCCCGACCTGGTCGCCCGGCGCGACGAACAAGGCTGGCAGATCGAGCTCAACCCCGAGGCCATGCCACGCGTGCGCATCCAGCCCGACTACGCCGCCTTGATCCGACGCGCCGACAAGAGCCAGGACAACCAGTTCCTCAAGGATCACCTGCAGGAGGCGCGCTGGCTGCTCAAGAGTCTGGCCAGTCGCAACGACACTCTGCTGCGCGTCGGTCGCGAGATCATGGCCCGCCAGCTGGACTTCCTCGAGCACGGCGAGGAAGCCATGAAACCCTTGATCCTGGCCGACATCGCCCAGGCCGTCGAGATGCACGAATCGACCATCTCGCGGGTGACGACCCAGAAATACATCCACACGCCACGCGGCGTGTTCGAGCTCAAGTACTTCTTCTCCAGCCATGTCGGCGACGGCGACGACGCCCACTCCAGCACCGCCATACGGGCCCGGATCCGCAAGCTCATCCATGAGGAACCGGCACGCAAGCCACTCTCCGACAACAAGCTTGTCACCCTGCTCGCCGAGGAAGGCATCGATGTCGCACGGCGAACCGTGGCCAAGTATCGCGAAGCCATGAACATCCCCTCCTCGAGCCAGCGCAAGCGCCTTCGCTGAGCGTTTTCGAGCGAGCCTGGCAACAGCGTTTCACAGGGGGTTTGCACGACTCCAAAAAGGGTTACAATCGAGGCACAACCCAAGGAGCAAGGAGCGTGTCATGCAAGTCAACCTCACCGGCCATCATGTGGAATTGACCGACGCACTGCGTGACTATGTCCAAGAGAAGCTCGCGCGACTCGAACGTCACTACGACAACATCACCACCGTGCAAGTCACGCTCTCCGTGGAGAAAGAACGTCAACAGGCTGCCTGTACCCTGCATGCCGCCGGTGCTGACCTGCATGCCGAAGCGATGGACGGGGACATGTACGCCGCCATCGACGCCCTTGCCGACAAGCTCGATCGCCAGTTGGTGAAACACAAGGAAAAATCCCAGGCGCGCGCCCAAGGCGCCGCCGGCGTACGCTGATCCATCATGACTCTGGAAACCATCCTTCCCCCCGAGCGCACGCTCTTCGACGTGCCCGGGGGGAGCAAAAAGCGCGTACTGGAATTCTTCAGCACCTTCATCGCCCAGAACACACCGAGTCTGGACAGCCAGGAGGTCTTCAGCCGCCTGATCGGTCGCGAGCGCCTGGGCAGCACGGGCATCGGGCACGGGGTCGCCATTCCCCACTCCCGCAACCCGCACTGCAAGGCGCCCATTGCCGGCTTTCTGAAGCTCGCCGAGCCGATCGACTTCGACGCCGTCGACGGCGACCCTGTCGACCTGGTGTTCGTGCTGCTGGTTCCCGAGCAGGCCGACGACGCCCATCTGGCCTTGCTCGGCCAGGTCGCCGCCGTAATGAACGACGCCGACACCCGTAACGCTCTGCGTCGTGCCGATAGCCAGCACGCCTTGCACGAACGACTCATCGAGGCGATACGCCGACAGGCACCGGCCGAGAACGACTGACGGCACAACGGCCAGCCACTCGACCAGGAGACCCTGCCATGCAGATCGTGATCATCAGCGGCCGTTCAGGCTCGGGCAAGTCGATCGCCCTGCAGGCATTGGAAGATCTCGGTTTCTATGCCATCGACAACCTTCCGGCCACGCTGCTCGGCTCGCTGGTGGACGAATTGCGCGACGGCCAGGCACGTTCCATCGCCGTCAGCATCGACGCCCGCAACCTGCCGCATGCCCTGCAGCGCTTCCCGACGCTGCTCCATGACTTGCGTCACCGGAAGGTCCAGTGCCAGGTGGTCTACCTCACTACCGATGCCCGCATCCTGCTCGAGCGCTATTCGGCCACTCGGCGCCGCCATCCATTGACCCGCAACAACCGGATGACGCTTGCTGAAGCCATCGATCAGGAGGAAGCATCCCTGGCAGAGATCCGTGATCTCGCCGATCTGGTGATCGACACCTCGCGGCTCTCGGTGCATGAGCTGCGTGGACGCATCGCCGACCAGGTGGCCGAGCGCGGGCAGGAAGCCCTCGCCTTGACCATCGAGTCCTTCGGCTTCAAGCGCGGCGTCCCTCTCGACGCCGATATTGTCTTCGACGCACGCTGCCTGCCGAATCCCTACTGGGACCCTTCACTGCGTGATGCCACCGGACGCGACGACAGCGTCATCACCTTTCTCGAGACCTATCCGATGGTCGACGAGATGCGCCGGGACATCCTCGCCTGGGTGGAACGCTGGCTGCCCCGCTACCTGGCCAGCCAGCGCAGCTACCTGACCGTGGCCATCGGCTGCACCGGGGGGCAGCATCGTTCGGTCTACCTGGCCGAGCGCCTGGCTCACGACCTCGCCGCCCAGCATCCCAGCGTTCGCCTGCGCCACCGCGAATTGGGCATACACCTCAGCCGCCTCCCCTCGGAAACGCCACCCACCCAGGAACAAGACGATCACGACCACGAAAAGGAATCCTGAGTCCGTGCCGAGTCGCAAGCTCACCTTGACCAACAAGCGCGGTCTGCACGCCCGCGCCGCCACCCGCCTGGTCCAGTGCTGCCAACCCTATGATGCCAGCGTTACCGTTTCCCATGGCGGTCGGACAGCCAACGCCGACAACATCATGTCGCTGCTGATGCTCGCCGCCCCCTGCGGCACCGAACTCCTCCTGGAAGCCGAGGGCGAGGACGACGAGGCAGTCCTCGATGCCCTCGAGGAGCTGTTCGAGGCCCGGTTCGACGAGGAGGCCTGACAGCTGGAAGCTGGAAGGCAGCATGAACACCGACGCACGGGATCAAGATTTTTCTTCAAGCTTCCAGCTTAAGCTCGCGAAGCGGGCGTTCTTCCAGCTCCGGGCGAAGCCCGGCTTTTCGAGCGGCGCAGCCGCGTCCCGGGCGCTACGCGCCCGCGACCGTCATCTCGTCGATCAGCCAGCTACCGGTATGTATGCTGCCCCGGGTGTCGATATCGTCACCGATTCCCACCAGCCCCTGGAACATCGTCTCGAGATTGCCGGCAATGGTGAACTCTTCGACCGGATGCTGGATCCTGCCATTCTCCACCCAGAAGCCGGCGGCGCCACGCGAGTAGTCGCCGGTCACGCCGTTGACGCCCTGGCCCATCAGCTCGGTCACCAGCACACCGCGATCCATGCGCGCCAGGAGCGATTCCTGCGATTCGAGCGGTGCCGTGATGCGCAGGTTGCGGGCGCCACCGGCGTTGCCGGTGGTCGACATGCCCAAGCGTCGCGCGCTGTAGGCGGAGAGCAGGTAGCTGGCCAGGCGCCCCTGGTCGATGAAGACATTGTCCCGAGTCTGGACGCCATCGGCGTCGAAGGGGCTGCTGGCCATGGCCCCCACTTCCATGGGACGTTCGCCCAGGGAAAACCAGTCGGGGAACAGCATGGTATTCAGTCGTTCGCACAGGAAGGACGACTGGCGATACAACGCACCACCGGCGATGGCCCCCATCAGGTGCCCGACCAGCCCGGAGGCGAGCGACGGATCGAACAGCACCGGCATGCGACCGGTAGCCGGCCGCACGGCGCCCAGGCGCTGCAGCGTGCGTCGTGCCGCGCTCTCGCCCACCGCGGCAGGATCCCGCAGGGCGCGCGGGTCACGCGACGTGGTGTAGTCATAGTCCCGCTGCATGCCCGAGGCATCCTCGGCGATCAGCAGGCATGACAACGAATGTCGGCTACCGCGCTGCCCACCCAGGAAACCGTGACTGTTGGCATAGACATGAACGCCCTCGCCGCTGGACAAGCTGGCGCCCTCGGAGCTGCGAATCCCCTCGACACCACGCCCGGCGCTCTCGCAGGTCAGAGCCAGTTCGATGGCTTCCTCGGTGGAGAGCGGCCAGGGATGATGTACATCGAGGTCCGGAAAGCGAGTGGCCATCAGCTCGGCATCCGCCAGACCGGCGGCGGGATCCTCGCCCGTATAGCGTGCGATGGCCAGCGCCTTCTCGACCACGTCGCGCACCGACGCCTCGCTGGCATCGGAGGACGAGGCACTTCCCTTGCGCTGGCCGACGTAGACGGTCACCGCAATGCCCTGATCCCGCGACAACTCAACGGTTTCCACATCCCCTTCGCGCACGCTGACGCCGATGCCCTGATCGACGCTGGCTCCCACCTCGCAGGCATCGGCCCCCAACCGGCGCGCCAGCGCCAGGGCCGCTTCGGCACGAGTTTCCAGCAGTGCCTGCTGATCGGCGGCATCGAAAGCCTGTGTCATCGATCTGTCTCCTCACTCGGCCGGCCCGGGGCCGGCACTTCACAATATCGCGGTTGTCCAGCCCGTGACGGCGGGCTGGTATACTGGGTCCATGCGCCACGCCCCGATGCTTACCTTTCAAGCCTCATAACCTCAGGATACGGCATGACTCAGGATGATTCCCTTCCGGCCGATGAGCGGCCCAGCAAGTCCCAGCTCAAGCGCGAGATGCATGCGCTCCAGGCACTCGGCGAGCGACTCATCGCCATGAACGAGGCCGAGCGGGCCCGCTTTCCCCTCTCCGACGAACTCCTGGCCGCCATCGAGGAGACCGGTCGCATTCGCGCCCGAGAAGCCCGCCGGCGCCACATGCAATACGTCGGCAAGCTGATGCGCCGCGAGGACCTCGACGGCATTCGCGCCGTATTCGACGAACTCGACCGCGAACAGCTGCAACGTGACCATGCCTTCCACCGGCTCGAGAAATGGCGGGACCGCTTGATCGATGAAGGCGACGACGCCGTCGAAGCCTTCGTCGATGCCTTTCCTGATACCGACCGGCAGGCACTGCGTCAGTTGATCCGCAACGCCCGCCGCGAACGTGACCAGGGCAAGCCCCCCACCAACGCCCGCCGGCTGTTCAAACTGATTCGCGACACCGCCGGGCTCTAACGGCCGCGCCTGGAACAGGGCAGAACACGACTGCCGCGCTCTGCCCTGTCCACTAGGACTGCGTTCCTCCCACCGTCAACTCGTCCAGCTTGAGCGTGGGCTGGCCCACCCCGACCGGCACGCCCTGACCTTCCTTGCCGCAGACGCCGATACCGGTATCCAGCTCCAGGTCATGGCCGATCATTGATACCCGGCCCATCGCCTCGGGACCATTGCCGATCAGGGTCGCGCCCTTCACCGGTGCGGTGATGCGACCGCCCTCGATCAGATAGGCTTCGCTGGCCGAGAACACGAACTTGCCAGAGGTGATGTCCACCTGGCCGCCGCCGAAACTCACGGCATAGATGCCGCGATCGACACTGCCGATGATATCGGCGGGATCATCCTGCCCTGCCTGCATGTAGGTATTGGTCATGCGCGGCATCGGCAGGTGGGCGAAGGATTCCCGACGCGCATTGCCGGTAGGTGCCATGCCCATCAGGCGAGCGTTGAGCTTGTCCTGCATGTAGCCGGTAAGGATGCCGTCCTCGATCAGGGTCGTGCACTGCCCCGGCGTGCCTTCGTCGTCGACACTCATGGAACCGCGACGATCGGCCAGGGTCGCATCATCGACCACTGTCACGCCCGGCGAGGCCACGCGCTCGCCCATGCGTCCGGCGAAGGCAGAGCTGCCCTTGCGGTTGAAATCGCCTTCGAGACCATGTCCCACCGCCTCGTGAAGCAGGATGCCCGGCCAGCCGGCCCCCAGCACCACCGGCATCTGCCCGGCCGGCGCGTCGACCGCTTCCAGGTTGACCAGCGCCTGTCGCACGGCCTCCTTGGCGAACCGTTCGGCAACATTGTCATCGCGCAGCCGGGACATGGGATAACGCCCGCCGCCACCGGCACTGCCACGTTCGCGACGTCCATTGCGAACCACGATGACGCTGACGTTGAAGCGAACCAGGGGGCGGATATCCACCGCCTGAGTCCCATCGCTGGCCCGCACCAGCACCACTTCGTGCACACCGGTCAGCGAGGCACTGACCTGTTCCACGGCCGGGTCCGCCGCACGGGCCACGCGATCGGCCAGCTTGAGCATGGCGACCTTGTCCTCGGCAGACAGACCGGTTAGCGGATCGATCCCGGCATAACGCGCCTCGGCGCCCACCTGGATGCAGGTGGCTGCCGTCAGGCGCTTGCCGCTTCTGACGATGCCGGACGCAGTACGACCAGTCTCGGCCAGGGCATCGGCGGTGATCTGGTTGGAATAAGCAAAACCGGTCTTCTCGCCGGCCATGGCGCGTACGCCGACGCCACCATCGATGCTGTAGCTGGCGTCCTTGACCTCGCCATCCTCGAGTGACCAGCCCTCGTGCCAGCTACGCTGGAAATAGAGGTCGGCATAGTCGATGCCGGGCCCCAGGGCATGACCGAGCCCGACCTCCAGGGCATCAAGGTCGAGACCACCGGGCGCGAGCAGTATCTCGCCTGCCTGATCGAGCATGGAAGACGTCTGTGATGTCATTCGGCACTTTCCAGAGAGATGCGCGGCGAGGTCCATGGGCCCCGCACGCGATAGTGAATTCGGGTCACGCGGTCGATGACATCGCCGAAGATCTTGTCGGCGACGAATAGCGCGCCACCCACCACCGGGGCGCCGGCGATGACCGCCGCCAGGGGCAAGTTGTTGCTCACGGGCACTGTGACGCCAAGCCGTTGGTCGAGTTCCCGACGCGCCAGGTCGACACTGCCCTCCAGCGTGAATTGAGTGGCGGCGCCATCGATCGTCACCGGGCCACGTGTTTCCAATACCCCACCATACAGGGTTGCGTCGCCGCTGACACTGTCGAAGGCGGTGCCACGACCGGTGACATCCGAAAAATCCAGCCTCAAGCGGCGCAACAGATTGTCCACGTTCAACAGGCCGACCAGCCGAGCCGAGGGAGATTCCAGGTTGGCAAAGCGTCCGTCGCGCAATTCGATACCCAGGTTGCCCCGGGAGCGCGCCAGAGCGAACTGCCAGGGTGCCCCGGGCCAGGCGAGCTGGCTAGCGACCCGGGTTTCGGCACTGTTCACCGCTACCGGCTGGTCCAGGGCGTGCAGTGCCGTGCCGATGTCGCCACCTTCCAGCGAAAGACGTGAGCGAGTCAGGCTGGCACCGGAACCGGAGGCTTCCCAGGTCAGATTGCCCCGGGCATCGACCTCGCCGAGACTCAGTTCCACGGGGTCCAGGATCAACTGGTCGGAGGTGGTCCGCCAGCCAGCGCTGAAAGGACCGAAGCGCTGCGACCGCCAGTGTACCGACTCGATACTGAGTCGCCCTGACGGAACCTTTCCGATACCATCGAGCATCGGTACCGGCGTCGGCGGCACATCGAGCTCCTGGAACAGCTGTCCGGCATCCTGCGAGGCAGGCTCGGCGGTGCCGTCTGGCAACAGGTCGTCCAGGCGCAGGCGATCCAGGGCGATATCCAGGGGAGCATGTCGGTGCGGCCGATACGCGAGACGCCCCGACAGCAGGCTGCCATCCAGGGCCAGTCGCCAACCGTCACCCGATGGGCTGCCATCGGCGATCAGCGAGCCCAGGCAACGCTCGCCGACGCTGAGGCAGTCGGTGTCCAGGGTCACCCGCGACACGTTGGCGGCGGCATCACCACCGCCACCGGCACCACTGCCGACCAGTGGCGACAAGGCCTCCCCCCAGGCCGCCGGCGACAAGCGAGGCAGGTAGGCCTGCACCGACCAGCCGGGCTCGGCTGGCCAATCGGGCGGCGCATCACGACCGAGCCAGACCTGCCCTCGGCCGGCCGGGCCTCCTCGCCAACGCAAGCCAATGTCGTCGCCCAGCCGCCCCGACAATCGCATCCGGTCGGCCATCGATATCTCGAGATGCAAGGGGCGAGGCTCGGATGGCGCCTTGCCGAGCGGGTCGGGCAAGGCAATTCCCAGACCGCGCAACTCACTGTTCAGCGTCAGGGTGGGGCTTGATCCATCGAGGCTCAACCGACCCTGCCAGGGTGTCTCGCCACGTATCAGCGACGCCGTGCCCGGCGGCGCACCGAGGCCAATGAGCGCATCAGCGGTGGCGGTTCCCGACATGACGACCCCCTCGCCGGCAGTATCGACATCAGCCTCGAAAGCTCCGCCCAGCAGCCGTCCCGTCAACCGGCCGCTCAGTCCGCCTTCCTCGCCACGTTGCCGCCAGGCCAGAGGCCCGGAAAGCGACTCGAAGGTCAGCGAGGTCGGCGCATGGGTCAAGGTCGACATCGTGGCCTGTCCATCGATGTCGAGCGCCAGAGCCTCGGGGTTGGACAGCGGCAGCGTCATGTCCAGCTCCCCGGTGACCTCGCCCTCGCCGCGCCAGTCGCCGATGGCCTCCATGCCGTCTGCGGGGATGGCGGCGAGATAGCGTGACAAGCTCGCCGCCTTGGCGGAAAGCGGCCCTCGAATCCGCAGCACCTCGTCCGCCATTTCCACGCGCGCCCCCTCCGTCAGGACGCCCAGGCTTTCGGCATGCTCGATCTCGGCCTCGAGCGAGTCGCCGTTCACGCTCAGATGCCCGCTCACCGCCTCGAGCGCCGGCCATTCCGGGTCGAAGGGCAGATGCCCTTGCGCAATGTCGAGCTCGAGCTGCAGTGTCGCTTCGTCACTCGTCTCGGCTTCTGTCGTCTCGGCAATCGGCACATGCAGGCTCAGCGCGCCTTGCGGCACCCTTCCCGCCAGGCCACTGGCCAGCCAGTCGGCGAGATCGGCATCGACTTCTTCGCGCAGTACCGGCATGGGCAGCCAGTCGGTCAGGGGTCGGTTCAGCGCATCGACGTTGCGAAAATCCAACTGCAAGCCGAAACCGCCAGGCTCATCCCCGCCGGTGGCCAGACCGAAAGCCCCCTCGACACTGGCACCATTCCACTCGACCGCCAGGTCACGCCCACTGACGAAACTCCGCGCCCCCGCGTAGGACCACACCACCTCGCCGCTGGCACTGTCGAGCGACATCGGGGCGGCAAAGACTTCGGGGAAGGCAAGCTCGGCCCCGCCACTGTCCACGAAACGCACCTTGCCCTCAGTACCGTCGGCTTCCAGCCAGATATCCAGCGGCCCGCCCCCCGGCGCATCCTCCCAGGGCGACACCGATACGTCCGTGGCACTGACGCGAGCCTGCCATTGGCCATCGCGCCGCCCCAGGCCCAGGGCATTGACCTGGCCTCGGGGCGACAGCGCCTGCACGGTGCGAGCCAGTCCTTCGGGCAGGGGCAGTCGATCACGCCAGGCGGATAGCGCACCGAGCTCGAAACCGCTTCCGGTAATGCGCCAGTCTCCCCCCTCGCCGCGCGCATGCCAGAAGCGGGGCAATGGAGGCCCGTCAGAGTGCTCATAGGGCGAATCGACGCTACGCGCATCGCCCGCAAACCAGGCCTCCCACCCTTCGCCCTCGGCGTCGCGTAGCCATTGCCCTCGCAGGCTCATGTCATCGAGCACGATACCCGGCTGCTCTTCCCCGGCAGGCAGGTCCCGATTCAAGGCCAGGCGCGGTGATGATACGTCGAGGCGCACATCGGCCAGTCGTCCATCCTGCCAACGCCCCCAAAGGCGCGCCTCACCGCTCGCATCGTCGAGGCGCAGCTTGTCATCGAAGCCGAGCAGGGCCGACAAGCCAATCAGGCTCTCGAGCTGCATGTCCGCCTGCAGGAGGGCATCGAATCCTGCGCCGCTCTCTGCCTCGTGCGTCAACTCCATGACTGCCTGAAAGGCCGTACCCGGGCGTCCCTGCAGGCGCACTTCGCCTTCCAGATGGGCCCGCTGCTCGTCGCCGGTCATCAGCAGACGCGGCGCATGCAGTACGGCCACACGCTTGCGGCCATGCAAGACCACACGCATGTCGTCGGCCCAGGCACGCTGACGTAGCAGAACACCGATCCAGAAATCCAGGCGCGACAGGTCGAACTCCCCGGCAGGCACCAGCTCCGGCGGCACATCGGCCGGGGCCGGCCATTGCCAGCTCAGATCCTCGTCCTGATAAAGATGCAGGGTGACGCCCGCGAGCCGCGATCTCTCGAGCACCGGCATGCCTCGCCGCAGGCTGGCCGCCGTATCGAGCCGCAGCGTTGCCTGCTCGATCTCCAGCAGGGGCACATCGCCCAGACCTTTCCTGGAACGGAAATCCAGGTCCGCGATCTCGAACCAGGGGTCGAGGCCGTCCACGCCGCCCCGCGCTTCGTTCAGCGACACCTCGGCGGAAAAGCGCGAAGCCAGCATCGATTCCAGATGGGGTGCCAGGCGGTCGACCTGACCCAACAGCAGACGCAGGACGATCAACAGGATCGCCGCCAGCGTCAGGGCCAGGGCCAGCAGCGTCAACGACCAGCGGATGACCAGACGGCTCGGCGACATGGCTTACATCAGTACGATATCGTACTGCTCCTGCGAATAATGGGATTCCACCTGAAAGCGAATGGTCTTGCCGATGAACTCCTCGAGATCCGCCACCGCCGCCGACTCTTCGTCAAGCAGCCGATCCACCACCGACTGCGCGGCCAGCACGGTATAGGTCTCGGCACTGTAGGCGCGCTCCTCGCGCAGGATCTCGCGGAAGATCTCGTAGCATACCGATTCCGGCGTCTTGAGAGTGCCTCTGCCCTCGCAGGCAGGACAGGGCTCGCACAGCGTCTGCTCCAGGCTCTCCCGAGTCCGCTTGCGGGTCAGTTGCACCAGGCCGAGCTCGGTGACACCGGTGCACTTGGTCTTGGCGTGATCCCGCTCCAGGGCTTTTTCCAGCACTCGCAGCACTTGCCGCTGGTGCTCCGGGTCTTCCATGTCGATGAAGTCGATGATGATGATACCGCCCAGATTGCGCAGCCTCAGTTGGCGGGCAATGGCGGTGGCCGCCTCGAGATTGGTCTTGAAGATGGTCTCCTCGAGGTTGCGATGGCCAACATAACCGCCCGTATTGACATCGATGGTGGTCATCGCCTCGGTAGGATCGATGACCAGATATCCCCCCGACTTGAGCTGCACCTTGCGCGCCAGCGCCTTCTGGATCTCGTCCTCGACGCTGAACAGATCGAAGATCGGCCGCTCGCCGGCATAGTGCTCGATGCGCTCGACGGCATCGGGCATGAACTCCTCGGCGAATTCGAGCAGCTTGACATGATTCTCCCGGGAATCGATGCGTACCTTCTCGATATCATCGCGCATCACGTCGCGCAGGGTCCGCATGAACAGCGGCAAGTCATCGTAGATGACACTCGGCGCGGATGCCGTGACACGCCGCTCGCTGACCTTGCGCCATAACCGCAGCAGAAAATGCATGTCGCCGGCGAGCTCCTCGTTGGTCGCCCCCTCGGCGGCGGTCCGCACGATGAAACCTCCGCTGACGTCGAGGGTCTGCTCCGACAGGGCTGCCTCGACCTGAGCACGCAGACGCTCGCGCTCGCCATCGTCCTCGATGCGCTGGGAAACGCCGTTGTGCGGAGAATCCGGCATGTAGACCAGATAACGGGAAGGCACGGAAAGATGCGTGGTGAGGCGTGCGCCCTTGGTGCCGATCGGGTCCTTGGTCACCTGCACCACCAGCGACTGTCCTTCCTGGAGCAGCTGGGAGATCGAGACCTGCTCGTCGGCCGGCGTACCCGGCGGCATCACTTCGTGGGCATGAATGAAGGCGGCACGATCGAGACCGATATCGACGAAGGCTGCCTGCATGCCGGGCAGCACCCGCACCACCCGCCCCTTGTAGATGTTCCCGACGATGCCTCGACGCCGGGCGCGCTCGATGAAGGCTTCCTGCAGCACACCGTTTTCCACTACGGCGACGCGAGTCTCCATCGGCGTCAGGTTGATGAGTACTTCACCGCTCATGCGGAATCCTTGTCCTGGAGAAAAGTCCTGGAGAAATCTCGGGGCATTATGACACAGGGTGATTCCAGAGCGGCACGCCCTGCCGGGACAACAGATCGGCGGTCTCGCACAGTGGCAACCCCACCACCGCCGAATGACTCCCCTCGAGATGCGTCACGAACACCGCACCGCGCCCCTGGATGGCATAACCGCCGGCCTTGTCGTCGGGCTCACCCGTGCGCCAGTAGGCAGCGATTTCCGCCTCGTCGATAGCACGCAGGGTCACCCGGCTGGTCACGCACCTCACCAACAGACCCGCCGGCCCATGCACCGCCACCGCCGTCATCACCTCATGGGAACGTCCCGCCAGTCTACGCAGCATGTCGGCCGCATGCCCGGCATCCACCGGCTTGCCGAGAATCTCGCCATCCCGCACCACTGCCGTGTCCGCCCCCAGGGTCGGCATCCCGCCCGGCTCGTACCCCGCTGCGGCCTTCTCACGGGCAAGCCTTGTCACGTATTCCTCGGGCACCTCTCCCGGAAGCGGCGTCTCGTCGAGCGCCACCGGCCGCACCTCGACGCTGACATCGATCGCGGCCAGCAGGTCGCGACGGCGTGGCGAGGCCGATGCCAGACGAATACATGGCGGGCGGGAACTGGACATGGCGCCTCCGATTACCCTTTCGCGACACGACGACGCAAGGCCCGGAACAGCGTTGTCAGCCAGGGCCACAATACCGCGCTTATCACCGAAGGCAGCAGAAAGGAAAGGTGGATGGAAAACGGCCCCAACAAGGTGCGCAACCATTGCTCCACCAGTTGCACCGTTCCCAGCAGGACCAGAATCAGCACCGCCTGCTGCAACAGCGAATAGGCGCGAAAGCGGGGATAGACCAGCGCACTGAGAAATGCCAGCAGCGACAACAGCAAGGCGTTCTGGCCAAGCGGCACCCCCTCGATGAGATCGAGCAGAATGCCCAGCACAAAGCCATGGAAAACACCGACGCGCTCCGGCGCTTTCATGCACCAGTAGATCAGCATCAAGCCCAGCCAATCGGGGCGCCAGATCTGCCAGCCATCGGCCAGGGGCATCACCTGCAGACAGAGCGCCAGCAGCATCGTCAACCAGATCCAGGGCAGGCTGACGGATGTCGTGCGAGCCATTTACTCTTCCTCCTCGGCGTTCTCATCCCCGTCATCGACGAGGCGACGCGCCGCCTCGACGGCTATCGGGTCGAGATCGGCCACCCAGCCGCCGCGGCCATCCGGGGAACGCGGCTCGGGGGGAAACAGCAGCAGGAAATGACGGGAGCGCTGCAGCTTCGCCACCGGGTCCGCCTCGACCCTGGCGAAGGGTTCGCCGGGATCATGCACCACCTCCGTCACCCTGGCCACCGGATAGCCCGGAGGGAAACGTCCCGCCAGCCCCGAGGTCACCAGGAGATCCCCTTCACGAATGTCGGCGGTATCGGGCACATGAAGCACGTTGAGGCTCTGGTAGCGACCAGCCCCCTGAAGCACGAAACGCAGCCCGTTGCGATTGACCTGGATGGGCAGGGCATGACTGGCATCGGCCACCAGCAGGACCCGACTCGAATAGGCCGATACCGACGTGACCTGGCCCACCAGCCCCGACGCATCCATGACGGGCTGGCCGACGAAGACCCCATCGCGACGCCCACGGTCGATGACCATGCGATGCGTGAAGGGGTCCGGATCCAGAGAGAGCAGTTCGGCGGTAATGAAGGGAATGTCGCGTTCCTGGGTCGCCGACAGCAGTTCGCGTAGACGCACGTTCTCGGCGGTCAGGCTGGCCATGCGCTGGACACGATGCGACAGGGTCAGGATCTGCTCGCGCAGACGGCGATTCTCGTCCACCAGGGCACGCTGCTCGGACAGCACGAGCGCCCCCCAGTTGAGGACATCGCTGGGCAGGCTCACCACCCACTGCACCGGCGCGACCAGCGTGGAAAGCTGGGCTCGCACGGTATCCATGCGCGAGAAGCGCAGATCGACGAACATCAGGGCAACGGCGAGGATCGCACACACCAGCATGCGATACCCCGGCACCGACCCGTGCGAGAACAGCGGCTTGATAGGGAACCTCCCCCGGTCAGTCGCTGGAAAGCAGCTCGAAGGTGCGCTGATCGATCATTTCCAGTGCCTTGCCGCCACCACGCGCCACACACGTCAGCGGATCCTCGGCCACCACCACTGGCAGGCCGGTTTCCTCGGCGATCAGCTTGTCAAGGTCACGCAGCAAGGCACCGCCACCGGTCAGCACCAGACCGCGTTCGGCAATGTCCGACGCCAGCTCGGGCGGCGACTGCTCCAGGGCACTCTTCACCGCGGCGACGATGGCACCCAGGGTTTCCTGCAGGGCATCGAGGATCTCGTGGGAATTGAGCGTGAAGCTTCGCGGAATACCCTCGGCCAGGTTGCGGCCACGCACGTCGATCTCGCGCAACTCGCCGCCGGGGTAGGCGCAGCCGATCTCTTCCTTGATGCGCTCGGCGGTGGATTCGCCGATCAGGCTGCCGTAGTGTCGGCGCACGTAGGCGGTGATGGCCTCGTCGAAGCGGTCCCCGCCCATGCGGATGGATTCCGAGTAGACCACGCCATTGAGCGAGATGATGGCGATCTCGCTGGTTCCGCCGCCGACATCGACGACCATCGAGCCCTGAGCTTCCTCGACCGGCAGACCGGCGCCGATGGCCGCGGCCATCGGTTCCTCGATCAGGAACACCTCGCGGGCACCGGCCCCTTCGGCGGATTCCTTGATCGCACGGCGCTCCACCTGGGTCGACATGCAGGGCACACAGACCAGCACCCTGGGGCTCGGCGTCAGGAAGGTGCTTTGATGCACCTTGCGGATGAAATACTGCAACATCTGCTCGGTGACGGTGAAGTCGGCAATGACGCCGTCCTTCATCGGGCGAATGGCGGTGATGTTGCCAGGCGTGCGTCCCAGCATTCGTTTGGCGTCAGCGCCAACCGCAGCAACGCTGCGCATGCTGCCGGACTGGCGAATCGCCACGACCGAAGGCTCATCGAGCACGATCCCTCGGCCACGGACATAAATCAGTGTATTGGCCGTTCCCAGGTCGATCGACAGATCGCTGGAAAACAACCCCCTCAAACGTTTGAACATGAACTCGTTACCTAGTGCAGTCCGGAAGCCCTGTGCGGGAGCAAACGGTATCACTGCGCCCCGGTAGCGGCAAGCGCTCAGCGCACCAACGCCATGTCACGCCCCTGCCAGCAAAGGGATGGATGTGATAACTTTGCACTCTTTTCTCCACCCCGCGAGGACACCCGATCATGGCGATCGAACATGCAGACGTTCTCAGGGCCGCCCACCTGGCCCGCCTCGGCCTGGATGAGGGCGAAGCCGCCCATTACCTCGACGATCTCGGTCGCATCCTGGAAATGGTCGACCAGCTGCAGGCACTGGATACCGAAGGCGTCGCGCCCATGGCCCACCCGCTTGACGCCACCCAGCGCCTGCGCGCCGACGAAGTGACCGAAACCGACCAGCGCGACGACTTCCAGCGTTGCGCGCCGGCGGTGGAAAACGGCCTCTACCTGGTGCCACGGGTCGTCGAATGACCCCGAACCGCCGTAAACGCCATGTCATCACGGAGCCCAGGGCCCATGCACGATAAGACCTTGACCGAACTCGCCGCCGGCTTGCGTGCCGGCGAGTTCTCCAGCCGCGAGCTGACCCAGGACCTGCTCGGGCGCATCGACCGTCTGGACGGTCGTCTCAACAGTTTCATCACCGTGACCGCCGAGCAGGCCCTGGCCACCGCCGAGCAAGCCGATGCCGCTCGTGCCGCCGGCAAGGCCGGCCCGCTGACCGGCCTGCCCCTGGCACTGAAGGACATCTTCTGCACCCGGGGCGTCAAGACCAGTTGCGGCTCGCGCATGCTCGACAACTTCGCCGCGCCCTACGACGCCGGCGTCGTGGAAAGGCTCGCCGACGCCGGCACCGTGAGCCTCGGCAAGACCAACATGGACGAGTTCGCCATGGGCTCGTCCAACGAGAACAGCTTCTACGGCCCGGTGAAAAACCCCTGGGACCTCAACGCCGTACCCGGCGGCTCCTCGGGAGGCAGCGCCGCCGCCGTGGCCGCGGGCCTGGTGCCGGCCGCCATGGGCACCGACACCGGTGGCTCGATCCGCCAGCCCGCTGCCTTCTGCGGCATCACCGGCCTCAAGCCCACCTACGGGCGGGTATCGCGCTACGGCATGATCGCCTACGCCTCCAGTCTCGACCAGGCCGGCCCCATGGCTCGCTCGGCCGCCGACTGCGCCCAGCTCCTCAAGGCCATCGCCGGTCATGACGGCCGCGACTCCACCTGCGCGGCACGCGGCGTGCCGGACTATCCCGCCCAGCTCGACGCGCCGCTCTCCGGTCTCAAGATCGGCCTGCCCAGGGAATATTTCGGCGACGGCCTCGATCCGGCGGTGGAAAGCGCCGTGCGCGACGCCATCAAGGTCTACGAGTCACTGGGTGCGACGGTGATGGATGTCAGCCTGCCGCACACCCACTATGCCATCCCGGCCTACTACGTCATCGCGCCGGCAGAGGCCTCCTCCAACCTGTCGCGCTATGACGGCGTGCGCTTCGGCCACCGCTGCGAGGACCCCGCCGACCTGATCGACCTCTACAAGCGCAGCCGTGCCGAAGGCTTCGGCGATGAGGTCAAGCGACGCATCCTGATCGGCACCCACACCCTCTCCGAAGGCTTCTTCGATGCCTACTACAAGAAGGCCCAGCAGGTCAGGCGACTGATTCGCCAGGACTTCCTCGACGCCTTCGACGAGGTCGACGTGCTGATGGGGCCGGCCTCGCCGACGCCCGCCTTCGACCTGGGCGCCAACAAGGACCCCGTGTCGATGTACCTGCAGGACATCTACACCATCGCCGTGAACCTGGCCGGCATCCCCGGTATCAGCGTGCCCGCCGGCTTCGCCGGCAACCGCCCCGTCGGCCTGCAGGTTCTCGGCACCCACTTCGCCGAGGCACAACTGCTCAACGTCGCCCATCAGTTCCAGCAAGCCACCGACTGGCACCTGCGCCGCCCCGCCTTCGCCGAGGAGTCCGCCTGATGCAATGGGAAACCGTGATCGGCCTGGAGGTCCACGTCCAGCTCGCCACCCGTTCGAAGATCTTCTCCGGCGCCTCCACTGCCTTCGGCGCCGAGCCCAACAGTCAAGCCTGCGCCGTGGACCTGGGCCTGCCCGGCGTCTTGCCGGTGCTCAACGAGCAGGCCGTGGCCATGGCCGTGCAGTTCGGCCTCGGCATCCACGCCGAGATCCCCGAGATCTCGGCCTTCGATCGCAAGAACTACTTCTATCCGGACCTGCCCAAGGGCTACCAGACCAGCCAGATGTATCAGCCCATCGTCGGCCCCGGCGAAGTGGAGATCGCCCTGGATGACGGCACCACCAAGCGCATCCAGGTCCATCATGCCCACCTCGAGGAAGACGCCGGCAAGTCGCTCCACGAGGACTTCCACGGCATGACCGGCATCGACCTCAACCGTGCCGGCACACCGCTGCTGGAGATCGTCTCCGAGCCGGACATGCGCTCGGCCAAGGAGGCCGCCGCCTACCTCAAGGCCATCCATTCGATCGTGACCTACCTGGGCATTTCGGACGGCAACATGGCCGAGGGTTCGATGCGCTGCGACGTCAATGTCTCGGTGCGCCCCAAGGGCCAGGAAGCTTTCGGCACCCGCGCCGAGATCAAGAACGTCAACTCCTTCCGCTTCGTCGAGCGTGCCATCGAGTTCGAGATCGAGCGCCAAATCGAGCTGATCGAGGACGGCGGCGAGGTGGTGCAGGAAACTCGCCTCTACGACCCCGAGGCCGACGAGACCCGCAGCATGCGCACCAAGGAGGAAGCCAACGACTATCGCTACTTCCCCTGCCCCGACCTGCTACCGGTGGTGCTCGACCAGGCCTATGTCGACCATCTGCGCGATACCCTGCCAGAACTGCCGGCCGACAAGCGCGCTCGCTTCGAGAACGAGCTCGGGCTGTCGGCCTACGATGCCGGCGTGCTCTCGGCAAGCCGCGCCATGGCCGAGTATTTCGAACGGGTCAAGGAGGTCTGCGGCGACGCCAAGCAAGCCGCCAACTGGGTGCAGGGTGAGCTCTCCGGCGCCCTGAATCGCGAGGGGCTGGCGATCACCGACAGTCCGGTATCGGCCGACCGGCTCGGTGAACTGATCGTCCGGGTGCTGGATGACACCATCAACGGCAAGGCCGCCAAGCAGGTGTTCCAGGCGCTCTGGCACGGCGAGGGCGATTCCGCCGATGCCATCATCGAGGCCAAGGGCCTGAAGCAGGTCACCGATACCGGCGCCATCGAGGCCATGATCGACCAGGTCATCGCCGACAGCCCGGCACAGGTCGCCCAGTACCGCGATGCCGAGCCGGACAAGCGCGGCAAGATGATCGGTTATTTCGTGGGGCAGGTGATGAAAGCCTCCCGCGGCACCGCCAACCCGCAGCAGGTCAACGCCATGCTGAAGGCAAAGCTCGATGCCCTGTGTTGAGGCAATGATCGAGGAAGACACCATGGCAGACGACGTCGGCGCGCGACTGCGCGCCCTTCGCAACTTCAGAGGCATATCCCAGCGCGAACTGGCCAAGCGCTGCGGGGTGACTCACTCCAGCCTGTCGCTGATCGAGCAGGGCAAGGTCAGCCCCTCGGTGAGTTCACTGAAGAAGATTCTCGATGCCATCCCCATAAGCGTCGGCGACTTCTTCACCATGGACCTGGAGAGTCGTGACCAGGTGTTCTATTCGGCAGACGAGCTGGCCGACGTGGGCAGCGGCGATGTCGTCTACAAGCTGGTGGGCGCCAATCGCGCCAGTCGCGCCCTCGGCTTCATGATCGAGACCTACCCGCCCGGCGCCGACACCGGTCGCGAAATGATCGCCCACCAGGGCGAGGAAGCCGGCATCGTGCTGGAGGGCGAGATCGAGATCACCATCGGCGCCGAGACCCGGACACTCGGTGCCGGCGAGGCCTACTACTTCGACACCAATGTCCCCCACCGCTTTCGCAACATCGGCAAGGCGCCCTGCCGCCTGGTCAGCTGCGCCACGCCCGCCCGCAGTTTCTGAGCTCTCTCGCAGTTCCACAGGCCGGTTCGCCGGCCTGACGGCTCGCCCCGTCGCTTTGACAGTCTTCAGCAGCGATGGGAGTATCTGGAAACATTTTCCACATACTCGAGGAGACAGCATGCCGATCGTCAATATCCAGCTGATCGAAGGCCGCAGCGCCGAGCAAAAGGAAGCGCTGATCGAGAAAGTCACCGCCGCCTGCGTCGATGCCGTCGACTGCACGCCGGAGAGCGTGCGCATCCTGCTCTCCGACGTTACCACCCAGGACTTCGGCGTGGCCGGCGAATCGGTCGCCAAGCGCCGTGCCGCCAAGGAATCGACTTCCTGACGTCACCCCCGGCATGAAAAGACCGGCCGCGCTTCACCGCAGCCGGTCATTCGGGGCAACGGACCCCTCGGTACCCGTGGCCTCGCCGTGCTTCAGGGCGCGGGCGTCAGCGTCATCCACACGGTCTTGAGGTCGGAGTACTCCTCCAGCGAGTGGTGCGACTTGTCGCGGCCATTGCCCGACTGCTTGACGCCACCGAAGGGCACCGTCTGGTCCATGTCCGCCCAGTTGTTGACGAACACCTGCCCCGAGCGCAACCGGCGGCTCACGCGCATGATGCGGTCGATGTCCTGGCTCCACAGCCCCGCCGCCAGGCCGTAGTCGCTGTCGTTGGCCAGGCGCACGGCTTCCTCCTCGGTGTCGAAGCCGAACACCGCCAGCACCGGGCCGAAGATCTCCTCACGACCGATGGTCATGCCGTCGGTGACACCGTCGAACACCGTCGGGCCGATGAACAGGCCCTGGCCATTCTGTCCCTCGCCCTCCAGCGCCTGGCCGCCGGTGCGCAGGGTCGCGCCCTCTTCCACGCCCTGGCGGATGTATTCCAGGATGCGGGCGTGCTGCGCCTCGTCGACGATCGCCCCCATGAAGCTGGCCGGGTCCAGCGGGTCGCCGGGCTGCATGCGCTCGGCGGCGGCCAGCACCTTGTCGACGAAGGTCTCGCGAATCGTATTCTCGACCAGCAGCCGCGAGCCGGCGATGCACACCTCACCCTGGTTGTGGAAGATCGCCGCGGCGGCGTGCTCGGCGACCCGGTCCAGGTTCTTGCAGTCGGCGAAGATCAGGTTCGGGCTCTTGCCGCCGCATTCCAGGTAGACGCGCTTGAGGTTCGACTGGCCAGCATACTGCATCAGTTGCTTGCCGACCCCGGTGGAACCGGTGAAGGCCAGGCAGTCGACCTCCATGGATAGCGCCAGCGCCTTGCCCACGGTATGACCGAAGCCCGGCAGCACCTGGAAGACGCCACGCGGCAGGCCCGCCTCGCGGGTCAGCTGGGCCAGGCGCAGCGCCGAGAGCGGCGACTTCTCCGAGGGCTTGAGGATGACGCTGTTGCCGGCGGCCAGCGCCGGGCCGATCTTCCAGGCGGTCATCATCAGCGGAAAGTTCCAGGGCACGATGGAGGCCACCACGCCGAGCGGCTCGCGCAGCACCAGGCCCAGGCTGTCCTCGCCGGTGGGCGCGACCTCGCCGTAGAGCTTGTCGATGGACTCGGCATGGTGGCGAATGCAGCCGATGGCGCCGGCCATGTCGCCCATGGCGCTCGATACCGGCTTGCCCATGTCCAGGCTGTCGAGCAGCGCCAGTTCGTGGCGGTGCGCCTCCATCAGTTCGGCCAGGCGCAGCAGCACGGCCTTGCGTTCGCCCGGCGCGCGCCGCGACCATTCGCCGCCCTCGAAGGCGCGACGGGCCACGGCCACCGCCGCCTCGGCATCGGCGGCATCGCAGCTGGCCACCTCGGCGAGCGGCTCACCGGTGGCCGGATTGACGGTGGCGAAGGTCTCGCCGCCGATGGCCGCGACGAAGGCATCGTCGATATAGGCA
>NZ_BDEP01000014.1 GCF_001662305.1 Halomonas caseinilytica
TGAACGCCCACGGCGGCACCGATACCCTGAAGATCCTGGCCGTGGAGAACCGCCATGCCTGATGCACGCCCGCAACGCAACGTCCGCCGCACCCTGCCGGCCCGCAAGCGCATTGCCCTGATCGCCCACGACGGCAAGAAGGAAGAGATGCTCGAGTGGGCCGGGCGCTGGCGGGATACCCTGGCCGAGCACGAACTGATCGGCACCGGCACCACGGCCAACCGCATCTCGCGCCAGCTGGGGCTCGAGGTGGAACCCTTGATGAGTGGCCCGCTGGGCGGCGACCAGCAGATCGGCGCCCGCATCGCCGAGCAGGGGCTCGATTTGCTGGTCTTCTTCTGGGACCCCTTTGCGCCCCAGCCCCATGACCCGGACGTCAAGGCCCTGCTGCGTCTGGCCGCCCTGTGGAACATCCCGGTGGCCTGCAATCCGGCCAGCGCGGATTTCCTGCTCAGCTCGCCCTTGCTCGACCGGGACTACGAGATGACCGTGCCCGATGCCGGCAGCTGGGTGTCGGCCCGCAATCCCTGACATAACGCCACCGATGCACGACAACAACGCACGATAACCGAGAGGAACATTGGCATGTTTCAGCTCACTCGCAGCGTCACCTGGCAAGCCCTGAAACAGCTCCAGGCCCAGACCGCCGGCGACCGCATCCGCGATTACTTCACTGCCGACCCGCAACGCTTCGAGCGCATGAGCCTGAGGGTCGGAGGCCTCTTCCTCGACTACTCCAAGCATCACATCTCCGATGCGGTGCTCGACAAGCTGCTCGAACTGGCCGACCACTCCGCACTGGTCCAGCGCCGCGCGCAGATGTTCTCCGGCGACATCATCAACGTCACCGAAAACCGTCCGGTGCTGCATACCGCACTACGCAACCTGGGCGACGATCCGCTGATGGTCGACGGCCAGGACGTGATGCCGGAGATCCACCGCACCCGTGAGCAGATCAGGCGTTTTTCCGAGGAAGTGCGCAGCGGCGAGTGGAAGGGCTACAGCGGCGAACGCATCCGCGACGTGGTCAACATCGGCATCGGTGGCTCCGACCTCGGCCCCAACATGGCCTGCCGGGCCCTGCTCAAGCATCGCCACCCGGAGATCAACTTCCACTTCGTCTCCAACGTCGACGGCACCCACATTCAGAAGGTGTTGTCGCGCCTGGACCCGGCCACCACCCTGTTCATCGTCTCCACCAAGACCTTCTCCACCCAGGAGACCCTGCTCAACGCCAAGACGGCGCGTCGCTGGTTCCTGGAGAACGCTGGCGAGGACGCCGACGTGGGCGCCCACTTCGTCGCCGCCTCAACCAATCGCAAGGCCGCCATGGAATTCGGCATTCGCGAGGAGAATGTCTTCGAATTCTGGGCCTGGGTCGGCGGGCGTTACTCGATGTGGTCCTCGATCGGGCTGCCCATCGCGCTCTCCATCGGCTTTGACGGCTTCATGGAAATGCTCGAAGGTGCCCACGAAATGGACCAGCATTTTCTGAATGCGCCCAACAGCGCCAACATGCCCGTGCTGATGGCGCTGATCGGCATCTGGTACATCAACTTCCAGGGCGCCGAGACTCATGCCATCGTGCCCTACGATCAGGCACTGCATCAGTTGCCGGCCTTCCTCCAGCAGCTCGACATGGAGTCCAACGGCAAGTCGGTGGATATCTTCGGCCACCCCGTCGACTACAAGACCGGCCCCATCGTCTGGGGGCAAACCGGCTCCAACGGCCAGCACGCCTTCTTCCAGCTGCTCCACCAGGGCACTCGCTACGTGCCGATCGATTTCATCGCCTCGCTGAAGCCGGAACCGGGGGTCGAGGATCACCACTTCGCGCTGCTCACCAACATGTTGGCCCAGGCCAACGCCTTCATGGAGGGCAGCCAGGAGGGGAGCCGGCTCGACCCCTACAGCTGTCCGGGCAACCGGCCTTCCAGTACCCTGCTGCTCGACGAGTTGACGCCGAAGAACCTCGGCGCCCTGATCGCCCTGTACGAGCACAAGGTCTTCGTGCAGGGCGTGATCTGGAACATCAATTCCTTCGATCAGTGGGGCGTCCAGCTCGGCAAGCGCATTGCCGGCGAGATCAGCGAGCGCATCGACGAGCAGAGCCAGGACTTCGACGGCTCCACCCAGGGCCTGCTGAAGCTGGTACGCGAGCATTTCACCGCCCGCCAGGCCGGCGATGGCGACGCAACGCCCACCGAGGCACAGGCGAAGAACGCTGCTCGAAACAAGAAGAAGGCGTGAAGACCGGCCGGCACGCCGCTCAGGGGAGGCTTGCTCGAGTCACGACGGTGTGCCGACCCGCTGCCCCAGCCAGGCCGCGCCCAGCCACAAGGGCACACTGCCGACACCATAGGCCAGCGCCAGCCAGGGATGGCCGGTGTTCAGGAGATGGAAGGTCTCCAGGCCGAACAGCGAAAAGGTCGTGAAGCCGCCGCAAAAGCCGGCGACCAGGAAAGGCTGCCAGCGCGCCGCATGCCCGCTGATACGGTGCGAGGCCCGGGCGGCGAAGGCGGCGATCAGCCAGGAACCGACCAGGTTGACGACCAACGTCCCCCAGACGAAGGCGCTGCCCCATAACGCCCACGCCCCCTGAGCAACCAGCAGCCGCAGGGCCGCTCCCAGACCACTGCCCAACCCGACGGATAGATAATCGCGCCAGCTGGTCATACGCCACCTCCCACGGCCCACCAGCCCAGGCCCGCCATGGCGACACCCGGCACCAGAGTGGCCATGATGTTGAGCAGGGCGGCGTTCTTTCGCCCCTCCTGAAAGAGCGTCAGGGTCTGCAGACTGAAGGAAGAAACCGTGGTAAAGCCACCCAGCACGCCGACGGCCAGGAACGTCCAGCCGACCGCGCCGGCCTCGGGCCAGCCCACCAGGGCGGCCAGAGCGCCGATGCCCAGCGTGCCGCCCAGATTGACGACCAGGGTGCCCCAGGGGAAAGTGCGCCCCCACCAGAGGGCCGTCAGCTCCGTGACTGCCAGGCGTGCCATGCCGCCCAAAGCGCCGCCGAGCACCACCAGTAGCCAATCCAGCGGGCCGAGTGTCATCGTGATCTCCTCCGAATGTGCGCCGTCATGTTAGCGAAGCCAGTGAATGGCCACCAGACAGCCGACGCCACCTCCGCACCACGCCCACGTATTCTTCTCTTGTATAAGTTTCGTACACTGCTCTAGGGTCATGTCAGAATACCCCTCTGTGATAGCCTGACCGGCCTTTATCGAACTCCCACGCTTCACTCACTCAAACGCCCTGACACGGAGGCCATAGCGTGAGCAAGACACGACTCCTACCCCTGGCCCTCGGCTGGCTGGTGATCGCCCTGCTGGCGTTCGCAGGCCCGGCCTTGGCGCAGTCGTCGGATCCCGGAGCCAATGCTCCGGCCAATGCCGCCCTGGCCGACATGCTCGAGAATCCCGAGACGCGCCAACAGCTCATCGATCAGCTGCGCGGTATGGCCGATGCCAATGCGACCGAGGAGCAGGCCGACACCAGCACGGCTCCCGCGGTAAAGGAACCCTCCCTGCCACGCCGCCTGGCAGAGCTCACCAGTCACGCAGCCGGTAACATCGGCCTGCAGGCCAGCCTGTTGTACAGCAGCCTGGCCAACCTGTTCACCGGTGGCGAAGAAGGGGCCTCCATCGACCTGGCCGTGGTGACCAGCGCTGCCATCAACCTGGGCCTGGTCATCCTGGCCACCTTCGCGCTATTCCTGATCATCCGACGGCTGGTGCGCCCCTTGTTCGCCCGCCTGAGTCTCTGGTCGATGAACGGTCCGGCACTCCAGCCGCTGCTCCGACTGGTCATCTGTGTGGCCCTGGCCGCGCTGGTCGACATCCTGGTCGTGGCACTGGCCTATATCGGCGGCAACTTGCTGGCCACCTTCGTGGTGGGAGAAAGCGGTGAGCTGACCACTCGCGCCTCGCTGTTCCTCAATGCCTTCCTGGTGATCGAGCTGCTCAAGGCCGGCGTGCGCATGCTGTTCGCTTCGCGCTATGAGGGCCTGCGTCTGCTGCCCGTGGCGGCAAGGGATGCCTCGTACTGGAATCGCTGGATCGCGCGCCTGATCGGCCTGGCCGGTTACGGCCTGATGGTGGTCGTGCCCTTGATCAGCGCCTATCTCTCGCCGACCCTCGGCCAGAGCGTCGGCACCCTGATTATGATCGGGGCCTTCATCTATGCCGTCGGCGTGGTCCTGCGCAATCGTCAGCGCCTGCGCGATGCCCTGCATCGGCAGGCGGCCCGGGCCAGCCTGTCCGCTTCGCGCGTCGCGCTGACCCTGCTGGGACGCATCTGGCACCTGCTGGCCATCGCCTATTTCTTCATGGTGCTGGTGCTGACCCTGACGCGCCCCACCGATGCCCTGCCCTTCGTGCTGATAGCAACGCTGGAGACTCTGGCCGCCGTCTTGATCGGGCTTTGGCTCTCGAAGCTCCTGACCCAGACCATCGGCCGGCGCGTGACGCTCAGGGACGACCTGCGACAGAAGCTGCCGCTGCTGGAAGGACGACTCAACGCCTACATTCCCAAGGCGCTGCGCGTCGTGCGCATCGTCCTGCTGATCCTGGTGGTGATGGTGTCGCTGAACGCCTGGCAGGTCTTCGACCTGGCCGGCTGGTACGCCTCCGAAGCGGGCCGCGGCCTGGTCGCACGCTTGTTCAGCATCGCCGTGATCCTGCTGGTCGCTCTAGCCATCTGGCTGGTCCTGGCCAGTCTGATCGAGCACAAGCTCAATCCGGCCACCGGCCGCGGCGAGCCGTCTTCGCGTGCCCAGACGCTGCTCTCGCTGTTCCGCAATGCCATCGCCATCACCCTGATCACCGTGACCATCATGGTGGTGCTGGCCGAGATCGGCATCAATATCGGCCCGCTGATCGCCGGCGCCGGGGTACTCGGCCTGGCCATCGGCTTCGGCGCACAAAAGCTGGTGCAGGACATCATCACCGGTGTCTTCATCCAGGTGGAGAATGCCCTCAATGTCGGTGACGTGGTCACGCTCGGCGGCATCACCGGTACCGCCGAGCGCCTGAGCATTCGCTCGGTGGGTCTCCGCGACCTGAGCGGCACCTACCACATCGTGCCCTTCTCCAGCGTCGATACCGTGTCCAACTATATGCGCGAATTCGCCTATCATGTTGGCGAGTACGGCATTGCCTATCGCGAGAACATCGATGAGGCGATCCAGGCCTTGAATGCCGCCTTCGACGACCTGGCCGAGGACGAGGAACAGAAGGTCAACCTCCTCGAACCGCTGGAAGTGGCTGGCGTGATCGCCCTGGCCGACAGCTCGGTGAACATCCGGGTGCGCATCAAGACCACGCCTGGCATGCAATGGGCCGTGGGTCGCGCCTACAACCGACTCGTCAAGTATCACTTCGACGAAGCCGGTATCGAGATTCCCTTCCCGCATACCACCCTCTACTTCGGGGCGGACAAGGATGGCGGTGCACCGCCGGCCAACCTGCGCATCATGCAGCAGGACTTCACCATCGACGGCAGCCCCGCCGGTCAGCCGAAGCATCCCGAGACACCGACGCGTACCACACCGCCGGTATCGCAAGAGGTGCACAACCAGGACGACGACGGCGGCGTCGGCAACCCTGGCGGCACCTGATGCCGCCTCCCTCGCCGCGATGGCGGCGAGGGCCACTCACAACAACGCCACAAAGGGCCGCCGGAAGGCGGCCCTTTGTCGTCTCTCGTCTGCCTCTTTCTCGCCCTGACCCTTTCGCTTCCTGATCTTTTGTCACCCTGACGCTTGCCGCCCCCGAGTCACTGACGAGCTCGCCGGTGGCGTGCCTCGTCATGCCGGATCGAAACGCTCAGCGATGCCGTAAACGACGACGGGGCGGCCCGAAGGCCGCCCCGTCACAAGTCGTATCGCCGAAGCGCCATCGGCGAGTGTCAGGACGCCTTGCGCGCGCCTTTCGACAACGTATCTTCCGGTTCGGTGGGCTGTGGCAGCGAAGGAAGCGACTTGTCGAGCAGCTCGACGCTCTGCCGATAGTAGAGCTGGCTCTTGTTGTGCTCGCCCAGGCTGGCATAGAGCCGCGCCAGTTCCGCACAGACCACGCCACTGGGACGCTGACGATGGCTGGCCTCGAAATACTCCTGTGCCTTGCCCCAATAGGCATTGCGCAACGACAGGCGCCCCAGGGTCAGCAGCAGGTCAGGATCATTGGGACGCTCCTGCAGCCACTTCTCGGCCACCACCAGCTGACGCGCCGCGTCGACCTCGAGCAACCCGTAGCGCAATACCAGACGGCTGTCCCAGTGCTCCTTGAGCGACTGGCGCAGCAGGCGCTCGGCGATGGCCTGCTGATCCCCGCGCACCAGCGCCTCGGCATAGAGCACGATCAAATCGACATTGCCGCGCAGGTGATCGGGCATATCCGCCCAGAGGGTGCGCACCTGCTCGATATCGCCGGCATCCCGTGCCTCCTGGGCAATCAATTCGCGATAGGCCCGCTGTTCGAGCTGCTCGCGCTCTTCCTGGGAAATCAACTGCTGGGCGCCCAGGCGAGGCATCAGGCGCCGTAGCCCTTCCCAGTCGCTGACGCTGAGGTAGGCCTGCTTGAGTTGCTTGAGCACCTGCGGGTGATTGGGCAGATGGCGGTCCAGCCGCGTCAGGATCGCCAGTGCCTCTTCATACTGCTGGCGATCCAGCATCAACTGGGCCTGCATCATGCCCACTGCCGTATCGGCGCCCTCGGTACTCAGGTGGGCTCGCTTGAGCAGGGTATCGGCCTGCTCGTAACGCCCCTGGTAATGGGCCGCCAGAGCGGCGGAAAGGTAGTTGACCAAGGGTGTGCTGGAATCGTCGGCGGCCTTGACCAGCGCCTTCTCGGCGCGCTTCCAGCGCCCCTCGGCCAGGGCCACCAGGCCTCGCACGGTGCGCCGCATGGCGCTGCGATTGCGCGACCGGCTGCTCCAGCCCTTGAAGCGGCTGACCGGCCGCGACAGACGCATGATCAGCCTCAGCAAGAAGTGCAACACCACGAAGGCCGCCAGCAGCAGTACCAGGCCGAACCAGAAGGTGGTCTGGTAGGAGGTGTCGCCGACCCTCACCAGCCAATAGCCGGGTACCGACATCATCAACTGGCCGAGCAGCGCCCCGATCGCGAGGCCGACGACCACGATCAGAATCAGCTTCCTCATGCCTCGTCTCCCTGGCCGTCGCCACCCGCCTCGAAGCGGTTCTCGATGAATGTCTGCAACGCCTGCTGCGAGCCGCTGATATCCGGCAACTCAGGGCGAATACTGCGTCCCTTGAGCTCCTCGAGCTGCGACAGAACGCCCTGGACGCCGCTGTCATCGGTATCGTAGTAGCCACGAATCAGCTTCAACGCCTTGTCGAGGCTGGCGTCATACAGTTCCTGTTCTTCCTTGAGCAGCGCCAGTTGGGCCTGCTCCAGCACCAGACGCACGCTCTGACGCAGGTAGGACTCCTGTTCCGGCGAGATCAGCGCCTCCAAGGCCTCATCGTGCTTGCGCACCGTGACCAGATCCTTGAGTTCCTCGCCGACTTTCGACAGCTGCTTCTGCCAGCCACCGGACGGAGCCTCCTCGATGGACGCATCGCCGGTGATCTCCTCGACATCCTGAGCCAGGGGGCGGCCGGCGATCTGTTCCTGCTGGGCATTGAGCGTCAAGAACAGGCCCGTGCGATCGACACGTGGCACCGAACGCAACGCGGCCAGCTCCGAGGCGATCTCGCGACGCACCGGCATCAACGCCGGATTATCGGCTTCCTTCAGACGGGCATCGGCGGTGCGCAACAGGGCAGCGGAGCCCTCGACATCCCGCTCCAGTTGCAGCCGCTGATTGGCCAGGCGCAGCAGATAAGCGGCTTCGGCATGCAGCCAATCCCGCTCGTCGGTCTGCTGCTCCCGAGATAGTTGCTCGAGCACCTTGTCGAGGTTCTCGTTGACATCGCTGCGGTACGTCTCGAACTCCTGACGCAGCGAGTCGGCTGCCGATTTCCGCTCGCTCTGGGCGCTCTGCAGCTGCTTCGACAGATCGTCCACCTGTGCCTGAGTCGCCGGTTGCTCGGGCAACTCGGCCAGACGCTGCTGCTGGCCTTGCAGGCGCTGCCACCCCAGCCAGCCGAACACACCGACGGCAATCGCCAGCAGGATCACCAGCACCAGGGCCAGGACCCCGGCCTTGCCTCCTTTGCCTCCCTTGCCGCTATTGCCATCACTGCCGCCGCCTGATTTTCCGTTACCGGCACCCGTCTTGCCGCTCGCGGCCTTGCCCGTATCCGCCTTGCTGCTTGTCGACCGAGTCGTGCCCTTGTCGGTCGCGCTCTTGCTGCCAGCCGTGGCAGCAGAAGCCGATGCGCTCGACGTTGTCGAACTGGACGACTTGGTATCGCGCTTCTTCTCGGCCTCCCCCGATGACTTGGCGGTCGCTACCGCCGCCTCGCTCGCCTGGGTCGAGGAGCTGGTGCCACTCGCGGCATCGGGCTTGCCCGTTCCGTCCTCCCCGGCGGAGGCATCGCCAGCAGCATCATGGGAGGCGCTACCGGCCCCGGCAGACGACGTGGACGTGCCACCGCCCTTGCCACGTCGACGCGAGCGGCGCGACGATGAGCCCCCGGTCTTGCCGCTCTCTTCCGGCTGGCGCTCAGTGGTCCCTGCATCGGCACCGCCCTGGGCTTCGCCGGAGGGCGCTTGCTGTTCATCCTGATCTTGTGATTGCTTGCTCATCTGTCGCTAGCCCTTTTCGAGATCGTCATGATCGACATCGGCCTCTTTCGGGTCCCGGGCCCTTGCCACGGCGGCCGCGAGTGCGGTGGGCGTGGCTCCCGATGCCACGACGGGAACACGAAACCCCAGTGTGCCGGCCAGTGTAGCCAACCGGTGACTGGATACGATTAACGGTTGGTCCAAGGCGGTACACGAACACCATCTTGCCAGATGTTCGAGGATTTCTCCGCTACTCACCACCAACGCATGATAGTCGCCTTCTCGCAGCCGGTGCCGTAGCGTCGGCGACGGTTCGAGAAGACGTCGCCGATAGACCGCCAGATGCGTCAACCGTGCGCCGCGCTCAGCGAGCGTCTCGCCCAGCAGCGCTCGCCCGCCCTCACCGCCAACCAGCAGGGTACGCTGCCCTGTCAGTCGCTGCAGCGACCCCAACGATAGCAGCGCCTCGCTGGAATGCTCCTTACCGCTCGGCGGCACATGCACGCGCACTCCCAATGTATCGTGCAGCGCGGCCGCGGTACTCGGCCCCACACCGTAATACTCGATCCCCACAGGCAACTGTGGCCAATAGCGATCCAGTGCCTCGGCGAGGCATTCGGCGGCGAAGGGGCTGGTCACCACCACCCGCCGGAATTGATCGAAATCCAGCCAGGCGGCACGCATCGCCTGGGTTTCGGGCAGCGCCTCCAGCGCCATGACCTCAGCGCGCTCGACGGCGAAGCCCTCGGCGTCGATGGCCTCCGCCAACGGCGCGGCACGCGCACCCGGGCGACAGATCACAACCGGCAGGCTCATCATCAGCCGGCGCCGTAGACCTCGGCAAGGATGTCCCCGGCCCCCTGGTCGAGCAACTCTTCCGCTACGCGAATGCCCAGTGCCTCGGGTTCATGGATGGAACCCCGGCCCTCGGCGCGCAACACCTGCGTGCCATCGGGATTGCCGACCAGGGCACGCAGCCAGAGCGTCTGGCCATCGTCCTCGAATACGGCATGGCCGGCAATCGGCACCTGGCAGCCACCTTCCAGGCGCGTGTTCATGGCCCGTTCGGCACGTACCCGAGTGGCGGTGTCCGGATCGTCGAGTGGCGCCAGCAGGCCGATCAACTCGGCATCGTGCATGCGACACTCGATGCCCAGCGCGCCCTGCCCACAGGCCGGCAGGCAGACCTCGGGCGGCAGTTCCTGGGTGATACGTGCTTCGAGACCCAGCCGCTTGAGGCCGGCTGTGGCCAGCAGGATGGCATCGAACTCGCCATCGTCGAGCTTGCCGAGCCGGGTCTGGACATTGCCACGCAGGCTCAACACTTCCAGGTCGGGCCTGCGCTCACGCATCTGCAGGCCGCGCCGCAGGCTGGAGGTGCCGATTCGCGCCCCTTCGGGCAGCTCGTCGATCGAGGCGTAGTGATGGGAAATGAAGGCATCGGTGGGCTCGGCCCCGGCCAGGATCACCGACAGGCCGAGACTCTCGGGAAACTGCATGGGCACGTCCTTCATGGAGTGCACCGCGATGTCGGCCCGGCCATCGAGCATCGCCTCCTCGAGCTCCTTGACGAACAACCCCTTGCCTCCCACCTTGGCCAGCGGCGTGTCGAGAATCTGGTCACCGCGCGTGGACAGGGCCACAAGCTCCACCTTCAGCTCCGGATGGACCTCCATCAAACGGTCGCGGACATGTTCGGCCTGCCACATGGCCAACTGACTCTTGCGAGTGGCGATACGCAGCGTCTGCATGGCTTGTTGCACCTGGTTCCCCCATACCGGTTCGCGTGTCGCGGCGCCGCCGCGACCGGGCCCGGTGGTGATGACATGATTTTCCATCATCATAAAGTACCGGAAGGAACAGGAAAAATCGCCGCCTCCGGGAACACCGGCCCGCACGCCCCTCGCCTGTTCTCCGGACTCTGGTACACTTTCGGCATGTCAACCAGCGCGGCCAGGCATCGCCGTCGCCGTCACCCATCGAACAGTCAGCAGGATGTCAGCCCGATGAGCTCAAGCCAGACGAGCAACAGCACCAACCAGTCCTGGGGCGGCCGCTTCAGCGAGCCCACCGACGCCTTCGTCGCCCGCTTCACCGCCTCTGTCGACTTCGATCGCCGGCTGGCCCTGCACGACATTCAGGGCTCGCGTGCCCATGCCACCATGCTCGCCCGGGTGGGCGTGCTCACCGAGGATGAGCGCGACGCCATCCTCGGCGGCCTGGATGAGGTCGCCGCCGAGATCGAAGACGGCCGCTTTGAATGGTCGGTGGCGCTCGAGGACGTGCACATGAACATCGAGGCGCGCCTGACCGAGAAGATCGGCATCACCGGCAAGAAGCTGCACACCGGCCGCAGCCGCAACGACCAGGTGGCCACCGACATCCGCCTGTTCCTGCGCGACGAGATCGACACCGTGGCCGCCGAGCTGGCCCGGCTGCGCGAGGGGCTGATCGAGCTGGCCGACCGCGAGGCCGACACCATCATGCCCGGTTTCACCCACCTGCAGACCGCCCAGCCGGTGACCTTCGGCCACCACCTGCTGGCCTGGCAGGAGATGCTGGCCCGCGATCATGAGCGCCTCCTCGACTGCCGCAAGCGCGTCAACGTACTGCCGCTCGGGGCCGCCGCCCTGGCCGGCACCACCTACCCCATCGACCGCCACGTCACCGCCGAGCTGCTGGGCTTCGAGCGTCCCGCCGAGAACAGCCTCGACGCCGTGAGCGACCGTGACTTCGCCATCGAGTTCACGAGTTTCGCCAGCCTGCTGCTGATGCACCTGTCGCGGATGAGCGAGGAGCTAGTGCTGTGGACCAGCGCCCAGTTCGACTTCATCGACCTGCCCGACCGCTTCTGCACCGGCTCGTCGATCATGCCGCAGAAGAAGAATCCCGATGTGCCGGAGCTGGTGCGCGGCAAGTCCGGCCGGGTCTATGGCCACCTGATGAGCCTGCTGACGCTGATGAAGTCGCAGCCGCTGGCCTACAACAAGGACAATCAGGAGGACAAGGAGCCGCTGTTTGACACTGTCGCCACCGTGCAGGATTGCCTCAAGGCCTTCGCCGACATGGTGCCGGCCATCGAAGCCAAGGCAGACAACATGTTCGAGGCGGCTCGCAAGGGCTTCTCCACCGCTACCGATCTGGCCGACTACCTGGTGCGCCGCGGCGTGGCCTTCCGCGATGCCCACGAGATCGTCGGCCAGTCCGTGGCCCATGGCCTGCGCGAGGGCAAGGACCTCTCGGAGATGAGCCTCGAGGAACTGCAGGGCTTTTCTTCGGCGATCGACGAAGACGTCTTCGAGGTCCTGACCCTGGAAGGTTCCGTGGCGGCTCGCCAGCATATCGGCGGCACGGCCCCCGACCAGGTCCGCGCCGCGGCCCAACGGGCCCGCGAAGCGCTCACCGCGCTGAGGAGCCGTGACTGATGCGCCGCTTGCCCATCCTCCTGTTGCTGGCCGTCTTGCTGGCCGGCTGCGGTCAGAAGGGACCGCTCTATCAGCCCGACAACGAGGCCGCGGCCGAGCGCTACGCTCCGCCTGACGAGAGCGCCACCGAACGCGACGACACCACCACGCCCGAGCGGGCCGCCGACGAAGAAGGCGACTAGACATGGATCATTTCGACTATCGGGACGGTGTCCTGCACGGCGAGGATGTCGACCTCACACAAATCGCCGACGCGTTCGGCACGCCCTGCTACGTCTATTCCAAGGCCACCCTGGCACGCCATTTCCGCGCCTACACCGAAGCGCTCGGCAGCCACCCGCACCTGATCTGCTATGCGGTCAAGGCCAACGCCAATCTGGCGGTGCTGAACCTGCTGGCACGCCTTGGCGCCGGCTTCGACATCGTCTCGGTGGGCGAGCTGGAACGCGTGCTGGCCGCCGGCGGCGACCCCGCCAAGGTGGTCTTCTCCGGTGTCGCCAAGCAGGAAAACGAGATGGCCCGGGCGCTCGAGGTCGGCATCAAGTGCTTCAACGTCGAATCCCGGGCCGAGCTGGAACGCCTCGACGCCGTGGCCCGAGGGCTCGGCCAGGTGGCGCCGGTGTCGCTGCGCGTCAACCCGGATGTCGATGCCGGCACCCACCCTTATATTTCCACCGGCCTGAAGGACAACAAGTTCGGCATCCCGGTGGACGAGGCCTTCGAGGTCTATCGTCAGGCCGCCACCATGGAGAATGTGCGCATCGCCGGCCTGGATTGCCACATCGGCTCCCAGCTCACCGAGCTCTCGCCCTTCCTCGATGCCCTGGATCGCCTGCTCGCCCTGCTCGAACGCCTGCGCGACATCGGCATCGAGGTCGAGCATCTCGACCTCGGTGGAGGACTCGGTGTGCCCTATCAGGACGAGAACCCGCCCCAGCCCTTCGACTACGCCACCTCGCTGCTCGAGCGGCTGTCGCGCTGGCCGGGCAGCGAGCGGCTGACGCTGCTGTTCGAGCCGGGGCGCTCCATCGCCGCCAATGCCGGTGTTCTCCTCACCCGGGTGGAATTCCTCAAGCCCGGGGAGACCAGGAACTTCGCCATCGTCGACGCCGCCATGAACGACCTGATCCGCCCGGCACTCTATCAGGCCTGGCAGGCGATTCTGCCGGTCGATACCCGTCAGGCACGAGAGACGGACACCTACGACGTTGTCGGCCCGGTCTGCGAGACCGGCGACTTCCTCGGCAAGGAGCGCCGCCTTGGCATCGCCGCCGGCGATCTGCTGGCGGTACGCTCCGCCGGCGCCTACGGTTTTGTCATGGCCTCGAACTACAACAGCCGCCCGCGTCCGCCGGAGGTGATGGTGGATGGTGACCAGGTTCACCTGGTCCGCCGCCGCGAGCGCCTGGAGGACCTCTGGGCGGGCGAGATGACGCTGCCGGACGACGCGACGACCGGGGGAGAGACACCCTGATGTTGCTGCATTTCACCAAGATGCACGGCCTGGGCAACGATTTCATGGTCGTCGACCTGGTCACCCAGCGAGCCCGATTGCGCGACGAGCAGATCCGCGAGCTGGCCGACCGGCGCTTCGGCATCGGCTTCGATCAATTGCTGGTGGTCGAGCCGCCCCGCGATCCGGACATGGATTTTCGTTACCGGATCTACAACGCCGACGGCAGCGAAGTGGAAAACTGCGGCAACGGCGCCCGCTGTTTCGCCCGGTTCGTGCTCGACCAGCGCCTGACGCATAAGCGCGAGATCCATGTCGAGACGGCCGGCGGCCCCCTGACCCTGGTCATCGGGGACGACGGTCGTGTCAGCGTGGACATGGGCCAGCCTCGCTTCGATCCCCAGGCACTGCCCTTCGACGCCGACGGCGACCGTCCCCTGCACGACCTTGAGGTGGATGGGCAGCAACTCTCGATCGGCGTCGCCTCGCTCGGCAATCCTCATGCGGTGCTGCGTGTGGATGATGTGGCGACCGCGCCGGTGGCGACCCTGGGACCGGCCATCGAGGGACACCCCCGCTTCCCCAGACGGGTCAATGCGGGGTTCATGCAGGTCGTGTCCACACACGAGATACGCTTGAGGGTCTACGAGCGGGGCAGCGGCGAAACCCTGGCCTGCGGAACCGGCGCCTGCGCCGCCGTGGCCTGCGGCATTCGCCAGGGGCTGCTCGAAAGCCCGGTCACCGTGCACTTGCCCGGCGGCAAGCTGAGGGTCGACTGGCCCGACGCCGAGGCCAACCTGATCATGACAGGCCCCGCCGAGCGCGTCTTCGATGGACGCGTGGTCATCAACTGACGTCCAGGCCCGACCGCACACCAAGGAGATCCCGCCATGACCCGAGCCGCTCCCGAGCCACGCAAGACCCTGGACCCGGATGTCGTGGCCCAGTGGCTGGCCCGGCATCCCGATTTCTTCGTTGGCCGTGAAGGTCTGTTGCAGCAGCTCCGGGTACCGCATCCCGAGGCCCGGGGCGCGACGTCACTGCTCGAGCGCCTGGTGGCCGACCTGCGCAGCCGCGCCGAGCATGCCGAAGGCCGCCTCGAGCAACTGCTGGATTCCGCTCGCCACAACGAGGCTCAGTATCGGCGCACGCGCGAATTGATCCTGGCACTGCTGGAAGCCGAGGACGGCGATGCCCTGGGGCAAGCCCTGGCCACTCAACTGAGCGAGCACTTCCAGACACCGGCGGTGGCCCTGTGGTGTTCTTCCGCGCTCACTGACCGAGAGGCCCACCCCCCTCAACCACCGCGTCACGTCCTCGATGACCATACGACACAGCGTCTGTCTTGCCTGCTCGACAACCGCACCAGCCGCTGCACCCGGCTGACGCGCTCCGACTGGCAACGCCTGCTGCCTCATGTCCCGGCCCCCGAGAAAGGCGGCTCCTGCGCCCTGACGCGCCTCGCCGTGGGTGAGCCTCTGGGGTATCTGGTATTGGCCAGTCCCGCGCCGGACCATTTCCGCGCCAGCATGGACACCCTGTTCACCGAATACGTCGGGGATGTGGTCGCCCGGCTGCTGGCACGACCGACGCCTTCGGATCATGGCTAGAGTGCCTGGCGCCTCGACGCCGCTCGGTCGAGAAGCGGAGGCCTTTCTCGGCGACCTCGCACGCACCGCCAGCCCGGGCACGGTGGAGGCCTACCGCCGGGATCTGACGGCGCTGCTCGAATTCCTCGACCGCCATGGCCTCGGGGAGCCCGCCGCGCTGGATGCCGCCTTGTTGCGCCGCTTCCTCGGCGGCGAACGCGCCCGGGGCCTAGCGCCGCGCAGCCTGGCCCGGCGCCGCGCGGCCCTGTCTCGTTTCGCCGAACACCTGATGGCCCAGGGGCACCTGGACCACAATCCCGTGTCGCTGGTCCGCACCCCGCGCGTACCCCGCGACCTTCCTCGTCCCGTGGATGTCGATGCGCTCGCGCACTTTCTCGACACGCCCCATGACGGCTCGCCCCTGGCATGCCGCGACCAGGCCATGCTGGAACTGTTCTATTCCAGCGGCCTGCGCCTGGCCGAACTGGCCGCGCTCGATCTCGACGACCTCCATGCCCAGCGGGTTCGCGTGCTCGGCAAGGGCCGCAAACCGCGCCAGGTACCGGTGGGCCGGCGTGCCGACCAGGCACTCACCGCCTGGCTGTCGTTGCGAGGCGCCCTGGCGGCCGACGATGAGCCGGCCCTGTTCGTCGGTATCCGGGGCCATCGCCTCGGCCATCGAGCGATCCAGCAGCGTCTGAAGCACCTGGCTCTCACCCGCGGACTCGCCGAGCACCTGCATCCGCACCGTCTGCGCCACTCCTTCGCCAGCCATCTGCTCGAATCCAGCCAGGACCTGCGCGCGGTCCAGGAACTGCTCGGTCACGCCAACCTTTCCACCACCCAGGCCTATACGCGACTCGACTGGCAACACCTGGCGGCCGGCTACGACGCTGCCCACCCTCGTGCCCGCCGCCGACGCGACCCCGACGACACATGAACCGACACGATACCCGGCTTCGCGCCCTGACCTTCGACCTCGACGACACCCTCTGGGACAACCAGGGCGTGATGTCCCGCACCGAAGCACTGCACTGCGCCTGGCTCGACGAACAGCTGGCCGACTGGCTCGCCGCCCATGGCGAAACGCCGCGGCGTTTCGCCGAGGCCATGCCGATCACCCACTACCAGACCCATCGCCGACGCCTCGCCGAGCAACATCCGCTGCGGCGGGGGGATTTCACCTGGATACGCGAACGCACCCTGGTCGAGCTGCTGGAAGCCTTCGGTCTGTCGCGGGCCTCAGCCTGGCTCTGGGCTTCGCTCACCATGGCGCGCTTCCATGCACTACGCCTGGAGGTTGCGCCCTATCCCGAAGCGGAGCCCTTGCTCGAAGCCCTCGCGCAGGATTACCGCCTGGGCGCCATCACCAACGGCAACCTGGCCTTCCATCGCCTGGCGCTGTCGCGTCACTTCGAGGTGGTCATCGCCGCCGGCGAGATGCCTGCCCCCAAGCCCGACGCTCGCCCCTTCCTGGCGACGCTCAGCCGCCTGGGGGCAACGCCGGCACAGGCCCTGCACGTGGGAGATTCATGGCAGGAGGACATTCTGCCGGCGATCCGGCTGGGCATGCGCGCGGCCTGGATCGCACCGCACGCCCCGGCCGACACACCGATGCCGAAGGGCGCGTATCGACTGGAGCATGTCAGGGAACTACCGGACCTGCTGGAGTGGATGGAGCGGGAGTAGGACATCGTATCGGCCAGTGAGCCTTCCCGGGGACAAGCCTCCGCGAGGGCGCTGTAAACCCATCCATGGGCGCGACATCCGCCCTGCAGCGCTCCCGCTTCCTGCTCCGCTTGCAGGACCCGGGCTGGCCCCCTGGCCAGCCCGTTCGGCGGCATGCGCCTCACCCATGGCGGATGACCCTCGCCTCCACCTTGTCCCCGGCGCTCACTCGACGCCTGCCAGCCACAACTGCTGATTACTGGCCTTCAATGAACCTTCTAAGACGGCGATTAACGCCGCATGGCCGAGTGCAGCCAGTTTTTACTGGCGTTCACTCAGCAGCCAGTCGTCCAGGCGTGCATGCACCTCCTCAATGCCCTGCTTCTTGAGCGCCGAGAACAACTGGATGGACACCAGGTCTTGCCATTCGCGCAACTGGGAGCGTACCTGCTGCAGGGCATTCTTGGCGGCACCGCTCTTCAGCTTGTCGGCCTTGGTCAGCAGGATGTGCACGGGCATGTCCTGCTCATCGGCCCAGCCGAGCATGGTCTGGTCGAATTCGGTCAGCGGATGACGCACGTCCATCAGCAATACCAGGCCACGCAACGAAGTGCGGTGCTGCAGATAATCGGACAGGTGGCGTTGCCACTCCAGCTTGACGGCATCGGGTACCTTGGCATACCCATAACCAGGCAGGTCGACCAGACGCAGCTCGGTGTCATCGCCCAGCGTGAAGAAGTTGATGAGCTGGGTTCGTCCGGGGGTCTTGGAGGTTCGCGCCAGGGCTTTCTGGCGAGTCAGGACGTTGATGGCGCTGGATTTGCCGGCGTTGGAGCGGCCCGCGAAGGCGACCTCGGCCCCCGTATCCGCCGGGCATTTCGCCAGGGTGGGCGCACTGGTGAGAAAACGGGCAGCCTGGTAGTTGAGTCGCGACATGGCAGTTCCTGATGTTGGTCGGGGACAGCGTGAAACCGGCGTCGTTTCCGCGTTCCGGGGGCTCCGTTATACTGCAGCATCATGTGTCTGCGACCCGGGCGACGGCATTATATCACCGGGCCCGCGCCAGCGACGACCGGCGTGACGCGCGTCGACTGCCATCATGATCCGACTGCCACGACGGTCGGTACAAGACAATGACATGGCAAGACAACAACAGTGGGACAGCGATGAGACAGCTACTGGCAAGCCTGGTCATCCTCATGGCCGCATGGAACGCCGCCGCGGCGGACACCGTCAGGGAGGCGGACGCCGACGCCGGACGCGAGAAGGCTCAGCCCTGTGCGGCCTGCCACGGCCAGACCGGCATCAGTCCCTCCGGCCTGTTTCCCAACCTCGCCGGCCAGAAGGCCTCCTATCTGGTCAAGCAGCTCGAGGAGATCCGCGACGGCGTCCGTGAAGTGCCTCAGATGACCGGGCAGCTGGAGGACTTCTCCGATCAGGATATTCGCAATGTGGCCGCCTTCTATGCCGAGCAGGCACCTGCCCTGGGGCAGGCCGATCCCGACGAGGAACTGGTGGCCCACGGCCGCGAACTGTATCGTGCCGGCGACCTGGAACGCGGACTGCCCGCCTGCAGCGCCTGCCATACCCCCACCGGCGCCGGGATCGGCAGTGCGGCTTATCCAGCATTGTCGGGCCAGAAGACCGATTATACCATCGCCGCCCTGAAGGCCTTTGCCGAGGGCAGTCGCGACAACGACCCCAACGGCATCATGCGTGACATTGCCGCCAAGTTGAGCGAACGTGACATGAATGCCCTGGCCAACTATTTGCTCGGCCTGCATTGAGCCTGGCCTGCCCGCGCCGGGCACTCCGGCAACGGCGCCAGGGGAACCACCGCGCCGCGTCGGACTCCAATCCGGCGATGCCATACCGATGGCTCACGTCGGAACCCGATTCATGCAAGGAGAGATTCGCATCATGCTCAAGTCCCTGATGGTTGCCCTGGCGGGCCTCGGCTTGTCCACCATCGTCATGGCTGCCCCCCCGGTGGAAGGCCAGCATTACAGCACCCTCGATGAGCCGGTGAAGACCCATGTCGAGGATGGCAAGATCGAGGTCACCGAAGCGTTCTGGTATGGCTGCCCTCACTGCTATGACCTGGAAAGCACGCTCAATGCCTGGGTCGATGGACTGCCCGACGATGTGGTCTTCGAGCGCATGCCGGCCACCATGGGCGGCGCTTGGAACAAGCACGCCGCCGCCTTCTACGCCGCCAAGGAGCTCGGCATCCAGAAAGATCTGCATGGCGATTTCTTCGATGCCATCCATGAACAGGGACGCCAGCTGACCGATCCCGAGGAGATCGCGACCTTCTTCAGCGATTACGGGGTCAGCAAGGACGAGGCCCTGGAGGCCTTGGACTCCTTCGGCGTGAAGAGCCAGGTCAACCAGGCCCATGCACGCATGCGCAACATGCAGCTGATGGGCGTTCCCGCTCTCATCGTCGATGGCCGTTACGTGGTGACGCCGAGCAGCGCCGGCAGTCTCGACAACATGCCCCGGATCGCCGGTGAGCTGGTGGACAAGGTGCGCGAGGAGCGAGCGAACTGACGATGGGCTCATCCCTGGCCGAGGTGCGATGGCCGGCTCTGGAGGATGGCCATCTCAAGCTGCTGACCTTCAACCTGCAGGTAGGCATTCAGACCTCGGCCTACCATCACTATCTGACGCGGAGCTGGCAACACCTGCTGCCCCACCCGCGACGCCTCAAGCGCCTCGACATGATCGGCGAGGTGTTGAGTCGCTTCGACGTCGTCGGCCTCCAGGAGGTCGACGGCGGCAGCTTCCGCTCAGGCCGGGTCAACCAGGTCGAGTACCTGGCCAGCCGCGCCGGTTTTCCTCATCACTTCCAGCAGCTCAACCGCAACCTGGGCCAGCTCGCCCAGCACAGCAATGGCCTGCTTTCCAGGTTGTCGCCCCAGCATATCGAAGAGCACAGCCTGCCCGGCCCGATGCCCGGTCGAGGTGCCATCCATGCCCGTTTCGGCGAGGGCCCGGACGCCCTGCACCTGTTCGTCGCACACCTGGCACTGAGCCATCGTGCCCGAGTGCGCCAGCTCGACTATCTCAGCGAGCTGGTCCAGCCATTGCGCCACGTGGTGGTAATGGGAGATCTCAACTGCACGCCCGACCAGTTGCACGCCCATGCGCGTTTCCGCGAGTCATTGCCACTGCATCCGGTACGGCCACCGCTCAGCTACCCCTCCTGGCAGCCACGTCGTGCCCTGGACCACATCCTGCTGTCCGACTCCCTGCAGGCCGACCGCGTTGAGGTGCTCGAGCACCTGTTCTCCGACCACCTGCCCGTGGCGATCGACGTGCGAGTGCCGGATGCCTGCCGTGATGCCTTGCTGGGCCGCGACACACCGGCCTAGGCCGGTTCATCGTCGAGCCGCCGCCGGCAGCCCCGGGCAAGGCATAAGACCAATGTTGCCCCCGCTCGCCTGACAGAATCTCGCCCTTTCCCGTATAGTCTTCGTTGACTGCGTCGGCGCATCGCGCCGGTTCGACGCCCTTGGCTGCTCAGCGAGAATCTCATGTCCCAAACCAGCGAGTTGCCGCGCCTCCTCGCCCGGCTAGACTATCTCTCCGAATGGCTCGGCAGGAGCCTTTCCTGGCTGATCCTGGTCATGATGCTGATCCAGTTCCTGATCGTGGTGCTGCGTTATGCCTTCAGCATCAACAGCATTCCCATGCAGGAATCGGTGATGTACCTGCACGCCACGGTATTCATGCTCGCCGCTTCCTATACCCTCCGCCACGACGGCCATGTGCGGGTGGACATCTTCTATCGGGGCATGTCGGCCCGAGGCAAGGCGTTGGTCGACCTGCTCGGCACCCTGCTGTTGCTGATGCCGGTGATGATCTTCGTGATCCTGGTCAGCCTCGGCTATGTGGGCAAGTCCTGGGCGATTTTCGAGGGCTCGCCCGATTCCGGCGGCATTCCCGGCGTCTTTCTGCTCAAGACCCTGATTCCGTTGTTTGCCGCACTGATGCTCCTGCAAGGGCTGGTGGAGGCCGGCCGCAACGTCCTGATCCTGACGGGCCGCCTCTCCCCCGAAGACGACACGCCGAATCAGCACGAGGAACACCTGTGATGATGGAATTCATGCCGCTGGTGCTGTTCGCGGTAATCTGCCTCGTGCTGATGTTCGGCTATCCGGTCGCCCTGTCGCTGGCCGGTACCGCCCTGACCTTCGCCGGCTTGGGCTTCGGGCTCGAATCACTGGGCATCGACGCCAACTTCGACGGCGGCTACCTCTCCGCCTTCCCCAACCGCCTCTACGGCATCATGACCAACCAGACGCTGCTGGCAGTGCCGCTTTTCGTGCTGATGGGCGTGCTGCTGGAGAAATCCAAGGTCGCCGAGACGCTGCTCGATGCCATGGCGCTGCTGTTCGGCTCGCTGCGCGGGGGCTTGGGCATCTCGGTGACCCTGGTGGGCATGCTGCTGGCGGCCTCCACCGGCATCGTCGGCGCCACCGTGGTGACCATGGGCCTGATGTCGCTGCCAACCATGCTCAAGCGCCACTACAGCCCTTCGCTGGCCACCGGCACCATCTGCGCCACGGGCACGCTCGGGCAGATCATTCCCCCATCCATCGCCCTGGTGCTGCTCGGCGACGTTCTGTCATCGGCCTATCAACAGGCCCAGCTTTCCATGGGCATCTTCAGCCCCAAGACGGTATCGGTGGGCGATTTGTTCATGGGCGCTCTCGTGCCGGGCCTGATCCTGGTCGTGCTGTATATCGTCTATGTCACCGTCATCGCCTGGCTCAAGCCCAGCACCGCGCCGGCCGCCGACCGCCAGGAGCTGATGGAAGAGCTCGGTCACGACAGTGGCCTGGGATGGCTGTTGCTGAAAGGGCTGGTGCCGCCCATCGTGCTGATCGTGGTGGTGCTCGGCTCGATTCTCGGCGGCTTTGCCACCCCCACCGAAGCCTCGGCGGTCGGGGCTTTCGGCGCCCTGATGATGGCCCTGGCTTATCGTCGCCTGGATCTCGCCACTCTGCGGGAAGTACTGCGTTCCACTGCCAACGTCACCACCATGGTCTTTCTGATCCTGATCGGCGCGGCCCTATTCTCGCTGGTATTTCGCGCCTACGGCGGCGAGGAACTGGTAACGCATCTGTTCGAGAACATGCCCGGCGGGGTGGTCGGCGCAACACTGGTCGTCATGCTGGTGATCTTCCTGCTCGGCTTCATCCTCGACTTCATCGAGATCACCTTCGTGGTCGTGCCGATCGTCGGGCCGATCCTGCTGGCCATGGGCCTGGACCCGATCTGGCTGGGCATCATGATCGCCATCAACCTGCAGACCTCCTTCCTCACGCCGCCCTTCGGCTTCGCGCTCTTCTACCTGCGCGGCGTGGCACCGGACTCGGTGACGACCTCATCCATCTATCGCGGGGTCATCCCCTTCATTCTGATCCAGCTGGGCATGCTGCTGGCCCTGGCTGTGTTCCCGGAACTGGCCACCTGGCTGCCCGATCAGTTCTGAACCGGGACGAACCGTGGACAAGGCGCCAGCGGTCCAACGGGCAAGGCCAGCTATAGTGTTCCGGACAGGTTCCAATGAGGCAGGTGTGTGTCACCTGCCTCCCCAAGGCCCGCCTCATCGGGTCTCTCCGCACGACCAACAACATCAATAAGGGGAGCGATGCATATGCAATCGAAAGCACTCGTCATGGCCATGGCCGGCGTCGGCCTGACCCTGGCTGCCGGCAGTGCCCAGGCCCAGGACACCTTCGAGTGGAAGCTGGTGACCTCCTGGCCGAAGAACTTTCCCGGCGTCGGCCAGGGGCCGGAGCGTCTGGCCAAGCTGGTCGAGGAAATGTCCGACGGACGACTGCAGATCGAGGTCTTCGGCGCCGGTCAGCTGGTGCCCGGTTTCGAGGTCTTCGACGCCGTCTCCGAAGGCACCGCGGAAATGGGGCACTCCGCCTCCTATTACTGGAAGGGCAAGGCACCGGCCGCCCAGTTCTTCGCCGCCGTCCCCTTCGGCATGAATGCCCAGGAGATGAACGCCTGGTTGCACTATGGCGGCGGCCTGGAACTGTGGAACGAACTGTATGATGACTTCGGCGTCGACGTCATGGCCGCCGGCGCCTCCGGCGTGCAGATGGGCGGCTGGTACAACAAGGAAATCAACTCGGTCGACGACCTGGACGGCCTGAAAATGCGCATGCCAGGGCTCGGCGGCGAGGTCATGAACCGCATGGGCGTGGCCATCGTCAACATGCCCGGCGGCGAGATCTTCACCTCGTTGCAATCCGGTGCCATCGACGCCACCGAATGGATCGGCCCCTACAACGATCTGGCCTTCGGCCTGCACCAGGCCGCCGACTATTACTATTATCCGGGCTGGCACGAGCCGACGGTGATGTTCGAGGCCATCGTCAACGAAGAGGCCATGGCCTCGCTGCCGGCGGACCTGCAAGCCATCCTGCGCACCGCGGTGCGCGACGTGAACCAGGACGTGCTCGACGAGTACACGGCGCGCAACAACGACGCCCTGCAGACACTGATCAACGAGCATGACGTCGAACTGCGTCGCCTGCCGGACGACGTCCTGGCCAAGGCCAAGGAGATCTCTGCCGATGTGGTCGCCGAACTGGCCGAGTCCAGCGACATGGCGAGCAAGATCTACGACTCCTACAGCGCCTTCCAGGACAAGGTGGAGAGTTATCACGCCATCTCCGAACAGGCCTACTACAACGCCCGCAATCCCGACGGCGACACCACCCAGTAGCTGCCGGCCATCACGCTTCCACGGGCCACCTCCGGGTGGCCCGTCGCGTTGCCGCCATGGCCGGCACCCGGAGCGCAAGAACCGGCACCTATGCGGTACAGGTGAGGGCACCGCGGCCGCGATTTGCCCACACAGACATTTGTGCAGCGCTTGCCTTGCAGTATGCTGGACGCCGCCTCCGGCGATCTCAGAACAGCACGGACAACACGACCATGCCAGCCTCGAATGCCATTCCCCACACCCTGACCATCGCCGGCTCCGATCCTTCCGGCGGTGCCGGCCTGCAGGGCGATATCAAGACCCTTTCTGCCCTGGGCACCTACGCCACCAACGTCATCACTGCCGTGATTGCCCAGAACACCCAAGGGGTGGCCCGGGTGCACCCGGTTTCCGCCGCGGCGATCGGCGAACAGCTCGACAACCTGCTTGACGATGTACGCATCGACGCCGTGAAGATCGGCATGGTGGCCAGCCGCGAGGTCGCCGAGACGATCGGTGAGGCCCTGACCCGCCACCGTCCACGCTGGATCGTGCTCGACCCGGTGATGGTCGCCAAGAGCGGCGACATTCTGGTGGACAACGCCGGTATCGGCGCGGTGCGCGATATCCTGGTGCCACTGGCCGACGTGATCACCCCGAACCTGCCGGAAGCCGCCGTGCTGCTCGACACCCAGGCCCCCAGCAACCCCGATGCCATGGAAGCCATGATCCCCGGCCTACAGGCGCTATCGGCCCCCTATGTATTGCTCAAGGGTGGCCACCTGCCGGGCGAAGCATGCCCCGACCTGCTGGCCACGCCCACCGACAGTGCCTGGCTGCCGGCCCCACGCATCGATACCGACAACCTGCACGGCACCGGCTGCGCCCTGTCTTCCGCCATCGCCGCGCACCTCGCACATCTGTCGGCGGACGCCGGCCACACCGAGATCGTCGCCGCCATCGGCGAGGCCAAGCAGTGGCTGCATCGTGCCCTGGACGCCAGCCAACGGCTCGCCGTGGGGCACGGGCGGGGCCCGGTGCATCACTTCCACGCCTGGTGGTGATCCCCACCACTTGCGCGGGACGCCGGGGCCACCCATCCTGAAGGTCTCTCCCGGCATCAAGAGGGCTGTGCCATGACCCGCACCCTGCTGTTCGCCTGCGACCTCTCCGCCGAAAACCGTGCCGCCTTCGCCCGGGCCATTCGCCTGGCTGGTGAGAGCGGCGCGCGTCTCGACATCGTCCATGTACTCGATCCCTACCTGCCGAGGCGGGTATTGCACGATCTCGAGGAAGCCGTGGTGACGGACATCGGGGCCACCCTCACCGATATCCGCGAGGACTATGCCCTGGCCGAGCCGGCCAGCCTGATCCAGACCGTGGCCGGCGAGCCCTATACCGAGATCATTCGCGAGGCCCACGAGCGCGAGGCGGACATGATCATCCTCGGTGCCCACCGCAAGCGCGGCCAGCCCGACCTAGTGCACGGCACCACCCTAGCTCGGGTACTGCGCAGTGCCCCCTGTCCGGTGCTTTCCGTCAGCCAGCCGGCCAACCGCGACTGGAACGACATTCTGGTCCCGGTGGATTTCTCGTTGACCTCGCGACATACCCTGCGCGAGACCCTGAAGCGCTTTCCCGAAGGACGCCTTACGCTGCTGCACGCCTGGAACATTCCTGGCGAACGGGAGCTCGGGTCCGATACCGGCTACGCACGCTGGCGTGACCGCGAGGTCGAACGGCTTAGGTCTCATCTGGAGCAGGAAACCGAACAACTGATGGCCGAGCTCGACGACGTGCCGGAACTCAGCCTCGAGCTGCAACAGGGCGATCCGCTGGAAGTGCTGATGACACAGTTGCGACGCCAGTCGCCGGATCTGCTGGCGCTGGGCAGCCGCGGCCAACTGGGCCGTCACAGCCAGATCACCGAGCGCCTGCTGGCCGAACCCCATTGCGATATCATGCTGTGCCGGCCCTGGTGACACCGCCAGCGCTGGAAGCCTGACGCCGCCAACCCGGTGGGTCGTGGAACCGAGGCATGCTACGCTCCCGGGCGATCACCTCGTTGCCCGGAGTTCGCCCATGAAAGCCTTGATCCAGCGCGTCACCCAGGCCAGCGTCAGCGTCGACGATGAGTGCGTCGGTGCCATCGAGCATGGCCTGCTGGCCTTGATCGGTGTGGAGCGGGAAGACAACGAGACCAAGGCCGAGCGCCTCTTGCACAAGCTGCTGCACTATCGCGTCTTCGCCGACGAGTCGGGGCGCATGAACCACGATCTCCGCCAGGCCGATGGCGGCCTGCTGCTGATCTCGCAATTCACCCTCGCCGCCGACACCCGCAAGGGGCTGCGTCCAGGCTTTTCCAGCGCCGCACCGCCCGACGAGGGCGAGCGTCTCTTTCATTACCTCGTCGAACGGGCTCACAGCACCTGGCCCCGGGTGGCCACCGGCCGCTTCGGCGCCAATATGCAGGTATCCCTGGTCAATGATGGCCCCGTGACCTTCTTGCTAGAGAGTCACTGACCCTACCGCCCCACCACCATTCTCCACCGCATGGCGCCACCGGATCGAGGCCACTCGTTGGCCCGTTCTGGTGGACCTTCCGCCACGCTGTCAGCCCGAACTCCACCCGCCATGGCCGCGTCGAACAGGGCGCTTTACCCGGCACCGCCCCCTCCCATAGTTGTACACGAAATTTATGGAAATATATTACACAAAGTGGACAATGGGCTCAGGATAAACTGTGTACAATAACAAGTGGTGATTGTCTCCATGCCAGATTCCGGCCACAGCACTTCCGTCTTCGAATTCCGCGGGCGCCCTCCCGTGACACGCGCTCTACCTCTGTCCCTCCAGCACATCCTGGCCATGATCATGGGCACGGTCACCGTCCCCATCATCGTCGCCGGTACCGTGGGAGCGACCCTCGAGGACAAGATGCTGCTGATCCAGATCTCGTTGCTCGCTTCCGGGGTCTCGACGTTACTGCAGCTCTACGGCATCCGGCGTTTCGGCGCCCGTCTGCCCACCATCTTCGGCGTCGGCTTTGCCTATGTGCCGACCCTGACGGCGGTCGGCGCCCAGTACGGTCTGGAAGGCATCCTCGGCGCTCAGGTCATCGGCGGGGGCGCCATGATCCTCGTGGGGCTCTTCATTCATCGAATCCGCCACTTTTTCCCACCGGTCGTCGCCGGCACAGTGGTACTGGTGATCGGTCTGTCGCTCTATGACATCGCCGTCAACTACATGGCAGGCGGCATCGGGCAACCCGGCTTCGGCGAGCCACGCCAGTGGCTGGTGGCACTCCTCACCCTGGTGGTGGTGGTCGTCGTCTCGCAGTTTGCCCGTAGCTTTCTCAAGCTCTCGGCGATCATCTGCGGCATCCTGGTGGGCTATGTCCTGGCGCTAGCGCTAGGCATGGTGGACTTTGATCCCGTCCGCGAGGCCAACTGGTTCAGTGCCCCGGCGCTGCTGCCCTTCGACCTGGCCTTCCATCCGGCAGCCATCCTGTCCATGGTGATCATCTGCGTGATCAACTCGGTGCAGACCATCGGCGACCTTTCGGCCACTACCGTGGGGGGCATGGATCGCGAGCTGGACCGCAAGGAACTCGCCGGCGGGCTGCTCGGCAATGGCTTGTGCACTGCCGTGGGCTCGGTGTTCGGCGCGCTGCCGACCGCCTCGTTCAGCCAGAATGTCGGCATCGTGGCAATGACCAAAGTCGTCAGCCGCACGGTACTGGCCCTCGCAGCCGTCTTCATCCTGCTGGCCGGCCTGATGCCCAAGTTCGGCGCCCTGATGACCACCATTCCCTATCCGGTGCTGGGCGGGGCCACCATTACCGTCTTCGGCATGATCACCATGACCGGCATCCAGCTTTTGATCCGCGACGAGCTGTCGTCGCGCAACATCACCATCGTCAGCCTGGCGCTGGCCCTGAGCCTGGGCATCTACGCCGCCCCGGACGCCATCGCCGGCCTGCCGGAGATGGTGCAACTGGTGCTGGGCGGCTCGCCTATCGTGGTGGCGGCCCTGGTCTCGATCACCCTGAATCTGATCCTGCCACGCCGCAGCCTCGACGATGAGCGCCGCGAGCGGGAAGCCATCGCCGAGCAGATGCGTGACAAGCCCGGCCGGCGCAGCAGTGCCACCGCTTCCCACCGGAAGGCCGGTCGCGCCTCCTCTCTCTGAAGCCCTTGCATCACCGCGCGGTCAGGAGGCCTGCAGTTCGGCCTCCAGCCGCTCCAGCGCTTCCTCGGCGGCCAGCCACCGCTGTTCGAGCTCCTCGAGTTGCGAGGCCAGCTCACCCCGCCGCGCCAACTGGGCATTCAGTTCGTCCTTGCGCGCGTCATCGGTGTACAGGTCGGCGTCGGCGAGGGCCGCTTCGACCTCTTCCAGCGAAGCCTGTGTCTTTTCCATGTCACGCTCCGCCCGGTCGCGATCGCGCTTGAGTGGCCGCAGCTTGTCACGCAGCTCGGCAGCCGCTCGACGCGAGGCCTTGCGATCCTCCCTAGGCGTCGCGTCGTCGACCTGGCGTTCGGCCTTCTCGGCACGCGCCTCGCGTCGCTGTTCTTCCAGACGCGACTTGAGCCAGGCACGGTAATCCTCCAGGTCGCCGTCGAAGGGCGTCACCCGGTGGTCCGCCACTCGCCAGAACTCATCCACCGTGGCACGCAGCAGGTGGCGGTCGTGAGACACCACGATTACCGCGCCTTCGAAACTGGCCAGGGCCTCGGTCAAGGCCTCACGCATCTCCAGGTCGAGATGGTTGGTCGGTTCGTCCAGCAATAGCAGGTTGGGACGCTGCCAGGCGACCAGGGCCAGCGCCAGCCTTGCCTTCTCGCCTCCCGAGAAGCGTGACACCTCCTCGAAGACGTCATCGCCATGGAAGCCGAATCCCCCCAGGAAGCGACGAATCTCCGCCTCGGGGGCCGTGGGCGAAAGTCGCTGCACGTGGAGGAAAGGCGACGCCAACAGATCCAACCCCTCGAGCTGGTGCTGCGCGAAGTAGCCGATGGCCAGATGCTCGCCTTCAACCCGATGGCCCGCCAGTAGCGGCAGCTCGGTCGTCAGCGACTTGATCAGGGTCGACTTGCCTGCGCCGTTGGGGCCCAGCAGGCCAATCCGCTGTCCCGGCTGCAATGCCAGGTTCACGGCCTCGAGCTGCCGCTTCTCGCCGGCTTCATCGCGATACCCCAGGGTAGCGTCGTCCAGCACGAGCAGAGGATGCGAGACCTTGTCTGCGGCGGGAATGCGGAAATGAAAGGGTGAGTCAGCATGCGCCACCGCGATGTCGCCCATGCGTTCGAGCATCTTCAAGCGGCTCTGGGCCTGCCGTGCCTTGGTGGCCTTGTAGCGGAAACGCGCCACGAAACGCTCGATCTCTTCCTTGCGCGCCTGTTGCTTGGCAGCCTCCGCCTGCTGCAAGGCCAGCTTCTCGGCCCGGGTCCGCTCGAAGGTGGTGTAGTTGCCTCGATAGAGCACCAGGGAGCGCTGCTCGAAATGCACGATGTGATCGCACACCGCATCGAGGAAATCGCGATCGTGAGAGATCAGCAGCAAGGTGCCGGGATAGCGGGACAGCCATTGCTCGAGCCACAGCAAGGCATCCAGATCCAGGTGGTTGGTCGGCTCGTCGAGCAGCAGGACATCGGACGGCGTGAACAGGGTTCGTGCCAGGTTGACACGCATGCGCCAGCCCCCGGAGAACGACGCCAGCGGGCGATCCAGGTCAGCCTGACCGAAGCCCAGGCCGACCAGCAACTGAGCCGCACGGGCCGGCGCACTGTAGCCATCCAGTGATTCGATGGCCCCGTGCAACTCGGCCTCGCGGTGTGCGTCTCCGCGTGCCTGCGCTTCGTGCAAGGCCGCTTCGGTCTCGCGCAGGGCGCGGTCACCATCGAGCACATAGTCGAGGATGCTGCGATCGAGCGCTTCCACCTCCTGAGCCATGTACGCGATGCGTTGACCGCCACTCATCTCCAGTTCGCCGCGATCCGGCGATAGCTCGCCCAGCAGCAGCCCGAACAGGCTCGACTTGCCCGCGCCATTGGCACCGACGATGCCCACCTTGTAGCCGGCGTGCAGGGTCAGGTCGGCCGCGTCGAGCAGGCTCTGGGGGCCGCGTTGCAGGGATACTTGGCGCAGTGCGATCATGCGGACTCCACTCGTCTGCGTGAGATCACCGCCCGGAGGCGGCCACCTTGTCGTGATGAACGACGATTCTACCGAATTATCCACGCGCTTGCGGTCACGTCTCGCCGGCGATTCGCTCTGGGACTTCGCCCTTGCGCTCTATGCCCGCGACGGCATCGAGCCGGCCTGTCTGACCTTGCAGGATGAAGCCGGAATCGATGTCGCCGAGCTGTTATGGCATTGCTGGCTGTATCAGCATGGCCTGCGTGCCGACGATACGCCCTCGGACGTGAGGCAATGGCAACGCACGGTTACCACGCCCCTGCGAGACCTGCGCCGAGAGCTCAAGCCGGCCGCTCGTGAACGGTCGGGCGTGGCCACGGTTCGTCAGCACATCAAGCAAGCCGAGCTGGACGCCGAACGCGAGTGTCTGCTACGCCTGGAAGCCCATAGCCGCAGTGGTTCCGTCCCCCTTTCCGAGCTTCCCCGGCCATGTCCAACTCTCGAAAAAGTTCTGCCATTCGGCCCTCAACTTCAGAAAAAATCACATCTTTTGGCCTTGGGGACGCTACAAAGCCAGCTTGACCCCCTATACCCCCCACGCTAGCCTGAAATTACCTGCGTAAACGGCGAGCAAACGACAACTTCGATTTTGCGCCGGTCGATGAATCATTGATTTCCCGGCAAAACCTGCAGAGGAACCATAAGAATGAAGGCACACAAGTTGCTGACTACTGCGAGCATCGGCGCTCTGATGCTCGGCATGTCCACCGCCGCCTATTCCGACAACTGGCGTTATGCTCACGAGGAATACGAAGGCGACGTCCAGGATGTCTTCGCTCAGGCTTTCAAGGGTTATGTCGAAGATAATTCCGACCACACCGTACAGGTCTATCGCTTCGGCGAGCTGGGTGAGTCCGATGACATCATGGAGCAGACCCAGAACGGCATCCTGCAGTTCGTGAACCAGTCGCCCGGCTTCACCGGTTCGCTGATCCCCTCGGCGCAAATCTTCTTCATTCCCTATCTGATGCCAACGGACATGGACACCGTCCTGGAGTTCTTCGACGAGAGCAAGGCCATCAACGAGATGTTCCCGAAGCTCTACGCCGAGCACGGGCTGGAACTGCTCAAAATGTATCCGGAAGGCGAAATGGTGGTGACCGCCGACGAGCCGATCACCTCGCCTGAGGACTTCGACAACAAGAAGATCCGTACCATGACCAACCCGCTGCTGGCCGAGACCTACAGCGCCTTCGGTGCCACGCCGACGCCGCTGCCCTGGGGCGAGGTCTACGGTGGCCTGCAGACCGGCATCATCGACGGCCAGGAAAACCCGATCTTCTGGATCGAGTCCGGCGGCCTCTACGAAGTCTCGCCGCACCTGACCTTCACCAGCCATGGCTGGTTCACCACCGCGATGATGGCCAACCAGGACTTCTACGAAGGGCTTTCCGAGGAAGACCAGCAACTGGTACAGGATGCTGCCGATGCGGCCTACGACCATACCATCGAGCACATCAAGGGCCTGTCCGAGGAATCCCTCGAGAAGATCAAGGAAGCGTCCGATGAGGTTACCGTCACGCGTCTGGACGATGAACAGATCCAGGCCTTCAAGGAGCGCGCTCCCCAGGTCGAGGAGAAGTTCATCGAGATGACCGGCGAGCAAGGCCAGGAGCTGCTCGACCAGTTCAAGGCCGACCTCAAGGCCGTGCAACAGGATGAAGGCGGAGAAAGCCAGGACGAAGGCTGATCACGCACTTCACCCGCATCCACCGGGGGCAGCCAGGCTGCCCCCGATTTGTTTACGCGGCCCCGAAGGGTACATGCCAATATCACCCGCCAGACCGTAACGATGTCCGACGCGCCTCTCGCCACGCCACCCGAGCTTGGCATACCCGCCGCTCGAGGAGCGCGCGACAGGGAAGCTCCAGGACAAGACGCGGGTACAGGCGCATGGACGAGCACGGTGATCGGCAGGCACTCTCTCAGCGTTCATCCAACGTTGACCTGTGGCACACCGTGCCGCATCGCCAGCGGTTACGCTGCTGAACGGGGCCCCATAATTTCGCCATGTCTGCTGAAGGGAGCGCGGCCATGACCGACGAAGAATCCGAAAAGCACTATCACTCAGGCCTGCCTGGCATACTGGGCACCATTGATACTCTTATCAGCAAGCTTGAAGCGATCATTCTCGCCATCGGCGTGCTGCTGATGGCCACCAACACCATCGCCAATGTCATCGGGCGCTTCGTGCTCGGCGAGAGCCTGTTCTTCACCGGCGAGGTCAACCGCATCCTGATCATCATGATCACCTTCGCGGGCATCGGCTACGCGGCGCGCCATGGCCGCCACATCCGCATGTCGGCGATCTACGATGCCTTGCCGGTAGGTGGTCGTCGCGCCCTGATGGTCCTGATCTCGCTGTTCACCTCCCTGGTGATGTTCTTCCTGATGTACTACTCGCTGCTCTACATCCTCGACCTGTATGACAAGGGACGTATCCTGCCGGCACTCGGCTTTCCGATCTTCATCATCTATGTCTGGGTGCCCCTGGGCTTTCTGATCACCGGCATCCAATACCTTTTCACGGCCATCAAGAACCTGACGTCGCGCGATGTCTACCTGTCGACCTCGGTGGTCGACGGTTACAAGGATACGGAAACGGAAGTCTGACGCAGGGCAATTCGCCCGGGGGAATGCAAGATGACGACAATAATGGTTGCGACCATGATCGGCCTGCTGTTGCTGGGCTTTCCCATGATGATTCCGCTGGCGACGGCAGCGATCATCGGGTTTTTCATGATGTTCGGCGGATTGGGCCAGATGGAGACCCTGATCCAGCAACTGATGGCCGGCATACGACCGGCATCGCTGATCGCAGTGCCCATGTTCATTCTCGCCGCGGATATCATGACGCGCGGTCAGTCGGCCAATCGACTGATCAATATGGTGATGGCCTTCATCGGCCACATAAAGGGCGGTCTCGCCGTCAGTACGGCAGCGTCCTGCACGCTGTTCGGGGCCGTCTCCGGCTCCACCCAGGCCACCGTGGTCGCGGTGGGCTCCCCGTTACGTCCACGTATGCTCAAGGCCGGCTACTCGGACTCCTTCAGCCTGGCGCTGATCATCAACTCCAGTGACATCGCCTTCCTGATCCCGCCCAGCATCGGCATGATCATCTACGGGATCATCTCCGGCACTTCCATCGGTGAGCTGTTCATCGCCGGAATCGGCCCGGGCCTGATGATCCTGGCCATGTTCGCTACCTACTGCGTGATCTATGCCATCGTCCGTGGCGTGCCCACCGAGCCCAAGGCGAGCTGGGGAGAACGTTTCTCGGCCGTACGCCTGGCACTGTGGCCGCTGGGCTTCCCGGTGATCATCATCGGCGGCATCTATGGGGGCATCTTCAGTCCTACCGAAGCCGCGGCTGCCTGCGTGCTCTATGCCATCCTGCTGGAGTTCGTGGTCTTCCGCTCGCTGAAGATCAACGATATCTACACCATCGCCAAGTCCACCGGCCTGATTACCGCCGTGGTCTTCATTCTGGTGGCGGTCGGCAACAGCTTCTCGTGGATCATCTCCTTCGCCCAGATTCCCCAGGCCATTCTCGAGGCCGTGGGCATCAACGAAGCGGGGCCGACCGGGGTGCTGATCGCCATCTGCATCGCCTTCTTCGTCGCCTGCATGTTCGTCGACCCCATCGTGGTGATCCTGGTGCTGACACCGGTCTTCGCACCGGCCATCGAGGCCACCGGCCTCGACCCGGTGCTCGTCGGTATCCTGATCACACTGCAGGTGGCCATCGGCTCGGCGACGCCGCCCTTCGGTTGCGATATCTTCACCGCCATCGCCATCTTCAAGCGTCCTTATCTGGACGTGATCAAGGGCACGCCTCCCTTCATCTTCATGCTGGTACTGGCGGCCGCGTTGCTGATCCTGTTCCCGCAGATCGCCCTGTTCCTGCGCGACCTCGCCTTCAGGTAAGCGGCTCTACACGGACACAAGGAGTAAGGTGACGATGTTCAATCGGATCATGGTGCCGGTCGACGGCTCCAAGGGCGCCGTCAAGGCGCTGGAAAAGGGCGTGGGTCTGCAGCGATTGACCGGCGCCGAACTCTACATCCTGTGCGTGTTCAAGCATCACAGCCTGCTCGAAGCCTCGCTGTCGATGGTCCGCCCCGAGAAGCTGGATATTCCGGACGATGCTCTCAAGGACTACGCCACGGAGATCGCCGTCCAGGCCAAGACACGCGCCGCCGAGATGGGCGTGCCGGTGGACAAGATACGCGCCTTCGTCAAGGGCGGGCGCCCCTCGCGTACCATCGTGCGCTTCGCCCGCAAGCGAGAGTGCGACCTGATCGTGATCGGCGCCCAGGGCACCAACGGTGACAAGAGCCTGCTGCTGGGGAGTGTCGCCCAGCGTGTGGCAGGCTCCGCGCACTGTCCCGTCATGGTCGTCTGACGGCTTTCCGACGGGGGCCGGAAGCGGCATCCGGCGCATGCGTGCGGAACCTCTCCGGCCCTGTTAGAGTCCCATGGGTTCCATACACTCATGGCGCCAAGGCGCCGGACCACAAGGCTTTTTCATGAAGACACTGCTGACTTCCGCTTCACTGGCGGCCCTGTTGACCGCCGCTCCCTTGGCACTGGCCGCGCCCGAGTCCGACCAGGAACGTCTGGGCTACAGCCTCGGGGTGACCCTGGGTCAGAGCATCCAGCAAGATGTTTCCGATCTCGATATCGATGCGTTCACCCAGGCCATCCGCGACGTCTACACCGGCGACGAGCTGGCCATGACCGATCAGGAAATGGCCGATACCCTGGCCCAGTTCCAGCAACAGGCCCAGGAAAAGCGTGCCGCCGAAGCTGAGAAGCGCGCCGAGGCCAATCAGGCCGAAGGTGAAGCCTATCTCGAGGAGAACGCGGAAAAGGACGGTGTCACGGTCACCGATTCGGGCCTGCAGTATCGTGAGCTGGAATCCGGCGACGGCGCCACGCCGAGTGCCGAGGACACCGTCAAGGTCAACTATGAAGGCAAGCTGATCGATGGCACCGTCTTCGACAGCTCCTACGAGCGCGGCGAGCCGGTCAGCTTCCGAGTCGGCCAGGTCATCGATGGCTGGCAGGAAGCCCTGCAGCTGATGAGCGTGGGCGACACCTGGGAGATCGCGATTCCCGCCGACCTGGCCTACGGTGCCCGCGGTCAGGGCCCGATCGGCCCCAACGAGACGCTGATCTTCAAGGTTGAGCTGCTCGACGTCACTCCCGCCGAAGCAGCGGAAGACGCCAACGGCGAACAGAGCGGCGACACCGAAAGCGCCAGCGACGCCGAGTGATCCCTCGCACTCAACGCCTTTCGCACGGCCGGCTCCTATGAGCCGGTCGTCATCGTTCAGGGCCGACGATGCCGTTCACATGGCGTCGAGCACATCGTTCAACGCTGCCTTGAGCGGGCCCGGCGTCGGTGAGTGGAGAACACGCCGGCGAATCTCGCCATGCCGGTCCACCAGATAGAGCGAGGCGGTGTGATCGACGGTGTAGTCCATAGCCGACTCCGGCGCCTCGACCTTGCGCCACACGACTCCATACCGCTCGGCGATCTCCTCTACCTGCTCGATGCTGCCGGTCGCACCGATGAAGTCCTCGCCGAAGGAAGCGAGGTATTCCTCGAGCCGCGACAGGGTATCGCGCTCGGGATCGACGGAGATCATCACCGGCACTACCTGCTCTCGGCGCGGGTCGGATAGCTGCTGGCGTACCTGGCGGACCACCGCCAGGCTCATGGGGCAGACATCCGGACACCAGGTATAGCCGAAGAAGACCACCGCAAGCTGGTCCTCATCCAGTTGGGAGAGCGCAAACTCGTCTCGCGTCGACGGCAGCGAGATAGGGCCGCCTTCCAGCTCCGCCTCGCTGCCCTTACCGCTCCACCACTGATGAGCCAGCAGGCCGAATAACACCGACAGCGCAATGGCACCTGCCGCCAGATACCGCCAACGCCGTGTCATCATGGCCGCTCCTCGTCTGCTCGACGCCACCCGGCGTCATGATCGGTCTCCGGTCCGCACATGACAGTGAAGTCACGCCGCCGATGATGGCAAGATAGCTGTCTGGACGGCGCGAATCCAAGCCATCCCGACGAAATCCGGGACGCTCCATCGCGTGACGGACCCAATGAGGAGGTGTCATGGAAGGCGTGGCGGGAGCCCTCGGGCCCCTCTTTCTGTTGATCCTGCTGGGCGCGTTGCTCGGCCGCCTCGACCAGCCGGGCGGCGATTTCTGGCCACGGATGGAGCGGCTGATCTATTTTCTGCTGTTCCCCGCCATGCTGGTCTCGACCCTGGCAGGTGCCGATATCCAGCAAGTCCCGGTGGGACGCCTGGCCCTGGCCCTGCTCGGTGCGATGGGCATGCTGGGGGGCGCGCTCTGGGCCGCGAACCATCGGCTGGGTCTGGCGGCCCCGGCCTTCACATCGGTGTTCCAGGGCTCGCTGCGTTTCAATACCTATGTCGGCGTGGCAGGTGCCGCGGCGCTGCATGGCGAGGCCGGTGCCACTGTCGCAGCAGTGGCCGTGGCCTTGATGGTACCGGTCGTGAACGTCCTGTGTGTCGCCAGTTTCATCGCCGCCGGCACACTCGGTACCGCCGGCATGCGCGCCAGCCTGGCCGCCCTGGCACGCAATCCCTTGATCCTGGCGTGCCTGCTGGGCATCGCCCTGAACCTCAGTGGTATCGGCCTGCCCGGCTGGAGCGCCCCCGCAACGGAGCTGCTCGGTCGGGCCGCCCTGCCGCTCGGCCTGGTGGCGGTAGGCGTCGCTCTGCGGCCACGAGCCCTGCTGCGCCTCGATCTCGGTGTCTGGGCGGCCAACCTGGCCAAGTTGATCCTGATGCCGGCCCTGGTTCTCGGTTTCGCCCTGTTGCTCCGGCTGGATCCGGTGAGTCGCGATATTGCGCTGCTGTTCGCCGCCTTGCCCACCGCCACTTCCGCTTACATCCTGGCTCGTCAGCTCGGTGGCGATGCCGAGTTGATGGCCGCGCTGATCACCGGCCAGACCCTGATCGCCATGGCCTCGCTCCCCTTTTGGCTACGCTTGGTCGGCTGATAGGGCCCGTCCCCGAAACGTAATAAAAAAAATTCTCGTTTGCGTTGACAGATCAAATGAGAATGATTTACTCTACAAACATGGCGTTGATGAGGCGCCATGCCGGGGCAAGGTTCCTGCCAGTTTCTTGCCCAGGTTTCTCCTCCTCATTGCTAGTCACGGTCTTTTGCCGCCCCGCCCAGGGCGGCTTTCTTTTGTTGGTTCGTCTCGTGGCGTTGGTTTGTCTCTCGGCTGCGCGTCGCTCGCCTCGCACCATCATTCCCGCTGACCAAGCTGCCGTTTGACCAGTTCGCCCAGCGCCTCGACTGCCGGCCAGGACGCAGCGGAAACCTGCCGCCCATAGTGCAGTTGCGCCTCACAGCCACGCAGCACCGGCAACCCCTCCGCCGCACCAAGCTCTCGCATGGCCGGCGTCAATCGGTCACGCTCGAGAATGCTCACCGCCAACCCCGACTCCACCGCCGTTTCCACCGCGTGGATGCTGGTGCTGGTGAAGACGGCGTGCCAGGGGCGATCCATCGCGCTCAATGCCTCGACTCCCAACTGCCGATAGGGGCAGTCCTCGGGGTGAAGCGCCAGTGGCAACGGTTGCTCCGGCGTCAGGACGAGTTCTCGCGCCCCGGCCCAGACTGGCGTGGAGCGCCACAACGGCTCGCCACCACTGAGCCGGTGAGGACGGTCGAGCGCCACGATCATCGATAGCTCTCCCCGCTCCAGGCGACGTGCCAGCTCGCCGCTGGGCGCCGTCACCGCTTCCAGCACCACATCCGGATGCCGTGCCAGAAAGTCTGGCAACAGACGCCCCACCAGGCGACTGGCGTAGTCTTCCGGCATGCCGAAACGTACGCGGCCGCTCAACCCTCGCCCACTGATCCTGGCCACCAGGCCATCGTGTCGACGCAACAGTTCCCGCGCCTCGCCCAGCAAGGCCTCGCCGCTGGGCGTCGGGCTCACCCCTCGCGCCCCCCGTATCAGCAAGGTGGTATCCAGCCGCGCCTCCAGGCGCTTGATCTGCATGCTCAGTGCGCTGACGGTGCGATGACGCTGCTCGGCCGCCGCGGCCAGCGTACCCAAGCGCACGACCGCCACGAAGCTGCGCAGCGCCTCGAGATCCAGCGAGTCCGAAATGCCTTCAGCCATATTGAATGCTCGGTCCAATAAGTTTCGATTCACGAAACACTCTAGACCAGTCAACCTGTGCGGACCAATCCACCCCCAGGACCGGAGGTATCATGACGGGCACCGTGCATCGACTGCGACACATCACGCTCTCATCGCTTTCCCCCGCCCTGGGAGGCCTGATCGTGGCGGTCGGTTTCGTGGTGTGCTGGAGCAGTGGTTTCGTGGGCAGCCGGCTGGCCGTTGCCATCGATACGCCAGTCCTGGCGCTCTATGCCTGGCGCTTCGCCCTGGCCACGCTGCTGGCGGGCGGCTGGTGGTGGTGGCGTTGCCGGCAACGTCACCAGCCCCGCTTGAACCCTCGGGCGCTGGCGCACGAAGCGTTGATCGGCAGCCTGACCGTGGGAGGCTATCTGCTGACCATGCTGCTGGCCGTCAAGGCAGGCGTCAGTGCAGAAGTGGCGGCATTGATCGGCGCTCTCCAACCACTGGCGGCCATCACCCTGGCCAGCGGCTGGCTCGGCGAACGCACCCGCCCCCTTCAGTGGCTGGGCATGACGGTGGCGACCCTGGGAGCCGCCCTGAGCGTGCTGGACGACCTGCAAGGCGTCGGCGGCGCTCCGCTCTGGGCGTATGGTCTGCCACTGCTGGCCGTGGCCTGCGTGACACTGGGCAGCGCCCTCACGACACGGCAACCCGCGACGCTGCCTCTGGAGGCTCGCCTGACGGCACAACTGATGGCCGCCACCGGCGTCTTCTTCCTCGCGGCCCTTGGCACGGGAGGCTCCCTGGCACCGCCGACGCCGAGCCCCGACACCCTGACGGCTCTGGTCTGGCTGATCGTGCTGGCCACCTTCGGCGGTTACGGCTTCTTCGTGGAGAGCCTGCGGCGTTTCGGCGTGGGGCACAGTGCCGGCCTGGTCGCGCTGACCCCGGCGGCGACACTCGCCTGGACGGCGCTGATGTTCGGTGAGCTCCCCGGCACCATGGGCGCCATCGGCATGCTGCTTGGACTCGTCGGCGCCGGCAGCGCCCTATATGCCGGCCGCCATCAGGGACGCGGCGCCGGCGGCCATGGCGGTACGGCGAGCCCGGCCGGCCGTCGGAGCGAACGTCCCGCCATTCGGCCCGCCGCCCCGGCGTCGACCCTCGACCGGAATGGGGTCAGTCGTCGTCACGACGGTGAATCAGATCCCAGACACCATGTCCCAGACGCTCCCCGCGGGCCTCGAACTTGGTGAGCGGCCGGAAGGCAGGGCGCGGCACATAAGGCGCGGTGTCCGCATCGGCAGTATTGGCATAGCCCGGCGCCTCCGCCATCACCTCGGCCATCCACTCGGCGTAGGCTTCCCAGTCGGTGGCCATGTGCAGGGTACCGCCCGGCTTGAGGCGAGTGCGTACCAGTTCGACGAAAGCCGGCTGAACGATGCGCCGCTTGTGGTGCTTCTTCTTCGGCCAGGGATCGGGGAAGAACAGCTGCACGGTGTCCAGGCTGGCCTCGGGCAGGCAGCGCTCAAGCACCGCCAGGGCATCCTCGCGGTAGACCCGCAGGTTGGTGAGGCCACGCTTGTCGACCTCGTCGAGCAACTTGCCGACACCTGGCGCGTGCACCTCGATGCCGATGAAGTCGGTGTCGGGGTGCGACTCGGCCTGTTCGATCAGCGACGCCCCCATGCCGAAACCGATCTCCAGCACGCGAGGCGCCTGGCGCCCGAACAGGACATCCAGATCCTGACGCCCCGCATCGAGCGTCACCCCCAGACGCGGCCAGACCTCATCGAGGCCCCGGGTCTGGGCGGTGGTCATGCGTCCGGCGCGCAACACATAACTCTTGATGCCGCGGCGATGCCGCGGTGCGTCTGGACGTTCGGGGCCGGTGGTATCGGGTTCGTTCATGCGTGGTTCACTATTGGGTCACTAGGTCGAAAAGCGGCATCGGAAAACCGAGCCGGCAAACAGGATCGCGTCGGTTCAGGCGTTGATACGGCCCGCCATGGGCGACGATGCCTCGGCTTCCCGGCGACGCGGCATGCGGCCAGCCAGGAAGGCCTCGCGCCCGGCGCTGACCGCCTGTCGCATGGCACTGGCCATCAGCACCGACTGCCGGGCATGGGCGATGGCGGAGTTCATCAGCACGCCGTCGCACCCCAGCTCCATGGCCTGGGCCGCTTCGGAGGCGGTACCGATACCGGCATCGATCAGCACCGGCACATTGGCCTGCTCGATGATCAAGCGAATGTTGTAGGGATTCTGGATGCCATGACCGGAGCCGATCAGCGAGCCGAGCGGCATCACCGCACAGCACCCCAGGCGCTCGAGCTCGCGGGCGACGATAGGATCGTCACTGGTGTAGACCATCACATCGAAACTATCGTTGACCAGCGTCTCGGCGGCGGCGAGGGTCTCCACGACATTGGGGTAGAGCGTCGATTCATCGCCCAGCACCTCGAGCTTGACCAGGTTGTGACCATCCAGTAGCTCCCGGGCCAGGCGGCAGGTACGCACCGCATCCTGGGCGGTGAAGCAACCGGCCGTGTTGGGCAGCAGGGTATAGCGCTCCGGGGAGACCACATCGAGCAGGTTGGGCGCCGATGCATCCTGCCCCAGATTGGTGCGGCGAACCGCGAAGGTCACCACTTCGGCCCCGCTGGCGGTGATCGCCGCACCGGCCTCGTCGAAATCGCGATACTTGCCGGTGCCCACCAGCAGTCGGGAACGGAATTCACGGCCGGCGACCCGCAAGGGCGTGTCCTGGATGAAATCGGTCATGCGTGTCTTTCTCCTATGGCGCAGGGACAGCGCTGATGTGTATTGCCAGTGAAGATGGGGTACACCAGTACATGAGGATGTTGACCGGGCTCGCGCACGAGTGCCGCTGGCAGCCTGGAGTTCGCTCGCCGCACGGAAGCCGTCTTACCCCTCAGCCTCCGCCGATGGCATGGACGATCTCCACTCGATCCCCATCCGCCAGACGCGTATCACCGTGGATACTCTTCGGCACGATCTCCTCGTTGACCTCCACGGCAATACGGCGACCGGTCAGGCCGAGGGTATCGACCAGCTGGGCCACCGACATCTCGCTGTCCAGATGTTTCGCTTCGCCATTGAGATGGATCTGCATGGCATCCTCTTGCATCTTTGGCTATGGCTGTAGCAGGCCCCTATTGTAGCGCCTCAGCCTCGTGGCGGGTACGGTAAGGCGTCATCGATGGAGGATCCATGATGCATGACCGACCCTGGTGGTTGACAACGGCGCTGTCCGGCGCCCTGATGGTGATGATCGGCGCCCTGGGCGCCCATGTCCTGGCGGCGGAGCTGACGCCCCGCCTGATGGCTGCCTTCGAGACCGGCGTGCGCTACCAGGCCTGGCACACCCTGGCGATGCTTGGCGTGCTGGCCTGGCGAGCGACCTTGCCCTTGCCCGGTCAACGCCTGGTGCTGGCCCTCTGGGCGGCCGGTATGCTGCTGTTCTGCGGGTCGCTTTACGGTCTGGCACTCTCCGGTATGGACTGGCTCGGGCCACTCACCCCGATGGGAGGCCTGCTGCTGATACTCGGCTGGCTGACGCTGGCCGGCGTCGTGCTGCGAAACCGCTCGAAAGTCTGACCCCCGGGCGGTGCGCCTCAGTCACTGTCGGGCAGTGCATAGGTTGCCGTCACCAGTGCCACCGGCGCCTCGTCCCCAGCGGAGAACAACTGTACCTCGCCGACGGCCAGGCGACGGCCCAGCTTGAAGATTCGCGCATTGGCAATGAGGTCACGGTCACCTCGGGCCCGCCTCAGGAAGCGACAATGCAGGTCACTGGTGACCGCCATCGGCTCCGGCCCGATCTGCGCCAGGATCGCCACGTAGAGACAGACATCGGCCAGCCCCATCATGGTCGGCCCGGAGACACAGGCTCCGGGCCGCAGGTGCTCGTCCTCGATGGCCAGACTCATGGTGGCGCGCATCTCATCGACACCCTCGATGGTGCCGGCCCGTTGTGGAAAGACCTCATCGAGAAACTCCTCGATGGCAGTGGCGGACATCACGGTCATGGGGCTCTCCCTGCGACGGTTGCTCGAGCATTGGCCCCAAGATAGCCCAGCTACCGGCAACGAGCACCAGGATATCCCGCCAACCGCACGGCCCGCCGCCGGTCAGGCTCCCTTGTGGACCGCACGCCAGTGGTGCAACAGCGGCTCCGTATAGCCGGCAGGCTGCTCGAGCCCCTTGAAGATCAGATCGGAGGCGGCCTGGAAGGCGTGGGAGGCCGAGAAGTCGGCACTCATCGCCGTATAGGACGGATCGCCAGCATTCTGCTCGTCGACGACCTTGGCCATGCGCTCCAGGGTATCCCGCACCCGCGCCTCATCCACCACGCCATGGTGCAGCCAGTTGGCCACGTGCTGGCTGGAAATCCGCAGGGTCGCGCGATCCTCCATCAGGCCGACATCATGAATGTCCGGCACCTTGGAGCAGCCCACACCGTGCTCGACCCAGCGCACCACATAGCCAAGAATGCCCTGACAGTTGTTATCGAGCTCCTGCTGGATCTCGTCGTCGCTCCACGCCGGGTGCTCGGCCACTGGTACGGTCAGCAGCTCGTCCAGGCAATCGGGTTCCCCCTGGGCCTCGAGTTCGCGCTGCACCTCGGCCACGCTGACCTGGTGATAATGCAAGGCATGCAGGGTAGCCGCCGTGGGAGATGGCACCCAGGCGGTGTTGGCACCGGCCTTGGGATGGCCGATCTTCTGCTCGAGCATCGCCGCCATCAGATCCGGCATCGCCCACATGCCCTTGCCGATCTGCGCATGGCCGCGCAGCCCGCAGGCCAAGCCGGTCTGGACGTTGCTCCGCTCGTAGGCGCCGATCCAAGCGCTGTTCTTCATGTCACCCTTGCGGATCATCGGACCGGCCTCCATGGTGGAGTGCATCTCGTCGCCGGTACGATCGAGGAAACCGGTGTTGATGAACACCACGCGCGAAGCTGCCTCGGCGATACACGCCTTGAGGTTCACCGAGGTCCGGCGCTCCTCGTCCATGATGCCCATCTTCAGGGTATCGCGGGTCATGCCCAACAGGTCCTCGACGCGCGCGAAGAGCGTATCGGCAAAGGCCACTTCCTTCGGGCCGTGCATCTTGGGCTTGACGATGTACACCGATCCTTCGCGGGAATTGCGCGGCTCTCCCTCGCCCTTCGCGAGGTCGTGCAGGGCGATCAGGCTGGTGACGACAGCGTCGAGAATGCCCTCCGGCAATTCATTGCCATCGGCATCGAGTACCGCCGGTGTGGTCATGAGATGGCCGACATTACGAACGAACAGCAATGAGCGTCCCGGCAGGGTCACGTCGCCACCCGCGGGATTGCGCCAAGTACGATCATCATTGAGACGACGCGTGAAGGTCTTGCCCCCCTTGTCGATCTGGGCCTCCAGGTCGCCCTTCATCAGGCCCAGCCAGTTGGCATAGACCTCGACCTTGTCTTCGGCGTCCACCGCCGCCACGGAGTCCTCGCAATCCATGATGGAAGTCAGCGCCGCCTCGACGACCACGTCCTTGACGCCGGCGGGATCGGTCTTGCCGATGGGGTGGCCGGCATCGATCTGGATCTCCAGATGCAGGTCGTGATTGACCAGCAGGACCGCGTCGGGCGCCTCGGCCTCGCCCTGGTAGCCCACCAGCTTGCCGGGTTCCTTGAGACCGGTCTCGCGGCCGCCCTCCAGGGTCACGACGAGATGGCCATCGCGCAGCGCATACTTGACCGCCTCACCATGGGAACCGGTCGCCAGGGGCGCGGCACGATCCAGCACGCCCCGGGCATAGGCAATGACTTTCTCGGCCCGCTTGGGGTTGAAGCTCTCACCGCGCTCGGCGCCATCCTCATCGGCGATGGCATCGGTGCCGTACAGGGCATCGTACAGGCTTCCCCAGCGCGCATTGGCGGCGTTCAGGGCATAGCGGGCATTGTTGACCGGCACCACCAACTGCGGCCCCGCCTGCACGGCGATTTCGCGATCGACATTGGCCGTGGTGACCTCGACATTCGCCGGCGCCTGGGCCAGATAACCGATCTCCTCGAGAAAGGTACGATAAGCCGCCATGTCACGCACCGGCCCTGAATGCTCGCGGTGCCAGGCATCGAGTTCGGCCTGCAGGCGGTCACGTTCGGCGAGTAGTTCGCGGTTCTTCGGTGTCAGATCATGAAAGAGGGCATCCACGCCGGTCCAGAAGGCCTCGGGATCGACACCGGTTCCCGGCAGGGCCCGTTCGTTGATGAAACGGTCCAGCTCGGCGGCCACTTGAAGGCGATGGCGGGTAATGCGTTGGGTCATGGGTCGTTCTCCTGATGCGTGGCAGCTCGGCGCCCCCTGGCACCGATCGGCCGGACAGCGAAGGGTGACTGCTCCTGAATAATTTTGTGGAAAATTATTCCACATGTAAAGCCAAGGAAGGCGCACCTCGTCTCGATATCGACCAAATGACGAGACGTGGCCAGCGCTTTTCCCTCGATAACATGACTGGCTCCGCCGCTGCCATGACGCTAGCATGGGCGAGTACAGCAGAGGATGCGATGAGCGACTTCACTCCCTTACAGGCACTTGGCCCCATTGCACCGGCCGAGCAAGCCGGCCAGGCGCTGGAATGCTACCTGGACCATTATGGCCTGAGTCCGTTGCTCGCCGAGACGACGGACCTTCACGTCGGCTACGTAGATACCCACGGCTTCCGGCTGTGGACCCAGGTCTGGACCCCGCGGGAGCCCATCGGCACGGTCTGGGTCGTGCACGGCTACTATGACCATCTGGGACTCTACCGCCACCTGCTCGAATGCCTGCTGGAGCGCAATTGGCGTGTCGTGCTGTGGGACCTGCCCGGACATGGTCTCTCCAGCGGCCCCCGCGCCTCCATCGGCGATTTCGACGAGTACGGCGCCTGCCTGAGCGACCTGTGCCGAGAACTCGAGTCCCGCGGCCTGGCCGCCCCTCCCCGAGTCGGTGTCGGCCAGAGTACCGGAGCGGCAATACTGGCCACCGATGCCCTGGCGCGAGGCGACGACGGCCACTGGCAGGGCGTGGCCCTGCTGGCCCCGCTGGTCCGACCCTGGGGCTGGTCGCAATCCAGCTGGCTGCACCGACTGGTGGGCCCCTTCGTACGCTCGGTGCCACGCCGCTTCCGCGCCAACTCCACCGACAGCGACTTCGCTACCTTCCTGCGCGAAGGCGATCCATTGCAACCGGACCGCCTGGCCATGGAATGGGTCGATGCCATGCGCCGCTGGATGCCCCGACTGCTGGCCCTTCCTCCCAACCGCGTGCCCACCCTCATCCTGCAGGGCGAGCAGGATTCGACCGTGGACTGGGAATGGAATCTCGACGTGCTCGACCGCAAGTTTCCCAATGCTGAAATCTGCCGACACCCCGAGGCCCGGCACCACCTGGTCAACGAAGCCGAACCGATACGCCGCACGCTGTTCGCGGACCTGGCGCGCTTTCTCGCCGACCTGGAGGAAGGCTTCGAGGCTCAGCCCCCCGAAAGGCGCCGATGTTCATGAACGCTCGCACACTGATCTGCCTGGCACTGTTGCTCGTCCTCGCCGGCTGCACCGCCGCCCCGGAACGCCCCAAGACCGTTCGGCAGGCGCTGCTCGGGCTCGGCGAGCGCGCCGCCGAGCAGGTAGCCGCCTCGCCGGCCCTGCCCAAGCCCACCACCGATCAGGTGCTCCTGCTGGCCATGCCGAAGGTCGACCCCGAACTGGGCCTCTCCGACGAGCGACTGATGGAAAGCCTGACCCGCGCCCTGCTGGGGCTCGACGATAGTCCTCAGGTACTCGACTGGCGACCCGCTCTGGGCGATGGCGCAGGCGACAATCAATGGCGCCTGGAAAGCCGTCTGAATGCCTCGGCCCCGCGACTGCAACTCTCCGACCGGGAGTTGCTGCCCTACCGCTTGACCCTGACCCTGCGACGCCCCGGCGGCGAGCAGCCGCTCTGGCAGGCCCATATCGACGGCGCCCTCGACGCCACGGCGCTATGAGCCAACGATTTCACGGCCGTTGGGCCAACTCACCGACGGGAAGACTTCCCCACGTCAGCGGGGCCGCGCCTTCATCACCCCGCAAATCGGCGAGTCACTGACACGCCTCTCGGTGATCAGAGGCGGCATCGTCCAGGTCAGCCACCCTTGAGCAACCGATCGAGCTGACGATAGCCGATGGCCTCGATCAGGTGTTCGCGGGCCGGCTGCGGGGCGCCGGCCAGATCGGCGAGGGTCAGCGCCACCCGCAGCACTCGATGGAAGGCGCGTGCCGAGAGTTGCAGCCGCTCCAGCACTTCGGCCAGCCAGGCACGGTCCTCGCCGCCCAGCGCGCAAGCGGCCTCCAGGTCGGGTCCCGCCAGGTGGGCATTGAGCGCCCCTCTCGCCCACTGGCGCTCGCGTGCCGCCAGAACCCGCTCGCGCACCATCGCCGAATCCTCGCCCGGCTCCCGCGAGGTCAACTGCTCCGCCGGCAGCGCCGGCACTTCCACCTGCAGGTCGATGCGATCCAGCAGCGGCCCCGAAAGCCGTGCCTGATAGCGCTGGATCTGAGCAGCCGTGCAATGGCAGGCCTGGCGCGGATCGCCGAGATGACCGCAGGGGCAAGGGTTCATCGCCGCCACTAGCTGAAAGCGCGCTGGATAGCGACGCTCATGGTTGGCTCGAGCGATGTGGATCTGTCCGGATTCCATCGGCTCGCGCATCACTTCCAGCACGTGCCGCGAGAACTCGGGCAGTTCATCGAGAAACAACACGCCATGGTGCGCCAGGGAGATCTCCCCCGGCTTGGGGCGAGAACCCCCGCCGACCAGCGCCACGGCACTCGCGGTATGGTGTGGCGCCCGAAAGGGACGACGCCCCCACTGCTCGGCCAGCGGCAGGCCACTGACCGAGCGTATCGCCGCCACTTCCAGGGCTTCGTCCTCGCCGAGCGGCGGCAGGATGCCGGGCAGGCGGCTGGCCAGCATGGTCTTGCCGGTACCGGGCGGGCCGGCGAACAGCAGGTTGTGCCCACCCGCCGCGGCGACTTCCAGAGCTCGACGCGCCTGGTGCTGGCCCCTGACCTCACGCAGATCTGGCTCCGCCGCGTCACGGCGTGGCGGCGTTCGCAGCCGGTGGGCAGTAATGGGTTCCTGTCCGAGCAGATGGGCCACCACCTCCAGCAAGTGCTCGGCGGGCAGGACTTCCAGATCGCCGGCCAGGGCCGCCTCGTCGGCGTTGGCTCGGGGCACGATCAAGCGACGCCCCGCTTGCCGGGTGGCCATGGCCAGCGGCAGCACACCGCTCGCCGGGCGCAGACCACCGTCCAGCGCCAACTCCCCCACGCACTCCACATCCGCCAGCGCCTCAGGGGGAATCTGACCGGACGCGACCAGCAGTCCCAGCGCAATGGGCAGATCAAAACGCCCACCGTCCTTGGGCAGGTCGGCGGGCGCTAGATTCAGGGTAATACGCCGCAGCGGAAACTCGAAGCCGGCATTGACCAGGGCGCTGCGCACCCGTTCCCGGCTTTCCTTGACGGCTGCCTCCGGCAGCCCGACCAGCGTAATGCCCGGCAGGCCGTTGGCCAGGTGTACCTCGACAAGCACCTCGGGTGCCTCCAGGCCAAGGCCCGCCCGGGTGCGAATGATCGCCAGTGTCATCGGCATTCCCTCGCGCCACTGTTGTTGCTCGGTGCGACATCCTTGTCGCGCCTTCTTCAGGCTAGACCAGAGGCACAGGGCACGCCCAGGGTTTCATCGTCCGGTTTCGCCGGCGCCGGCGTCCGCCTCGGGAGAGTCGATGTCCGCCGCAACCTCGCGGACTTCTTCGGCATCTTCGTCGGTGGCAGCCGCCGGTGTGTCCAGGGCATCTTCCAGGGCGGCGACCTGCTTCTCCAGCGCCTCGACCCGCCCTCGCGTGCGCTGCAGGACATCCATCAGGATGTCGAAATCCTCACGCGAAACGAGTTCGAGGCGGTCAAAGGCGCCTTTCACGACCTGCTGCACGCCTTTCTGTACCTCTTCCGGGGCCTGGGAGGCGCCTTGCAGGCGCTCACCGATCTGCTGGGCCAAGCGGCTGATACGGTCCTGGCTGACCATACTGCTTCTCCTGAATGGATGGTGGGGAAAACCTTCTGACAGGATACGCAAGGCGTCCTTTCACCGCATTCCTCTCGTCCGCCACCTTATGGAGCATTGCGCCGCCACCCAGGCACCAATCCAGTGCATGGACCTTCTCCGTACTGCACGCGGCGCGTTCAGCAACACCTCGCGCTTTTCACAGACTCATGAAAAATCAGGATTATCCCGTCACCTGGCACGATTCGCGCTTCATCAGAACAACGATGCACCGCGTGGCAACGTGCCGCGCCCACCGAACAAGGGAGTACCGGGATGAAGCTGATCACCGCCGTTATCAAGCCCTTCAAGCTCGACGACGTCCGCGAGGCGCTCGCCGACAACGGCGTTCAAGGCATCACTGTCACCGAAGTCAAGGGCTTCGGTCGCCAGAAAGGCCACACCGAACTCTATCGCGGCGCCGAGTACGTCGTCGACTTCTTGCCCAAGGTCAAGGTCGAGGTCGCCGTGGACGACGACCGCCTGGATACCGTGCTGGACGCCATCTGCAATGCCGCCAACAGCGGCAAGATCGGCGACGGCAAGGTCTTCGTGACCCCGCTGGAAGACGTCATCCGCATCCGCACCGGCGAGCGTGGCGCCGACGCCGTCTGATCGCCGACCGCCTTCCTGCCTGTTCCCGATACGGAGACATTCGTCATGACAGAGCTCGCTTACGCGCTCGACACCTTCTACTTCCTGGTCTGCGGTGCCCTGGTGATGTGGATGGCCGCCGGTTTCTCGATGCTCGAGGCCGGCCTGGTCCGCTCCAAGAACACCGCCGAGATCCTGACCAAGAACATCGCCCTGTTCGCCATCGCCTGCACCATGTACTTGTTGGTCGGCTACTACCTCATGTACTCCAGCAGTGCCGGCGGCGTCCTGCCCAGCCTGGGCTTCCTGCTGGGGGGCGAGAATTCCGTGGACGCAGTGCTGGCCGGCGGTGACGACGCCCCCTACTACTCCGCCCGCGCCGATTTCTTCTTCCAGGTCGTGTTCGTGGCCACCGCCATGTCGATCGTCTCCGGCGCGGTCGCCGAGCGCATGAAGCTGTGGGCCTTCCTGATCTTCGCCGTGATCCTGACCGGCTTCATCTATCCGGTATCCGGTTACTGGACCTGGGGCGGCGGCTGGCTGGCCGAGATCGGTTTCTCCGACTATGCCGGCTCCGGCATCGTGCACCTGGCCGGCGCCTCCGCCGCCCTGGCCGGTGTGCTGGTCCTCGGCCCCCGCAAGGGCAAGTACGGCAAGGACGGCACCATCTACGCCATTCCGGGCGCCAACATGCCGCTGGCGACACTGGGTACCTTCATCCTGTGGCTGGGCTGGTTCGGCTTCAACGGCGGTTCCGAGCTGAAGGTGTCCGACGTGACCTCCGCCAACAATATGGCCCAGGTCCTGGTCAACACCAACGCGGCCGCCGCCGGTGGCGTGATCGCCGCCTTGATCCTGGCCAAGGCCTGGTTCCGCAAGGCCGACCTTACCATGGCTCTGAACGGCGCCATCGCCGGCTTGGTCTCCATTACCGCCGACCCGCTGTCGCCCAGCGCCCTGGGCGCTACCCTGATCGGCGGTTTCGGTGGCCTGCTGGTCGTTGTCTCCATCGTCTGCCTCGACAAGCTGAAGCTCGACGATCCGGTCGGTGCGATTTCCGCTCACGGCGTGGTCGGCATCTGGGGCGTCCTGGCCGTTCCGTTGTCCAACGGCAGCGCCAGCTTCGGCGCCCAGATCATCGGCATCTTCGGCATCTTCGCCTGGGTGTTCGTGGCCAGCCTGATCGTCTGGCTGATCCTCAAGACCGTCATGGGCATCCGGGTCAGCGAGGAAGAAGAATACGAAGGCGTCGACCTGACCGAATGCGGCCTCGAAGCCTATCCCGAGTTCAATGTCGCCAAGGCATGAGGCGATCCCGAGTGAGCTGGCGTGCTCCTGCTGGCCCCCGCAAGGGGGCCTTTTTTATTCTATTCGCTGCGGGTGTATGCTCTGTCACAATGAGGCCAGCAAGGACGGCGTGCGTCGCCGTCGGCACACGAACCATGCGAGGACAAGACCATGAAACTGGTGACCGCCATCATCAAGCCGTTCAAGCTCGACGACGTACGTGAATCGCTCTCCGAGATCGGCGTCCAGGGCATCACCGTCACCGAGGTCAAGGGCTTCGGCCGCCAGAAGGGCCACACCGAGCTCTATCGCGGTGCCGAATACGTGGTCGACTTCCTGCCCAAGGTCAAGCTCGAGGTCGCGGTGGACGACGACATGACCGAACAGGTCATCGACGCCATCACCCAGGTGGCCAATACCGGCAAGATTGGCGACGGCAAGATCTTCGTCACGCCGCTCGAACAGGTCATCCGCATCCGTACCGGCGAGACCGACAAGGACGCGGTGTAATCTCAGGAAGGAAAGAGGAAAGCCAGACTCAACCTCACAACCGTGAGTTCTTAGGGTTTTCTTCCCTCTTTCAGCGGTGCAGCCGCGTTCTTCAGACTTCCAGCCCGGACAACGTCCGGGCATTTTTCCAACTCACGGCTCACAGCTCCCGGCGCAGCCGAGTGGCTTACTTCTCGACGAAGGCCCGTTCGATGACGTAATCGCCCGGGTCGCCCATGCGCGGCGAGATGTTGAAACCCAGCTCGTCGAGCAGGGCACTGGTTTCGTCGAGCATCGCCGGACTGCCGCAGATCATGGCGCGATCCTGTTTCGGATCGATGGTCGGCAGGCCGGTATCCTCGAACAGTTTCCCCGTACGGATATGATCGGTCAGGCGACCGGTGGTGTGGAACTCTTCCCGCGTTACCGTCGGGTAGTAGACGAGCTTTTCGCTGATCTCCTCGCCCAGGTACTCATGCGCGGGCAACTCCTTGGAAATGAAGTCGGCATAGGCAAGTTCACTGACGGTACGCACACCATGGACCAGCACGATCTTCTCGAAGCGCTCGTAGGCCTCGGGGTCCTGGATCAGGCTCATGAACGGCGCCAGCCCCGTGCCGGTGGACAGCAGGTAGAGGTTGCGGCCCGGCAGCAAGTCGTCAGTGACCAGCGTACCGGTGGGCTTGCGGCTGACCATGATCTTGTCGCCGACCTGAAGATGCTGGAGCCGCGAAGTCAAGGGACCGTCCGGCACCTTGATGCTGAAGAACTCGAGATGATCCTCGTAGTTGGGGCTGGCGACGGAGTAGGCGCGCATCAGCGGCTTGCCCTCCACCTCCAGGCCGATCATCACGAACTGGCCGTTCTTGAAGCGCAGGCTACGCTCGCGGGTGGTACGAAAGCTGAACAGCGTGTCGTTCCAGTGATGCACGCTGAGGACTTCTTCCTCGGCAAACTTGCTCATGTCGGCTCCTACATATTCCAGAAGCGCATATGTGCGCCATTCACTCTTTGCAACTGATTCTAAGGAAGGCCAGAATATCTGTTAAATGGATTGTATGGATAAAGCTTATCTATACTTTGAATAGAAATGCTCTGGAGCCAGTCGAATGCGCTATACCCTGCGTCAGCTCGAGGTCTTCGTGGCCGTGGCCCAGCACGAGAGTGTCTCCCGAGCCGCCCGCGCCCTGGCACTCTCCCAGTCGGCGGCCAGTACCGCCCTGGCCGAGCTCGAGCGACAGTTCGACTGTCGATTGCTGGACCGCATCGGCAAGCGGCTCAAGCTCAACGCGCTGGGCTTCCAGCTACTTCCCAAGGCCGTGGCGCTGCTCGACCGCGCCGAAGAGGTCGAGGAGTTGCTGCGCGGGCAGCAAGGCATCGGCACTCTGGACGTAGGGGCCACGCTGACCATCGGCAACTATCTGGCCACCTTGCTGATCAGCGACTTCATGCAGCGCCATCCCGGCAGTCGCGTCCGCCTGCAAGTCCGCAACACCCGCACCATCATCGAAGAGGTGCGCCAGCATGAGCTCGACCTGGGGCTGATCGAGGGTCAGTGCGAGGAGGACGATGTCATCACTCAGCCGTGGGTGGAGGACGAACTGGCGGTGTTCTGCTCACCGCGCCACCACTTGGCAAACCAGGGACCGGTGGAACTGGATCGCCTGCTGCGGGAGGCCTGGATCATGCGCGAGCAAGGCTCGGGTACTCGCCTGACGCTGGAACAAGCCGCTCGCCACCGCCGCGGGCGCTTCAACACCCTGCTGGAACTGGAACACACAGAGGGCATCAAGCGTGCCGTCGAATCGGGGCTGGGCATCGGCTGCGTCTCCAAGCTGGCCCTGCGCGACGCCTTCCGTCGTGGCAGCCTGGTTCAGATCCCGACGCCCGATCTGGACCTGAGTCGCCAGTTTGCCTTCATCTGGCACCGTCACAAGTACCTGGCCACCGGCATGCGGGAATTCCTCAAGCAGTGCCGACACATGACGGAGGGCATTCGCAGCAGCGACCAGATCGATCTGCCCTATTACTCCTGAGGCCACCATTGCACGCGATCATGCAACGCGGGAGACGGCTCTTGGCGACACCCGGCGTCGGCCTTCGCGGACACTGCCCTGCCGTCGCCGTCTAGGGTAGGATGCGGGCTCACCGGCAAGGAGCGCCGGCGCAACCTCGGCCCCCTAACCGCCGACGCTATCCGGAGGACTCGAATATGCGGCAATTCTTCTTTCCACACCGTCCCCTGCCGCGACGCACCCTGTTGTTCTGCCACGCCATCATCCAGCTCGGCCTGCTGGTAGCCGGCGGCCTGTGGCTGGCGCCACGCACCCCCTGGCTCGCCGATACCACCTGGCTGGCCGCCTGGCCGCCGCTGGCACTCGGGGCCGGCATGCTGCTGCTGGCCATGATCGGCGTCCGCCTGCTCGCCGAGCTGTGGCTGCTGCCTTACCACCTGGCGGGCCTGCGCAACGGCTTCGCCCCGGGCGATGTGGTCACCCGATCCTTCGATCGGCGCCCGGCCGTCCACGACGCCGAACGCGCCTGGACATCCTCGGCCCGCCCGGTCTCGATGGACGATGAGGTCATCGGCAGTGCCCGCGTCGCCCGGCCGGCATCGACCCGGCGCCGGGGGGGCGATGAACCGACCCTGACGCCGGGTGACGGCGAAGCGGAGCCCGCTTCCCGCCACGAGCCGCGACTATAGCGATACCGCCGGCGGCACCGGTGCTCAGTCGAACGCTCGTCGCATGAAGGGCGGCAGCGCCAGGGCTCCCCGGTGTATCTCAGCGGTGTAGTAGTCGAGCGGCAGATCAGCCTCCCGGGCGTCGCGCTCACGGAAGTCATTCACCTCGCAGCCCTTGCCGGCCAGGGTGACGCTCCACCATCCGGAAGGATAAACGGGCTGCGGGAACGGCAGGGTCGCCACGCTGCCGAAACCGGCCTCGCGCATGTCACGGCGCAGCTCCCGGATGATCGAACCGCTGTGGTAAAGCGGCGACTCACTCTGCTGCACCATCACCCCACCGGGACGCAGGATGCGATGGCAACGGCGCAGGAAGTCGGTCGTGAACAGGCCTTCTGCCGGCCCCACCGGGTCGGTGGAATCGATGATCAGCACATCGACGCTCTCGGCCTCTGCCTCGTCGACCCAGCGCACGCCGTCGGTAAAGGCCAACTCGGCGCGGGGATCGTCGTTCGACTCGGTCAGGGAAGGGAAGAAGCGCTCGGCGGCCCGGGTCACTTCCTCGTCGATGTCGATCTGGGTCACTTTCTCGACACCGGGATGGCGCAGCACTTCACGCAGCGTACCGCAGTCACCGCCGCCGATGATCACCACGCGCTTCGGATCGGCGTGGGTGAAAAGCGCAGGATGCGCGATCATCTCGTGATAGAGAAAATTGTCGCGATCGGTCAGCATCACGCAGCCATCCAGCACCAGGAGGTTGCCGAATGTCTCGGTGGCGTAGACCTCGAGATGCTGGTAGTCGCTGCGCACCTCATGCAACTTGTCGGTCACCTTCAACGCGAAGGCACTGCCCTGGCTGTCGAAGACTTCGGTGAACCAGCCGGAATCAAGAGACGTGCTCATCATGGATCCTCGAGGTAACGAATGGTGACGGGCCACGCATGCATGTTCGCGACGGCCCGCAAGATAGGATGATCCGGTGCGCCATCATCCCCGATGATAGGCAGGACTCAACTCGTGCAGGGCCTCGATGAAAGCCGTGACGCGCTCGGGATCGGTGAACTGGCTGATACCATGCCCCAGGTTGAAGACATGGCCAGGTCCCGTGCCGTAGCTGTCGAGGATCCGCGCCACTTCGTCACGGATCGCCCGGGGATGGGCGAACAGCACATTGGGATCCAGGTTGCCCTGAAGCGCGACACGCTGTCCGACCCGTTCCCGGGCGCCGGCAAGCTCGGTACTCCAGTCCAAGCCCAGCGCATCGGCACCGGACGCCGCCTGCGCCTCGAGCCACTGGCCACCGTTCTTGGTGAACAGGATCACCGGCACGCGCCGCCCCTCGCGCTCGCGGATCAAACCATCCACGATCTGCTTCATGTAGCGCAGCGAGAAGGCCTCGTAGGCCGGTGTCGACAGCGCCCCGCCCCAGGTATCGAAGATCTGCACGACCTGGGCACCGGCGCGAATCTGGGCATTGAGATAGTCCGTCACCGCCCGTGCCAGCAGGTCGAGCAACCGATGCATGGTGTCCGGCGTGTCATAGAGCATGGCCTTCACATGGCGGAAGTCCTTGCTCGAGGCACCTTCCACCATGTAGGTAGCAAGCGTCCAGGGACTGCCGGAAAAGCCGATCAACGGCACACGCCCATTCAGTTCGCGACGGATGGTCGCGACGGCGTTCATCACGTAATCCAGGTCGCGTTCGACATCGGGCAGACTGAGGGCTTCCACCGCTTCGGCCGTACGGACCGGCTTGCGGAATTTCGGCCCCTCACCGGTCTCGAAGTACAGGCCCAGCCCCATGGCATCGGGGATGGTCAGGATGTCCGAGAACAGAATGGCGGCATCCAGCGGGTAGCGCTCCAGTGGTTGCAGCGTCACCTCGCAGGCCCTGTCACGGTCACGACAGAGGTCCATGAAGCTGCCCGCCTGGGCACGCACTTCGCGATATTCCGGCAGGTATCGGCCTGCCTGGCGCATCATCCAGACCGGCGTGCGGTCCACGGGTTGACGCGCCAGGGCGCGCAGCAGGCGGTCGTTCTCGAGTTCCATGCGTTCGCTCATCCACGGAAAATGTGGCCGCCATTGTAACTCATCAGACCCGACCGTGAGCCTGACTCACCTTCCTGATAGAATGAAACCATCCCGACGGCCACGCCCGGTCCTTCATCGAGGTACATCGTGACGATTCGCTACATCGCCGCTTCCCGGCTACCCACACCCTGGGCCACCTTCACCATGCACGGTTTCGAGGACGAAGCCACCGGCAAGGATCACGTCGTCCTCACCCTGGGCGATGTCGCCGACGGCCAGCCCGTGCTCGGCCGCGTGCACTCCGAGTGCCTCACCGGCGACGCCCTGTTCTCGATGCGCTGCGATTGCGGCTATCAGCTCCAGGAGGCGCTCAAGCGCATTGCCGAGGCGGGCCGAGGCGTGTTGCTCTACCTGCGCCAGGAAGGCCGCGGCATCGGCCTGCTCAACAAGATCCGTGCCTACCATCTCCAGGACCAGGGTGCCGACACCGTCGAGGCCAACGAGCAGTTGGGCTTCTCCGCCGACCTGCGCCGCTACGACCTCTGCCTGCCAATGCTCGAACACCTGGGCATCAATTCGCTCAGGCTGATGACCAACAATCCCCGCAAGGTCGAGGCCCTGACCCGGGTCGGCGTGGACGTGGTCGAGCGAGTCGGCCTGACCACGGGACTCAATCCGCACAACGAGCATTATCTGTCCACCAAGGCCGGCAAGCTCGGTCACATGATGGCACTGGGCGATTTCACGCCGGCCGACGCCGTGGATATAGAACGAAAGCCCTGACAGCACCCCCCGAACGATATAAATAGCCTGTATCGATCGCATCGATCGATATATTTCTCTGGTCTCACACTTAGCTCGCTAATAGAATGCATGTTATCAAAACATCGCAAGCGAGGTACCCGAGATGAAAGCCAAACTGATGACCGCCAGCCTGCTGCTCGCCGCCCTGCCCCTGGCCGCCCAGGCAGATCACGCTACCGAGCGGACCCTGCAGTTCAGCGAGCCGCTGTCCGCCGTCAGCCAGCATGCACCGACGGCTCAGGTCCAGGCAGATGCGTCTTCCGATCTCGTCGCCGAAGGTGGTAGCGACGCCATGGCCAAGGCCCGTCTCAAGCTGCGCGCCCAGCAGCAACATGAGACAGACATCGCCGTGACAGGCGATCCCCTGGCGCCGGCTCGAAAAGCCACCACCTGAGCCAGGCACTGAAGCACTGGTGCTTTTGCCCCGACGCAAAAAGGCCCCTCTCAGAGGGGCCTTTTTCATGCACGATAACAACTCGGTTCAATCGGCAAGTGCCTTGTCACGCGACCGGGTCCCACCCCAGAGGGAGCGCAGCACGACGGCGGTCACCACGAGTACCACGGCACCCGCGAGGCCGCCGATCAAGGCGCTATCGGTCAGGCCGGCGATGAAGAAAGCCAGGATGCCGGCCAGCCCGGCGCACATCGCATAGGGCAGTTGCGTGCGCACATGATCGATATGATCGCAGGAGGAGCCTGCCGAGGAGAGAATGGTGGTATCGGAGATCGGCGAGCAGTGATCCCCGAAGATGCCACCACTGAGTACCGCGGCGATGGCCAGCGACAACGACAGGTCCATGGCCATCGCCACCGGCATGGCAATGGGGATCATGATCGCGAAGGTCCCGTAGGACGTGCCGGTGGTAAAGGCAACCAGGGCACCGATCAGGAACAGCAGTACCGGCACCAGGCTCGGCGCAATGTTCGCCTCCGCCAGGGTCACCAGATAATCGGCGGTTCCCAGCTCCGAGGTCACGCTGCCGATCGACCAGGCCAGCGTCAGGATGATGTAGACCAGCGTCATGCTCTTGATCCCGGAGACGACGATATCCATGGACTCGCGGAAATTGAAGAGCTTCTGCTGCATGCCCATGACCAGGCCGACGACTACCGCCACGAAGGTGGCAATCAGGATCGACAGGCCGCCATTGGCCTCACCCACGGCGGTGACCAGACCATTCTCGGGATAGTTGCCGGTCCACAGGAACATCGGCGGAATCATCAGCACCAGCACGGCGATCGGCACCAGCATGTTGCGCTTGCGTGCCTGGGCCTCCGGAATCACGTCCATCTCGGCAACCTCCCGGTCGGAAGGCGGCGTGGCATCCTTGGCCAGTACTTCTCCGGTCGTCCGGGCGCGATGTTCGGCACGCGCCATGGGGCCGAAATCCCACTGGGTGATGACGATGAAGGCGATCAGGCCAAGTGCCAGCCAGGCATAGAAGTTCAACGGGATGGAAGAGAGATAGATCAGGTACTCGGAACCGTCCACCCCCATCGAGGTCAGCTGCGTGCCGATCAGCCCCATCACGAAGACCACCCAGGTGGACACCGGACCCAGCAGGCACATGGGAGCCGACGTCGAATCGACGATGTAGGCCAGCTTTTCACGGGAGACCTTCATTCGATCGGTGATCGGACGCATCACGCTGCCCACCGTCAGGGCATTGAAGTAGTCCTCGAAGAAGATCAGCACCCCCAGGCCCAGGGTCGCGCCCTGGGCGCCGCGGCGCGAGGCAACTCGCTCGGAAATGGCTCGGGCGATGGCCTGGGCACCGCCGGTGCGCTGGAGCACCGTGATCAGCACACCGAACAGGCCACAGTAGATCAAGACGGTGACGCTCCACTCATCCCCCACGCTTGGAATGATGAAGTCGTTGAAGCTGGCATAGAGGCCAGCCGCCGGATTGCCACCGCTGAGCATGGTGGCACCCAGCCAGACGCCGCAGAACAGCGCTGGTATCACGTTGCGCGTCACCAGCGCCAGCACGATGGCCAGCACGGGCGGCAGGAGGGAAAACAGACCGAAAGACATCTGGGGTCTCCTTGGAATTCTTGTCGATCACCGCAAGAACGCCTCGGAATCGCTTGGCCGGACCGAGGCAGGGCGACGTCCCCACCGGGACGGCGGGTCGCCGCGCATCCTATGCCGGCCCAAGCGCCCCGGCAACCGTCATGTCACATTCCGGAAAGCGTGGGCTCTGATGAAGAAAGAAGACGAAGGCCTGGTCTGACAAGTGTCCGTAAAGGCCGCTTCGCCGCCAGCCCCCTCAAGCAGCATCGGCGGAACGTGCCTTGCGAATACGCTCGTAGGCATTGCCGATCTCGCTGGTGCGCTCCTTGGCCATCTCGCGCATATTCTCCGGCAATCCCTTGGCGGCCAGCTTGTCGGGATGATTCTCGCTCATCAGGCGGCGATATTGACGCTTGATCTCGGCATCGCTGGCCTCGGACGACACGCCCAGTACCTGGTAGGCATCTTCCAGCGACACTTCATGCGTGGTGCCGCCGCCTTCGGCCGCGCCTCTCAGCATGGCCTCGATCTGGGCAATCTCGGCCTCGGAGCAGCCCAGCCCGCGCACCACCCGCATCAGCATGTCGCGCTCGGAGGGATGAAGCTGACCATCGGCGGCGATGGCCGCAAGCTGCACCTGCAGGAACACCTGCCGCAAGGCCGGCTGGCTGCCCACGATCTGGCGGATCTTGGCCAGTTCCGCCTCGAGGTCGAAGTCCTCGCGCTTGCCACGGGTGAAATCGGCCCGCGCCTTGGCACGCTGTTCCTCACTCAGTCGCAGGCGATCCCACAGTTGCCGGGAGGCATCGAGCTCGGCCTCGGATACCCGGCCATCGGCCTTGCACATGCACCCCATGACCGCGAAGGTCGATTCGAGAAACTGCGCCTGCACCCCGGCCAAGCGGCCCAGCATGCTCCGGCGCAACCGCCGGACGAGCCAGTAGCCAAGGCCGCCCCCGATCAACAGGCCCAACGGACCGCCGACCAGAAAACCCAGCAACCCACCAATCAGCACCATGGCCAGCATGTCGACTCCTTGAAGCACGTCTCGCAAAGATGGCGGGGAGCATAGCACCCCGGAAAGAACCGACGCGATGCGGCTGGCGTCTTCGACTGCCGTCGAGAGACGCCGTTCATCGTGGGGCGCATGCCCCTCAGCCGAGGCGGCGCTTGATCGAGGCCTCGATCCCGTCGGCGTCGAGCCCACACTCGACGAGCAACTCCGCCGGCTTGCCGTGCTCGACGAAGGCATCGGGCAGCCCCAGGTGGAGCAGCGTCGTCCGGCGTCCTTCCGCTGCCAGCAGCTCACCGACACCGCTACCGGCGCCACCAGCCACCACGTTTTCCTCCAGGGTCACCAGCAGGTCATGTTCGTCGGCCGCCGCCAGCACCGCCTCACGATCCAGCGGCTTGACCGACCGCATGTTGAGATGGGTGGCATCGAGGCGCTCTGCCACCTCGGCGGCAGGACCGTTGAGGCTGCCGAAGGCCAGCAGCGCCACCCGAGGGCCATCGCCGCCGGCACGGCGACGCACCTCGGCCTTGCCGATCGGCAGCGCCTCGAGATGCTCGGGAATCTCCGAGCCGGGACCGGTGCCGCGCGGATAACGCACGGCAGCCGGCCCCGGATGATAATAGGCGGCACTGAGCAACGCACGGCACTCGGCCTCGTCGGCAGGCGCCAGTACCACCATGCCCGGTACGCAACGCAGGTATGCCAGATCCAGCGCCCCATGGTGGGTAGGGCCATCCTCGCCCACCACACCGGCACGATCGATGGCGAAGGTCACGTCCAGATCCTGCACCGCCACGTCATGGATGAGCTGATCGTAGCCGCGCTGCAGGAAGGTGGAATAGATGGCCACCACCGGCTTCATCGCCTCGCAGGCCAGACCGGCCGCCAGGGTCACCGCATGCTGCTCGGCGATCGCCACATCGTAGTAGCGTTCCGGGTACTCCTGGGAGAAGCGGACCAGATCCGACCCCTCGCGCATGGCCGGGGTGATGCCGATCAGGCGGTCATCCACCGCCGCCATGTCACACAGCCAGTCGCCGAAGACGTTGCAATACTTGCGCGGCTTCGGGCGCGATATATCGTTGCGCGGCGTCGGTCCCACTGGCTCGCTCGGCTTGAGCGGTGGCGGCGTATTGCGCTTCTTGTCGGGCTCGCCCTTTTCCAGCTTGGTGATGGCGTGATAGCCGATCGGATCGGCCTCGGCGGGCAGGAATCCACGCCCCTTGCGCGTCTTCACGTGCAGGAACTGCGGACCTTCCATATCGCGCATGTTGCGCAACGTCTGAACCAGGGTCGGAAGATCGTGACCGTCGAGCGGACCGATATAGTTGAAGCCCATCTCCTCGAACAGCGTCGCCGGACTGACCATGCCCTTCATGTGCTCTTCGGTGCGTCGGGCCAGCTCCAGGGCACCGGGGAGATGCGACAGCACCTTCTTGCCGCCTTCGCGCATGCTGGTGTAGGGCTTGCTGGTCAGGATCCGCGCCAGGTAGCTGGCCATGCCGCCGACATTCTCGGAGATCGACATCTCGTTGTCGTTGAGGATCACCAGCAGATTGGCATCCACATGGCCAGCATGCGCCAGGGCCTCGAAGGCCATCCCGGCGGACAGGGCGCCATCGCCGATCACCGCGCAGACCCGGCGCTCCTCGCCGCGGGTACGTGCGGCCAGCGCCATCCCCAGGGCAGCGGAAATGGAGGTGCTCGAATGTCCCACGCCAAAGGTGTCGTACTCCGACTCGCTGCGGCGCGGGAAGGCCGCCAGACCGCCGAACTGGCGGATCTGCTGCATCGCTTCGCGGCGGCCGGTGAGAATCTTGTGTGGATATGCCTGATGGCCCACGTCCCAGACAAGGCGGTCATGGGGCGTTTCCAGGGCATGATGCAGTGCCACCGTCAACTCCACGACACCGAGCCCGGCACCGAAATGGCCGCCGGAGACGCCCACGCTGTAGAGCAGATACGCCCTCAGTTCGTCGGCCACCTGCGCCAGCTGGGCCTCGTTCATGGCACGCAGCGCGGCCGGTGTTTCCAAGGTGTCGAGCAACGGCGTAGCCGGGCGCTCGACCGGAATGTCATCGAACAGCTTCATGTTGGCCCTGTGGTTCAGTGGTCACGCTCGATCATGTATCGGGCCAGGTTGGCCAGCACGCTGCCGGCCTCGCCCAGCGGCGCCAGGGCCGATACGGCCTCGTCCACCAGGGAGCGGGCCTTCTCATCGGCCCCCTCCAGCCCCAGCAGCGTGGGATAGGTCGGCTTGTCACGGGCAGCATCCGCCCCCGACGCCTTGCCGAGAACGGTCGTGTCGCCCGTCACGTCGAGCACGTCATCGCGAATCTGGAACGCCAGGCCGATGGCGGCGGCGTAGCGTTCCAGCGCATTCAGCCGCTCATCGTCCTCGCCCACTGCGGCCAAGCCGCCCAGGCGCACGGCGGCACGAATCAGCGCACCGGTCTTGTGGCGGTGCATCGTCGCCAGCGCCGTCAGGTCGGGATGGCCGCCCACGGCGTCCAGGTCCAGCGCCTGCCCTGCCGCCATGCCATCGCGTCCGGCGGCACGTGCCAGGGTTCCGACCATCGCCGGCAGGCGCGGATGCCCCGTATCGGCCAGCACCTCGAAGGCCAGGGTCTGCAACGCATCGCCGGCCAGGATGGCGGTAGCTTCGTCATAGGCGCGATGCACGGTGGGACGCCCTCGACGCACATCGTCATCGTCCATGGCCGGCAGGTCGTCGTGGACCAGGGAATAGGCGTGCACCAGCTCGACCGCCATCGCCGGCCCGTCGAGCGACGCGTCGTCAGCCCCCAGGGCGCGACCCGCGGCATAGGCCAGCACCGGCCGCAGGCGCTTGCCGCCGACCAGCACGCCATGGCGCATTGCCGCATCCAGACGCGCCGAGGGCACCGTCTCGCCACGCGCGAGCAGCGCTTCCAGGCGCTCGTCCACCCGGCGTCGATCCATGGCCATCAGGCGTTCAATGTTCACCATCGGCCTCCTCGGATGACGCGAAAGGCTTGAGATCGATGCCGCCGTCCTCGCCTTCGGTCAGCGTCCGGACCTTCAGCTCGGCCTCGTCGAGACGCCGCTGGGCATCACGGGTCAGGCGAACCCCCTGCTCGAAGGCCGTCAGCGACGCCTCCAGCGACAACTCACCGGATTCCAGTTGTTCCACCAGCGCTTCCAGCCGCTCGACAGTCGCCGCGAAATCCGCCGGCGCCGTCTCCTCGGTGTCCTGTCGCTGCTTGTCCTGTCCCGCCATGGCTACCCTCGTCGGCCATCCCACCATGAGGGCGATAGTATACACCTTCCCCCCCGGGGGTCGTCTGCCCCGCCCCTGGGCCGGCCATTGCATCATGCAGACCGCTCATGCAGACAACGCGGCATTTTCATCCGCAACGGACCTGGCTGTGGTAGGATATTGGCCCTCCTAGAGCCTGTCGCGGCCAGGGCCAAGGGCGTCTGGCAAGCTCAGGCTTCACCTGCTCAACCGCATGCGGCGCGCACCAAAGAAGGGGTTGATTCGACCATGGCCAAAACGTCCCTGGACAAGAGCAAGATCAAGATCCTGCTGCTCGAGGGCGTCCACCAGAGCGCGGTGGACAATTTCCTGAATGCCGGGTACACCAACATCGAACACCTGTCGACCTCGCTGGACGAAGAAACGCTGATCGAGAAGATCCGCGATGTCCACTTCATCGGCATCCGTTCCCGTACCCAGCTCAACGAGCGCGTCTTCGCCGCCGCCGAGAAGCTCGTGGCCGTGGGCTGTTTCTGCATCGGCACCAACCAGGTCGATCTCGATGCGGCCCTGGTGCGCGGCATCCCCGTCTTCAACGCGCCCTACTCCAACACCCGCTCGGTGGCCGAACTGGTGCTGGCCGAGGCCATCATGCTGCTGCGCGGTATCCCCGAGAAGAGCGCCAGCGCCCATCAGGGAGGTTGGCTGAAGTCAGCCAAGAATTCCCATGAGGCCCGAGGCAAGACGCTGGGCATCATCGGCTATGGCAGCATCGGCGCCCAGTTGTCGGTACTGGCCGAGGCACTGGGCTTCGATGTCATCTACTACGACGTGGTGACCAAGCTCGGCATGGGCAATGCCCGGCAGGTGGGCAGCCTCGAGGAGCTGCTGGCCCGCGCCGACATCGTCAGCCTGCACGTGCCGGACCTGCCTTCCACGCGCTGGATGATCGGCGAGGAGCAGATCGGCCTGATGAAGCCGGGCAGCATCCTGATCAATGCCTCCCGCGGCAGCGTGGTGGTGATCGAGGCGCTGGCCGAGGCCCTCCAGGCCGGCCGCCTCAACGGTGCGGCCATCGACGTCTTCCCGGTCGAGCCCAAGGGCAACAACGAAGAGTTCGTCAGCCCGCTGCGCGGCCTGAACAACGTCATCCTCACCCCGCACATCGGTGGCTCTACCCTGGAAGCCCAGGAAAACATCGGCATCGAGGTCTCCGAGAAGCTGGTGACCTTCTCCGACAACGGCACCACCATCACCTCGGTGAACTTCCCCGAAGTGGCCCTGCCGGCTCATCCGGGCAAGCACCGCCTGCTGCACATCCACGAGAACGTGCCCGGCGTGATGTCCGAGATCAACCGGGTGCTCTCCGAGGACGACATCAACATCCTCGGCCAGTACCTGCAGACCAACGAGCGCATCGGCTACGTGGTCATCGATGTGGACAAGGAATATGGCCCCCGCGCCCTGGAAGCCTTGAGCAAGGTGTCGCACACCTTGCGCGTGAGGGTGCTCTACTCGGAAACCAGCTTCGAGGGTTGAGCCGCTGCGAGCGCGGGTGCCTCTGCCGTCGCATCCGCCCGCTCAGCCTCCACCTTTCCGATCGGCCGGCGCCCTTCCGTGTTTCGCTACCGCGCCGAGCCGCACCTTTCCTCCCTTTCGTCCGCCACAGGCGGGCGAGCTGCCGGCCACTATCCTTGAGCTCGAGGATAGTGGCCCGGTGCGCCGAACGACATTCCATGATCCCTCACTCTCCGGTATGACTTGACAGTCGCACGCAGGACTCGCATTTTGTACACAATCACTACTCGTGATTGTTGAACCATGAGTACACACAAATACAAAGGCACCTGAACCAAGGCTCAGGTCGATCATGAGACTTGGGTAACCCTTTGCCACTGGCAGGGGCCGCGTGAGCGCGGGACCCGAGGAGGACTCCACTGATGACCTCGAACGAACCGACTCTCTGGATCCAGCATCCACTCGCCTGCAGCGAGACCGGCGCCGCAGGCGGCGTGGTCGTCCAGGGCTCGCGCATCGTCGAAGCGATACCGGCGGGCGGCACCCCCGAGTGCCGAGTCGACGCCACCTTCGATGCCTCCCGCCATGTCCTATTACCGGGACTGGTCAACACCCATCATCATTTCTACCAGACCCTGACCCGGGCCTATTCCCCGGCGCTGAACAAGGAACTCTTCCCCTGGCTGACCAGCCTCTACGATGTCTGGGCCAACCTCGACGAGTCGCAAATGGCCCTGGCCAGCGAGCTGGCCATGGTCGAGTTGCTGATGTCCGGCTGCACCACGGTGGCCGATCACCATTACGTGTTCTCCGGTGCCCTGACCCGGGCCATCGACGTCCAGGTGGAAACCGCCCGCCGTCTCGGCGTGCGCGCAGCCCTGACCCGCGGCTCGATGAGCGTGGGTCGCGACGACGGCGGCCTGCCGCCGCAATCGGTGGTGCAGGACGAGACCACCATCCTCGACGAGAGCGCCCGGCTGATCGACGCCTATCATGAGCGTGGCGACGGCGCCATGATCACCCTGGCACTGGCACCCTGCTCACCCTTCTCGGTCAGTCGCGAGCTGATGCAGGAGAGCGCGCGACTGGCCGAAGCCCGCGACGTGCGCCTGCACACCCATCTGGCGGAGACCGAGGACGAGACGGCTTACTGTCAACGCCTGTTCGGCATGCGCCCGCTGGACTACCTGGAAGCGACCGGCTGGCTCGGCGATCGCACCTGGCTGGCCCATGGCATCCACTTCAACGACGATGAAGTGGCACGCCTCGGTGCCGCCGGCACCGGCATCGCCCACTGCCCCTCGTCGAACATGGTGCTCGGCTCCGGCATGTGCCGCACCCTGGACCTGGAAGCCGCCGGTTGTCCGGTGGGACTGGCCGTGGACGGCTCTGCCTCCAACGATCACTCCAATCTCGCCGAGGAAATGCGCCAGGCGCTGCTGCTTGGACGGCTACGCTATTCGCCGAGCCAGGTGACCCATGACGATGTGATCCGCTGGGCCACCCGTGGCTCCGCAGGCTGCCTGGGACGTACCGACATCGGTGGCCTGGCGCCCGGCCAGCAGGCCGACCTGGCGTTGTTCTCGCTTGACGAGGCACGCTTTTCCGGTGCCGACCACCCGATCGCCGCCCTGCTGCTGTGCGGTGCCCATCGCGCGGACCGCGTGATGGTCGCCGGCCAGTGGCGGGTGACCGAGGGCCGGCCGGTGGGTGTCGATCTCGATGCCCTGCTGGCCCATCACGACGAAGCCGCCGCCGCCTTGCGACGCGCACTCTGAAAGCGCGTCGTCGCGGGACGGCTCACCAACGGGTTTCCAACAACGACAACAGGAGATACCCAATGTCGACACCCGATGCCGCCACCGAGGCTGATCAGCCGCGGGTACGCAGCACCCATGACGTCAATGCCATGCCGCCGCTGGCACGCGCTATCCCCTTGGGCATCCAGCACGTGCTGGCCATGTTCGTCAGCAACGTCACCGTCCCCATCATCATTGCCGGCGCCGCCGATCTCTCGGAGGCCCAGACCACTCTGATGATCCAGGCGGCCATGTTCGTGGCCGGGGTCGCCACCCTGGTGCAGTCGCTGGGGCTCGGCCCCATTGGCGCCCGCCTGCCTATCGTGATGGGTACCAGCTTCGGTTTCGTGCCGGTGCTGATTCCCATTGCCGTGGGCATGGGCGTCCCCGCGGCGCTCGGCGCGGCGCTGTGTGGCGGGGTCGCCATGGCACTGGTGGGCCTGTTCCTGCCCTGGGTACGCTTCCTGTTCCCACCAGTGGTGACCGGCACCTTCGTGATCATGATCGGCACCCTGCTGATGCCGGTCGGCTTCGCCTATGCCGCTGGCGGCTTCGGTGCCGAAGACTTCGGGGCTCCCCATCACCTGCTGCTGGCCGCATTGGTTCTGGTAATCATCCTGGGCCTGCACCAGTTCGGTCGGGGCATCTGGTCCGAAACCGCGCCCTTGATCGGGCTGGTCATCGGGTTCGTCATTGCCGCCGCCTTGGGCTACGTGGACTTCGGCTCGGTCGCCCAGGCGGACTGGTTCTCGCTGCCGGTGCCCCTGGCCATCGGCATCGAGTTCCACCTTGCCGCCATCGTGCCGGTAGTCCTGCTGGCGGTGGTCACCTGCGCCGAATCCATCGGCGACATCGTCGGTACCACCTCGGGCGGCATGGACCGCGAGCCGACCAAGAAGGAGCTCTCCGGCGGGGTGATGGCCGATGGCCTGGCCAGTGTCTTCGCCGCCATCTTCAACGCCTACCCGCAGATCAGCTTCAGCCAGAACGTCGGCATCGTCGCCCTGACCGGGGTCGTCAGCCGCTACGTGGTGGCCATCGGCGGGGGCTTCTTGATGCTGGCCGGCCTGCTGCCCAAGCTGGGTGGGCTGGTCTCGGGCATCCCGAATGCCGTGCTGGGCGGCACAGTGCTGATCATGTTCGGCATGATCGCCAGCGCCGGCATCAAGATGCTTTCCCATATCGACTTCAACAAGCGCAACATGGTGATCATCGGCATCTCGCTGTCGGCGGCCATCGGCCTGCCGGCTCAGGAGGGTATCTACGCCGGCTACAGCGAGAACGTACAAGCGATCATCGAGTCCGGCCTGATCCCCGGTGCGCTGTGCGCCATCGTGCTCAACCTCGTGCTGCCGCGCCAGGATCGCGTCTTCCGCGACGACGTCTGAGTGCACCTTTTCCCTCGATGCAACGGGGCCTCGCGAATGCGAGACCCCGTTTTCGTCGGTCATGCCGACTGCCTGGCGCCTTATTTCGCTGGCGCCGCCTCGGGGTGGGTATTCTCCACATGATGCCGCTCGCCCACCGGGCGGATGAACAGGTTGGCGAAGAAGGCGATCACCAGCAGCGCCGCCATGGCATACATGGTGGTGTTGTAGAGGCTGGACGTCGGATCCATCGTCCCGGGCGGCGCGATCTCCATCAGTCGCGCGATGGTGACCGTGTTCGCCTCGACCAGCGACTCCAGCTGTGCCACCGGCGCCCCGAAGGCCTCCCGGAATGCCGCCGGATCCACCTTGGCGGCCAGCTCGGTGATGGCGTTGTGGCGCGACATGTCACGCAGGAAGGTGATGGCGAAGGGGCCCAGGATACCGGCGGTCGACCAGGCCGTGAGAATGCGGCCATGGATGCCACCCACGTGCAGAGTGCCGAAGACATCGGCCAGATAGGCCGGAATGGTCGCGAAGCCTCCCCCGTACATGGTGAAGATCACCATGGTCGCCGCATAGAATCCTGCCAGATAGATGACATGCGGATTGCTGCTGACGGCCGATGCCAGGAAGGGAATCGACATGTAGAGCAGCGTGCCCAGCACGAAGAAGCAATGGTAGGTGTTCTTGCGACCGATATAGTCCGATGTCGAGGCCCAGAAAAAGCGCCCCACCATGTTGAAGACCGAAATCATGAGCACATAGGCCGAGGCGAACGACGCCGTGACGATGCCTGGCATCGTGGAGCCGAAGATCTCGGTCATCATGGTCTTGGCCACGCCGATGACACCGATCCCCGCGGTCACGTTGAAACACAGCATGATCCACATCTGCCAGAACTGTGGCGTCTTGAGGGACTGGTTGATGTGCACGTGGTTGCGGGTAATCATCACCTTGTCATCGCGCTCCTCGGGCGGCGTCCAGCCTTCCGGCTTCCAGTCGGCCGGCGGCACCCGATAGCTAAAGGAGGCCAGCATCATGATGACGAAGTAGACCACCCCCAGGGTGACGAAGGTCGCGGCGGCCCCGGTATCTCCCGTGCCCACCGCATAGACGCCGGCTTCGCCGCCACCCGGCAGTTCGGCAGCCTGGGCTGCCGAGGCGACGACCACCTCGACCTGACCATTGGCCGTCTCGGCGAAACGACGTCCTGCCTCGGTCATCAGTTCCAGCGCCTCCGCACTACCGAGGTAGGTCGGCGCCTCGGCAAAGGCGTTCAACAGATAGCCGATCAGCGGCGCACCGATCATGGCACCACCGCCGAAGCCCATGATCGCCATGCCGGTCGCCATGCCTCGACGATCGGGGAACCAGCGGATCAGGGTCGAGACGGGCGAAACATAGGCCAGGCCCAGCCCGCAGCCGCCGATGACCCCATAGCCGAGATAGATCAGCCACAGCTGATGACTGACGATGCCCACGGAACCGACCAGGAAACCACCGCCCCAGCAGAAGGCGGAGACTACACCGACCATCCGCGGCCCGACCTCCTCGAGCCACTTGCCACCGAAGGCCGCGGCGAGCCCGAGAGTGAAGATGGCCACGGAAAAGATCCAGACGACGGCGGACAGATTCCAGTCACCGGCGGCCGGCGCCACCACGCCGAGCTGTCGCGTCAAGGCCGGATTGAAGACGGACCAGGCATACACCGAGCCGATGCACAGGTGAATCGCGATGGAAGCCAGGGGCACCAGCCAGCGATTGAAACCAGGTTTGGCGACGATGTGCTCTTTCAGCAGGAAAGAGAACATGCCGCGAGAGTTGGCGTTGCTCATTGTTGTCATGTCTCCCGTGTTGACCGCGCATCCTCTTCGGAGGCGCTTTCAGGTCGTGATGCGACACGCTGTCACACCCACGGAAGAATGGGTCTCCGGCCCATCGCCGTCAAACAAAACTCTTTATTATCAACTAGATAGAAAGACATCTTGTCGTCGACACCAGGCTCTCGACGGCATTGCCGTGGTCGAATTGTCCTCGCCGCTCTACGCCATCGCGGCAGAACGGGACATTCTGACCCTTTCACTGGAAAGCCGGTATCCAGGCGGTGAACCGGCTGCCGGCACCCTCCTCGCTGGTCGCCTCGATCCAGCCCCCGGCACGGGCCACGAGCGTCTGGCTGATCGACAGACCGAGTCCCGTCCCCTGGGCGCGCTTGGTGGTGAAGAAGGGATCGAAGATGCGCTTGAGCACCTCGGGCGCCATCCCTCGTCCGGTATCCGTGACGATGATCGCCACGCCCGCCATCCCTTCGGCCTCGCGATCCTCGGTCTCCAAGGTCAGGGTGCCGCCCTCGGGCATGGCATGGATGGCATTCACCACCAGGTTGATGATGACCTGCTGCAGCTCGGTGCGCTCCACCAGAATGGTCGCCGTGCTGCGGTCATCCCGCTTGAGGGTGACGTCGGCCTTGCTCGACAGGTGGCGCGTCAGTACCAGGCAATCATCGATCACCTCGGCGGGCACCAAGCGATTGGCCGATCCCGAGAAGTCGCCGGGCCGAGCGAACTGCAACAGCTTGGTGACGATCGCCGAGATGCGATGCACCTGATCGTCGATCAGATCGAACTCGGTGGCGACCTCATCGGCCCGCGCGCCGAGCGTCTGGCGGGCTACATCCAGATTACCCTGGATGACCGCCACGGGGTTGTTGATCTCATGGGCGACGCCGGCGGTGATCTCGCCGACCGCAGCGAGCTTCTCCGACATCACAAGCTGCTCGGTGGTGCGCTCCAGGCGTCGATTGGCTTCCTGGAGATCCCGAGTGCGCTCCGCGACCTTGTCGTTCAGTTCGCTTGCCCAGCCCCGCAGGCGACGATCCCGCTCCTGAACCTGATCAAGCAGATCATCGAGATGGCGGGCCACGCGGCTGATCTCGCCACGGCCGCCGCCCGTGCCGATGCGCGCCCCGAGATCCCCCGCCTCGACGCGACCGATGGTGTCGTTCATGCGCTCCAGAGGGCGAAAGATGCGCCGCGCCCAGCGCAGGAAGATCGGCACCGAGAGCACGGCGATCGCCAGGAAGATCGTCGCGATGAGCAACAAACTGTCGATGCGCGCCTCGCGAAACGGCGTCTCGAGGAAGCCGACATAGAGCATCCCGACGCGTTCGCCACGGCTATCGACGATGGGTTCGTAGGCGGAGATGTACCAGTCGTTGACCACGAAGGCACGATCGAGCCAGACCTCGCCCCGCTCCAGCACCTGCGACCGAACCTCCGCCGAGACTCGGGTACCGAGCGCGCGTTCGCCTTCGAACAGTCGCACATTGGTCGAGACGCGGACGTCGTCGAGGAACAGGGTCGCCGTGCCCTGGCTGCCCTCGGGCAGGCTACGATCGCGATAGACCAGGCCATTGATCGTATCGATGAAATCGAGATTGCGATTGAGCAGCCGCCCTCCGACCAGGGCTGCGCGCTGACCGCCCGGCAACCGGACCGGTGCCGCCGCATGCAGCACCATGCCGTCCTCGACCACGTCCCGGGAAGTAGGCTTCGCCGCACGGGTCGGCACGAGCGGTACTCTCGCCCGCTCGGCCAAGGCTGGCGACAAGGCCGCCAATTGCTCATGGTCGAAGACATCGACCGCACTGCGCGTGGCGCCATCGAGCGCCGCACGCACCACCGGCCAGTCGCAAGCCGACACGTCCGCCCCGACGGGCGTGTCGGATGGAATGATGCGCCCGCTGCGCGTGACCACGTAAAGGAAGTCGAACCCGAGCGCGCGGCGGCGCCGCTCGAGGAAGTCCGACGCCGTGCCGGTGTCGGGCCGTGCCATGCCCTCGGCGAAGGCGACGGACGCCCCCAGCGCCTCGATGCGGTCCCCCGAGTTCTCGCGCAGTCGCGCCATGTACTGGTGGGCAATGGTCAGGTCACCATTGACCTTCACCGTCAGCAGATCATCCACCTTGCCGGACCAGCGCCATACGGTCATGCCCAGCAACAGCGGCAACAACACCAGCATCGGCAGCAGGGCAATGACCAGCAGCCGCACGCGCACCGAACGCGCCCAGGATGGCAGCCCCCGCTTCATGTCAGATGCCCCAGGCGGCGCACTTGCGGTCCACCGTCTTGCGCGAGACGCCCAACCGCCGGGCCGCCTCGGCCCGGTTGCCATGGGTCGCCTCCAGGGCATCGAGGATCTGGCGTCGTTCAACGACCTCCAGCGTCTCGATCTCGGTCTCGGGCGGCGGCGCCAGCGTCTCGAGCGGGAAACGGCCGAAGATCAAGGAACGCTCGATGAAGTTCAGCAGCTCCCGAATGTTGCCCGGCCAGCGATGGCGCAGGATAGCCGCCCGCGTGGTGGCATCGATCTCCAGTCGCGCCAGCCCCAGCTGGCGGGCGATCTCGGACATGAACAGCTCGGCCAGCGCCAGGGTATCCGCGCCACGACGGCGCAACGGTGGCATCTTGATCTCGATGACATTGACCCGGAAATAGAGATCTTCCCGGAAACGTCCCGCCGCGACCTCCTGGGCCAGATCCTTGGACGTCGCGCACACGAAGCGCAAATCCAGCGGCACTTCCTGCTCGCCTCCCACCGGTCGCACGGTGCGATCCTCGAGCACCCGCGTCAGCGCCAGCTGCGCGGCGGCCGACAACTCCCCGATCTCGTCGAGAAAGACCGTGCCACCCTGGGCGGAAACCAGCAGCCCCTCGCGATGCCCCTCGGCACCGGCGAAGGCATTGCGCGTATGACCGAACAGCTCGATTTCCAGCATGTCGGCGGGAATCGCCGCGCAATTCACCGCCACGAAGGGGTGCGACTCCCGCTCCGAAGCCGCATGCAGATGCCGCGCCGCGACTTCCTTGCCCGTCCCGGATTCACCGCACACCAGGATCGGCGTCGGCATGTTGACCACCCGCTCCAGGGTTCGGCGCACCTCCTCGATTTCCTCGGAATCGCCGATGAGTTCACTACGGCGCCGTCGCCAGATATCGACACTCTGCAACTCGTGGCGCAGCAGGGCGTTCTCCCGCTTGAGCTGGCCAAGCTCGATGCAGCGACGCACGGCGTTCAGCACCTGGTTGGCACGCACCGGCTTGAGAATGAAGTCCCGGGCGCCGGCACGCATGGCCTCGATGGCGGTATCCAGGTCGGCATAGGCCGTGACGACGATGGTGTCGGCGATGCTCCCCTGACGATACCGTTCGGCCAGCCATTCGATGCCGTTGCGTCCGGGCATGACATTGTCGAGCAGCACGACGTCGATGCTCATCTGACGCATCAGGGCCTCGGCCTGCTCGATGTCCTCGGCCTCGACGACCTCCCGGCAATAGAGACGCAACGTCTTCACCAGGAAATTGCGCATGCCTGGCTCGTCATCGATCACCAGCACGGCAGCCCGGGCCAGCAGCCCGGTCAACTCGTCGCGGCGCGCTTCATCTCCATGTTCTTGATCTTGTTCTGGCATCGCCACACTCCCCCGATAACGACGCGACCCTTCGATGATACGTCAACCGCATGGTCGAACGGGTGCCTCTTCCACCAAAGATGAGTCTGGAAACCATTTCCGAAAGCAAGACAGAATGGCAACGACACGGTATGCTGATGCTTCAACAGCGACAGCAATCCGGGAGACGACGAGGTGAGCGAAGGCAGGCGCAGAACAGCGGGACGACCGGCAACCGGCAAGAGCAGTGGAGGACACAGCCAATCGCTGGTGCGTGGACTCAATCTGCTCGAACGCCTGGCGGGCAGCCCCAGCGGCCTGGCCCTGTCCGAGATCGCCGAGCAAGCGGAGCTCGCGCCATCGACGACCCACAGGTTGTTGCAGGCGCTGCAGAGTCAGGGCTATGTCACCCAGGACAACGAGCTCGGGGTGTGGAAGATCGACGTCAAGACCTTCCGCATCGGCAACAGCTTCCTCGAAGCACGTGACTTCGTCGGCACCAGTCGCCCGTTCCTGCGCCGACTGACCACCCAGACCGGCGAAACCGCCAATCTCGGGGTGCGCGATGGCAGCACGGCGGTCTTTCTCGCCCAGAGCGAGTCACCGCAGATGATGCGCATGATCACGCGTCTCGGCTCCCGCGCGCCCTTGCATGCCTCCGGTGTCGGCAAGGCCTTGATGGCCTGGCTGCCGGACGACGAGTTCGAGCGCATCCTCGACGAACGGGGGCTGGCACGGGTCACCAACAATACCCTGCACGACCCCGCGGCACTGCGCGAGAGCATGGCCGAGATCCGCGAACGGGGCTATGCCTGCGACCGCGAGGAGCATGCCGTTGGCCTGCACTGTGTGGCCGCCTGCATCCACGACGAGCACGGCATCCCGCTGGCCGCCATCTCCGTTTCCGGCCCGGTGGCCCGGATCCCCGAACCCCGGCTGCTGGAACTCGGCGAGCTGGTTCGCGATGCCGCCGGCGATATCACCGCCCGCCTCGGCGGCCGCGTGCCCGCTCCGAACGAAGCCCCGGCCTGACACACCGGGACTCCCGGAGCCCCTATCTCGCGTCGTCGCGAAGCTGCCGCTCGAGCCGTGCCATCATATCGAGCAGCCGGTGGTATTCCTCCGTCGTCAGCGGTGCCACCAGCTCCGCCTCCCATGCCCTGACCTGCGGGACCAGCTCCACCATCAGCGCCTGGCCAGTCTCGGTCAGGCGCAGGTCGTGCAGTCGCTGGTCCCTGGGCGACGGGCGTCGAACGATCAAGCCACGCCCCTCGAGCACCTGAACGGCCCTCGACACCCGCGCCTTGTCCATGCGCGTCGCCGCACGGATCTGCTTGGCGGTCAGCTCGTGGCGATGATGCAGCCAGGCCAGCACCCGCCATTGCGCTACATTCAGGCCGTAATGGGTTTCATAGAGCTGAGCCAGGGCCTCGCTGACGCGATCCGCCAGTCGATCCAGTCGATAGGGCAGGAAGTGATCGAGATCGAAGTCCGTCGGCGGCATTTCGGTGGTCATGGGTCACCCGGGCACCTTGTTCAGGCAGATACGTCGTTCAGGCAGATGCGTCGGATAGCGCTCGCCAGATAGTTGCACATGAAACCATATAGGACTAGCATCCTCCATATAGTTTCATTTGAAACCATATGCCGAGAGGTCGCCCAGAATGACAATATCACTCGACTATCAGCCGGGCTTTCGCAACCACTTCACCACCGAAGCCCTGCCAGGCGCGCTGCCCGACGGACAGAATTCGCCCCAGCGCTGCCCCTACGGCCTCTATGCCGAACAGCTCTCCGGTTCGGCCTTCACCGCCCCGCGCCATCACAACCTGCGCAGCTGGCTGTATCGCATTCGCCCCTCGGTGGTACAGAGTGGCTACGAGCCGTTGGAAGTGGGCAAGGTGGCAACTTCCCCTCTGGACAATCCCGCCGCCGACCCCAATCAGATGCGCTGGGATCCCGCACCGCTACCCGAGGCCCCCACCGACTTCATCGATGGGCTGCTGACCGTGGCCGTCAACGGCGATGCCGACGCGCAGCGCGGCTGTGGCGTGCATGTCTACGCCTTCAACCGCGACATGGTCGAGCGCTTCTTCTACAACGCCGACGGCGAACTATTGGTCGTTCCGCAACAGGGTGGCCTGCGCCTGCGCACCGAACTGGGGGAACTCGACGTCACCGGCGGCGAGATCGCCGTGATCCCGCGCGGCGTCAAGTTCCAGGTTCGCCTCGCCGAAGGCAGCGATACCGCCCGCGGCTATATCTGCGAGAACTATGGCATGCCCCTGGAACTGCCGGGCCTCGGCCCCATCGGCGCCAACGGCCTGGCCAACCCGCGTGACTTCGAAAGCCCGGTGGCCGCCTATGAGGATCGCGAGGGCGACATCGAGCTGGTGGCCAAGTTCTCCGGCCGCTTCTGGGCCACCCGCCTGGATCACTCGCCCCTGGATGTGGTGGCCTGGCATGGCAACTACGCGCCCTACAAGTACGACCTGGCGCGTTTCAACACCATCAACACGGTGAGCTTCGATCACCCCGACCCCTCGATCTTCACGGTACTGACCTCGCCGTCGGACACGCCCGGCATGGCCAATATCGATTTCGTCATCTTTCCACCACGCTGGATGGTCGCCGAGCACACCTTCCGGCCGCCCTGGTTCCACCGCAACCTGATGAGCGAGTTCATGGGGCTGATCCACGGCACCTACGACGCCAAGGCCGAAGGCTTTCGACCCGGCGGCGCCAGCCTGCACAACTGCATGTCGCCCCACGGCCCGGATGCCGAGACGTTCGAGAAGGCCTCGACAGCGGAATTGACCCCACAATATCTCGGCAACACCCTGGCCTTCATGTTCGAGAGCCGTTATGTCTTCCACCCCACCGACGCCGCTCTCGACGCCGACTTCCGTCAACGCGACTACGTCGATGTCTGGTCGACCCTGCGCTCGCACTTCGACCCGGCTACGCGCTAAGCACACAAGATACGCCGGACGACAAGTACCCTCTGATACGTACAGGAATGACATCATGAAACTCGCCACCCTGAACACTGGCCGCGACGGCGAACTGATCGCGGTCTCGCGCGACCTGAGCCGCGCCGTGCGCGCCACCGACATCGCCCCGACCCTGCAAGCCGCCATCGAGAACTGGGATACGCTGGCACCGCGCCTTGAGCAGCGCTATGCCCAGCTCAACGATGGTCAGACCGAAGGTGCCTTCGAGCTCGACCAGACCACCCTGCATTCCCCCTTGCCGCGTACCTACAACTGGGCCGACGGCTCGGCCTATCTCAACCACGTCCAGCTGGTGCGCCAGGCACGGGGCGCCGAGATGCCGGAAACCTTCTGGACCGACCCGCTGATGTACCAAGGCGGCGGCGACCGTTTCATCGCCCCCACCGAGGACATTGAGGCAGTCAGCGAGGAACACGGCATCGACTTCGAGGGCGAGCTTGCCGTGATCACCGACGACGTGCCCATGGGCGTCGGCGCCGAGACCGCCGCCGACCACATCAAGCTGGTGATGCTGGTCAACGACGTCAGCCTGCGCGGCTTGATCCCAGGCGAGCTGGCCAAGGGTTTCGGCTTCTTCCAGGCCAAGCCAGCTTCCAGTTTTTCACCGGTCTGCGTGACGCCGGACGAACTGGGCGACGCCTGGCGTGACGGCCGCGTCCACCTGCCGCTCACCGTGCACCTCAACGGCGACAAGTTCGGCGAACCCGAGGCCGGCCCCGACATGATCTTCGGCTTTCCCGAGCTGGTGGCCCACGCCGCCCGCACGCGCCACCTGGGTGCCGGCGCCGTCATCGGCTCGGGCACCGTCTCCAACCCGGACGCCGATGGCGGCCCCGGCAAGCCAGTCGCGGACGGCGGAGTGGGCTACAGTTGTCTGGCCGAGGTACGCATGGTCGAGAAGATCCTCCACGGCGACAGCAAGACGCCCTTCATGCGCTTCGGCGACCGGGTGCGCATCGAGATGTTCGACCGTGACGGCCAGAGTATCTTCGGCGCCATCGACCAACAGGTCGTGAAGTATCAACCCCAATGAATCTCGAGGAGGCAGGCAAATGACGACACTCTACGGCTATTTCCGTTCGTCGGCCGCCTACCGGGTACGCATCGCGCTGAACCTGAAGAACCTGACCTATGACCAGGCCCCGATCAACCTGGTCAAGGGCGAACAGCGTGACGACGCCTTTCTCACCCACAACCCACAGGGCCTGGTCCCGATGCTGATGACCGACAACGGGATTCGGCTGACCCAGTCGCTGGCGATCTGCGAGTACCTGGACGAGCGCTACCCGGAGCCGGCTCTGCTGCCCATCGAGCTCGAGGCCCGCGCCCGGGTTCGGGCGCTGTCTCAGGCAGTGGCCTGCGAGATCCACCCGCTGAATAACCTGCGAGTGCTCAAGTACCTGGTGAATGAGCTCGAGGTCGACGACGACGCCAAGTTCGCCTGGTATCGCCACTGGATCCATCAGGGCTTCGCCGCCCTGGAGACCATGCTCAGCCGGGAGGCCGGCAGTGGCGACTTCTGCCATGGCGATGCGCCGACCCTGGCCGATGTCTGCCTGGTACCCCAGGTCTTCAACGCCGAACGCTTCGAGTGCGATCTCTCGGCCTACCCGCGGATTCGGCGCATCACCGAGAACGCTCGCGCCCTGGACGCCTTCCGGCTCGCCGCCCCCGGCGAGCAGCCAGATGCAAACTGAGTTATAATGAGCGGTCTAAGAAAGCTCGTCACCCTCGCCGCACCCCGGCGGTAAGGGTGGCGAGCCCGCGATGGCTCGATCCATCCGGCGCCTCAGGGCGTCCACGACGATAGGCGGGCACGGCACAAGCCGGCCCGCCTGTCGCGTCCCTGACGATCCCCTTTCACCCATGGAGCAGCATGTGCTGAGGCTGACCTCGACCGCGACCGTAGCGCTACTGGCCACCCTGACCGCACTGGGCCCCTTGGCCACCGACATGTACCTGCCCGCCATGCCCAGCATGGCCGAGGCGTTGTCGACCGGACCCGACGAGATCCAGTTGACGCTGAGCCTCTACATGGCCGGCTTCGCCCTGGCCCAGCTGTTCTGCGGCCCGATCTCCGACCGCTTCGGGCGCCGTCCGGTGATGATCGCGGGATTCGCCCTGTTCCTGTTCGCCAGCCTGTTGTGCATGCTGGCCAGCAATATCGAAACCCTGCTCGTCGGCCGCTTCCTGCAGGCATTCGGGGGCGCCACCGGGCCGGTACTGGCCCGCGCCGCGGTACGCGACATCTTCGGTCCCATCGAGGCCAGCCGCGTGCTCTCCTACATGGCCAGCACCATGGCGCTGGCACCGGCATTGGCGCCGGTCATCGGTGCCGGCCTACTGCTGTTCTTCGGCTGGCAGGCCATCTTCACACTGCTGGCACTGTACGCCGTGGCCATGCTGCTGTTGCTGGTGTTCGCGATGCCCGAACCACTCCCCATCGAGCGGCGCCAGTCGATCCAGCCCAGCGTGATCCTGGCCAACTTCCGCATGCTGCTGACCCAACGCACCTTCATCGGCTATACCCTGACCAATGCCACCGGATTTGCCGGTTTGTTCGCCTTTCTCTCCGGCTCGTCCTTCGTACTGATCGACTTCATGGGATTGACGCCCTTCGAGTACGGCATCGGCTTCATGCTGATCGTCGCGGGCTTCTTCGTCGGCTCATTGGTCAGCGGCCGCTACAGTCATCGCCTGGGGCGCGACCGCCTGCTGCAATACGCCACCCTGATGTGCGCCCTGGCCGGCACCACCATGGCCGGCCTGGCCTTCGCCGGCGTCTATACCGCCTGGGCGGTCATCGGCCCGCACATCCTGTTTCTCGTCGGCTTCGGCATCCTGATGCCCCAGAGCATGGCGGGAGCCCTCGCGCCCAACCCCCAATGCGCCGGCTCGGCCTCCTCGCTGTTCGGCTTTCTGCAGATGACCGTGGCGGCACTGATCGGCGCCCTGGTCGGCCAGTTCCATGACGGCACCTCCCATGCCATGGCCCTGACGATCGGTCTGGCCGGCGTGCTCTCGATGGTCAGTTTCTGGTCTCTGGCTCGGCCCGCCTCACGGCAGGCCGAAGCCCGCCCCTCGCTGGCGAAGTGAGAAAACTGCCAACTCAGTCCCGTGGGTAGAAGGCACCCTCACCGACGAGACAGGCTTGCCCGGCAACCTCGACCCGGACCTGTTCGCCGTCGCGTCGGGCCCTGGCGATGATCTCGCTGGGGCGCCCCATGTCCACACCCTGGCGAATGCGCCACTGGCGGTCGTCGAGCCGATCCCGGGTTCCCAGGTAGCCGGCCAGCGCCGATGCCGCGCTGCCGGTGGCCGGGTCTTCCTTCAGCCCGGCGAACTCGCGAATGAAGGTGCGTGTTGCCAGTGATTCGCCGTTCTCCACATACAGATAGACCTGGTCGACCCCGCTGGGCGAGACATGCAGCGTCCACTGCCCGACGTCCGGCATTACCTTCGCCAACGAGGCCTCGCTATCCAGGGGGATGAGGTGGAACGGCAACCCGCAGGAGGCCTGGACCGGGTCGCCGGCGATCGCCGGCGCCTCAAGCCCGAGCAACGTGGCGGCGGCAGCACGCCCCAGCGAACTCGCACCGACCTCGACCGGCACGGCGGTGGTGAAACGCGCCAGCTCCCCCTCGAAACGGACCTCCAGCGGCCCGACCGGCGCCCTCAGTATCAACGGCTGCGCGGTATCCACCAACCCCTGGGCGGCCAGCAGGTGCGCCGTGCCGATGGTCGGATGGCCGGCGAACGGCAGTTCGCGGCTCGGTGTGAAGATACGTATCGGAAAGTCGTTCTCTGCCTGCTGCGCTCCCACGAAGACCGTTTCCGCCAGGTTGAGCTCATTGGCGAACGCCTGCATGTCCGAGGCCTCCATGCCCTCGGCATCGAGGAACACGGCCAGCGGATTGCCCGCCAGCGGTGTATCGGTGAACACATCCAGCAGGTAGTAACGCGAGAGTGGACTGGGCATGGAACCTCCTGTATCGAATTGTCGTGTTTCCCTCGAAGCCACCATATCGGCCCCGAATCTTCCAGCATAGGGCGCTTCAGCATAGAGGCCATGGCGCGATTCTGCCGATGTTCAACGTCGCCAGAACGGCTTGCGAGCCTCACGTTCGGCCCGAACCGCACTGATGCCGACATCGTCGAGAAGCCGCGCATCGAGGTCACGCAGCCGGCGGCGGGTGTGATGACGCTGCCACTGGCGCTGCCAGGCCAGCCACCAGTTCGCCAAACGAGCACGCATCATGGCCGGACTCCTGTCGTTGCCCTTCGAGGTGTCTCGACAGGTTAGGCTCGACATCATGCGCGATACAGATTCAGAATCACTCTTTATATAGGGTACAGTTGCATGATCACTCCACCTGTACCGAGCGCTTTTCACTCATCTGTACCGCTTCTACCAGGGCTTCGCGATGACAGCCTCGACACGCTACGACGACATCGCCGACCTTCTCGCCCGCCGCATCGCTCAGGGCACCTATAAAGTCGGTGATCGCCTTCCGTCGATTCGCGAGCTGTGTCGCGAACAGGGCATCAGTGTCACCACCGCACAGAGCGCCTATGCGCGACTGGAAGAAATGGGACTCGCCGCCGCACGCCCCCGCTCCGGTCATTATGTGCTGCCGCGCCCCCGGCTTCGGGATCTGCCGACGGTATCCCGTCCCGCCCAGCGGCCTCTCGAGGTCGCACAATGGGATCAGGTGCTGGCCATGGTCGGCTCCGCACCGAGCGCCGATCAGCCTCGGCGCCTGGGGGCCGGAACGCCCGCCCTGGACGCCGCGACCCTCAAACCGCTCGGTCGTCTGCTATCCGGTCTGCACCGTGATCCGGACCCTCGTGACCTCGGCTACGACAGCCTGGCCGGCCACCCGCCGCTGCGTCAGCAGGTGGCGCGCCTGGCCACGGCATCTGGCTGCCTGCTGCATCCCGACGACGTGGTCATCACCACCGGTTGCCAGGAAGCCCTGGCCATCGCGTTGCGCATGCTCGCCGCCCCCGGCGACGTGGTAGCCGTGGACTCGCCCAGCTTCTACGGCGCTATGCAGATTCTCGAGGCGCACGGGCTCAAGGTAATGGAGATCCCCACCGACCCGCGCCGCGGCATCAGCCTCGAGGCACTGGAGCTGGCGCTGGATCAGTGGCCGATCCGAGCCATCCAGGTCACGCCGACCTGCAACAATCCGCTCGGCTACACCATGCCCGAGTCACGCAAGCGTGAGCTGGTCAGACTGGCCCGACGCTACGATGTGGCCATCATCGAGGACGATATCTATGGCGACCTGGCCTTCGAGTCGCCCCGCCCCAAGGCCATCAAGGCCTTCGACGACGAGGGACGGGTGCTGCTGTGCAGTGGCGTATCGAAGAGCCTAATGCCGGGCCTGCGGGTCGGCTGGATCGCACCGGGGCGATACCGCGACCGCGCCCTGCACGAGAAATACGTCTCCACCGGGGCCTCGGCGACCCAGCCCCAGCGCGCCGTCGCCACTTTCATCGAGAAGGGCCATTACCAGCGCCATCTACGCGAGATCAACCGACGCTACCAACGCCAGCGCGACATCATGATCGACTGGGTCGGCGACTACTTCCCCACTGGCACGCGTATCAGCCAGCCCCAGGGCGGCTTCCTGCTGTGGGTGGAGCTGGCCAATACGATCGACACGCCGTCTCTCAACGAGCGCCTCGCCATCGAACGCCTGCACGTGGCGCCGGGGCCAATGTTCTCCGCCTCGGGCAAGTATCGCCACTGTCTGCGCCTCAATTACGCCGAGCGGCCCACGATGGCGCTCGAGGCCGCGATTCGCCGCGTCGGCGAGCTCGCCGAGGAAATGCAAGGGCACCAAACCCGTGAAGCGACCCTGCCGTGACGTTACACTAGGCCCGCCATCTCCACCGCCAGCCGAGGCCCGCGCATGAGTTCTCACCTGCTCTCCGTCGATTCCCTGTCCCGCGACGATGTCGATTACCTGATACGCGTGGCGGCGCGCATGGAACCGATTGCCCAACGCCGCAAGGTTACCCGCGTGCTGGAAGGCGCGGTCCTCGGCAACCTGTTCTTCGAGGCCAGCACCCGCACTCGGGTCAGCTTCCACGCGGCCTTCTGTCGGCTGGGCGGCAGCGTCTGCGACACTACCGGCTTCACTTTCTCTTCCATGGCGAAGGGCGAGTCGCTCTACGACACCAGCCGGGTGATGAGCGGCTACTGCGACGCCATCGTGATGCGCCACCCGGAGCAGGGCTCGGTGGCCGAATTCGCCCAGGCCACCAATGTCCCGGTGATCAACGGCGGCGACGGTCCCGGCGAGCACCCCAGCCAGGCCCTGCTCGATATCTACACCATCGACAAGGAATTCGCCCGACGCGGCAAGCAGCTGGCCGGCGCTCATATCCTGCTCACCGGCGACCTCAAGTTCGGCCGCACCGTGCATTCGCTGATCAAGCTGCTGTCGCTCTACGCGCCGATGCGGATCACGCTGGTCTCGCCGCCGGGGCTGGAAATGCCGCAGCACCTGGTCGAGCTGGTCGCCTCGCGCGGCCACCGCGTCGAGACCCGCGAGCATCTGGCCGCCGACTTCTCGGATGTGGACGTGGTCTACACCACACGCATCCAGAAGGAACGCTTCACCGCCGAGATGAGCGAGGGCTTCAGCCTCTCGCGCGACTACACCGTGGACAAGGCCTTCATGGACCAGCGTGTCAACGACCACGCCATTGTCATGCATCCGCTGCCGCGCGACAGTCGCCCCGACGCCAACGACCTGGACGTGGACCTCAATGGCGACCCGCGCCTGGCGATCTTCCGTCAGACCGACAACGGCATCCCCATGCGCATGGCGATCTTCGCGACCCTGCTCCAGGTCGAGGATCTGATCGAGAAGGACCTGCGCGACGTGCCCTGGTTCGTGCCGAAGACCCTCGGCGTCGACGACGTCGAGCGCTGAAGAACTACCGGGCACTGAGGCAGGCCCGATCGGTGAGTTTCGCCTAAGCTGGCAGAAAGGCCGCCGACACGGAGCGGCGGCCTGAACGGTTTCAACGCGACAACCTGCGACAAGGAGAGGCGAGCCGATGAATCTACAACGCGCCTATATCCTGCTGGCGATCTTCTATACCGCACTACTCATCGTGGGCGTGATAGCCGTCGTGATGGGCAGCGGCACGACATTCTCGTTGGTCCAGCTGGCCATCGGCGTCGTGGCCGTCGCCGGGCTCTGGGGCTATTTCCTCGGTCGCCAGGTCATGAGCTGGCGCACCTGGCGTCCTTTCGCCGGCCTGCTCACCCTCAGCATCGTGGCGAACCTCTGGCTGTTGTTCACGACCTCTCCCTCCAGCGCTGAACTCACCTGGCTGCTGGCCAACATCATCTTCACCACACTGCCGACTCTGCTGTTGTTCCGCTACGGCAATCGCGATCAGGACGTCTGGGCGACACCAGGCGAGATCGAGGACGGCCGGACCTTGAGCGGGCTGCTCGAGCGACAGGGCGAGTTGAAGGTGGAAAAACGCGACACCGCGCGCCCCGCCACCGTCAATGTCCGCCGGGAGGGCGAGCATTATCGCGCCAGCGTGGTTCGTGGCCAGGGCGATGCGGAAGAGCGTTTCGAGGAGCGCTTCCAGCACCCCTCGACCCTCGCCTTTTTCATCGAGCGGTTTACCTGCATCGAGGTGGGAGATTTCGTGGCCAAGTACCGTGGCGGGTCGGATACGGCCTAGCGCGGCAGCCCCTCTCGGTCGGCCAGCCAACCTTCGAGGATCAACACCGCGGCCAGGCCATCGACGCCATCGTCGCGGTAATTGCCGCGATGCCCGGCGTCGCGGGCGATGGCCTTGGCCTCGCGGGTCGAGCCGCGCTCGTCGGCCATCTCGCAGGGAATGCCGTAGCGACCGAACAGGCGCTTGCCGAACTTGCGCGCCCGGGTGCTCATGTCGCTCTCGGTATCATCCATGTTCAGCGGCAGGCCAACCACGAAAAGATCCGGCCGCCACTCGTCGACCAGCCGGGCGACCTGCGCCCAGTCGGGAATGCCATCACGCGCCGGTAGTGGATCCAGTGCCCTGGCGCTGCGCGTCAGCTCGTTGCCCACCGCCACGCCGATGCGTCGGGTACCGAAATCGAAGCCCAGGATCAGGCGCTGGCTACTCATCGGCACCCTTCCCCAACGGACATGCTCCACGAACCCGCCGAGCGCAGACCGTTCCTTGCATATCAGCTATGCCCCGCCTCGCGGGTCATCAGGTTCAAGTCGACGCCGAGTATGCCGGCGCTGGCACCGAGCCGCTGCTCGGGTTCCACCTCGAAGAGGATATCGGCCCGACCTTCCACGGTAAGCCAGGCATTGTCCTTGAGCTCGGACTCGAGCTGGCCTGACTCCCAGCCTGCGCAGCCGAGACAGACCAGGAAGCGCTCGGGACCACGACCGGCAGCCAAGGCCTGCAGGATATCCATGGAGGTGGTCAGGGCGATGTCATCGGCCACCTGAAGACTCGAATCCCAAGCTTCGCTGCCTCCCTCGTGCAGGATGAAGCCGCGATCCTTGTGCGTCGGCCCACCGTAATAGACGGGCACGTTGCGATGCGGGCTGTCGCCGCCTTCGAGCTCGAGCTGTTCAAAGAGCGCATCGAGGGTCAGTTCCAGTGGTCGATTGACGATCACCCCCATGGTGCCCTTTTCGTCGTGATCGCACAGATAGCTCAGCGTGCCGGCGAAATTGGGATCTTCCAGGTGCGGCATTGCCATCAGGAAGTGGTTTTTCAAACTTTGCATGGGACTCCCCGGCGGACCTAGTGAACGCCGTAATGTTTACCTTCGCCGAATCGCCGGACGCGCGTGATGAACAGGCCCTCGCCATGCCCATGCCTGCCTCGCAGGGCCGACAGGGCACGGCCTCTCGAACGGTGTCCAGCGCCGCCTGGCCGAGTTCGGCATTTCCTGCCGATTGTACCACCTCTACCCGGTGAGACGCCGAGAGATGGCATCCATCAGCGAGCCGGCGATATCGGTGCCGCGCTGATCGTCGATCTCGCGCACACAGGTCGGACTGGTCACGTTGATCTCGGTGATGTAGTCGCCGATGACGTCGAGGCCGACGAACATCAACCCCTTTTCGCGGATCATCGGCTGCACCTGCTCGACCAGCCAGCGATCCCGGTCGGTAAGCTCGCGGCTGACGCCCCGGCCGCCGGCCGCCAGGTTGCCTCGTGTCTCGCCGGCCATGGGCACCCGCGCCAACCCATAGGGCACCGGCTCACCCTCCACCAGGAGAATGCGGGTGTCACCATCCTTGATTTCCGGCAGATAGCGCTGGGCCATGGCCTGGCGAGTGCCCCGCTCGGTCAGCGTCTCGATCACCGCCCCGAGATTGCGCCCCTCGGGGCCGACATGAAAGATCCCGCTGCCGCCCATGCCGTCCAGGGGCTTGAGGATGACGTCGCCATGCTCGGCGTGGAAAGCGCGGATCTCGGTGTCGCGGCAGGATACCAGGGTCGGTGCGCAGCACTGCGGGAACTGCTGGGCGAACAGTTTCTCGTTGCACTCCAGCAGGGCGCGGGTCGGATTGACCACCAGCACGCCTTCGCGTTCGGCGAAGCCGAGCAGATGCACGGCATCGAGGAAGCGACCGTCCACCGGCGGATCCTTGCGCATCAGCACCACGTCCAGCTCGGCGAGCGGCGCGACCCGGGACTCACCCAGCGCATACCAGCGCTCGGGATCGCGATACACCTCGAGTTCGCGCCAGCGGGCGTGGGCCCGGCCATCGCGCAGGAACAGGTCTTCCTGCTCCATGTAGTGCAGCGACCAGCCGCGATCCTGGGCGGCCCACAGCATCGCCAGACTGGTGTCCTTCTTGTAGCTGAGATCGGCGATGGGGTCCATCACCACGCCGACCTTGAGGGGACGATCGTTCATCGAGTCGAGTTCCGGAGTGAAGGGTCAATGTGGCCAGTATGCCGTATGGCCGGCAAGCGCACCAAGACGCTCGGGCTCAAGTAGTACGTAAAGCGCTGATCCGTCGACAGGCCTTTAAGGAGGCGCTGTAAACCCATCCATGGGCGCTACATTTGCCATCCATGGCAAATGACCTCCTTTACGGCCTGCCCCCGGCGCGCTTCGCTACGAGGCTCCGTGAGAGTCTTGGTTCCCGCCAGGCACCAGGCGGATACCCGTCGGCTCCAGGGTGACGATTCCCTGCTTGTAGAGACGGCCGATGGCCTGCTTGAAGGCATTCTTGCTGACGCCCAGCCGCGCCTTGATCTCGTCGGCCGGGCTCTTGTCGCCGAGCGGCAGATAGCCGCCACTCTCACGCAGCGCCTTGAGTACCGTCTCGCCGACTACATCGAGCCGCGCCGGACCGGGCGGCAGCAACGAGAGATCCAGGCGACCATCCTCACGCAGGCGCTTTACATAACCCTTGATCCGTTGCCCGCGGCGCAACGGCCGGGTCACGTCGTCACGATAGAGCAGCCCCCAGAACCGGCCGTCGACGACTGCCTTGTAGCCCAGATCGGTCTGCTCGGCGATGACCAGGTCCACGGCATCGCCGGCACCCAGCCCCTCCGCTACATCGGCGATATGGCGCTCCAGGCGCTGACTGGCCACCGGGCGGCCCTGGCGATCCTCGTGGATCATCACCAGCACGCGGCGGCCCACGATGGGACGAAAACGCTGTTCCCCGTAAGGCAGCAGGAGATCGCGGGCGTGTCCCCAGTCGAGGAAGGCCCCGGTCTCGTTGACCGTCACCACCGGCAGATAAGCCACATCGCCGACACTGGCCTTGGGCTCCCTGGCCCGGCGCATGGGCTCGCGACGCGAATGGCCAGCGCGACGCTCTCGATAATCGGACATGCGAGTCTTCCGGAAGGATGTATGAACATTATGAGGGCGGGACCGAGCCAGTGGCTACAAATCCCCGAAGCGGTTCTGCAGCAGGGACAAGGCGACGACCGGGGCGGTTTCGGTGCGCAGGATGCGCGGGCCGAGGGTCAAGGAGGCGAAGCCGGCATCCGCGGCAGCATCCACCTCGGCGGGGGAAAGGCCGCCTTCGGGGCCGATCAGCAAGGCCGCACGAACGGGGTCGTCATGCCGGTCGAGTTCTCCGGGCGTACCGGGATGCAGCACCAGGCACAGGGGCTCGTCACGCTCGGCCAGCCAGTCGGCCACGCTGCGAGGGGGATGCACCGGCGGCAAGGTGGCTCGACCGCACTGTTCGCAGGCACTGGCCGCAACCGCTTGCCAATGGGCCAGTTTCTTGGCCTCGCGCTCGCCCTTGAGACGCACGTCACCATGGTCAGTGTAAAGCGGTGTGATCTCGGCGACGCCCAGTTCCACGGCTTTCTGGATGGCGTAGTCCATGCGGTCGCCCTTGGAGATGGCCTGACCCAGGTGCACGGCCAGCGGCGATTCGCCACGTCCGGCCGCGACGCGTTCGATGCGAGCCACCACCTGCTTGCGACCGGCCTCGGTCAGGATCGCCTCGGCCTCACAGCCCTGACCATCGAAGATGATCACGGGCGCACCGGGCCCCAGGCGCAGAACTCGCGCCACATGGCGCGCCGCGCCATCAGGCAGAACCACGTCGCCGCCGGCCTGCAGCTCGGCGGCGACATGAATGCGAGGGGCCTTGCCCATCGAATGCTTGGCGCTCATCGCAACCAGCCTCTGACAGCCAACGGTTACTGCGTCGCCTGCTCGCCCTGCTCCTGGGCCTCGCGCTGCTTGCGCTGGGCGTAGATCGCCTCGAAGTTCACCGGCGCCAGCATCAGCGGGGGGAAGCCGCCACGGTTGACCAGGCTATCGACGCATTCACGAGCATAGGGGAACAGCACGTTGGGACAGAACGCTCCCAGGGTGTGATCGAGCTGTGCGCCCTCGAGGCCGCCGATGCGGAACATGCCGGCCTGCTCGACTTCGGCCAGGAAGGAAGTCGTGCCTTCCTCGCTGTGAGTCACCTGGGCGGTGACCTTGACCACCACTTCGTAGAGGTCCTCACCGATTTTCTGGTGGGTAGTGTCCAGGTCCAGGCCGACCTTGGGCTTGAACGGTTGCTGGAATACCGCCGGAGAGTTCGGCGCCTCGAAGGAGAGATCCTTGATGTAGATGCGCTGCAGGGCGAATTGTACCTGCGGCTTGTCCTGCTGGTCGGCGGCCTGGCCGTTGACGCCGCCACCCTGGTTGTTATCTTCCGCCATGGAAATGCGTCCTTTACGTTAAATGGAGAATAGGAGAAACCGGCGTATCACTTCTTGACCAGCGGCAGGCCGTCTGACTGCCACTGCGTCATGCCGCCCTTGAGCTTGAGCGCTCGCTCGAAGCCGGCCTTGGCCAGCTTGCCCTGGACGGCACCGGAACTCTGGCCGTGCTTGCAGACCACGATGACCGGCTTGTCCTTGAACTTGTCGAGCTCGCCGATACGGTCATCGATCCGGCTCTGGGGAATATTGCGCGCGCCGGCGATATGGCCTGCCTTGAAGTCCTTGGTCTCGCGGATATCGAGCACCACGGCGTCCTCACGATTGACCAGCTGGGTGGCCTCGCTGGTGGTCACGCCGTTGGCGCCGCTATTGCGGACCTCGTAGAGGGCCCAGGCGAGCAACACCAGCAGGAAGGCGCCCACCAGCAGCGGATGGTTCTGCACGAATTCGAACAGCTGATCGATCATGGCTTGGAGTAACTCTTCTTCGGGTGCACGGTGAACGGGCCGGCGACTGCCGGCGGCGTCCAGTATACATGATGCAGGCCCCGACCGAGGACGGCCAAAATGACGCCCGGTGGACCCGTGCGATATGATGCCGTATGCAGTGGCAAGTCGCGACCCCGCCGACGGCCCGGAGGCGTCGCGCCCCTCGCTTCTTCACTATGAGGCTCCCATGACCGATACATTGACCCCGACACCCCGCCCGGTGGCACTGATCATCCTCGACGGCTACGGCCACAACCCGGATGCCGCCCACAATGCGGTCCAGGCCGCGCGCACGCCGGTAATGGATCGTCTCTGGGCAGAGCGTCCTCACGCCCTGCTGCATACCGACGGACGCTACGTGGGCCTGCCCGACGGCCAGATGGGCAACTCGGAAGTCGGCCACATGAACCTCGGGGCCGGGCGCATCGTCTATCAGGACTTCACGCGCATCACCAAGGCCATCGAAGACAACGAGCTGGCCGACAACACCGTCCTGACCGACGCCATCGACGCCGCCGTGAGCGCCGGCAAGGCAGTCCATCTGCTGGGCCTGTTGTCGCCGGGTGGCGTGCACAGCCACGAAGACCACATCCTGGCCATGGCCGAACTGGCCGCCCAGCGCGGTGCCAAACGCATCTATCTGCACGGCTTCCTCGACGGTCGCGACACCGCGCCGAAGAGCGCCCTGGCCTCCATCGAGCGCGCCAACGCCAAGCTGGCCGAGCTGGTCGGCGCCGAAAACGGCTTCGTCGCCTCGCTGATCGGCCGCTATTTCGCCATGGACCGCGATAATCGCTGGGATCGTGTCGAGCAGGCCTACCGCCTGGTGACCGAGGGTCACGGCGCACATCAGGCATCCCGTGCCGAAGCCGGCCTGCAGGCCGCCTACGAGCGCGACGAGACCGACGAATTCGTCACCGCCACTGCCATTGCGCCGAACGGCACGCCGATCGCCATGGAAGACGGCGACGCTGCCCTGTTCATGAACTTCCGCGCCGACCGCGCCAGGGAATTGACCCGCGCCTTCGTCGAGGACGGTTTCGACGGATTCGAGCGCCAGGCCCGGCCCCGCCTGGCCAATGGCAGCCTGGTGACCATGACCCAGTACGCCGCTGACATCCCGGCGCCGGCCGCCTTCCCGCCGGCCGACCTGCCCAACACCCTGGGCGAGGTGATGGAGCAGCGCGATCTCACGCAACTGCGTATCGCCGAGACCGAGAAATACGCCCACGTCACCTTCTTCTTCTCCGGTGGTCGCGAAGCCGAGTTCAAGGGCGAGACCCGAATCCTGGTGCCCTCGCCCCAGGACGTGAAAACCTACGACGAGAAGCCCGAGATGAGCGCCGTGGAGGTCACCGATCGCCTGGTCGGCGCCATCGAATCCGACGATTTCGATCTGATCGTGTGCAACTACGCCAACGGCGACATGGTCGGCCATACCGGTGACTTCGATGCCGCCGTGGCCGCCATCGAAGCCGTGGATGCCTGCGTGGGTCGCGTGGTCGAGGCCATCGAGAAGGCCGGCGGCGCCTGCCTGATCACCGCCGACCACGGCAACGCCGAACAGATGGTGCACCCCGAAACCGGCGCGCCGCAGACCGCCCACACCACCTTCCAGGTGCCGCTGGTCTATGTCGGCGAGCGTCCGCTCCGCCTCCTCGACGATGGCAGCCTGTGCGACCTCGCGCCGACCCTGTTGGCAATGATGGATCAGCCGGTTCCCGAGGAGATGACCGGCCGGATTCTGATCGACACCCAGTGAGCAAGGCATTTCCGCGACGGGAAGGCGTGTGCCGCCTGCTACCCCTAGTGCTGTGGCTGGCCGTGACGCCAGCCATGGCCGTCACCGATGAGCGCGAAGCCCAGCAGCGCATCGACGCCATCGGTGAACGCATCCAGGAGGTCACCCGCGAGCTCGACGCCACCGGTCAGGCCCGGGACGAGGCCAGCGAAGCGCTGCGCGAGATCGAGACGTCACTGGCCGAGACGCACCGCCGCCTCGACGACATTCAGGCACAGCGACGCGCGCTGAACGACGAAGTCATCGAACTGGAGGAAGAGCGCAAGCGTCTGGAGGCCGAGCGCCAGGAACAACTCGCCGCCCTGGAGCAACAGGTCGATGCCCTTTATCGTCTCGGGCTGACCCCACAGCTCAAGCTGCTGCTCAACCAGGACGATCCGGGGCGACTGGACCGCCTGCAGACCTACCTCAATCGCCTTGCGGAAGCCCGCAATGCCCGGCTGGCGGAACTCGACAGGCTCGACACGGCACTGGACGACAACCAGCAAGCCCTGGACGAACGAGGGCAGCGCCTGGAACAACTGGCCGGTGAACTGGAAAAGCGCAGTGCCGAGCTGGCCAGCCAGGTGGACGAACGCGAGGCCCTGCTCGCCAAGCTGGACGAGCGCTACGCCACCAAGGAGGCACGGCTGTCCGCCCTCGATCAGGACAGGGCACATGCCGAGCAAGTCCTGCAGCAGGTGCAGGAGCGATTGGCCCGGCTCGAACGTCCACCGCCTTCCACTGCCATCAGCGAAACTCGGGGCGACCTTCCCTGGCCAGTCCAAGGCAAGGTGACCTCGACATTCCGGCAGGGGCGTGGCGTGCACCGCGATGGCATGCTGATCCGTGCGGCGGCCGGCACGCCGGTCGAGGCAGTGCATGCCGGCCGGGTCGTGTTCGCCGACTGGATGCGCGGCTTCGGTAACCTGCTGATCATCGACCACGGCGACGGCGTCATGACCCTGCACGCCCACTTGCAGCACTTCAGCGTCGAGGTTGGCGCGGCCGTCGACACGGGGCAGACCATCGGCGTGGTGGGCGCCAGCGGCGGACAGCCCTCGCCAGGGCTTTATTTCGAAGTACGACGCGCCGGAGACCCCATCGATCCCCAGAGCTGGGTCGCCCAGCGATAGTCCGGGAGACAAGCCCCGGGGAATGCCGAAACGACGGCGCCTCGCTTCAGTGTTTTCTTGGCCGCCATGCCCACGCTATGCTGGGCTTACTCTAATGGAACCGCGAGAGACCGCATGCCCTTACGCCCCGTTGGCCTTCCCACTCTTCGGCATCGCCTGGGCGCCACGCTGCTTCCCATCGCCCTGCTCGTCGCGCCGCTGCCCGCCGTTGCCGCTTCCGAGACGGATGATGACCTGCCGGTGGCCGAGATCCAGGCCTTTGCCGAGGTGTTCGAGCGCATCAAGCGCGCCTATGTCGAGGAAGTCGATGACGCCACCTTGCTGCGCAATGCCATGCGCGGCATGTTGAGCGAACTGGACCCTCACTCCACTTATCTCGATGCCAAGGCCTACGAGAGCCTGCGCGAAACCACCCAGGGCGAGTTCGGCGGCGTGGGTATCGAGGTGGGCAAGCGCGACGGCCAGCTCACCGTGATCACGCCGATCGACGACACCCCCGCTTCCCGATCCGGCCTCCAGGCTCAGGACTCCATCCTGCGCATCGACGACACCCCGACCGAAGGCCTGTCGCTGCAGGAAGCAGTCGAGCTGATGCGCGGCGACCCGGGCACCGAGATCCGCCTGACCATCATGCGTCAGGGCGAGGATGCACCACGCAACGTCACCCTGGAACGCGAGATCATTCGGACCCAGAGCGTGAAGAGCGACATCCTGGCACCGGGCTACGGCTACCTGCGGGTCAGCCAGTTCCAGACCCGCACCGGCGAACAGGTTACCGAGGCCCTGAACGACCTGACCGAGGACGGCCCGCTGCAGGGTCTCGTGCTGGATCTGCGCAACAATCCCGGCGGAGTGCTCCAGGCCGCCGTCGACGTGGCCGATGCCTTTCTGGAGGATGGCCAGATCGTCTACACCGAGGGCCGACTGGCCGACAGCGAACTGAGCTTCTATGCCAATCGGGTCACGACTGCTCCCGATGTGCCGCTGGTGGTGCTGATCAACGGTGGCAGCGCCTCGGCGGCAGAGATCGTCGCCGGCGCCCTGCAGGATCAGCGGCGCGGCGTCGTCATGGGCACCAAGAGCTTCGGCAAGGGATCGGTGCAGCAGATCATGCCGCTGGGCGAGGACGAAGCGCTCAAGCTGACCACCGCACGTTATTTCACACCGAGCGGTCGTTCCATCCAGGCACAAGGCATCGAACCTGATGTCGAGGTGGTGCGCGGGCGCCTTGAGGTCGCCAAGGACAATGGGCTGCAAGTTCGCGAAGCCGACCTGGAAGGCCACCTGACCGGCAACGGCGGGGGCACCCAGGGCGGTGAGTTCAATACCCGCCTGCGCGACGACTACCAGCTCGGCGAGGCCCTGAATCTGCTCAAGGCCTTGAACGTGCTGGACGAACGCAAACGCTGAGCCAGGCCGATCAGCGGCAGGTGGCGGGCAGGCGTCCTCTTTGCCCCGCCGCCTGCTGCATCAGCAACCGCTTGACGGGCCCTAGTCGATCGACACCCGAAAGCCCCAGGTTGCGCGCCAGCGTCAGGGCCGGATGGCGCGCCCCGAACAGTAGCCGGAAAGCATCCATCAAGCGCAGCATGGTGGCGTTGTCGCCCCGGCGGCGACGCGCATAACGCGCCAGCCAGGCCTCGTCGCCCAAGGCGATACCACGCCGTCGCGCCTCGAGCAATGTCTCGGCCAGCACTGCCACGTCCATCAGGCCAAGATTGGCTCCCTGACCCGCCAGGGGATGAATGCTGTGCGCGGCATCGCCCACCAAGGCCAGTCCTGGCAACGTATAGCGCTCGGCGTGACGCTGGGTAAGCGGCAGGCACACAGCACGATCGACCGGCGTCACCCGGCCCAGGCAAGCACCGATGCCGGCCTCCAGTTCCGCTCCCAGCGATTCCGGCGACAGCGCCGTCAGCCGCTCGGCTTCGCCCGGCGACGTCGACCAGACAATGGAACAATGTCGCTCATCGCCGTCCAGGGTCAGCGGCAGAAACGCCAGGGGACCGTCGGCCAGAAAGGCCTGTCGCGCCACGCCGCCATGGGGGAGCTCGGTGCGCACCGAGGTCACCAGCGCCTCCTGGCCGGTGTCATGCGACCGGGTCTCGATCCCGGCCATCTTCCGCAGGGGAGATCGCGCTCCATCGGCGGCCACCACCAGCGGGGCCTGGAGTCGCTCGCCATCTTCCAGATGCAGTACCGGGTCACCATGGCGCGTCTCGAGCCCGACGACCCGGGCAGAGAAGCGCCGCCGTACCGTCGGCAGCTCCGTCAGACACGCCTCCAGGGCCGACACCACGACGTCATTCTCGACGATGTGACCAAGGACCGGCAGGCCTGCCTGATCGGCGGAGAAGCTCACCTCACCGGTACCCTCACCGTCCCAGACCCGCATATGACAATAAGGCGTGACACGGCGCTCACGCATCATTGCCCAGGCGCCCAGCCCCTCCAGCAGGCGCTGGGAAACCGGAGTCAGCGCACTGACCCGAAGGTCGGCGGGACCGCGCCCCGCCGCCTCGGCATCCACGGGGCTCGGCCTGGCATCCAGCAGCGACACCGACATGCCGGCTCGTCCCAGCAAGCCTGCCAGCGTCGCGCCCACCATGCCGCCGCCGACGATGATCACATCGTTCTCCGTTTCACCCGCCATGTCGTCTTCCTGCCCCGATCCCGGTTGATGTCGTCATCGTTCCACGCCCATGGCCCGCCTGGCCAGCGTTCGACGCAATGGCCCGAGCAGGTTTAGCCCCACCAGACCGGCGGCCCGCGCCCGCGACAGCAACGGGTCATCGAAGCCGAACACCCGCACCAGGCCATCGCTGAAGCGGATCACGTTGTCGCGATCTCCACTGCGGCGCGCCTCGAAATCATTCAAGGTCGCGGCATCGCCCGGCGCATCGCCTCGCACCAGCCCTGCCTCGATGGCGGCCACCAGATCCATCACGCCCCGCAGGGCCAGATTGAATCCCTGCCCGGCCACCGGATGCAGGGCATGAGCCGCGTTGCCCATCACCGCCAGGCCCGGGCGCACCGTCTCGCTGGCGGTGACCAACGAGAGCGGATAGGCATGGCGCTCGCCGACACGCCGAAAACGCCCCGCCCGATCCCCGAAAGTGGCTTGCAGGTGTGCCAGGAAGTCAGCATCGGAGCGCGACAGGGCCTCTCGTTCACGGCCGGCGGCAAAGGTCCAGATCAACGCCATGCGCTGCCCGGTCATGGGCAGCAAGGCAATGGGGCCGGCGCTCGTGAAACGCTCATAGGCGATGCCCTCATGGGGGCGATCGAGCCCCACCGTGGTGACCACGGCGACTTGCTCATAAGGGCGCTCCCGACTCTCGATGCCGAGGCGCTCCTTGAGTCCCGAGCGACCACCATCGGCCATCACCGTCAGCCCAGCCTCGAGACAGGCGCCGTCGGAGAGCACCAGCCGATGACCGCCGGCCAGGGGATGAATGCCTTCCACCCGCGCCGGGCAGTGCCAGCCCAGGGGCAACTCGGCGAGCCGACGATGCAGAACACGCCCCACCCAAGCATTGGGAATCACATACCCCATGGCTTCATTGCCGAATTCCTCGGCACGCAATCGTGTCACGCCAAGCCGGCCCTGCTCGCTGACATGGATGCACCGAATCGGCGAGGCACGTTCGGCCATGCTCGACCACACGCCTAGGCGATCGAAGTGATGCGCCGTTCCCCGGGAAATGGCACTGGCCCGGGCATCGAAACTCGGCTGCCAGGGGGCATCCAGGCCATCGGGCAGGGGAGCTGCCTCGATCACGGCCACGGATAGCCCCCGATCACGCATCAATGGCGCCAGTGCCGCCCCCAGGCTGGCACCGACCAGGCCACCACCGATGATCGCGATATCCACGCGCCGCGGCCTCTCAGCCGAGGACGATTCGCTCATGCGCGACCCTCCGATATTTCGTAATGTACATTACATAAAGACTCGATCGACAAATCGCCGAGTGATCACTTTTCATCCATCAGGGCCTCGATATCAGCCACCTGCTTCGGCACCGCTCGCGTCAGCACTTCGCACCCCTCGGGTGTCACGGCCACATCGTCCTCGATGCGAATACCGATGCCGCGAAATGCTGCCGGCAGATCGTCGTTGTCCGGCAGGTAGAGGCCAGGCTCGATGGTGAGCACCATGCCCGGCAGCAGGGTTCGCGGTTCGCCATCCCGGCGATAGCTCCCCACATCGTGGACATCGAGCCCCAGCCAGTGAGAGGTGGCGTGAGGGTAGAAGCGGCGCGCGACGATCGCCTCGGGTGCCTCCTCGCCATCTTCGGCCAGAACTCCCAGAGCCGTGAGGCCGGCGGCGAGATCGCTCACCACGCCTCGATGGATCGCCGCGAGCGTGGCACCGGGACGCACGGCGTCGATGGCTCGTTCCTGGGCCGTCAGCACCACTTCGTACAATGCCCGCTGTGCCGACGTGAAGCGCCCGTTGACCGGAAAGGTCCGCGTGATGTCGCCGGCATAGAGATCGAATTCGGCACCGGCGTCGATCAGCACCAACTCCCCGTCACGCAGGGGATCCCGATTATCAATGTAGTGCAGTACGCCGGCATTGCGCCCGCCAGCGACGATACTGGCATAGGCCGGCCCGCTGCCGCCCCGCCAGCGGAACTCATGCTCCAGCTCGGCCTGGAGCTGGTATTCGGCGAGTCCCGGCCGGGAGACGCGCATCGCGCGCCGATGGGCATGGGCCGAAATCTCACCGGCATGACGCAGCAAGGCGAGCTCGCCTTCGCTCTTGATGAGGCGCTGCTCGTGCAACAGCGGCGCCACATCGGCAAAACCGAGAGGTGTCGGCGCATTCTGGCGCGGTCGGTCCACCAGTTCGGCACGCAACCGCTCCGCCAGGCGCAGCGCCGAACTGTTGCCCAAGGGCAGGTAGAGCGTGGCGTATCCCGCCAGCAGTTCGACCAGACGGGCATCACGCTCGGCATTCTCGAAGGCTTGATCGACGCCATGCACACGAACGGCACCCTCGGCGCCGAGACGCTGCCCCGTCCAGGTCTCCATGGCCGGGTCACGATCCTGGCAGAACAGCACGCATTCCCCTTCGGCGCGGCCGGGCAGCAACAGCAGCAGGGCATCCGGCTCGGGAAACCCTGTCAGGTAGTGAAAGTCGCTGTCCTGGCGGAAAGGAAATTCGCTGTCGCGGGAGCGCGTGACCAGAGAGGCCCCCGGCAACAGCACAGCGGCATCCGCCGGCACGTCATCCATGAGTCGGCGACGTCGACTCCTGTACTCATCCAGACGGATGGCGCGCGGGCGACACTCGGCTTCGATCGACATGGCAGCTCCTGGACACACCAAGATAAGGGTAAGAGTCAGTGGGTCGGGCCCGGCTCCTCGACCTGTTCCACCTGCGGCTTGCCGGGATGCTGCTCGGTATAGAGCAACATGGCAGCCATTCTGGCGTGCTCAGTCAGGGCAAACAGATCGTTCTCGTTTTCAGGGCTGTCATCGAGGTCAGTCTCGATATCCGTCAATCCGCTCAGATCGTCGATGGCTTCCCTGAGCGAATCCGACCAGTTCCTGCGCGGCTCGTCGCCGGCATCCCGCACCACCTCGAGGAAGCCCAGGGTCCATTCCTGGAGGCCCTGCGCACGCTCGGCCAGCGAAAACAGTTCATCGGGCAGCAGGGGTTCGTAGTTCATCTCCGCTGCGGACAAGGCCTCCAGCGTCTGGCGACGCCAGCCCAGGAGACGCTCGGCAGACGGCTCGTCTCTGGGCTGCTCGACGCCAAGGTTGAGGCAGACCATCTCCAGCCAGCCTTCGGCATCGAGATCGTGCAACGCCAGCGAGGCGCACAGGCGGCCGTCCAGGAAGGCCGGAGACTGCATGCTGCCATGCAGCAGGAAGGTGTCGGCGATGGTGGAAAAATCCTGGCGTTCGTTGATCAATGACATGACGCGATCCATGGTGGAGCCCCGCACGCGTTGACCGCGCTTGAACGGCTCTCTTATAGTGACTGAAAGTTCGTATTCCCCTCGATGTTAACGCATCGAGCCCCCGAGACGCGCCCTCGGCCCCCTCCGGAGCACCCATGAGCGACTCTTCACGGCCCACCATCGAGATCACCCTGCTGGATCGGCAGTACGTCATCGCCTGCCCGCCGGACGAGGAGAGCAAACTCGAACGTGCAGCACGTTACCTGGACCGCGCCATGCAGGGCATCCATGCCCAGGGCAAGGTGGTCGACCGCGAGAAGGTCGCCATCATGGCGGCCCTGAACATCGCCAACGAGTTGCTCGAGACCCAGGACGAGCAACGTGCCGGCGAGCAGAGCCTGAGCGAGCTCAACCAGCGTCTCGAGAAGGCGCTTTCCGATGCCCCCGGGCGCTGAAGGGATTCTTCCCTTTGGCCAGGCCGGCGGCTCTGCTAGGATAGGAATCGTTCCCTGGGGTGTTCGCCAGTCGTTATCGTCCCTCGAGCCTATGCGCATTACCCAGGGGGCCAACAGCTAGTCGGACCCGTGTGCATGTCCGTGAGACGGAAAGCCTGACGGTTCGACTGCGGCCACCCACCTTGAACCAATGGGTTCAAGGGCCAGAACGACAGCGGCACTCTGGGGAACTTCATCCATCATGAACGTCATGCAGGATCCAGCCGCACCCACGACACGACGCGAACTGCGCCAAGCACTGCGGCGGCGTCGACGCGAACTCGATCGACGCGAGCAGAAGGCCGCCGCCACGCGGCTATGCCATGCCCTGCGTCGACTGCCGGAAGTCTTCAGAGCCCGGCGTGTGGCGCTCTACCTGCCCAATGACGGCGAAATCGATCCGACGCCTCTGTTGCCCTGGCTCAGGGAACGTGGAGCCCGCGCCTATCTGCCGGTATTGCGCCCCCTGGCACCCAATACCCTCTGGTTCGTCCATTACCATGGCGACACCCCAATGGTGACCAATCGTTTCGGCATTCCCGAACCCGACACCCGTCATGGCGCGCACCGCGCGCGACGTCAGGCAACCTGGACTCTGGATGTCATCCTCCTGCCCTTGGTCGGCTTCGACGATGACGGCCAGCGCATCGGCATGGGAGGCGGCTTCTACGATCGCACTCTCGCCTTCACCCAACGCCCCGGCCCCCGACCTCGCCTGATCGGCCTGGCCCACGACTGCCAGCGCGTCACGCGCCTCCCGGTAGCGCCCTGGGACGTGCCTCTGGACGCCATCGTCAGCGATCGCCGGATTCTACGCCCCTGAGTCGCCCTGCGCGCTAGAGACGGCCCCCAACATCAAGACGGCCGATGCATCACGCATCGGCCGTCTCATGTTCATGCCATCAGAGCGTGCTGATGAAAGTCGCTATCAGTCGCCCGCCAGTGCCTGGGCATAGCCGGTCACCACGACCGCGATGCTGAACAACAGCACCAGTACCATGATCAGATCGGGCTTGCGCTTCATCGTCGACTCCCTGCTCGTCCGGCAGCTTCTGCCGTTATCGTGTTGGAAACGGCCGCGTTTCCCCGGCGACGATGTCGCCATCTCCCGGAAAACACCCCAGCCGATGCTCTTTGGGTTGTGAGAGTAGCCGAAGGACCCGGACATGACAACAGTCACGCCCGGGAAAGTCGCGAAACGCGCCCGATCAGTCAGGCAATTGGAAGTGAGTCAGCGCTCACACCGGAGGGATTCACGCCATGAAGAGGCGATATGCCGGGTTATCGCTCTCCTTCCAGTAGCGATACCCGATCTCATCAAAGTATCCCTCGACATGGCTGTGATCGCCATTGGGCACCTGCATGCCCACCAGCACGCGCCCATAGGCGGCACCGTGATTGCGGTAATGGAACAATGAAATGTTCCAGTCCTGAGGGAGATGCGTCAAAAAGTTCATCAGGGCACCGGGGCGCTCGGGAAACTCGAAGCGATACACCTCTTCCTCGAAGTGTTCCTTCGGGCGCCCGCCCCCCAGGTGCCGGATGTGCAGTTTGGCCAGCTCGTTGTCGGTGAGGTCTTCCACCGGATAGTCGGCACCGCGCAGCTTGTCGATCACGGCCTGGCGATCCTCGCCGCCCGGCTTGACCTGAACACCGACGAAAATGTGCGCCCGCTCGGGATCGGCATAGCGATAATTGAACTCGGTGACCATGCGCTTGCCGATGGTCCGACAGAATTTCTTGAAGCTGCCGGGACGCTCGGGAATGGTCACCGCCAGGATCGCTTCGCGCTGCTCGCCCAGCTCGGTACGCTCGGCGATGTGCTGCAGGCGATCGAAATTGGTGTTGGCACCGGAGTTGATGCACACCAGCGTCTCCCCGGTGGCACCAGTCGACTGGATGTACTTCTTGAGGCCCGCCAGCGACAGCGCCCCAGAGGTCTCGGACACCGCTCGGGTCTCCTCGAAGATGTCCTTCACCGCGGCGCACATCTCGTCGGTGTTGACCGTGATGACATCGTCCACCAGGTCGCGCATGATCGCGAAGGGCGCCTCGCCGATCTGCGCCACGGCCACCCCCTCGGCGAAGACGCCGACCTGATCGAGCGTCACGCGCTCGCCGCTTTCCAGCGCGGCCTTGAGACAGGCGCTGTCCTCCGACTCCACGCCGATCACCTTGATCTCCGGGCGCAGGTACTTGACGTAGGCCGCGATGCCAGCAATCAAGCCACCGCCTCCCACCGGCACGAAGATGGCATCCAGGGGCCCGGCCTGCTGACGAAGAATTTCCATGCCAACGGTACCCTGGCCGGCAATGACGTCGAGATCGTCGAAAGGCGGGATATAGGTGTAGCCGTGCTCCTTGATCAATTCCTGAGCATGAGCGGCGGCGGCGGCGAAGGCATCGCCCTTGAGGACCACCTTGGCACCCCAGCCACGCACGGCCTGAACCTTGATATCCGGCGTGATGCGCGGCATCACGATCACCGCCTTGACGCCCATCTGCTTGGCGGCCATCGCCAGCCCCTGAGCGTGATTGCCTGCTGAGGCGGCGATCACGCCCTTGGCCTTCTGCTCGTCGGTGAGCTGGGCCATGCGATTGTAGGCGCCGCGAATCTTGAAGGAGTGGACCGGCTGCAGGTCCTCGCGCTTGATCAGGATCTGGTTGTGGAATCGACGGGAAAGGAGGGGAGCCGGCGAGATCGGCGTTTCCCGGGCCGCTTCATAGACCCGGGCCTGGAGGATTTTCTTGACGGTGGCTTCGAGCATCCTGATATCCCAATGGGGTAGCGCATGAGAACCGCGGGAGCGGCAGGCGCCACAGTGGCACCCGATGCGTCCCGATGCGGCATGAAGGGAACCCTTATTGGTAGCATTCCGCCTGCTACGGCGTCCAGCACGAGACGACGACATGGCCTATAATGGCGCCGCATTCGCCACCTACCGGACAGCGAGCAGGACATGACTCAAGACGAACTCAAGGATGCCGTGGCCGCCGCCGCCCTCGACGAGATCCGCCCGTTACTCGGGCGCAACGTCGTCATCGGCGTAGGCACCGGCTCTACCGCCAATCGCTTCATCGACAAGCTGGCCACGCTGCGCGGCGACTTTCGCGGCGCGGTGGCCAGTTCGGAAGCGACCGCCGAGCGACTACGAGGCCACGGCATCGATGTCTTCGAGCTCAACGAGACAGGCACGCTTCCCGTCTATGTCGACGGTGCGGACGAAGTGAACGCTCACTTCCACATGATCAAGGGCGGCGGCGCAGCCCTGACCCGAGAGAAGATCGTCGCCGCCTGTTCAGAGCGTTTCGTGTGCATCGCCGACGCCTCCAAGCGCGTCGAGCGCCTGGGCAACTTCCCGCTGCCTGTGGAAGTGATCCCCATGGCGCGCTCCTATGTGGCCCGGGAACTGGTCAGGCTGGGAGCCGATCCGGTCTATCGCGAGGGGGTGATCACCGACAACGGCAACCAGATCCTCGACTGCTATGAATTCATGATCGACGATCCCGAAGCCATGGAGGCCCGGCTCAACAGCATTGCCGGCGTGGTGACCAACGGCCTGTTCGCCGCCCGGGGCGCCGATGTGCTGCTGCTAGGCACTGATCAGGGCGTGGAGCGTCTGACTCCGTCAGGTGAGTAAGTGATCACTCACTCAGGAAGAAGTGCGTCCAGGCCTTCCAGGGTGCGGACCAAGGCGCCCCGATTGGTCTCGACCACCGTTCGGCCGGCCTCGGCGAGCCGGCGCCTCTCCGCCGGCTCGCCGAACAAGCGCGTCAGGGTCGATCCCAGGTCGTTCCCATCGGCCACTTCCACCAGGGCATCGTGCTCACGCAGCATCTCGGCCACATCCTCGAAATTGGCCAGTTCAGGACCAGTCAGTACCGGCACACCCATGGCCGCCGGCTCGAGCAGATTGTGCCCTCCTACCGGTACGAGACTTCCGCCGACGAAGGCCAGGTCCGCGGCACCATAAAGAGCGCGCAACTCGCCCATGGTATCGCCCAGATAAACGGCGGTTTCAGCATCCGGCGTCTCGCTTTTCGATCGCCGAGCACAGGCCAGCCCGTGCTCGGCGCAGAGCTCGGCCACCGCCTCGAAGCGCCTGGGATGGCGCGGCACCAGAATCAGCAACGCCTCGGGCAATGTCTCGCGCACCCTGGCGTGAGTCGCCAGCAGTACCTCGTCCTCACCCGAGTGCGTAGAGCCAGCGACCCAGACCGGGCGCTCACCCAGCATGGTGCGCAAGCGCTCACTCACATCGAAGGCCTCGTCATTCAAGGCAATATCGAACTTCAACGAGCCGGTTATCGTGGTGGCCTGCGCCGCCATGCCGAGCGCCTCGAAGCGTTCGGCGTCCTGGGATGACTTGGCACCCAGCCAAGCGACATGGGACAACGCCTCTCGCATCAGGCGGGGCAGGCGTCGATACGTACGAAAGGCGCGCGTCGATAGCCGCCCGTTGACCACGGCAACGGGCACGCCACGCCGCGAACAAGCGGCCAGCAGATTGGGCCAGAGTTCGGTCTCGAAGAAGATCGCCAGTCCTGGGCGCAGGCGAGTGACGAAACGCCGTGCGGCACAGGGAAAATCCAGCGGCAGGAAGTAATGACTCACTTCGGCGCCATCGCCCGCGTGGCGGAGCTTTTCCGCCAGCGCCACGGCACGTTCGGCACCGGTGGCCGTCATGGTGGTGATCACCAGACGGCGCTGCGGATAGCGGTGGCGCAAGGCCTCGATCAGCGGCCATGCGGTCTGGACCTCGCCGACCGAGGCACAATGCAGCCACAGCGGACGCTCGGCGGCTGACGAGGCAGGAATCCAGCCAAGCCGCTCGCCCCGGGAACGACCGGCACGGTGCTCGCGCCATACGCGCCACCAGAGCAACGGTGCCAGCGCCAGCAAGGCGGCGGAATAGAGCCGGCGCGCCCAGGGGTGGCCGCCGGCCATCAGCGTTCCCGATCGAGGATGGTGGAAATCATCGCGGTCGTGGAGACGCCGTCCTCGAAGCCCAGCACCTTCACCTCTCCCCCGGCGGCACGCACCGCCTCGCCCCCGGCAATCTGCTCGGGGCGGTAATCGCCGCCCTTGACCAGCACATCGGGCAACACCGCCTCGATCAACCGCTGCGGGGTATCCTCGGCGAAGGGCACAACCCAGTCGACGGCGCCCAGGCCGGCCAGCACCTGCATGCGTCGCGCCAGGGGGTTGATCGGCCTGGACGCGCCCTTGAGGCGTGCGATGGAGGCGTCGTCATTGACCGCCACGACCAGCCGGTCGCCCAACTGGCGGGCATGCTCAAGGTAGGCCACATGGCCGGCATGCAGGATGTCGAAGCAGCCATTGGTCATCACCACGCGCTCGCCCCTGGCCTGGGCGGCACGTACCGCATCGCACAATGGCGCCTCGTCGATGACACCGAATTCGGCCAGCTTGTCACCGTGAAGCGCCGTGTAGAGCTCGGCGATGGACAGCGTCGCGGTACCGGGCTTGGCCACCACCAGACCGGCGGCCAGGTTGGCGAGCGTCATGGCCTCGGGGAAGCCATGACCGGCCGCCAGCGCCAGCCCCAGCACGCCGATCACGGTATCGCCGGCGCCGGTCACATCGAAGACCTCCCGGGCCCGGGTCGGCAGGTGAAGCGGTTCGAACCCCTCGCGGATCAGGGTCATGCCCTTCTCGCTGCGCGTGATCAACAATGCCTCGAGCTCCAGCTCGGCGCGCAGTGCCTCACCGCGAGCCGCCAGCGTGGCATCATCGGGGCAAGGGCCCATCACCGTCTCGAACTCGGCCAGGTTGGGCGTGATCACGCTGGCTCCCCGGTACTTGCTGAAATCACTGCCCTTGGGGTCGACCAGCACCCGCTTGCCGGCAGCGCGCACACGGGCGATCAGGGCAGCAACATCGCTCAGAGTGCCCTTGCCATAGTCGGAAAGGATCACCAGGTCGGCCTTGGGCAGCGCCTCTTCCACCTGTACCGACAGCCCATGGGTGTCGACCTTGCCCAACCCTTCCTCGAAATCGAGCCGGATCAACTGTTGGTTGCGGCTCATCACCCTCAGCTTGGTAATGGTCGGTATATCGGGACTACGAGAGAAGTGAGTGCTTACACCGGCATCTTCGAGACGATGCATCAGCCGGTCAGCATTGTCATCATCGCCGACCAGGCCGGCCAGGGCGGCCCGGGCACCGAGCGAGGCGATATTGAGCGCCACGTTGGCAGCGCCCCCGGGGCGATCCTCATCCTCCTCGACCCTGACCACGGGCACCGGGGCCTCGGGAGAGATGCGTGACGTGCCGCCATGCAGGTAGCGATCGAGCATGACGTCGCCCACCACCAGCAGGCGCGAGCGCTCCAGAGCGGTCAGGTCAAGTTTCATCAGGGAACTCCGTTTGCTTGCGAGGCGCGGGCATGGCCAGCAATGCCTCGAGTCGATCGATCACGTCATCGGCACGTATCAGCGACATGGCGTCGGGATGACGGACACGCTGCCCCCAGGACAGGGTGTCAGGATCCTTGTGCAAGTAGGTGCGCACCGCCTCGGGATAGCGATTGACCACGAAATCCTGCCAGCGATAGGGCCCTGCGCGCTCAGGATTGGTGGTGGCGAACAGGCCGACGGTAGGTGTACCCATGGCATTGGCCATGTGCACCGGCCCCGAATCCGGCGCGATCACCGCCCGCGCTCCATCGATCAGTGCCAGCAAACCCTTGAGCGAGGACTCCCCGATCGCATCGATGACCGCGCCGGGCTGGGCCTGCGCCGCGATGCGCTGCCCCATCTCGCGCTCCTGGGTACTGCCGCCACCGGTCAATACCGTCTTCAGGCCGTGCTGCACCCAGGCATGCTCGACTACCGTCGCGTAGCCTTCGGCAGACCAGTTGCGAAAGTTGCGCAGGCGCGGGTTGGCACATGGGCTCATCAGCAGGTAGGGGCTGCCCGACGTGAAACCGGCGGCTTCCCGGCGGGCACTTTCGGGCACGGGTAGCGACCAGTCCAGCGAAAGGTCCTCGACCCCCATCAGGCGGGCGAAGTCGAGAAAGGACTCCAGGACATGGGCGCGCGGGTGAGGCGCAAGCTGGCGATGGGTAAACCAGTGCTGGGCATCCTTGGCACGTGCCTTGTCATAACCGATGCGCAGGTCCGCCTTGAGCCCCAGCGACAGCACGCTGGCGCGCAGTGCCTGCTGCATGTGCAGCAACACATCGAAGCGGGTATCAGCGAGGCGCCGCCAGAGCTCACGCATGCCCGAAAGCCCGGAGGACTTGTCGTAGACGATGAACTCGACCCCGGAAAGCCCGGCCAGTAGACTGTGCTCGCCCTTGCCGATGATCCAGGTGATGCGCGCCTCGGGCCATTGGCGTTGCAGAGCGCGAACCGTCGGTACCAGGTTGCAGACATCGCCCAGGGCGGAGAGACGCAGCACACCGATGTGCTCGGGTCGGGCGGGCAGAGGATGCTTCATGCGATTGGCAACGTATCGAACAGGAAAGGTAAGCATTCTATATGATGCGGATAGTTTATGTGACGCCTGCGGGACGCCACAAATCGGGCCGCATCTCTTCGATCCCGGGTACTGGCGCCAGACGGGCACCGTCATCGGCGAAGCACCGGGGCGCGGCGCCAGCCTGTTTCTTCAGGTTGGCGACGAGCAGTGGGTACTGCGCCCCTACCGCCGCGGCGGACTCATCGCCCGAATCAGCACCGAGCGTTACCTGTGGTGCGGAGCGGAGCGCTCCCGCGCCTTTCGCGAGATGCGCCTGACCGCTCACCTTCATGCGCTCGACCTGCCCGTGCCACGCCCGGTGGCCGCCGGCGTGACCCGCCACGGTCTCGCCTACGAAGCCGGCCTGATCACCGTCCGATTGCCTGGTGCCCGTGCCCTGGCCGACTGTCTTCCCGAGGCTGACGCGGCCTTGCTGCGCCGTGTCGGCACCACCATTCGCCGCTTCCACGATGCCGGGCTGGACCATGTGGACCTCAATGCCCGCAACCTGCTGGTCGATGCCTCGGAAACGGTCTGGTTGATCGACCTGGACCGATGCCGACTGCGCTCCCCGGGCCGCTGGCGGGAAGCCAACCTCGAGCGCCTGGCTCGCTCGCTGACGAAGTTCGATGCGCCCTCAGCCATCGATATCGTCCGGCAGGGCTATGTCTCCGAGGCGCCCTCCTGACCGGCATATTCCTCGACCAGGGCCGCCACATGGCCCGCCAGCGTGAATGCCTCCTGAACGCGCTGCCGACCGGCCGCCCCGAGTCTTTCACGCAGTTGGACGTCCTCCAGGAGTTCGACCAGCGCCGTGACCCAGGCCTCCGGCACATCGGGGTCGGCAAGCCGTCCCGTCTGCTCGTTGATCAGTTCGGGAATGGCCCCGCTCGATGAGCCCACCACCGGGCGGGCAGCCGCCATAGCTTCGATGACCGTCAGGCCGAAGGCCTCGTTGCGCGACGGCACGCAGACGATATCCAGCGCCTTCAGGCAAGACGGCAGGTCGGAGCGGAAACCGACGAAGCTCACTCGCGACGCGAGCCCCAGCTCGCCAACGCGCTCGCGCAGCTCGGCAACGACCGCTTCGTCGCTTCCCTCATCCGCCGCGAGCCCGCCGATCAGCACTCCCTGCCAAGCCTGGCCAGGGCCCCTTTCGGCCAGCCGACCCAGCGCCTCGACCCAGAGCGCCTGCCCCTTGCCCCGAGTAATGCGCCCCGGCAACCCGATGGCCACTGCCCCTTCCGGTATGCCCAGTTCGGCACGCAGCGCCGCCTTCTCGCTGGCCCCGAGATCATCGGCATAAGGCGCCGGGTCGATGCCCAGATAAAGCCGACGGATCCGTTCGGCCGGCAGCGGAAAGGCTTTCAGATTGCGCCGTCGCGTTGCCTCGCTGATCGAGAACAGGCGGCTCACCTTGCCGTAACTCCAGCGATGAAAAGGATCGCGCTTGGGTCGGGTAACGCCCATGTGGTCGGTGAAGACAAGCTTGAGTTCCGGACGTAGACTGACGAGCAGCGCCCCCAGCCGAAGATCGCTGGACTTGTGACAATGCAGCACCCCGATATCATGGGCCCTCAAGTAGGTCAGGATACGCCGGACTCGCCACAGCGCCTGCTCTCGGGAAACGAACGTCAAGGGGTGGACACCAGCCGCCATGAGGCTCGAGGCGACACGTGAGCCTTCGAGGGCCAGGCCATGAGCCTCCCACCCCTGCCGAGCCAGCTCAGGTATAATCCGAGCCGGATACATTTCGAGTCCACCCCAGCCGTCGGAAAGGCAGATCTGCATGACCTTGGGTTTCAAGGCGTCCTCCGTTCGCGGTATCGGGGTTCGGGGGTCCCGATGACACATTTTTCGCACCAACAGCCGCCTCGCCTGCTGGTCGTACGCAACGACAAGCTCGGCGACTTCATGCTTGCCTGGCCGGCCCTGGCTTGCCTGAAGGCCAGTGAACCCACGCCTCACGTCAGTGTCCTGGTGCCCGGCTACACCGCCCCCATGGCGCGGCTCTGCCCCTGGGTGGATGAGGTCATCGTCGATCCGGGCGACGGCGCCGGGCGAGAAGCCAGGCAAGACGTGCTGGCCCAAATTCGCGCGGCCGACGTCGACGCCCTGCTGACCCTGTTCTCCACGCCTCGCATCGGCTGGCTGGGCTGGCGTGCCGGTATCCCGTTGCGCCTGGCGCCGGCCACCAAGTGGGCTCAACTATTCTACAACCACCGCATCACCCAGCGCAGGTCCCGCTCGGCGAAACCCGAGTACGTCTACAACATGGAACTGGCGGAGGCCCTGCTGGATGCCCTCGCACTGCCCAAGCCGACACGTCCAGCGCCGCCCTACTGGCCCCTGTCCGCGCAAGAGCAAGGCGCTCAGCGCCACCGCATCGCCGAGGAACTGGCCCTCGATCCCGAGCGCCCCTGGGTATTCCTGCACGCCGGCAGTGGTGGTTCGGCAGTCAACCTGACAGCGGAAGCCTATGCGCGACTGGCGCAAGATGTCACCTCTCGCCTGGACGAAAACAGCGCGCCATCATGGATACTGACCGCCGGCCCCGGCGAGGAAGACAATGCCGACGCTCTGCACCGGACCCTGAAAGGCATGGCACTCGATGCCCATCGGCTGCCGGCACGCGACGGCCTCGGCGACTTCGCCCTGAGTCTCGCGGCTGCAGACCTGTTCATCGCCGGCTCCACCGGCCCATTGCACATCGCTGGCTGCCTGAACCGTGCCACTGCCGGCTTTTATCCTGCCCGGCGCTCGGCAACGCCCCTGCGCTGGCAGACCTGCAACGACGCGACGCGGCGCCTCGCCTTCCGTCCTCCCGCTGAGGCCGGTGAAACCGACATGCACGCCATCGACTTGGAAGCCGCCGCCGAACAAATCGCCCGACGCCTGGCGTCGTCTCCGACAAGCGAGCCCAGCACAACATGACTTCCATTACCGGTATCATCATCACGCTCAACGAGGCGGACAACGTTGTCGACTGCATCACCTCACTGCAACGCGTCTGCGAGGAGGTCATCGTCGTCGACTCCGGCAGCGCGGACGAGACCGTGTGTCTGGCCGAAGATGCCGGCGCCCGGGTCATTCACCAGCCCTACCTGGGTGACGGCCCCCAGAAGGCCTTCGCCGTCCCTCAGGCAAGCCACGATTGGATTCTCGCTCTGGACGCCGACGAACGCCTTGACGACGATGCGGTCCAGGCAATCCAGGCGCTGGCGCTCGACGATCCCCAGCAGGCTTATCGCTTCAGGCGGCGCAACTTCGCCGGTAACCACTGGATCCGTGCGGCAGGCTTCTATCCCGATCCGGTCACACGACTGTACAACCGCACCACCTCGGGTTATTTGCCCAAGAAGGCGCATTCCTCGGTCCAGGCACCCTCGGTGGTCGATCTCGACGTGCACATCCGCCACTTCACCTATCGCGACCTGTCCCACTGGATCACCCGTATCGATCAGCTCTCCAGCCGCGATGCCTGGGCCATGAAGGAGCGCGGCAAGCCCCCCTCGCGGTATCGCCCCGTGCTCCACGCGGCCAGCGCCACCCTGCGCAAGCTGATCCTCAAGGGGGGGATATTCCAGGGCCCGGACGGTTTCACGGTCGCCATGACTACGGCGTTTCACGCTTACATGAAGTATGCCAAGCTGAACGAACTCTACGAGAACGAACGCGCGACCCCCGATGATGCTTGAACGCCCCCTGCCTGAGGGATTGCGGGAACCCCGCTGGTGGGCACTGCTGACCCTCGGCCTGGCCCTGGGCCATGCCGCCGTGACGGTCACCCGGCTGCCGTACTGGATGCTGCCGCCCATCGCTGCCGGCTGGCTGCTGCTGGCACATGCCCTGCGCTGGGGTGCCCCATCACGCCAGGCGCCGGCACGTGGCTGGCCATGGTCGCTCGTACCGCTCATTTTCTGGGGCATCTATGTCTATCTCGCCGACAGCTTCGGTATCGTCGACCTCGGTGCGGTGTTCTTCCATCTGCAGGCCGGCATCAGCGAGCACGGCGGCGGTGAACGTACCATCGTCGCCGTGCTCTACACGCTGGCCATGTTCCCGATCCTGGCGGCCTTCACCTGGTTGATCCGTCACGACCATCGTTGGCGAAGGCTGGAACGCTGGCTGGCCCTGGCCTTGCTGGTCACCAACCCGCTGCTCTACAACATCGGCCAACGCAGCGCGGCCATCGTCGCCGAGGAAGGCGCCTGGCTCGAACAGCGTTACGTCTCGCCGGTGATTCTCGAGAAACCATCCTCTCCACCCAACCTGCTGGTCATCTACCTGGAGAGCCTGGAGCGTACCTACGCCGATCACGAGCGCTTCGGCGATGTCTATGCACCGCTCGGTGCCCTGGGCGATCAGGGTGTGGTGTTCGAGGGCGTTCGCCAGATCGACAATACCGGCTGGACCATGGCCGGCATGATCGCCAGCCAGTGCGGGGTTCCGTTGATGCCAGCGGGGCTGCTCCACGACAGCCAACTGGAGCCACTCGAGCAGGTCGTACCCGGGGTTTCCTGCCTGGGCGACCTGCTCGCCGAGCAAGGCTATTCTCTGACCTACATGGGAGGCGCCAGCAAGCGCTTCGCTGGCAAGGGCAAGTTCTACGAGGGGCATGGTTTCTCGCGAGTCCTGGGGCGCGACGATCTCGCACCCAGGCTGGACGATCCAGACGACTTGAACAGCTGGGGCCTCTACGACGACGACCTATACTCTCTGACCGTCGAGGAGATTCGACGCCTGGAAGAGACGGATGGCCCCTGGGGACTGGTCAACCTGAGCCTGGCCACGCACCCGCCATACGGCTACCCGCCTGCTGCATGTCGCAAGCACCAAGGCGAATTCGATGGCACGGATATTCTCTACAGTGTCGAGTGCTCCGCCCGCATGGTGCACGAGCTGGTGACACGCCTCGCCGGCGAGGGACTCCTGAAGGATACGCTGGTGGTCATCGCCAGCGATCACCTATCGATGCGCGTCTCGGCCTGGGAGCAGTTGACTGCCGGCCCGCGCAGCAACACCTTCATGCTGCTCGGCAACGATCTCGTGCCGCGACGCATGAAGGTCGAAGCCTCGACCATGGATATCCTGCCCACGGTGCTCGAGGCCATGGGATTCGTCATCGACTGGCATCGCGCCGGGCTGGGCGTGTCGCTGCTCTCGGACGAACCGACCCTGATCGAACAGCATGGCTTGAAGGTTCTCAACGACCAGCTCAGGCGAGAAACCGCGCTTCACGAGCGCCTCTGGCAAGGGCTCGACATCGAGGGCATGGCCCCGGATGACGCATCGCGGACGTCGCCCTGGCGACTCCCCGAGGGGCCGGCGGCGGAAGCGGCGGAGTGAAACCCGCAACCCCGCATCAAGGCCGCCGAGAGCAGGACTAGTCGCAAATGGCGCGCAGCAAACGCTCCGGGGGCAAGTGATTCAGGCAGTTGGTGTGTCCCAGTGGGCAGGTACGCTCGAAGCAGGGCGAGCATTCCAGTGCCAGGTAATGGATCTCGGCATCATCGGTCAGCGGTGGCGTGTAGGCGGGTGAAGAAGAACCATAGATCGCCTGGACCCGAGTGCCCGAGGCCGCTGCCACATGCATCAGCCCGGAATCATTGGTAACCGCCTGCCGACAATCCGCGAGCAGGTCCACGGCATCACCCAGGCGAGTCCGACCGCAGAGATTATGCACCCCCTCGAGCCCCTCGGCGATCCTGTCGCCAGCCGCAGCATCCTTGGGGCCCCCCAAAACGCGAACCTCATGGCCCCTGGCCACCAGCGCTTCGGCCAGTTCACGGAAGTAAGGCAAGGGCCACTGCTTGGCCGGCCCGTACTCGGCTCCCGGCATCATGGCGATGGCCGGGCGCGTACTCAGGCCAAGCGTTTCGCGCAGTCGTTCCAGGTTCGCTGTATCACGACGCAGCTCCGGCCTGGGCAACATGAAATCGCCCCGTTCTGCCTCGTCGGCCGACAGGCCGAGTGCCACGAAGCGCTTGACGGTCTGGTCGAGCACCGACTTGTCGAGTCGGCGTCGATCATTGAGCAGGCCATAGCGTTGTTCGCCGGTAAAGCCGGTGCGATGAGGAATACGCGCCAGAAACGGGACCAGTGCCGATTTCCACGAGCGCGGCAGGACAAGGGCCCGGTCGAAGCGGCCACGCAGCTCTCCAGCCAGTCGACGTCGTGTCGCCCAGCCGAACTCGCCATGCCCGACCTCCAGCGGAGCCACTTCATCGACCTCCTCCATGCGCTCGAGTATCGGGCGCGACCAGGCCGGTGCCACAACGCCAATGTAGGCGCCTGGCTGCCTTGTCTTGAGGGTCTTGAACAGGCTCTGCGCCATGACCATGTCGCCGACCCAAGACGGGCCCACGACCAGGATGCGCTCCCCGGAAGCGGCCTCAGGCATTCAGCCACTCCAGATAGGCTCGCACCCCCTCGGCAACGGTGCGGAACTCACGGTCGTAGCCGGCCTCGCGCAGCCGTTCGATGTCAGCCCGCGTATAGCTCTGGTAACGCCCCTTGAGGTTCTCGGGAAAATCGATGTATTCGATGCGACCGCGGCCATAATAGTCGATCACGGCATCGCCGATGGCCTTGAAGGGTTCAGCTCGCCCGGTTCCCAGGTTGAAGATGCCCGAGGCCTTGGGGTTGTCGAGGAACCACAGGTTGACGTCCACCACGTCGCCCACGTAGATGAAGTCTCGACTCTGCATGCCCGCTTCGTAGCCATCCCAGGCACCGAACAGTTTCAGGTTCTCGCCGCTGCTGATCTGGGTGTGATGGTGATAGGCCACGCTGGCCATCTTGCCCTTGTGCTGCTCCCGGGGACCATAGACATTGAAGTAGCGAAAGCCCACTACCTGGCTCTCGAACTCGTGATGCCGAGCACGGACGTACTGGTCGAAGAGCAGCTTGGAGTAGCCATAGACGTTCAGCGGCTTCTCGTGCTCGGGGTCTTCCCGAAACACCTCGCTACCACCATAGGTCGCGGCGGAGGACGCATACAGGAAGGGAATCCCCTTGAGCTGGCAGAAATTCAGCAGCTCCTTGGAATACTCGAAGTTGTTCTCGAGCATGAAGCGGCCATCCCACTCCGTGGTATCGGAACATGCCCCTTCGTGGAAGATTGCCTCGATGGGCGGCAGATGCGCCTGTTCGCCGCGCAGGGCAGCCCTGACCCGAGACAGGAAGTCGTCCTTGTCGAGATAGTCGCCGAGGGTGCAGTCGGCGAGATTGATGAACTTGGTGCCGTCGCGAAGATCGTCGACCACCAAGATATCGTCATGGCCTCGTTCATTGAGAGCCTTGACCAGATTCGAGCCGATGAAGCCGGCTCCGCCTGTCACTACGATCATGGGATTCCTCTTACTCCGGGCCTGCGCCTATAACCGATCTGCCTGTGATTGTATACTTGACGGCTCGTGAATTCATGGCCAACGGTGCTTTCGCAATGACACAGTCGACGCCAGACGTGACAACCTTTCAGGGCCTGATACTGGCCCTGCAGCAGTACTGGGCCGAACAGGGCTGCGTGGTTCTCCAGCCCCTGGACATGGAGGTCGGGGCCGGGACCTTCCATACGGCCACCTTCCTGCGCTCCATCGGCCCCGAGACCTGGAACGCCGCCTACGTGCAGCCGTCCCGTCGGCCTACCGATGGTCGCTATGGAGAGAATCCCAACCGCCTGCAGCATTACTATCAGTTCCAGGTGGTCATGAAGCCTTCTCCGGCGGACCTGCAGGACCTCTATCTTGGCTCCCTGAAGTGTCTCGGCATCGATCCCCTGGTCCATGACATCCGCTTCGTCGAAGACAACTGGGAGTCCCCTACCCTGGGCGCCTGGGGGCTTGGCTGGGAGGTCTGGCTCAACGGCATGGAGGTGACGCAGTTCACCTACTTCCAGCAGGCCGGCGGGCTGGAGTGCTACCCCGTTACCGGCGAGCTGACCTATGGCCTCGAACGTATCGCCATGTACGTACAGGACGTCGACAGTGTCTACGACCTGGTGTGGACGGTCGCGCCGGACGGCACCAAGGTCACCTACGGGGATGTCTTCCTGCAGAACGAGCGCGAGCAGTCCGCCTACAATTTCGAGCATGCCGACGTTCCGGCCCTCTTCGAGGCGTTCGATCATCAGGAGCGCGAGTGCGCCAAGCTGCTCGACGCCAGCCTGCCCCTGCCCGCCTATGAGCAGACCCTGAAGGCATCGCATACCTTCAACCTGCTCGATGCCCGGCATGCCATTTCCGTGACCGAGCGGCAGCGCTACATCCTCCGCGTACGCACCATGGCCCGCAACGTGGCCCATGCCTACTATGAATCTCGCAAGGCCGCCGGCTTCCCGCTGGCTTCCGAGGCCCTGCGCCAAGAACTGCTGGCGAACGAGTCGCCTGCCGAACAGGGAGACGCTTGAGATGGCTGCCGATACCTTTCTGCTCGAACTGGGCGTCGAGGAACTCCCGCCAGGCGCGATCGACACCCTGTCCGACGCCCTGGCCGACGGGATTCGACAAGGCCTGGACGATGCCGATATCGAACATGGCGACATTCGGGCCTATGCCAGTCCGCGGCGCCTGGCCGTTCAGGTCGCCTCGCTGGCCGACAAGCAGCCGGATCGCGAAGTCGAACGCCGCGGCCCCTCCTTGGCTGCCGCCTTCAAGGACGGCGAGCCGACCAAGGCCGCCGAGGGCTTCGCCCGCTCCTGTGGCGTCAGCATCGAGTCGCTGATCCATCTCGAAACGGACAAGGGAACCTGGCTGGGCTATCGCGAACGGCAGCCGGGAGAGGCAACCACGACCCTGCTGCCCGCCATCGTCGAGAAATCCATCGACTCCCTGCCGGTGCCCAAGAACATGCGCTGGGGCGCCTCGAGAGTCGAGTTCTCTCGCCCCGCTCACTGGCTCGTCATGCTCTTCGGTGAACACGTCGTCGATGCCTCCGCCCTGGGACTCCAGGCTGGCCGCACCACCCGTGGGCATCGTTTTCACGCGCCGGATCCCATCGAGCTCGGTCACGCCGACGACTATCTGAGCGCCATGGAGAACGCCTGGGTGCTGGCGGATCGCGAGCAACGTCGCGAACGCATTCGTGAACAGGTCCTCGCCGAAGCCGAAGTCCAGGCCGCCACCGCGGTGATCGACGAGGAACTGTTGACCGAAGTCAGTGGCCTGGTCGAGTGGCCTGTCGCGCTGACCGGCAGCTTCGACGAACGCTTCCTGGAAGTCCCCGCCGAGTGTCTCATCTCCTCGATGAAGGCCAACCAGAAATACTTCCACCTGCTGGATGACGACGGCCAGCTCAGGCCCCAGTTCATCACCATTGCCAATATCGACAGCCAGGCGCCCGACCTGGTCATTCAGGGCAACGAAAAAGTCATTCGGCCGCGCCTGGCCGACGCGGCCTTCTTCTACGATACCGACCGGCAGCGTCCGCTGGCCGAGCGCACGGCGGAGCTAGCCAGCGTCGTCTTCCAGCAGCAGCTCGGCACCCTGGCCGACAAGGCCCACCGCAGCGCGGCCGTGGCGGCCTTCATCGCCGGTCGCATCGATGGCGACGTGGCCTATGCCCGGCGCGCCAGCGAACTGGCCAAGTGTGATCTCGTGACCGAGATGGTGCAGGAATTCCCCGAACTCCAGGGCACCATGGGACGCTACTACGCTACCCACGATGGCGAGGCTGCCGAGGTGGCCCATGCTCTGGAGGAGCAGTATCTGCCGCGCTTTGCCGGTGACGAGGTACCCAGCACACGTACCGGTCTGGCCCTGGCCCTTGCTGACCGTCTGGACACCCTGACCGGCATCTTCGGCATCGGCCAACGGCCCAGCGGCACCAAGGACCCCTTTGCCCTGCGTCGTGCCTCCATCGGGGTACTCAACATCCTGATCAAGGGCGAGCTGGATCTGGACCTTCGCGAGCTCCTCGAACTGGCCGCTGCCCAGCATCAGGAGCTGCCCTATTCCGAGGGTCTGGTCGACGAGGTCCTGGCCTATATGCTGGATCGTTTCCGGGCCTGGGGCCGCGATGAAGGCATCGAGGCTGAGGTCTACCTCGCCGTACGCGCCCGCCCGGTAACCAAGCCTCTGGATTTTGCTCGTCGCCTGCAAGCCGTGCACGCGTTCGCCAGTCGCGAGGAAGCCGCCGCCCTGGCCGCCGCCAACAAGCGGGTTTCCAACATCCTCGCCAAGCAGGATGTCGAGACGTCCCTCGAGATCGATGCCTCTCTGCTTGCCGAGGAAGCCGAGCGTGAACTCGCCGAGGCACTGTCCCACTGCCGGGAGAAGGTGGCCCCGCTTTTCGCTGAAGCCCGCTACAGCGATGCTCTGGATGTCCTCGCCAGTCTGCGTGAGCCCGTGGATCGCTTTTTCGATCAAGTGATGGTCATGGCCGATGATGAAGCGGTAAAACGTAACCGCCTGGCCCTGCTGGCCAATCTTCAGGCCTTGTTCCTCGAGGTTGCGGATATCGCGGAACTACAGCACTGACCGGGCGATTCACCGTGAAAGTCCGGTAAACGGCAAAGGGGCCTGTTTCACGTGAAACAGGCCCCTTCTCGTTCTGGACGTTACTCGGCCACGCGCCTCCCCCTTCACGACACGTGCCCGTATTGTTTCACGTGAAACATCTCTGTCTGGGTCACCAACCGGATCGAGAGTGCGCTGCCTCGCCGCGGTTACCTGAGAAAAGAGAGCAAGTAGCGCTTCAACAGCCGTGCATCCAGTTTCAGCTTTCCATTGACGATGGCATCTCGCAATGTGCTACGAAACCTTTTGCCCTGCTTCATGCGGTAAAGCGACTGGAGCACCGACCTTGTATCCGCCTCCAACAGCTTCTTGGCCTGCTCCTGTGTCAGCCTATTCATCAGAATTGGATTCATCTTGACGGCTTCGATGAAGCGTTCCCCCTGACGAATGATTCGTTCATGATCGTGCCGAGCGCGATGTTCCTCCACGTCTCGAACCATACAGCACGGCCCCGTGGCATAGCGTCCGTCTTCTCTTGCCAGCGCCCTCAGGAAAAACTCGACGTCTTCCTTCTTGCGCAGCTCCTCGTTGAACCCGCCTGACACCGTGAAGGCACTGCGCTTCATGAGAAAGCTGTTCGTATGCAGCCATCCCATGTCGTCAATGTATTCGCTGAGGGTAAGCGGGGCTGAATATTCCTTCTTTCCGGGAAGAAGGGAGCGGTGGGTAACGGTATCAATCGGATCGCTGAAGATGAGTCCCTCGAAGTCGGGGTCATCCTGGGCCACCTGCATTCGATTGGCCACGGCAGACTCGACGAGAAGATCATCGGAATCCAGGAAGCCGACATAGGCTGCATCGCTGAGCGCTACGCCATGATTCCTCGCAGCCGACTGTCCCTGGTTGCTCGCCAACTGGTGAAGCGATACCCGGGGCTCTGCCCTATAGTGCTCTTCCAGCTGCGCATAACTACCATCGGTGGAGACATCATCGACGACAATGCAGTGCGTGTTGAGCCAGGTTTGCGAAAGCACGGAATCGATGGCCTCGCAGACGCGGGGCCATCGATTAAAACAGGGGATGACGATAGCAACAGTGGGCTGGTGGTTACGCATGGATCGTTTACCGCGCCTTTCGTTAGATGCTGTGTTTGCAAACCTTGCCCGAAACTAGCGCTCAATCCTGACTCGAGAAGATTCGCCCGTACTGTTCCCGTGAATGAGAAGATCGCTCGTTGCACTTTGAGCGACATCACCATGAAACGCTCCCTCCCCTTGGCGCCCCTGCCCTGCACCTCGCACAAGGAGGTCAGGAGCCTGTCAGAGGGCTTCGAACTTAGGCAGCACCGTCTCCTTGAGGAATTGCTGATAGTGGCGTGGCTCGATGGTTACGGGCACCTCGTCCATGCGCCTGAGGGCTTCGGCGAGGCCGTCTTCGTCGTCCGGGGCGACGAGAAAGTCAGCCAGCTCATGGGTTAGGATTTCCCGCGGCCCACTGGGGCAGTCCGTGCTGATCACCGGCGTATGCAGCAACAGCGACTCGATCAGCACCCGCGGCAAGCCTTCGGCATCGGAGGTCAAGACCATGGCCTTCGCCTCACGGATGAAGGGATAGGGATTGCGATGATAGCCCAGCCAGATGACACGGTCCTCCAGGCCAAGCGATGCGATCTGGCGACGAACCGCTTCCTCGTGCTCTGGCTTGCCCTTGCCCATGATAGCCAGTGGTGTCGTTATATCGCTTTTCGCATAGGCACGCAGCAAGCGATCATGGCGCTTGCGAGGCTCGATGGCCGCAACACACAGCAAATAGTCGCTCTCGGGAACGGACGCCGGCTCCTCGGCCATGGCAACGAAAGGTTCCCGCTCGTAAGGATTGTAGATGGGCACGATCTTCTCGGCCTTCAGTCCGACGACCTTTTCGAGATTGTCCTTCACACCCTGAGAGACGGCGATGACCTGGCGGTCATGATAAAAGCGGCGAACCTTGTCGTAGGCTCTCTTGAGCCGCTTCGGGTCGCTGAACTTGGCCGACACGTCCGACTTGATCCAGAAATAGAGATTGGAAATGTCGAGGTGACGCGTGATCCTGTCACAGGAACAGGAGATCACGACATCCGGCTGCCAGGATTTCAAAGCACGCTTTATTCGAGACGCCTGCCACTTCTCGGTCAACACTGTGGTGGTGGCCTTGGTAAAGCGTGTCACCACGGCCAGGTTCTCGATCACCAAGCCCTCCGGCAAGCGATGCTCGATTCGCTCGCGCAGCGTGAACACCTTGACCTCGTGGCCGCGCTGGCGCAATTGGTCGGCGGTATAGAGCAGCGACTTCTCGGCACCGCCACCGTAGAGATCCCCGATGACGAAGGCAAAACGCTTTTTGGGCATGGCTGTCGATTGGCTCATGAATGTGATTCCGAAAGTGGACGAATATTGGGAACATCCCCGATGGCGAGCCTGTCGGACATGGAGCAGCAAATTCTAGCATGCTCGGTCAGCGGCTAGCGCTAGGGTACAATGCTACCTTCTCACCCCGAAAACGGATGCCAGTGTCACATCCAGGAAGCGCCAGCATAGGAGCATGCGTCACAACATGAAGCTACTGATCACGGGCATGGCCGGCTTCATCGGCCATGCCGTCGCCAAGCGTCTTTCGACGCAGTCATCATACGATATCGTTGGTGTCGACAACCTCAGCGACTACTACGACGTATCCCTCAAGAAGGCGCGCCTGGACGATCTCGCCGCGTCGGGAAACATCCGCTTCGAACGACTCGATCTGGCCGATCGTGAGGCGGTGGCCGCCCTGTTCGAGACGGAAGGCTTCGATAGCGTCATCCACCTGGCAGCACAGCCCGGGGTGCGCTATTCGCTCGAGAACCCTCATGCCTACGCCGATGCCAACCTCGTGGGACATCTCAATGTACTGGAAGGCTGTCGCCATGGCCGAGTCGAGCATCTAGTCTATGCGTCCTCCAGTTCCGTATACGGCGCCAACGACAAGACGCCTTTCGCCACGTCGGATAACGTCGATCATCCCATCAGCCTGTATGCAGCCACCAAGAAAGCCAACGAGCTGATGGCCCATACCTATTCTCATCTCTACGACCTCCCCACCACCGGATTGCGCTTCTTTACGGTGTATGGGCCTTGGGGACGTCCCGACATGGCCATGTTCAAGTTCACGCAAGCCGTGCTCGAGGGCAGGCCGATACAGGTCTATAACCATGGCGAGATGTACCGGGACTTCACCTATATCGACGACATTGTCGAGGGCATCGTTCGTATTCTGGAGATCGTGCCCCAGCGTGATGGGCAAACCCTGCCTTCCTCGCCGGAGGCGAGTGACGCGCCCTACAGGCTCTACAACATAGGCCATGGCAGCCCAGTCGCTTTGATGGACTTCGTGCGTGCCGTGGAGACGGCGACCGGTCGTGAGGCCGTATGCGACTTCCAGCCCATGCAGCCAGGCGATGTCCCTCGCACCTGGGCGGATACCGAAGCGTTTTTCACGGCCACCGGCTATCGTCCACGGGTCAAAGTGGACGAAGGGGTCTCTCGTTTCGTCGAATGGTATCGGGAGTTTTACGGCGTATAAGGCCGGCCTTGGTCCATCCTTCAATGTCATGGCGCGTCCATGTTTCACGTGAAACATGGCGCTACCTGATGCCTCCCTCCACCAGAGGTACTACCAGCCCATGTCTGCCAAACTCGTCATCCTGGATCGAGACGGTGTCATCAACCAGGATTCCGATAACTATGTGAAATCCTTGGATGAGTGGATCCCCTACCCCTCCTCCATCAAGGCAATTGCTCGCTTGTCCCAAGCCGGCTGGACGGTCGCCGTAGCCACCAACCAGTCCGGCATCGCGCGTGGCTACTACGACGAAGGCGAACTCGCGAGGATGCATGAAGCCATGGTGGCCATGATCGAGGGGGCAGGAGGCAAGATTGCCTGCATCACCTACTGCCCGCATGGCCCGAAAGATGGCTGCCACTGCCGCAAGCCACTGCCAGGAATGCTCCACGAGATTCGCCAGATGCTGGACCTTGCCTCTTTGGAAGGGAGCTGGATGGTCGGCGACAGCCTGAGAGATATCCAGGCGGGCGATGCGGCCGGTTGCCAATCGGCCCTAGTGCTGACCGGCAAGGGGAAACGCACTCTGGACAAGCACCCAGAAATCTCGGCTTCGAATGTGAAAGTCTTCGAGAACCTGGCCACCTTTGCTGACTGGTTGCTCGACACTCCCCCGGCAACAAGCTGAGTTCATCCCTCTCCCGTGACGACGGGGAGAACCGAGCCACCCTTGTGCTCTCATCATTGATGTTTCACGTGAAACGCATCTGAACAGGCAACTGCCACCTGGAGCACAACACCGCGAGGTACAGAGATGATGAGCACATATGAAAAGGGCTGCATCGATTCTCTCGATGCAGCCCTTTTTTCAGCCGGCCCCAAGCAATGTTTCACGTGAAACATCCCGAGGCGAGCCTATTGGCTAGATATCCAGGTTGGCCACCAGCGCATTCCGCTCGATAAAGTCGCGACGCGGCTCGACCTCGTCACCCATCAGGGTATTGAACATCATGTCAGCCGCCACTGCGTCCTCGATGGATACTCGCAGCATACGACGAGTATTCGGGTCCATGGTGGTTTCCCACAACTGCTCGGGATTCATCTCACCAAGCCCCTTGTAGCGCTGGATCGACAGGCCACGCTGCGCTTCATTCATCAACCATTCCAGCGCATCGTAGAAACTGCCAACCGACTTCTTGCGCTCACCGCGAGCGACGTAGGCCCCCTCTTCGAGTAGACCATCCAAAGTTTCACCAAGCCCGGCAATGGCTCGATAATCCGCACTGGTAAAGAAGTCGACCCCCCAGACATAATCCGAAGTGACGCCGTGTGCGACCAGGGACACAGCGGGCAGATAAAGGCCTCTCTCACTGTCTTCTTCCAGGCGGAATGTATAGCGAGGACCGCCCTCGTAAGAGACGATGGCATTCATCTCCGCTTGCAGGTATTCGATCCAGTTCTGCATGGTCACACGATCACGCAGGCTCTCCTCGCCTTCCAGCTTGGCTGCATGGACGATCTTGCGCAGCACGACGTCGGGATAGACGCGCGACAGACGATCGATCCGGTTCATGACGTCGCGATACTGATTGACCAGGCTTTCCAAGCCCGCGCCCTCGATGCCGGGCGCGTCGCTGTTGACATGCAAGCGAGCCCCATCGAGCGCCGTCGCAGTCAAATAGTCGGTCAGAGCCTGTTCATCCTTTAGATAGCTTTCCTGCTTGCCACGCTTGATCTTGTAAAGCGGTGGTTGCGCGATGAAGACATGCCCGCGCTCGATCAACTGCGACATCTGACGGAAGAAAAAGGTCAACAACAATGTACGGATGTGCGAGCCATCGACATCAGCGTCGGTCATGATGATAATCGAGTGGTAACGCAGCTTGTCGGGGTCGAACTCTTCCCGACCGATTCCACAACCCAGGGCGGTGATCAGAGTCCCGACCTCAGCAGATGACAGCATCTTGTCGAAGCGCGCTTTCTCCACATTGAGAATCTTGCCCTTGAGAGGCAGGATCGCCTGGGTACGGCGATCACGGCCCTGCTTGGCGCTACCACCTGCCGAATCGCCCTCGACCAGATAAAGTTCCGACAGACTGGGGTCCTTCTCCTGGCAGTCAGCCAGCTTGCCGGGCAATCCGGCGATATCCAGAGCGCCCTTGCGGCGTGTCATGTCACGCGCCTTGCGCGCTGCCTCGCGCGCCCGTGCCGCATCCAGCATCTTGTTGACGATGGCCTTGGCTTCGTTCGGACGTTCAACCAGGTATTCCGAGAACTGGCGCCCCATCTCTTGTTCCACCGCGGTCTTCACCTCGGAGGACACCAGCTTGTCCTTGGTCTGCGAAGAGAACTTGGGATCCGGGACCTTGACCGAGATGATGGCCGTAAGGCCCTCTCTGGCATCATCGCCCGACGTATTGACCTTGGCCTTCTTCAACAAGCCTTCGGCCTCGATATAGTGGTTGAGCGTCCGGGTCAGCGAGGCACGGAATCCGGCCAGGTGAGTCCCTCCATCGCCCTGTGGAATATTGTTGGTGTAACAAAAGATATTCTCGGCGAAGGTGTCGTTCCACTGCATTGCTACTTCGACACCGACGCCATCCTCGCGCTCGACGTTGAAGTGAAAGACCGGGTTGAGCACCGTCTTGTTGGTGTTCAAGTGGTCAACGAAGGCTTTCAGTCCTCCCTCGTAGTGGAAGAGCTCCTCCTTGCCGGTACGCTCGTCGGTCAAGCGGATCGCCACACCGGAGTTCAGGAACGACAACTCGCGTAAGCGCTTGGCAAGGACATCATAATGGAACTCGATGTTCTGGAAGGTCTCGGGCGACGGGCGAAAGTGTACGCGACTCCCGGTCTGCTCGGTGGTACCGACCACCGCCAGAGGTGCCACGGCCTCACCATGCCGATAGATCTGCTCGTGCACCTTCCCTTGCCGCCAGATCGTCAACTTCAGCTCTTCGGAAAGCGCGTTGACCACCGAGACACCGACACCATGCAGGCCGCCGGAAACCTTGTAGGAATTGTCATCGAACTTGCCACCGGCGTGAAGCACCGTCATGATGACCTCGGCCGCCGACACCCCTTCCTCTTCGTGGATCTCGGTGGGAATGCCACGCCCGTTGTCACGAACCGTGATCGATTCATCCGGGTGGATCACCACGCCAATCTCGCTGCAGTGTCCGGCCAGGGCTTCATCGATGGAGTTGTCCACCAGCTCGAACACCATGTGGTGCAGGCCTGTACCGTCATCGGTGTCGCCGATGTACATGCCGGGCCGCTTGCGTACCGCATCCAGGCCCTTGAGAACCTTGATGCTTGATGAGTCGTAAGCTTGCTCGCTCATTGACTACTCCATCATGAAGTCTGTCTATCCATTGGCAGCAGCTGCCCCTGCCCCACCTCTGTATGTTTCACGTGAAACATCGAAACCGGTGTATCCATATCCCACACGTCATTCAAGGCATTCGGATCGACACTGGTGATAAACGCTTGGCAACGCATGTGCGTCAACCATTCGCAGAAGACACGCCGGTGATCGCCATCCAGCTCCGCTGGCAGGTCGTCGATAAGATATATGCAGGAGCGTCCTGTAAGGCGCTCCAGCAAGCGCCCTTGCGCCAACTTGAGTGCACTGACCACCAGCTTCTGCTGTCCTCTCGACAGGATCTCGATCGCCGGACGCCGCCCCAGGCGGATGCCGAGATCCGCACGCTGAGGGCCCTGTTGCGTGAAGCCCATCTGCTGATCGGTCTCCCTGCCCTGCTCGAGAACGTCGGCAAGATCTCGCTTGCGGTCCCATCCTCGGGCATAGCGCAACTGGAGTTCGGGCAAGGCAATCAACCCATCCAGTGTTTCCTGGAACACGGGGAGAAATGCATCGATCCAGGCGCGCCGCAGCTCATCCAACCGAGCGCCCCAATGAGCCAATTCCCGCTCCCAGGCACCCATTGACGCATCGGTCATTCTACCATGTCTGAGGAGAGCATTCCGATGCTTCAACGCTCTTCGAAAACGCTTCCAGGCATCGAGGAAGTCATGTTTCACGTGAAACACTCCCCAGTCGAGAAACTCGCGGCGCCCCGCCGGGGAGCCTTCCAGGAGGCGGAAGGCATCGGGATTGATGAGTTGCAGGGGCAGGGTCTCCACCAGCTGCGACACACGGCTCACCTTTTCTCCTGCCAGGCGCATTTCCAGTTCATCGCTATCCCGGCGTCGGCGCACGCCTATCGGCAAGGGAGGCTCTCCTGACAAACGCCCATGCAGGATCACGCCGTCCTCTTCATGGGCGATGGCGTGACGCAACTGTCGCGTACGGAAGGAGCGCCCCATGCCTAGCACGTGAATCCCTTCCAGCAAGCTGGTCTTGCCGGTACCGTTATCACCGATGAACAGATTGATTCGGGGACCAGGAGACAGCTCCAGGGCCTGGAGGTTGCGCAGGCCCTGGAAAGCGAGACGATCGAGAGGCATCGAGGACAGGATCCTATTGCCGATGCTCATGGGAAGCCGAACATCGGCACGGGAAAGTCGAAGGTCGTCTTAAAGGCGCATGGGCATGACGACATAAAGCGCATCGCCACCACCCGGTTCCTCGAGCAGAGCACTGCTGTTGGGGTCGGCCAGGGTCAACTGCACGCGATCCTCGTCCAGCACGCTGAGAACATCGACCAGGTAACCGACATTGAAGCCGATCTCCATGGCCGGCCCAGCGTATTCGACGCCAACGTTCTCCTCGGCTTCTTCCTGCTCGGGATTGTTGGCCATGACGCGCAGATTGCCTTCTTCGAGATTGAGGCGTACGCCACGATACTTTTCGTTGGAGAGGATCGCAGTGCGCGACAGCACCTGGCGCAGTTCGGTCCGCTCGGCGATGAGTACCTTGTCCCCGCCCTTGGGCACCACGCGCTCGTAATCGGGGAACTTCCCGTCGACCAGCTTGGAGGTGAAAGTGAAATCCCCGGTGTGGGCACGGATATGCGTCGAGCCCAGCGTCAGGCTCACGGGATCATCGCCGTCATCGAGCAGACGAACGAGCTCCATGATCCCCTTGCGCGGCACGATCAATTTCTGAGCGGGATCCACCTGGATCTCGGCAGAACGCGATGCAACCGCCAGCCGGTGCCCATCGGTGGCCACGGCCCTGACCAGATTGGTGCCGAATTCCAGCAGCATGCCATTGAGGTAATAGCGCACATCCTGCTGAGCCATGGCGAAGGACGTCGCGTCGATGAGGCGCTTCAACGTCCCCCTCGGCAGGCTCAGCTCGACACTGCTCTGGCCATCCTCGATATTAGGGAACTCCGCCACCGGCAGGGTCGAAAGCGTGAAACGGGAACGCCCACTGCGCAGCACCGCTCGATTATCCTCGAGGGCAAGCTGGATCTCGGCCTGGTCCGGCAGTGACTTGCAGATATCCATCAGCTTTCGCGCCGGCACGGTGGCCGAGCCTGCATCGTCCACCTGACTGGCCACGGTGCGACCGATCAGCTCGACTTCCAGATCGGTGCCAGTCAGCGACACTTGATCCTGCTCGACCTGGATCAAGACGTTCGACAGCACCGGCAAGGTCTGACGCCGCTCCACCACGCCGGCGACCAGTGTCAGCGGGCGCAACAGCGCTTCTCGGGAAATGGAAAATTTCATGTCGACTCCACTTCTTGTCCTGGAGGGGTTGTGAGGCCGGCGAGCCGACCGGTCGATCGAGTCATTGGGTGAACTCAGCTCGTCAATAGACGTAGCAGGTTCTTGTAATCCTCGCGAATATCCGCGTTTTCATCCTGTAACGCCTGTACCTTGCGACATGCATGCAACACCGTGGTGTGGTCCCGGCCTCCGAAGGCATCGCCGATTTCGGGAAGGCTGTGATTGGTCAGTTCCTTGGCCAGCGCCATCGCTACCTGGCGAGGCCGAGCCACGGAGCGCGAACGGCGCTTCGACAATAGATCCGACAGCTTGATCTTGTAGTACTCGGCCACCGTTCGCTGGATGTTATCCACGCCAACCTGCTTGTCCTGCAAGGCCAGCAGATCCTTGAGCGACTCGCGGATAAAGTCCTGGGTGATTGCCTTGCCCATGAAGTGGGAGTCGGCGATGACCTTCTTCAACGCCCCCTCGAGCTCGCGGACGTTGGAACGAATCTTCTGGGCAATGAAGAAGGCTGCATCATGCGGCAGATTGACCTTGGCCTGGTCGGCCTTCTTCATCAGGATCGCTACCCGGGTCTCGAGCTCCGGAGGCTCGATCGCCACGGTCAGCCCCCAACCGAAGCGCGACTTGAGACGCTCCTCTACCCCGCTGATTTCCTTGGGATAACGATCCGAGGTCAGGATCATTTGCTGACCACCTTCAAGCAAGGCATTGAAGGTATGGAAGAATTCTTCCTGGGAACGCTCCTTGCCGGCGAAGAACTGGATATCGTCGATCAGCAAGGCATCGACACTGCGGTAGAAGCGCTTGAAATCGTTGATGGCGTTGAGTTGCAGCGCCTTCACCATATCGGCGACGAAACGCTCGGAATGCAGATACACCACCCGAGCGTTCTCGCGACGCACATCCAGGGCGTTGCCGACGGCATGCATCAGGTGAGTCTTGCCCAGGCCGACCCCACCATAGAGAAACAACGGATTATAAGCGCCTCCGGGGTTCTCGGAGACCTGCCGCGAAGCAGCCCGTGCCAATTGGTTGGACTTGCCCTCGACGAAGGTTTCGAAGGTGAAATTATGATTCAGGCCACTGTTGTGTTTGAGGCTGCCCTCGACCTGTACCTGGCGTTCGCCCGAGGAACGACGCGATGCCTCCCCTTCTTCCCTCAACTGGTCGATCTCGGATTCATCCGCCACATCGCCCCGTGGTGGCGTGTGCACGGCAGGCGCTCGAGGCGCCGCCGAGACCGGATCGCCGAGTTCCCGCGGCTGGGGAGCAGGAGCCGCTCGGCGACTGCCCACGGTCAGCACCACCTTTGGGGGCTTGGCAGGCGCCAACTCGCGCATCAGCTCACTGATGCGCTTGGCATACTTGTCACTGACCCAATCGCGCACGAACCGGTTAGGCGCCAACAGGCGCAACTGGTTGGACTCTCCCTCCTCCTCCGCCTGCAATGGGCGGATCCAGGTGTTGAACTGCTGGGAGCTCAATTCATCCTGCAGGGTAGCCAGACACTGTTGCCAGAGAGCGAGCGACACGCAACCTCACCAATCATAGTTTCAAGAACGACCGCACATTGTATCGTCCAGCCCTCGGGTTATCCACATGAAGCCGCGTTTCGATGAACTTTGTGGAAAACCTCTTCCCCCACGTCAGGAAATGACGGGGAGCGATATGGGGATGCATCAGCACTGTGGACAATTGCAGCTTCCATGCAACGGAAAGCCACAGTGGATACACCATCACCCCCAAGGATGTCCACACCACGATCAATACCGTATCCATTTGATATAAAAAATATAAATATACTTATCCACAAAATTTCTCCCCAGCTATAATAACAACCTCATCAATCTATCGTTCTAAATAATAATGATTGAGGCATGAGCCCCTCGCGTCGTGCGTTGCCCGTGAGTCAAGAGGGAATTGCGCCGAGGCCGCGAAATCACTACAATTCCCGGTCTTGAGCCGAATCTCCCCGGGTTTCCGATGGAAACCGGGTGCCTCTGAAATTATCGATCCGTTCCAAAAACCACGTGGGAATAAACAGTTATGAAACGCACTTTCCAGCCCAGCGTTCTCAAGCGCAAGCGCGCACACGGCTTCCGCGCTCGCATGGCCACCAAGAATGGTCGTGCCGTCCTGGCGCGCCGTCGCGCCAAGGGCCGCAAGCGCTTGAGCGCCTGATCGCGAGCGCGTGTCCTATCAGGGCTTTCCTCGGCGGCTGCGCCTGCTGACCGCCGAGGACTATCGACGTGTCTTCGATACGGCAGCTTTCAAGCTTCACGGCAAGGGGTTGATGGCCCTGGCCTCGCCCAACGCATTGGGTCACCCTCGACTCGGCCTCATCTTCAGCAAGAAGAACGTTCGTCGGGCCGTTGATCGCAATCGCCTCAAGCGAATCACGCGCGAATCCGTTCGGCTTCGCCAGCATCGACTCCCCGCCGTGGATATCGTTTTGCTCGCCCGGCGTGGCGTACAGGAGCTGGACAATGAGGTTGTCCATCGCCAATTGCATGGCATGTGGCGACGCCTGGAGCGCGAAGCGCAAAAATCGACGGGCGGCTCCACCAGCCCCTCGACAGACCGCCGATGACCGATGCGGCGCCTCGCCGCCGTCATCGCCCGGAGCTTGCATGCGCCTGATTTCGCCTCTTGCCGCGGAGCTTGACGCCGCCCCCTCGAAAGCGGACGCTCCGCTGACGAATGCCAGCCTGCCCTTGGCAGGCTTTCGCGTATGTCGGGAGAGCACCTCACGCCGCGCCATCGGAATGTTCACCACCCATCGGGCAGACCCCTCATGGACGTAAAACGACTACTCCTGCTGATTCCCCTGGCGATACTCGCCTACCTGATCGTCGTGCAGTGGAATCAGGACTACGGCCAGGCGACCCAAGCGCCGGAGGCCCCGGCCATCACCGACGACTCGCCAGCTTCGTCCCGGGAGACTGGGGAGGCTGACAGTGGCAACCTGTCGGTGCCGTCCGGCGGCACCGGCAACGCCGAGATGGGCAGCGAAATGCCCGGCAGCAAAGCCACCGCTAGCAGCCGTGACCTGGTGGCCGTCACCACTGACGTGCTCGATGTTCGCATCGATCCGCAAGGCGGCGACATCGTGTATGCGGCGCTTCCGCAGCATAAATACGCCGAGAACTCCGACCAGCCGTTCGTGCTGCTTTCCGATAACAGTACGCGCAGCTATGTGGCTCGCTCCGGCCTTCAGCTGGAAGGCCATCAGGGGCGCATCGCCTTCTCCCCCGAGCAGACCGAATACCGGCTGGCCGAAGGGGACGATCAGGTACAGGTGGATCTCCGCGCCACCGTCAATGGCGTGGATGTCATCAAGCGCTTCACCTTCGATCGCGACAGTTACGCCGTGAATGTCGCCTACCTGCTGGACAATCCCAGCGAGACACCGGTAACCGCGCGTTTCGTCGGCCAGCTGGTGCGCGACAACAGCAGCGATCCCTCGAGCGGTCCGAAGATGGGCATGAGCTCCTTCCTGGGGGCCGCCTTTTCCACGCCAGAAGACCGTTACTTGAAGGTCGACTTCGAAGACATCCGCGATGGCAAGTTCAACAATCGCGATGTCGAAGGCGGCTGGGTCGCCATGATCCAACACTACTTCACTTCTGCCTGGGCACCCCCGCAGAACCAGCAGAACCTCTACTACACCGCGACCGACTCGCAGAATCGCAATGTGGCGGCGTTTGCCGGCCCGACCCAGACCCTGGGCGCCCAAAGCGAAGCCACTCTGGCAGCCACGCTCTACATCGGCCCCAAGATCCAGGATCGACTGGAGGCGGTCGCCCCGAACCTTGAACTGACCGTCGACTTCGGGTGGCTATGGTTCATTGCCAACCCGCTGTTCTGGCTGCTCGATCACATCCACGACCTGATCGGCAACTGGGGCTGGTCCATCGTCATCCTGACGCTGCTGGTCAAGACCGCGCTCCTGCCGCTTTCCGCCAAGGCCTACAAGTCCATGGCGCGCATGCGCAAGCTGGGCCCTGAGATGCAGCGTCTCAAGGAACAGTACGGCGACGATCGCCAGAAGATGTCCCAGGAGATGATGAAGTTCTACCAGAAGGAAAAGATCAATCCTCTGGGCGGCTGCCTGCCCATTCTGGTACAGATGCCGGTCTTCATCGCCCTGTACTGGATGTTGCTCGAGTCGGTGGAGTTGCGCCACGCGCCCTTCATGTTCTGGATCACTGACCTGTCGGTGAAGGATCCCTACTTCGTGCTGCCTATCCTGATGGGCGCCTCGATGTTCGTGCAGCAACTACTCAATCCGACACCGCCGGACCCGACCCAGGCGAAGATCATGAAGCTGTTGCCGGTGGTCTTCACGTTCTTCTTCCTGTGGTTCCCGGCCGGGCTGGTGATCTACTGGGTGGTGAACAACATCACCTCCATCGCCCAGCAGTACTTCATCACCCGCAAGATCGAGGCCGACCCCAATGTCGGCAAGGGCATGAAGACCAAGTAGGCTCCTCCGCCCTTTCGTTTCGCCAGACCCCCGCCCTTGCGGGGGTCTGGCGTTTGAGCCCTCCGCCACCGACAATGATGTCGACCCATTCGAGGAATCACCGATGGCCGAACGCCTTTATGCTCAGGACACCATCACCGCTCTGGCGACACCGCCCGGACAAGGCGGCGTCGGCATCATCCGCGTATCGGGCCCTGCCAGCCGTTCGATTGCCGAAAGCGTACTGGGGCACTGCCCTCCCCCCCGAAAGGCCTTCCATGGTCCATTCCGGGGCGAGAACGGCATGCTCGACGAGGGTATCGCGCTGTTCTTCGAAGGCCCTCATTCCTTCACCGGTGAGGACATCCTCGAGCTGCAAGGACATGGCGGTCCAGTCATCATGGACCTGCTGCTGGAGCGCTGCGTGCGCCTGGGAGCAAGACTCGCCAGGCCCGGCGAGTTTTCCGAACGAGCCTTTCTCAACGACAAGCTGGATCTGGCCCAGGCCGAAGCCATCGCTGACCTGATCGAGGCAAGTTCCCGAGGGGCGGCAGAGAACGCCTTGCGCTCGTTGCAGGGGGAATTCTCGAAACGTGTCGAGGCGCTGGTGCAAGAGCTCATCGAGCTGCGCATGTACGTCGAGGCAGCCATCGACTTTCCCGAGGAAGAAATCGACTTCCTCGCCGATGGGCATGTGGCCGGCAAGCTCGCAGCGATTCGCACGAGACTGGCGGACGTCCGGGAAAGCGCCGGCCAGGGCGCACTGATGCGCGAAGGCATGAGCGTGGTGATCGCCGGGCGGCCCAATGCCGGAAAGTCAAGCCTGCTCAATGCCCTCACCGAGCAGGACACCGCCATCGTCACCGAGATCGAAGGCACGACCCGTGACGTATTGCGCGAGCATATCCACCTGGACGGCATGCCGCTGCACGTGATCGATACCGCCGGATTGCGCGACACGCCGGACGCGGTGGAGCAGATCGGCGTGGCCAGGGCCTGGTCGGAAATCGAGAAGGCCGACCGCGTGCTGCTGATGGTGGATGCCACGACCACCGATGCCGTGGACCCCATGCGCATCTGGCCCGAGTTCGTCCAGCGGCTCGCCGATCCGAATCGCCTCACGCTGGTGCGCAACAAGGTCGATACTAGCCAGGAAGCGCCGGGAATCGACTTATCCACAGCCACCCCCATCGTGCGCCTCTCGGCGAAGACCGGTCAGGGTGTGGATAACCTGAAGGAACACTTGAAGCACATAATGGGGTTCTCGGCGACCACCGAGGGGCGCTTTTCGGCGCGACGCCGCCATCTGGATGCCTTGGATCGCGCTGCCACGGCCCTGCAGAACGGCGACGCTCAGCTCTCCGGCCATGGTGCCGGCGAACTGCTCGCCGAAGACCTGAGAGACGCACAGCAAGCCTTGGGGGAAATCACCGGCGAATTCAGCGCCGATGACCTGTTGGGCGAGATATTCGGCAGCTTCTGCATCGGGAAGTAACCGGCGAGCCAATGATCGGCTGGGCGCGCTCGACCATGATGACGCCGACAACCGGTTCGCGGGAGTCCAGGCAATCGCTCATTGATGTATCGCGCGATTGCCGGATGACCGGTTTCACTCCGGAACCCACCAGTCGCCCCGGTAGTGGCTGTCATCGCCCAGCAAGGGCATCAAGCGCGCCATGGCATCCTCCAGACGCCGGTCCAGCCCCCAAGGCGGGTTGATCACCAGCATGCCGCTGCCGTACATCCCTCGTTCCCGCTGGGGCGAAGCCACCCTCAGCTCGCTGCGCCAGATCTTGCGCAGCCCACCGGCCTTGAGCCCCTCGAGAAGCGTCTCGTGCCGTCCCGCGGGCAGCAACGGATACCACACCAGCATCACCCCATGTCGTGCCTTGCGCATGGCTTTGAGCAACGTATCGGCGACATCGCCATATTCCGCCTTGCGCTCGTAGCTCGGATCGACCAGAACGCACAGGCGTGGCGTTGCCACCGGCAAGGCGTCGATCAACCCCGACAGGCCATCGCCGTGTACATGGCGCACCCTGTCGGGCAGCTGCTGCCTGCTCAGGTGATCGTGTTCTCCGGGGTGCAGTTCGAACAACCGAAGCGCATCCTGCTCTCGCAATCGCTGCGCCAGCCACCAGGGCGAACCAGGATAGTGGTCGAGCGCCTTCGGGTTCCGCTGACTCTGGGCGGCAGCCAACCCCTCGAGCCAATCTCCCAGCAGTGGATCTTCGACAAGGCGTTCTCGCGTCTTCCAGAGCCTTTCCGCCCCATCATGATACTCCCCTAGCCGAGCGGTCTCCTCAGCGTCGAGGGGATAACGACCACGACCGGCATGAGTATCTATGTACGTAACAGAAGACTCTTTACGTAACAAATGGTCGACGACGGCAAAAAGCACTAAATGCTTGTGAACGTCGGCGAAATTGCCCGCATGGTAGGCGTGCTGATAGGAAAGCATGGTCCTGAATCCCAAAGTGGGCAAGAAGTGATGGACAAGTAAAGGCCCGCCTCCCCAGGGGGCAGGCGGGCCAACGCAAGGTTCAAGTTCGCGATCAGTTCTGCGTGATGGGCGTCAGAGTCATCTCGACACGGCGATTCTGTGCGCGGCCGGCTTCGGTGTCGTTGCTGGCCACCGGCTGGTTCTCGCCATACCCCTGCATGTTGAGTCGACTGGCCGATACCCCGGACTGGCTCAGATATTGCCCCACTGATTGTGCACGACGCTCGGAAAGACGCTGGTTGTAGCTGGCATCCCCGGTGCTGTCGGTATGGCCAGCGATGTTGATCCGGGTATCCGTGTATTGGTTCAGCACGTTGGAGACATCGTTCAGGGCACTGGTGGCTGCCGGCGTCAGATCGCTGGAATCGAAACCGAAGGTGACGCTGCTCGGCATGTTGAGAACGATGTCGTTGCCCTGACGTTCCACTCCGATGCCGGTGCCTTCCATGCTGCGACGCAGTTGCTCTTCCTGGCGATCCATGTAGGCGCCGATCCCGCCACCGGCGGCAGCCCCCGCGGCAGCACCGATCAGGGCACGGTCGCGTCGACTGGTACTGCCATCACCGGTCAAGGCACCGGCAGCGGCCCCGATCGCCGCACCGATGGCAGCACCGGTTCCCGTCTGGTTGCGCTGCGTCTGGCCGCTGTACGGATCCGTGGTGGTGCAACCCACCAGCAGTGCGGCGGCCGACAGAGCCACGAGCGGACGAAGAGGTTTCATCATGGGATAACTCCTTGTGAAAGGGATGGCGTCCTTCATGTATCGGCTTCACTGATGAGAGCCAACAACTCGTTCAAGAATAATAGACCTCGAGGCGAGGCTTGAAGCCTTCCGGGATCTTCCACCAAAAGTCCTTTTTCCCGAGCTTGTGCCAGACGCGACGCCATGACCTCCGGCGTATACCCAGTATGGGCACGCCAGGTCGCCAGGGAAACGCCATCGACGAGCCGCAGCGCGTTCATGGCGAATTCCAGGGGAAGCTCATCGGGTTCCACCGTGGCACGACCAGCGACGAAGCCGCGAGGATCCCGGCGACGCCTCAGATACGCCTCCGGCTGACGCGCCTTCCAGCGTCGCTCGATTGCCAGCCCATTGTCGGTCCAGGTGCTCAGCTTGCCGTGAGCACCGGCACCGATACCCAGATAGTCACCGAACCGCCAGTAGTTGAGGTTGTGCCGAGCACGCCGGCCCGGACGCGCATAGGCGGATATCTCGTAACGCCCGAGCCCGGCGGTTTCCAGCCGTTCGTGCCCGATATCCTGGATATCCCAGAGCACCTCTTCCTCCGGCAGTGTCGGCGGCCGGGAGTGGAATTCGGTATTGGGCTCGAGGGTGAGTTGATACCAGGAAAGATGCTCGGGCGAAAACGTCAGGGCCCGGTCCAGGTCAGATAGCGCCAGTTCGACCGTCTGGCCGGGCAGCCCATGCATGAGATCGATATTGAGGTTATCGAAGCCGGCATCACGGGCTTCCTCGATGGCGGCTTCGGCATCGGCGCCGCCATGGATGCGTCCCAGGGCGGCAAGCTGGTCGTCCTGAAAGCTCTGGACCCCAAGCGAGAGCCGATTGATTCCCGCCTCTCGATATCCCGCGAAGCGGCCGCGCTCCAGCGTACCGGGATTGGCCTCGAGGGTGATCTCGATATCCGAGGCCAATGGCAGTCGAGCGGCCAACGCCTCGAGCAACCGCCGATAGAAGGCCGGCGCCATCAGACTCGGAGTCCCCCCGCCGATGAATACGCTGACGATCTCGCGCCCGGCGGCCAGCGACAGGTCGGCATCCAGGTCATCGATCAACGCCGCCAGGTATTCCTCTTCCGGCAAGTCGGCGCCCCGCCCCACACCGTGGGAATTGAAGTCGCAGTAGGGGCATTTGCGCACGCACCAGGGCACGTGCACATAGAGCGCCAGGGGCGGAAGACGGTCGATCATGGTGACCACGCCGTATCGGACAAGGCATCCACCAGGGCATGAAGGGCGCGGCCACGATGACTCAGGCGATTCTTCTCCGAAGCCGACAGTTCGGCTGCCGACATCTTCTGATCCGGCACCCAGAACAGGGGATCGTAACCGAAACCTCCCTCGCCGCGGGGATGGGCCAGAATCTCACCGTCCCAGTATCGCTGGACGATCAGCGGTACCGGGTCCTCGGCATGGCGCAGCAGCACCAGCACGCACCAGTAACGGGCATGGCGATACCCCTCGGGGACGTCACTCAATGCCTCCAGGAGGTACTGATTGTTGCGCTCGTCGTCCTTGGGCTCCCCGGCGAAGCGCGCGGAATAGATACCGGGACGCCCCTGCAAGGCATCGACGGCAAGCCCGGAATCATCGGCCAGGGCCGGCGCACCACTGACACGGCTGGCCTCGCGAGCCTTGAGCAAGGCGTTCTCGACGAAGGTCAATCCTGTCTCCTCGACCTCGTCGACGGCAAACTCCGACTGTGGCCTGACGTCGAAGCCCAAGGGGGAGAGAAGCTGGTGGAACTCGCGTAGCTTGCCAGCATTACCGCTGGCCAGTACCAGATGCTTGGACATGTCGTGCGCTCTTGCGAATGAAAGACGAAAAAAAGCGATGCTGCATTCTACGAGCCATGGAAAGGAGAGGAAACGCTCGCGACAGGTCGCGGAAGCTGACGCGCCAGGGAAGAAAACATTAGAAAATGATCACTTATCCCGAGATACCGACATATTATTTAACTTTGCTGGGCACCCCGTTGCATTCAGGATAGAAAACAGGGCATGAATCGACGAGCTGGCTTCCAGCGCCAGGCAGGACAGCGGTGATGACGCCGTGTTGGGACCATGCATCCTGGCCACGAGTCGAAACGATTGTTCTGTCACGCCAAGGACGCTCCCATGGACAAGGACCACCGTTCCCTGCTTCTGGTCACCGAACCCAGCCCACAGTCCCAGCTGTTCGTCGACTATCTGCGCCAACAGCTCGATTGCCCCGTTGCGCTCGTCCTTCCTCGATCGAGGCCGGTGACACCCGCGCCATCTTCCTCGTTGATATTGCTGGACGTCGATCACCTGGATGACGCCTCGCTACAGGCCTGGTACACCGATCATGCCGGCCAGCCTGGCGTGTCGCAGGCCGTATTCAACCTCAGGGACGAGGATCGGGCTGCCGAACTACTGACCACCATGCACCTGCAAGGTGTCTTCTATCGTCAGGACGACCTGTCCCTGATCTGCAATGGATTGAAAACCCTAATGGAAGGGCATCCCTGGATGTCCCGGTCATTGATGGCACGCCTGCTGGAATTCCTGCGCCAGCAGCAGCGGAACGTCTATCGTCCGACATACGGCCTCACTCAACGGGAACGGGAGATCATCGGTCTGCTGGGTTCCGGTGCCTCCAACCATGAGATCGCCGAACGCCTGGCCATCAGCGAGCACACTGTGAAGTCACACCTCTACAACACCTTCAAGAAGATCGGCGTCAACACAAGGGGGCAAGCGGTGCGCTGGGCCTGCCAGCACCTCGGTACGCCGCCCCTTTACCTCGAACGCCAAGCTGAAACCGGGCCACCTCAGCGCACGTGCTCCTGAATCAGCCCGGCCAATGTCTCGGCGGCATTGTCGGCGGTCGTATCCAGCCTGACCAGCAGCAGGCGTTCCTCGTCGGTGAAATCTTCGAAGGCCTCGCATTGGCGGGCCAGGATAGCAAGGCTCTCTTTGGCGGGGACGTCCTGACGGGCAGCCCGCTTGGTAATGCGTCGCTCCAGGGTGGCCTCATCGGCCTCGAAACTGATCAACAGCACAGGCAAACCCCGGCCTTCGGCCTGATGACGCAGCAGATCACGTTGCTCGCGCTTGAGGCAGGTGCCATCAATGCAGACCGGTAATCCGGCATCCAGCAAGGCACCGGCACACTTTGCCAGGCGGCGATAGGTGCGCTCCGTGGCGGTCCTGGAAAAGATGTCCACACCCCCTTCGCTTCTTTCCGCCTGTGGATGAATTCCATGTACCCGACGTCTCTCCACATCCGAGCACAAGCGAATCGCCCCCAGCCGACTCACCAGAGTGCGCGTGAAACGACTCTTGCCACTGCCGGCCACGCCAACGCCGATCACCAGAGGCGGAAAGCGGAACTCGGTATATCGCTCGGCAAGTTCGATATACCGACGACAGGCACTCATTGTCTCCGCCAGCAGCGCCGGCTGCTCGTCATCGCCGGCTTCCGCGCGACGCCGCAAGGCCCGGCGCGCACCGGAAAGACACTCGATGACGCGGAAGACCGGCAACAGGCGTGGCAGCTCATAGTCCCCGGAAAGACGCAAGTAGCCATCCAGGGCCTGATGTGAGAGCCGACCCTCATCGCGAACCTCGAGGCCCACCAACAGCGATGCCACGTCGCTGGCCGGATCGAGAGGCCCTTCGGCGCCGGCGCCGTCGAGATCGCGATCAATGGCATTGGCCATCAGGACGCGTCCTTCATCGAGCAATCGGCTACAGGGATGGGCACGAGCCCAGCTTTCGGGCAACAGCAAGCCATTGCGCGAGTTCAGCAACGGGTCGAGACGAGTGATGTTCTCATCGAGCCAGCGAGCCAGATCGGACAACCGGAGACGATCCTCGTCACCGCTCATCAGAGACTCCAGGGCCTGTATCTCGATATCCATCCGTTCACGGACCGCCCGAGTCGCGAGCGATGCATCGTCCTTCGTGTCCTGCCCATGCTCACCATGCCAGGCACAGAGGGACGGGAGCAGCGACGCAAGATCAAGATCGCTTTCTCGAGGCAGGGTTTCGTGGGGCTGTCGCTGGCTCATCGCCTGTCTCCTAGCTGGAACGTCGTCTCAAGCCTGGCGCATCGACGCGAAGGCCGATTCGGCGGCATCGAGGGTCGCCTGAATATCCTCGGGGGCATGGGCGCTGGACATGAAACCGGCCTCGAAGGCTGAGGGCGCCATATAGACACCATGTTCCAGCATGGCGGAGAAGAATTGTCGGAAGGCATCTCCATCACAGGCCGTGGCCTGAGCGAAGTTATCCACACGGCGCTGGCCGGTGAAGAAGATGCCGAACATGCCGCCCGCCTGCTGGGCAATCATGTCGATGCCGGCCTCCTCGGCCCTGGCCCGAAGCCCATTGCACAGTGTCTCGACACGCTGGGCCAGGGCATCGTGGAAGCCTGGTTCGCGAACCTTGTTGAGCAGGGCTATGCCCGCCGCCATGGCCAGAGGATTCCCGGCCAGGGTCCCGGCCTGATAGATCGGCCCGAGTGGCGAGATGTTTTCCATGATCGAGCGACGCCCGCCGAAGGCCCCCACCGGCATGCCGCCACCGACGATCTTGCCCAGGCAGGTCAGGTCGGGCGTGACACCGTAATGCGCCTGGGCGCCTCCCATGGCCACCCGGAAGCCGGTCATCACTTCATCGAAGATCAGGACACTCTCGTGACGGTCGCAGACCTGGCGCAATGTCTCGAGAAACCCCGGCTGGGGCGGAATGCAGTTCATGTTGCCGGCCACCGGCTCGACGATGATGCAGGCAATCTGATCCCCCATCTCCTCGAAGCAGGCTTCCACGGCATCGGCATCGTTGTAGGACAGCGTGATGGTGTGTTCCGCCAGGGAAGCCGGCACGCCCGGGGAACTCGGCTCGCCATGGGTGAGGGCGCCGGATCCGGCCTTGACCAGCAGGGAATCGGTATGACCGTGGTAGTTGCCTTCGAACTTGACGATCTTGTCGCGTCCGGTATAGCCACGTGCCAGGCGAACCGCGGACATGGTGGCCTCGGTACCGGAGTTGACCATGCGCACCATCTCGATGCTGGGCATCATCTCGCAGATCAGATCGGCCATTTCGGTCTCGATGGCGGTAGGCGTGCCGAAGGAGAGACCGGCATCAATGCGCTCGCGCACAGCTCCGAGGACATCGGGATCGGCATGGCCGGTGATCATGGGTCCCCAGGATCCCACGTAATCGATATAACGCTTGCCTTCCACATCGAACAGATAAGCGCCCTGGGCACGCTCCATGAAGACAGGCGGGCGCTCCAGCCCCTTGAAGGCACGCACCGGCGAATTGACACCGCCGGGAATGTGTCGGCAGGCACGTTCGAAGAGCTGCGCGGATGTGGTCATGTCAACCTCTTGTCCTGTTGAAGGATAACCTTGCGATCGCCTGGAGATGCGATACCCACGGCATCCAGGCTGTGGATAAATCTCTGGATAAGCTTTTGGCTAGCGGTGATCTCGCGGTGAATATCGTCGAAATACGCCTACCCAATCGGCCGATCATCGTGGTTCCATTCTCGACGCAGACGCCGGCAAAGGCCAGCCCGATGACCATCGTCGCCTTACGTCATGCCGACCGGTAGCCGCCAGAGCCGCCTCGGCAGACACTGATCCTGCCCGGGTTGCCAGCCATTCGCCAGGGCATTCCAGGTGAAGTTCTGGGCCTGCTCGCAGGCACTGGCCAAGGACTCCCCCAGTGCCAAGCGGGCCGCCAGGGCCGATGCCAGCGTGCATCCCGACCCATGGAAGACGCCATCCAGGCGCGACCATTCCCATTGGCGATCGCCATCCGGCGTATGCAGGGTATGCACGACGCTCTCGGTCGCCTCGCGAACCTCTGGTGCCTCGGTGCCCGTGACCAGTACCGCCTGACAGCCCAAGCGCATCAGGCTCACCGCCTGCTGGGTCTCGTCCTGGTCATCTCCCTCGGCCAGTCGCGACAACTCCAGGTGGTTCGGCGTCAAAATATCCACAAGCGGTAGCACTCGCGACCGATAGGCTGCGACCAGCGCCTCGGTGGATAACTCGCGGCCTCCTCCGGCCTTGAGCACCGGATCCGCCACCACCGGAACGCCAGGACGCTGCCGCACGATCTCCACCACGGCGTCCAGCGTTGCCATGTCGGCCACCAGGCCGATCTTGATGGCGGCGATCTCGATATCCACAAGCTCGGCCGCCATCGCCTTGACGAGCTCGGCTCCCACCGGATGGACCGCACTGACGTCTCGACAATTCTGGACCGTCATGGCGGTGGGAATGGTCAGCGCCCATCCACCGCAGGCCGCAATGGCCTCGGCATCGGCCACCAGGCCGGCACCACCGGTAGGGTCGTGTCCCCCCAGTACCAGCACTACCGGCAGGTGGGGGTTGGTCGTACGCGGAATCGGCATCAGAACGGCTTCAGCACGGCGAGAATGACGATCGCCAGCAAGGCAATCACGGGCAACTCATTGAAGATGCGGAAATAACGTGGGGAACGCTGGCAGCGCTCGGCAGCGAACTGCTTGAGGTAGATCAGGCAGACATGGTGGTAAGCCACCAACAAGGCCACCAGAACGAGCTTGATATGCATCCATCCCTGCCCGAGCCACGCCGGGGCCTGATAGAGCAGAATGCCGCCGAACACCAGCACGGCGATCATCGAGGGGGTCATGATGCCGCGATACAGCTTGCGCTCCATGGTGGTGAAGTACGCCATGGCCTGTCGCTCGTCCCGGTCACGCGCCGTGGCGTGATAGACGTAGAGTCGCGGCAGATAGAACATGGCGGCGAACCAGGTCACCACGGCCACAAGGTGAAGGGCCTTGATCCAGGGGTACATGTCGACTCCTCAAGTGTCGCTGAAGCGGTAGTAACGTTCGATGGCATCACGGGTGATGATACCGGAAATTCGCTTCCTTCCGGGACGATGTCCGTGTTCCACGTACAGGGCATCCACGTGCTTGGTGTTGAGCCGATCGAAGGCCTCGGAGAGGGTCGCCTGCAGATGGATCGGCGCCAGATCCAGGCGCTGACCGGGAATCTCCAGCAAGTCCAGTCGACCGTCCTTGTCGATATTGTCATTCTCATCGTGTTCCAGCATCCAGCGCGCCAGGGCCGCCGCCTTGAGCGCCAGCGTCGGCTTGTCGTCCCGGGAACGCTCGATGACCACCCACTCCGGCTTGCTATCCAGCAGGGCACTGGCCTCGGCCCGGGTCACGCGGCGCGGCGTGCGCACCAGGGCACGCTCCATGACTGCCGGTACCGAGACACGGGAAAGGGCCTGCATCAACGGCTGCTGCAAGGGGTGCAGGCCATGGCGCGTGACACTGATGAAGAAACCGTCGCAGCCGCACAGTTGCCGCGACGTCAATCCCGCCACCACCACAGCCAGCATCCCCGGCAGGATCAGGCCGGGATTATGGGTCAACTCCAGCAACGCCATCAGCGCCGCCAGGGGCGCCTGCAACACCGCACCCATCATCGCTGCCATGCCCAGCATGGCGTATACCTCGGGACCGGCAGCGATCTCGGGCAACAGCCACCCGCCGAACAGGCCACACAAGGCACCGACAGCACCACCGGCCACCAGGACCGGCCCGATGATGCTCACCGGAATGCCGCACGCCACGGTGATCGCCGTCAGCAATAGCTTGCCGATGGCCAGCGCCAGCAACACATCGAGCGACGACGTGCCATTCAGGATGGCTCCCAGGCTGTCGTACCCCATTCCCTGTACCTGGGGATACCACCAGGCCACCGCTCCCACCAGCAGACCGACCACCACCAGGCGTGCCGGAAAGGGCAGGCGCTGCATGACGTTCCCGGAACGCGCCACTCTCACGAAGAATCCCGCCAGCACGCCGATCACCAGGGCACTGAGCACAATCCAGGGCAAGTCGAAGAGCGATTCCAGCTCCACGCCGCTCATCTGGAAGGGGCGCTCGCCCCCATAAGCCACCCTCGCCACCAGAGCGCCGATCGTCGACGCCAGGATCACCGGCATGAAACCGGTGATGGTGTATTCCATCATCACCACTTCCATGGCGAAGATGACCCCGGCGATCGGGGTATTGAATGAAGCCGAGATACCGGCGGCGGTGCCGCAGGCCACCAGAACGCGCAGACTGTTGTGAGGCAGGCGCAACCGCTGGCCAAGTCCACTGGACGCTGCAGCACCGAGATGGATGGCCGGTCCCTCGCGTCCGGCGGACAGCCCGCCGAGCACCGACACCAGACCGACCCACCACTGCGTGAACCAGTTGCGCATCGGGAAGCGCCCCTGATGATAGGTCAGTCGTTCAATGACATGCGCCACGCCGATCTGGCGCCCGGCAGGCGGCTGGCGCCATAACCACAGGCCGATCAGCGTCACTGACAGCAACGGCAACGAGGCTCTGAGCGCGGGAGACAGCCCCTCGAACGCCTCGGGATCGGCATCGGGCATGAACGCCATGGCACCGACTTCCAGCATCAAGCGGAAGCCGACCATCAATCCTCCGGTGATCAATCCCGAGAAGACACCCAGAACGCACAATTGAGGCAGGGCATCGACACTGGCCAGCCGACGGCGGAAACCGTCGAGGGTGAAATCGGGTAACGGGCGTCGCGACAAGGTGACCTTCCTCTGGACCCTGGCATTATCCGAGCAATCGATGAACGCAGAGACATGTTCGACAAGGCTCTGACACTGGATGACCCCCACTGGGTAGGCCATGCTTCTCTTGTGTATCATATCCAGAGACAGAGGTCCCAGCGTCCACCATGAGGAGTCCATCGTGATCAAGGTCGGAATCGTCGGCGGCACCGGCTATACCGGAGTCGAACTGCTCAGGTTGTTGGCTCGCCATCCGCACGTCAGTGTCGAGGCCATCACCTCGCGCAGCGAGGCCGGACTGGCGGTCAGCGAGCTGTACCCCAACCTGCGCGGACATTACGACGAGCTGCGTTTCAGCGAACCCGACCCGGCGCGACTGGCCGCCTGCGACGTCGTGTTCTTCGCCACGCCTCATGGCGTGGCGCATGCCCTGGCCGGTGATCTTCTCGCCCGGGGGACCCGGGTCATCGACCTGTCGGCGGATTTCCGCCTGCGCGACGCCGAGGAATGGACGCAATGGTACGGGCAACCGCACGGTGCCCCCGAACTGCTCGACGAAGCGGTCTACGGCCTGCCCGAGACCAACCGCGAGCGCATTCGCGACGCTCGCCTGATTGCCGTGCCCGGCTGTTATCCCACTGCCGTGCAGCTCGGCCTGCTGCCACTGCTGGAGAGCGGGTCGATCGATCCGGGCAGGATCATTGCCGACTGCAAGTCCGGCGTCACCGGCGCCGGACGAGGCGCCAAGGTGCCCTCGCTGCTGGCCGAGGCCAGCGAATCGATGAAATCCTACGGCGCCTCGGGGCATCGTCATCTGCCGGAGATCCGCCAGGGACTCGGCGACGCGGCGGGCAGCACGGTGGGCTTGACCTTCGTGCCACACCTGACGCCCATGATCCGCGGTATCCACGCCACCCTGTATGGCCAGCTCCATACCGATACCGAGGATCTCCAGGCGTTGTTCGAGCGCCGCTTCGCCAATGAACCCTTCGTCGACGTGATGCCGGCGGGCAGCCATCCCGAGACTCGCAGCGTCAAGGGTGCCAACATGTGCCGCCTGGCCGTGCATCGTCCCGGCGACGGCGACACCGTGGTCGTGCTCTCGGTGATCGACAATCTGGTCAAGGGCGCATCCGGCCAGGCGGTGCATAACCTCAACCTGATGTTCGGCTTCGACGAAACCGCCGGGCTCGACGCCCCGGCGATGATGCCCTGACACCACCGCACTCTCATGGGCCATTTCGCCACAATAGTTGACCCTTTTACTGGGTGGTGTGGATAATCGTGGCATGAACCACATCCACCGATTACGAGGAGGTCACCGATGAGCGGTGTCGCATCCTTCGTTCCTACACCGCTGTTGCTGTCCGACAGCGCCAAGGCGCGCCTCAAGAGCCTGATCGAAGAAGAGGGCAACCGCGAGCTCAAGCTGCGGGTCTACGTGACCGGCGGCGGGTGCTCGGGTTTCCAGTACGGCTTCGATTTCGCCGACTCGGTCGCAGAGGACGATACGCTGGTAGAGTTCGATGACGTGGCTCTGGTGGTCGATCCCCTTTCCTACCAGTATCTGGTCGGTTCCACCGTGGATTTCGAGGAAGGCCTGGCCGGGGCACGCTTCATGATCCAGAACCCCAACGCCACCACCACCTGCGGCTGTGGCGCCTCCTTCATGGTCTGAACGAGACCGTTGATCTGGCGCTAAATGGCGCCACCGGCCCGGACTTGACGCTTTCACGACAACTCGCCATGGTGGATGAGTATTCCACAATAATTGCTTCCATGGGGAAACGTATGAAACGTCAACTGAAGGCGGTCTCGCTGGCATCCTGCATCGGCCTAGGTCTGAGCGTCTCCGGCCTGGCCGTCGCTCAGGAACAGACCCTCGACGTGGCTACCGACCCGAGCTTCGTGCCCTTCGAGATGATGGATCAGGAAACCGGCGAGATGGTCGGTTTCGACATGGACATCATCAAGGAAATCTCCGAACGGGCCGGGTTCGACTATGATCTCCGGACCATGGACTTCAACGGCATCATTCCTGCCGTTCAGACCGGTAACATTGATATCGCCATCGCCGGTATCACCATTACCGACGAACGCGCCGAAATCGTCGACTTCTCCGATCCCTACTACGACAGCGGCCTGAAACTGCTGGTCAATGCCGACGACGACAGCATCCAGACCGTCGAGGACCTGGAAGGCAAGAAGGTCGGTACCAAGGTCGGTTCCACCAGCTACGACTATCTCGAGGAAAACCTCGGCGACAGCGCCGACATCACTCCCTATCCGGGCTCCAGCGACATGTACATGGCGCTGCTCGGCGGCAGTGTCGATGCAGTCTTCTACGATGCGCCCAATGTCGGCTACTTCTCCCAGACCAAGGGGGAAGGGCGCGTCAAGACGGTCGGTCCGCTCTACGAAGGCCAGCAATACGGCCTTGCCATCGCCAAGGGCAGCGAATGGGTCGAACCCATCAACGAGGCACTGGCCGCCATGAAGGAAGACGGCACCTACGATGACATCCACGCCAAGTGGTTCGGATCTTCATCGGACGAGGAATGATCCGTCTGCCTTGCTGAAACACGGGGTTGGGTCCCAGGGCCCGACCCCGTTGCGTTGTGCCTGTACCCAAGCACTCAGGAAACGCTGAATAAATCACCGAGCATGGCAAAGCGCAGGGCACGCGAAGCACAGAAAGCGAGACATAACGGAAAGTTTGGCGAGCTTTCGACCGGGCTGGCGCACCAGCACCGCGCACAGATTCGCCGGGAGCGAATTTGAACCGTCTTGCGACGGGACCGCAGGCTAGCCGCCACCCCTGGCGGCCATGGCGAAGCGCGTTGCATGCTCAGGCATTTAGGCAGTGTTTCCCTCACCCAGGAAACGCTGACGGGAGACCCCCAAGTGGACTTTCAATTCGACTGGCAGGCGGCCTTCGCCTCCATTCCGCATCTTGCACCGGGTATCCCCTACACCCTGCTCATTTCCTTCGGTGGCCTGGCCATCGGCTTCATCATCGGCATCATCTTCGGCTTGCTGCGCATCAGTCCGACGGCCTGGCTGCGAATGCCCGCCGTGGCCTATATCGAAATCTTTCGCGGAACCCCTGTACTGGTACAGGTCCTGTTCATCTTCTACGGCCTGCCGCAACTGCTCGGCGGCCCGATCAATGCCCTGGTCGCCGGCATCGCAGCCATCGCCGTCAACTCCGGCGCCTACATCTCGGAGATCGTACGCGGAGGCGTCCAGTCCATCGAACGAGGCCAGCGCGAAGCCGGGCTTTCCCTGGGGCTGTCGAGGGTCCAGACCTTCCGCTACATCATCTGGCCCCAAGCCTTCCGACGCATGATCCCGCCGTTGGGTAATCAGGGCATCATCAGTATCAAGGACACTTCGCTGTTCTCAGTCATCGGCGTCGGTGAACTGGTCCGCCAGGGACAGATCTACATCGCCACCACCTTCACCGCCCTGGAGGTCTACCTGATGGTCGCCATGCTCTACCTGGCGATCACCCTGACGCTCTCGCTTGCGTTGCGCTTGCTCGAGCGCAAGGGCCTGGTCGGACAATGAAAGGAATGCACGACATGAATCACGAGAAGTCCACGTCCGATGGCGAGGCCATCGTGCGGCTGAACAAGCTCAACAAGCACTTCGGCGACTTTCACGTTCTTCAGGACATCGACCTGACGGTAACGCCAGGTGAGGTGGTAGTGATCATCGGTGCCAGCGGCTCCGGCAAATCGACCCTGATCCGCTGCATCAATGGCCTCGAGGAGTTCCAGCAAGGCGAACTGGACGTCGATGGCAATCCCCTGCTGCCCGACGGCAAGGCAACTCAGGCGCTGCAGAAGATCCGTACCGAAGTCGGCATGGTCTTCCAGCAATTCAACCTGTTCCCGCACCTGAGCGTGCTCGACAACGTGATCCTGGCGCCGATGAAGGTCCGTGGCCTGAGCCGTGATGCCGCCGTCGAGACAGGGGAACGCCTGCTGGCTCGGGTCGGCATCAGCGACCAGATAGACAAGTACCCCACACAGCTGTCCGGCGGCCAGCAGCAGCGGGTGGCACTAGCACGCGCCCTGGCCATGGAACCTCGGCTGATGCTCTTCGATGAGCCCACCTCGGCGCTGGACCCGGAAATGATCGGTGAAGTGCTCGATGCCATGCGCGAGCTAGCCAACGAGGGCATGACCATGATGATCGTGACCCACGAGATGGGGTTTGCCCGCGAGGTGGCCGATCGGGTCATCTTCATCGACAAGGGTCGGATCGTCGAGGAAGGCCCGCCCGAGACGATCTTCGATTCCCCCTCTGAAGCGCCCACGCAAAGCTTCCTGTCTCGCGTGCTCAAGCACTGATATCACCTCTCTCAGCATACCTTGAAAGGCCCTGTCGTTACCGACAGGGCCTTTTTTCTGCCTGTGGAAAACCCAAGCGGCACAAGCGCTTTTATCACGCCACGACGCCCGCCATTGGCGGGATGTGGAAAAATAGGGTGGGTTGTTCACAGTCACGGTGACAATCACGGTAGACATCGGTGGAAAAGCCGTGCTCGCGCTCGCCTGTGGGCAACACGATCTTTCATCCACAGGCCCCGAACACATCGTCCGCAGGCCGCCAGCGTCTTTTCCTACCTTCGATCAACACTGCAATCTATTGAAAGAAAAGAAATAAAACGGTTTATCCACGGAAAACGTCCACACCAGTAGTTACTACAGCAACAGAACTTCTTATTCTTATATTGTTTATGTAATAGGTAATGACTCAGCAGAAGGGCGAGGATGAAAATCTGGGTGTGGAAAACCCTGACGATTACCCACAGGAGGGTTATACTGGCTGGCTGATTTCATCCCCGATCCGCAATATCGGCGCCTGGCGCCGAACGAGGTGAACCTTGGAGTACCCCGACCGTTTCGATGTCATCGTCATCGGTGGTGGTCACGCGGGCACCGAAGCCGCATTGGCCTCGGCCCGCACGGGCTGCCGGACACTGCTTCTGACCCACAACATCGAGACCCTCGGTCAGATGTCGTGCAATCCCGCCATTGGCGGGATCGGCAAGAGCCACCTGGTCAAGGAAATCGATGCCCTGGGGGGCGCCATGGGGCTGGCCACCGACATGGGCGGTATCCAGTTTCGTGTGCTCAACGCTCGAAAGGGACCAGCCGTGCGCGCGACTCGTGCCCAGGCGGATCGCGTTCGCTACAAGGCCGCCATTCGCGGCATGCTGGAAAACCAGCCCAACCTGACGCTCTTCCAGCAGGCAGCCGGCGATCTCATCGTCGAGGGCGACCAGGTTCGCGGTGTATGCACCGAAACGGGGATTCGCTTCATGAGCGAGACCGTGGTGTTGTGCACAGGCACCTTCCTCGGCGGCGTTATCCACATCGGCCTGGACAACAGTCGTGGAGGCCGTGCTGGCGATCCGCCCTCCAATGCCCTGGCCGAGCGCTTGCGTGCCTTGCCGTTTCGCGTCGATCGCCTGAAGACCGGCACCCCACCGCGTCTCGATGCCAAGAGCGTGGACTTTTCGAAGCTCGACGAGCAGCCTGGTGATGAGCCAACGCCGGTCATGTCCTATCTCGGCGAACGCAGCCAGCATCCGCGCCAGGTGAGCTGCCATATCGCGCACACCAACGAGCGGACCCACGAGATCATCCACGCCAATCTGGAGCGTTCGCCGATGTTCTCCGGGGCCATCGAGGGTGTCGGTCCCCGCTACTGCCCCTCCATCGAGGACAAGGTGCATCGCTTCGCCGACAAGGCAAGCCACCAGATCTTCGTCGAGCCGGAGGGACTGGACACGCACGAGTTGTATCCCAATGGCATCTCCACGTCCTTGCCGTTCGACGTCCAGCTGCAGGTGGTCCGCTCGATCCGAGGGCTGGAAAACGCGCACATCACGCGTCCCGGTTACGCCATCGAATATGATTTCTTCGATCCGCGTGACCTGAAGCATTCCCTCGAGACGAAATTTATCCACAACCTGTATTTCGCTGGGCAGATCAACGGCACCACCGGTTACGAGGAAGCAGGAGCCCAGGGGCTTCTGGCCGGGCTCAATGCCGCACGGCGGGCTCGGGGGCTCGATGCCTGGTGGCCGCGTCGCGACGAGGCTTATCTCGGGGTTCTGGTCGACGATTTGATCACTCTCGGCACCCGGGAGCCTTACCGGATGTTCACCTCTCGCGCGGAATACCGTCTGCTGCTGCGTGAGGACAACGCCGACATGCGCCTCACCGAGACGGGTCGAGAACTGGGGCTGGTCGATGATCGACGCTGGGCAGCGTTCAGTGCCAAGCGAGAGGCTGTGGAGCGTGAGACATCGCGCCTCAAGGCCTGCTGGATTCAACCGGGCAGCGAGGCCGCCAAGCGTGTCACCGAAACCACCGGTCAGGCGCTGAAGCGCGAATACAATCTGCTCGAGCTGCTCAGGCGCCCCGAACTCGGCTATCGGGATGTGGCCGGGCTGGTCGGGGAACCCGTCGACGACGATCGGGTTGCCGACCAGGTCCAGATCCAGGCCAAGTATCAGGGTTACATCGATCGTCAGCAGGAAGAGATCGACAAGCTCAAGCGCCATGAGGCCACGCCGCTGCCTGACGACCTTGACTATGACCAGGTCGAAGGACTCTCCAACGAGATTCGCCAGAAACTCGTCGAGGCTAGGCCCGAGACGCTGGCCCAGGCATCGCGCATCTCCGGTGTCACGCCAGCGGCGGTATCGATCCTGCTGATTCACCTGAAAAAGCGACGTCTGCTCGACGATAGCCGGGTGGCCAACGGATGACCCAGGATAATCATGGGCTGCGCGAACGCCTGGAACGAGGCCTGAGCGAGCTCGGTATCGATGCCGGGCCAAGACCTCGGGAAGGCCTGTTGTCCCTGTTGACGCTGTTGCACAAGTGGAACCGCGCCTATAACCTCACCGCGGTACGGGCACCAGAAGAGATGGTCTCCCGGCATGTGCTCGACAGCGCGGCCGTGGCGCCTTTCGTGACGGGATCGACATTGCTCGATGTTGGCGCCGGCCCCGGCTTGCCAGGACTGGTACTGGCGATCCTGGAGCCTGCGCGTCGGGTGACCCTGCTCGACAGCAATGGCAAGAAGGTGCGCTTCCAACGCCAGGCGGTAATGGAGCTGGGTCTGACCAATGTCACGCCAGTCCAGGCTCGGGTCGAGGCCTTCGAAGGGCCGGAGAACGGCTACTGCGAGGTCATCTCCCGCGCTTTTGCCAGTCTCGGCGATTTCGTCTCGCTGAGTGCCGACCTGGTGGCCGATGAGGGACGGTGGCTGGCCATGAAGGGCCCCGCCGTGGATGATGAACTGAGCGGGTTGCCCGAGAACGTGGCACCGGTCGCCAGCCATGAGCTGACCGTGCCCTTCGAGACCGGCCAGCGTCGGCTCGTGATCCTCGAGCGTACCGATTCCACCCAGGGTCGCCCCTGAGGCGTCCGTCACTCGCAAGGAAGTCGCCGTGACCAAGATCATCGCCTTGACCAACCAGAAGGGCGGCGTAGGCAAGACCACCACCGCCGTCAACCTGGCTGCCAGCCTGGCCGCCCTGGATCGACGCGTGCTGCTGGTCGACCTTGATCCCCAGGGGCATGCCACCATGGGCAGTGGCGTCGACAAGCACGAACTCGACGGCAGCGTCCTCGATGTCGTGCTAGGTGAACGCAAGCCCAGTGAGGTGATCCTCGATTGTCCCGAGGCCGGTTTCGCCCTGTTGCCCGGCAATGGTGACCTGACCGCCGCCGAGGTGGAGCTGCTGGAACGCGACGAGGGGCGCGAGCGTTGCCTGGTCAAGGCATTGGAGGATGTGGCGGCCGAGTACGACGTGGTGCTGATCGATTGCCCGCCATCGCTGAACATGCTCACCGTCAACGCCCTGACGGCCGCCGATGGCGTGCTCATCCCGCTGCAGTGCGAGTTCTATGCCCTCGAGGGACTCTCGGCTCTGCTCGATACCATCGAGCAGATCAAGGATAGCGTGAATCCCTCACTCGAGATCTTCGGCATCCTGCGCACCATGTTCGACAGTCGCAACAGCCTGACCCGTGATGTCAGCAAGCAGCTGCGCGATTATTTCGGCGATGCGCTGCTCAAGGCCACCATCCCGCGTAACGTGCGGGTCGCCGAGGCGCCGAGCCATGGCCTGCCGGTGACCAAGTACGCTCGTTTCTCGCGAGGCAGCCAGGCCCATCGGGTGCTGGCCAAGGAATTGATTCGTCGCCTGTCGTTGTAACCGTATAGCCCTGGAAATGAGGGAAGCTCGATGACGCGCAAACAACGCGCCCTGGGACGTGGCCTGGATGCCTTGATCGGCGCCAACGCTCGACGCCGTGACAGCCTTGATCTGCCCGAGGTCGATACGTCACTGGAGGGAGCCGAACGCGACGGTGGCGCCCAGGCACTGCCGGGATCGGAGGAACGACTCGAACGCCTGCCGCTTGGTCAGCTGACGCGAGGCCGCTACCAGCCACGTCGTGACATTCAGCCCGAGGCACTGGAAGAACTGGCCGACTCGATTCGTGCCCAGGGGGTCATGCAGCCGATCGTGGTGCGTCCCATCGACGAGGAGCGCTACGAGATCGTTGCCGGCGAACGTCGCTGGCGGGCGGCCCAGCTGGCGGAGCTCGATGTCATCCCGGCGGTGATCCGCGAGGTCTCCGACGAAGTGGCCCTGGCTCTGGCGTTGATCGAGAACATCCAGCGCGAGAGCCTCAACCCGGTCGAAGAAGCCATGGCCATGAAGCGCCTGCTCGACGAGTTCGAGCTGACGCAGCAACAGGCCGCTGACGCCGTCGGCCGTTCACGGGCCCAGGTGGCCAATCTGCTGCGTCTGTTGTCGCTGGACCCCGAGGTGCAGACCTTGCTCGAGCGGGGCGATCTCGACATGGGACATGCTCGCGCACTCCTGGCGCTGTCCGGCGCCAAGCAGCGCAAGGCCGCGCATGAGGTGGTCAACAAGGATCTGACGGTGCGTGCCACCGAGGCCTTGGTGAAGCAACTGGCCTCCGGAGGACGCAAGAAGGCCGAGAAGGCCGAGCCGAGCCCGGATGTGGCCAGGCTGGAGTCCCGCCTGGGCGAGCTGCTCGGCGCACCGGTGAAAATCCAGCATGGCCAGAGCGGCAAGGGACGAGTGACCATCCGCTATGCCAGTCTCGAAGAGCTGGATGGCATTCTCGAACACATACGTTGAGGCGTGGACGCCATTTAGCAGGCTAAAGAAGTTCGCGCTTTTTCATCGACTTTTAGTCGTAAGCTAGCGCGATATCGCGCATATTCGCCCCTTATCCGGTTGAAGCCGACGGGTCGCTTCCCTATAATCGCGCCGGACCGCCGACGTTGTCGGACGCGGTGGTCATTGAGGCGGCCTGGGTGCCACGACAAGGTTGATAAACGGAGACCTCATGGCAGCCAGGATCAAGCGCCCCGGCATTTGGCGACTGTTACTTGCACAATTGGTCGTGATAGTCATGATGACGGGGGTTGGCGCCTTGTCGGGAGGAAGTCCCAGCGCCTACTCAGCTTTCGTGGGCGGGGTCGTGGCCTTCTTGCCCAATGCCTTTTTTGCCTGGCGAGCCTTCCGCTATCGGGGAGGACGTCACGCCAAGAACATCGTGAGTGGCTTCTATCGAGCGGAAGCCGGCAAGTTTGGTTTGACGGTGGCTCTTTTGACCGTGGTGTTCGTCGCAGTGCCCCCCTCAAATCATGCTTTCTTCTTTGGCGCTTATGTGGTGATGCTGTTCGTTCACTGTCTGGCCGCCGTGCTGGGCACACGACCATCACCCAACTGAAATCGAGGCAGCTCATGGCAGGCAACAACCCGACTCCCACGGAGTATATTCAGCATCACCTGCAGAATCTGACATACGGCTACCACCCCGAGAACGGTTGGTCCATCGCGCACTCCAGCACCGAGGCCCAGGAAATGGGCTTCTGGGCTATCCACCTGGATACCATGGGCTGGTCGCTGGCCATGGGGGTGTTGTTCATCTGGCTGTTCAGAAAGGTGGGCAAGGCCGCTACCACCGGGGTGCCGGGCAAGCTGCAGAACGCCATCGAAATGGTCTTCGAGTTCATCGAAGGCACCGTGCGTGGCGCTTTCCATGGCAAGAACTCCCTGATTGGCCCGCTGGCATTGACGCTGTTTGTCTGGATCTTCCTGATGAACCTGCTCAAGCTCGTGCCAGTCGATCTGGCCCCTGCGTTGTTCGCCCGTCTCGGGGTCGAATACATGAAGCTGGTGCCTACTACCGATCCTAATGCCACCCTGGGCATGGCGCTGGGCGTGTTCTGCCTGATCATCTACTACAGCATCAAGGTCAAGGGACTCGGCGGCTTTGCCAAGGAGCTTTCACTGACGCCCTTCAACCATTGGTTATTGATCCCCTTCAACCTGGTGATGGAAATCATCAGCTTGCTCGTCAAGCCGCTCAGTCTGGGGCTGCGACTCTTCGGCAACATGTTCGCAGGCGAGGTGATCTTCATCCTGATTGCTCTGTTGCCGTTCTGGGTTACCTGGACGCTCAACGTTCCCTGGGCCATCTTCCATATCCTGGTCATCACCCTACAGGCATTCATCTTTACCGTCCTGACGGTGGTCTACCTGAATGCGGCCCATGAGCATCACTGAATCACGCAGCATCTGATAAACCCTTGAACCTTAACCTCAACTCGATAGGAGTATCACCATGGAACTCGTCTACATCGCCGCCTCTCTCATGATCGGTCTGGGCGCTCTGGGCACTGGTATCGGCTTCGCACTGCTGGGGGGCAAGTTGCTCGAGACGACTGCCCGTCAGCCGGAGCTGGCCAACCAGCTGCAGACCAAGACCTTCCTGATGGCTGGCCTGCTGGACGCCGTGCCGATGATCGGTGTGGGTATCGCGATGTACCTGATCTTCGTTGTTGCCGGCTAACGAATTGCACACCGAGCGCGCTGCGCTCGGTTTGCTTGTTTCCGGTCGCCACGAATCTGTCAGAGGTACGTCCTTGTGAATATCAACATGACGCTTATCGGACAAATGATCGCCTTCGCGATCTTTGTCTGGTTTTGCATAAAGTACGTGTGGCCACCGATCAACAATGCGCTTCACGAGCGCCAGAAAAAGATCGCCGATGGCCTGGACGCTGCGAGCCGTGCTGCACGTGACCTCGAATTGGCCGAGCAACAGGCCGAGGAGACGCTGCGTGAGAGCAAGGAGCAGGCGGCTGAGATTCTGGAAAACGCCCATAAGCGGTCCAACCAGATGATCGACGAGGCACGTGAGCAGGCCCGCCAAGAAGGCGAGCGCATGATCGCCAATGCCAAGACCGAGATAGATCAGGAAGTCAACCGCGCGAAGGAAGAGCTGCGTGGACAGGTATCGCGGCTCGCTATCGTGGGGGCAGAGCGCATTCTGGAATCCTCCATTGACGAGAAGCAGCACGCGAAGCTCGTCGACAAACTCGCTGAAGAGCTTTGAGGAGGTGACCCATGGCGCAACTGTCAACTGTCGCTCGCCCCTATGCCAAGGCAGTCTTCGAGTACGCCACTGAACACCAAGCACTCGAAGACTGGGCCGGCATGCTCGACAGCGTGGCGCAGGCCGTCGGCAACGATGACCTGCGTCGGCAGGTGCTCGGCAACCCGCGGCTGACCAGCGCGCAGAAGGTGGACCTGCTCGTCGATATCTGCGGTGATGCCGTGAACGACGAGCTGCGCAACTTCCTTTTCCAGGTCGGTCAGAAGGGCCGCCTGGCGGCTCTGCCGGCCATCGCCGAGCAGTTCGCACTGCTCAAGGCCCAGCAGGAGGAGCGTATGGACGTGGACATCGTCTCCGCCTTCCCGCTGGACGACGCGCAGCAACAAACGCTCGCGAGTGCGCTGGCCAAGCGTTTGAACCGCGAAATCTCCATTACCACTCAGGTGGATAGCAGCCTTCTGGGCGGCGTTGTCCTGCGTGCCGGCGATACCGTCATCGACGGATCGGTGCGTGGTCGACTGAATCGCCTCCGTGAGGCCCTTTCCGCCTGAGTCTGAGGGACATGGCATGCAGCAACTGAATCCTTCCGAGATCAGCGACATCATCAAGCAGCGTATCGAGAAGCTGGATGTCGCATCCGAAGCCCGCAATCAGGGCACCATCGTCAGCGTGTCTGACGGTATCGTGCAGATCCACGGTCTTGCCGACGCGATGTTCGGCGAGATGATCGAGTTCCCCGGCGGCATCTATGGCATGACGCTGAACCTCGAGCGCGACAATGTCGGCGCCGTGGTACTGGGGGATTATCTGCAGCTCGAAGAGGGCATGACCGCCCAGTGCACCGGGCGCATCCTTGAAGTGCCGGTAGGCCCGGAACTGCGTGGTCGCGTGGTCGATGCCCTGGGCAACCCGATCGATGGCAAGGGTGAGCTGGGCACCGACAAGACCGATGCGGTCGAGAAGGTGGCACCGGGCGTCATCACCCGTCAGTCCGTCGACGAGCCGATCCAGACCGGCTTCAAGTCGATCGATTCCATGGTGCCGATCGGTCGTGGTCAGCGTGAGCTGATCATCGGTGACCGCCAGATCGGCAAGTCCGCCATCGCCATCGATGCCATCATCAACCAGAAGGGCAAAGACGTCACCTGCGTCTACGTGGCCATCGGTCAGAAGCAGTCGACGATTGCCAACGTGGTGCGCAAGCTCGAAGAGCATGGCGCCATGGAGCACACCATCGTGGTTGCCGCCGGCGCCGCCGATCCGGCCCCGATGCAGTTCCTCGCGGCCTATTCCGGCTGCACCATGGGCGAGTACTTCCGCGATCGCGGTGAAGACGCCCTGATCGTCTATGACGATCTCTCCAAGCAGGCCGTGGCCTATCGTCAGGTTTCCCTGTTGCTGCGTCGTCCGCCGGGCCGCGAGGCCTTCCCGGGTGATGTCTTCTACCTCCACTCGCGCCTGCTCGAGCGTGCCGCTCGCGTGAATGCCGATTATGTCGAGAAGGCCACTAACGGCGAGGTGAAGGGCAAGACCGGTTCATTGACCGCGCTGCCGATCATCGAGACCCAGGGCGGCGACGTCTCCGCGTTCGTACCGACCAACGTGATCTCCATCACCGACGGTCAGATCTTCCTGGAAACCGATCTGTTCAACTCGGGCGTCCGTCCGGCGATCAACGCCGGCCTGTCGGTATCCCGCGTGGGTGGCTCGGCGCAGACCAAGATCATCAAGAAGCTCGGCGGCAGCGTGCGTCTGGCCCTGGCCCAGTATCGTGAGCTGGCGGCCTTCGCCCAGTTCGCTTCCGATCTGGATGAGGCCACCCGCAAGCAGCTGGAGCACGGCCAGCGGGTCACCGAGCTGATGAAGCAGCATCAGTACGCGCCGATGTCCGTGGCCGAAATGGCCGTTTCCCTGTATGCCGCCAACGAAGGCTATCTGGAAGATGTCGAGGTCAAGAAGGTACTTGATTTCGAGCGTGCCTTGCAGGACTTCATGAAGTCCGAGTACGCCGAACTGCTCGACAAGATCAACCAGAGTGGCGACTACAGCGACGAGATCAAGAGCGGCTTGAAGGAAGGTCTCGACAAGTTCAAGGCGACTCAGAGCTGGTAATCCGCCGGCCCGCTCTTCGGAGCGGGCCATGGAGCTTTCTGAGTCCACGAACAAGGGTAGATCGCTATGGCAGCCGCAAAAGAGATTCGCTCCCAGATCGGGAGTATCAAGAACACGCAGAAGATCACCAGCGCCATGGAAATGGTCGCTGCGTCGAAGATGCGCAAGGCGCAGGACCGCATGCGGGCCAGCCAGCCCTACGCCAAGCAGATCCGCAAGGTCGTGGGCCATCTCGCCGATGCCAACCCGGAATACAAGCATCCGTGGATGGAAGAGCGCGAGGTCAAGCGTGTCGGTTTCATCGTGGTGTCCAGCGACCGCGGACTGTGCGGTGGCTTGAACGTCAACCTGTTCAAGTCCGTCGTCAAGGAAGCCAAGGCCTGGCATGACCAGGGGGCAGAGCTTGATTTCTGCACGCTTGGCAGCAAGGCGAGCACGTTCTTCCGCAAGTACGGCGGTAACCTCGTGGCGGCCAAGAGCGGGCTGGGCGAGGCGCCCCGGGCCGAGGATCTGATCGGCAGCGTCAAGGTGATGCTGGATGCCTACGACGAGGGCAAGCTGGACCGCCTTTATGTGGTGTTCAACGAATTCGTCAACACCATGACCCAGAAACCGGTGGTCCGTCAGCTGTTGCCGCTGTCTACCGACATGGGTACCGAGGCGCAGGACGACGAGGAATTCGAGCGTCCCAGTAGCTGGGACTACCTGTATGAGCCGGATGCCAAGGCGCTACTGGATAGCCTGCTCGTGCGCTTCGTCGAGGCGCAGGTCTATCAGGCGGTGGTCGAGAACGTGGCCTGCGAGCAGGCCGCACGCATGATCGCGATGAAGAGTGCCACCGACAACGCCGGCAACCTGATCGACGACCTGGAACTGGTGTACAACAAGGCCCGTCAAGCGGCCATTACCCAGGAAATTTCCGAGATCGTCGGTGGCGCCGCCGCCGTATAGCGCCAGGCATACAGGTTTCATTTGCAGGTACTTTGAGAGGAACCAAGATGAGCGGACGTATCGTACAAATCATCGGCGCGGTGATTGACGTAGAGTTTCCGCGGGACGAAGTGCCCAAGGTCTACGACGCGCTGACGGTCTCGAACAGTGAGACCATCCTTGAGGTCCAGCAGCAGCTGGGCGACGGCGTGGTGCGCACCATCGCCATGGGCTCCACCGAGGGGCTCAAACGCGGTCTCGAGATCGACAACACCGGTGCCGCCATTTCTGTGCCGGTAGGCAAGGAGACACTGGGCCGCATCATGAACGTGCTGGGCGAGCCGATCGACGAGGCTGGCGAGATCGGTGAGCAAGAGCGCATGCCGATCCACCGCAAGGCGCCCGGCTACGCGGATCAGGCGGCCACCGAAGAGCTGCTGGAGACCGGCATCAAGGTCATCGACCTGGTCTGTCCCTTCGCCAAGGGCGGCAAGGTCGGCCTGTTCGGCGGCGCCGGCGTCGGCAAGACCGTCAACATGATGGAGCTGATCCGCAACATCGCCACCGAGCACAGCGGTTACTCCGTCTTTGCCGGTGTCGGTGAGCGGACCCGTGAGGGCAACGACTTCTATCACGAGATGCAGGAGTCCAACGTTCTCGACAAGGTCTCCCTGGTCTACGGCCAGATGAACGAGCCGCCGGGCAACCGCCTGCGCGTGGCGCTGACCGGTCTGACCATCGCCGAGAAGTTCCGCGATGAAGGCCGCGACGTGCTGCTGTTCGTCGACAACATCTACCGTTACACCCTGGCCGGTACCGAGGTGTCCGCACTGCTGGGCCGCATGCCGTCCGCGGTGGGCTATCAGCCGACTCTGGCCGAGGAGATGGGTGTCCTGCAGGAGCGCATCACCTCCACCAAGACGGGCTCCATCACGTCCGTGCAGGCGGTCTACGTTCCCGCGGACGACCTGACCGACCCGTCGCCGGCGACCACCTTCTCGCACCTTGACGCCACCGTGGTACTGGCGCGTTCTATCGCCGAGCTGGGTATCTACCCGGCCATCGACCCGCTGGATTCCACCTCTCGTCAGCTGGATCCGCTGGTCATCGGCGAGGAGCACTACAAGGTCGCTCGTGGTGTACAGGGCGTGCTGCAGCGCTACAAGGAGCTCAAGGACATCATTGCCATCCTGGGCATGGACGAGCTGTCCGACGAGGACAAGCTTTCCGTGGCTCGGGCGCGCAAGATCCAGCGCTTCCTGTCGCAGCCGTTCTTCGTTGCCGAGGTGTTCACCGGTTCTCCCGGCAAGTATGTCTCTCTCAAGGAGACTATCCGCGGGTTCCAGGGTATCCTCGACGGCGAGTACGACGAGCTGCCGGAGCAGGCCTTCTACATGGTCGGCACCATCGACGAGGCCGTCGAGAAAGCCAACCAGATGAAGTAATCCCTCCACCTGGGAGACGTCATCATGACGAAAAGCATCAGATGCGAGGTCGTCAGCGCCGAGGCGTCGATCTACTCCGGCGAAGCCGAGCAGGTCGTGGCGGCCGGCTGCATGGGGGATCTCGGTATCCTCGGTGGCCACACGCCGCTGCTGACCGAGTTGGCGCCCGGGCCGGTACGTATCGTCCGAGGCGGGGGTGAGGAGGATCACTTCTACGTCTCGGGGGGCTTCCTCGAGGTGCAGCCCGATGTGGTCACCGTGCTGGCCGATACCGCCGTGCGTGCCGATGATCTTGACGAGGCCGCCGCCGAGAAGGCCCGCCAGGAGGCGCTTCAGGCCATGAACGACAAGACCGCGGAGCTGGACTATACTCGCGCCGCGGCCGAGTTGGCCGAAGCCATGGCCCAGTTGCGTACCATCCAGCAGCTGCGTCGCAAGGCGGGTCGCGGCTGACGCCAGCGCCACGCCGAGCGTGATTGACGAGGGCGCCTCCCGGATTCATTTCGGGAGGCGTTTTCGTGTTCGTATCGTGTCGTGCCGACGGAGACACTATCCATGCCACTCAGCGAGTCCCTCGAGCAACACAAGGAAGAACTGCTCCATGCTCTGGAAATGGACGATCAGGGGCAGCTGAACGCCCAGTTGCCCGAACTGCGTTCGGCGGATATCGCCGAGATTCTGCAGGAACTGCTCGATCAGGATGATGAGCTGCGCGGCCGAGCCTTGCTGGATAGCCTGCCTCTGGAACGCCAGGCCAGCGTGCTTGGCCATTTGCATGGCGAGGAACAGCTCACCTTCACGGCTGCCATGCGCGATGACAAGTTGCAGGCAGTGCTCGAGGAGATGGGGGCCGACGAGCGAGCCGACCTGTTCAAGGTACTCGGCGAGGATCGCCGCGAGGTTCTCCTGCGCCGCATGGCACACCGGGAACGGGAAGAACTCATGCGCCTGGCCAGTTACGAGGAGGGAACTGCCGGGGCCTTGATGACGTCCGACTATGTGGCGATTCCCATGGGCATGACCGTCTCGCGGGCGATGATGCGTGTCCGTCAGACCGCACCTGACGCGGAGACGGTCTATCAGCTCTATGTGCTGGATGCCGAGGGTCGCCCGGCCGGCACCATGTCGTTGCGCCAGTTGATGGTGGCCCGCCCCGGGGCTCGGGTCGATGAGTTGATGATCCGTGATGTCATTCACGCCACCGTGGATACGCCCCAGGAAGAGGTGGCCCGGCTCGTGGCGCGTTACGACATGCTGGCGGTGCCGGTGGTCGACGAGGAACATCGGCTGGTCGGTATTGTCACTCACGATGATGCGCTGGACGTGGTCGAGTCCGAGGCCACCGAAGATATCCACAAGGGGATGTCCATCGGCCAGCTTGAAGACGGTGTCAGTCGAGTCCCTCTGCTCAGCCTCTATCGCAAGCGAGTGACCTGGCTGGTGCTGCTGGTATTCGGCAATCTGCTGTCGGGAGCCGGCATCGCGCACTTTGAGGAGACCATCGCCGCTCAGGTCGCCCTGGTGTTCTTCCTGCCGCTGTTGATCGGCAGTGGCGGCAACGCCGGCGCTCAGGCCGCGACCCTGATGGTGCGGGGCATGGCGACCGGGGATGTCGGGGTTCGTGACTGGGGCAAGCTGCTGGGACGCGAGCTGCTGGTCGCGGGGTCGCTGGGGCTGACCATGGCCCTGGCGGTGGCGCCGATCGGCGTGATGCGCGGCGGTGAAGCGGTGGCGCTGGTGGTGGCGGTGAGCATGATCTCGATCGTGCTGTTCGGCAGTCTGCTCGGCATGTGCCTGCCTTTCGTGCTTGATCGGTTCGGCTGGGATCCGGCAACTGCCTCGGCGCCCTTGGTCACCACCTTGATCGATGCGTCCGGCGTGTTGATCTACTTCAGTTTTGCCACCTTGATCCTTTCTGGTGGCTGATAGGGCGGACAGTGGGAGGTGGGATGTGTATCCTCAAGCCCCGATTGCCCGCGGGCGACGCTTCCCACCCTGAGATAGAGTGCCTCATGGATTGGCTACAGATCGTTCTGCTTTCCATTGTCCAGGGACTGACCGAGTTCCTGCCGGTTTCCAGTTCCGCTCATCTGATCCTGGTTCCGGTGTTGACCGACTGGCCGGACCAGGGATTGGCGTTTGATGTGGCACTGCATCTCGGCAGCTTGACGGCAGTGGTGCTGTATTTTCGCGACGAGCTCACGGCCATGACGAAAAGCTGGTGCGGCAGTCTGGCCGGTCGCGGCACCGATGAGGACGCTCGCCTGGCCTGGTGGGTGGTGCTGGCGACGATTCCGGTCTGTGTGGTTGGCCTGGCATTCAAGGATGTCATCGAGGACGCGATGCGTTCTCCGTTGGTGTTGGCCGGCGGCCTGATCGTCTTCGGTGTGGTGCTCGGCTACGTCGACTGGCGTCATCGTGGCCGGCGCAACGAGTATCGGATGGGCTGGCGCGATGCATTGTGGATCGGACTGGCGCAGGCCCTGGCGTTGATTCCCGGCACCTCGCGTTCCGGTATCACCATGACCGCTGCACTGATGCTGGGGCTGACCCGGGAAGCCGCGGCACGCTTTTCCTTCCTGTTGTCGATTCCGGTGATCGTGCTGGCCGGGGGGCTCGAAGCGCTGGAGCTGATCCGTTCACCGTTGCCGGTAGACTGGATAGCCATGCTGGTGGGGGCAGTGCTGTCGGGGATCAGTGCCTACCTGTGTATCCACTTCTTTCTGGCCTTCATCAAGCGAATCGGGATGCAGCCCTTCGTGATCTATCGTCTCATTCTGGGGTTTGCCCTGATCTGGCTGTTTGGATGAGTCAGTACTTCATCGAGCCGGAGATAGGATAAGCTGTTCCGGCGACAAGTCTTCGCGAGGGCGCTGTAAACCCATCCCTGGGCGCTACATCCGTCACTCCCTGGCGGATGACCCTCGCTCTGCCTTGTCCCCGGCGCTCATCCTGTTCGCTGGTTAGGTTCCTTCTGGAGTTTTGTCATGTCACTTTCCAAACGTTACCTGGCTTTCCTGATAATGCTGCTGGCCATCTTGCTGGCCGGTTGCTCGGAACGGAAGCTGGAAGCGCCCGTCACCTTGCAGGGCGATATCTTCGGTACCTTCTATCAGGTGACCATTGCCGATCCGATCACTGCCGAGCGTCGTGATGCACTGGAGCAGGGCATTCTCGACGAACTGGAGGCGGTGGACGCCTCGATGTCGACCTATCGCGATGACGCCGAACTGGTGGCTTTCAACAAGTCGCCGGTGGATGAGTGGCAGACGCTTTCTGCACCGCTGATCCACGTGATGGATATCGCCCGGTCAGTGGGCGAAGCCAGTGGCGGTGCCTTCGATGTCACCGTGGGTGGGCTGGTCAACCTGTGGAGTTTCGGTCCCGAGGCACGTCCCGAGGAAGTGCCCTCCGATGCCCTCATCGAGCAGCGTCTTGCCGAGGTCGGCATGGAGACGCTGGAGCTCGATGTGGCCTCGAATCGTGCACGGCGTTTGAAGGATGTCTTCGTCGATCTTTCCGGCGTGGCCAAGGGGTATGCCACTGACCGTGTCGCGGCCTATCTGGCCGATCAAGGGGTGGAGAACTACCTGGTCAATCTGGGAGGCGAGGTCAAGGTGGATGGCCATCGCGATGGAGCGGACGAGCCTTGGCGCATCGGTGTCGAAGTACCGCGCAATGGCCGCCCCCAGGCGGAGCACGTTTTGCCCCTGGAGGACACCTCGGTGGCCACCTCGGGCGACTACCGCAATTACTTCGAGGCGGATGGACGTCGCTACTCGCATACCATCGATCCGCGTACCGGCCGACCGATCCAGCATCGTCTTGCCTCGGTGACGATCATTGATCCTTCCAATGCCCGGGCCGATGCCTGGGCCACGGCCATGACGGTGCTCGGCGAGCGTGAGGGCATGACCTTGGCCCAGCGACACGACCTTGCGGTGTTGATGCTGGTGCGTCAGGGAGATGGCTGGCAGAGTCTGGCAAGCCCCGCCTTTGCGGCACACTTCGGCCAAGACCTGGTCGACAGGCTGGGAATCGAGGTGGTGAAGGCCTCCGACAACGCAAGCATGGCCGCCGATGAAGGCAAGGGAAAGAACCAGATGGCCAGTGACATGGCCGACGCCTAGAATGAACCGGATCTGATGAGTGGACAAGGAGTCACGATGACCCTCGATGTGGTGATACTCGCGGCGGGCAAGGGGACGCGCATGCGCTCTTCACTGCCCAAGGTACTGCACCCGCTGGCCGGCAAGCCGATGGTGCGCCATATACTCGATACCACCTCGGGACTCGAGGCCGAACGGACCCACGTGGTGGTCGGACATGGCGCCGAACGGTTGCGCGAGGCGTTGGCTGAGTGTCCGGTACATTTCGTCATGCAGGCCGAGCAGAAGGGTACCGGCCATGCCGTCGCCCAGGCACTCGATGGACTCGGTGATGGCAAGGTGCTGGTGCTCTATGGTGATGTTCCCTTGATCCGGCGCGATACGCTGCGTGCTCTGCTGGCGCCTGTCGATGAACAGCACATGGGGCTATTGACGGTGACCCTGGAGGATCCCACGGGTTATGGGCGGATCCTGCGTGACGAGGCCGGCGAGGCAGTGGCCATCGTCGAACAGAAGGATGCCGATGAACAGCAACGTGCGGTACGTGAGTGCAATACCGGCATCATGGCCATGACCGCCGCCCAGCTGCACCGCTGGTTGCCTCGTCTGTCGGCCGAGAACGCTCAGGGCGAATACTATCTCACCGATGTCATCGCCATGGCTGCTGCCGAGGGTGTGAAGGTGACCACTGCCCAGCCATCGCGACCGGTCGAGGTGGAAGGGGTCAACGACCGCAGCCAGATGGCCCGGCTGGAGCGCGTCCTGCAGAGCGACATTGCCGAGTCGTTGATGGCACAGGGCGTGGCCCTGCGCGACCCGTCGCGTCTGGATGTCCGGGGTAGCCTCAAGTGCGGCCATGATGTCGAGATCGATGTCGGCTGTATCTTCGAGGGAGACGTCGAACTGGGAGAAGGGGTGCGCGTCGGCCCACACTGCGTGATTCGCGACAGCCATATTGGTGCCGAGACGATCATCGAATCCCATAGTGTCGTCGAGGGGGCCGTGGTGGCTGGCCACAATCGGCTCGGGCCCTTTGCTCGCCTGCGTCCGGGGACTCGCCTGGCGGTCGGCGCCAGGATCGGCAATTTCGTCGAGACCAAGAATGCCGAGGTCGGCGAAGGCTCCAAGATCAACCACTTGAGCTATGTCGGCGACGCTCGCCTCGGGCGGGGTGTCAACGTGGGAGCGGGGACCATCACCTGCAATTACGACGGCGCCAACAAGCACCGCACCGAGATCGATGATGATGCCTTCATCGGTTCCAACACCGCCCTCGTGGCTCCCGTCAGCGTGGGCAAGGGAGCCACCGTGGGGGCCGGTTCCACCATTGATCGCGATGTTTCTGACAATACCCTGGCGGTCGAGCGGTCGAGGGTGATCAGCAAGGCTGACTGGAAACGTCCCGACAAGCGCAGGGATGATTGAGGAGAAGTTATGTGCGGCATCGTCGGCGCCGTGGCGCAACGCAATGTGCAAGGCATCCTGCGAGAGGGGCTCAAGCGCCTGGAGTATCGCGGTTATGATTCGGCAGGCATGGTCGTGCGGGGCCCCGACGGGCGCCTGCAGCGACGCCGTGCCCTGGGCAAGGTCGCGGCGCTCGAGGAAAAGCTGGAGGCGTCACCGCTCAGTGGTTACAGCGGCATCGCGCATACCCGCTGGGCGACCCATGGGCGTCCCAGCGAGGAAAATGCCCATCCCCACCAGTCGGGTGAGCGTCTGGCGGTGGTGCACAATGGCATCATCGAGAACCATGAGTCCCTGCGTGCCGAGCTGGAGAGTGCCGGTTACGACTTCACCTCCCAGACCGATACCGAGGTCATTGCGCATCTGATCGAGCGCGAAGCCCGTTCGAGGGATCTGCTGACGGCGGTACAGCGCGTGATCGCGCGACTCGATGGCGCCTATGCCCTGGGGGTGATCCATGCCGACGAGCCGGACGTGGTGATCGGTGCGCGCCAGGGCAGTCCCCTGGTGGTCGGGGTCGGGATCGAGGAAGCCTTCCTGGCCTCGGATCCGTTGGCTCTGCTGCAGGTCACCGATCGCTTCATCTACCTTGAGGAGGGCGATGCGGTACGGCTCTCTGCTGGCGGTGGTATCGAGATCTTCGATGCCTCGGGACAGGCCGTCGAGCGCGAGGTCCGGACCTTCGAGCATGGTGATGGCAGTGCCAGCAAGGGCGAGTATCGCCATTTCATGCTCAAGGAAATCCACGAGCAGCCGGCGGTCATTGCCGAGACCCTAGAGGGGCGGCTCGGCGATCGCTCGGTGCTGGTGGAAAGTTTCGGACCCGATGCCGAGGCGTTGTTGGCACAGGTTGCCCAGATCCATCTGGTGGCCTGCGGAACCAGCTATCATGCCGGTCTCGTGGCCCGCTACTGGCTCGAGCGTTATGCCGGCATACCGGTACAGGTGGAGGTCGCCTCCGAGTATCGCTATCGCCGCGTGGTGGTGCCCGAGAACACGCTGTTCGTGACGCTTTCCCAATCCGGCGAGACTGCCGATACCCTGGCGGCACTGCGTTTTGCCAAGGCAAGGAATTACCTGGGCAGCCTGGCGATCTGCAACGTGCCGGGCAGCTCCCTGGCACGGGAGTCCGACCTGACACTGATGACCCGAGCCGGACCGGAGATCGGTGTGGCCTCGACCAAGGCTTTCACTACCCAGTTGACTGCCTTGATGTTGCTGACCCTGGCCCTCGGCCGCGTTCATGGCCAGGATGCCGAGGAACAGGCGAGCCTGGTCGAGGCCTTGCGCGGTCTTCCTGCGCGGGTCGAGCGGGTCCTGGCGCTGGATGCGGAGATCGAAGACTTATCCACGGCCTTCGCCGAGAAGCACCATGCTCTCTTCCTCGGCCGTGGTGCCCACTTCCCGGTGGCGCTGGAAGGGGCGCTCAAGCTCAAGGAAATTTCCTATATCCACGCCGAGGCCTACCCGGCGGGAGAGCTCAAGCATGGCCCCCTGGCGCTGGTCGACAGCGACATGCCGGTAATCTCGGTGGCGCCCAATGACGAGTTGCTCGATAAGCTGAAGTCGAATCTCCAGGAGGTCAGGGCGCGTGGTGGCGAACTCTTCGTCTTTGCCGACGAAGGCGTCGGCCTGGCCAACGATGATGGTATCCGGGTGCTGCACCTGCCACCCATCGAAGATGCGCTGGCGCCGATTCTCTACACCCTGCCGCTGCAGCTGTTGTCCTACCATGTCGCGGTGCTCAAGGGCACTGACGTGGATCAGCCCCGTAACTTGGCCAAGTCCGTCACGGTGGAGTAGGCCGAGCCTGGTCGCATGGCCAACGCGGTATTGGGGGTTCCTCATGCAAGAACGCCGGGGTAGAAGCCCCGGCGTTACTATTTTGGTGAAGAGCCTTCCGTCACCGTGAGGGTTAAAAGGCCCAGTCTTCGTCCTCTGTCCGCTCGGTACGGCCGATCACATAGGAGGAACCGGAGCCCGAGAAGAAGTCGTGATTCTCTTCGGCACCCGGCGAGAGTGCGGCCAGGATGGCCGGGTCGACGGCCTCGGTGGCGTTCGGGAACAGCGCTTCATATCCCAGGTTCATCAACGCCTTGTTGGCGTTGTAGTGCAAGAATGCCTTGACGTCCTCGGTCAGGCCGACGTCGTCGTAGAGAGACTCGGTGTACTGAACCTCGTTGTCGTAGAGGTCGAGCAGCAGATCGTAGGTGGTGTCCTTGATCTGGCGCTGGCGCTCGGCGGATTCCTTCTCCAGGGCGAGCTGGAACTTGTAGCCGATGTAATAGCCATGCACCGCTTCATCGCGGATGATCAGGCGAATCAGGTCGGCGGTATTGGTCAGCTTGCCGCGGCTCGACCAGTACATCGGCAGGTAGAACCCCGAGTAGAACAGGAAGGACTCGAGGAACACGCTGGCGACCTTGCGCATCAGCGGATCGTCGGTGCGATAACGTTCCAGGATCAGTTCCGCCTTGTTCTGCAGGTGCGGGTTTTCCTCGCTCCAGCGATAGGCGTCGTCGACATCGCGGGTCGCGCACAGCGTCGAGAAGATCGAGCTGTAGGAACGCGCATGCACTGATTCCATGAAGCTGATGTTGGTGAACACGGCCTCTTCATGAGGCGTCACGGCATCATTGATCAACACCGGTGCGCCGATCGTGCCCTGGATGGTGTCGAGCAGCGTCAGGCCGGTGAAGACCCGGATGGTCAGTTGCTGCTCGCGTTCGCTGAGGGTATTCCACGATGGCACGTCGTTGGACAGTGGAATCTTTTCCGGCAGCCAGAAGTTGCTGGTGAGCCGGTTCCAGACCTCGAGGTCCTTGTCGTCCTGGAGGCGGTTCCAGTTGATGGCATCGACGCGTTTCAGTCGAGCGGTCATGGCGTTCATCTCATCCGGTTGTCATGCGAGGCGTGGTAGCGCCCCGAGAGAAGTAAAAAACCATCAGGAGGCGGCTTTCCGGGGACAAGGCGAAGCGAGGCCTTGCCTCCGGCGCCGACTGTCATCGAGAGTTTGTCAAAGCTCTCTCAGAGGGTGCAGGACACACACCCTTCCACCTCCGTGCCTTCCAGGGCCGCCTGGCGCAGCCGAACGTAGTAGATCGTCTTGATGCCCTTGCGCCAGGCATAGATCTGGGCGCGATTGATGTCCCGCGTGGTGGCGGTATCGCGGAAGAACAGTGTCAGCGACAGGCCCTGATCGACGTGCTGGGTGGCTTCGGCATAGGTATCGATGATCTTCTCGGGACCGATCTCGTAGGCGTCGCGATAGTAGTCCTGGTTGTCATCGTTCAAGTAGGGAGCCGGATAGTAGACGCGGCCCAGCTTGCCTTCCTTGCGGATCTCGATCTTCGACACTACCGGGTGAATGCTCGAGGTGGCGTGATTGATGTAGGAAATCGAGCCGGTCGGCGGTACCGCCTGCAGGTTGCGGTTGAACAGGCCGTGGCGCATGACCGAGGCCTTGAGCTCGCGCCAGTCCTCGCGCGTGGGTATCCGGATGCCGGCCTTGTCGAACAGCTCGCGGACCCGCTGAGTTCTGGGTTGCCACTCGCGGTCGGTGTACTTGTCGAAGTAGCTGCCGCTGGCGTAGGCCGAGTCCTCGAAGCCGGCGAAGCTCTCGCCGCGCTCGATGGCCAGCCGGTTCGAGGCGCGTACGGCATGATAGGTAACGGTGTAGAAATAGAGGTTGGTGAAATCCAGACCTTCTTCGGAACCGTAATGGATGTGCTCGCGGGCCAGGAAACCGTGCAGGTTCATCTGCCCCAGGCCGATGGCATGGGAGCGGGCATTGGCCTCGGCGATCGAGGGGACCGAACGGATATCGCTCATCTCGGAGACCGCGCTCAGCGCACGCACGGCGGTTTCGACACTGGCGCCGAAATCCGGCGAGTCCATGACCCGCGCGATGTTGAGCGAGCCCAGGTTGCAAGAGATATCCTCGCCGGTTTGGCGATACCCCAGATCATCGTCGTACACACTGGGCGAATTGACCTGCAGGATCTCCGAACACAGGTTGCTCATGTTGATGCGCCCGGCGATGGGATTGTCGCGGTTGGCGGTATCCTCGAACAGCACATAGGGGTAGCCGGACTCGAACTGCAGTTCGGCGAGTGTCTGGAAGAGTTCCCGGGCATTGGTCTTGGTCTTGCGGATGCGCGCATCGTCGACCATTTCCTGGTACTTCTCGGTCACGCTGATATCGCCGAAGGGCACGCCATAGACACGTTCGACATCATAGGGCGAGAACAGGTACATCGACTCGTTGCGCTTGGCCAGCTCGAACGTGATGTCGGGAATCACGACCCCAAGCGACAGTGTCTTGATACGGATCTTTTCGTCGGCATTCTCGCGCTTGGTATCCAGAAAACGCAGGATGTCGGGATGGTGCGCATTGAGGTAGACCGCCCCGGCGCCCTGGCGTGCGCCCAACTGGTTGGCGTACGAGAAGGCATCTTCCAGCAGTTTCATGATCGGGATGACGCCCGACGACTGGTTGGCGATGCGCTTGATGGGAGCGCCGGCCTCGCGCACATTGCTGAGCGAAAAGGCCACCCCGCCGCCACGCTTGGACAACTGCAGCGCGGAGTTGATGGCGCGGCCGATCGATTCCATGTTGTCCTCGATTCGCAGCAGAAAGCACGAGACCAGCTCGCCGCGCTGACGCTTGCCGCAGTTGAGGAAGGTCGGAGTGGCGGGCTGGAAGCGGCCATGGAGGATCTCGTCGACCAGGGTCCGGGCCAGCGCCTTGTCGCCGCGGGCCAGGGTCAGGGCAACCATGCAGACGCGATCCTCGAAGCGTTCCAGGTAGCGCTGACCATCGAAGGTCTTGAGCGTGTAGCTGGTGTAGTACTTGAAGGCGCCGAGGAAGCTCTGGAAGCGAAACTTCAGGGCATAGGCCTGATCGAACAACGACTTGACGAAGCTCGCCTCGTACTGCGCGAGCACATCGCCTTCGTAGTAGCCTTCCTCGACCAGGTAATCCAGCTTCTCTTCCAGGGTGTGGAAGAACACCGTGTTCTGGTTGACGTGCTGGAGAAAGTACTGACGCGCCGCTTCCTTGTCGGCTTCCAGTTGCAGACGACCGTCGGCGTCATAGAGGTTGAGCATGGCGTTGAGCGCGTGAAAGTCCAGTACCTTCGGCGTCTCGGCGGTGGCCATTGCCTTTTCCTCTGTTTGGTCGGGGTGGGTCAGGGTGTCATCCAGCATCGTTGATCTCCGTGGCCAGGCATTCGCGTACCTTGGCGACATCCTCGGGGGTGCCCATCAGCTCGAAGCGATGAAGCAACGGTACCTGGCACTTGTGGGCAATGACGTGGCCCGCCAGGCAGTAAGCGCTGCCGAAGTTGGTATTTCCGCCCGCCACCACGCCGCGAATCAGAGCGCGGTTATGCGCATCGTTGAGAAAGCGGATCACCGGAGCCGGCACAGCCGTGCGTGGATCGCCATCGCCATAGGTGGGGACCACTAGCACGAAAGGGCGATGCACGCGCAGGGCCTGTTCATCGCGGCTCAACGGTATCCGTTGGGCGGGCAAGCCGAGCTTCTCCACGAAACGCCGTGTGTTGCCCGATCGCGTCGAGAAATAGACCAATTCGCTCACGCTTGTCTCCGCTGTCAGCTGGCCAACTGACGAATGCGCTCTGGGCGGAAGCCGGACCAGTGCTCGTCAGCGGCGACCACCACGGGTAACTGGCGATAGCCGAGTTCCCGGACAGTGTTGGCGGCCTCGGGCTCCTTGCTGATGTCCACGACGGTGTAGTCGAGGCCTTGCTTGTCGAGGGCGCGGTAGGTGGCGTGGCACTGCATGCAATCGGGTGAGCTGTAAATCTTAATGAACATGATATAGATTCTCGCTTAAAACAGTTTCAACACAACCCATCTGGTCGGAATCCGACACGTCGCTACCATGGCAGCGACCCTTCAATTATACAACATATGGTAAGAAAATAGCACACGATCTGGATATATGGTGTCGTGCGACAATTTGTACCATCAGAAAGCCGCACCAATGAAGCCCCGGGAAGGGCGGCATGGCGGGAGGGGAAGCCGGCACATCAAAGGAAAGGGTGATCGAGGGCGTGGTGGCTCGGTATAGTATGCCGCTCGGTGTATGCACCGAGAAGGATCGATCCCAACGAGGGCCTGGGTGGACATGCAACGATGAGCGGACAACTTCACCTGGGGCTGCCGATGTGGGCCAACGATGCCTGGCGGGGCAGCCTGTATCCACCCCATGGAGGCACGGATGGTCATCTCGGCGATTACGCCAGGATATTTTCTGCCGTCGAGGGGAACACGACCTTTTATAGCGGGACCCCGAAGGCGGAAACCGTGGCGGCCTGGGCTCGCCAGGTACCAGCCGATTTCCGATTCTGCTTCAAGCTGCCGTCAAGCTTGACGCATGAACGTCGTCTGGAAGACATCGAGGCCTCATTCGACGCCTTTCTCGAGGCGCTCTCGCCCCTGCAAGGAAGGCTTGGCCCGTTGATGGTTCAGTTGCCACGGGACTTCGGCGCCGAAGAACTCCCCAAGCTGCAGGCATTGCTGTCACGCTGGCCAAGCGACATTCCCTGCGGGGTCGAGGTTCGCCACAGTGAATTTTTCCACAAGGGGACGGCTGAGCAAGAACTCAACAGGTTGTTGATAAGTCAAGGTGCCAATCGTGTCATGCTCGATGTTCGCCCTCTGTTCTCTACATCGCCACAGGGCCATCCCGGCATGATCAAGGCTCAGGGTGAAAAGCCAAAGCGTCCGTTACACGTGATTTCCACAGGAAATTTTCCTGTCGTACGATTCATTGGTCATGTCGATGCCGAGATCAATGCACGTTACTTCCAACCCTGGATCGACAGGTTGGCGTTGTGGATAAAACAGGGGATAACCCCTTTTCTCTTTGTGCATACCGCCGATAATCGACATGCGCCACAGATGGCGCGACGGCTCCACGATGCCCTTGCCGCACAGATCGGATCGCCACTCCTGCCTGAGTTTCCCGGAGAGCGGCAGGTCGAGCTGTTCTGAGCGTTTTCGACAAGCGACACGGCATGTCGATGGCTGGCCATCAAGCGTATGATCGGATATTTTTACGGCTTGATCGTCACTTGCCACGGGGTATTGCGGGCATTCACTCTTATCCAGGGTGATCTTGTCTGCGCCCCTCGAGGTTCCCGTTACGTTGTACGAACGGTGGCGGGACGCCGTCCTGGCAGCGATCCTGCTCGGCACCTGTCATGCCCTTGAAAGCGGTGGTTCGTGATCCGATGCACCGCGGACGTGACGACTACAAGCACAACGCCGTCATTGCATCCGATCGATCGATGACGACACGCACTCTCAAGGTGAAACATGTCGAAACTCTCCCACGCACAATGGTCATCCCGGCTGACCTTCATCCTCGCGGCGACGGGGTCCGCGGTCGGCCTGGGCAATATCTGGAAATTTCCCTACATGGTGGGCGACAGCGGTGGCGCTGCCTTCGTGCTGGTCTACCTGCTGTGTATCGCCTTGGTGGGGCTACCGGTCCTGGTGGCGGAATGGCTGATCGGTCGCCGTGGCCAGAATAATCCGGCCAATGCCATGTCTGACCTGGCCAAGTCAGTGGGGCAGCCACGTATCTGGATGATCGTGGGCATCAGCGGCATTCTCGGGGCCTTCCTTATCCTGTCGTTCTATAGCGTGATCGGTGGCTGGTCACTGTATTACACCCTGAGCTCGGTGACCGGCGCCTTCAGCGGCCAGGATGCCGATGGCATCGGTGCATTGTTCAACGGCATGCTGGGCAACCCCGGGCTTCTGTTGCTGGGGCATTCGGTCTTCATGCTGCTGGTGATCGGTATCGTCGCTCGCGGCGTGACCAAGGGGCTGGAGGGTGCTGTGCGTACCCTGATGCCTGCGCTGGGCGTATTGTTGCTGGTACTGGTGGGCTACGGCATGACCACCGGTCACTTCGGTGAAGCACTCGGGTTCATGTTCAATCCCGATTTCGGCGCTCTGAATGGCGGTGTCGTGCTGGCTGCCATGGGGCAGGCCTTTTTCACCCTCTCGCTGGGCATGGGCATCATGATGGCCTATGGCTCCTATCTGGGTAAGGAGGTCAACCTGCTCAAGACTGCCCGCACGGTGATCATCCTCGATACCGTGGTGGCCCTGGTTGCCGGCCTGGCGATCTTCCCCATCGTCTTCGCCAATGGCCTCGATCTGGATTCCGGACCGGGACTGATCTTCGTTACCCTGCCGCTGGCTTTCGGCAACATGGGAGGCGGCGTCATCCTGGGCTTGATGTTCTTCCTGCTGTTGACCTTCGCCGCCCTGACGTCGGCAATTTCGCTGCTGGAACCCGTGGTGGAGTTCGTCGAGGAGCGCACGCCATTGTCGCGTGTCGGCTCGACCCTGGTGGCCGGAGTGGCGACCTGGGTTCTGGGCGTTGCCGCCTTGCTCGCCTTCAACGTATGGAGTGACGTGCTGATTCTCGGCTTCAACGTCTTCGACTTCCTCGACGTCTTGACCAGCAAGTATCTGCTGCCGTTGACGGGCCTGATGGCGATCATCTTCGTCGCCTGGGTACTGGATCGTGAAGGCGTGCGTCAGGAGCTGGGATTGGGTGATACCGGTGCCAAGGTCTGGACGTTGGTATCGCGCTTCATTGCGCCACTGGGCGTGATTGTGGTGTTCATCTCCAGCCTTTGAAGGGCCGGTGGTACCGCGTCATCGAGAGTGACGCCTCTCTAGAGCCCCGCTTCGGCGGGGCTCTACGTTGGTGCCTGGCACCGGATGTCGGGCAGTTGGCGATCAGTGCATGTCGTCGTTCGGTTCGTCCTCGGGAAGCTCGGCGATGTCCTGGCTCAGGCGCTTGAACTCCTCGTGGAGCTCGATACCGCGCCGGGCACGAAGATTGCGCTGGGCTGCGCTGCGGGAGCGCTGCTCGTGCTCGCTGACTTCCATGCTCATGAAGATGTCGAGAAGTTCGCTCCTGACGGAAGTTAACCGTTCGGCTTTACGCATGATCGACTCTCCTGTCTGCAGTGAATGTGCCGGCATCCTGGACGCTGCGCGACACTGCACTTCTTACTATACCCCACTTGACAGAATGATGACGTAACGTCAACCGATGTCGTGGCAGTGGCCCGATGAATCCCTGGGTGCGCATTGCCGAACGGCTTGGGGCATACTGTGAATACAAGATCTTCAACCTATGCGCGGGACGCCGAAAGGACGCCCGCTAGCCGAAACAAGGAGTGTCCGCGTGAGCCTTGGCCTGTTCGATGAAATGAGACGCCGCATGGAGCACTTTCGTCGCTCCGAGCAGAAGGTGGCGCGTTTCGTGTTGCGCAACCCCGAAGAAGTGATCCACATGCGCATCGTCGATCTGGCTACCGAGGCCAAGGTCAGCGAACCCACGGTGGTGCGCTTCTGCCGAGCGCTGGGATGCAACGGCTTTCAGGATTTCAAGCTCAAGCTGGCACAGATGCTGGCGACCGGCAGTCAGTTCGCCCAGTTCTCGATGAACGACAGCGACTCGGTGGCGGAATTCTCCCAGAGCATATTCGACTCCACCGTCGGGACCTTGCTCTCGGTGCGTGACCGGCTGGACAACGAATCGCTGAGTCAGGCAATCAATGCGCTGGCCATGGCCAACCGTGTCGAATTCTACGGTTTTGGCGCCTCTGGGGCGGTGGCCTTCGATGCCCAACACAAGTTCTTTCGCCTGCAGATCTCCACCGCTGCCTACAATGATCCGCACATGCAGAACATGTCGGCGGCGACCCTCAAGGAAGGCGATGTGGTTGTGGCGATCTCCCAGACCGGCCGTACCAAGGCGCTGGTCGCGAGTGTGCGCCTGGCACGCGAGGCCGGCGCCACGGTGATTGGCCTGTGCCCGAGCGACACGCCTCTGGCCGCTGAGGTGACCCTGCCGCTGTATATCGACGTGCACGAGGATACCGAGATCTATACGCCCATGAGTTCACGCATCGCCCATCTAGTGTTGGTCGATGTTCTGGCAGTGGGCGTGGCCAAGACCCGAGGGCCGAAACTCGCCGAACAGCTCAAGGCGGTGAAGCGAAGCCTCAACCCGCTGCGTTTTCCGGAAGAGGGCGAGTCCTGAGCCGGCATAGCCGACTCAGGAGCTTTACGCCATGAGCTTGAAGCGGGAAGACAACGCTTGACCCGGGGTTCGAGGGGCCAGCTTCCAGCTTCCAGCGTATGATAAGCTGTTGCTCCATTTTCCGAGCAGCGATGCCTTCCCCATGGACGACGTCACGGCGATCCTCGATCAGATGAACCCGGCCCAGCGCGAGGCCGTCAGTGCTCCCCAAGGCAACATGCTGGTGCTGGCCGGCGCGGGCTCGGGCAAGACGCGGGTCCTGGTGCATCGCATCGCCTGGCTGATGCAGGCCGAGAGACTTTCGCCCTATGCCGTGCTGGCGGTGACCTTCACCAACAAGGCGGCCCGGGAGATGCGCACGCGTCTCGAGGCACTGCTGGGCATTTCACTGCGCCATGTCTGGGTGGGCACCTTTCACTCCATCGCTCATCGCCTGTTGCGCACCCATTGGCAGGATGCCCGCCTGCCGCAGCATTTCCAGATCATCGACAGCGACGATCAGCTACGCCTCATCAAGCGCCTGCTCAAGGACTACAACATCGACGACGAGCGTTATCCGCCGCGTCAGGTGCAGTCCTTCATCTCGGGATGCAAGGAAGAAGGCCTGCGCCCCCATCAGGTGGATGCGCATGGCGATGCCTACCTGTCGCAGATGGTCGAGCTCTATGAGCGTTATCAGTTGACCTGCGAGCGGGGTGGGCTGGTCGATTTCGGCGAGCTGTTGCTGCGCAGCCTGGAGCTGCTGCGCGACAATCCCGCCTTGCTGGCCCATTACCAGGAGCGTTTCGGTCATGTGCTGGTCGACGAGTTCCAGGACACCAATACGCTGCAGTATGCCTGGCTGAAACTGCTCACCGGCATGCGTACGCCGATGACCGTCGTCGGCGACGACGATCAGTCGATCTATGGTTGGCGCGGGGCGCGCATCGAGAACATCCGCCGCTTCGAGAACGAGTTTCCCGACACCAAGCTGGTGCGTCTGGAACAGAACTATCGCTCCACCAGTGTGATCCTCGACGCCGCCAATGCCCTGATTCGTTACAACGCCGAGCGCATGGGCAAGGAGTTGTGGACGGCCGGGGACCATGGCGAGCTGATCTCGGTGTATGGCGGCTTCAACGACCTCGACGAAGCGCGCTATATCGTCGACACCATTCGCGAGCGGGTTGGCGAAGGCATCAATCGCCGCGAGATCGCCATTCTCTATCGTTCCAACGCCCAGTCGCGGGTCATCGAGGAAACGCTGATTCGCCAAGGCGTGCCTTATCGGATCTACGGCGGTCAGCGCTTCTACGAGCGTCTGGAGATCAAGAATGCCCTGGCCTATCTTCGCCTGTTGCTCAATCGCGATGACGATGCCTCTCTGGAGCGGGTGATCAATGTACCGGCTCGGGGTATCGGTACTCGCACCGTCGAAACCCTGCGCAACCGGGCCCGCCAGACCGGCGATTCGCTCTGGCAGGCCCTGCACGATGCGACCTCGGATGGCAGCCTGCGCGGTCGGGCCGTCTCGTCGCTGAAGGCCTTCGCCGATCTGATCGAGCAGCTCGACAACGAGGCCGCGGGGCTGTCGCTCCACGAGATCATCGATCGCGTCAACGAACGCACCGGGCTGGTCGAGCATCACCGCAACGAGAAGGGCGAGAAGGGCCAGGCCCGGGTCGAGAACCTGGAGGAGCTGGTGACCGCGGCCAAGGCCTTCACCCAGGGCGAGACCCTCGATGGCGTGGAAGCCGGCGAGGGCATGGCTGCCCTGGAAGCCTTTCTGGCCGAGGCAGCTCTCAATGCCGGTGAGCACGAGGCCGATGAATTCGAGGATTGCGTGCAATTGATGACGTTGCACTCGGCCAAGGGGCTGGAATTCCCGGTGGTATTCATGGCCGGCGTGGAGGAAGGCCTCTTCCCGCACAAGATGTCGATGGAAGAGCCCGGCCGGCTAGAGGAGGAACGGCGGCTCTGCTATGTGGGCATGACACGGGCCATGAAGAAGCTCTACTTCACCCACGCCGAATTGCGTCGGCTGCATGGCAAGGAGACCTTCCAGCGACCGTCGCGTTTCCTGCGCGAGGTGCCCGAAGGCTTCATGGAAGAGGTCAGGCTACGTGGCCAGGTCTCGCGTCCCGTCACCACCTCGCGGCCTTCGCCGGGTCTGCAGCAGAATGGCGTCGAGGGCGGGGCGGATTTGCCGTCGTTGTCGCTTGGCCAGCGCGTCAGTCACCCGGTCTTTGGCGAGGGCGTGATTCTCAACGCCGAAGGCGAGGGGGAGCGTGCCCGTGTCCAGGTCAGCTTCGAAGGAGAGGGCGACAAATGGCTGGTACTGGGCTTCGCCAAGCTGACGCCGCTGTAGTTGATGCCCTGGTAGGACGCCCTTGTAGAAAGGCACAAGCCCTGATGCATCGTTGCGTTCGCGACAATGGGTGGCGCCAGTGGTTCGCTTGCCGATGAAATCGGCCTTCGCGCATACTGCCTGTCGGACACGGTGCCGCCTGGCACGATACATAAAAAAGACCACCAAGGAGCCGCCCTCGCCATGGAGCGTCGCAACTTTCTCAAGACCAGTCTCAAGACCCTGGGTGCCGGCACAGCAGGCGTCGTCGCCGCCCCCTTCGTCAACACCGCCAGTGCGCAGGAGACCATCACCTGGAACATGGTGACGTCCTGGCCGAAGAATTTTCCTGCCCTGGGCACCGGGGCCAACGATTTCGCCGCGCGCATCGAACGCATGTCGGGCGGACGCATGCGCGTGAAGGTCCATGGCGCCGGAGAAATGGTACCGGCCATGGAGGTCTTCGATGCGGTCTCGGCCGGCACCGCCGAAATGGGGCATTCTGCTTCCTATTACTGGCGTGGCAAGGTCGCCGCCGCCCAGTTCTTTACCGCCGTGCCCTTCGGCATGACCACCACCGAGACCAACGCCTGGTTGTATAATGGTGATGGCCAGTCCCTGTGGGACGAGGTCTATGCCGAGCACAATCTCAAGCCCTTCCCGGTGGGCAATACGGGCACCCAGATGGCCGGCTGGTTCAAGAAGGAAATCAAGTCGCTGGACGACATGCAGGGGCTCAAGCTGCGCTTGCCCGGGTTGGCCGGAGAGGCGATGAGCGGCATCGGCGTGACCACCATGACCACGCCCGGCAGCGAAATCTTCACCTCTATGCAGACCGGGGTGCTGGACGCGGCCGACTGGGTCGGGCCGTACAACGATCTGGCCTTCGGTCTGCACCAGGTGGCGGATTACTACTATACCTCAGCCTGGAACGAGCCCAGCGCCGTCCTGGAGGGTACCGTCAATCTGGATGCCTGGAAGGCGTTGCCGGATGATCTCAAGGCGGTGGTGACGGAAGCGGCGCGGGCCTCCAACCTGGCCATGATCAGCGAGTTCGCGCTGCGCAACGCCGAGGCGCTGAAGACGCTGGTCGATGAGCACGGCGTCAAGTTGCGCTCCTTCCCCGACGATGTCATGTCGGCACTGCACGAGTCTTCCCGGGAGGTACTGCAGAAGCAGATCGACAGCGACGAGGCGTCACGTCGTGTGTATGACTCCTATCGCACCTTCCAGCAGAAGGTGCGTCCCTTCACCGATGTGGGCGAGTTTGCCTATCTGAAGGCCCGGGAAAAACAGCTGGGATAAGCCCGCATGAGCCGATGACGGTGGCCGCGCTTGTCTCTAGTTGTCTCCCTGGCGCACGGCCCGGATGCGGCCCTTGTCGTCCAGAGCGACCATCACGAAACGAGCCTCGGTGACCTTGTGCAGTTCATCGGGGTTGCGATCCTGTAGGGCGTGGCTCCACACCTCGACATCGATCTTGATCGAGCTGCGGCCGATCTCGCGGATCTCGGTGAAGATATTGACGACCGAGCCCACGCGGACGGGGCAGAGAAAATCCATGGCCTCGATGGCAACGGTGGCGGTTCGACCATGGGCTTCACGGCTGGCGGTCAGTTCGGCGGCCTGATCCATGTGGCCGACCAGCCAGCCACCGGGGATGTCGCCGTGCAGGTTGGTGTCCTGGCGACGGGCGGTCAGCTTCAGTGCCAACTGACCGCGCGGTGCTGGAATATCATCGAGTTCGCTCATGGGTCGTGATGCCTGGGTTGTTATTGTGGATAGGGGGAGCGCGAGTGGCGTTATCCTATTACGGCAAGCCATGATAAACGGCAAGGTCGTGGTCACTCCACCTTTTGCGGCATCATGACGCGGGCCGGCTCACCAGCCGCTTGTTCCACCGGGAGGACGCATGCTATCCGCCATTCGCCAACGCCTTCGGGTCGCCTTGCTGGTCGTGGGCTTCGTCTGCGCCACGCCCACGTTGGCCGAGGAGCCCGTCGGCACCTTGGGTACCGTGGGTTCCGATACCATGGCGGGCCTGATGTTGCGGTGGGGTGAGCAATTGGCACGCCAGCATCCGGGCATGCGCCTGCAACTCCAGGCCAGCGGCTCGGCCAGCGCGCCGCCGGCATTGACGGCTGGCACCACCCTGGTGGGCCCCATGTCGCGCCCGATGACCGAGGTCGAACTGTCGGCGTTCGAACGCCATTACGGCTATCCGCCTCAAGCCCTGGTGGTGGCGCGCGATGCTCTGGTCGTGGTGGTGCATCGTCACAATCCTCTGCGCAGCCTTGACCGCCCCGAGCTGGATGCCATCTTTTCGGATGGTCGTCGATGCGGTGCGGATGACAGCATGGATCGTTGGTCAGCATTGATCGAAGGCGATATCCAGGGACACATCATGCCGCACGGGCGAAATGCGGTTTCCGGGACGCATGAACTGTTCCGGCGCGAAGCCTTGTGCAATGGCGCCTTTCGCCCCGACGTCAGCGAGCATCCGGGCTCTGCCGCCGTGGTCGCAGCGGTGGCTTCCGACCCGCGGGCGATCGGTTATGCCGGCCTCAACCACCTGACCCCCGGCGTGCACTCGGTGGCCTTGCGCGATGACGATGGCAATGTGCATCGGCCCGAGCCGTCGGCGGTGCGGAGTGGCGATTATCCCTTCACGCGCGATCTGCGGCTTTACGTGAATCTCCCCCCGGATAATGCCTTGCCCGAGGTCGAACGTGCCTTTCTCGATCTGGTCCTGTCGCCGGAGGGACAGGCGATTGTCGAGGAGCTGGGATTCGTCGCATTGCCGCAGGCGGTGCTGGAACGTCAACGCCGCGATCTCGGTCTGGAACCACTGGGTTCCTGACGGTTGTCACTGCATTGTCATGACACTGTCGTATTTTTTCGCTACCGCATTTATTCCGCTCTGGACCCAGCATGCAACATACGCCTTCACCGCCCCCTGTACGCCGGCATTTCCGTCAGACCCGTGACCGCCTGGCCACGGCGCTGATCACTGCCGGTGGCATCGGGGTGATCGCGGCGGTGATGGCCATCGGCGTCTTTCTGGCGGTGGAGGTGGTGCCGCTGTTCTGGTCCTCATCGGATGCGCCCCGGATCAACCTGGAAACGCTGTGGCTGCCCCAGGCTTACGAGGGCCATGAGGTACCGGTACATCGCTGGCAGCCGGCGATGCCCGAGGGGGGAGGCGAACCTCGCTTCGGCATGCTGCCGTTGGTCTGGGGAACCCTGGAAGCGGCGATCTGGGCACTAGTGATTGCCGTGCCGCTTGCGCTGGGAGCGGCGGCACACTCGGCGCTGTTCATGTCGCGTCGCTTGCGGGCCCGCTTGAAGCCGACCCTGGAGCTGATGGAGGCCATGCCGGGTGTGGTCATCGGTTTCGTGGCCGGGTTGGTGTTGGCACCCTGGCTCGACGATCACCTGGCGCTGGGTCTGACGCTGCTGGTCATGCTGCCCTCGGGACTGCTGCTTGCCGGTGGTCTGTGGGCGCGCCTCGGCGCCCGATGGCGTCGCCCCCTGCCGATGGGGTGGGCGGCATTATGGCTGTTGCCCTGGTTGCTGGTGTGCTGGTTTCTGTCGTCCTGGCTGTCACCCGTGCTGGAAGCCTGGTGGTTCGGGGGCGATCTGCGTGCCTGGCTGGAGGTGTCTCTGGGGCTGGATTATGCGAATCGCAATGCCATCATCGTCGGCATGGCGATGGGATTTGCGGTCATGCCCAGCATCTATGCGCTGGCCGAGGATGCCTTGTCGGGTGTACCGAAGTCACTCGTTGAAGGCGCAGAGGCGCTCGGTGCGACACGCTGGCAGTCCTTGTGGAAGGTGGTGCTGCCGGCGGCCGGTCCGGGTGTGTTGTCGGCAGTGATGATCGGCGCCGGCAGGGCCGTGGGAGAAACCATGATCGTGCTGATGGCCAGCGGGAATACTGCGCTGATGACTGCCAGTCCGCTCGATGGCCTGCGCTCGATGGCGGCGAGCATCGCCATCGAGCTGCCCGAGGCCGTGCCTGGCGGAACCCATTACCGCTTGCTCCTGCTGGCGGCCTTGCTGCTGTTCGTCTTCACCTTCTGCGTCAATACGCTGGCCGAGGTGGTCAGGTCACGGCTTCGTCGGCGTTACCGTCGCATGGAGGGCCTGGGCTGATGATGACCTGGCGACGTCCATCCAGACGGGCGGCACGCAGCGAGGGGCCCTGGGCCTGGCTGGCTGCCGGCAGCGTCGCGACATCGCTGGCGCTGCTGGCGCTGCTGCTGGGGCTGTTGGCGGTGCGGGGGCTTGGCCATTTCTGGCCGGCCGAGGTGTCTCTGGTGGCCCTGGACGATGGCCGCCAGTTGGCCGGATGGGCGGTCAAGGAGTCGCCCCTACCGGGTGGCGACGGTCGAGAGCGACTGTATCGTACGGGCAACCGGGATCTGGATGGTGCCATCTGGGATTGGGTGGACCTGGACGAGATCCGCGAGGTGAGCCATCCCTCCGATCTGGTGGTTCTGGAGCGGCGGCGCTGGAGTGAGTTCATCGGTCGTCTCGAGGCGGTCGAGACCGAGTCGGGGGAGCGCATCTCGGGTGAATCGGCCTGGCCGGCTCTCGAGCGGCGCTTGACGGCGCTCGAACAGCATCGGGCCTCGATCGAAAGATTGCGACACCAGGTCATTCGTCCTCTGGTGCTTCGCCTCGAGGCGGGCGAGGCGTCCGAGCTGGAACGGGAAAGGCTCTCGGCGGCCCAGGAGCAGGTGCGTGAGCAGCAGGCTGCCTTGCCGAAGGATATCCTGATCCTGGAAACCGTCGACGGCAGACAGCTTCGCCAGCCGCTGACGGAAGTGACCGATGCGCTTCAACCCAATGCCATGGGGGTGGGCGAGAAGGTCGTTGCCTGGAGCCAAGGCGTCTGGCGCTTTCTCTCCGAGGGGCCGCGTGCCGCCAACACGGCCGGCGGTGTCTGGCCGGCGATCTTCGGTACGGTATTGATGGTGGTGCTGATGTCGATCTTCGTGACCCCGTTCGGTGTGCTGGCGGCAGTCTATCTCAACGAGGTGGCCCACCAGGGACGATTGACGCACTGGGTGCGCATCGGCGTGCGCAACCTGGCCGGCGTGCCGTCCATCGTCTACGGCGTCTTCGGGCTTGGTGTCTTCGTCTATGGCATTGGCGGCCACCTGGATGACTGGTTCTTCTCGTCGTCGCTGCCATCGCCGACCTTCGGCACCGGCGGCTTGCTGTGGGCGTCATTGACGCTGGCGCTGTTGACGTTGCCGGTGGTGATCGTCGCCACCGAAGAGGGGTTGGCACGCATCCCCGAGAGTCAGCGGGAGGGAGCCCTGGCGCTGGGAGCGACCCGCTTCGAGATGTTGACGCGGATCGTGCTGCCGATGGCGATGCCGGCCATGTTGACCGGCGTGATCCTGGCGGTGGCGAGGGCCGCCGGCGAAGTCGCGCCGTTGATGCTGGTCGGGGTCGCCAAGCTGGCGCCCCAGGTACCGGTGGACGGCGAGTTCCCCTTTCTCCATCTTGATAGGAAGTTCATGCATCTGGGCTACCACATCTTCGATGCCGCCTTTCATGGCGGCGATGTTCAGGCAGCGATGCCGTTGATCTATGCCACGGCATTGTTGCTGGTCCTGGTGATCCTGGTGCTTAACCTGACTGCAATATTCTTGCGTCACCATTTGAGATCGCGCCATGGCACCCTGTCGAAATAGTGAGGTGCCATCATCGCGCCAAGGGGAACCTTGATGACTGTCATGCAGGAGACGCGTTCTTCTCCGGGAGCGTTCATCGATTTCAGTCCCGATGTCACGAGCCTGGAGATTCGTGGTTTCGGCCTGCGCTACGGCGACAAGCCAGCGCTCGCCAACCTGTCGTTACGGGTGCCGCGCCATCGGGTCACGGCCTTCATCGGTCCTTCGGGGTGTGGCAAGTCGACGCTTTTGCGTGCGCTCAACCGTCTGCATGACCTCAACGAGGATGTGACATGGGAAGGTACCATCCGCCTCGAGGGGCAGGACATTCATGCTCCCGAGGTCGCCGTGGCGGAATTGCGTCGTCGGGTGGGCATGGTCTTCCAGGCGCCCAATCCCTTCCCCATGTCGATCTATGACAACGTGGCCTTCGGGCTGCGGCTGCAGGGAAGGATGCCCAAGCGGCGGGTCGACGACATCGTCGAATGGGCGCTGCGCTCGTCGGCGTTGTGGGATGAGGTGAAGGACCGCTTGCGGGCCTCCGCCTGGTCGTTGTCCGGTGGCCAGCAGCAGCGTCTGGTGATCGCCCGTACCCTGGCCGTGGGGCCCGAAGTACTGCTGCTCGACGAACCGGCCTCGGCACTGGACCCGATTTCCACGCTCAAGGTTGAAGAACTGATCCGCAACCTGAAGTCGAGCCTGACCCTGGTGCTGGTCACGCACAACATGCAGCAGGCGGCACGGGTCTCGGACTACACCGCCTTCCTGCAGGACGGCGAACTGGTGGAGTATGCCCCCACCGACACGCTGTTCACCAATCCGCGCCTTGCGCGTACCGAGAATTACATTACCGGACGCATGGCCTGATGGCCCTGCTCCCAGGAGAGTCTCATGGACATCACCAGTGACATTCACAGCCAGCATATCTCTCGCCAGTTCAATCATGAGCTCGAGGAACTCAAGACCCACCTGATGGCCATGGGCGGTCTGGTCGAAAAGCAGGTGCAGGACGCCGTGAGCGCTCTTCTCGAGGGCGATTCCTCGCTGGCCGAACGGGTCGTGGACAATGACCGCGCCGTCAACGACATGCAGATCAAGATCGACGACGAGTGCACCCGCGTGCTGGCTCGACGCCAGCCTGCCGCCTCCGATCTGCGCCTGGTGCTGGCGGTAATCCGTGCCGCCTCCGATCTGGAACGCATCGGTGACGAAGCCAGCAAGATCGCCCGTAATGCCATCGAACTCATCGACAACAATGTCGGCGGACGTGGGTTCGTCGAAGTGCGCATCATCAGTGAGCATGTGCGTCGCATGATGCGCGACGCCCTGACCTCCTTTGCCCGCTTCGACACCGAGCTGGCCCTGCAGGTCGTACAGGAGGATGAGCAGGTCGACAACGAATACCAGACGGCCATGCGTTCGCTGATGACCTTCATGATGGAGGATGCTCGTTCGATCTCGCCGGTACTCGGCATCATGTGGATCCTGCGGGCCCTGGAGCGTGTCGGCGACCACGCCAACAACCTGGCCGAGTATGTCGTCTACCTGGTCAAGGGACTCGACATTCGCCATACGGATCCGGATGATCTCGATCAGGAGCTCGGCGAGAGCTGAAGCCGCCCTCGCCGGGGCACGCTATGTGACATGGGCCGTCGCCATGAGCGGCGGCCCATGTCGTCGTGATCGAGGATATTGAACCCATGCTGGATGCTTTCACGGCGCTTTCCCGGGGGACTCGCCTGGTCTATACGCGCGGGCTGCGGCGCTATGTGTTCCTGCCGATACTTGCCAACCTGCTCGTCTACGGGAGCATGCTGACTTATGTGCTGAGCCATTTCGGTGGCTGGCTGGACGGCTGGATGGCGATGGTGCCGGGATGGCTCGATTGGCTCTCCTGGCTGATCTGGCCGTTGTTCGTGATCAGTCTGGTGCTGATCGTGTTCTTTACCTTCACCCTGGTGACGCACCTGATCGCCGCGCCTTTCTACGGCTTTCTGGCGGAAAAGGTCGAGATCGAGGTGACCGGGCGTGCACCGCTGGACGATCGGAGCCTGGTGCGTGCCGGCATCGATGCCCTCGGGCGCGAGTTGGTCAAGCTGGCCTACATCCTGCCGCGCATGGCGATCCTGTTCGTGATCAGCTGGATTCCCGTGATCAACCTGATCGCACCACTGCTGTGGGGCGCCTTCACGGCCTGGACCATGGCCATCACCTATCTCGATTATCCCATGGACAACAACAAGGTGAGCTTCGCCGACATGCGCCGGCGGCTTGCGGCGCGCCGTTGGTCGACCCTGACCTATGGCGGCTGGGTGACGCTGATCACCTGGGTGCCCCTGGCCAACCTCTTCCTGCTGCCCGGCGCCGTGGCCGCTGCGGTGTTGATGTGGGATCGCCATTATCGGGAACTCGCCCCGATCGGCGAAGGTATCGTCCCGCCCCGGTCGCGCTGAACGATACCAGGGATCAGGCTTGCTGTTGGCGGCCGCTGTCGCTTTCGGCGGCGACCAGCCGCTCATCGGGAAACACGCAGCGAAAGGTGGCGCCTTCGCCGAGGCGGGAATCGATCTCGAGCCGTGCGTCGTGGCGCAGCAGCACGTGCTTGACGATGGCCAGGCCTAGCCCGGTGCCTCCGGTGGCCGTGCTGCGCCCTTTGTCGACCCGGTAGAAGCGTTCGGTGAGGCGCGGAATGTGGTGCGAGTCGATCCCCTCGCCGTCGTCTTCCACCTCCAGGCAGGCGCCGCCTGCATGGCGTGTCCAGCGCAGGACGATATGGCTTTGTTCCCCGGCATAGCGCACGGCGTTGAAGGCGAGGTTGGACAAGGCGCTGTGGATTTCCTTCTCGCTGCCGAGCAGGCGGCGGGATTCGTCGATCTCCACGTCGAAATGATGGCGGCCGTCGGAAAGCGCCTCGGCATCGCGGCGGACATGATCCAGCAGGCCGGTGAGATCGATGGGAGTGTCGTCCTGACCGCCCTGATCGATCTCGAGCCTTGACAGCAGCAGCAGGTCGTTGACCAGGTTCTGCATTCGCGTCGTCTGGCTGCGCATCTGCTCGAAACCGCGTCCCAGTCGGCCGGGCAACTGATCGGCCATGTCGCCATAGGTTTCCAGATAGCCGCTCAGTACCGTCAAAGGTGTCCGCAGCTCATGGGAGACGTTGGCCACGAAGTCGCGCCGCATCTGCTCGAGGCGATGCAAGCGCGTGATATCGCGGGCCATCACCAGGCGTTCATCGTCGCCGTACAGGGTGATCTGGAACTGCAGGATCATCTGCTCGTCGATGGGGGAGTTCAATGTCAGGGGTTCGCGATAATCGCGAGCCTGAAAGTAGTCGATGAAGCGTGGATCGCGCAGCAGGTTGGTGATGTGCTGGCCGCGGTCATGGGCGGGCTTAAGTCCCAGCATGCGTTCGGCGGCACTGTTCCACCATTCCATGTCGCCATGGCGGTCGAGCATGACCACGCTGTCGCGCATCGCCTCGGAGGATTCCTGGATCCGCCTCAAGGTGTCGCGCAGGCGTCGCTGGGTAATGCGCTGGCCCTTCTGGTAGCGGTAGAGGCGATCGAACAGCTCGCCCCACAGCCCCGAAGCGGCCGGAGGCTCATCATGCGGATGATGGGCCAGCCATTCGTGCAGGGCGTGCAACTGGCGCAGCTGATAGGCTAGCTGGAGCGCCAGGGCCACCGCGATACCGGCGCCGATGGCGGAGAAGGGCCAGCCGATCAGGGCACCGATGGCGGTCAAGCCCACCAGGCGCCAGAGTTCTCGTTTCCAGAGCCGACTCACGTCAGCCCTTGGCGGAGAAACGGTAGCCCGTACCACGCACGGTCTGGATCAACTGCTGGTACGGGTCGCCCAGCGCCTTGCGCAGGCGGCGAATGTGCACATCCACGGTACGCTCCTCGACATAGACGTTGCCTCCCCATACCTGGTCGAGCAATTGTCCTCGTGTGTAGGCGCGTTCCTGGTGAGTCATGAAGAACTGCAACAGGCGATATTCGGTAGGACCGACTTCCAGGGACTTGCCGTCGACGCTGACGCGGTGGCTGACCGGGTCGAGTATCAGGCCGTCGACTTCCACCGGATCCTCGACGCCATGGGGCGTCGAGCGGCGCAGCACCGCCTTGAGACGGGCAACCAGTTCCCGGGGCGAAAAGGGCTTGGTGATATAGTCGTCGGCGCCGGATTCCAGCCCCTGGATCTTGTTGTCCTCTTCGCTCTTGGCCGTGAGCATGATGAGTGGCAGCTCGGCGGTGGCCTCCTCGCGCTTCAGGCGGCGAGCGAGCTCGATGCCGCTGGTCCCGGGCATCATCCAGTCGAGCAGTACCAGATCAGGTTGGTGGTCGACGATCATGGCATGGGCGGTCTGGGCATTGTCCGCCTCGAGGACATGATAGTCGGCCATCTCCAGCGCAACGGCGATCATTTCGCGGATCGGCGCTTCATCATCGACGATCAGTACGGTCTTGGCGGTCATCCCGGGGCCTCATGGTCAAGGTCAATGACAAGTCGGTGACGATGACAGCATTTCTTTATGACAATACCGTGACAACCTCGTCTTGTCGCCTTCTTGTGGGAACCGATTTCAGCCGCCGAGCGATGGCCACCAGGAGAGTCCAATACCCGCAAAGACCAGCAGGCCCGACCAATGATTGTTGAGGAAGGCCTGGAAGCAGCGGTCGCGATCCCGACCATGGATCAAGCGCTGCTGGTGCACGAAGGTCGCCGCCATGGCGGCCAGCCCCAGCCAGAAGAAGCCGCCCAGGCTCAACGATAGCCCCACTTTGGCCAGCAGGGCCAGGGTGACGAACTGCAGCAGGCCGATCATCAGCTTGTCGGCGCGACCGAACAGCACGGCTGTGGACTTGATGCCGATCTTCAGGTCGTCATCCCGGTCGACCATCGCATACTCGGTATCATAGGCCACGGTCCAGGCCACGTTGGCCGCCATCAGCAGCCAGGCTTCGGTCGGAATATGGCCGAGCACCGCGCCGAATGCCATGGGAATGCCCCAGGAGAAGGCGGCACCCAGGAAGACCTGGGGAAGATGGGTGTAGCGCTTCATGAAGGGATAGATGAAGGCGAGGAAAACGCCACCGACCGACAGCATCACTGTAAAAGGATTGGTGAACCACACCAGGACGAAGGCGAGCAGCACCAGAGTGACGAAAAGTCCCTTGGCCTCCCGCTCACTGATCCGGCCCGTGGCGAGAGGGCGGTTGCGGGTGCGCTTGACGTGACCGTCGAAATGCCGGTCGGCGTAATCGTTGACCACGCAGCCTGCGGCGCGCATCAGATAGACGCCGGCGACGAAGACCAGCACGATCCGGCGCTCGGGAACGCCCTGGGCCGCCATCCAAAGTGCCCAGAGGGTCGGCCACATCAACAGCCAGGTACCGATGGGCCGGTCGAGGCGGGTGAGATGCAGGAAATCGGGGAGTCGGGCCAGCCCGGAAGGGCGCATCAGGGATGAATCCATCAGGTTCTCTCGCATGGAGCGGCCCTGCCGGATGCCTCGTCCGGGGCGGAGAGCGCGGCGGGCGCGGACACGGTTTACGGGCGCTGTCTGAAAAGTGGACGAGCGCAGTCACTTTTCAAGAGTGTCTAGCCTAACGTGAAGGCAAGCCAAGATCATCCACCATGGCCTGCTGGAAGAACTCCTGAACGAGTACCGTGAAACGGTCATGTCGCAGGATCGAGCGGCGTCCCCAGGGACCTTCGGCATCGCAAAAGGGGCCCGAGGTTGCGCAGATCTCGATCGGACCGCGTTCGAGATCGGGTTGGCGGAACAGCCAACTGCCCATGGAGCGCTCGCCGAGCCGCTCCAGCCGGTAGTGGTCGTGAGCGGGATTCAGCGGTGCGACCGAGCGAGCCATGACCCAGGGACGATCGTCCAGGCACAACGCCACTTCACGGACCCAGGCGAGCTGGTGCATCGTCAGGCCCAGGGCGAGGGATTCGTCGCGGCTCGGATAGCCATGACGCTGGTCGAGCAGCCGGACCCGGAAGCGGCGTGGATGGCCGGCCTCGATCAGTCGCTCGGTCAGCGAATCCTGGGTGGCCAACCAATCCCACCAGCTGGGGCTCATGTCCGGACGGACAGCCGCCAGGGGACGCCATCGGGGTTCGAGTGATGGGTCGTTGCGCAATTCGTGCTCTCCGCGTCCTATCCCGGGGGCGTCTAGTGTACCATGTCGGGTCGACATACCGCCCCGTGGTGGGCCTGGCGGCCCGTGCAACGAGGATTTTCATGACCGCTCCCCTGACCCTTATCGGCTCCGGCATGGCTGGTCTCGGCCTGGTACGCCAACTGCGTGCCCAGCAGCCGGAGCGGCCGATCACGCTGCTCACCGCCGACAGCGGTGACGATTACTCCAAGCCGATGCTGTCCACCGGCTTCTCCAAGCGCCTGCCTCCCGAGCGCCTGGCCAGCCGTTCCGCTTTCGACGTCGCCGAGACGCTCGATGTGGTGGTGCGTACCCGGACGCGTGTCGATGCCATCGAGCCGGCCGAGCGCCAGCTGGTCATCGGTGCCGAGCGCCTGCCCTTTGATGAGCTGGTGCTGGCCACCGGCGCGGTGCCCACGCCGCCCTTTGCCATTCCCGAGTCCCTGGCCGGACGGGTCTTCACCATCAACGATCTCGATGATTATCGCGCTTTCCACGCCGCCCTGGAGGCGCTGGGCAGGCCGGCGAGAGTGGCCATCGTCGGCATCGGCCTGGTGGGCTGCGAGTATGCCAACGACCTGACCGCTGGCGGACACGCCGTCGAGATGATCGCGCCGGAGGCCGCTCCCTTGCCGCGCCTGTTGCCGGAACCTCTGGGCCATGCACTTGGCGAGGCCTTCGTCGAGGCCGGTATCGTGCTGCACACAGGTCGCAGCGTGGTCGAGTTGACCGATGCCGGCGCCCGGGCCGGCGTCACCCTCGACGACGGCACCGACCTCGAAGCCGATCTGGTGCTGGTGGCCACCGGACTGCGGCCGCGCACCGAGCTTGCCGAGGCGGCGGGACTGTCGGTGGGTCCCGAGGGAATTCGTACCGATCGTTATCTCGCCACCTCGGTGCCGGGTATTCATGCCTTGGGGGACGTCGCGTGCGTCGATGGCATCAACGCCATGTACGTCCAGCCGCTGCAGGCCAGTGCCAAGGCGCTGGCGGCGACGCTTGCCGGCACCCCCACCGCCGTGCGTTATGGACCCTGGCCGGTACTGGTGAAGACCCCGTTGTTGCCGGTCGTCTCATTGCCGCCGCGAGAGACGCCCGCAGGCTGGCGCATCGAGGGTGAGGGACGAGATCTGAGCGCCCTGGCCGAAGCCGAAGACGGACGTTTGATCGGATTTGCGTTGACGGGAAGCCAGGTACGTCGGAAAGTCGAACTGGCGCGGATCGCTCCGCCGTTGCTAGGCTAGAGTCGTCGACGACGGCGCCACCCGGTGTCTCCGGTTGTCGGCCGTTGTGAGCGGGCACCACTTGGCGTGTCACCAACGAGGCTGTCGCCCATGGGGCCCGGGTCCTTCGAGACAGGGTTGCCGATGGCCGTGCGATGGGCGGAGTCGAACGATTCATGGTCGAAGAACCCGAAGAACAAGAGTGCCGGTGGGACGACACCGGTAGGATGTCAAACAAGGAGGGCTGTATGCGCAAACCAGAACTCGCCGCGGCGATTGCCGAGCGTGCCGATCTATCCAAGGACAAGGCCAGTCAGGTACTCAATGTCATTCTCGATGAGATTACCGGCAGTGTGTCCGACGGGAAGGATGTGTCATTGATCGGTTTTGGAACCTTCACCGTGCGCGAGCGAGCTGCCCGCACCGGCAAGAACCCCCAGACCGGTGAGCCGCTTACCATCCCGGCCAGCAAGACGGTGGCTTTCAAGCCGGGCAAAGGGCTCAAGGACGCTGTTGCCAAGTAAAGGCCCGTCCCGGCACGGCCCGCCATTGTGGCGGGCCGTGAATTTCCCTCCCGAAACAGCCTCGGATATCCCTGCATGAAGCTTCGAGTGATGTTGTGGGTGCTGGGTGTGCTGCTCAAGCGAGCCCTGCGCCGGAAGTCCCGATTCCGTGAACGCCTGACCGAGATGCGTGGGCTGGACTGGGGTATCGCCACCGAAGATCTCTCCATTGCCCGTCATTACCGGATGTCGCCGCAAGGTATCGAGACCGGCACTGGCCTGCCGGTGGATCTCGATCTGGAGCTGCGTTTCGAGGATGCCGCCTCTGCGGTACGCATCCTTCGCAAGCCGACCCAGCAAGCCTTCCTCGACGGCATGATGGCAGGCAAGGTGCGTCTGGTCGGCGATTCCGGTGACTTGAACCGGTTACAGAAGTTGCTGCGCGATATCTGAAAGGGCCGCAAGCCGGCTCTTTGCGGCCGAGGCGTCGGCGAACTGCTGAGGAAGCGTTATACTAAAGTCTAGTATCGAGCGTCATCCTGCACTGACGCCACGCTGTCCATGATGCCTACGGAGCCTATGCTGCCGCCTTCCCTCTCCCAGCCCCTGCGTCGCCTCTGGACCCTGGAGTCCTTTGCCTACAGCCTGCGCGTCTTCATCGCCCTGACCGGCACCGTCATCCTTTGCTGGTGGCGCGATGACATGAACAGCCTGATTCCTCTGTTCCTGGGAATCATCGCCAGCGCCCTGGCCGAGACGGACGACCACTGGCGAGACCGGCTACGAGCCCTGTTGGTGACCCTGTGCTGCTTCACGGTGGCATCGCTGGCGGTGGAGCTGCTGTTCGACAAGCCGGGATGGTTCGCCTTCGGGCTGGCGCTGGCGACCTTTTCCATGACCATGCTCGGTGCGGTGAATCAGCGCTATGCGACCATTGCCAGCGCCACGCTGATCCTGGCGATCTACACCATGATCAGCCTCGAACATCGCGGCAACCCGGCTCTGGGCGATGTCTGGCGCGAGCCTGCCTTGCTGGTTGTCGGCGCGGCCTGGTATGGCGCGATCTCGGTTGTCTGGTGCGCCCTCTTCTCGCGTCAGCCCCTGAAACTCTCCCTGGCGCGTCTCTTTCGTGAACTGGGTCGTTACCTGGCGCTCAAGTCGGCGTTGTTCGAGCCCTTGCGCGACCTGGACGTCGAGGAACGCCGCCTGGCTCTGGCGCGACAGAACGGGCGCGTGGTCGAGGCGCTCAACCAGGCCAAGGAGATGATCTTCCGGCGCCTGCAGGGAACTCGGGGGAGCGGCAAGCTGGATCGCTACCTGCAGCTTTATTTCATCGCCCAGGATATCCATGAACGTGCCAGCTCAACGCATTATCCCTATGGGGAGCTGACCGAGGCCTTCTTCCATCATGACGTGCTGTTCCGCGCCCAACGGCTGCTCGACCAGCAGGGACAGGCCTGCCGGGCCCTGTCCAGTTCGCTCTTGCTCAATCGTGCCTTCGAGCACGCGCGAAGCGAGCGCGCGCTGGAGGACCTGAATGCTTCTCTGGTTCATCTCGACCAGCAGGATCGCCCTGAATGGCGCTCCCTGCTTCCCTTCCTGAGTGCCCTGGCCGATAACCTGGCGACCCTGGAGAAGCGCCTGGCCAGTGCCAGCAATCCCGAGGCCACGACGCCGCGTGCGGATGCGGCCCTCTATGACCGGACACCGCATGGCGTGCGGGACATTGGGGAACGCATCCTTGACCAGTTGACCCCGCGGTCGGCGGTGTTTCGCCATGCCGTGCGCCTGACCGTGACTCTGCTGGCGGGGTACGGAATGCTGCACTTGATTCATCCCACCCAAGGGTACTGGATCCTGCTGACCAGTCTCTTCGTCTGCCGACCCAGCTTCGGAGCGACGCGACGTTTCCTGAGGCAGCGCATCCTGGGCACGGTGGTCGGTCTGGTGGCCGGCTGGGCGTTGATCACGCTGTTTCCTGCCGCATCGATCCAGGTGGCCATCGCGGTGCTGGCCGGGGTCGCCTTCTTCGCCCTGCGCGGACGGCGCTACCTGCTGGCCACGGCTTCGATCACCCTGATGGTGCTGTGCTGCTTCAACCAAGTGGGCGATGGCTTCGGGCTGATCTGGCCACGCCTGTTCGATACCTTGCTGGGTGCCGGTATCGCGGGGCTGGCGGTGCTGCTGATCCTGCCCGACTGGCAAGGCCGCCGGCTGCATCATCAGGCGGCGACGACCCTGGACGCCAGCCGCGCCTATTTCGTCGCGATCATCGATCAGTATCGCCATGGCAAGCGCGACGATCTCGGCTATCGACTGGCGCGACGCAATGCCCACAATGCCGATGCCGAGCTCTCGACGCTGATCGGCAATGTGTTGCAGGAGCCTGAGTTCTTTCGCCGGGATGCCGATGTCGGGCTGCGCTTCCTGCTTCACTCCCACACCTTGCTCAATTACCTCTCGGCACTCGGGGCCCATCGAGACACGGAGAGCACACCGTGCGATGGATCCATCGAGGTGGCGGCTGAGGCCATTGAGTCATCATTGGGGAGGTTGGCCAGCGCGCTGAGCGAGCGCTTGCCCGTAGACGAAAAGGACACGGCGCTGTCGACGGGGCTGGCCGCTCTGGATACCGAGCCGACCCCGGGTGAGTCCCCCTTGCTGCGTACCCAACTGGCGCTGATCGGTCAGCAACTGATGCCGCTGCGGCAGGCAGCGGCGAGACTCGATCATTCCGATGAGTCTGAAGATGCCGGGCTGCACCCGGAGTCGTAAGTTAGAAGCTGTAAGCTTTAAGAAAAGCTCGCCCCGTTGGCCTGTCTGGCAGCAACATCTCTTGCTTCTTTTGCCTAGACCTGCCCATAACGGTCGGCCGTTTCACCGAGCCAGCGTCGGATCAGCGGCTGGCTGGCTTCCGGGTGAGTGGCCAGCAGGGCCTCGGCCAGGGGCGAGACGTGCGGCAGCAGGTCGGCATCGCGTTCCAGATCGGCGATCTTCATCTGCGCCAGGCCGGTCTGCCGGGTGCCCAGTACCTCGCCGGGCCCGCGAATTTCCAGGTCGCGTTCGGCGATGCGGAAGCCATCGGTGGTCTCGCGCATCACCGTGAGGCGCTGTCGCGAGGTCTCGGAGAGCGGCGGATGGTAGAGCAGCAGGCAATAGCTCTCGGTGGAGCCCCGGCCGACCCGGCCGCGCAACTGATGAAGCTGTGACAGGCCCAGTCGCTCGGGATTCTCGATGATCATCAGGCTGGCATTGGGCACGTCGACCCCCACCTCGATCACGGTGGTGGCCACCAGCAGGTCCAGTTCGCCTTCCTTGAAGGCGGACATTACCTCGGCCTTCTCGCTGGCCTTCATGCGACCATGCACCAGGCCGATGTGCAGGCCCGGCAGGGCCTCCACCAGCTCATCCCGGGTTGCCTCGGCGGCCTGGCACTGCAGTGCCTCGGATTCCTCGATCAGGGTGCAGACCCAGTAGGCCTGGCGACCCTCGGCACAGGCGTGACGAATTCGTTCGACCACGTCCGGGCGACGTTCATCCGGTACTACCGCGGTCTTCACCGGCGTGCGGCCAGGAGGAAGCTCGTCGATCACCGAGACATCCAGGTCGGCGTAGGCGCTCATTGCCAGGGTGCGCGGGATGGGGGTGGCGGTCATCACCAACTGGTGTGGCGTGAGTCCGCCGGCCTCGCCTTTCTCGCGCAGCGCCAGGCGCTGGTGGACCCCGAAGCGATGCTGTTCGTCGATGATCGCCAGCCCCAGGCGCTGAAAGTGCACATCGCCCTGGAAGAGCGCATGGGTGCCGACCACCATTCGCGCTCGGCCATCGTGAATCGCCGCCTTGGTGTCGAGTCGCGCTTTTCCCTTGAGCTTGCCGGACAGCCAGGCCACATCGATGCCGAGGGGTTCGAACCAGGCTCGGAAAGCGCGGTAATGCTGTTCGGCGAGGATCTCGGTGGGCGCCATGATGGCAGCCTGGCAATCTCCGGCGATGGCCGACAGTGCCGCCATGGCGGCCACCACGGTCTTGCCTGATCCTACGTCACCTTGCACCAGGCGCAGCATGGGCATTTCACCGGCCAGATCGGCGCGAATCTCGTCGAGTACGCGCCGTTGGGCGCCGGTCAGCGCAAAGGGCAGCTGGGTGAGAAAGCGGGCCTGGAGGCCGCGTCCGTCGGGCAGCGAGGGAGCGCCGTCACGCTGGATGCGCAGGCGAACCTCGCGCAGGCTCAACTGATGGGCGAGCAGTTCCTCCAGGGCCAGGCGGCGAGTGGCAGGGTGCTGACCCTCGGCCAGGGCCTGGGGATCGGCATCCGGTGGCGGACGATGCAGGATCTGCAGGCATTCGTGCAGGGCCGGGAGCGCGAAGCGCTGGCGCAGGGACTCCGGCAGCCATTCCGGCAGCTCGTCGGGTGCCGCGTCGAGGCGGGCCAGCGCCTGGCCGATCAAGGCGCGCAGCCGGGTCTGGTGAAGGCCCTCTGTGGTGGGGTAAATGGGGGTCAGGTGATCTTCCACCGGGGCGGTGGCATCGTTGAGCAGTCGATATTCCGGATGGTAGATCTCGAGCCCCGTGGCACCGGCGCGAGCTTCGCCGAAGGCGCGCACACGGGTGCCGGCGTGGAACTGCTGCTGCTGGGCCGGGGAAAAATGAAAAAAGCGCAGGCTGAGAATGCCGGAGCCGTCGCGCAGGCGCACCAGCAGGCTGCGGCGGCGGCCCCGAACCACCTCCGCGGCCGCCACCTCGCCTTCCACTACCGCTTCGCTCCCGGCGCGCAGGGTAGCAATGGGGGTCACGCGGGTACGGTCCTGATAGCGCAACGGCAGGTGAAACAACAGGTCGGCCACGGAGTCGATCCGCAAGCGGGCCAGTTTCAGTGCCAGCGCCTCGCCGACGCCCTTGAGGTGGGTAACGGGGGCGTCGAGTTCGCTCATGCCAAGGCCGGTTCCTGTGCTCGACAGTGTGCGATGGCGTTGGTCACCGCGTCGATGGCCTGGGGCCTCGGGAAGCTGGCGCGCCAGGCGATCGCCACGGTGCGTCCGGGTGCCGGCGGTGCGAAGGGCCGGCTGGTCAGTAGTCCACGCTCATAGTGGCTGCCGATGGCAGAGCTGGGCAGCACCGTGATGCCAAGCCGTGAGGCGACCATGTGGCGAATGGTCTCCAACGATCCCCCTTCGGCGGTGAGGGTGTTGTTGGGGCTGTTGAGCTTGTGGCTGATGGCCGGACAGGCTTCGAGGATCTGGTCACGGAAGCAATGACCCTCGCCGAGCAGCAGGAGGCGTTCCTGAAGCAGATCTTCCTTGGGGATGCTGTCGCGATTCGCCCAGGCATGATCGGCGGGCATCAGTACTTCGAAGTCCTCCTCATAGAGCGCCTTGGTCACCACATCGGTCTCGGTAAAGGGCAGGGCCACGATGATGGCGTCCAGCTCGCCGCTGCGGAGCTTGCGACGCAACTCGCCGGTGAAGCCTTCCTCGATGTAGAGGGGCATCTGCGGCGCTCGTCGGCTCAGCTCCGGCACCAGGTACGGAAACAGGTAGGGGCCGATGGTATAGATGGCACCAATGCGCAGCGGGCTGGCCAGTTGATCGCGGCCGGCGGTGGCCAGTTCCTTGATCACGCTGCTCTGTTCGAGCACGCGCTGGGCCTGCTCGACGATCCGCTCGCCCAGCGGCGTCACCTGAACAGTGGATTTCGAGCGCTCGAAAAGCGCCACGCCAAGCTCTTCCTCGAGTTTCTTCACCGCGACCGACAGGGTGGGCTGGGAAACGAAGCAATGCTCGGCGGCGCGTCCGAAGTGGCGCTCCTGGGCCAAGGTTACGATATAACGGAGTTCTGTTAGAGTCATTGTGGTGCCGGGCATCCTCTTATATACGTAGTGGGTCCCGCCGTCAGGGTATGCTCACTCATATGATAGGGACTTTTTATCAGGGGGCGAAGCAAAGGTGAAGAAGACGACGCTTATTCTTGGGTGTGGGGATATCGGCACGGTCCTGGGCAAGGAGCTGCACGGGGCTGGTCATCGGGTCGTCGGCGTGCGTCGAGATGCCCGCGAACTGGCCGATACGGTCATCGAGGGGGTCTCGGCGGACCTTGGTGATGCCGAGGCACTGGCCGCGCTGCCGGATGCCGATATCCTGGTCTATGTGGTCAGCGCCGACCGTTTCGAGGAAGAGGCCTATCGTGCCGCTTACCCTGATGGTCTGAAGGCGGTGCTCACCGAATTCGCCGAGCGTGCGCAGGCACCTCGTCACATTTTCTTCGTCTCTTCCACCAGTGTCTACGCCCAGCAGGACGGCGAGGTCGTCGACGAGGAGAGCCCGACAGAACCCAGGGGCTTTTCCGGCAAGCTGATGCGCGAGGCCGAACAGGCCCTGATCGAGCATCGGCTGCCCGGCAGTGTGGTGCGTTTCTCGGGCATCTATGGCCCGGGGCGCGATCGTCTGATTCGACAGGTTGGGGAAGGGCGCATTGCCGCCGCCACGCCGACCATGTATTCCAATCGCATCCATCGGGATGACTGTGCCGGTGTGCTGGCCCACCTGGTCGACCGCGCCCTGGCCGGCGAGACGTTGCACGAGCTGTATCTCGCCAGCGACTGCGAACCCGCGCCGATCCATGAAGTGATGACCTGGCTGGCCAGGCAGCTCAAGGTCGAGTCCAGCGAGACCATTCAGTCGCCATTGCGGCGGCGAGCCAGCAAGCGTTGCGACAATACTCGCCTGCTCGAGAGTGGCTACCGCTTTCGTTATCCCAGTTACCGGGAAGGCTATGCTCAGGTGCTGCGAGCCGGGGGATATCTGCCGGATCCGGCCATGGGCTGACGCTGAGCGTGAACGCTGGTTCGGCTCATGCGCGAGTCCAGGCGAGGGGCGTGTAACGGCTCCCCTGGTCAGTGGGTTCCGAGAGCACCAGTGCCGCCCGCGTATAAGACCAGTCCTCGGCGACGTCGGGCAGGGATGGCCCGGGCGGCTGTTCGGCACGCCTCAGCAGGGTGACGTGCGGCGTGAAGCGCCTGGGCTGCGAGGCGATGCCGATGGCCTCCAGCTCTTCCCGCAGCGACTGCTGAAGCTGCACCAGAGGGCTTTCGGGTTCCCCCCCGATCCACACGATGCCGGGTCCGGCGAAGTGTCCCCAACGATCAAGCCGCCATTGCCCCGGGACAATGCGTATGCTGCTCAGCCAGTTGGCGAGCTGCTCGACCCGTTGCGCGGGCTGCTCGCCGAGAAAGGCCAGAGTGAGGTGCAGGTTGTCATCGGGAACGCGCCGTCCGCGGCAATGGGCGTGGGCGGTGTCGGCGAGTTCACCGAACCGCCGCCGGAGCGCCGGCGGCGGCACCAGGGCGAGAAAGAGCCTCATAAATTCAAGCTGTTATGGCTCAATGAATCCGCCTTTCCTCAGTCACCGATGACCAACACCGCCTCGGCCTCGACCTGACTGCCCTTGGGCAGCGCCTTGACGCCGACGGCAGCGCGCGCTGGATAGGGCGTGTCGAAGACTTCTTCCATGATCCGGTTGACGATGGCGAAGTTGTCCAGGTCCACCAGGTAGAGGTTGAGCTTGACCACGTCCTTGAGGCCGCCGGCGGCTTCCTCGCAGACGGCCTTGAGGTTGGCGAAGACCTGGCGTGCCTGGGCCTCGAAGTCGTCGGAGACGATCTCCATGGTCGCCGGGTCCAGGGGAATCTGGCCGGACAGGTAAACGGTGTTGCCGGCCTTGATGGCCTGGGAGTAAGGGCCGATGGCGGCGGGCGCCTGATCGGTGTTGATGACAGCCTTGTTGCTCATGGTGTTCTCCGTGTGGTGGCTGTGTTGAAACGCGACAAATAAAAAGGAGTACCTCGCCCGCCGCTGCCGCGACGGGCGAGGGCGGAACGGATCAATTGCTGAGTCGGGTGATCTTGCCGACGTGCGAGAGGTTGCGCAGTCGTTTGATGATGCGCGCCAGGTGGACACGATCGCGCACAGCCAGAGTCAGGCTGACAATCGACAAGCGGGCATCGCGCTCTTCGATGTCGATGCGCTCGATGTTGGCATCCGCATCGGTGATCAGGCTGGCCAGTTCCGCCACCAGGCCGCGCCGGCTCTCCACCTCGAGGCGCAGCGGAACCGGGAAGTCTTCGTCGATCTGATCGGACCAGCTCAAGGCGAACAGCTTGTCCGGGTCGCTGCGGAGCTCGGCGAGATTACGGCAGTCCGCCCGGTGGACGACGATGCCCTTGCCGGCCGAGAGGTGGCCGATCACCGGGTCGCCGGGCAGCGGATGACAGCAACGCGCGAACTTGATCACCATGCCTTCGGCACCGCTGATCATGATGGGACCCTGAACCTGGTTCCTGGCGGTCGGCGCTGGCATATGGTCGCCGTGCTGGTAGTCGACGAGGCGTCGCGCGACCACATGGGCGACTCGGGTGCCGAGCCCGATGGACGTCAGCAATGCCTCTTCGTCGGCCAGATCGTTCTCCGCCAACAGGGCTTCCAAGGGCCCGGAAGGCAACTCCTCGAGGCTGGTCTCGAAGGTGGCCAGGGCCTTGTTGAGCAGGCGTCGTCCGAGCTGGACGGCCTCGGTGTGCTGCTGGTGCTTGAGGGCGTGGCGAATCGCCGAGCGTGCCTTGGCGGTGACCACCACATTGAGCCACGCCAGGTTGGGGCGTGCGCCGGGCGCGGTGATGATCTCCAGGGTCTGGCCGCTCTCCAGGCGGGTGGAGAGCGGTGCCAGGTGACGATCGATGCGACAGGCGATGCAGCTGTTGCCGATATCGGTATGCACGCTGTAGGCGAAGTCGATTACCGTCGCACCCTGGGGCAGCTCCATGATGTCGCCCTTGGGGGTGAACACGTAGATATCGTCGGGGAAGAGGTCGTTTTTGACGTGCTCGATGAATTCGAGCGAATCCCCGGCATGGCGCTGCATCTCGAGCAGTCCCTTGACCCACGCCCGGGCCCGGGCGTGGCTGCCCTCGGCGATGGGGTGCTCGGTCTGGCCGGCCTTGTAGAGCCAGTGGGCGGCGATGCCGTTGTTGGCCATGGCCTCCATTTCCCGGGTGCGGATCTGCACCTCGATGGGCATGCCGCCGGTGCCGAACAGGGTGGTGTGCAGGCTCTGGTAGCCATTGGCCTTGGGAATGGCGATATAGTCCTTGAAGCGACCCGGCACCGGCTTGTAGAGGTTGTGCACCACGCCGAGGATGCGATAGCAGGTATCCACGTCCTGGGTGATGATGCGAAAGCCGAAGACATCCATGATCTCGGCGAACGACTTCCGCTGGTCGCGCATCTTTCGGTAGATCGACAGTAGATGCTTCTGGCGGCCGATCACCGACCCTTTCAGGCCTTCGTCGTCGAGGCTCTTCTGCAGGCTGTTCTGTATCTGCCGAATGGAGGCACGGCGCTGCCCCCGGGCGCTCGCCACGGCACGCTTGATGCGTTCGGAGCGCATCGGGTGGAGGGCCTGGAAGGAAAGGTCCTCGAGCTCGACGCGGATGGTGTTGATGCCCAGCCGGCTGGCGACACGCGCGTAGATTTCCAGGGTCTCGCGGGCGATGCGGCGTTTCTTCTCGGGACGCAGCGCGCCGAGAGTGCGCATGTTGTGCAATCGATCGGCGAGCTTGACGATGATCACCCGGATGTCCCGGGACATCGCCAGCACCATCTTCTGGAAATTCTCGGCCTGGGCGACCGCCTTGTCCTCGAAGGTGATCTGGGTCAGCTTGGAGACGCCGTCGACGAGCTCCGCGACCGGCTTGCCGAACTGCTTGCCAAGGGCCTCCTTGTCGACGCCGGTGTCCTCGATGACATCGTGCAGCATGGCTGCCATCAGGCTCTGATGGTCCATGTGCATGTTGGCAAGGATATTGGCGACGGCCAGGGGATGCGTCACATAGGGCTCGCCGGAACGACGGCGCTGACCATCGTGTGCCTGCTCGGCATAGTAGAAGGCACGCTTGACCTGCTGGATCTCGTCCTGGGGTAGGTAGCCGCCGAGGCGGTCGGCCAGGTCATCGATGGTGAACATACGGCGCGCCCTGAATGCTTCGTGATGGCCCGGAGGAGGCGTCGGCGGAAAACCGAGGGACCGGGATCATTCCTCGAGGGGGGCACCCTGTTCGGTATTATCTGGCCGCACTGGCGGGGTACTGGCCTCCAGGGGTTCGTCCAGCACGCTGGCGTCCACCAGGCCTGCGGCGATTTCGCGCAGCGCCATCACGGTGGGCTTGTCGTTTTCCCACGGCAACAGGGCGTCACGGGAGCCGCGGGACAGCTGACGGGCCCGCTGGGTGGAAATCATGACCAGCTTGAAGCGGTTTTCGACGTTTTCCAGACAATCTTCGACAGTGACTCGCGCCATGGATGCCTTCCTGAGAGCTGACGGGAAAAGCCCCGGCCGGCGTCTTGGCGCCCCGGGGATTCCAGTGGATAGACAGGATAGATTACTCGACCCCCGGCTCCTCTGACAAGAGCGCGTCCAGCAGGGGCGCCAGGCGCTCGCTGGCTCTTGCCTGGCTCAGGCGGTGGGCGGTCACCAGCGACTGCAGTTCGCGCAGGGCGGTGGTGAAGTCGTCGTTGATGACCAGGTAGTCGTATTCATGATGATGCGACATTTCGCTGATCGCCTCGTGCATGCGCGAGGCGATCACCGCGTGCTGGTCGGTGCCGCGGCCGGCCAGGCGACGTTCCAGCTCCTCCCGCGAGGGCGGCAGGATGAATACCGAGACGGCATCGGGAAAGAGGGCCCGTACCTGGCGAGCGCCCTGCCAGTCGATCTCGAGGATCACGTCCTGGCCGGCGTTCAGCAGGTGTTCCACGGCGGCGCGGGAGGTGCCGTACAGGTTGTCGAAGACCTGGGCATACTCGAGAAACTCGCCACGCTCGATCATCGCCTCGAAGGTCGCATGGTCGACGAAGTGATAGTTCACGCCATCGACCTCGCCCTCGCGGCGCGGGCGCGTCGTATGCGAGACCGATACCTTGAGGCCGTCGAGGCTCTCGATCAGCTCACGCACCAGGCTGGTCTTGCCGGCGCCGGAGGGAGCGGAAACGATGAACAGCGTACCTTGGGGCATGGGCGGAGATCCTAAGCAATGGGCGGCTCGTGGAAAGAGGCGAGTATCGCATATTCGCCTCCATCGCCCTACCCCATGATCAGGCCGTGTTCGGCGTTCCGTAGCGGCGGCGCTCCTGCCACAGGCCGATGGTGAAGACCACCAGGCCGCCGCAGGCAAGGCCTGCGCCCACCAGACCGGAGGATGACCAGACGGCGCCGGCCTTGATGGTCACCGCGGCGAGCCAGGCGCCCAGGGCGTTGGCGCAGTTGAAGGCGGCATGGTTCATCGAGGCGGCCATGGTCTGGGCATCGCCGGCGACATCCATCAGACGGGTCTGCAATGCCGGGCCGAGTGCCATGCTGGTACCCACCAGGCCGACGAAGATCAGGCCGGTGACGAGATGATTGGCGGCGAAGAAGAAGCCGCCCTGTACCAGCAGGCACCAGACCAGAATGCAGGGAATCGCCTTGATCAGATTCTTGTCGGCCGCGCGTGCGCCAACCAGGTTGCCGATGATGGTGCCGATGCCGAAGATCGTCAGCACCCAGGGCCCCACAGCCTCGGACATGCCGGCCTGATTCGACAGGGTGGGCACCACATAGCTGAATACCGCGAACATACCGCCGAAGCCGATGCTGGCCACGCCCAGAGTGAACAGTACGCGTTGCTTGACCAGCGCCGAAAGCTCGCGCTTAGGGCTGGCGTTGGGGTCGTGCGGTTGACTCGGTACCCAGAGGCGGATCATCAAGGCGGTGAGCAGGGCGATGACGCCTACGCCGAGGAAGGCGCTGTGCCAGCCGAGCCATTGGCCCGTCCAGGTCGCCAGGGGAGCGCCGAGCACGATGGCGGTGGTCAGACCCAGCATGACGCGGCTGACCGCTCGGGCGCGCTGTTCGATGGGGACGGCGGCGGCGGCTACCAGCGCGGCAACGCCGAAATAGGCGCCATGTGGCAGGCCGGCCAGGAAGCGCAAGCCGACGAAGGGCCAGAAGGAGGTGGCGAGGGCACTGGCGATGTTGCCGACGGCAAACACCAGCATCAGGACGATCAAGAGCAGGCGACGCGGAACGCGTGCGGCCAGCGCCGAGATCAGCGGGGCGCCGACCACCACGCCCAGGGCGTAGCTGGAGATGGCATAGCCCACCTCGGCAGTGGCGACCTGCAGGTCGGCGGCGACTCGCTCGAGCAAGCCCATGATCACGAACTCGCTGGTGCCGATACCGAAACCGCCCAGGGCCAGCGCGAGCTCGGCCAGGCGGGGGTTGTGCGCCTTGGTGTCGGTCGACATGGTGTTCTCCGAAAAACGAAAGCGATCCTGCCGGGAGGACAGGATCGCGGAAAATTACTACAAAAGTATAAAGGGTGGTGGCGCGGGATGCGACCCAAGGCGTTCACATTTGCCGTGGGCACCTCCTCTCGCCTTGATCCCGAGCGGATCACCCTGCGGACTGCCCTCATTCTCGATCTTGAGCTCCACGGCGCGGCAGGGGGCGATGGCCGCTGGCGCAGCAAGGGGATATGAACGCTCAGGCTGGGGCGAAAAGGCCGGGCATTCCAGCATGCCCGGCCAAGATGTCATCTTCGTGGTGTGGCAGTCGCAGGCGGTGCATGCGAGACGTGCCGGTGCTTCCAGTAACCGGCCAGCAGTGAGCCGGACACGTTGTGCCACACTGAGAACAGCGCCCCGGGCAGCGCCGCGCCGGCGCTGAAGAACTGGTTGGCCAGTGTCACCGCCAGTCCGGAGTTCTGCAGGCCGACCTCGAAGGCGATGGTACGAGCGGTGCGCGTGTCGAAGCGCAGCAACCGCGCCAGACCGTACCCCGCGGCGAGACCGATGCCGTTATGCGCGATGACCGCCAGCGCCACGATCGGCCCCAAGGTGGTCAGTCGCCCGGCATTGAGCGCTACCACGATGGCGATGATCAAGACGATGGACGCCATGGCCAACGTCGCCAGGGCCGGTTCCACACGCTGAACATGCATCCCCAGGAAATGGTGAATCACCATGCCGAGCATGATGGGGGCCACCACCAGCTGGCCGATGCTCATCAGCATCCCCAGAACAGGCACATCGATGCTCTGGCCCAGCAGCAGCAGCGTGAGCAACGGCGTGGCGATGACCGAGATCAAGGTTGACACCATGGTCATCGATACCGACAGGGCCACATGCCCGCCGGCCAGCCAGGTCATCACGTTGGATGACGTACCGCCTGCCGTAGCGCCCACCAGCACCATGCCAATGGTCAGTTCGGTGGAAAGGCCGAGAAGTCTTGAGATCACCAACGCCGCCAGCGGCATCACCAGGAACTGCAGGAGAACGCCCACGGCAATCGGCTTGGGTGACTTCACCACGCGCGCGAAGTCGCTTTTGGTGAGCGTCAGCCCCATGGCGAACATGATGACCACCAGCAATGTCTTGATATAGCCGGCCAGTCCGGTGAAAAACTCCGGCACGAGGGCAGCAATGACGGCCAGCAGGATGGCCCAGACGGGAAACAGGCGATTGATACGTTCGAAGGTGGGCATGTGTGTTCCAGGCGTTGAAGGATCGATTGACGGCCGCTGAAGCGGCTCTGTTTATCGCGAGGCGTCGGGCGACGTCGCGTTGAGAAGCCATATGATGCCGCAATGGCCACGGTGCTCGAAAGTCGACCTTCTGTGCATCACAACGCGCCCACGGGTTGGTGGGGCCGGCATCACTCGATGTTCTGGATCTGCTCGCGCATCTGCTCGATCAGCACCTTGAGCTCGACGGCGCAGCGGGTGGTGTCGGTGACGACCGATTTCGATGACAGGGTGTTGGCCTCGCGATTGAGTTCCTGCATCAGGAAGTCCAGCCGGCGGCCGACCGGCCCGCGGCTTGCCAATTGTCGCTTCGCTTCGCCGACATGTGCCTCGAGGCGGTCGAGTTCCTCGGCCACATCGTCCTTCTGGGCCACGAGCACCATCTCGGCCTCGAGGCGTTGCGGGTCGAGCTCGGTCTTGGCGCTTTCCAGTCGCTCGTGGAGTTGATCGCGTTGGCGCGCCAGTATGTCGGGCAGCAGGCGGCGGACCTCGGCCACCTGTTCGAGAATGGCGTCGAGACGCGCGTCGATCAGGGCGGCGAGCTTGTCGCCTTCACGGGCACGGCCGGCCTCCAGGTCATCCAGGGCGCTACGGAAGAGGGCGCGCGCCTCGGATTTGACGATGTCCATGTCGGGGCCGGGGATTTCCAGAACGCCGGGGTGGTTGAGCAGCGCCAGGGCATCGGGCATGGCGGCTTGGGGCACGCCAGCGCGCACATCGGCCAGGGCGTTGGCTAGTGCCTCGAGGCGCGTGCGGTTGACGCTCAGCTGGGCGTCGCCGGTGGCGGGTGTGAAGCGCAGATGACACTCGACCTTGCCGCGTGCCAGTCGGCCGCGCAGGGCCTCCCGGAAATCAGGCTCGAGGTCGCGTAGTGTCTCGGGCAGGCGGAAATGGGGTTCGAGATAGCGCTGGTTGACCGAGCGCAGCTCCAGTTGCAGATACCCCCAGTCGGCATCCAGGTCCTGCCGGGAAAAGGCCGTCATGCTGTGGACCATGTCAGACTCCGGTCGGCGGTCAGTGAAACTGGCAGTGTAAGGGAAACCCACGGCAAATGCCTGGGGTCCGTCTTGGGTGGGTGTTTTCCCGGAATGGCCACGATTCTTGTGGTGGAGCGTGTAGAATGTGCCCATTCCGTTCGTATCCGATTCCCTTTACAGCCAACAGCAAGAGAGGTGCCATGCCCTCGGACATCCGGCGTCCCAGCGGACGCGCGACCGATCAGACCCGCGACATTCGCCTGACCCGCGACTACACCCGTCATGCCGAGGGATCGGTGCTGGTGGAGTTCGGCGATACACGCGTGTTGTGCAATGCCAGTGTCGAGGCCGGCGTACCGCGCTGGCTGCGTGGCAAGAAGCAGGGCTGGGTGACCGCCGAGTACGGCATGTTGCCGCGGGCCACGCATACCCGGGGCGGTCGCGAGGCCAGCCGCGGCAAGCAGGGCGGTCGCACGGTGGAGATCCAGCGCCTGATCGGCCGCTCGCTGCGTGCCTCGATCAATCTAAAGAAGCTGGGTGAGTACACCATCACCGTGGACTGCGATGTCATTCAGGCCGATGGTGGTACCCGTACGGCGGCCATTACCGGGGGCTGCGTGGCCCTGGTGGATGCCGTGCGCTACCTGCAGCGCGAGAAGCTGATCAAGGGCGACCCCTTCCATCAGTTGATCAGTTCGGTGTCGGTGGGGATCTATCAGGGCACGCCGGTGGTCGATCTGGACTATCCGGAAGACAGCCGTGCCGGAACCGACATGAATGTGGTGATGGCCGAAAACGGCGAACTGATCGAGGTGCAGGGTACCGCTGAATCGGGCACCTACAGCCGTGCCGAACTCAACGCCATGCTCGACCTGGCCGAGAAGGCCGGTGGCGAGCTGTTCGAGCATCAGCGCGAGGCGCTGGGCATCCGTCGCTGAACGCACCTCGAACGCAACACGCCGGCTTCCGGCCGGCGTGTTGCATCGCGCGACAGCGCGATGGCGACGTAGGGAGGTGCGTCAGAGCGTCAGGTCGTACTCGACGATCAGCGGCGCGTGCTCGGAGAAAGTCGCGTCGTAGTCGATCCAGGCATCCACTACATGGCGGCGGAAGTTGGGTCCGACGATCTGATAGTCGATGCGCCAGCCTTCCTGGCGCTCCCGCGGCTGATCCTGGTCGAGCGCCGGCCACCATGTGTATTCGCCGGCGTCGCGGTTGATCTCGCGGAAGGTATCGATGAAGCCGGTCGGGCCGAAGACCTGATCCATCCAGGCGCGCTCTTCGGGCTTGAACCCCGGCGTGGTCTGGTTGTCCGCCCAGTTCTCCAGGTCGATGGTCTTGTGGGCAATGTGCCAGGTGCCGCAGATGATGTACTCGCGGCGCTTGCGCGCCATCTTGGTCAGGTACTCCTGGTACTGCGCCATGAAGTTCTGCTTGGCGGCTGGGTCGCTGCCGTCGGGCATCAGGAAGGAAGCGATGCTGAAACGGTCGTAGTCGGCCTGCAGGAAGCGCGCTTCATGGTCGCACTGGGGAAAGCCCAGCCCGTACATGATGGCCTTGGGAATCTTGCGGCAGTAAAGGCCAACGCCGGAGAAACCGTCCTGCTCGGCGTCGAGGAAGTAGCCTTCGTAGCCTTCCGGAAAGAGGATGCTGTCGTCGAGTTCGAAGCTCTTGGCCTTGAGGTTCTGCACGCAGACGACGTCGGCGTCCTGGTTGGCCAGCCAGTCGAGAAAGCCTCGTCCGACTGCCTCGCGAATGCCGTTGACATTGATGGTGGCGATTTTCATACATGGTCCCTTTTGCGTCGCGCGTGTATGATACCCGACGTTTCGACGTTTGGGTAAATGGCATCGGTCCATGAACGTGATAGGAGGCCCCGTGGCGGATCATCGAGTCGCATCGTCCCTGCAACCATATCAACAGGCGTTCATCGCGTTCGCCATCGAGCAGGGCGTGCTGCGCTTCGGCGAGTTCACGCTCAAGTCCGGCCGGGTCAGCCCCTACTTCTTCAACGCCGGCTTGTTCAAGTCCGGTGCCGCCCTGGCCCAGTTGGGCCGCTTCTATGCCCAGGCCATCGCGGATAGCGGGCTCGAGGCTGATGTCCTGTTCGGCCCTGCCTACAAGGGTATCCCATTGGCTGCGACCACAGCCGTGGCATTGGCCGATCATCATGACCGCGACTTGCCCTATGCGTTCAATCGCAAGGAGGCGAAGTCGCATGGCGAGGGCGGCAATATCGTCGGCGCCGAGCTCGCCGGCCGCATCCTGATCGTCGACGATGTCATCACGGCCGGCACTGCCGTGCGCGAGGTGATGGGCCTGATCGAGAGCGCCGACGCCGAGGCGGCCGGGGTCGTGGTGGCCCTGGATCGCCAGGAGCGCGGCGGCGATGACGGCGATGCGCGTAGCGCCATCCAGCAGGTCGAGGCGGCCTATGGCATGCCGGTGGTCAGCATCGTCAACCTGGATATGGTGCTCGAGTATCTCGAAGTCCATGCCGGCGAGGCGTTGCGGGGTCATGCCGAGGCCATCCGCGATTACCGTGATCGCTATGGCGTGACCGCCAACTGAACGAGGTCAGCCGTGCCTCGTCGGCGTTCGACCCCAGGTAGCCGACTATGCTCGATGTGGTGCTTTTCCAGCCCGAGATTCCGCCCAATACGGGCAACTTGATCAGGCTGTGCGCCAATACCGGATTCCGCCTTCACCTGATCGAGCCGCTCGGCTTCGAACTCGATGACAAGCGACTGCGCCGCGCCGGGCTTGATTATCACGAGTGGGCCCGGGTCCGTGTGCACCGAGACTGGGAGGCCTTCATCGGGACGGTCTCGCCCCGACGGGTCTTTGCCGTCTCCACGCGCGGCCGCACCGGCTATCATGAGCCGGCCTATGGGCCGGGCGACGCCTTGGTGTTCGGCCCCGAGACCCGCGGCCTGCCGCAGGCGATGCTCGATACCCTCCCCGAAGCACAGCGGCTGCGTATCCCTATGCTCCCCGAGAGCCGCAGCCTGAACCTCTCCAACGCCTGCGCCATCCTGGTCTATGAGGCGTGGCGGCAGCTCGATTTCGAAGGCGCCCTGACGCCGACGGCCGGGAGCATGTCATGACGATCAGCATTGCCAGCCGCCTCGCCAAGCTCAATCCCCGGCAGCAAGAGGCCGTGAAGGCCATCGATGGGCCTTGCCTGGTGCTGGCCGGCGCCGGTTCCGGCAAGACCAGCGTAATCACCACCAAGATCGCTTATCTGGTGCAGGAATGCGGGATGAGCGCTCGGCGCATCGCGGCGGTGACGTTCACCAACAAGGCGGCCCGGGAGATGAAGGAGCGGGTGGGCCAGATGCTCAAGGGGCGCGAGGCACATGGGCTGAGGGTCTCGACCTTCCACACCCTGGGGCTCAACATCATCCGCGGCGAGCTCAAGGCGCTGGGCTACAAGCCGGGGTTCTCGCTGTTCGACCCCGAGGACGCCAAGGCCTTGCTGCGCGATCTGATGAACAAGGACGCTCAGGTCGATGCCGACCAGATCAATCGGGTCCAGTCGGTGATCTCCAACTGGAAGAACGATCTGGTGTTGCCGGGCCAGGCCCTGTCTCATGCCGCCGATGAGGACGAACTGTTCGCTGCTCGGGTCTACGAGGCCTATGTTCGTCATCTCAAGGCCTACAATGCGGTCGATTTCGACGACCTGATCCTGTTGCCGGTGACCCTGCTGCGTGACGATCCCGAGGCGCTGGCGCGCTGGCGACGCAAGATCCACTACATGCTGGTGGACGAGTATCAAGACACCAACGTCAGCCAGTACCAGCTGGTGCGCATGCTGATGGGCGAGCGGGCGACCTTTACCGTGGTCGGCGATGACGATCAGTCGATCTATGCCTGGCGCGGTGCACGGCCCGAGAACCTGGTGACCCTGGGCGAGGATTTCCCGCGCCTCAACGTCATCAAGCTCGAGCAGAACTATCGCTCCACCGGGACCATCCTGCGTGCCGCCAACACCTTGATCGCCAACAACCCTCACGTCTACGAGAAGACGCTGTGGTCTGACATGGGCCAGGGCGAAGCGATCCGCGTGGTGGTCAACCGCCACGAGGAAGCGGAAGCCGAACGGGTGGCCAGCGAGATTCTCACCCGGCGCATCAAGGAGCGCGCCGAATGGCGCGACTTCGCCGTGCTCTATCGCGGCAACTTCCAGGCGCGGCTGCTGGAGCTCAAGCTGCAGCACTACCAGATTCCCTACAAGCTCTCCGGCGGCACCTCCTTCTTCTCGCGCAACGAGATCAAGGACGCCATGGCCTACCTGAGGCTGTTGATCAACCCGGCCGACGACAACGCCTTTTTGCGCATCGTCAATGTGCCGCGCCGGGAGATCGGCCCCGGCACCCTGGAAAAGCTGGCCAATTACGCCACCGACCGAGGGACCTCGCTGTTCGCTGCCTGCCATGAACTGGGGCTGGCCGAGCAGTTGCCGGCGCGGGCAGTCGAACGTCTGGGGCGCTTCACCCACTTCATCGACGGCGTGCGGCGTCGTATGGATGACGGCGATGCCATCGCCGCCATTCGCGGGATGCTGCATGAAATGGACTACGAAGCCTGGCTCTACCAGAACGCCAGCGCGCCGACCATCGCCGAGCGGCGCATGGCCAATGTCTGGACCCTGGTCGATCAGCTCGAGAAATCGATGCGGGCCGATCCCGACGAGGACAGCCCCAGCACCGATACTGAAACCGACGATGTGGAAGCGGCAATCTCGCGGCTGGTGCTGCGCGACATCCTCGAGCAACAGGCCGAGGAAGACGACTCCGATCGCGTTCAGCTTTTGACCATGCACGCCTCCAAGGGGCTGGAGTTCCCGCATGTCTACCTGATGGGCCTCGAGGAAGAACTGCTGCCACACCGCAACGCCATCGAAACGGGAAGCGTGGAGGAGGAGCGTCGCCTGGCCTACGTAGGCATCACCCGCGCGCGGCGTACCCTGACCCTGACGCTGGCCCGGCAACGCAAGGCCTATGGCGAGCTGATGGACTGCACGCCGAGCCGATTCCTCGATGAACTGCCCGAGGATGCGCTGGAATGGGAAGGCCGGGCCGACCGCGAAGACCCCGAGAAGAAACAGGCTCGCGGCCAGGATGCCCTGGCGGGGATTCGCTCGCTCTTGGGTTGATGGCGATTGGCCGCATATCCAGCGAAGCCCTGCCCCGGTCAGGCCAAGTCATCTGTGAGGGGGAGGCAGGAACCTCTGGGCTTGCCCGGCTATTGCGATTCGTCGAGCAGATAGTCGACGGCCGCCTTGACCTCGGCATCGGAGAGACTGGGATCGCCCCCCTTGGGCGGCATGGCATTGAAGCCCTCGATGACGTGGGTATAGAGCGTATCGGTTCCCTTCTCCAGGCGTTGCGACCAGGCCTCGGTGTCGCCAATCTTCGGCGCATTGGCCACACCGGTATCATGGCAGGCCATGCATACGGCGTCGTAGATGGCCGCGCCATCGATGTCGCCACCCCCGCTTCCTCCTGACCCCGTGTCGCCACCCCCGGTCGACGACGCGCTGGTGCCACAATCCTGGCCCTCGAGGCAGAGCTCCCCCACCGGGGCTAGACGCTTGGCGATGGCCTCGTGGCTGGCGTCTTCCTGGGCGAAGGTCAGGCCCGTCAGGCCGAGGGTGGCCAGGCACCCCACGATCAGCTTGCTGGAACTCACTGTGCCACCTCTCTTGTTATTGGACGGCAATTGCCGGACGGCGTCACGGCCGACCTTCGAGCCACGCGGGGCATGCCGAAGGCCATGCGATGGTGGTCAGTATAACCAGCATCGGCAAAAGCGGAAAAACGCGCAGGTACCGGCAAGCCCGAGCGACTTCATCCGGCACGCGAAGAGGGGCCCAGGCAGGTGCCCCCGTTCGTTCTCTTCCCGGAGATACGGCCGTGTTATCGGCAGAGTGCGGTGAGCCCAAAAATCGATTAAAGTATAAAAAGATAGCTTGTTACTAATTCGCATGCTTTTTTGGATTCCTCACGCTGAGGCCTGTATCTGGCAGGAGGCGCCACCACTCAGGTTCCTGCGCCCCGGCCGGGCTCTTGCCGAGCTATCACGAAAACGACCGTTACCAGAAGGACACAGTGCTAATGGCGTCCCAGCCCGATAACGTGTCGCGGCGCGCGTTCCTGCGCGGTTCCGTGACCCTCATCCCCGCCGTTGGCCTGGCTGGTGGCGTCAGCCTCACTGCCCAGGCGAACGAACCCGCTCCCAATCTCAGCGAATACCAGCCGGTTTTCTTCAGTGAAGATGAGTGGTCCTTCCTGCTCGCCGCCTGCGACCGTCTGATTCCCGGTGAGAGTGCCGGCCAGGGCCCCGGCGCTCTGGATACCAACGTGCCGGTCTTCCTCGACCGCCAGATGGATGCTCCCTACGGCCATGCCGATCGCTGGTACATGGAAGGGCCTTTCGTTACGGATGGCTCTCCCGACCTGGGCTTTCAATATCCCTATACGCCGCGCGAGGTCTACCAGAAGGGCATTGCGATGACGCAGCAGTATTGCAAGCAGCAGTACGGCAAGCGTTTCGAGCAGTTGGATGGCAATACTCAGGACAGCGTCCTGCAGGGATTGGAAGCCAACGACATCGATTTCGCCGCCCTGAACGGGATCCATAAGCTGCAGGCAGCGGACTTCTTCTCGCAATTGTTGCAGAACACCAAGGAAGGCTACCTGGCCGACCCCATCCATGGCGGCAACAAGCACATGGCGGCGTGGAAGATGATCGGGTTTCCCGGTGCCCGCGCCAGCTATCGCGATTGGGTTGGCCAGCACGACGTCGAATACCCACTGGGACCGGTCAGTCTCACCGGCGAGCGAGGCTGAGCGCGAGGCGGGCATCGCGAGCCATCTCTCGCCACCAGGGTTAGAAAAAGGACTTCCACCGTGACTGCAAGATATCTGATTCCACTGTTGGCGTGTTGCACCCTGCTGACCGCCTCCCCAGTGTTCGCCGACGCCGATGACCTCGTCGAGCGTGGCGCTTACCTGGCCCGTGCCGGCGACTGCGCCGCCTGCCACACCGCACCGGAGGGCAAGCCCTTTGCCGGCGGCCTGGGGATCGAGAGCCCCTTCGGCACTATCTATTCGACCAACATCACCCCGGACCCGGAACATGGCATCGGCCACTACACCGAGGAGCAGTTTGCCGCTGCCCTGCGCGACGGCAAGCGTACCGATGGCGCCAACCTTTACCCGGCTATGCCGTATCCTTCCTACGCAAACCTGACCGACGAGGATGTCCATGCGCTCTATGCCTACTTCATGCAAGGCGTGGAGCCTGTAGCGACCCAGCCGCCGGAGACGTCGCTCGGCTTCCCGTTCAACCAGCGCTGGGGCATCACCGCCTGGAACTGGTTGTTCGCCGACCAGGAAACTTTCACGCCGAAAGCCGACCGGAATGCGTTGACCGAGCGCGGTCGCTACCTGGTCGAGGGGCTTGGCCACTGCGGTAGTTGCCACACGCCGCGCGGCATCGCCCAGCAGGAGAAAGCCCTCGACGATGGCGACGATGCCTATCTCGCCGGTGCCGATCTGAACGGCTGGTGGGCGCCTTCCCTGCGTGCCGGAAAGGGTGGCGACGGGCAAGGCATCGAAGGTTGGGACACCCAGGCGATCGTCGACTACCTCAAGACCGGCCGCAATGTGCACGCCACCGTGGGGGGCGAGATGACGTCTGTCATTGCCCACAGTACGTCGCATCTCACCGATCAGGACCTGACGAGCATTGCGCAATACCTCAAGTCATTGCCCGCCAATCCGGCGAACGAGAGTGTCGCGTCGGCCGACGAACGTGAGCAGGCCACCCGCGAGACGGCCGCGCGCCTGACCGCCGCCAAGCATCTGAGCGACGGCGAGCGCCTCTATATAGACAACTGTGCGGCATGCCACTTCAACGCCGGTGAGGGGGCCGACCGCGTCTTCCCGCAGCTCGCCGGCAACTCCTTGATCAATGCCGACGATCCGACTGGCTTGATCCACACCATCCTGGCGGGCGCCCGGCCGCCGGCGACGCCGACGATCCCTGCCCAACTGCCGATGCCCGGCTTCAGCTGGCGCCTGTCGAACGAGGAAGTCGCCACCTTGGCTACCTTCGTGCGCGGTGCCTGGGGCAATGATGCCGAGCCGGTGACGGCCGAGCAGGTCGCCAGGGTGCGTGCATCGATCAAGCAGGCCCCGCTGAGTCGGGCCCCGGATCCGAACGGCTCGCTCAACCACGAAGACGGTGACCAGTAACGGAAGGCGGGCTGCCCGAAGAGGCGGCCATGCCGATGCGCCGGAGTGCGCATCGAATGAATCGAGGAGTTAACACATGGCTAAGCAACAACCGCGAGTCGATGCGGTCATCGTCGGCCTCGGCTGGACCGGTTCCATCATGGGCATGGAACTGACGGATGCGGGGCTGAACGTGCTGGCGCTGGAACGTGGTGCCGATCGCACCAATGCCGATTTCGCTTATCCCAAGGCGGCGGATGAGATTCAGTACGGCGTTCGTCACACCATGATGCAGAAGCCGAAACAGTCAGCAGTCACCATCCGCCGCAATCTCGACGAGCGTGCGCTGCCACAGCGCAAGCTGGGTGCTTTCCTGCCCGGTGACGGCGTGGGCGGTGCCGGCGCGCACTGGACAGGTGTGCTGATTCGGCCGACGCCGACCGACCTGCAGTTGAAGAGCTTCGCCGACCAGGCCTTCGAGCCCGGGGTGTTGCAGGAAGACATGCAGATTCAGGATTTCGGTGTGACCTGGGACGAGCTGGAGCCGCACTTCACTTTCTTCGAGAAAGTGTGTGGTCAGTCCGGCACCACCGGCAACTTGCGCGGCGAGATCCAGGAAGGCGGCGATCCGTTCGAAGGGCCACGCAGCGAGCCTTATCCGCTGCCGGCGCTACAGGACACCCAGAGCACTGACATGTTCGACAAGGCCGCGCGTCAGCTGGGATACCATCCTTTCCCCAACCCTTCGGCCAACGTGTCGCGCGCTTGGACCAATCCTTATGGCATGCAGCTCGGTCCCTGCAATTATTGTGGCTTCTGTTCCCGTTACGGCTGCGTGAACTATTCCAAGGCCTCGCCGCAGACCTGCATCCTGAATGCGCTCAAGCAGCGCAGTAACTTCGCTTATCGGACTCACGCCAACGTGACTCGTGTCGAGCTGGCGCCTGATGGCAAGACCGCGACCGGCGTGACCTATATCGACGAAAACGGCGATGAGGTATTCCAGCCGGCGGATATGGTCGTCCTGGCCTCCTACGCGCTCAACAACGTGCGTTTGATGCTCAACTCCGGCATTGGCCAGATGTACGATCCCGTTTCACGCACCGGTACGGTGGGACGCAACTACGCCTACCAGATAGGCGGTGGCATTCATCTGTACTTCGACGACATCGAGTTCAACCCGTTTGCCACCGCGGGGGCCACCGGCCGGATGTTCAACGACTTCTCGCCGGGCAACTTCGACAGCGCGCCTTATGGCTTTATCGGCGGCGCCAAGATGCACGCCTCGCAGGCGAGCGGCACGCCGATCAAGACGCCGCTGCCCAACCACACACCCAGCTGGGGCCAAGGTTACAAGGATGCGTTGAAGAAGTACTACGGTCACCACATGGAGATCTCGATGGCCGGCAGCGTGATGTCCTATCGTACCAACATGCTCGACCTCGATCCGACCTGGAAGGACCCCTATGGCTTGCCGCTGCTGCGCATGACCTTCGACTGGAAGGAGAACGAACTGAAGCTTTCACGCTTCATGCGCGACCGGCTGAGAGAGATCGCGAAGGTGCTCAAGCCGGATCACATGGACGAGAGCTTCCAGCTGAGTGGCGATCACTTCAAGGTGACCAACTACGTCTCGACGCACAATGTCGGCGGGGCGGTCATGGGGACCGATCCGAGCAACTCGGCGCTCAACCGGTATCTTCAGAGCTGGGACGTGCACAATGTCTTCGTTCCCGGCGGCAACGCCTTCCCGCAGAACTTCCAGGCCAATCCTACCGACCTGATCGCCGCGCTGACGTACTGGTCGGCCAAGAAGATCAAGGAAACGTACCTGAAAAAACCGGGACCGCTGATGTCGCGTGCCTGATCACCTGGCCTGGCGTTACATGGAGCGAGGCAGGCGGGATCGCTGGCCACGGCCACGCTCTCGCCTCGCACCGATTGCCTGACGCAGGATCACCGGCGGGTGGACAGCCGATGGGCGGCAAGGTAGGATAATGCGCGCAATCGCTGCCGACGGCGGAGTGAATGAAAACTCCAAACAGGCAGGAAATACGCGCCCTTAGCTCAGCTGGATAGAGCGTCGCCCTCCGGAGGCGAAGGTCAAAGGTTCGAATCCTTTAGGGCGCGCCAGAATCGCAGAGAAACGGCCACCTCGCTCACAGCGCGGTGGCCGTTTCTCGTTGCGCCATCCGGGCGAGTTCTCATTCGGCCATTGCGCCTCGAACACCCCACGGGATCAGATGGCGGCTTGCCGCCCCGGCGATAGCCTCGGCCCGTCGAGGCGCAGGCCTTGTCTTTACAGTCGAGGGACTGTCACCTAGCTTTCATGGGTGTCCGATCGCACGGCTTCAAGACCGGTACTGGCCATGGAAAAGAATCTGGTGGAAGTGAACCTCGATAAGCTGGTCTCGTTCAGGAGAGATGTTCACCGGCATCCCGAACTTGGCTTCGAGGAACACGAGACATCGCGCAAGATCCGTGAGTATCTGGAGGCGCTGGATGTCGAATATGTCTCGGGTATCGGCAAGACCGGTATCGTGGCCTGGATAGTCGGCTCCCGGGAGGGGCATGGGGCGAGTGTTGGTCTGCGTGCCGATATGGATGCGCTACCGCTCGAGGAGCACAGTGGCGTCGATCATGCGTCCCGGCACCATGGACGCATGCATGCCTGTGGACATGATGGCCATACGACCATGTTGCTGGGGGCTGTCGAGTACTTCAGGCACAACAGGGCGTTTTCCGGCACGATCTATTTCATTTTCCAGCCGGCCGAAGAAGGGGTCGGGGGTGGCAAGGCCATGGTCGATGATGGCCTGTTCGAAAGATTCCCCATCAAGGAAGTATATGGTCTGCACAATTGGCCGGGATTACCGGTCGGCAAGTTCGGACTGGTGAGCGGCCCGATCATGGCCAGTGGCGACCGTGTCGATATTACGATCCAGGGTCGCGGCGGGCACGGCGGGCTCAACCCGCATGGGTGTGTCGATCCGATACGCATCGCAGCGGAACTCATCAGCAAGGCGCACACGATCATATCCCGTGAGGTGGATCCCCTGAACCCGGCCGTTCTCAGTATCTGCGCCATTCAAGGAGGCGATCTGGACGGCTTTGCGGTGATCCCGAATACCACGAAGTTGAGTGGCACGATTCGCGCTCTGGACGAGGAGACCCGAACCATCGTGGCGTCCGGGCTGCGGCGGCTCTGCGAAAGCCTTGAGCACTATTACGGCGCCACGATAGAACTGAAGATCGAAGACAAGTTCGGTGTGACCTTCAATGACGCCGAGGCGACGGAGTCTGCAAGAAAGGTGATTCAGGAGTGTTTCGGGGAAGATGCTCTGGTTCGGGATTACAAGCCAAGCATGGGAGGCGAGGATTTCTCCTATATGCTGGCCGTTCGACCAGGCTCTTATATTCATGTCGGCTCCGGCGATGAGGATCACCCTCATGGCTTGCATAATCCACAATATGATTTCAATGATAGCATTATTCCGCTGGGCGTAAGCTTGCTGTCTCGCTTGGCGGTTGCATCATTGAATCGACAATATTCATGACGAAAACGTAAGGATGAGCCGACAGTGTAATCGATGATCGGGAGAAGACTGGATGACCATCAACAAGGAAAAGAAGGTCGCCAAGGCATATGTGGTATTTCTGATATCACTCTTTCTGCTGCTGACGTTCCCGGTATATGCCATCGCCAATCGGGTCTTTCCGCTCGTTGCAGGACTACCCTTCGGTCTGTTCTGGATCGTGCTCATGGAGGGGGTCGCCTTTCTCGTACTCTGCGTTTTCTATCGCTATGAATACGGCAAGGGAGATCACCGATGAACAATTGGGTCTTTGCCCTGACCGCGATGCTAGTCTATCTGGTGCTGGCTTTCGTGCTGGGGCTGCTTGCCGGGCGTAGACGCTCATTCTGGTCGGTATCGGAGTATGCTGTTGCCGACCGAGGCCTCGGCCTTGTCGTGATCTGGTTCATGATGGGCGGCACGGTCTTCAGTGCCTTTTCCTTCCTGGGTGGGCCAGGCATGGCATTTTCCCAGGGGGCTGCGGCCTTTTTCGTGCCGACTTACGTGGCTCTGGGCATCCTGCCCTGGTACCTGCTGGGGCCTAAGGTAGGGCGCATTGGAGCACGCAAGAATTTCTTCACCATGGGAGATTTTCTGGGAGACCGCTATCAGTCTCGGTCACTGACCGTGATCGTGGGCGTCATTTCGGTGCTGGCCTTCATCCAGTACCTGACGCTGCAGATCAAGGGAATGGCCTTCATCTTCAATATCCTGACCGACGGGGTAATTCCCTATTGGTTGGGCGCACTTCTCGCCTACGGGATCGTCGTGATCTATGTTGCCAGCTCTGGCGTACGTGGAGCGGCCTGGAGCGATGTCTTTCAGGGGGCGTTGATGCTTGTCGTGGCATGGACCGTCGGCTTCTATCTCGTCTATGCGCTACAGGGTGGCCCGGCTGACATGTTCACGTCCATCAGCGAGTCGCGTCCTGGCTTCCTGACCATCGGGAATGAAGGCTCCACGATGTCGGGAATGGCCTATACCACCGTGATACTGGTATCGGCATTGGGCTTTCTCATGTGGCCGCACTTGTTCACCAAGTCCTATACCACGACGGAGAAGCGCATCAAGCTCACGACACTGGCGTTTCCCTTGTTCGGGATCTTCATGGTGCCGGTGCTATTCATCGGTTTTTCGGCCATCGGGGTGGTATCGCCTGATGCCCTGGGGAGTGCGGACGAGATCCTGCCGCACTTGATCACCTACGAGCTGGGCGCGAGTGGTTGGCTCTACGGCTTGATCGGTGCCGGCTCGCTGGCGGCTGCAATGTCGTCTTCCGATGCCATTACCCACGGTGGCTCGGTGTCGCTTGGGCGGGATGTGCTGCTGCCCCTGAAGCCGGACATGAACGAACGTACCCAGATCTGGATCATGCGCCTAGGGGTCGTCGCCATCGGTGCCGCTGCCTACTGGCTGTCGATCTTCGGCGCAGCGGGGATCATCGCGCTGCTGGTGGGTGCCTATGGTTCGATCGCCCAGTTCGTGCCGGCCGTCTACGGTGCCCTGATCTGGCGGCGGGCCACGAAGAGCGGCGCCATCGCGGGGCTCATCGTGGGCATTGCGGTCAACTACTATTATCAGATCGTGGCCGATGTCACGCCGCTGGACATGAACGCCGGTTTCATCGGGTTGTTATGCAACATCGTCGTGTTCGTGGCCATCAGCATGTTAACGCGTCCCGTTCCCGAAGCGCTGGCGGATGAATACCGCAACGCCTGAGTCAGAGATCGTGCAACGCATCCAGCAATGCCTGGAGCGCGTCGCCCTTGTGGCCAATCACGACCAGGGCCTGAGAACGCCCGGCGGTGGTGGCAATGCGCGTCATGCGACCGCCGGCGACCTGCACGAGGTAGCGGCTTCGCGCAGCATCGTTGGCGATGACCAGGCCCTTGACCCGAAGCAGCTCCGTTGCCGCGTCAGCGAGCAGCATATCGAGCGTCGCCACGTCGATAGGATGTGCAAATCTCACGCTCTGCGTGGTAAGCGGGCCGGTGCCGGACCCTGGACATGACGGTGCCGATGGCGGCCCTTGTGGCGCTGTTTCGAGCGTCATGCGCGCGCCGGGATTGATGGCGGTAATACGCCGCAGGACAGAGGCCTGGTGTTCGTCGCTCAGCCAGTTCATCCGATTGATGCGTAGCCGCGATACCTCGCGAATCTGTGCGGTGAAGACTTCATTGATGGCATCGTCGCCTAAGTGCCGTTCGACGGCGCTGGCATCGACCAGTGACTCGCTCTCGTCGAGCCGATAACCCCGGGCGGCATCGAGCAGTTGCATCAGGGGCCGCGGTCGGGCGATACCGCTGGCCTCGAAGACGAGGCGTCCGGGGCGTCGCGACCAACCGAGGATATCGCGCAGCTGTACCGAGAGATTGCCCGAGATACCACAGCAGGCACAGCCGTTGGTCAGCCGCAGTATATTGTCCTGCCGTGACTCGACCAGCTCGGCGTCGATGTTGAGGCGGCCGAAATCATTGATCAGAAACAGGGCATCCTGCAGCTTGCCGGCATGAATCAGATGGTTGATGCGTGTCGTCTTGCCGCTGCCGAGAAAGCCGCATAACAGCGTGGTGGGGATGTCTGCTGCCATCTCGTTACTCGCCATTGCCGGTCGGGTACCCGCCGAGGAGAGTGTCATGCACGCGAATATCCTTGAGTGGTGTCTCGCTCGTCAGGGGATCCTCGTCAAGCACGGTGATATCCGCCCACTTGCCTGGCTCCAGACTGCCGATGCAGTCATCCAGGCGGAGGGTATAGGCAGCGCCCAGGGTAATGGCTTCCAGTGCCCGGGCGCGGCTGATCTTCTCGGCATCGCCGAGCGATGTACCGCCAGAGGTCTCTCGTGTCGTGGCACACCATGCTGTGAACAGCGGAGAGAGGGGAGTGACCGGTGCATCGCAATGAATACCGAAGGGAATGCCCAGGCGATCCGCACTGGCGGCAGGCTCCAGTCGTTGGCACCGGTCGAAACCTAGCGTTCGCGTCAAATGGATATCGCCCCAGTAATAGATATGGTTGGCAAAGATGTTCAGGCAGACACCGAGCCGCGCGGCACGTCGTAGCTGGTCCTGGCGGATCAACTGAACATGCTGAAGGGTATGGCGGTGGTCCGGTCGGGGCCACATCGCCAGGGCCTCATCCAGGGCGTCGAGGATGATCGCCACGGCCTCATCGCCATTGGTATGGACATGCAGCTGAAGCCCGGCCTGATGATAGTGCTGCACCATGTCATGGAATGTCTGCGGTGGTGCATTCCAGACACCGTTCCGAGGACCGGTCAGGTAACCCGGCCACTGCAGGCGTGCCGTGAAATTCTGGATGGCACCATCGGTGACCAGCTTGACGAGGCCGCAGTGCAGGCGTTCGTGATTGTGCTGCATGACCTCGTGCAGGCGCCTGCTGCCGGCTTCCGGCTCCCAGGCCAGGGCGTTGAGGGCGGGGACCAGGCGAACCGGGTAATCGGGACGAGCCGTGGCGTTACGCAGGGCATCGACTGTGGCATCGCTCAGCGGATTGAGCAGGTCGGTCAGAGTCGTGATCCCTGCTCGCCTGGCTGCCCGGGCATAGCGTACGAGTACTCGCTCGCTGGAGGCGCCGTCGAAGATATCGAAGCCCAGGGCATCGAAGACCAGGTGCATGGCCGGCAGTTCTTGCAATTCGCCATTGGGTTGACCCTCCACATCGCGGACGATGCCCTCCAGCACCTGTTCTTCCAGCCCGATCAGGCGAAGCGTCGCGCTGTTGACCGTCATGGCGTGCAGGCTGGCATGCATGACGACGATGGGCCGCTGGTGGCTGACGGCGTCGAGCAGGCGCTTGTCGAGGCGCTCGCCGTCGAAATAGACCGGATCGAAGCCCCAGCCGATGAGGGGAGTCGCCGGCGCACCCTCGTCGAGATGGGCCGCCAGGCGTTGCTGCACGGCTGTTGGCGTCTTCAGGCCTTCCCAGCGAGCTCCGTCAGGGGCGATCCTGTCGTGATAGCCCAGATAGAGATGCTCCCAGAGGGAGCCTTCCAGTGCATGGCTGTGCCCTTCGACGAAACCTGGCACCAGCACCTTGTCGGCATAGCGGTCATCGATCTCTACCTCGCCGAAGCGCCTGATCTCCTCCAGCGGTCCAACGCTCAGGACTCGGCCTTCATGCACGGCGACGCAATGGCCGGCAGGTTGCGAGGGATTCATGGTACGAATGGTTTTCGCCGTGTAGGCAGTGATGGACATACGACCTCCTCCAGACGCCATCCCTTTCAGTGTAGGAGAAGACGATTCCGACCCGTTCGGGAACGCCAGGCAATGGAGCGAGGAGGGCCGGGTGGAGCGGGAATGGGCGACGTGATGGCCCGAGCGTCATCTGCGATTGCAGGACAGGCCTTGTTTTATGGCGTTCATGCCCGAATGTTCCGGGTACATCCCACTACAGGCGTGCATCGCCTGATCGGAGGAGTCGAACCATGAGTAATGCGAGCCAACCGATTCTCATCGTGATGACCAGCCATGGCACCAAGGGCGAGGGCGGTGATCCGACCGGTTTCTTCCTGTCCGAGGTCACCCACCCACTGGCGGTGTTCGAGGCGGCCGGCATCCCGGTGGACTTCGCTTCCATTCAAGGCGGCGAGCCGCCCGTGGACGGCTTCGACCTCGACGACGAGACGAATGCCCGTTACTGGAACGATGCCGATTTCCGCGAACGGCTCCGCAATACCAGGGCGCTTGCCGAGATCGACCCCGCCGAATATGCGGCAATCTTCTTCGCCGGCGGCCATGGCGCCATGTGGGATTTTCCCGAGAACGCTGCCGTGAACGACAAGACCCGTGCGATCTGGGAGCAGGGTGGCCTGGTCGGGGCGGTCTGTCACGGACCTGCCGCGCTGGTGAACGTGACCCTGTCCGATGGCACTTACCTGGTCGCCGATCGCGACGTGGCGGCCTTTACCGATGCCGAGGAGGCTGCGGTCGGGCTCACCGAGGTCGTGCCCTTCCTGCTGGCATCGACCCTCGCCGAGCGTGGGGCGAGGCTACATCCTGCCGCCGACTGGACGGCCCAGGTGGTCACCGACGGTCGTCTGGTGACGGGGCAGAACCCGCAATCGGCCACCGGTGTAGGCGAGGCCCTGCGCGATCGGCTCTTGTCCCGGGATTGAGCGCCGCGAGGGCGTCTGCGATCGGCAAGGGGCGGTTCTTAGGAACTCCCTATCGGTTGGATCAGAGCGTTCAATTTACCCTATGCGACGCTGATAGATATGCTAGGCGGCGTCTTACACACGTACATCCACGACAGCAAGGAGCATCATCGATGTCACTGCTCAATACCGAAGTCCTGCCGTTCAAGGCCACCGCTTACCACAACGGTGAATTCATCGACGTCACCGAGGAAAGCCTGAAGGGACAGTGGAGCATCTTCTTCTTCTACCCGGCCGACTTCACCTTCGTCTGCCCGACCGAGCTGGGTGATCTGGCCGACAACTACGAAGAGTTCAAGAAGCTGGGCGTGGAAATCTACAGTGTCTCCACCGACACCCACTTCACGCACAAGGCCTGGCACGACAGCTCCGAGACCATCGGCAAACTGCAGTACCCGATGCTGGCCGACCCGACCCACGTCGTGTCTCGCAACTTCGACGTGCTGATCGAGGAAGACGGTGTTGCCGACCGTGGCACCTTCGTGGTCGATCCCGACGGCAAGATCCAGATCGTCGAGCTGAACGCCGGCAACATCGGTCGTAACGCCGAGGAACTGCTGCGCAAGGTCAAGGCCGCCCAGTACGTGCGTGCCAACCCGAACGAAGTCTGCCCGGCCAAGTGGGAAGAAGGCGAAGAGACTCTGGCGCCGTCCCTGGATCTGGTCGGCAAGATCTAAGCAAGCCCTGCCGACACCTTCCTGGTGAGCCCGGGCTTTGCCCGGGCTGCTCTCAGCCGAATTTCATGCAAGACGCGCCGCTCCGCGAGCGTGAGGGCGAACTGCGTCTTGACGATCCGCGACGAGGAAATCGCCGTTATGTTGGACGACAATCTGAAATCCCAGCTCAATGCCTATCTCCAGAAGGTCACGCGGCCGTTCGAGATCGTCGCCACCCTCGATGACGGCGACAAGTCCCGAGAACTGCACACGCTGTTGCAGGAGGTCGCGGGTCTGAGCGACAAGATCAGCCTGCGCGAGGACGGCGACGACGCCCGGGCGCCGTCCTTCGCCCTGTATCGCGAGGGGGAATCTACCGGCGTGGTGTTCGCCGGCATTCCCATGGGCCACGAATTCACTTCCCTGGTCCTGGCACTGCTGCAGGTGGGGGGGCATCCTCCCAAGGCCAGCGACGAGACAATCGAGCAGATCAAGTCGCTGCCGGAAGGCCTGCACTTCGAGACCTATTTCTCGCAGTCCTGCCAGAACTGCCCGGACGTGGTTCAGGCATTGAACCTGATGGCCGTCCTCAACCCCGGCATCAGCCACGTGGCCATCGACGGTGCCCTGTTCAAGGACGAGGTCGACGCCCGCGAGGTCATGTCGGTGCCCGGCATCTTCCTCAATGGCGAGCCCTTCGATCAGGGCCGTATGAGCCTCGAGCAGATCCTGGCCAAGGTGGATACCGGTGCCGAAGCACGTGAGGCCGAGAAGCTCAACGCCATGCCGGCCTTCGACCTGCTGACGATAGGCGGTGGCCCGGCCGGCGCCTCGGCGGCCGTCTATGCGGCACGCAAGGGCATTCGTACCGGCGTCGCTGCCGAGCGCTTCGGCGGACAGGTGCTCGACACCCTGGGCATCGAAAACCTGATCTCGGTGCCCTATACCGAAGGCCCCAAGCTGGCTGCGGCGCTGGAAGAGCACGTCAAGCAGTACGACGTCGATATCATGAACCTCCAGCGGGCCGTCGAGCTGGTGCCGGCCAGCGAGCCGGGTGGCGAGCACGAGGTGCGTTTCGCCTCCGGAGCGAGCCTCAAGAGCCGCACCCTGGTGCTGGCTACCGGCGCCCGCTGGCGGGAGATGAACGTGCCGGGCGAGGCCGAGTATCGCAACAAGGGTGTGGCCTACTGCCCGCACTGCGACGGCCCGCTGTTCAAGGGCAAGCGTGTGGCGGTGATCGGCGGCGGCAACTCCGGTGTCGAGGCGGCCATCGACCTGGCCGGCTTGGTCAAGGAAGTCGTCCTGATCGAGTTCATGGACGAGCTGCGTGCCGACGAGGTCTTGCAGAAGAAGCTCGCCAGCCTGCCCAATGTCGAGATCATCAAGGGCGCGCGGACGACCCAGATCAATGGCGATGGGGCTAAGGTCTCCGGCCTCACCTATGAGGAACGTGCCAGCGGCGAGCTGCGCGATATCGCGCTGGAAGGCGTCTTCGTGCAGATCGGCCTGGTGCCGAACACCGAGTGGCTGCGCGACTCGCCCATCGAGCTTTCCCCGCATGGCGAGATCGTCACCGACGAGCGTGGCATGACCTCGGTGCCGGGCATTTTCGCCGCCGGCGATGTGACCACTGTGCCCTACAAGCAGATCGTCATCTCGCTGGGTGAAGGCTCGCGAGCAGCGCTGGGGGCCTTCGATTACTTGATTCGTCAGTAACTCCTGGCCAAGCCATCATCCCGTGGCGGATGACGCCCTCGTCGGTTTACCGGCGGGGGCGTTGTCTTTTGGGCTTTCGGCTGGCGTCTCGCACAGGCGGTTCATGCGGGTGAATGCCTGGTCGGCGCCGTCCAGGCTGAAGGTCATGAACCAGTAGTCCTCCGGTGCCCGGTGAATGCGCAGGCGCAGTGTCTCGCCGTGGCGCATGTCATCGAGCAGGGCATCGGTATCCGGCATCGACAGGCGCACGTAGAAGCCATCGTCGCCGCGTTCGGTGATGAAGGCGCCCTCTCCGCTGTGGATGCCGTCGCGGTCGACCAGCAGATCCACCGGCACCCGGTCCCAGGTGGTGCTTCTGGCCTGGACGTCATCGAGCGCCACGCGGATTTCCAGCCAGGGGCGCGCGCAGGCGCCGGGCGTGGCGTTGGCGCTGAGCACACTGTCGGCGTAGCTGTGTTGCTCGATGGCGCGGACATGGCGCTCCTCGCCAAGGGTCAGGCTCAGCGAATGCCAGTCGCCATGGGACTGGACATCGCCTGTGTTGAAACTGGTCGCCAGGGCGGGCGTGGCGAGCAGGGTGGCAAGTGGCAGCAGCCCGCTCGCAAGGAGGGTGACAAGACGCATGGGACATTCCACAACCGTGACCCGCGCAGGCTAGCATGTCGCGTGCTCGGCTGTCCGGCCCTCTGCTTCCACCCCGTACGGGGCGCGCCGTGATCGAATCCTGTCCGAACCTGATCGGCGAGACACGAAGAGGGGAGTCACGAGGGAGTAGGCGATAGGCTTCCGGCGTTGTGGCAAACGTTTAATGGGAGCGTTGCCGCGGCGGCGAGGGGGTTGCTAAATTCGCAGGCGTCGCATAGCGAACCCATGCATGCACATTACAAGACAACAATGGAGTTTCTGGTCATGCGCAATAACAACAAGACGCTGGTGGCCCTATCCCTCGCCACCCTGTCGCTTGGAACGGCCGCTTCTGCCTCGGCGGCGACCCTGGACGAGGTCAAGGAACGCGGCGAACTGCACTGTGGTGTCAACGTCGGGTTGGCCGGCTTCTCCTCATCGGACGAGGACGGCACCTGGCAAGGCCTGGACGTGGAAACCTGCCGAGCCGTGTCCTCGGCCATCTTCGGCGATCCCGACAAGGTGGCCTTCACCCCGCTGACCGCTAAGGAGCGTTTCACCGCGCTGCAATCCGGCGAGATCGATGTCCTTTCGCGCAATACCACCTGGACGGCGACCCGGGACAACTCCCTGGGGCTGAATTTCACCGCCACCACCTTCTACGATGGCCAGGGCTTCATGGTCGACAAGGAACTGGGCATCGAGAGCCTGGACGACCTGAACGGTGCCTCGATCTGCATCCAGTCCGGTACCACGCATGAACTCAACCTCGCGGACTATTTCCCCTCTCGCAATATCGATATCAAGACCGTGACCTTCGACACCCCGGACCAGACGGCCCAGGGCTTCGCCAGTGGTCGTTGTGATGTGTTGACTTCCGATACCTCCCAGCTCAGCGCCCTGCGCCTGCAGCTGCCGGAGCCGGACAGCGTCGAGATCCTCACCGAGCTGATCTCCAAGGAACCGCTCGGGCCGGTGGTGCGCCAGGGCGACGATCAGTGGTTCGACATCGTCAAGTGGACGATCTTCGCCATGGTCAACGCCGAGGAAATGGGCGTGAACAGCGACAACGTCGACGAAATGAAGCAGGACCCGCCCAATCCCGGTGTAGCGCGCCTGCTGGGTGTCGACGGCACCTACGGCGAACAGCTCGGCCTCGGCAACGACTGGGCCTACAACATCATTTCCCAGGTGGGGAACTATGGTGAGGTCTTCGCCGACACCGTGGGCGAGAACTCGCCGTTGGGCATCAGTCGCGGCATGAACGCGCTGTGGAACGAGGGCGGCATTCTCTACGCACCGCCGGTTCGCTGAGCCAATAACCTGGATACGGGCCGGCGCGGCTTGAGCGATGGCCGCCCTCCCTGGCGGCTATCCTGCGGGTCCGACGTATCGTCGGGTCCGTCGGTGGCCGAGTCGCGCCTGGCCCTGCCGATTCCAGCTTCTACCGCTCGTCCTCTCCCCAAGGAGGATGGTGGTGGGTCGTGATATCCATTCGAGGCTCGACATGCAGCGTTCTTCTTCCGAACGAGGGCCGCTATGGCGTGACCCCGCCGTTCGTGCGTTGGTGATTCAGGCGATCCTGTTGCTGGCCCTGCTGGGCTTCATCGCCATGATCGTGACCAACACCCTGGCTAACCTGGAGGCTCGTGGCATCACCACGGGCTTTGGTTTTCTCCAGGAACGCGCCGGGTTTTCCATTCCGCAGACCCTGATCGACTACAGCGGCGACAGTTCCTATGCGCGCACCTTCGTGGTGGGCCTGCTCAACACCTTGTTGGTGTCGGGCATGGGGATCGTGGCGGCGACCATCATCGGCTTTATCGTGGGTATCGCCCGGCTGTCGAGCAATTGGCTGATGGCCAAGCTCGCCGCCGCCTATGTCGAAATCTTCCGCAACATTCCGCTGCTGGTGCAGATCCTGTTTTGGTATTTCGCGGTCCTGCAGGCCTTGCCAAGCCCGCGCCAGAGCCTGTCGCTGTTCGAGGCCTTCTTCCTCAACGTGCGCGGTCTGGTCGTGCCTGCACCCGAGCCGCTGCCAGGATTCTCGGCGACCCTCTGGGCGCTGTTGCTGGCGGTCATCGCAGTGGTGGGGTTGAGTGTCTTTGCCCGTCGCCGGCAGGCCCGCACCGGCAAGGCGTTGTCGGTCTTTCGACTGGGTGCGTTGATTCTGATCGGCCTGCCCCTGGCGGCCTTTCTGGCGACCGGCCGGCCGCTGGCCTGGGACGTGCCGACACTGAGCGGCTTCAACTTCAATGGCGGGGTGACGGTGATTCCCGAACTGGTGGCCTTGTGGCTGGCGCTATCCATCTACACGGCCTCCTTCATCGCCGAGATCGTGCGTTCGGGCATCCAGTCGGTGCCCCAGGGACAGGTCGAGGCGGCACGGGCGATCAGCCTGCCGGGCGATGTGACCTTGCGCAAGATCGTCATTCCCCAGGCCATGCGCGTGATCGTGCCGCAGCTCACCAGCCAGTACTTGAACCTGACCAAGAACTCCTCGCTGGCCACCGCCATCGGCTATCCGGACCTGGTGGCGGTGTTTGCCGGGACGGCCCTCAACCAGACCGGGCAGGCCATCGAGATCGTCGCCATCACCATGGCGGTCTATCTGTTGATCAGCCTGGTGGTATCGGCGCTGATGAACCTCTACAACGCGCGCACCCTGCTCAAGGAGCGATGAGATGGCGACACGAACCGAGATGATCGAGGCGCGTCGTCCGCCGGACATGCGCCGTGGGGTGGTCGGCTGGCTGCGCGCCAACCTTTTCAATGGCCCGTTCAACAGTGTGGCCAGCCTGTTGACCATCGTGTTGCTGGCCATGGTGCTGTGGCCCCTGGCGAAGTGGGCACTGATCGATGCCGACTGGCTGGGCTCGACCCGTGAGGCTTGTACGGGCGAGGGCGCTTGCTGGGTGTTCATCAGCGCCCGTTTCGAAACCATCATCTATGGCTTCTATCCGGATGCGGCGCGATGGCGAGTGGATCTCGTCCTGACGATGATGGCCTTGCTGATCGCCTGGCTGGCGATTCCACGTCTGCCGGCCAAGCGTTGGGTCGGCCTCTTCGCCCTGGTCGGCTTCCCGATTGTGGCCTACTTCTTGTTGCTGGGCGGACACTTCGGGCTCGAGGCGGTGCCGACCCGCGAGTGGGGCGGGTTGATGCTGACCCTGACGGTGGCCACCGTGGGTATCGTCGGCTCGCTGCCGATTGGCGTGGTGCTGGCGTTGGGGCGGCGCTCGAAGATGCCGTTGGTGCGTAGCCTGTGCGTGGTGTTCATCGAATTCTGGCGTGGCGTGCCGCTGATCACGGTGCTGTTCATGGCCTCGGTGATGCTGCCGCTGTTCGTGCCCACCGAGGTGGAGTTCGACAAGCTGCTGCGCGCGCTGATCGGCATCATGTTCTTCTGGAGCGCCTACATGGCCGAGGTGGTGCGCGGCGGCCTGCAGGCGATTCCCTCGGGCCAGGAGGAGGCCGCCAAGGCGCTCGGCCTGGGCTATTGGCGCCGAATGGGGCTGATCGTGCTGCCGCAGGCCCTGAAGCTGGTGATTCCGGGGATCGTCAACACCTTCATCGCGCTGTTCAAGGACACCTCGCTGGTGCTGATCATCGGCCTGTTCGACCTGCTGGCGATCATCCGTGCGGGGCTCACCGACAGCAACTGGCTGGGGTTCGCCACCGAAGGCTACGTGTTCGCCGCGCTGATGTTCTGGATCTTTTGTTTCAGCATGTCGCGGTATAGCCAGTATATCGAGCGGCGTTTGCATACAGGTCACTAATTCAGCCCTAATAACAAGGAAATATCGTCATGACGGCAAGCAATTCGGCAAGTGCGTCCTCCTCGGACTCTCCGATGATCGAGGTCGAGGGGCTCAACAAGTGGTACGGCGACTTCCACGTGCTGCGCGACATCGACCTGACGGTAGCGCGGGGCGAACGCATCGTCGTCTGCGGCCCTTCGGGGTCGGGCAAGTCGACCTTGATCCGCTGCTTCAACCACCTGGAGGAGCACCAGCAGGGGCGCATCGTGGTCGATGGTGTGACCATGACCCAGGACGTCAAGCGCATCGAACAGATCCGCCGCAACGTCGGCATGGTGTTCCAGCACTTCAACCTCTTTCCGCACCTCTCGGTGCTCGACAACTGCTGCATTTCCCAGATCTGGGTGCAGAAGAAACCCCGCGCCGAGGCCGAGAAGACCGCCATGGAATTCCTCGAGCGGGTGCAGATCGCCGATCAGGCCCACAAGTATCCGGGCCAGTTGTCCGGCGGGCAGCAGCAGCGTGTGGCCATTGCCCGGGCGTTGTGCATGCGTCCCGAGGTGATGCTGTTCGACGAGCCGACCTCGGCGCTCGACCCGGAGATGATCAAGGAGGTGCTCGATGTCATGGTCGAACTGGCCCGCGACGGTATGACCATGCTCTGCGTGACCCACGAGATGGGGTTTGCCAAGACGGTGGCGGATCGGGTGATCTTCATGGATCAGGGCCAGATCATCGAGCAGGCGCCGCCCGAGACCTTCTTCAACAACCCGGAATCCGAGCGCACGCAGTTGTTCCTGAGCCAGATCCTGGGGCATTGAAAGAAAGATGCCACACCGCAGTGTGGCGTTCGCGCTTCAGGCGACGATCCGAAGACACTGCCCGGCGTGGTAGAGGGTGAAGCCGCTTTCGTAGGCGGTGCTCCAGAGCGGCTTGGCGCGTAGTGGTCGGGCGCGACGGATGGGTAGCGGCAGCAGGCCATCATCGCCGCTGGTGAGGTAGCGGGCGAAGCCCTGGCCAACCACTGTGCCGGTGGTGATGCCGCGACCGTTGTAGCCGGCCGCGGCCAGGATGCCCGGCGCCGGCTCGAACAGGCGCAGGGTGTGGTCCGGCGTGAACCCTACCTGGCCCGTCCAAGTGCATTCCCAGTCCACCTGCCCCAGTTGCGGGAAGTAATGGCGCTGCACCCGATCGGCCCAGCAGCGCAGGAACGATGCCGGCTTGCTGTCGCCGCACCCCAGACTGCCGAGGATCAACCGACCCTCGGCGTCGCGACGCATGCTGCTCAGCACTGTTCGGGTATCCCAGGCTCCCTGGCCTTCGGCCAGAATATCGCCGGCGACGTTGTCGGGTAGCGGCGGGGAAGCAACCTGGTAGAAGTGCCCGCGGAAGAAGTGGTCGCGCACCTGATTCCAGTGCCCTTCGGTGTAGGCATTGGTGGCGATCACCAGGCGCGGTGCCCGGATGCTGCCCAGCGGCGTGTCGACCCGCCAGGCGTCACCGTCGCGCTGGATACCCTCGGCGGCGCTGTGGGTATGAAGGCTGGCGCCCGCCGCATGGGCCGCTCGGGCGAGCCCTCGAGTATAGGCCGTCGGATTGAGGGTGCCGGCCCGTCGGTCGAGCAGGGCACGGTGGAGGCGGGACGTGCCGACGCGTCGCCGGCACTCTTCTCCTTCGAGCAGCTCGACCGGCGCGCCGCGCCGCGAGAACTGTTCGAAGCGGCGGGCCAGTTCCTCGGCGCCCTTGCCGTTATGAGCGAGGTGCAGGGTGCCGGTCCGGGTATCCTGACAGTCGATGCCGTGGCGGTCGATGAGCGCGAAGACCTCGGCGGGGGCACGGCCGAGCACCTCGTTGGCACGCTCGCCGTTTTCCGAGCCCAGGGCCTCGAGGATATCGTCCGGCGGGATCCACATCCCCGCGTTGACCAGGCCGACACTGCGCCCGGAGCCGCCGCTGGGGATGTCCCCCGCCTCCAGCAGCACCACCGAGACGCCGGTCTCGGCGAGGTGCAGGGCGGTACTGAGCCCGGTGATGCCGCCCCCGATGACGGCGACATCGGCCCTGGCATCGCCTTCCAGGCGTGGATATTCCCGCTTCCGCTCGGGGGATGTGGACGTCCAGATACAGGCCGATTTCATGCTGCCTCCCGGGTATCGTCGTCGGCGTTCGACCAGTCGTAGAAGCGTTGTGGGTTGTGCTGCAGGGATTGGCGCTGCACGCCTTGCCACTCCCGGATCTCCGGGGCGTGTTCGCTGTCGGGATGCTGCGTCAGCCAGTGCTCGAGATCCCGGAAGGCGCGTGGCGAGAAGGGTTCGAAATCGCCCTGAGAGTGAAGCAGGGACAGTTTGCGTTCCTCGTGGCGCATCGAGACGACCAGGGCATAACCGGCTACACCCCACAGGGCAACGATGGACGCGAGCATGACGATGATGGCGGACAGGCTCATGATGACTGATCTCCTGTGGACGTGGCGACCTGGGGCGTGTCATGGCGACGGTTCATGATCCACATGCACAGCGGGATCATCAGGGTCAGCAGGGCCAGGCCGCTGACCGTCTTCCAGGGCGTCTGACCGAGGTTGGTGTAGAGGAAGTAGGCCATGATGCCGAGCATGATGGCAGGAATCTGGTAGCGCACGACGAGCTCCCAGATGCGCGGCACGTAAAGGTCGGCGCCCCGGTTGAGGCTCAGCACACGCAGCCGGTGGGCATCGAACTTCCAGCCGATGGCGATCATGATGATGAAGGTCGCCAGCGGCAGCCCCCAGTTGCCGACCACGAAGTCCAGGTAGCCGAGGATGTCGGCGTTCATGGCGCTCGGGATGCCCAGCAGCCAGATGATGCCGCAGATGGTCAGCACGGCCTTGGTGCGGCTGGTGTTGCGCTCCTCCCGGTAGGTAGTGACGCCGACCTCGGTGATGGCGATGGCGGTGGTCAGGTTGGCGAAGAAGAAGCCCATGAAGAACAGCAGGGCCCAGAGATAACCGCCTGTCATGCTGCCGAAGGCATTGGCCAGGGCCACGAAGGCCAGTTCGGCGCCGGAGCTGGGCGAGATGCCGAAGGCGAAGACGATGGGAAAGACGGCGAAGATGGCGAGCAGCCCGAAACTGGTGTTGCCGATCGCCGTGAAGATGCCGCCACCGAGGGGAATATCGTCGTTGCGGCCGAGGTAGCTGCCATAGGTCAGGGCGATGCCCCAGCCGAGTCCGGTGGAAAATAACGCCTGGCCGAGGGCCGCCAGCCAGGTTTCCCCCCGTGTCAGGTAGGCCCAGTTGGGCGAGAAGCTGAATTCCAGACCGGCCATGGCGCCCGGCAGCGTCACGCCCCGGATGGCGATGGCGATCAGGGCGATGGTCAGGATCGGCATCATCCACTTGGCCAGACGCTCGATGCCGCCCTTGATGCCAAGCAGCAGTATGCTGGTGACCAGCAGCATGGCGACGCTGTGCATGCCGACGTTCAAGGCCGTGTTGCCGCTGAAGGCCTGCCACAGGGCGGCGGTGTCGAAGTTGGTCTGGGTGAAGGTACCGGTCACGGCATGAAAGGCATAGTAGATCGACCAGCCGACGATCGACGAGTAGTAGGACATCAGCACGATGTTGAAGATCAGGATCACCAGCCCAAGGCCGACAAGGCGGCTATTGCCGTAGAGCTTGCGGAAGGTGCCGATCAATCCCTGCCGGGTATGGCGCCCGAGGCTGGTCTCGCCCATCAGGCCGGGCACCGCGATTAGGTAGAGCAGCAGGAAGTAGGCGATCAGGAAGGCGCCCCCGCCGTTCTCACCCGTCACGTAGGGCATGCGCCAGATATTGCCGGCCCCGACCATGGCGCCGACGACGGCCATCAGGTAGCCGAAGCGGCTACCCCATTGTTCTCTGGAAATTGTTGTTGTCATCTGTGGACTCCATGACATGTCCTGGAGGATCGGGCGTGCAGGAAAACTGACCGCATTCTTCGGAATGTCATGCACACCCGCGCAACGAAGTGCCGCCCCGTGACCGGGACGGTGACGCGCGTGATCAGTCGAACTTGATGCCCTGAGCCAGTGGTAGCTCGCGGGAATAGTTGACGGTGTTGGTCTGGCGACGCATGTAGCTCTTCCAGACGTCGGAGCCGGACTCGCGGCCGCCGCCGGTCTCCTTCTCGCCGCCGAAGGCACCGCCGATCTCCGCGCCGCTCGGCCCGATGTTGACGTTGGCGATGCCGCAGTCGCTGCCGACATCCGAGATGAAGGCTTCGGATTCGCGCACGTCGCTGGTGAAGATGCACGACGACAGCCCCTGGGGCACGTCGTTGTGCAGGGCCATGGCCTCGTCGAAGCCGCGGTAGCTCATCACATAGAGGATCGGTGCGAAGGTCTCGTTCTTGACCAGATCGTCCTGCTGTTCGACCTCGACGATGGCCGGGGTCACGTAGTAGGCGTCGGGATACTGCTCGGCGAGCCGGCGTTCGCCGCCGAAAACGCTGGCGCCCTGCTGGCGTGCCTGGTCGAGCACGGACTGCATCTGGTCGAAGGCCTGGGCATCGATGAGCGGGCCGACCAGGCTGCCTTCCATGGGGTCCCCGATGGTCACGCCGGCATAGGCCTTCTTCACGCGCTCGACGACCTCGTCGCGGATCGATTCATGGACGATCAGGCGGCGCAGGGTCGTGCAGCGCTGCCCGGCCGTGCCCACGGCGGAGAACAGGATGGCGCGAACCGCCATGTCGAGATCGGCACTGGGTGCCAGGATCATGCCGTTGTTGCCGCCCAGTTCGAGGATGCTGCGGCCGAAACGAGCGGCGACCCGAGGTGCGACCTCGCGACCCATGCGGGTGCTGCCGGTGGCGCTGATCAGCGGCACGCGCGGGTCGTCGGCCAGGCGTTCGCCGGCCTCGCGGTCTCCCGTCATCACCTGGCTGAGGCCTTCGGGCGCTTCGTCGCCGAATTCGGCCATGGCACGTTCCAGCAGCGACTGACAGGCCAGGGCGGTGAGCGGGGTCTTCTCGGAGGGCTTCCACAGCAGGCTGTTGCCGCAAACCAGAGCCAGAGCGGCATTCCAGGCCCAGGGTGCCACCGGGAAATTGAAGGCGGTGATCAGGCCGATCGGCCCCAGCGGATGCCAGCTTTCGCGCATGTGGTGACCGGGGCGCTCGGAGGCGATGGTCAGGCCGTAGAGCTGGCGCGATTGACCGACGGCCAGGTCGCAGATGTCGATCATCTCCTGCACTTCGCCGAGGCCTTCCTGGTAGATCTTGCCGCACTCCAGGGTGACCAAGGCACCGAGATCTTCCTTGTGGCGGCGCAGTTGCTCGCCGAACAGCCGAACCAGCTCGCCGCGGCGGGGTGCCGGCACCCGGCGCCATTGCTCGAAGGCGTGCTGGGCACGTACCACGCGGGCCTCGACGGTATCGGCGCCCTCAAGATGGATTCGACCGAGCTCGCTTCCATCGGTGGGTGAGGTGACCGTGAAGTCGCCCTGGTGGTAAGTGTTCTCGGAGACGCCGAGGCGCTGCATGAGGGATTCGATCATTCTTCCTCCTACTGTTCATTTCTGGATACGGAAAACGAAACCAGTATTGGCGCGGTGGTTGACGCCCTTCAAACGACGTTTTATATGGAGGTTATTCCTTTTTTTCTGGTTGTAGCCGCGCATGAACCGCCGACACCTGCCCACCCTGACCGCCATGCAGTGTTTCGAGGCCTCGGTGAGGCACATGAGCTTCACTCGTGCCGCCGACGAGCTGAACCTGACCCAGAGCGCCGTCAGCAAGCAGGTGGCCCAGCTCGAGTCGGTGCTTGAGCACCCGCTGTTCCGGCGGGTACGCAAGCGGCTCCAGGTCACCCCCGAGGGCTCGCTTTATCTCACCGAGGTGCGCAAGATCCTGGCGCAGGTGGAGATGTCCACGCGCTACATGCAGTCCTACGGCGGACAGAGCGAAGTGCTCAATGTCACCACCCTGCCGACCTTCGGAGCGCGCTGGCTGATTCCGCGGCTCAATGGCTTTCGCTTCCGGCACCCACGGGTCTACCTGAACATCGCCAATCGTTCGGAGCCCTTCGACCTGGAGGAGGAGCGCGTCGATGTCGCCTTCTTCTTCGGCCACGGCGCATGGCCGAGGGCCGAATGCATCCGGTTGCTCGACGAGGAGATGGTACCGGTCTGTGCGCCGGCTGCATTGCCTGACGGCGGCATCCAGGAGCCGCTGGCGCTGACGCGGCTGGTGCTCCTGCAGAGCGCGACACGGCCCGAGGCCTGGCACGACTGGTTCGAGGCTCAGGACTGCTATACCGAGCACAGCTACCACGGGCCGCGTTTCGATACCTTCTACATGGCCCTGCGTGCGGCCCGGGCCGGCTGCGGCGTGGCACTGGTGCCGCGTTTCCTGGCCGAGGAGGAACTACAGGCCGGCCTGCTGACGATTCCCTGGTCGTTCGGCCTGGCCAGCCGGGATGCCTATTACCTGGCCTACCCCGAACACAAGGGAGAGGTCGCCAAGGTGCGAGGCTTCATCGACTGGATACTCGAGCATCGGGACGGTCCCGGTGGGGCTCCCTAACGTGATGTGCCGGCCGGCGTATCCGCTTCGGCACACGCCAGCACATGGTCGACGAAGCGGCGCACCCGGGAAAGGTCGCCGAGGTGTTCCGGGTGAACCAGATGGTAGGCGTCGGGTCCCTGGAGCACGTGCGACCAGGCCAGGGCCAGCCGGCCCTCGGTCAGCTCGACGTCGACGAAGAAACGCGGCACCAAGGCAAGGCCACCGCCGCTCATCGCCGTGCGGATCAGCATCTGAAAGGTCTCGAAGCGTGTGCCGTGGTAACTGCGGTCGGTGGTGATGCCTTGATCGGCGAACCAGCGGTGCCAGGCATCGGGGCGCGTAGAGAGATGCAATAGGCGGCACTCGGCCAGATCGGCGGCACTCGCCAGGTGCTGTCGGGCCAGGTAGTCGGGTGCGCCGACCGCGACCACCTCCTCGTCGAACAGCTTGTGGCACTCCAGGTTCGGCCAGCTGCCATGGCCGTGGAAGATGGCCACGTCGATGTCCTCCTGATCCAGGTCGAAGGCCTCGACATGGTCGCGAACGCTCAGGTCGATGTGTGGATTGGCGTCCAGGAAGTCGGGCAACTGGCGAGCCAGCCAGCGGGCCCCGAAGGTCGGCAGACTGGCCACCCGCAGTATCTCGCCCTGGCCGCTGTAGGTCATGATGGTATTCGCCGACATCTCTATCTGGGCCAGGATCTTGCGTACCTCGGTAAGGTACAGAGAGCCCTCCGGCGTCAGTACCAGGGTGCGGCGCACGCGTCGGAACAGCTTGTGCTGTAGGTACGCCTCGAGTTGTGCCACCTGTTTGCTGACGGCGCTCTGGGTGATGCTCAGCTCATCGGCGGCACGGGTGAAGCTCATGTGCCGCGCGGCCGCTTCGAAGCACTGCATGGTGATGGTCGAGGGAAGGTGGCGTGCCGTCATGCCTGGGCTCCGCGATTCATGGATTCTCGTTCGTCATGGTAGAGGGGCGATGCACCGGGCGAGAGGCCGAATAATCGTCGATATCTTCGATGCTTCAGCATAATGCATGACGATAGGGAATGGATAGCGCGCTTTTTTTCGTTTGAAGCCCGGAACACGGCTCTGTTCTCATCATGGTCATACGCTCCCACAGGACGACGACATGGACCTCCCGAACATCAGTGACTCGCTCGGCATCGTGCACCCTATCTGCATCGAACGGGGCCGCAACGCCGAGGTCTGGGACGAACAGGGCACGCATTATGTCGACTTCGTCGGCGGTATCGGCGTGCTCAACCTGGGGCATGGCCATCCCGCCGTGGTCGAGGCGGTCAAGGCGCAGGTCGAAACCCTGATGCATTCCGCCTTCAATGCTCTGCCGCATCGTGGCTACCTCGAGGTGGCTCGGGCCCTGAATGCCTTCGTGCCGGTGTCGTATCCGCTGTCCTGCATGCTCACCAACAGCGGTGCCGAGGCCACCGAGAATGCCCTCAAGATCGCTCGTGCCGCCACCGGGCGCCAGGGCGTGATCGCCTTCGATGACGGTTTCCATGGCCGCACGCTGGCGGCGCTGAACCTCAACGGCAAGGTCAAGCCCTACAAGAATCGTCTCGGTGCCTTGCCCGGGCCGGTGCATCATCTGCCCTTTCCGAGCCGCGATGGTGTCATCGATACCGACACCGCCATGGCCGCCCTAGAACGGCTGTTCGAGGTCGAGATACCCGCCGACGAGGTGGCTTGCATCATCGTCGAGCCGGTCCAGGGTGAGGGCGGTTTTCGCCTGCTGTGCGCCGATTTCGCAACGCGCCTGCGAGCGCTGTGCGATGCCCACGGCATCGTGTTGATCTTCGACGAGATTCAGTCCGGTTTCGGGCGCACCGGCAAGCGTTTCGCCTTTTCCCACCTGGATGTCGAGCCCGACCTGCTGCTGATGGGCAAGAGCATGGCCGCCGGCCTGCCGCTGGCGGCGGTGGCTGGCAAGGCCGAGATCATGGATGCCCCGCCGAAAGGCGGCCTGGGTGGTACCTATTCGGGCAATGCCGTCGCCTGTGCCGCGGCCCGGACGGTGATGGAGCTGATGAGCGAGGAACGCCTGGCCGACTGGAGCGAGCGCCAGGAGATGCGGGTCGTGGAGGCGTATCGCGACTGGCGCGCGTCCGGCCGCTATCCGATGCTCGGCGAGATGACCGGCGTGGGCGCCATGCGCGGCATCGTCTTCGAGGATACGCCCCAGGCCTCCGGCGCCGAACATCTGGCGGCCCTGCTCGTCGCCGCTCGCGAGGCAGGCGTGCTGCTGATGCCCAGCGGTCGGCGACGCAATGTGCTGCGCTTGCTGCCACCGTTGACCGCTGAGCCCGAGGTGCTGGGAGAAGGATTGGCGAGGCTCGAGAGAGCCCTGGGGCGGCTGCAGCCATGATTGCCAGGCTCGTCGCCGAGGACGATGATGCGCCCACCGCCGCCCGCTACCGGGCCTTCCTCGAGGCCCTGCGCGAGGCCGGCTTTGCCGGCGAGATCGCTCCGGACTACGCCAATCGCAC
>NZ_BDEP01000015.1 GCF_001662305.1 Halomonas caseinilytica
GTGCGATTGGCGTAGTCCGGGGCGATCTCGCCGGCAAAGCCGGCCTCGCGCAGGGCCTCGAGGAAGGCCCGGTAGCGGGCGGCGGCCGGGCCGAGGGAAGCCTCACTGGTGTCCAGTCTTGCGATCATGATGTCGGTATCGGTATTGGCGCCGTCCTGCTGCGTCGGCTGGCTTGCCGGGCAGGACGAACGGGGAAGAGGTGGCGTCTACTGTACCGCGACAGGCCCATGAGGCGCATCCCGGGTCGTGGCGCGAGACGGGGCTTTTGCCTACAATGGGCGCCTTGCGTTTGCCGCTTTTTTCATCGACGGACAGGATTCCATGCTCGATCCCAAACTGCTGCGCAGCGACCTCGAGGGCGTCGCTCAACGCCTGGCCAAGCGAGGTTTCGCTCTCGATACCGAACGACTTGCCGCGCTGGAGTCCCGGCGCCGTGAACTGCAGGCCGAGACAGAGCGGTTGCAGAACGAGCGCAACACGCGCTCCAAGTCGATCGGCAAGGCCAAGGCCAATGGAGAGGACATCCAGCCGCTGCTCGCCGAGGTGAGTGACCTCGGCGATCGTCTCGATGCGGCCAAGTCCCGTCTCGCCGAGGTGCAGGCGGAGTGGGACGAGCAGGTCAGCGGCCTGCCCAACCTGCCTCACGAGAGCGTGCCGGAAGGGCAGAGCGAGGACGACAACGTCGAGCTGCATCGCTGGGGGACACCGCGTGCGCTCGATTTCACGGCCCGCGACCATGTCGATCTCGGTGCCCTCAAGGGGGAGCTGGATTTCGATCTGGCGGCCAAGCTCACCGGGGCGCGCTTCGCCGTGATGCGTGGCGCCATCGCACGCCTGCATCGGGCGCTGGTCCAGTTCATGCTGGACAAGCAGACCCTCGAGCACGGCTACGAGGAGTGCTATGTCCCCTACATGGTCAACCGCGACTCGCTCTATGGCACCGGGCAACTGCCCAAGTTCGGCGAGGACCTGTTCCGGCTGGAAGATGAGCGTGGCTACTACCTCATCCCTACGGCCGAGGTGCCGCTGACCAACTTCGCGCGTGACGAGATCATCGAGCACAAGTCGCTGCCGGTGCGCTTGACCGCCCATACGCCGTGCTTTCGCAGCGAGGCGGGCTCGCACGGCCGCGATACCCGCGGGATGATCCGCCAGCATCAGTTCGACAAGGTCGAGATGGTGCAACTGGTCGAGCCATCGACCAGCTATGACGCTCTCGAGGAGATGCGTGGCCACGCCGAGGCGATCCTCCAAGCCCTCGAGCTGCCCTACCGTGTCGTCACGCTCTGTACCGGCGACATGGGGGCCGGTGCCGCCAAGACCTACGACCTGGAAGTCTGGCTGCCGAGCCAGGAGACCTACCGGGAGATCTCCTCGGTGTCCAATTGCGAGGACTTTCAAGCTCGTCGCATGCAGGCGCGCTATCGCCACCCGGACGAGAAGAAGCCGCAGTTGCTGCACACCCTGAATGGCTCCGGACTGGCGGTGGGACGTTGCCTGATCGCAGTGATGGAAAACCACCAGAACGCCGATGGCTCGATCACCATCCCCGAGGCGCTGCGCGCCTACATGGGGGGAATGGAAACGATCAATGTGGCGTAACGCGTAAGAGGCGCCTATCCAGAGCGCCTCGGTCTTGGACGAGGGCTGGGGAAGGGCTTTCTCAGGCCTCGACGGCGATCATGTCCGTGCGCTTTGCCCGCTGGCGTGCCAGGGCCCAGCGGACGTGCTCGCGGACCAGGTCGGACGGGTAGGGCAGGCGAGCTCGCAAAGCGGACTCGACGCTCTCGCTCCAGGGCGCGTTGCCCAGCCCCACGGCCAGGTTGCGTAGCCAGCGTTCGTAGCCGATGCGTCGAATGGGGCTGCCCGCGGTCTTGTCGAGAAACTCTTCCTCGCTCCAGGCGAAAAGGCTGACCAGGTCGGCACGGTCAAGATCGTGGCGAGGGGCGAAGTCGCGCTCGCGGCTGGCTCGGGTGAAACGCGTGAAAGGGCAGACCAGCTGGCAGTCGTCGCAACCAAAGACGCGGTTGCCCATGGCGGCGCGGAATTCTTCGGGAATCGCCCCGTGCAGCTCGATGGTGAGATAGGAGATGCAGCGGCGCGAGTCGACGACGCGATCCTCGACGATGGCATCGGTGGGGCAGCCCGTGCGACAGGCGCTGCAGCTGCCGCAATGGGCACCTTCATAGGGCGGGTCCACCGGCAGGGGCAGGTCGGTGTAGAGTTCGCCGAGAAAGAACAGCGAGCCCGCCTTGGGATTGAGGATCATGGCGTTCTTGCCGACCCAGCCAAGGCCCGCCTTGCGGGCCAGGGCACGTTCCATCACCGGCGCCGAGTCGACGAAGGCGCGATAGCCGAACGGGCCGATCTCGTCCTGGATCTGCTTGGCCAGCGTGGCCAGGCGCTTGCGCATCAGCTTGTGGTAGTCGCGGCCTACGGCGTAGCGCGAGACGTAGGCTTTCTCCGGACGGGCCAGCATCCGGGTCGTCTCGACCTCGGGCGGCAGGTAGTCGAGCCGCACGCTGATCACGCGCACCGTGCCGGGCACCAGCTCCTCGGGGCGGGTACGCTTCGTGCCGTGCTTGGCCATGAAGTGCATCTCGCCATGGTGGCCCAGGTCCAGCCAGCGCTGCAGTCGGGCCTCGTCCTCGGCCAGGTCGACATCGGTGATCCCGACTTGCTGGAAACCGAGTTCACGACCCCAGGTCTTGATCGAGTCGGCCAGGGCCTGGAGATCGGGGGATGCGTCGCCTTGAGCAGACGGCTGGGACATGATCGAGCAAACACCACGCAGAATGGCGCCACGACGCTTGGCGTCTGGCGGGGGAAAACGACACACTTCTACATGGTAAAGCATCGTGTGCTGGGGGAATAGCGAATGACACAGGCGCCACCGGAGGATCACAAGGGCCGAGCGCTGTATCGTGCCGAGCAGGTGCGCGAGCTGGACCGGCGCGTCATCGCTTCCGGCGTGGCGGGGTTTGCGCTGATGCAGCGTGCCGCGGCATCGGCCTGGCGATACCTGCGTGAGACCTGGCCAGAGGTGCGCCACCTGAGCGTGCTGTGCGGTGGCGGCAACAACGGGGGCGATGGCCATGTGCTGGCCGCTCTGGCAGCGGCTGAGGGGCTTTCGGTTCAGCGTATCCTCCTCAAGCCCGTGGAGGCGCTCGAGGGGGATGCGCGCCGAGCCGCCGAGATGGCCGATGCCGCCGGCGTCGGTCGTCAGCCATGGCAGGAAGGCATGGTGTTGACCGGCGAGCTGGTGGTGGATGCCGTGCTCGGCACGGGGCTTTCCGGCGAGGTGTGGGGGGCGTCTCGGTCGGCCATTGCGGCCATCAATGCCTGCGGCAAGCCGGTGCTGGCCATCGACATTCCCTCCGGGCTGCATGCCGATACCGGCGCCGAGCTGGGCGAGGCGGTGCACGCCTCCCGGACCGTCACGTTCATCGGCGACAAGCTGGGATTGCACACCGGGCGGGGACCGGCGCGGACCGGCGGTGTGGCCGTTTTTGACCTGGCCGCGCCCCGGGCAGCTTTCGATGGCATGACGCCGGCCGCATGGCGGCTCGATCGGTCGTTGATCGCGTCGCGACTGCTGCCCCGTGAGCGCGATGCCCATAAAGGCGCGGCGGGGCATGCGCTGATCCTGGGGGGCGCACCGGGCATGGGAGGTGCCGGCCTGCTGGCCGCCGAAGCGTGCGCGCGGCTCGGTGCCGGCAAGGTGAGCCTGGCCACCGACCCTGAGCATGTGGTCGCCAGCCTGATACGCCGGCCCGAGGTGATGGCACATGGCGTGCGCGGTCTCGCCGATCTCGGCGAGCTGCCTGGGGCGGCGGATGTTCTGGTCGTCGGGCCGGGACTCGGAAAAGGCAGTTGGGGGCAGGCCATGCTGCAGGGCGCCCTGGCCGCCGGAAAGCCCTTGGTGGTGGACGCCGATGGCCTCAACCTGCTCGCCGAGCGTTTCGCGGAGCAGCGGCGCGATGACTGGATCCTCACCCCGCATCCCGGTGAGGCGGCGCGCCTGCTGGGCATTGCGACCGCCGAGGTGGAGGCGGACCGCCCGGCGGCGGTGCTGGCCTTGCAGCAGCGTCTCGGCGGCGTGGTGGTGCTCAAGGGCGCCGGCAGTCTGGTGGCTGGTCCGGGCGGACTGGCCGTATGCCCCTACGGCAACCCGGGCATGGCGAGCGGCGGTATGGGAGACGCGCTTTCCGGCATGCTGGGAGCCTTGGTGGCCCAAGGGCTCCCGCTGGAGACGGCCGCGCGTCTCGGTGTGCTGGTGCATGCCCTGGCCGCCGACATGGCGGCTCGGCAGGGTGGTGAGCGTGGCTTGCTGGCCAGCGATCTGGCATCCTGTGCGCGAATTCTGGTCAATCCAACGATGGACGAATGACGATGCGGTTGCGACTTGCTGACGAAGACCGACAGGTCGCGCTGGGCGAATGTCTCGGTCGGGCGCTGGCCGGCCAGGGGCGGGTTTATCTGGAAGGGGAGCTCGGTGCCGGCAAGACGACGCTGACCCGGGGCATCCTGCGCGCCTATGGCTACCAGGGAGCGGTCAAGAGCCCGACGTATACGCTGGTGGAACCCTACGAACTGGCGCAGGCACGTGTGCATCATTTCGATCTCTATCGCCTGGGTGACCCGGAAGAGCTGGAATTCATCGGTGGGCGCGACCTGCTCGGCGAAGAGGCGCTTTGCGTGATCGAATGGCCCGCTCGGGGCGAGGGCTGGCTACCCAGGCCCGACCTATGGGTGCGCTTGAGCCTTCAGCCGCCGGGGCGCCAGGCCTTGCTGTCGGCCGAGACGGCACGAGGCCGCGAGGTTCTCGAACGGTTGGCCGCGGATGTGGCCCGGCCTGACGGCTGTCTCGCCGGTACGGACGAAGACGTTTCATGAGGAAAAGGATATTGCGTCGTAACATGGCTCGCTGGCTATTGCCGCTGGCGTTGTTGGTGCCGTTGTGTGCCGAGGCCGCCAGTGTCGATAACCTACGCCTCTGGGCAGCACCCGACCATTCGCGTCTGGTCTTCGACCTGTCGTCGCCGGTTACGGCGGAGGTCTTCACGCTGGAGGATCCGCGCCGGCTGGTGATCGATCTGCAGGACAGCGAATTCAATGCCGATGCCGATCGGCTGGACCTGTCCGGCAGCGCCATCCGCGAGGTGCGCACCGGCGTGCGCAATGGCGACGACCTGCGGGTGGTGCTGGAACTGTCGCGGGCGGTCGAGCCGCGCCATTTCACCCTGGAGCCCAACGAACAATATGGCCACCGCCTGGTGGTGGATCTGGAGTATCCCGGCGAGAGTGCCGTGGAGGACCCCATCGATCCCATCGAAGCCAAGATTCGCGAACAGGAGATTGCCGCCGAGCGGGCCCAGGCCGAGGCGGTGGCCGAAGGGCGCGATCCCGACACCGTGACGCCAGCGGCCAAGCAGGCCCAGCCACATCCCAAGCGCGACATCATCATTGCCGTGGATGCCGGCCACGGCGGTGAGGACCCCGGCGCCACCGGTCCTGCCGGTACACGCGAGAAGGATGTCGTGCTGGAAATGGCCAAGCGCCTGTCGCGGCTGATCAATGCCACCGAAGGCTTCAAGGCGGTGATGATCCGTGATGGTGACTATTATGTCGGGCTGCGTCAGCGCACGCGCATCGCCAGGGAGCAGAAGGCCGACTTCTTCGTCTCGCTCCACGCCGATGCCTTCAACAGCCCCCGGCCACATGGCAGCTCGGTGTTCGCCCTTTCACAGAGCGGGGCGACCTCGGAGACCGCCAAATGGCTGGCGGCGTCGGAGAATCGTTCGGACCTGATCGGGGGCGTGGACGGCAACCTGTCACTGGACGACAAGGACGAGGTCCTGCGCGGCGTGCTGCTCGACCTGACCATGACCGCGACCCTCAACGATTCCCTGACCATCGGCGGGCGCGTGCTGGATCGCATGGGACGTGTCAACGATCTCCACAAGTCGCAAGTGGAGCAGGCGGGCTTCGTGGTGCTCAAGTCACCCGACATTCCTTCACTGCTGGTGGAGACCGGGTTCATCTCCAATCCCCAGGAGGAACGGCGGCTTCGCGATGGCAGCTACCAGCAGCGGATGATGCAGGCCGTCTTTGGCGGTATTCGCGCCCACTTCGAACGCAACCCGCCACCGGCCAGCCTGCTGGCCTGGCAGCGCGATCAGGGGCGCGGCGGTGCCGGTGACGAGTATCGGATCCAGCCGGGTGATACCCTGTCGGAGATCGCGGCTCGTCACAATGTGCCGGTCGGCCAGCTTCGGCAGGCCAATGAGCTCAACGGTGATGTCATCCGGGTCGGGCAAGTGCTGAGGATACCGAGTTCTTAAGCTGGAAGTTTAACGAGCGGCGCTTTGCGCCTGGAAGCGCTTCATCGCGATTGACGGGACGTCAAGCGTTCGACTTCCAGCGTCAGGGGGGGTTATGACAGACAGGCAGCATATCCGGGTTCTCGATCCGCGACTGGCCAACCAGATCGCCGCAGGTGAAGTGGTCGAGCGACCCTCCTCGGTGGTCAAGGAGCTGGTCGAGAATGCCATCGATGCCGGTAGCCGGCGCATCGAGGTGGAGCTGGAGTCTGGTGGGGCACGCCTGATCCGGGTGCGTGATGATGGCGTCGGCATCGACGAGGAAGATCTGCCGTTGGCCCTGTCGCGTCATGCCACCAGCAAGATTGCGTCGCTGGACGACCTCGAGGGTGTGGCGAGCCTGGGCTTCCGTGGCGAGGCGCTGGCCTCGATCAGTTCGGTGTCGCGCCTGGAGTTGATGTCCAACGTCGAGGACGACCCGACCAGCGGCTGGCGTGTGGTGGTGGAAGGGCGCCGCATGGAGCCTCGGGTCACGCCCTCGCCGCACCCGCGCGGTACCACGGTGACGGTGCGCGACCTGTTCTTCAATACGCCGGCGCGCCGCAAGTTCCTGCGTACCGAGAAGACCGAGTTCGGCCACGTGGAAGAGGCCTTCCGCCGCCAGGCCCTGTCGCGGCTGGATCTCGGCTGGGTGCTGCGACACAACCAGAAGACCATCCACCAGTTGAGTCCTGGCGGTGATCTGGTCGGCCACGAGCGTCGTCTGCAGGCCCTGCTCGGCAAGGCCTTCCTGGAAAACGCCCTGCACCTGGACATCGAAACCGGTGGCTTGCGCCTGTGGGGCTGGGTCGGCCTGCCGACCCATTCCCGGGCCCAGGCCGACCAGCAGTACTTCTTCGTCAATGGCCGGGTGGTCCGCGACCGGCTGGTGGCCCATGCCATTCGGCAGGCATATCGTGACGTCCTCTTCCACGGTCGCCATCCCGTGTTCGTGCTGTACCTGGAGGTCGACCCGGCGGTGGTGGATGTCAACGTGCATCCGACCAAGCATGAAGTGCGGTTCCGTGATGGCCGCATGGTGCACGACTTCCTGTTTTCCAGTCTGCACCGGGCGCTCGGCGAGGCGCGCGCCGGCCAACCGGGCGACGGGTCGGTTGCGAAAGAGTCCCCGGCCGGGGAAGGCGCGTCAGACGCGGTGGCGCCATCGTCCAATGAAGTGGCCGAGCCTGCGGGGCGCTGGCAGCAGCAGCCCATGGCGCTGCATGGCCGCGACGAGGGAGGCGAACAGAAGGTGACTCCGGACCGGGTGCGCGCCTTCATGGAAGGCTATCGTGCCCTGCATCCGGAACACGAGGAAAGCCTGCTGACCCCTCAGGCATCCGCGCCGGGAGCAGGCGGCAATGCCGCCGAGGTGGCCCTGGCCGAACGCGAGGCATCGCCCGCGGCGGCGACATCCAGCCCGGCTCCCGCCCCGGCGATGCCGGAGGACGATGCCACCCGAGCGCCGCCCCTGGGCTATGCCGTGGCCCAGTTGCACGGCATCTACATTCTTTCTCAGACCGAGCGTGGCCTGGTGGTGGTGGACATGCATGCCGCCCATGAGCGTATCGTCTACGAGCGCATGAAGGCGCAGGTGCATGGAGACACCGGTGACGGGGGAGGCCTGCAGGCCCAACCGTTGCTGGTGCCGGTGTCCCTGGCGGCCAGTGCCGCCGAGGTGGCCACCGCCGAGGCCGAACGCGACGCCTTCTCGCGACTGGGCGTGGAACTCGACGTGGCCGGTCCGGAAACGTTGCTGGTACGTCAGGTGCCGGCCCTGCTGGTGGACGCCGATGTCGAGTTGCTGGTGCGCGACATGCTCGGCGACCTCGAGCGTTACGGACGTTCCGACCGGCTCGAGGCCCATATCAATGAATTGCTGTCGACCATGGCCTGCCACGGTAGCGTGCGGGCCAACCGCCAATTGACGACGGCGGAAATGAACGCGCTGCTGCGTGACATGGAACGTACCGAGCGCAGCGGCCAGTGCAACCATGGTCGTCCCACCTGGACCGAGATGAGCCTCAAGGAATTGGACCGCCTTTTCCTGCGAGGGCAGTGATCCGACGGAGTTTTCATGAGTGACACCCGCCCGCCGGCCATCTTCCTGATGGGGCCGACTGCCGTGGGCAAGACCGACATGGCCATCGCCCTGCATGAACGCTTGGGATGCGAGCTGATCAGCGTCGACTCGGCGATGGTCTATCGCGGCATGGACATCGGCAGTGCCAAACCGTCAGCCAGCGAACTGGCGCGGGCCCCGCACCGCCTGATCGATATCCGCGATCCCGCCGACCCCTATTCGGCGGCGGCGTTTCGCGAGGATGCGCGCCGCGAGATGCGTCGTATCACCGATGCCGGTCGCGTTCCCTTGCTGGTCGGTGGGACCATGATGTACTACCAGCGTCTCTGGGTCGGCGAGCCCAATCTGCCCTCCGGCGATCCGACGATTCGCGCTGAACTGGATCGGGAAGTCGAGCAGCGCGGGCTGGCCGAGCTGCATGAGGAGTTGGCGCGCATCGATCCGCGCGCGGCCCGGCGCATTCATCCCAACGACCCCCAGCGCCTGACCCGGGCACTTGAGGTCTATCGAATCAGTGGACGTTCGCTCACCGAGCACTGGGATGAGCAGCAACCGGAAACCTTCCCTTGGCGTGTGCTGTCGATAGGACTCGCTCCGGCCGATCGGAGTGTGCTGCACTCACGGATAGCGGCACGTTTCGATGCCATGCTCGAGGCAGGTTTTCTCGATGAGGTGACTGGCCTGATGGCACGAGACGACCTGCATGCGAGACTACCCGCGATGAAGAGCGTGGGGTATCGTCAGGCTTGGGAGTACCTGCAAGGACAGGGCGACCGAGAGACGTTGCGACGCCGGGGCATTGTCGCCACGCGGCAGCTGGCCAAGCGCCAGTTGACCTGGATGCGTGGTTGGCCTGACCTGCATTGGGTTGACATTCTGGCCGGCGAGCCACTCGATCATGTCTTGAAATTGGTGCGCGAATTCAGCAGTTAGCGTAAGATGAGCGTTCCATGAGACCGGTTGATCGGGCTCCACCGGGCAAGAGTGCCACCTCGGGAAAAGAGGTGGGCACCCAATAGCACTATCAATCCCATAAGAGACAATTTAGGGAGAGCAACATGTCCAAAGGACAGTCCCTTCAAGATCCATACCTGAACGTACTGCGCAAGGAGCGCATTCCGGTGTCGATCTTCCTGGTCAACGGCATCAAGCTGCAAGGCCAGATCGAGTCCTTCGACCAATTCGTCATCCTGCTGCGAAACACGGTCAGCCAGATGGTCTACAAGCATGCCATCTCCACGGTGGTGCCGTCGCGCAATGTGCGTCTGCCGGCGACTGACGTGCCCGCGCAGCCGGAAAGCAACGCGTGAGGTATTGATTGTTTTTCGAACGTCCCGACGCCGGTGAGACGGCGGTACTCGTCCATGTGGACTTCCAGGACGAAAGCGAGCGTGAGGATTCCGGAGAATTTCTCGAGCTCGTGCGCTCGGCCGGCGCGGAGCCGGCCACGCTGCTGACCGGCAGTCGAGGCCGGCCCGATCCGCGTTTCTTCATCGGTTCGGGCAAGGTGGAAGAAGTCCGCGAAGCGCTGGCTGTCCACAAGGCCGAGCTGGTGATCTTCAATCATGCTCTCAGTCCTTCCCAGGAGCGTAATGTCGAGCAGGCGCTCAAGTGTCGTGTGCTCGATCGCACGGGACTTATTCTCGACATCTTCGCTCAGCGGGCACGGACCCACGAGGGCAAGTTGCAGGTGGAACTGGCCCAGCTGGAGTACATGTCGACCCGGCTGGTACGCGGCTGGACCCACCTGGAACGACAGAAGGGTGGCATCGGCCTGCGCGGTCCGGGCGAAACCCAGCTCGAGACCGACCGTCGCCTGTTGCGTGGCCGCATCAAGGCGATTCACAAGCGCCTGGACAAGGTGCGTAGCCAGCGTGGCCAGAACCGCCGTGCCCGCTCGCGAGCCGAGATCCCCAGCGTGTCGCTGGTCGGCTATACCAATGCCGGCAAGTCGACGCTGTTCAATGCTCTGACCGAGTCGCGGGTCTATGCGGCGGACCAGCTGTTCGCTACCCTCGATCCTACCTTGAGACGTCTCGAGGTCGAGGATGTGGGGCCGGTCGTGCTGGCCGACACCGTGGGCTTTATCCGGCACCTGCCGCACAAGCTGGTGGAAGCCTTCCAGGCGACGCTCCAGGAAGCCGCCGAGGCGAGCCTGCTGGTTCATGTGATCGACGCCGCGGACCCGGACCGCGACCTGAACGTGAATCAGGTCAACGAGGTGCTGGATGAGATCGGCGCGCTGGACGTGCCGACGCTCAAGGTGATGAACAAGGTCGACCTGTTTGACAGTGCGCCGCGTATCGAGCGCAATGCCGATGGGCGGCCCGAGTCGGTGTGGTTGTCGGCCCGGGATGGCCGAGGCCTGGAGTTGTTCGAGCAGGCCCTCTCGGAGTGTCTGGCCGACGATATCATCGACTTCGACATCACCCTGACGCCTGTCCAGGGCAAGCTGCGGGCCGGCCTGCACGAACTGGGTGCGGTACGCGAGGAGCGCTTCGACGAGCAGGGACGTACCCTGCTCGAGATACGGCTGCCGCGACGTGATTTCCTGCAATTGATGGCACGTCTCGGCGAGAGCGCCAACGATTACCTGCCGGAGGAATTGCAGGAAGGTCCCGTATGGGAGCAATGAGTCGCCTTCGGGCGTCGGCCGGCGTTGCCAACGCCGGTCGGCGCTACAAGGATCGCAACGATGCCCGTCGCGACGCTCCGGTGCGCGACGGTATGCAACGCAGAGTGGAGACGACGTATGGCCTGGAATGAGCCCGGTGGCGGCAACCAGCATGACCCCTGGAGTGGTGGGGGCCGCCGTGGTGGCAACGGCGGTGGCGGCAAGGGGGGCGGCAACCAGGGCCCCCCGGACCTCGATGAGGCCCTGAAGAAATTTCAGAACAAGCTCAACAGCATGTTGGGCGGTCGTGGCAAGCGCGGCGGCAATGGTGGAGGCTCGGGCGGTGGCAAGCCTCGCAACACCTTTGCGTTGCCGGGCCTGCTGCTGATCGTGGCACTGGCTATCTGGGCGGCTTCGGGCTTCTATCTGGTCGATCAGTCGGAGCGCGGGGTCGTGCTGCGTTTCGGCAAGTACCAGGAAACCGTGACACCGGGCTTGCAGTGGAATCCGCCGCTGATCGATGACGTCCACATGGTCAATGTGACGCGGGTACGCTCGATCACCCAGACGCAGTCGATGCTGACCCAGGACGAGAACATCGTTTCCGTCGAGATATCGGCCCAGTACCAGGTTGCCGATCCTCGCGGCTATGTGCTCAACGTGCGCGATCCCGAGCTCAGCCTGGAGAACGCGCTGGACTCCGCCCTTCGCCACGTGGTGGGGGGAACCGACATGATCGATATCCTGACGTCGGGACGCGAGATCCTCGGCAGCTCGGTCAACAGTCGTCTGCAGTCCTACCTGGACAGCTATGGCACCGGCATCATGCTGCAGACATTGAACGTCGAGTCCACCTCGCCGCCCGATGCCGTGCAGGATGCCTTCGATGATGTCATCCGCGCCCGCGAGGATCGCCAGCGCACCATCAACCAGGCCATGGCCTATGCCAATGCCGTGATTCCCGCGGCCCAGGGCCAGGCTCAGCGTATCGTCGAGCAGGGGCAGGGGTATCGCGAATCGGTGGTGGCCGAGGCGCGAGGCCAGGCCAACCGCTTCAACGCTCTCTTGACCCAGTATCAGGATGCCCCGGCGATCATGCGTGAGCGCCTCTACCTGGATACCCTCTCCGAGGTCTACAGTGGCACGCCGAAGGTGATGGTCGACGTCACCGAGCAGAGCCCGCTGATGGTCCTGCCGATGGATCGCCTCAAGCGCAGTGACAGCGGCAGCAAGTCGAGCGATGGCGAGACGCAGCTGGATCCGCAGTTGCTCGAACGCCTGCAAAGCATCCAGTCATCGTCCAGCCCGAGCAGCAGCAACAGCAGCAGCAACGGAATTCGCAGGGAGGGTCGCTGAAATGATCAATAATCGTTCCCTGCTCATCGTCGGCGGCCTGGCCGCGGTCGCCTGGCTGGCCAGCAGCAGCCTGTATGTGGTCGACGAAACCGAGCGTGCGGTGAAGCTGCGTTTCGGCGAGATCATCGAGGAGAACATCCAGCCGGGACTGCACTTCAAGATCCCGATCACCCAGACGATCCGCAAGTTCGATACCCGGGTGCTGACGCTGGATACCGATGCCAGCCGCTATCTGACGCTGGAGCAGAAGGCGGTGATCGTCGATTCCTACGTCAAGTGGCAGGTGGTCAATCCGACCCGCTACTACGAGGCGACCGCCGGCGACGAGATGCAGGCCGTGCGCCTGATCCAGCCCCGGGTCGACGAGAGCCTGCGTAACGAGTTCGGTCGCCTGAACCTGCAGCAGATCATCTCCGAGAAACGCGATGAGTTGATGACCGGGCCTACCCAGGAGCTCGACGAGCTGATGCGCGAGGAGCTCGGGGTGGCCATCCTCGACATTCGCGTCAAGCGCATCGACCTGCCCGAGGATGTTTCCTCGGCGGTATATGATCGCATGCGCTCGGAGCGTGAGCGTGAGGCGCGAGAATGGCGTGCACAGGGCCAGGAAGAAGCCGAACGCATTCGTGCCAACGCCGACCGGCGCCGCCAGGTGCTGCTGGCCCAGGCCCAGGAGCGTTCCGAAACCCTGCGCGGCGAGGGGGATGCCGAAGCGGCAGCGATCTTCTCGCAGGCCTATGGCAAGGACGAGGAGTTCTTCTCCTTCTGGCGCAGTCTCGATGCCTATCGCGATAGCTTCCAGGGTGACGGCGACATGCTGGTGCTGGATCCCTCCAGCGACTTCTTCCAGTATCTCAAGAGCCCGACGCCGACCGACGACTGAGTTGGCCGGCCGGGGAGAGCCCAGGAGGGCGCCGGTGCCGTCGGGCATCGGCGCCAGGGTTCATCCCGACGCCAAACGTGATAGAATCGGTAAACCGGGCGTGGCCCGGTTTTTTTGTGGCCTCTCCACTCCCGGCGAGCTTTCTCCGGCATCCCGCCATGCTTAGTTCCGCCATGCCGTGAGGCTTGCCACAGGCCAACCACTGTCTTGCAGGAAGAACGACATGACCATTGCTGACCGCTGGCTCTTGCCCGACGGCATGGACGAAGTGCTGCCGCCTCAGGCCAGCCGCATGGAGGAATTGCGCCGGGCGCTGCTCGACCTCTATCACTGCTGGGGGTACGACCAGGTGATGCCGCCCCCTGTGGAATTCCTCGACTCCCTGCTGACCGGAACCGGCACCGAGCTGGATCTGCAGACTTTCAAGCTCACCGATCAGATGACGGGGCGCATGATGGGAGCCAGCGCCGATGTGACTCCCCAGGTGGCGCGCATGGACGCCCATTCCCTCAAGCGGCAGGGACCCGTGCGGCTGTGTTATTGCACTAATGTGTTGCGCGCCAAGGCCGACCAGTATCAGGGCGGACGCAGCCCTGTTCAGGTGGGGTTGGAGCTCTTCGGCCATGCCGGGCTGGAGGCCGATCTCGAGATCCTGCGTCTGGCGTTGACCAGCCTGTCCGTTGCCGGTGCCGGCGAGGTTCACCTGGCGCTGGGGCATATCGGCATCTATCGTAGCCTGGTGGAGGCGGCGGAGCTGTCACCGGAGCAGGAACGCCTGGTGTTCGAGGCGCTCGAGCTGAAGTCGCCGGGCGAACTGGCGACTCGGGTCGAAGCCTGTGTCGACGATCCGGCACTGGCAGAGATGTTCCGTGACCTGGTGACCTTGCACGGTGGCCCCGAGGTACTCGACGAAGCCCGGGAAGCGTTTGCCGAAGCGCCCCAGGCGGTAGGAGCAGCCCTCGATCAGCTACGGGCGCTGTATCGTGGCGTGGTCGCCGAACACCCTGAGGTCGAACTCTATTTCGATCTGGCCGAGTTGCGGGGATACCAATATCACACCGGCATGATGTTCTCCGCCTATGTGCCGGGTTACGGCCAGGCCCTGGCCAAGGGCGGACGTTATGACGACACCGGACGTGCCTTCGGGCGTGCCCGACCGGCCACCGGCTTTTCCCTGGAGCTCAAGCTGCTGGCTACCCTGACGCCGAAGGAGCCCCGTGATGGCGGTATCTGGGCGCCAAGCGAAGGCGATGGGCTGAGCGAGGTCGTGAGGGACCTGCGCCAGCAGGGAGAGCGGGTTGTCCAGGCGCTGCCGGGGCAGCGGACCGGCCCCGAACAACATCACTGTCAGCGACATCTGGTGCCGGCCGATGGCGGCTGGCGGGTGGAGGCGCTGCCAGCCTCCGATGACTCGGCCTGATGAGGCCTGGTGAGCCGTTTTATTCGACTCCGGCCGACCGCCGGCGCGCAGCAACGAGAGACGAGACACTATGGGCAAGAACGTAGTCGTACTGGGGACCCAGTGGGGTGACGAGGGCAAGGGCAAGGTGGTCGACCTGCTGACCGAATCTGCCAATGCCGTGGTACGTTTCCAGGGGGGGCACAATGCGGGCCATACCCTGGTCATCGATGGCGAGAAGACGGTCCTGCACCTGATTCCCTCCGGCATCCTGCGAGACGACAAGACCTGTGTGATCGGCAATGGCGTGGTGCTGTCACCGGAAGCGCTGATCGAGGAAATCCGCGAGCTGGAGGCCAAGGGCGTGCCGGTGCGCGAGCGGTTGCGCCTGTCGCCGGCCTGTCCCTTGATCCTGCCGTATCATGTGCGGCTCGATCAGGCGCGGGAGAAGGCCCGTGGCGTGGCCAAGATCGGCACCACCGGCCGGGGGATCGGCCCAGCCTACGAGGACAAGGTGGCGCGTCGAGGGCTGCGTCTCGGCGACATGCTGCACCGTGAGCGTTTCGCCTCCAAGCTCGGCGAGGTGCTGGACTACCACAATTTCGTGCTGACCAAGTACCATGGCGAGCCGGCGGTGGATTTCCAGCAGGTCCTCGACGATGCCATGCGCATGGCCGACGATCTGCGCGACATGGTCTGTGACACCGTCAGCTTGGTCCACGATATGCGCAAGGCCGATGAGAACATCCTCTTCGAAGGGGCCCAGGGCTCGTTGCTGGATATCGACCACGGCACCTATCCCTTCGTGACCAGCTCCAACACCACGGCGGGCGGCACCGCGACCGGTTCCGGCGTGGGGCCGCTGTATCTCGACTATGTGCTGGGCATCACCAAGGCTTACACCACGCGGGTCGGTTCCGGTCCTTTCCCGACCGAGCTGTTCGACGAGCATGGGCGTCATCTGGCCGAGAAGGGGCACGAGTTCGGGGCCACCACCGGTCGCGCTCGCCGTTGCGGCTGGTTCGATGCCGTGGCGCTGCGCCATGCCGTGCAGATCAACTCGGTGTCGGGGCTCTGCCTCACCAAGCTGGACGTGCTCGACGGCCTGGAAAACATCCGCGTCTGTGTCGGCTACCGTAGCAAGGACGGCGATGTTCTCGATGCGCCGGTGGATTCCGAGGGCTATGAAGCCATCGAGCCGGTCTACGAGGACCTGCCGGGCTGGAACGAATCGACGATCGGCGTGAAGAGCGTCGAGGGGCTGCCCGCCAATGCTCGCGCCTACATCCGTTTCCTCGAGGAACAGGTGGGCACGCCCATCGACATCATCTCGACCGGGCCGGATCGCAACGAGACCATCGTGCTGCGTAACCCCTTCGCCGAGTAAGCCAGCCGTCCTTTCGGACGCATCTCGTAGAACCTGAACGCCGCCCATCGGAGCTTCCGGTGGGCGGCGTTGTCGTTCCAGGGCCGGAAACGCGATCGCCCCGCGGGAAGCGGGGCGATCCGGCGTAGAGGGCCTTGTTACGGGCCGATCAGACGCTCTTGGGCTCGCTCATCAGCCCCTTGACGATGGCGTAGCAGGCCACCAGGAGCACGATGGTGAAGGGCAGGCCGGTGGTGATCACCGCGGTCTGCAGGGCCGTCAGGCCGCCACCCAGCAGCAGGGCGATGGCGATGGCCCCCTCGATGAGGCACCAGAACACGCGCTGGGAACGGGGCGCGTCGACCTTGCCGCCGGCGGTGATGGAGTCGATCACCAGCGAACCGGAGTCCGAGGAGGTGATGAAGAACACCATCACCAGCACGATGCCGACGAAGGAGGTGATACTGGTCAGCGGAAGCTGGCCGAGCATCTCGAACAGTTGCAGTTCCAGCGCCGCGTTCTTCACGCCTTCGAAGCCGTCGGTGACGTACTGATCGATGGCGGTGCCACCGAAGGCGGTCATCCACAGTACCGAGACCACGGAGGGCACCAGCAGCACGGCGATCAGGAACTCACGGACGGTGCGGCCACGGCTGACCCGCGCGATGAACATGCCGACGAAGGGCGACCAGGAAATCCACCAGGCCCAGTAGAAGGCCGTCCAGCCTTGGCTGAAGTTGGCATCCTCGCGGCCGAAGGGCATGGACAGGGCCGGCAGGTTGACGATGTAGGCCACCAGGTTCTCGAAGAAGCCCGTGGCGATCATCAGGGTCGGCCCGACGACGATCACGAACATCAGCAGCAGGAAGGCCAGTGCCATGTTGATCTGCGACAGCCGCTGCACGCCCTTGTCGACCCCCAGCATCACGGACCCCAGGGCCACGACCGTGATGCCCATGATCAGCAGCACCATGGTGGCATTGGTGTCGGGGATGCCGAACAGGTAGCCAAGCCCCGCCGAGGCTTGGGAAGCACCGAGACCCAGCGAAGTGGCCAGCCCGAAGAGGGTGGCGAATACCGCCAGGATGTCGATGACATGGCCCGGCCAGCCCCAGACGCGCTCACCCAGAACCGGGTAGAAGATCGAGCGCATGGTCAGCGGCAGACCCTTGTTGAAGGAGAACAGGGCCAGGGCCAGGGCAACCACGGCGTAGATCCCCCAGGGGTGCAGGCCCCAGTGGAAGATGGTCGCGGCCATGCCCAGCGAGATGGCGCCTTGCTGGTCGCCGGCGGCAGCACCCAAGGGGGCCCAGTCGGTTCGCACGCCGTTCTCCACCGTGGTGCCGCCCATGGCGGTACCGAAGTGGGTGATCGGCTCGGAGACGCCGTAGAACATCAGGCCGATGCCCATCCCGGCGGCGAACAGCATGGCGAACCAGCCCGCGTAGCTGAAGTCCGGCGTGGCATGGGCGCCACCGATCCGTACCTTGCCCATGGGGGTGAAGATCAGAACGATGGCGAGGATCACGAAGATATTGGCGGCCAGCAGGAAGAACCAGGACAGGTTGCCGGTCAGCACATCGAAGATGGCGTTGAAGAGCGGCTCGACCTCGTTCTGCATGGCCAGGGTGATGATCACGAAGAACAGGATCACCAGCGAGGAGATGGTGAAGACCTTGCCATGAAGGTCCATGTCCACCCCGAACTTGGTCGCGGTGATGTTGTCCTGCCCGATCACGTAATCGGTATCGATGAGGTTGGCGGGTCCGTCCGGGGCGGGAATGCCCTCGGATCCCGCGTTGGCCTCGTGGGCTTTATCGTCGTTCGTCACGGGACTTCTCCTTGTTGGCGTCGATGAACGGTGGGAAGCAAGGTGTCAGGCGTGCGAATGGAGCATGCCTGACACCTCGACAAGCGTGGCGATACGGTCGTCAAGCGAGAGGCCGGTTCGGCGGCGGGAACCGGAGAGATGCGTCACCCGGTCGGTGCCGATCTCGTCGGTGCGTTCCCCCAGTGCCAGATCCCTGGGCACCATGATCCGCTTGAACATGCTGGGTACTCCTCCCTGATGTTTCGCTCGTTGATGACACGACAAGTGTGGCCGTTTGAAGATGATTGCGTAGGGCATCACTTTCAACGGACTGTTTCGCCACGAATCGTTGCATACCGTACATCATCTCACGCGAATCGTCTGCGCTTGGCGACACATCCGGGCGGGGATGGCTATGTCATGTCGCAATCATCGCTGCCTGAGCGATCAATCGATGAGTGATCCTGCTTCCAGGCTTCAATTTATTGCGTTTCTTCATCGCTGTCACTGCCATGGCGCGATATTCGAGCAGGGTGGCCGCCGGGATGACTCTGGTCCCGTGCGTGCTCTGTTGTTGCCCCGGTAAGCGTCATGAAAGTAAACGTCATGAAAAAAGGAGGCACCGACAGGTGCCTCCCTTCCACGATGGCGACCGCATGTGGGATCGCTCGCCGGGAGCCCGCGAGGGACTCGAGCTCAGGACTCGGGCAGCCACTCCTGCACGACGTCCTGATTCTCCTCGACCCACTGCTTGGCGTTCTCGTACGGGTCGGAGCCTTCTTCCTGGTTCATCAGCATGACTTCGCCCATCTGCTCGGGCGTCCACTCGAAGGCATCGAGGATGGCGTAGGCCTCGGGCATGTCCTCCTTCAGCCCCTGACGCACGATGGTGTTGATGTGCTCGGCACCGCCATAGACGTTCTTGGGATCATCCAGATACTTGAGATCCCAGCGGGCGAACATCCAGTGTGGCGTCCAGCCGGTCACCACGATGTCCTCTTCGTTCTGGATGGCCGACTGAAGGGCGGCGGTCATGGTGGCGCCGCTGCCGCTACGCAGGGTGAGGTCCAGGCCGTACTCGTCGACGACGTCCTCGCTCAGGCTCATCAGGCCGGCGCCCGGGTCGATGCCGATGATCTCGCCATCGAAAGTGTCGGCATTGGCGTTGAGCTCATCGATGGAATCGACGTCGGTATATTCGGGCACGACGAGACCGAGCTTGGTGCCTTCCAGGTTCGGGCCGAGATTTTCGACCTTGTCGCCCACACGCTCCAGATAATCGGCGTGAGTCGTGGGCAGCCAGGCGGCAACGATGGCGTCCGAATCGCCAGTGGAGACGGCCTGCCACATGGCGGCGGCGGACAGCGACGTCATCTCGACGTCGTAACCGGCCTGCTCCAGGACGGCACGAATCACGTTGGTGGAGGCGACTTCCGAGGACCATTCGACATATCCAAGCTCTACCGTCCCCTTTTCCTGAGCCTGGACGCTACCTGCAGCGAGAGCAGTACCGGCAGCCAGCGCGAGGCCAGCGATTCTGAGGCTGTGACGCATAGGTTGCTTGGTCATCTGAATTGCCTTTGTTGGAGATGTTCTTAGAGCATGCAGACCCGGGCGCCGGTATGCAACCGTGCGCCCGGGACATTGTGTGGCCTCAGGATTTGCGTTGCTTGCGCAACGACTGGGTGACGCGATCGAGGATCATGGCCAGGATGACCACCGCGATGCCGGCCTCGAAGCCATCGCCGGGCCGCAGGCGCTGGATGGCGCGCCAGACTTCGCTGCCCAGGCCATCGGCGCCGATCATGGCCGCGATCACCACCATGGAGAGCGCCAGCATGATCGTCTGGTTGATGCCGGCCATGATCGTGGGCAACGACATCGGCAGCTGGACCTTGATCAGCTTCTGGCTGCGGGTAGCGCCATAGGCGTCGGCCGCCTCGACCAGTTCCACCGGCACCTGGCGGATACCCAGGGTGGTGAAGCGGATGGCCGGGGGCATGGAAAAGATGACGGTGGCGAAGATCGCCGACACCGAGCCGATGCCGAAGAACGGGATGGCCGGGATCAGATAGACGAAGGCCGGCATGGTCTGCATGAAGTCCAGTACCGGCATGATGGTGCGATAGAGGCGCTCGGAGAGGGCGGCGGCGATGCCGACCGGCAAGGCGATGACGACGGCCACCAGGGTGGCGATCACCACCAGGGTCAAGGTCTCGATCATCGGATCCCATAGCCCCAGGTTCCAGATCAGTGCCAGGCCGATGGCGGCACCGATGGCCAGACGAGAATTGGCCAGCCACCAGCAAAGCGCGACGATGATCGCCAGCAGGGACCAGTCGGGCAACCACATCAGGGCATCGTTGAGGCCATCGATACCGGTCTGCGTGACTCGGGAGATGCCGCGGGTCACGATGGAATATTCACTGGTCAGCCAGTTCAGGCCACCTTCGATCCAGTCGCCCAGCGGAATGCGCGGAATGTCGATAGCCATCAATCTTCTCCTGCCTGTGCGAGTTCATCCAGGACGGCGCCCTTGACCACCACACCCTGGAGCACCTTGTCATCGTCCACCACGGCGATGGGGAAGCGATTCTCGCTGAACATGGCGAACAGGTTGTGCAGTGGCTCTTCCCGCGTCACGCTGCGGAAGTCCTGGGTCATGGCGTCGGTGACCCTGGCCTTGCCCTGTTCCAGCGCTTCGCTTGCGGCATCGGCGTCGATCAGGCCGATCAGGCGGCGTTCGCGGTCGAGGATGTAGATGGAGTCGAGGCTGTGCTCGCGCATCTTGCGCAGCGCGGTACGTGGCCCATCACTGTCACGCACCGTGGAACGAACCTTGCGCATGGCACTTTCGGCGGTGAGGATGCGCGACTTGTCGACCCCCTCGATGAAGCGACGCACATAGTCGTCCGCCGGCTTGGTGAGAATTTCCTCGGGCGTGCCGATCTGCACCACTTCACCGTCCTTGAGCAGCACGATGCGATCGCCGATGGTCAGCGCCTCGTCGAGATCGTGGGTGATGAAGACCGTGGTCTTCTGCATGCGGTGCTGCAGGGCCAGCAGTTCCTGCTGCATGTCGCCGCGGATCAGCGGGTCCAGCGCCGAGAAGGCCTCGTCCATCAACAGTACGGTGGCGTCGTTGGCCAGGGCGCGCGCCAGGCCGACACGCTGCTGCATGCCGCCGGAGAGCTGATTGGGATAGGCATCCTCCCAGCCGTCCAGGCCGACCTGCTTGAGGGAATTGTCGGCCGCTTCCCGGCGCTTGGCCGGGTCGACGCCTCGCACCTCGAGGCCGAACTCGGCGTTCTGGCGCACGGTACGATTGGGGAAGAGGGCGAAGTTCTGGAACACCATGGAGAAGTGGCGACGGCGGCATTCCAGCAGTTCCTTCTCCTTGAGGTCGGGAATGTTCTCGCCGTCGATGACGATCTCGCCCTCGGTGGGCTCGATCAGTCGGTTGAGGCAGCGAATCAGGGTCGACTTGCCCGATCCGGAAAGCCCCATGATCACCAGAAGTTCACCCTCATGGACATCGAAATCGATATTGGAGAGGCCCAGGGTCTGGCCGGTCTTGTCGAGGATCTCGGGCCGCTTCAGGCCCTGGTCGCGCAATTCGAGCGCCTTCTTCGGCTGGCTGCCGAAGACCTTGCTGAGGTTGCGGACCCGAATCTTGACGTTTCGGTTGTCACTCATTGCTGTGCCTTAGTGGTTCCTGGCCGTGGGCGCGGATGCCATGGCCGGTGCCAGGTTGGGATAAGGGGTCGCATCAGGATGCCAACGGCGTTTGTTGGCGCGCACGAGGCGGCACACCCTAGCGTCGCTTGAATGATGATTCAAATTCGCAGGGCGGCCACGAACGCTCAGGAAGCGCAGGATGCGGGGCTTCCCGTTGCCGGTGTCATCGGTAACAGCCGAAAGAGGCTACCGTCGGAAGCATCATTGAGCAAGTACAGGGCGCCCTCGGTCGTCCCGGGTGATTTCGACCCTGACGGGAAATCACTAGTCGGGCTGGCGGTTGGCGAACACGTCGTGCGGTAGATTCGATTCTCGCTCATTGGCATGGCCATGATCAGCTATTGATAAGGTATGGATGAGGTGTCGGGAGTCAATGGTGTCGCAGGGGAGATCGTGGCTCGCGCTGGCTGTTGATGTGAAACCGGCGACCCGAAAAAGGATAGTCGAAGACGGGGCGAGTCGGGTTCATGTTGTCTCATGTGTCGAAATTAACCATCCCCGAGGCTGGTTTAGCGATAGCGTTCATGATTTCTTGTTCTGGATATCTATTTGTTATTAATGATTTTTTATATTTTTGTGTCGGATTGGCACGAGCTTCGCTTGAGTCTAGGTGCACATCCATCAACGAGGAGCCACACCGAATGACATTCCACTTCCCCGAACAGCGAAGTGCCAGGCGGTCACATCGCTTGACAGCATTGCTCGCCTTGGTGGCATTGAGTCTTGGCACCTTGACGATGGCCGGGTGCAGCGATGGTGGGACGGCGCCAGCAGAAGAGTCGTCATCCATGGAACAGCAGTCCGGTTCCACCGGTAACCAGGATCAGATGAACGGAGATCAGGAACAGAGCGGTTTCTGACATGCCACTCTCCTATTCGCGGTCGCGAAGAAAGAGACGATGTGGCAAGACGTCAAACCCATGGTTTGGCTTTATTGAGGAGACATCAAATGTTGAACCAGGATCTTATCAAGAAGCTCGGTATTCTCGGCATCTCATTCGGCTTGGTGGCCAGTCCGTTGGTGATTGCCGACCCGGCTGATCCGGCGACCGAGAGGAGCGCTCCGGCAGAGGCGGGTAGCGCAACGACGCCGAGCAGCGGCTCGGCAACAACTGCCGGGGAGCCGGCAACATCCGGCACTGCTCAGCAAGGGGCCGCCCAGCAGGAGGATCCCTATGCCACAGGCAATGGCACGACGGGCACTGGCAGTGATGGCAATGTCGGTGGTGAACCTGCATCCGGTGAGCAATACGAACAGAGCGGAGGACAGGGTAGCACCGGAACCATGAGCGGAGACGGCCAGGGTGAGACAGAAGAGAGTGGCTGGTAAGTCCAGCGGGGGCTCCGGCATCGCCCGGTGCGGGTTGGCCCCCTTGGCCTCGCGATAACTCCGGCAGTCTCATTGCAGACCTGCTAATGAAGGAAGGCTTCCACGAGTCAGTGGAAGCCTTCTCAATTCATGGAGTCGTCAACTTCCTCGAGGCGGCGATAGAGAGTGCGTCGTGCGATTCCCAGCAGGTCAGCCGTCCGCCGCTTGTTCCCACCAGTGGCGTCAAGCACTTTATGAATATAGCGCCTTTCCACTTCCTCAAGGCTTGGCCAGGTGCTGTGGCCGGAAGCGGTCATTGCTTCCTGGGTGTTCAGCGGTCGGGGGGAGTGTTCTGGGGTATGTCGGCGGATGCGTTCGGGAAGGTCATCATGGCGTAAAAGCCCTTCTTCGCTGAGGGTGACGGCCCGGATAATGGCATTTTCCAATTCACGAACATTGCCCGGATAATCGTATTCCAGCAAGGCCTGCAGCGCCATGGGTTCGATATGCTCGATCGATTTCTCCTGCTGCTCCGTATGCTTGTCAAGCAAGGACATGATGAGTCTCTCGACATCACCGTGGCGCTCACGTAACGGGGGAATGCGCAAGGAGAAGGTTTCAAGCCGGTAAAACAAGTCGCTGCGAAATCCCCCTGTCTGGATTTCATGCTCGAGATCACGGTGGGTAGCGGCGATGATACGGACATCGATACATTCTTCTTGTTCAGCACCAACAGGGCGAATCTTTTTTTCCTGCAGGGCGCGTAGGAGCTTGGCTTGCAGAGCCATTGGCATTTCACCGATTTCATCCAGAAATAGGCTGCCGTTTTGCGCGCTCTGAAAGAGCCCTTGTCGGGCCGTCTGCGCTCCGGTAAAGGCGCCTTTGACATGGCCGAAACATTCGCTCTCCATCAGCTCGGCTGGAATGCTGGCACAGTTGACTGCTACAAAAGGGCCGGCGTGGCGCTCGCTTTCGGCGTGCAATGCGCGGGCCATCAGTTCCTTGCCGGTACCGCTTTCACCGAGGATCAGCAAGGGAGCATCGCTGTCTGCCAAGCGTACGGCATTGCGAAAGAGCGAGCGCATGGGGGGACTGTTTCCAGTGAGGCCGTGGAAACTTTCCATGGGAGAGGCATGCTGCAAGCGATTCGCCAGTCGTTGGTGCTCCAGTATCCGGAAAACGGCGGCACGCAAGTTTTCCAGGTCCAGAGGTTTGGTCAGGAAATCATTGGCGCCGAGTTTCAGAGCGTCCACGGCCTGGTCGATAGTGCCGAAGGCCGTAATCATGATGAAACCGATGGCGTCATCATCATGTCGCAACTGCTCGAGCAAGGACATTCCGTCCATACCGGGAAGACGCACGTCACTGATGATCAACGAAACCTCTGTATGGCTGAGCTGGGCCAAGGCATGTTCGGCGCTATCGACGCCCAGGGTGGAATAACCGGCATCTTGCAACTCTTCGCACAGCAGATCCAGTATGGCTGCGTCATCTTCAACGACCATAATGGGCAGCGTGTCGACGTGTGGTCCCGCGGCCTCATGTTGACTCATGCGATAGTATCCTCGCGCGGTAGGGTTATTTCGAAGCCGGCGCCACCTAGCGTGCTATCAAAGACTCCGATGGTGCCTCCGTGATCGTTGACAATGCGGTGAACCATGGAGAGCCCCAAGCCACTGCCGAGACCAACCGGCTTGGTGGTAAAGAATGGGTCGAATACCCGGGTCTTGTCCGCTTCTGAGATGCCTTCACCATCATCTTCAATCCATAGCGTAAGTTCTGTGTTGTCGGTTCTGGCGCTTAGGCGAATGTGTGACACGCCAGCGGCCTGAGCGGCATTACGTAGAAGATTGGTAAAAACCTGGACGAGTTGCTGGCCATTGGCCAATAGAGCGGGGGGCGGAGAGGAAACGTCGATGTCCAGGCGAATGTCATGGCGTGCGAGATCTTCCTCGACCAGCGCTTGAGCCCCTTCGAACACTTCATCGAGCGTCACGGTGTCTTTCTCGACATTATGTCGACGGCCCAGGTCCATCAATTGCCGCACGATGAGGACGATACGCGAGACTTCGTCACGAATGCGTTCGATACGGCCTTGCTCATCCGCCCCGAGCTGCCCATGGCGCGAAAGACGCTGGGCTTGTCCCTCGATCACCGTAAGAGGCGTACCAATCTCGTGGGCGACGCCGGCGGCCAGTACACCCAGTTCGGCGAGCTTGCGTGACTTGCGCAAGCGTTTTTCCAGCTCGATTTCTTTCTGGCGGCGCGTTTCGATATCAGCGTCCTTCTCGGCCATGGCATCGAGCATGTCATTGAGTGCCAGGCCAAGACGTCGATATTCATCTGACCCGTGTACCGCGACTCGCTGGCTCCGATCCCCTGCGGCGACACGCTCCATGACCGTCAGTACCCTCGCCAGTGGGCGCTCGATGTGATGTCGGAACCCCCACCATATACTCAACACGATGCCGATCACGCCGATAATGAAAATGCTCAGTGCCATAAGACCGATGAAGTCGGCATAGTTCTCGATGCCCGTATTGAGCCGGTTGACCTGTAAAACGCCGATGACCTCGCCGGAGGGGGTTGTCAAGGGCTTCAGTGCCGAATAGTAGTTCCAGTCACCATCGTTACGGTAAGCCGTCTGAAGCTTGCCGCTCTGGGCAACCTCGCGAATGTTGTCAGGGGAGAACAGGGCCTCGCCAAGCCCAAGTCCGTACAGAGGATGCCCTTCGGTATCGAAGACGTGAGCACCGTAGATGCGATGGAAGGAGAATGCCGATTGCAAGGCATCCTCAAGAGCATTGGGTTCGGAACGGTCGATGGCGTAACCCAATGAAGCCCCTGTGGCTTGGGTGATGATCTGAACCTCGGTTTCCAGCTTGGACCGCAGGTTATCCTCCAGGGAGTAGATCGCTACTAGGCTGAATGCCATCAGAATGGCGAACAACGGCACGATGACCGTGATGAGTATCAGGTTGCGTAAACGCATCGGGTGTCCGGCGGCAGTTCTCGGGGAAAGAGCGGCATGCGCTCATTCGTCTCGCGTCAATCGATAAAGGTCCGCATCAGAGGCATCGTTGAGCAATAGGAGCGAACCATCCCGTGCTTGGTGGATATCGCGTACGCGACCGATCTCGCCGTCGAGAATCACTTCGCGCTCCGCTACGGTGTCATCTTCCAGGGAGAGCCGGATCAACTGCTCGCTGGCGAGTCCGCCTGCCATCAGGTTGCCGTGCCAGCCGGGGAAGACATCGCCGGTGATGTCGGTCAGCCCGGAGGGCGCGAAACGCCCCTCGAAGACATGCACCGGATCGCGCATGCCCGGGGCACTGTTCTTGCCGAGTGGTTGATTGGTGGCATAGTCGCGGCCCAAAGTGACTTCCGGCCAGCCGTAGTTCTCGCCTGCGACGAGCCGGTTGAGTTCATCGCCCGTGCGCGGGCCATGTTCCGTCGACCAGGGCGTGCCATCTTCGGCGGTGACCAGGCCCTGGGGATTGCGATGCCCCAGACTGAAGATCTCGTCATCGATCTGGGGGGCATCGATGAAGGGATTGTCAGCGGGTACCGTTCCCTCGGCGGTCAGGCGCAAGATGCTGCCGGCATGGTCACGGCCGTCCTGGGCGCGTTCAGGGTCGACACCGCGATCGCCGATGCTCATCAGCAGGGTGCCGTCGTCGAGCCAGGCCAGCCGCGAGCCATAGTGGCGCCCTGGTGTCGAAAAACGGTCCTGGGTGAAGAGACGTTCGATGTTCTCGAGGTGCCCCTCCGCAAGCCGGGCGCGGGAGAGGCTGGTGGCGGTGCCGTCATCACCGGTTCGACTCCAGGTGAAATAGACCCAGTCGTGTTCGCCGTCGCCGTACTGGGGATGCAGCACGATATCGAGCAGGCCGCCCTGGCCGTTGTCCGATACCTCGGGTAGCTTCTCGAGTCGTGAGATACCACCGTCAGCGTTGACCAATGCCAAGCGTCCCGCACGTTCGCTGATCAGATAGCGGCCATCCGGGAGTTCGACCACCGCCCAGGGAGTCTCCAGGCCCGACGCGATACGCTCCAGGCGCAATTCATGGTGTAGGGTTGTCAGGCGCTCGACACGGGTGTCGTCGGCCTGTGCTGGACCGATGGCCAGTACCATCATGCCCAGCAACATGGCAGGCGATAGGGACGTGCGGTGCATTCGATCCTCCTCGGTGCGAGTGCTCGCTCGGCATAGAGACCGCCGGGAAGATCCCTTGTTCCTCGTATCGGTTTGCTACATCAAAATAGCGAGCAAGATAGGCAGATAGATCAGCGACAGCAGTGTCGAGCAGAACACCAGGCTGGCCACGTATTCCGGCTCACGCTGGGAGCGTTGGGCGAACAGATAGTTGAACACCGCCACCGGCATGCTCATCTGCAGGATCAGGATGCCGTGCGCCATGGGCGGTAGTGCCAGCAGGCTACCGATGCTCCAGGCTGCCAGGGCGGCCAACGGGATGCGGAGCAGGCTGAAGCCGATGCCCGAGCGCAGGCTGCGGACTTGAATGCTGGCCAACGAAACGCCCAGGGTGATCAGCATCAAGGGGACGGTGAAGCCGGAGATCAAGTCGACACTGTTGTCCAGCCAGAGCGGCAGCTCGGTGTCGGTGAGCAACAAGGTCAAGGCGATCAGGATGGCGTAGACGGTCGGAGTCTTGGCCAGCGACTTAAGTGGGTTGCCGCGGCTGGCAAGCATCGTGCCCAGGGTGAACTGGAACAGCGACACGGTGACCATCACGGTGATGCCAAAGACGAAGCCTGCTTCGCCGAAGGCGTAGAGCACCACCGGCAGCCCCATGTTGCCGGTATTGGGATACATCGACGGGGCTAGAATGACGCGCCAGTCCTTGCGCAACAGGCGCGCCAGGACGAAGGCCACGCCGGCCATGCTCACGATCACCAGGGCCGCGGCCAGCATGGTGCGTCCGAAGCTGCTGGCATCGATATCGGCGCCGGAGAGCGAGGCGATGACCAAAGCCGGCGTGCCGATGTTGAAGACAAGGCGAGTCACGAAGGCGACGGGATAGTCGTGGCCGAGGCGAATCCAGGTGAAACCGAGACCGGCTCCGGCCAGCACGGGCGCCATCACGGCGAAGAGTTCGGCGAACAAGGGTCATCCTCCATGCAGCGGGATGTCGGACTAGGGCGTACGTCAGCCATCAGGCCGGGCCGGCCAGTGCCGAGTGCGGCGTGCGCGAGTCGCGGGCCCGCTCGGCCTGGCGTTGCAGCGACAGATCCAGTCGTTCCACCAGCCCAGCGAGCAAGGCGCGGCGTCGCTCGCTGAGCGACGGCTGGTCGTGCAACGCATCGATCAGGGCATCGCCCGCTCGGCGTACGTCATCGGAGGCATGGCCCTTGGCGCTGGCGGCATAGGCCTGGGCCAGCGCGGCAAAGAAATCCCGTTGCGCGCGACGCAGGTTCGACCCGGTCAGGTCGTCGAGCCGGCGACGTAGCTGCAGGCAGGCGTAACCGATATCCAGGCCCGTCAATCCCAGGGTGAACAGGTGCCGCTGATCCTCGGGCAGCATGTCGTCGTGCTTGGCCAGATGCAGCAGGCGATCGGCCATGCTGCCGATGAAGCGGGTTTCCGCCTCGTGGATGGGGCGATTCGGCAGGTGCCTGAGGTCGCGGACGATGGCGCCGACCAGACGCTTCTTGCGCAGGGTGGGCCCGAAACCGGGAATCAGCCGGAAGCCGCTCACCACCGTGGCCAGCCCGATCATCACGGCGATGGCCCGATTGATGAAGCTGTCGAAGGAAAAGTCCATGCCGTTGCCGGGCATGGTCAGCAGGATATTGCCGATGGTGAAAGCCAGGCAGTAGCCCATCAGGCGTGGATTGGCCGCGCCCAGCAGCCCCAGAAAAAGGGGCGGGAGAAAGATCATTGCCAGCATCGGGAAGCCGCTGGCCTGGGCGAGCAGCACATGGCCGAACAGGAAGGCGCTGGGGATGGCGGCCAGCATGCCCTTGGCGAACATCATGCAGACCATGACGGGGTTGTCGCGACTGGCGAAGAAGGCCGAGAACAACGTGCCCAGCAGCATGGCCACCTGACCGTTGTTCCAGGCAGTGGCTATCCAGAAGCTGGCGAGGGTGGCGAAGATGATACCGGCGCGCACGGCATTCAGTCCCGCAGCCAGGTGATCGCGGTGCCAGGCCAGGGCCGCGCCGCGCAGGCGCTTGCGACCGGGGTGGGAAATGGCGTCGCGGGCATCGAGCATCACCAGGGCGTGGCCGAGCGCCTCGCGTAGCCCGATGATGACCCTTAGCTGCAAGGGTGAGGCGTTCTCGTCGGGGCATTCCAGGACGCGATGGCGCAGTTCATGCAGGCGACGGTGGGCCTGGCCGACGCCGCTGGCCTCGGCGGACAGGCGAAACCCCTCGGCAATCTCGTCGGCCAGGGTGTGGATGGCAGGGTCGAGCCGGTCGCCATAGTGATGCAGCAGTTGCTGCAGGGCGTGCAGGGTTGCCATCAGACGCAGGGTGTGTCGTGTCAGCACATGGCTGGCGCGGATGCGTCCTGTTCCTTCGGGATCCTCGTAGCGTGCGGCCTGGCTGTCGATCTCGAGTTGCGTGAGTGGCTCCAGGCTGCCGGTGAGGGTGGTCTGCAACTCACCGAGATCGGAGGAGTCCGTCAGGCGTCGGGCGGCGTGCTGGAAGGCCTGGTTGACAACCTCGTCGGCCTGCTGCCCGAGGTGATCGCGGACCTTGATTGGCCATAGCAATGAGCTGACCAGGGTGGCGCAGAGGGCGCCCAGTGCCAGTTCGGAGAGCCGCGCGACGGCGATGCCGAAGATGCCGCTAGGCTGGGAGGCACCGATGACCACGATCAGCATGGCCGTGACGGCACCCATGATGCAGCCATAAGAGGCATTGTTGCGCAGCAGGGAGCTGCCATAGGTGCACAGCATGATCCATAGCGTCAGGACCACCAGGGCGGGGACCGGGGCCTGGACGAAGAGCCCCATGATGACGATGCCGGCGGCGCAGCCGAGCACCGTGCCGATGATCTGGCTCAGTCCCTTCTCGACCACCATGCCGCTCATCGGACGAATCTGCAGGAAGGCCGCCGAGATCAATGCCCAGTAGGGGCGTTCCAGGTCGCACCACAGTGCGATGTACAGTGCCAGCAGCATGGCCAGGGTCGCCTTGACGGCGAACTTGACGGCCTGGGAACTGGGGGTCAGGTAGGCTTGCAGCCAGGGCGACATGCGCCGTTACTCCGCGTTCTCGATGATGCGTACGGTGGCCGTCATGCCGGCGCTGAGGGTGACGTCCTCGGGAACCTCGTCGAGCTCGATGCGCACCGGGATGCGCTGGGCGAGCCGTACCCAACTGAAGGTGGGCTGTACCTGGGGAAGCAATTGATTGTTGGTCGAAGTGTTGCTGTCGGCAATGCCGCGCCCGATGCTGGCGACATGGCCGTCCAGTTCGATGTCGCCACTCATCAGGGTGATCCGGGCTGGATCGCCGACCTGGATGTGGGGTGTCTTGGTTTCCTCGAAATAGCCGGTGACATAGAAGGAATCCGCCTTGACCAGCGCCATTACCGGATTGCCGGCATTGACGTAATTGCCCTCGGCAAGCTGCAGGTTGAGAACGTGCCCATCGGCAGGAGCCTGCACGGTCGTGCGTTCCAGGTCGATCTGTGCGCTGTGCAGTGCACTCTGCGCCTGTCCCAGTTGCGCGGCGGCGACGCGGCTGTTGATCTGTGCCGTTTCCTGGCTTTCGGCGCTGATCGCCTGACGGCTCAAGTGGCTACGGCGCGAGGCCTCGTGTTGGCTCAGCTCCAGTTCGGCTTTTCGCTGCTGGACCATGGCCTGGGCCTTTTCCTGGGCTGCCTGATAGCGGGTATCGTCGATGCGGAACAGTATCTCGCCCTTGGCCACGGTCTGATTGTCACTGATCGGCAGCGCGACGACGCGACCCGACACGTCCGGGGCGATGGTCACGACATCGGCGCGGACCCGGCCATCGCGGGTCCAGGGCGTGTAGAGATAGTAGTGCCAGAGCCAGAAGCCGGCAGCGATGGCCACGGCGACGATGATCAGGGTGACGAGGCTGCGGAGGAAGGTGCGCATCATGTTCAGAGGGTCCCCACGGCGGCTGAAGACAGGTAGGCGATGGCTGCGGTGCAGATGACAAACAGGGCGGTGTCGAACCATGCCTCGAACCAGAGTCGTGTCGAGCCGACCAGGCGGTGCAGGATGGACCGAATCAGTAGTGCGCAGACCAGCCCCAGCAGGGCGTAAATCAGCATGGGAGACAGGTAGATCCCTCCCGCGGCGATTTCGCGAAGGCCCATGGTTGTCCCTGTTCAGTCGCTAGCGAAGTGCCTCATGGTAGCAATTTTCGGCGTCCCGGGCACGACAGGCCCCTCATCGGGTCCTCGATGCGGATAGTGTCCGGTCTCACTTGGCAGCAGTATCGGGAGGGATGAGCGCGTCAGCAAGCGTGCCCTCGGGGACTGTGTTGCCATTCGGTCGGACAGGCGCCGCGCAGAAATTCGAGCAATGCCGATATCTTGCGTGGCTGGTGGCCGTGGGCATAGAGCAGGTTGACGGGAGTGGGCGGAATCTGCCAGTCGGGCAGACAGCGTTCGAGCTGACCGGGATGGGCCGCATTACGTCGTTCGGCCATCCAGTTGGGCATCACGCCGAGCCCTTGCCCGCGCGCGATGGCATCGGATTGCAGCACCAGACGATTGACCCGCAGCCGCGATCCAGGCGGACGTATATCGGCCTGGCCCTGGTGTGGATGACGTAATATCAGGCCGTGCTCGGCCTCGCCGAGCAGGTCGATCCAGTCATAGCGTTCCAGTTCATGGGGATGTGTCGGGCGACCATGCCTGGCCAGATAATCGGGATGTGCATACAGCCCGCATGACAACAGCGCCAGTGTCTCCTGGCGCAGGCCGACCTCGCCGGTCTCGCCGAACCAGACCACGACCGACTGCGGTTCCAGGCGTTCGGGCAGGTTCTCGCGAATCATCAGGCTGACATGCACGCCGGGGTAGCGTTTCATGAACGTCTCGATGGCCTGGGCAATCCAGGAACGCCCGAGGGCATCGTGCACCTCGAGGGTCAAGCTACCGCTGATCTCTTCGCGCAGCTCTTCCAGTGCCTTATGCCCCTGGTCGGTCAGGTCGAGAATGCGCAGGCAATAGTCATGGAAAACACGGCCCGCTTCGGTGGGCAGCAACCGGTTGGATTGGCGGCGCATCAGCGGCTGGCCGAGCCGGGTCTCCAACTGCTGGATACGGCGACTCAAGGTCGATTTCGCCACGCCCAGCCGGCGTGCGCTGAGTGTCAGGCTGCCGCTGTCCATGACGTCGGCGAAGGCGACCAGTTCATCGGCATCGTGCATGGTGCTAGGCCCCGGCAACAGTAGATAGCAGGCTATTGTGCCAGATCATCATGCAGATAAAAATCATTGCTTTTTGTATTCGTCCTTGAGGTTGCAGGCCGGGAACCGGACACAAAAAACCCCGGCCTAAGCCGGGGAACAAGGGATCGAAACACGTCGTGCTAGTCAGGAATGCCGAGTGCCCTCGGCGACGGCGTGGTCTCAGAAATCCACGGTCAGTCCGAGGTTGACCTGGCGGCCGTCCAGCACCACGCCATAGTCGTCGCTGGTCACTTCCTTGTCGGCGATGTTGTATATGCCGGCCTTCACGCGGGCATTCTCGTTGAGGTCATAGACCAGCCCGGTGTCGATGAAGCCATAGCCTGGTGTGCCATCGCTCATGCTGTTGCGGCTCAGGTAGTCGCTGGTCTCGCCGCGATAGTTGCCCTGCACCCAGAGGTCGAGGCGTTCGCTGGCCTTCCAGTCAAGCGCGACATTGACCATGTGCTCGGGCGTCTTGTTCAGCGGCTCTCCCTTGAATTCGCCGCTCTTCTGCTCGGAGTCGGTGTAGGTGTAGCTGGAGCTCAGCCCCAGGCGCGGCGTGATGTCGTAGTCCAGCGTCAACTCCATGCCCTGCATCTCGGCTTTTGCGATATTGCGGTAAGTGCTGACGAAGTAGTAGTCGGTGCCGGCGTAGTTGCACTCGCGGTACGAGGGGTCGGAGAAGCCTTCGCTGGGCCCCTGGCAAAGCCTTTCCTCGGAGATCTTGTCATCGAACTGGGTGTGGAAGAGCATCGCGCTGGCGGTGAGATCGCTCTGCGCGCTATCGAACACGAAGCCCAGCTCATAGTTGGTGCTGGTCTCCGGGTCCAGCTCCTCGTTGCCGATGATCACGGCGCTACCGCGACCGGTCGGTCGCCCGAACCCTTCGGTGGCGGCTGCCAGGCCAGGTTGCTTGTAGCCAGTGGAGACGCCTCCCTTGAAGGTCCACTGCGGATCGAGATGGTAGTTGGCATAGACGCGCGGCGAGAAGTGGCCGCCGAACTTTTCGTCGTCGTCGTAACGCAGACCAGTGGTCACGTTGAGGTCGTCGGTGACGCTCCATTCCATCTCGACGAACAGTGCCCCGATCCAGCGGTCGACGCTGTTCACGGCGCCGGGCACATTGGCGTCCAGCAGGCCGTTGGTATCGTCGGTGAAGTCCTCCAGCTTGTACTGACCGCCGAAGGTCAGCATGTGGTCGCCCCAGAAGTAGGTGGTCTGGTTATTGAAGGTCGTGACTTCCTCGCGCTTCTCGTCGCTTGTGTCCAGAACGCGTTCGGAAACATCGTGGCGCAGGTAGGTGTCGGTCAGAAAGGCGCCGTAGCTGCCCTTGTGGCCGATCGTGTAGACGTCCTTGTCGTAGCGAGTGGTGTTCGAGGTGTTGGGATTGCCGCGATAATCGAGCAGGCCGATGCTCTTGCCCGGCGTATGGGTGTATTCCTTGGTCGACGAGGTGTAGCCCAGGGTGTACTCATTCTGGCTGTCGGGGGTCAGGGTGAATTCTGCGCCACCCTGGCGGGTATCGCTGTCGGGCGTGCTCTCGGCGTTGTCGTCCCCGCCGATGAAGTCGCTTTCTTCGGTGCCGATCCAGCTGCCATGCACCCTGACGCCCAGCAATCCCTCGATCAGCGGGCCGCCGGTGACGAAACTGACCTGCTGGCCATCGTTGTTGATGTCGTTGAGGGAGTGGGTGTACTCCGTGGTCACCGAGCCCGACCACTCATCCGTGGTCTTTTTGGTGATGATGTTGATGACCCCGCCCATGGCACTGGAACCATACAGCGAAGACATGGGGCCGCGAATCACCTCGACGCGATCGATCATCGAGATCGGGGGCAGGCCGATCTGCTTGCCGCCGTCGGTGCCGTTGGTGTTGACCGAGCGTCCGTCGGAGATCGGGCGACCGTCGACCAGATAGAGTGTGTAGCTGCTGTCCATGCCCCGGATGCTGATGTCCTTGGAGCCACCCCCGCCTGTGACATAGACGCCGGGGATGTTGTCCATCGCATCGGTGATGTCGGAGTAGGATTGCTTGTTCAACTCCTCGCCGCTGATGACCGAGATACTGGCCGGCGCATCGGAAAGTACCTGTTCATAGCCGGACGCCGTGACCACGACCGGTTCCAGCTCGGCGGCCTCGTCGGCCAGTGCCGAACCGCTGGCACAGGCGGTGGCGATGCCGAGAGCCAATGCCGTGCGGGTGAAGGGAAGGGGAGATGAATCCTGCATGTTCCTTTTGCTCCTTGCTCTGAGGAAACACTGCGTGAGCGCCTGGGCGAGTCAGTCGTTGTCGTATGACGCCAGCCCGGGGAATACCCGGAGAGTCCGTTCTGTAGAGGGACCCAAGACGCGCCAGGCGAGGCCGTGCACGGCGCTGCGATGGCCGCGGAAGGCTCGCTTGATCTGTTGTCATGCCCGGCTTTGGTTCAAAAACGCCTTGCGCCTTTCGACGCGCGGCCATCTCTTCAGCATTTCCCCGAAATGTGTGATGGGGGAGAGATCCGATTGCGTTGTTCTGATGGGCCGCCACGTGGGGCGGGATTGCATCGGGCAAAAACGATAAGGATTCTCATTTGCTTTGGGAAGTGCTATTCATGGAATATGTCGTTGCGTGGATGACAACTGCATACGGGAAGGATCCACCGTCTTGAGTTGCGTTGACTGCAACTCAGCGTTGCGCTCAACGAGGCGCCCGGCATGGTAATGTTCGGCTCTTCATAGGATTGATTCGCATTATTTTCCAGGAGTTTTCGATGAGAGGTTCCGGATGGACTCTGCCTGCGGCTGCGCTGCTGGTATCGACGTTGCCCCTGGCGGCTCAGGCGGATTCGACTGCGGCCGATGAGGGGCCGTCTCTGGTCAGCTTCGACTGGGGAGCCGCGGACACCCTGGAAGCCCTGGGGCTCGAGTCGCATCTCGTCGGCCTGCCGCATCAGGCCGCGCCGGGCTATATGGTGCACCTGCTGGAAGGGCGAGCCGACGTGGGCGGACTCAAGTTGCCGGATCTCGATGCCATCGAGGCGCTTTCGCCCGGCCTGATTCTGATCACCGGGCGCCAGTCGGCCGTGCAGGAAGACCTGCAAGCCGTGGCCGAGACGCGTGACGTCACTCTCGCCGAGGGCGACTACCTGGAGGCGTTGAGCGACAAAGTGAAGGGCCTGGCCGCGCTGTATGGCGCCGAGGTCCAGGCGGAAGAACGGCTCGAGGCGCTGCATGCCGATATCGAGTCGGCACGCGAGAGCCTGGCCGACGCCGTCGATGCCGTGGTGGTCACGCACAACGATGGTCACTACTCCCTGCGCCAGGAACCCGTGGTCAGCGAGCTGTTGCAGATCGACCAGCCAGAGGTTCCGGAGAGCGTCGAACCCGTCAGCCATGGCAGCCGCACCTTCTATCCGGTGACGCCGGATGTGCTGGCCGAGATGTCGCCGGATGTGGTCTTCGTCGTCGACCGCAGCGCGGCCATCGGGGGGACGCCGCTCGAGGCCTCGACCTTGCAGGAGGGCTTGGCCCGTGCCGGCGCCGAAGCCACCCGCGTCGAAGTGCTGTCCCCGGGACTCTGGTATCTCTCCGGTGATGGTTTGCAGAGCGTGCGGGCCCAGATGGACGAGATTACCCAGGCACTGACGCCCTGACACGAGAACCTCGAGATCAACCAACACCGGAGCCGTCTTGCCGTCTCGGCAGTGCCCGGTGAGATGAGGAGACGCCATGCTCTTTTCTCTGCGCAAGACTTCCCCCCTGATGGGGGCCTGCCTGGCCACGGTGCTGGCCTTGGCCACTGGTTCGGCTCAGGCCAGAACCCTCGATACCGCCCATGGCGAGGTTGAGGTCGACGGCCAGCCATCGCGTGTCGTCACGCTCTATGAAGGCGCGCTGGATGCCGCCCTGGCGGCTGGCGTCACGCCGCTGGCGGCGGTGGCCACGCGGGGTGGCCAGGGTGTTGCCGGCTACCTGAGTGATCGGGTGCCGGACATCGCCATGGTCGGCACCAGTCGGGAGCTCAACCTCGAGGCGATCGCCGCCCAGAACCCGGATCTGATCCTTGCCTCGCCCTATCTGAGCGATGAACAGTACGCGCTGGTGTCGCAGCTGGCACCCACCGTGGTGCCCGAGAGCGAAGGCTTCACGCCGAATGGCTGGAAAAACGAGGCGCGCCTGTATGGTGAAGCGCTGGGTCACGCCGAAGAGGTAGAAGAGGCCATCGAGGCCGTGGAAACTCGCGCCGCCGATCTCGCCGAGCGTCTGGATAGCCAAGGCACGACCACGTCGCTGGTGCGCTGGATGCCACAAGGGCCGCTGGTGATGTCGACCGAGCTGTTCTCCACCGGCCTGCTCGAAGCGACCGGTTTCGATGTCACCGACGCTGATCTGGTCAAGGAGGGGCGGCCCCATAGTGATCCGCTGAGCCTGGAGAACCTGGGCGAGGTCGATACGGATCTGCTGTTCATGGCCACGCTCAATGAAGATGGGCGTGAAGCACTGGATGCCGCGCGCCAGTCGCCGGCCTTCTCGCGGCTCGAGGTGGCCAAGCGCGATCAGGTGATTCCGGTGGATGGTCAGCTCTGGACCAGTGCTTCCGGCCCCCTGGCCGCTCAGGCCGTGCTCGATGATATCGAGACGGCGCTGTCGTCCGACGAACGATGATTGCAAGCGCCGAACGCAGGCGTCTGGCCGGCCAGGGGTTGACCCTGGCCGGCTTGCTGTTGCTGGCCTGTCTGGCCAGCTTGCTATGGGGAGCCGGAGATGTCGGGGCGGAGCGCGCCCTGGCCGTGCTGGCGGGACACGGTGACGAGGAAGCGCGTTTCGTGGTCGGAACCCTGCGCGGTTCGCGTACCCTGGTCGGCCTGGCCGTGGGTATGGCGCTGGGCGTGGCCGGCGCGCTCCTGCAGGCGGTATCGCGCAACCCGCTGGCCGAGCCGGGGTTACTGGGTGTCAGCGCTGGGGCGGCCTTCGCGGTGGCCATTGCCCTGTTGCTGGGCACTTCGGCGGCCACGCTGCGAGTCGGTGTGGCACAACTTGGCGCCTTGCTGGGGTGTCTCTGCGTGCTGGGCGTGGCGCGCTTTCGCGGCCTCGGCAACGATCCGGTGCGCCTGGTCCTGGCTGGCGCGGCTTTCACGGGGCTGCTGTCGGCGCTGACCACTCTGCTGTTGCTGTTCGATCAACGTGCTGCCGACGAGATACGCTTCTGGGTGGTCGGCAGTTTGTCCGGCCGGCGGCTGGAGGATCTGCTGGCAGTACTGCCGAGCCTCGCCGTGGCGGCTGCCATCACCCTGGTCATCGCTCGCCCCCTGGCGGCGTTGGCGCTGGGCGAACGACTCGCCGCCGGGCTTGGTCATCATCCCGGTCGGGTTCGTTTGCTAGTGATCCTGGTGGTGGCGCTGCTGGTGGGCGGTGCGACCGCCATCGCCGGCCCCATCGCCTTTGTCGGCCTGGTCGTTCCTTTCGCGGCGCGGGCCCTGGCCGGGCCGGACATCCGCCGCAGCCTCTGGCTGTGCCTGTTGCTGGGGCCTTTGATGGTGATCATCGCCGATGTCATCTCGCGACGCCTGGTGGCGCCCTCGGAGCTGCCGCTCGGTGTGCTGACCGCGCTGTGTGGCGCACCGGTGCTGATCGCCGTGGTGAGACGTCGGCGACTTCCGATGCTGTAATTGCCAATGCTATAGGGAACGCATGAGTCTGCTGGTTCAATCGTCATCGTCCCGGTTGGGGCGGACCAGGCCCGAGGATGCCGTTGCGTCGCCCCGGGGGACCCGACGCCTGGCCTGGAGAGGGCTCAGCATTCTGCTGGACCGACGAACCCTGAGGGCCAATCTGTTGTTGCTGGCCTTGGTGCTGGCAGCGTCGCTGGCGTATCTCTGCCTTGGCGAGCAGATACTCTCGCCGGCTGACGTGCTGGCCGCCTTGCAGGGCACCGGGGATGACCTGTCGACCTTCGTGGTCGACGCGCTGCGCCTGCCGCGCCTCGGGGCGGCGCTCGCGACCGGTGCTGCTTTCGCCCTGGCGGGTTGTCTGATGCAGACCCTGGCCGCCAATCGCCTGGCCACACCGGGCATCATCGGCATCGACAATGGGGCCACGGCGTTCGCCGTGGCTTCAGTGGTGGGGCTTGGTGTCGGCCTGGCGCCGCCGGCCATGGCGCTGGCCGGTGCCGCTACCGCCACGGCGCTGACTTTCGGGCTGGCGCTCGGGGGCGGAACGCAGGGCTACCGGTTCATCGTCGCCGGCATCGGGGTGGGGGCGGTGTTCGGTGCCCTGACCAATCTGTTGCTGGCGCGGGTTGCCATCGATGTGGCCAATGCCGCCTATCCCTGGACGGTGGGGTCGCTGAGCGCCCGGCCTGCAGGTGCGGTCTGGACCCTGGCCGTCGGCCTGGCGATCGGCTTGCCGGTGGCGATGGCCCTGGGCCGTTCCCTGAGCCTGATGGGCTTTTCCGAGTCCGTGGCGCGTAGCCTGGGCACGCGCTTGGGACGCCGCCGTGCCCAGGTGTTGAGTACCTCGGTCGTGCTGACGGGGCTGGCCGTGGCCGTGGCAGGGCCTGTGGGGATGGTGGGCCTGCTCGGTCCGGAGCTGGCCCGGCACCTGGCCTCGAAGCGCAGCGTGCCGGTGCTGGCATCGGCGCTGTCCGGCGCCCTGATCATGGTGCTGGCCGATCTCGCCGGCCGCCTGATGCTGTCGCCACTCGAGATTCCGGTGGGTATCGTCACCGCTGTGGTTGGCGGCCCCTGGCTGTTGTGGATCCTGATTCGTCCCCGTTCACATGGAGTCGCTTGAGATGAATGTCGCCGCTTGTTCCCTTGAAGCGCGGGAACTGACGCTCGCCCATGATCGAACGCCGGTCGTCGTCGATCTGGACGTGCGCCTGCCGGCCGGCCAGGTGACCGCCATCGTCGGACCGAACGGGTGCGGCAAGTCGACCCTGCTGGCGGGGCTGGCGCGTTTGCATTCGCCGCAGAGTGGCCATGTGCTGCTCGATGGCAATGACATCGTCCGGCTGCCAGCCCGGGAGCTGGCCCGGCGGCTGGCGTTGCTGCCCCAGGAGGCCCGGGCACCGGAAGGGCTGACCGTTGCCGAGCTGATCGGTTTTGGCCGCCAGCCGCACCAGAGCTGGTTGCGTCAGTGGTCGGCGGAAGACCGGCGGGTGGTGGACGAGGCGCTGGCGGCGGCGGACCTGCATGCGCTGGCCGATCGTCCGCTGGAGTCGCTTTCCGGCGGGCAGCGCCAGCGCGCCTGGATCGCCATGATCATCGCTCAGCAGACATCGCTGTTGCTGCTCGACGAGCCCACCTCGGCGCTGGACCTGGGGCATCAACTGGAGGTCTTCGAACTGGTGCGGCACTTGGCCGATGAGGGGCGAACCCTGGCGATGGTGCTGCACGATCTGCCCATTGCCTGTCGTTATGCCGATCATCTGGTGGCGATGCGTGAGGGCAGGGTAGTGGCGGCAGGCCCGCCGGGGGAGGTGGTCACGCGGGAGCTGGTACGCGAGCTCTACGGCGTAGACTGCGTTCTGATGCATGACCCGCAGAGCGGGGCGCCGATATTGACGGGATTGCGCCGGATTCGCTGAGGGCAACACGGCTCTGCGGCCCGTCCAAAGACGGTTCAAATGCGCTCTTGGCGATGTTATGCACGGTGCGCCTTGTGCTTCACGATACGCGGCGATTTATGCAGCGCTTTGCTGGGTACTGGCCGAGAGGTGTCAATACGCGTCGAGTTGCCAGGCAGGGCCGGCGTGGCATGACGTCAATATCGATTCGAGGGCCCGGCCAGCGGCCGGGCCCGGATGGTGAGGGCGTGGGTTACTGGGCGGCGTCGTCGGCTGCCTGCTGGGTCTCCTCGCCAACGGATTCCAGGACGTTACCGGCCTTGTCGAGCGCATCGCTGGTGGCCGAACGGGTGGTTTCCCAGGCGCTGGCGGCGCCTTCCTTGGTCTCTTCCCAGGCCTGCTGGAGGTTGTCCTTGGCCTGGTTCCACCAGGTGTTGGTGTACTCAGGCTGCTCCCCGAGAGCCTGGGCATCGAGGTCGAGATGGACGCTGTACTCGATGTTGTCGAGACTCTCGCCGTTGTGGGTCTCTACGGTGAAGTGCTCGGCGCCGACCACGTACTGCTTGTCGCCCAGGTCGAACAGGTCGCCGGTATCGATGACCAGCGCATGGACGCGCATGTCGTTGTCGAGCAGCACGTCTTCCACGTCACCGATGGCCTGGTCGCTGTCGGACTTGGCATAGACATCGGCGTCGAGCAGCTCCTCGGTGGAGTAGAGGCCCTGCGGCGCGGCCATGGCGCTGGCTGACAGCAGCAGGCCGGTACCGAGCAGGACAGGGCGAAGCGCGGTGTTGAGAAGGGTACGTGAGGTCATTAGGGTCTCTCCTTGATCCTGGGTGTCGAGAGGACGACACCGTCATGTGGCATTGTCGAGGGAAGTTCCGCCCTGGCGACCTCTATAACGTTATATATCGCACCGATTGATGCAACTGCTTTTACTCGGATGCATGGCCAATGCTATACCTGCGTGCTCTCGATTACGCATGGAGGATGCAATGACAAGACAACTGATGGCGGCGGGGCTCTCGATGGTGCTGGCTTTCGCCGCCGCCCCTGCCATGGCACAGCAATCGACGCCGCTGAAGGCGGTGGCCACCACCGGCATGGTGGGGGATGTGGTCGGTCAGGTCGGCGGTGAATGCGTCGACGTCACGACCTTGATGGGCCCGGGGGTCGACCCGCACCTCTATCAGGCCAGTGCCCGTGATGTTGCCACTTTCCAGCAGGCCGAGATGATCTTCTACTCCGGCTATTCCCTGGAAGGGCAGCTCGGTGATGTCCTCGAGCGTTTTGCCGAGACCAAGCCGACGATCGCGGTGGCCCCTTCATCCATCGATACCGAGAACCTGATCACCGTTCAGGATGTCTACGGCATCGATCCTCACCTGTGGATGGATGCTTCCCTCTGGTCGCAGATCGTGCCGACGGTCGCCGAGGCCTTGAGCGAGGCCCGGCCCGACTGCGAGTCGCGCATCCAGGAGAACGCGTCGCGCTATAGCGCCCAGCTCGAGGCCCTGCATCAATGGGTGAAGGAGAGCATCGCCTCGATCCCCGAACAGCAGCGCATCCTGGTCACCGCGCATGATGCCTTCAACTACTTCGGTCGTGCCTACGATATCGAGGTGGCCGGTATTCAGGGCATCAGTACCTCCACTGAAACCGGTGTGGCGGATATCCGCGAGATGGCACAGGTCGTCGTGGATCGCGAAGTGCCTTCGGTGTTCATCGAGAGCACCATCAATCCCCGTACCGTGCAGGCCGTCATCGAGGCCGCGCGCGAGAAGGGCCAGGAAGTGTCCATTGGCGGGCAGCTCTATTCGGATGCCATGGGAGAGGCAGGCACTGCCGATGGCACCTACATCGGCATGCTGTATCGTAATACCCGGCATATCGTCGAGGCGCTCGGCGGTGAGACGCCGGTGCTGCCCGAAGCCCTCGACGCCTGGGCGGCGCACTGGGACATCGCTTCCTCGTGAGTCCCCACATCCAACCGTTTTGTTCGAGAGTTCGCTTCGCCCATGACGACGCCGTTACATGAACCGGATCTTGCCCTCCACGTCGAGGATCTGACCGTCAGCTACCATAGCAAGCCGGTGCTGTGGGACATCGACTTCGACGTGCCGCCCGGCGTGATGGCGGCCATCGTCGGTCCGAACGGCGCCGGCAAGAGCACCCTGATCAAGAGCGTGCTGGGCCTGGTGCCTTCGGTGGCGGGGCACGTCACCCTGTTCGGTCGGCCCTATCGGGCGCGTCGCCGGCGGGTGGGCTATGTGCCGCAGCGCTCCAGTGTCGACTGGGACTTTCCGACCACGGCGCTGGACGTGGTCACCATGGGCCTCTATGGCCGGCTCGGCTGGCTCAGGCGACCGGGGCGACGTGAGCGTCGGGAGGCCATGCAGGCACTGGAGATGGTCGGCATGCAGGCATTCGCCGATCGCCAGATCAGCCAGCTATCGGGCGGACAGCAGCAGCGAATCTTCCTGGCGCGGGCGTTGGTGCAGCAGGCCGATGTCTATTTCCTCGACGAGCCCATGGCGGGGGTCGATGCCACCACCGAACGGGCCATCGTGGATATTCTTCGACGCCTGCGCGATGACGGCAAGACGGTGATCGTCGTGCACCATGACCTGCAGACGGTGCGCAGCTACTTCGACTGGCTGCTGATCCTCAATGTCCGGGTCATCGCCCAGGGCCATGTGGAGGACGTCTATACCGCCGAGAACCTGCGCCGCGCCTACGGCGGGCAGATCGCCCTGCTCGACGAGGCGGCCTTCATGCCCGCCGACAAGACCGCGGGGACGTGACGATGTCGCTGCTTGGCTTGTTGCATGACTACACCATCCAGAACGTGGCCATCGGCGCGGCGCTGCTGGGGCTGATCAGCGGCGTGCTCGGCAGTTTCGCCGTGCTGCGCAAGCAGAGCCTGCTCGGTGACACCATGTCCCATGCGGCTCTGCCGGGGGTCTGCATCGGCTTCATCGTCGCCGGTGCCCGGGAGATGGGCATCATTCTGCTGGGGGCGTTGACCACCGGGGCGCTGGCCGCGCTGGTGATGCTGCTGCTGACCCGCAACAGCCGACTCAAGACCGATGCTGGGCTGGGCATCACGCTGAGCACCTCCTTCGCTCTGGGGGTCGTGCTGCTGACTCACATCCAGAACATGAACAATGCTGCCCAGGGCGGTCTCGACGCCTTCCTGTTCGGCCAGGCCGCGGCGACCCTGCGCGGCGACCTGTGGATCATGGGCGGCATCACCGTCGCCGCTCTGGCCCTGGTGATCGCGCTGTGGAAGGAATTCAAGCTGGTATCCTTCGACCCCGAGTTCGCCGCTTCGCTCGGCATGCCGGTGATGTGGCTCGAGGTGATCCTGACGGTGATGATTGCCCTGGCCGTGGTGGTCGGGCTGCAGATGGTCGGCGTGGTGCTGATGGCGGCGATGATCATCGCGCCGGCGGTGGCGGCTCGGCAATGGAGTCATCGGCTCGAGGGCATGGTGATGCTGGCCGCCGTGATCGGTGTGTCGGGCGGGGTGTTCGGCGCCGTGCTGAGTGCCCTGTCACGGGGGCTGGCCACGGGGCCGCTGATCATTCTCAGTGTTTCCAGCGTGGTGATGGTGTCGTTGCTGCTGGCACCGGGCAGGGGATTCGTCTGGGAGGGCGTGCGGCTGTGGCGTGGCCGGCGCCGGCTGCGTTACCAGCAGGTGCTGACCACGCTTTATCGGCTTGCGGTGCATCATGCCGATCCGGTGTTTCGCTCCGAGCAAGGCATGCTGGATACCTATCACGGGCATCGTACCCGAGCGGCATTGCGCCAGTTGCAGAAGCGCGGCCTGGTCGAGTGGCGCTCGGCCCCGCCCGATGAACCCGGCGGGGCCAAGCATTGGGTGTTGACGGCGTCGGGCTTCGAGGAGGCCAAGCGCATCCTCGACTCCCTCGGACAGGAGGAACGCTGATGCTGGCTTCGCTGTTCGACAATGCGGCCCTGATGATCATGCTGGTCGGCGCCCTGGTAGGCATCGCCTCTTCGCTGGTGGGCACCTTCCTGGTGCTGCGCGGCGTCAGCATGCTGTCCGACGCCATCGGCCACTCCATCGTCTTCGGTATCGTCGTCGTCTGGCTGCTGACCCACCAGCAGAGCGGTCCGGTGCAGATCGTCGGTGCCGCCCTGACGGGCCTGCTCACCGTCTTTCTCACCGAGTTGCTGGTCAGCACGCGGCGAGTCAAGAAGGATGCGGCCATCGGGCTGGTGTTTCCGGTGCTGTTCTCGGCGGGGGTGCTGCTGCTCAACCTCTATGCGCGGGACGTGCATATCGATACCCACACGGTGCTGCTCGGCGAGATCGGTTTCGTGTGGCTCGATACCTTGACCATCGGCGATTACCGCGTTCCCCAGGCGCTGTTGTGGATGGGGGCGATGACGCTGATCAACGGGGCCTTCGTCACGCTCTTCTACAAGGAGCTCAAGATCGCCACCTTCGACGAGGCGCTGGCCAAGGCGCTGGGACTGGCTCCTGGCGTGCTGTTCTATCTCTTGTTGCTCCTGACCAGCGGTACCGCCGTGGCGGCCTTCGATGCGGTGGGCGCGGTGCTTTTCGTGGCCTTCGTCATCGTGCCGCCTTCGGCAGCGTATCTGCTGACGGACCGCCTGTGGATGATGTTCGTCTATGGTGCCCTGGTCTCGATCGCCTCCAGCGTTTCGGGCTACTTCCTGGCCGTGGCCTGGAACGTTTCCATCGGCGGCATGATGGCGGTGATGACCGGTGTCTTTTTGCTGCTGGCCTTCCTGGTCGGGCCGCGCTACGGAATGGTCGCCCAGGTGCTGCGACGTCGCGGCCAGCGTCGGGTCAACGAGATCCGCACCCTGGCGGTGCATCTCTACAACCATGAGGACGGGCCGGAGCAGTGGGTGGAGAATGTCACCCAGGCGTTGCGCGAACACTTGCTATGGGATGGCGCCAAGGCGAACCGGGTGGTCGAGCGGAGCTGTGCTGCTGGTCTGATCGAACGCCGGGGCGAGACGCTCGTGCTTACCGCCGCTGGTCGCGAGATGGCCAGGGAGATTCTCGAGCCGACGCGCAATGGCACGGGGTCCTTGACGACGACAGTGTCCTGAGTCGCCCCACGATCATGCCAGGGCCGGCGTGCCCTCCCGGACTTCGACGGCGCGCCATACCTGGCTCGGTGAAGGGCCGTTCGGCAGATCGGCACAGGTGTCGTAACGCATCAACTCCAGTGCGTGACAGCGGATGGTCAGCTTTCCCTCCTGACGTCCGGTGTTCCATGTGACCACGAGGTCGCGATCCGTCTCGTCGGCTTCCGCAGCGTTGTCCTCGACCCTGACGTCTGCCTCCAGGCCTTGCGCTGCCAGCCACTCTAGAGCGGCGACCTGAGCGCACTGTTGGTGCGGCGTGAGTCGGGAGTCGCCGCGATAACAGGGCAGGTAAGGTCGGCCGCGTGCCTCGCTTTCCAGCAACGGCAGGACATCGTCGTCGCCGATGCGCCCATACTTGCGCAGTTGCGGCAGCAGCAGGGCGCTGGCTGCCAGCCGGCAGCCGCCCAGATGGGTACTCTCCCAGACCTCGAAGGGCAGGTTGCGTTGGCGTACCGCCTCGGCCAGGGCCTTGTAGGTGGCGAAGCCGAACTTGGCGCAACACTTGTCCTTCTTGCCGTGGGTGCAGCACAGCACCAGTGAGCGCTCCACCGTTTCGGGCTGCCAGGCGGCCAGGTCATCGCCACGCCGCAGGGCGGCGATGAAGTCGCCGAGTGTGTCGCGGGGGATGTCGAAGGCCTGACGCTCGGGCATCAGGAACACGCGGTGGTGCCGTTCGGACTGCTCTCGTCGGTGGATCAGATTGACGCGTCGCCCTTCGTCGGGCAGGGCATGCAGGGCTGTCAGGAGTGCCTCGGGCATGTCGCTGGCCTGGCGCAGGTTGCGTTGCCATTTGGAACGAGGCCAGCTGAGCAGCAGGTTGCGTTCGGGATGGGTGCCGCTACCGACCAGCGGGTCGTCGATGGCGCGGCTTTCCACGGCGCAGAAGCGTTGGTTCATGGCGCGATCCGTTCGCTGGGTGTCGGGGATGGCGCGGGGGCGCGCATGCCTGGCGTGGGCACGCAGACCAGGCGCCGGGAATGCGGATCGTGGATGACGTTGGCATCGAGATCGAAGACTGCCTTGAGATTGGCAGCGGTGAAGACATCCCGAGGCGCGCCCTGGTGGAGAATGGCGCCGTCTCGCATCATCACCAGGGTGTCGGCGTAGGCGGCGGCCAGGTTGAGATCGTGCAGGACCACCAGCAGGGTTCGGCCGTGCTCATGGGCCAGGCGGGACAGCAGTTCGAGCAGGTCGACCTGGACCTTCAGGTCGAGGAAGGTGGTAGGCTCATCGAGCAGGATCAGGTTCGTTTCCTGAGCCAGCACCATGGCAATCCAGCAACGTTGCCGTTGACCGCCGGAAAGTGCGTCGACGCTGCGCTCGGCGTAGTCCGTGACATCGGTATAGGCCATCGCCTCGCGCACGGCGCGGGCATCCTCTTCGGCATTCTGTCGCCATAGGCGCTGGTGAGGGAAGCGGCCCATGGCGACCAGTTGTCTGACCGTGAGGCCCTCCGGCGCGGCAGGGCCCTGAGGCAGAATGCCCAGGCGCTGCGCCACCTCCCGTGTGTTGCAACGATGGATGTCTTGACCATCGAGGCAGACGCGGCCGGCGCTGGGACGCAGGGTGCGCGCCAGCGTCTTCAACAGCGTCGATTTCCCGCTGCCGTTCGGGCCCAGCAGCACCGTCAGCTTGCCTTCGGCCACCGCCAGGTCGACGCCGTCCAGCACGCGTCGGGATTCATACCCGGCACACAGGGCTTCACCGGTCAGTCGCGGTGGCTTGGCGGATGTTGAATGCATGGGGCCCATCGATGTAGAAGCTGGGTCGGTGACATTAAGACAAAGAGTTCTCATTTTCAATGAACGAGGCGCCTCCGCCAGTCCTTCCCGAACGATGAGATATCAGCATATAGCGAACGGATCGTTCGAATCTCATGGACATCATTAATCTCAACGATTAGGGTAATCATTCTCATTTGCACAGTGCGCCTCGCAATATGTGGCTGATCATGCGGCATATGGGGTTCCGATCACCGTCGGTGCGGGGCCGCCACACGTAGGGACAGGGAGCCTTTCCGGCAGGCAAGCGAGGCTCTCGCGAGCTCGATCGACACAACAAGCACAACCATCCAATACAACTTCGCAACGTGACTAGCGAGGGACGCGCTAACTGGCCTGCCAGCGGGCAGCCGAGACTGGCGGCGGAGCCTCTCCGACGAGGGGCCGCGCCGACGGCACGGCAGACAGCATGGCAGGGGGTTTTTACAGGACGGCATTCTTGCGGAGGCCATATGAGCTATGCCCGTTTCTCTCGCTTACCCGGCGAGACGAGCCGACATGCATCCACGCATGCGTTGCTGAATTGCATCATCAAGGAAGTGGCCATTCCCCATGACACCTTGACTTATCGATGGCCGGTCCGGCGGGAGGGGCTGCCGGAGCGTCTGCATGGCACGCCTTTGTTGATCGAGTGGTCGGCATCATTGTCGTTGTTCGTGATGGTAGATCGGCGCTCGGTGATCGGCAGCCATTTCTATCTTTCCGATGTCTACCTGCGGGCATCGGCGGCCACCGGCTGGCATGTCCCCGAGATGGCGGAGTTGATCGACTCCCTGCTGGCGCACTGCCAGTGGCATGACGGCACGCTCAATCAGGAGCTTCGCGATCAGGTCGTGCAAAGTCAGGAGGTCATGACGACGATCGTCGCGCATGCCGTCGACCATCCCGGACGTCATCCATTGACGGATTATCGTCGGAGCGAGCAGGGGCTATGGTTCGGTCATCCCAATCACCCCACGCCCAAGGCCAGGCAATGGCCGCCTCACCTGTTGCAGGACAGGCCCGCCTATGCCCCGGAATTCAATGCGACCACGGCCCTGCACCAGTTTTCCTTCCCTGTGGAGGGGCTGAGCGTTCAGGCCAATCGGCTGACTGACCGGGATGTGCTGTTGAATGTGGCCGACCAGACCCATGCCGAGGGTAACGAGCGCAGGGTGCTCAGCATGCACCCGGTGCAGGCCGATCTCTTTCGGCGGGATCCCCGGGTGGCGGAGTTGATTCGCCACGGCATCATCGGCGATCTCGGGCAGAGCGGCTGGTCTGCCGCGCCCACCGCTTCCATGCGCACCTGGTATATCGAGGGCCATCCCTGGTTCCTCAAGGGATCGCTCAATGTGCGCATCACCAATTGCGTACGCAAGAACGCCTGGTACGAGCTGGAGAGCACGTTGGTCATCGACCGCATCATGCACCGGCTCGCCCGGATGAAGGACTTGGTGCTGGAGGCGCTGTGCGTGGCCCAGGAACCGGCCACGGTGCACTGGGCGCCAACCGAGGGCGATGATGACATGAAGCGCTGGTTCCGGGAGCAGACCGGTGTGATCCTGCGGGAAAACTTCTGTCAGCGATTCGCGCCCGAACACTGCTTGCTCAGCGCGACGCTGTTCGCCCGCGATACCCAGTTGGCGCCTCTGGTGTTGTCCTTCATCGGCGGTTCGACGCACGGCGAGGGCGAACAGGCACTGCCGTCGGAGCGCCGCGTTCGCCAGTGGTTCCAGACCTATCTGCGCACACTGGTGGCGCCGGTCATGGGGCTGTTCTTCCGCCATGGCATCGTCATGGAACCTCATCTGCAGAATTGCGTGCTGATCCACGACGAGGGCATGCCCTGGAAGATGCTGCTGCGTGACTTCGAAGGGGTCAAGTTGACCGACGACAAGGGCGTGGACTGGCTCGCGGGGGAGTCTCTGCATCCCCGCGTCAGGGAGTCGATGACCTACCGCCGCGAGCAGGGGTGGAACCGAATCGCCTATTGCCTGCTTGTCAACCATGTCGCCGAGGCGATCCTAGCGCTGAGCTGGCAGCGCCCCGAACTGGGCGACGCTCTGTGGCAGGACACCCTGGACGAGTTGCGGCGCGTGCGACAGACCCTGGACATGCCGGCCCCTGAGCTGGATGCGCTGCTCGAGGGTGGTGACCTGCCCTGCAAGACCAACTTCAAGCTACGGCTCATGGCTCAGGCGGACCGACAGGCCGAGTACGTAGCGCTGCCCAGTCCCTGGCAGGTCGCCCGGACGGTGGACAGGGAGGTGGCTTATGGCTGAGCACTTTCGGATTCCCGGGCACATCCTCGATGCCATCGAGGCGCATCGACAGGCATGCCGCGATCCCATGGCGGCGTTCTTCTATGACCTGCCGGCGCTCGCGGCGCAGGGCAGTGCCATGAAGGCGGCATTGCCATCGGGCGTCGAGCTCTACTACGCGATCAAGGCCAACAGCGAGGCGGCCATCATCGATACGCTGGCGCCCGTGGTGGATGGGCTCGAGCTGTCGTCCGGTGGCGAGATCGAGCGTGCCTGCGCCTGTTCGACGCCGCGCCCCTGGGTGCTCTCCGGACCGGGCAAGCTCGACGCCGACATGCGTGAGGCCATGAGCCGAGGTGTCGAGGCTTTCCATGTCGAAAGTCTCGGCGAAGTGGCTCGCCTGCAGGCGATCGCGGCATCGCTGGGGCACGTGCAGCCCGTGCTCGTGCGCATCAATCCCTCGCTGCCCGCGGATTTCTCCAGCCGCCTGAGGATGGCCGGTACCGCCACGCCTTTCGGTATCGATGAGGCGCAGTTGGCCGATGCCGTGCAAGCGGTGGATGAGGCCTCGAACCTGACGCTCGTCGGCTTTCACGTGCATGCCATGTCGCACCAGAAATGCGAGCAGCGACACCAGCGGCTCCTGGCATTCTATCTGGAGCGCTGGCCCGAGTGGCGCGCGCTGGCCCGCCATCCGGAGCAGGTGCTCCAGCTCAACGTGGGGGGCGGGATCGGCGTGAACTATCTCCAGCCGTCCGAGCAGTTCGACTGGCCTGGCCTGTGCCGTGCCCTGGAGCGATGCCTGTCGACCATGCATGAGCCGCCGTTGGTGCGCTTCGAGATCGGCCGTTTTCTCTCGGCCTTCTGTGGCTACTACGCGGTCGAGGTACTCGATACCAAGGTCAGCCACGGGGAAGGCTTTCTCGTCTGTCGGGGCGGCACGCACCAGTTTCGCCTGCCCGCGGCCCAGGGGCACGACCACCCGGTCATCCATTTGCCGCGCGATCCTCGGCGGTCGCGTGAGGGGGAGCGCCGGGCCTGGACCGTGGTGGGGCAGCTCTGTACTCCGAAGGATGTGTTGAGCCGCCAGCAGGCGCTGCAAGGGGTCGAGGTGGGAGACCTGCTGGTGCTGCCGTTGGCCGGCGCCTATGGCTACAACATCTCTCACGCGGATTTCCTGTGCCACCCACGTCCCGATCAGATCTTCGTCTCCGCAAGCCGCGAGGGCAGTGTCCCCGAGACGAGGGCTCAACGGCGCGCCGAGCCGGTGAGCTGACCGAGAGGGTCGCCGTTCCATTTATCAGGTTTTGAAGGTACATCATGTCATCTCTTGAACGTGTTCTGCCGCAGGACGCGGCAACGCTGGGCGATGCCCCGGGATCCGTCTCCACGCCTTTCGCTTCCCCGGAGCACTGGCGGCATCACGGCCGCATCGAGCAGCGTGTCATCGGCCAGCTGTTGCAGACCCTGCTCTATGAAGACGTGCTCCCCTACGAGGTCGCCGGCGAGCCGTCATTCGGTATCTCCGGTGCCACCTCGTTCTCTCTGACCCTGGGCGTGCGCCACTATCGGGTGAGCGGCTGGCAATGCCACAGTTTCCGGCTGATTCGTCTCGAGCATTCCACGCTGACGGTCGAGGACCATGAGGGCACCCCGGCGCCATTGAGCCTGCAGCACTTCCTCGAGGACCTCGAAGCGGCGTTGGGGGATGCCGCGATTCAGCCCGGCTTCGTCAACGAACTGACGCAGACGCTGATCAAGGACGTGCAGTCATCCGCCTGGCCGGTGCCCTATCGAGAGATACCGCAGACGTTGGATGCCGATGCCCTGGAGCAGTACTTCACCGACGCGCACAGCTATCATCCCTGCTACAAGTCACGGCTCGGCTTTTCCCTGCGGGACAACCAGCGTTATGGGCCGGAGTTCGCGCAGCCGCTGCGGGTTTGGTGGCTTGCCGTGCCGGCCCGCCTGGCGCACCAGGGAGCGGTCAGCGGAATGGCGCTGGCCGATCGGGTCGCAGAGGATGCCGGGCCGCGAGTGCTGGCGAGTCTGGATGACTACTTGGCGCGACGGCGGCTGGCGCGAGACGAGGTCGTGCTGATGCCGGTGCATCCCTGGCAGTGGGAAAACGCGCTGGTGCCCGCGCTCTACCCGGAGCTGGCCAGCGGCGAGATCGCCTTGCTGGGCGAGGGCGAGACGACCTATACCGCCCAGCAGTCGATCCGCACCCTGGCCCCGCGGGATACGGACAAGCCGTATCTCAAGCTGGCGATGAGCATCACCAATACGTCCAGCACGCGCATCCTGGCGCGCCATACCGTGACCAACGCGCCCGTCATTACCCAGTGGCTTCAGCGGCTCATCGACACGGACGCGACCGCCAGGGCGGCGGGGTTCGTGATCCTGGGCGAGGTGGCCGGCGTGGCGCTGGACGAGCGCGCCTTTCCCGAGTCCCGATACAACGATGTCTATGGCAAGGTCGGTGCCATCTGGCGGCAGAACGTCAGTGCATTCCTGCAGGACGGCGAGCGGGCCGTGCCCTTCAATGGGCTGAGCCAGTTCACGCGAGATGCCCAGGGGGAACCCGTCGCTCCCTTCATCGCCCCCTGGGTGGAGCGTCATGGGCTGGAAGCCTGGACTCGGCAGCTCGTGCAGGTCGCCACCTTGCCGATCATCCACATGCTGTTCGCCGAGGGGGTGGGGATGGAGTCCCATGGCCAGAATATCGTGGTCATCCACCGCGACGGCTGGCCGCTCAGGGTGGCGTTGAAGGACTTCCATGACGGCGTGCGCTTCAGTACGTCGCATCTGGCACGGCCTGAGCTGGCTCCTGTCCTGGAGCCCGTGCCCGAGCGCCATGCCGCCCTCAACCGCAATTCCTTCATCGTCACCGATGACCTGGAGGCGGTGCGCGACTATTCCTGTGATGCCTTCTTCTTCATTGCCCTGGCGGAGATGGCCGTCTTCCTGCATCGGCACTTCGGCCTGGAAGAGTCGCGTTTCTGGGCCATGACGGCGGATGTGATCAAGGCCTATCAAGAGGCGCACCCGCAGCACGGCGAGCGCTACCGCCGCTTCGATGTCTTCGCTCCCCGGTGGGAGGTGGAGGCCCTGACCCGTCGTCGTCTCTTCGGCGATGACGATCCCCAGATCAAGCATGTGCCCAACCCGCTGGCGGCCTTTGCGCCGGAGGAGGCGGTGTCATGCTGAGGGCCAATCGACTGAAGCGGGCGCTGGCCGAGGGGCGGGAAGTCCACGGTGTCATGGCCTCCCTGCCCACGGCGGCCTCCATCGAACTGATCGCGGAGGCGGGCTTCGACTTTGTGGTGATCGATACCGAACACGTGCTGATCAACCCGGAAACCGTCGAGCATATGATCCGTACCGCCGAGAGCTACCGGCTGACGCCGCTGGTCCGGGTCGCGGATGCCGACCCCAAGATGCTGCTGCGCCTGCTCGACGGGGGCGCCCAGGGCATCGTGCTGCCCAACGTGGAAGACCCTGAGACCCTTGAGCGGGCCGTGGCCGCGTGCAAGTACGCCCCGGAAGGCGAGCGCAGCCTCAATGCCGGGCGTCCCGGTGCCTTCGGCAAGGCCTCCCTGGCGGAATACGTCGTGCAGGCGAATCGGGAGATCATGGTGGTCGCCATGATCGAGAGCCGCCAGGGGGTGGCACGGATCGAGGCGATTTGCGACGTGCCGGGCCTCGACATGGTGCTGGAGGGGGCGGCGGACCTGTCCCAGTCCCTGGGCGTAACCTGGCAGCCCGGCCATCCTGATGTCGTCCAGGCGCTGGAGACGGTCCAGCGCACGGCGAGCGAACGGGGCCTTCCCTACTGCGCTTTCCTACGTCAGCCGGACGCCAAGGCCCGGTGGCAGGCGCGTGGCGTCAGCACCTTCATGCTGGGCGATGAGCGTGGCATCGCCTTTCGTGCCCTGCAGAAGGCGCTCGACGAGGCCAGGGGCACCGAGCAGCAAGAGGTCTCTCCCTCATGAGTTCACCGATGATGCACTTTCCCCTTTCTGATCATCGAGCGAGCCATGTGCCCTCGCTCGACCGTACTGATACCGTTTCGGAGTTCACGACCATGGAATCTTTCAATGCCCAACATCATGCGCAGGCGCAGATCATGCAGTCATTGGTGGATGGTCTGCTGATAGAGGGCATGCTGGACGATCTCGGCGCGGTCTGGCAGGACGCCTCCGAGGTCGACGACAGAGTTGCCCGCCTGCCGGTGTTCCAGGCCCATGGTGGGCAACCCTCGCGCTGGTTCTGGAGCTGGCCCCAGGGTCGGCATCAACGTGTGGTCATGTTGCTGCAGCCCGGTATTGCCCAGGCGTGGGAAAAGGTGCCTCGGACCCCGGTGATCGTGGTGGATAACGAGAGTGGGGAGTGGGCGTCACTCGATCCGGTTGCCTTCATGCGTCGTGTCTTCGGTGCCATGGCGGAAGGCGACGATCAGGCCCTGGGGCAGGGGCAGCAAGTGTTTCTCGAGGCGCTTGCCGATAGCCTCTGGCAGGCGGAACGTTCGGTGGAGCACCGGGTGGCGACACGGGACTTGCTGCGCCGCGATACGGCCGAGCATTTCGCGATCATGGAGCAGTGGGCGTCGTTGCTCGACCGACCCTTCCATCCCACGGCGAAGGCCAAGCAGGGGCTCAGCGAGGACGAGTATCGCGCCTACATGGCAGAGTTCGATGCGCCCATCACGCTGCGCTGGGTCGCGATGGCCCGCGACCGGGTGATGACCGGTGCCGGAGTCGACGAGGCGTGTCCGGCGCCGATGGCCTGGCTCGTCGGTGATGAGGACCGTCAAGCGCTGGAGCGGGAGATGAGCTCACGGGACTTGGCTCGGACACACATCGCCATTCCCGTGCATCCCTGGCAGCACGAGCATGCGCTGCCCCATTGGTTGGAAGCGGCCTTCGCGGCGGGCGACTGCGTCTCGCTGGAGACGGTCACGGCTCCCTGGCTGGCGACGTCCTCGCTTCGCTCCTTGGCACCGACCATGGCGAGTCCGCATTACCTTAAGCTGCCGATGGCCATCCATTCCCTGGGAGCGTCGCGTTACCTGCCGGCGGTCAAGATGTTCAATGGCGATCTCAGCGCCCGCCTGCTGCACCAGGCCAGGGAGAAGGATGCCTGGCTCGCCGAGGGGCTCTACCTGTGCGACGAAGGCAAGTGGTGGGCCTACATGCCGGAGGAGGCGACGCTGTTCGACGAAGCGCCGCGGCACTTGTCCGCCATGGTGCGCAGTTATCCTCGAGCCTTGCTGGAGGACCCGAACGTACGCCTGGTGCCCATGGCCACCCTGGGAACGCCGCTGCCGGGCGGCGAGCACCATGTGTTCGACGACTGGCTGGCACAGCGTGGGATGACGGCCGGCCCCGACGCGATTCGGGTGCTGTTGGGCGAGCTGAGCGATACCTTCTTCGATATCAACCTGCGCATGTTCCGGCTCGGCATGCTGGCCGAAGTGCATGGCCAGAATGCCGTTCTGGTGTTCAGGGAAGGACGGTGCGAGGGATTGCTGCTGCGCGACCATGACTCGCTGAGAATCAATGTCGCGCGCCTGGAGCGGCACGGCATGCAGGACCCGTGCTACTGTATCAAGCCCGGCCACGCCAACACCCTGTACCACGACAGTCTCGAGGCCCTGCTGTTCTGGCTTCAGACCCTGGCCATACAGGTCAACCTGAGGGCGATCATCGAGACGCTGGCGGAGCATTACGCCTTGCCGGTTCGTGATCTCTGGCGAGAGGTGGCGGCTCGTCTTGCGGCCCGGATCGAGGCGATTCCCTTCGACGATCACGACCGCGAGATGCTCAAGGAGGCGCTCTTCGAGAGGGCACAATGGCCTTACAAGCGCCTCATCACGCCGATCATCGAGCGCGCCGGGGGACCGGGCAGCATGCCCTTCGGTACCAGCTCGACCTGCAATCCGTTCATCCGCGCAGGCCTGCCGGATGTGGCCATGCCAGCCGAGGCGCTGAGCGAGGCCTGAGACGAACGGCGCCCGATACGACCCACACCGCCCGACATGCCATCGGGCGGTGTTTTTCTATGGGGCGTGTTGTCAGCGGAACCACTCGGGGAATTCGGCCTCGATGGCGTGTCGCTTTTCCTCCTCCTGTGCCTGCTTTTCCTCCGCAGCGCTGGCCAGCGCGTCGGCACGGTGCGGCGGAATGACGAAGAGCCCATCGTCGTCGCCTACCACCAGGTCGCCGGGATTGATCGTGACGCCGTCGATGGCGACCGGGGTATTGATCTCACCTTCCAGCTCCAGCGCTCTGGTGGTCAGTGGGCTGGTCGAACGAGCGTAGATGGGCAGGTTCAGCCGGGACAGGGCGTCCCAATCGGTGATCGCGCCGTTGGTGACGACCCCCGCAAGCTGCTTGCGCAAGGCGGCGTAGGCCCGGAACTCACCCCAGCAAGCACGATGCTGGTCGCCTGAGACATCGATTACCAGCACATCGCCCGGGCAGGCCATCTTCAGCGCCTCGCGAATGATGCTACCGTCGATGTGGGGAATCCTGACCGTCACGGCCGTGCCGAGAAGCCGGATAGGACGATGCAGTGGCGTGAGCGAGGCAATGGCGCCGAAGTCAGTGAAGTGTCCCAGAGTGGAGGTGGCGAGCGTTCGAAAGCGTTGCCGTTGCTGTGCCGTGAGGGTGTCCTGGCGGGGGGCGATATGAAACATGGGCTTTCCCTGGTCGTGCCATGAAGTGAATGGAGCGATGATGGCCGGCCGATTCAGTGACGGCGGCCACGGGAGCGATGCAGTAGATAGACGAAAAAGGGCGCGCCGATTCCCGAGACGAAGATGCCGGCGGGCAGGTCTTTGGGCAGGAAGGCCACGCGGCCGAGCAGATCGGCATAGAGCACAATCAGGGCGCCGACCAGGGCGGCGGCGGGCACCAGTCGGGCGAAGCCACGTCCCACCAAGCGAGCCGCGATATGCGGGGCGATCAGGCCCACGAAGCTGAGTCCGCCGGCGAAGGCCACGGCCGCGCCCGCCAGAGCCACGCTGCAGGCCATCAACACCAAGCGGCTGCGCAGGAGGCTCACGCCCAGCCCCTGGGCAACCGCGTCGCCCAGCGCCATGGCATCCATGTGCCGCGCCTGGGACAGGCACAGGGGAACGGCGACCAGCAGCCAGGGCAGCAGGCCGAACACGTCTTGCCACTGGGCGGCGTAGAGGCTGCCGGTCAGCCACACATAGGCGGCCATGGCCGACGCATCGTCGCTGATCACGATCAGCAGGGTGGTCACAGCCCCCATGGCGGCGGAGAGGCCGATGCCGACCAGCACCATGCGCGAGGGCGTGATGCCGCCTTTCCAGGCCAGCAGGAACACCAGCATGGCAGAAAGCAGCGCGCCGACGAGCGCGGCAGCCGGCAGCCAGTGGATGCTCAGGCCGGTGCCAAAGAGTGCCAGGAAGGCGACGGCGGTCATGGCGGCACCGCTGGTGATGCCGATCACATCCGGCGAGGCCAGCGGGTTGCGCACGATGCCTTGCAGGATGGCGCCGGCCACGGCCAGAGCCGCGCCCACCAGCACGGCCAGCACGATGCGCGGCAGGCGCAGCTCCCAGATGATGAAGGCAATGTCGCTGTCCTGTGGCGTGGCCAGCGCATCCAATACGTTCACGAACGGCGTGGGGAAACTGCCGAGGCCGAGCGACACGCCCATGCTGGCGAGCAAGACCAGCAGGAGCAAGATGGTGACGCCCAGGTCGCGGAACCGACGGGCCTCGAGGGAACGCTCGCCCTGGCGTTTCAGGGAAGGAGAGGCGGTCATGGTCATCAGGCCTGCTTCCTGCGCGCCAGATAAATGAAGAAAGGCGTGCCGATCAGGGCGGTCATCACGCCAACCGGAACATCCTGAGGGGCCATCAGAAAGCGCGATGCCACATCGGCCAGCAGCAGCAGGCTCGCGCCCAGCAGGGCGCAGGCCGGTAGCAGCCAGCGATGGTCGACGCCGAAGATCCCGCGCGCCATGTGCGGCACGATGAGCCCGACGAAGCCGATCATGCCGGCCAGCGCGACTGAGCTTCCGGCCAGCAGGATCACCGCCAGGCCGAGCAGCAGCTTGATGGTACCGGCACGCATGCCCAGGCCTTCGGCCATGTCGTCGCCCAGCAACAGGGCATTGGCATGTCTGACGAGCAGGGTGCACAGCAGCAGGGCGATACCGAACAGCGGCAGCAGCGGCACTACCAGCGAGAGTTCCCTCCCGGACACGGAGCCGGCCAGCCAGTACAGCACGCTCTCGAAGCTCTGGCGGTCGATGATCAGCAGGCCCTGGCTGAAGGAAACGAACATGGCCGTGACGGCCACGCCGGCCAGGACGACCCGCAACGGCGAGAGCTCACCCTGACGGCCGCGACTCAGCATCATCACCAGGCAAGCGGCGACGAGCCCGCCCAGCAGTGCTGCCCAGACATAGTCGGCCGGTGCGTGGAGGGGCAGCAGCGAGACCGCGATCACCACGAAGAACATGGCCCCCGCGTTGATCCCCAGGATACCTGGCGAGGCCAGTGGATTGCGGGTCATGGTCTGCATCAGGGCGCCGGCGATGGCCAGGCTCGCGCCGACAAGAGCGGCGATGACCGCCCGGGGCAGGCGCTCCGTGACGATGATGATATGAGCGACCCGTGAGGGATCGTAGTGCATCAGGGCCTGGGCGAAGGTCGGCGGGGCGATCTCCGTGGTGCCCAGCATGACGCTTGCCGCGAAGGCCGCCGCGACCAGCATCATGCCCACCAGCAGCCCTGCGATTCGTGACAAACGACAACTCAGCATGCGGCTGGCTCCTCGCCCCTGGGGGATGCCACGGCGGTATCGCCGGCGCATGCCGTGGCCGCGGCGTCTGAGGATGCCGCGCCGGCCGAGCTATCTGGCGAAGGGGCCGTGTGCCCGGGGTGGGGCGCCAGTCCGTAATGACGGTAGAGGTCGTCCAGCATGGCGTTGGCGGCCAGGATGCCGCCGCCCATGATCCAGTTCACGGCATCCACCTCGAAGACGCGCGCGTTTTGCACGGCATCCAGCCGCTGCCAGAGCGGGTGGGCGGTCCAGTGCCGATAGTTCTGGATGATGGCGGGGTCATCCGGTTCCAGCAGCACGAAGATCACGTCGGCATTGATGACCGGGATGTTCTCCTCGCTGGTCAGCTTCATGCCCCACCCTTGATCCTGGACGGATGCCGGCTGCTCGAAGCCCAGCTCATCGAGGATGGAGCCGGCGAAGCCTGTGGAATAGAGACGCGCATGGTCGCTCTTGAAGCGTACCACGGCGGCCTTCTGGGGCCAGTCGTCGCCCAGACGGTCGGCGATCTTGCGGCGAAAGTCCGCCACGCGCTCGTCCCAGTCCCGCAGTAAGGTGCGGGCGCGGGGCTCGCGTCCCGTGGCCTCGGCCATCAGCGACAGGGTGGCCTTGAAGTCGAAGACGGTGCTGGTGGCGACCGTCGGCGCGATCTTCTCCAGCAGCGGCTTGACCCGCTCATGGCGGAAGCGCGTGGCCACGATCAGGTCGGGATCCAGCCAGGCCACCTTCTCCAGGTTGGGTTGGGTCTCCAGGCCGACGTGCTCCACACCATCCAGCGCATCACGCAGGTAGCGATACATGGGCTGCTCCAGCCAGGAGTCGACAACGCCGACCGGCCTGATGCCGAGCGCCACCGCGCTGTCCGTCGCGCCCTGATAGAGGGTGACGACACGCTGCGGTTTGGCGGGGACGAGGGTGTCGCCGAAGGCATTGACGACGCTGTGCCCGTCACGGGCATCGGCGGCGGCCCCCAGCGGCACGAGGGATGCCAGCAGCGTTGCCCGCCATAGGCGCCGGATCCTGGCGCGAGTCTTCATTCCGGCCTCCTGGGGGATGCGGTCTTCAGGGAATGCCCGGGTGCGTGGACGGGCGCTGACGCCTCGCTGGGCGATGGTGGATCCCGTCGCGTCACGGCGCGACCGAGCCGCCAGGTCAATGGCAGGCAGAGCACGGCGATGGCCGCCAGGGCCAGGAAGGCGTGGTGGAGGGCGGCAGCGCTCGCCTCGGTGTAGGGGATGCCCTGCTGCAGCGCAGCCTGCACGGCCGTGTCGTAGTGAATGGACAGCGCGACGATACCGAGCGACGAGACCAGACGCCGGGACATGTTGTTCATGGCCGAGGCCTGGGCGACCTGTGACTCGGGCAGGTCACGCATGCCCACCGTGGTGGAGGGCAGGTAGGCGCAGCCGAGGCCGAGACCGCGCAGGCCCATCCAGGCACCGATCATCCACACCGGCGTGGCCTCCGTCAGGGTGGCGAGCCCGAGCAGGCTGGCCATGGTGATCAACAGTCCGGCGCCGATGCAGCATTGCGGCGGGTAGCGGTCGATCAGGCGCCCCGCGATGGGCGAGCAGGCGGAGGCGGCCAGCGCGGTGGCCAGGAACACCAGCCCCGTGGTCAGCGGGCCGAAGCCCAGCGCATTCTGCATCCACAGTGGCACCAGCAGGATGCAGCCGAACAGGATGATCGACTGCAGGCAGGCCAGGATGACGCTGAGGCGATACCCCGGGTGGGCAAACAGGGAGAGATCGAGCAGCGGCGTATCGGCGCCTCGCTCGACGCGCACGAACCACAACAGCGCCAGAAGCCCGGTGGTCAGCGGGAGCAGGGCTCGGAAGTCCAGCAGGTTCGCCAGGGTGTCCACCTGACCGAGCGAGAACAATACCGCACCCATGCCCAGGGAGATCAGCGTGAAGCCGGGCAGGTCGAAGCGGCGCCGCCGATTGGCAGCTTCCGCCGACAGGTACCGATAGCCACACAGCAGCCCCAGCAGTGCGAACGGCATGTTCATCAGGAACAGCGCCCGCCAGTGGCTGATCTCGAGCAACAGCCCGCCGACGCTCGGGCCGATGGCCGGGGCGATCATCACCGCAAAGCCCCATATCCCGCTGGCACGACCTCGCTGGTCGGCCGGATAGGCCGAGAAGATCAACGACAGCGACAGGGGAATCATCAGCCCCGCGGCCACGCCCTGCAGCCCGCGAGCGAGGATGATACCGGCCAGGCTCTGCGCCAGGGCGCCGAGCGTGGAACCGGCCAGAAAGCCCCACAGGCCGAGCAGATAGATGCGCTTGCGGCCGAAGCGGTCGGCCAGATAGCCGGTGAGCGGCATGGTCATGCCCATGGCGATCATGAACAGGGTCACCACCCAGCTGACATCCGTGGCACTGGCCTCGAAGGTCGTCATCAGTTCGGCCACGGCCAGATTCAGGGCGCTGTTGTTGAGGCTGACGGTAAAGGTCCCCAGCAGCACACTGATCAGCACCTTTCCGCCATGCCCGGGAGCATTCGGCATGGACTCTCACTCAGCGGGGGCAAAGAAGACGTTGGCCTAGCGGAACGCCACGGCGACGTGCGTCATGGGGGCAGGATGATGACATGGCACAACATCAAATGCAAAACGTTATCAATTGCGAGGAGGGACGACGCATGAGGTGGTATCCCTCGGTGGCATCCGTGGTGCCAGGGCCAAAAAAAGCGGCGCCCTGGGGCGCCGCTCTAAAAGCCAGCCTATCGGATGGAGTGTCTCAGAAGTCGAGCTGGTAGCTCAGAGTGAGGGTACGACCCCGACCCTTGAAGTACAGATCGTCTTCAAGCGTGGGCGACTGAGGGAACGACTGCGAGTAGTAGGTGAAGTAGTCCTCGTCGGTGAGGTTCTCGATACCCAGGCTGGCCCGGCCCACTGGCAGGCGATAGGCCAGGGAGGCATCGAGCAGGCCATAGCCGTCGAACTCGATCTCCGGGTCATCGAAGCTGCGGTCGAAGTAATGGCTGTACTGCAGGTGAGTGGACAGCTTGTCGTTCCAGGCCGCGCTCCAAGCCAGCTTGAGGGTGTCCGGTGCCAGGTCGCGACCCGTCAGCTTGGTATCGACGCTGCCATCGCCGTCGGTGTCGGATTCGCCCTCGGCGTGGGTATAGGTGAGCCGCAGCTTGTGGGCGTCATTCAGGCGCGCCTCGCCGGTGACCTCGACGCCCTGGATCTCGGTCTTTTCCCGCTGGACACGATAGTTGCCCTGGTCATCGGGCTGGATGCGCTGGCCGAGGTCGGAATTCGACTCGTAGTAGCTCAGCTCGAGCCCGTAGCGATCCCAGTCGAAGCGCGCGCCGATCTCGCGGTTGTCGGTGACGATGGGCGAGAGGTCGATCAGGTCGTCGACGTCCTGGCCTGGCGTGCTCACGCCACGTAGCACGCGGCCCACGTCGGGCATGCCGAAGCCTTCGGAGTAGTTGGCGTAGAGTTGGGCCCAGTCGGTGGCCTGATAGACGATGCCGGCGTTGAACAGCGTCTCGTCGAACTCGGGGGTACCGCCGTTGACCGAGACCAGGTCGTTCTCGACGCTCGTGCTGCGATCCACGGTCGAGTAGTCGTCGACGTTCAGTTCGGCATGCTCCTGGCGGACCCCGGCATGCAGGCTCAGCGACTTGGTCAGGTCGTAGTCGCCCTGCAGGAAGGCCGCCACGTTGCGAAACTGGCTTTCCGGGACATAGTTGCGGTCGGTGTTCACCAGCACCTGCTGGGTCTCGTCCTGCAGCAGGTCGAGGCCTGTGGTCAGGGTCAGGCGGTCGTTCAGCAGGCCGTCGCGGCTCAGGGTGAACTTGGCGCCCAGCTTGTCGGACTCGTTGCGCGTGTGGTCATACCGGGTATTGCCGGCGTCGTCCTGGTAGGGGAAGGAGCCAAGGCCGGTGGCGCCGAACTGAGCGCGGAATCGCTGGGTATAGAGCTGGGCATCGACGTTGTTGCCAAACCAGTCGGCATGGGAGTACGACAGCCGGGCCGTGGTGGCTTCGTTGTAGCCCGGGTCGTTGTCCGGGGTGCCCTTGCGGGCCGTGGTCGGCACGCCGGCGTCGCGGTCGCCGGATACCGGCACATAGTCGTCGTTGATATCGAGGTCGAAATGGTTGAGCGAGAACTCGAGGTTCTGGTTGTCGTCGATCCAGTACCCCAGCTTGGCCATCAGGTCATAGCTTTCGGAGTTCTGGATTTCGCCATGGTAGGCCATGCCGACGATCTCGTCGTTGCCGTCGTAGAAGACGCCACGCTCCTCGCGACTGGCGGCCAGCACGTAGTCCCAGTCGCCTTGCTGGCCGCTGAGGCGGTAGTCCAGCTTGTGGCCGAAGCCATCCGACTGGAAATCGTCGTCGCTGGTCAGGCTGATGCCGGCATGCTGTTGAACCCCGGCGCCGTCGGGTCGCTTGGTCACGTAGTTGATGATGCCGCCGGTGGCGCCCAGGCCGTGCTCGGCGCTGGCACCGTGGATGACCTCGATGCGCTCGACCATGGAGAGGTCGATAGCGTAGCTGTCGCGGCCACCGTCGCGCAGCGGGTTGGATTGAGGCACGCCATCGATCATGAACAGCACCGAACGGCCGCGGAAGGTCTCGCCGGTGTTATTGAGCTTCTGGCGGCTGGGCGAGTAGGAGGGAATCAGGTTGCTGAGCACCTGACTGGGGTCCTGGGTGATCGCCAGCTGCTGCTCGATCTGCTCACGCGTGATGATGGTGACTTTCTGCGGGGTCTTGCCTTCGCTGCTGCGGTTGCGGGTTGCGGTGATCACCAGCGGGTTCAGCTCGTTGCTGTCGGCGCTCTGCGTTTCCGCCGTGGTGGCGGACTGTGCCATGGCCGAGGCGGGCAGGGCGGAGCAAAGCACGAACGGCAGTAGACGCAGCCGGGCATAGCGCGGTTGTTGTGGCATGGACATGGTGAAGAAGATCCCTTGTCGATTCGGTGTAGTGGCGTTCTTGTTGTTACCCTGATGGGTACTGGAAAATCGCGAGACGAACGATAACGTTTTTCATTTGCGGCTGCAATGCGGCCAGGAGTGCCTCAAGGTGGTCCCCGTTCGGGGCTGGCGCATTGACGCGAGCGCCTCGGAGCGGACAATTCCTCCCGCCCTCTCGAACAAGGATTCACCGTGGAACTGTTACGCGTCGTCTTTCGCCATTACCGCTGGCCGTTCATCGCCGTCATGCTGCTCAGCCTGGCGAGTGCCGGCCTGGGTATCGGGGTCATCGCCTTCATCAACCGGCAGCTGATCGAGGCGCACGGCGAGCCGCTGGTCGTGTTGCCGCAGTTCATCGGCCTGATCGTGCTGCTGCTGGGCATTACCCTCGGGGCGCAACTGGCATTGACCACCCTGGGGCACCATTTCGTCTATCGACTGCGCGGGCGGTTGATCAAGCGAATCCTCGACACGGATATCGAGCGCGTCGAGCAACTGGGTGGTGCCAACCTCATGGCCAGCCTCTCCAGCGACGTACGCCAGATCACCATTGCCTTCGTGCGCTTGCCCGAACTGGTGCAGGGCGTGATCCTGACGGTAGGGTCGGCCTTGTACCTGGCCTGGTTGTCACCCGGCATGCTGGCGGTCACGGCCGCCTGGGTGGCGGTGACCGTGGTGGTCGGCTGGCTGCTGGTCTCGCGGGTCTATCGCCACCTCGGCCGAGTGCGCGAGACCGAGGATCGCCTCTACCAGGACTACGCCGCGGTGATCGAGGGTCGCAAGGAGCTCGCGCTCAATCGCGATCGTGCGCGGCGCTTGTTCGACGAGGTCTATACCCGCAATGCGCGTGAGTATCGCCACCACATCATCCGTTCCGACACCTTTCACCTGAGTGCGGTCAACTGGTCCAACATCATGATGCTGGGGGCCATCGGTCTGGCCTTCTTTCTGGCCAATGGGTTGGGCTGGGCCAATACCAATGTGGCGGCGACCTATTCGCTGACGTTGCTGTTCCTGCGTACGCCCCTGATCCAGGCGGTGGGCGCCTTGCCGACGCTGCTCGGTGCCCAGGTCGCCTTCGACAAGCTCGAGAGCCTGCAACTGGCCGATTACCGGGAAGCCTTCGCCAGCGGCGAGTCCATGACGGGGTGGCAGACCCTGGAGTTGCGCGGTGTCACCTTCCGCTATGCCGACGGCGAGCAGGGGAGGGGATTCGAGGTCGGCCCCATCGACCTGACGCTGAAACGTGGTGAACAGGTGTTCTTGATCGGTGGCAACGGCAGCGGCAAGTCGACGCTGGCCCGCTTGCTGACCGGTCTCTATCGGCCGCATGACGGGGAGATCCTGCTCGATGGGCAGCCGCTGGAACCGAAGCGGTGGGAGGCTTATCGGGGCGGTTTCTCGGCGGTCTTCACCGATTTTCATCTCTTCGACCGCGTGATGGGGCCGGAAGGCGCTTCACCCGACCCTGCCCTGGTCGACGACTGGCTTGATCGGCTGGGCATGGACGAGAAGCTGCATTTCGACGGTGATCGCGTCGCTAACCCGCAGCTTTCCCAGGGGCAACGCAAGCGCCTGGCACTGCTGCTGGCCGTCGCCGAGCAACGTGACTTCCTGCTGCTGGACGAATGGGCCGCCGACCAGGACCCGCAGTTCCGGCGGACCTTCTATCAGGCCTTGCTGCCCCGGCTGCGCGAACTGGGCAAGACGGTGCTGGCCGTCAGCCACGATGATGCCTATTTCGCCCATGCGGACCGCCTGCTCGAGATGCGCGATGGCCGGCTTCGCGAGCTGGCCGGCCAGCAGCGGGAGCGGGCCAGCCGGGATGCGGTGGGCAGTCTGGATGGCGTCTGAACGGACGAGCCTGCCTTCGTCAGGCCCGGCATCGTCCGAGATGGGGCCGGGCATCACGGCGACGCTTGCATGGACCGATATCGGGCGCGAGCGGCCACGATGGCGTGGTGATGCGTATCCGCCCAGTCCACGAGCTGCTGCATCGGCTCGAGAAAGGAATGCCCCAGCGGCGTCAGGGAGTATTCCACCCGCGGAGGAACCTCGGGATAGAGCGTGCGCGTGATGAAGCCATCCTGCTCCAGTTGCTTGAGCGTGCGGGAGAGCATTTGCTTCGAGATATCGCCGATCTCGCGCATCAGGGCGTTGAAGCGCAGCTTGCCCGGGGCAAGCGCTTCCAGAATCAGCAGACTCCACTGATTGCCGATGCGGTCGAGCACATCGCGAATCGGGCAGGGTTGTTCGAGGATCACCTCGTCGCTGTCGGGGGGTGTCGCCATGATCTCTCCATGCATGAGGGTTCAATGGTCACATTGCCGTGACCGAGTCAGGTGACGATGACGTCTTGTGCCGTCACGGGAACTCCCATAAGTTTATCTCACGGTCTGCTTTATAGACCACGTGCCGAGGATGAACTCAAGGAGGTGTCTCATGGCCAAGGTTGCACTTATCGGGGCGTCGGGTGATGCCGGTTCGCGCATTCTCGCCGAACTGTCCGATCGGGGACATCGGGTGACCGCCATTGCCCGCCATGTCGAGAGGATCGCCGTATTGTCCGGGGTGGCGCCGAAACAAGGCGATGCCAACGATCGCCAGGCATTGGGAGCATTGCTCGAGGGCCATGATGCGGTCATCAGTGCCGTGCCCTTTACGGCAAGCGATGTCAGGACGCTGGTGGGCGCCGTGCGTGACGCCGGCGTGGCACGCTACCTGGTGGTCGGCGGGGCTGGCAGCCTCGAGGTGGCGCCCGGCGAGAAGCTCATCGACCAGCCGGATTTCCCCGAGGCCTACAAGGCCGAAGCCCGTGCCGGTGGCGAGTTTCTGGACTTTCTGCGTGATGTCGATGATCTCGACTGGACGTTTCTATCGCCGTCGGCCGAGTTCGTGCCCGGCGAGCGTACCGGAAGGTTTCGTCTGGGGCAGGATACGCTGCTGACCTTTGACGAGGGCTCTCGCATTTCCTTTGAAGACTATGCCCTTGCGCTGGTGGATGAGCTTGAGCAGCCCAGGCACGTGCGCCAACGCTTCACCGTTGGCTATTGATTGCCCCTCTCGTGAACGGAGTTCTCACATGTCGATATTGAAATCCCTGGCACATTCCGGGTGTGCTGCCAGCAGGTGACGTGTCTTGGGGATGCCATCCTCTAAAGGCCCAGGGGGGAAGAAGGCTCGGGCGTGGCATCCGACTCCATGGCCGGGTTGTTCAGCAAGGGCAATACGGCCTGCTCCCCCGGTTCGACCATGAGCAGGCTGATGCCCAGTAGCAGGATGAGCAGGCCACCGCCCAGGGCGGTCCAGCCGAGGCCTCGCTTGAGGCGGCCAACGTGCGATTGACGAGCCAGGCGGCGCTCTGCCCAGCCCCGCGCCACGACACTGGCCAGGGCCAGGGTGGAGACCGTCAAGGCGGTACCTGCCGCCATGGCCAGGGTCGCCAGTACGCCGACCCAGAAGTGCCCCAGTAGTGATGCGGCCCCCACCAGCAGAACGGCGCCGCTGCAGGGACGAATGCCGATGGAGACCACCGTGAGCAGGGCCGTGCGCCAATCGCTGGCTTGCGCCGGAGTGACGTGGTGGGCGCAGTCGCAACTCGCAGGGTGAGCGTGGTGTGGGTGGGCGTGATCGTCGTGGGGATGAGAGGCGTGGGAATGGTGCGGATGAGCAGGGCGCAGTTGTCGGATGGCTCGCCAGCACAGCCAGGCGCCCAGCAGGGTGATCGTCAGGTAGCTGGCGCGCTCGACCCAGATCACCGAACCGATGGCCTGACGTGTCAGCCAACCGAGGCCGTGAACCAGCACCGTCACCAGGGTGATCGCGACCACGGCCTGCAGCAGGGCGGCGGCACAGGAAAGGGTGAGGGCGCGTCGCAGGTCGCCACCCTGGGTGAGCAGGTAGGTGCCGAGCACGGCCTTGCCGTGGCCGGGGCCGGCGGCATGGAACACGCCGTAACCGAAGCTGAGAGCGAGCAGGATGCTCCAGGTGTGTGCCGAGGGCGCGCCGGAAAGCTCGCTGATCGCCAGGGTCAAGGCGCGGTGCAGATCGCGCTGCCAGGTGATCAGTTGCAGGCCGATGGCCTGGCCATGTTCCTTCAGCGACCAGAGGAACAGCAGCACCGCCAGCAAGGCGGCGATGCCCAGCCATCGGGAGAGGCGTGGTGACCTATCGAGGGTGTTGGACATCGGGGCTTTTCCGGTTCGAGGCGGTACAGTAGGTGTCCTGGCAGGTTACCATCATGGAGTGCATCGAATTTCCCCCGTTTCGGCGAAGAACCGGCCCAGGCCCTCCGGCGCTTCGTCGGTGCGGTCCAGGCGAGCGGCCATGGCGACCTGCTCCGGGTCCGGGTCAGCGGCGATGATGCGGGTCGTGCAATCACCGCCGACGACGATCAAGGCATCGTCTCGTGGTGTCTGGTCGTCGTTGATCTCGTGCACCATCTCGATGTAGTAGCTCGGGTCATAGATCCGGTAGCGAAGTGCCGAATCGCCCAGGGGCAGGGGATGGGCCAGGGGCAGCTTGAACAGGAATTCCACTCGGTCATTACGGGCCATGGTGGTGTATTCCTCGACCTCATCGACGGCGACCGGTTCACCGTCGTGTCGTATCTCGGTGAAGTAGCCCTTGGGGGCCAGGTTGTTGCGGATCTCGGATCCCAACTGGTCGAGGCGGGCTTCCATGGGAGCATCCCCTTCGGCGCCTTTCAGTTCCTCTATCAGCATCAGGCTGTAGAAGGGATCGAGCCGCCAGCGCTGGCGGAGCGCCTCGACGCGTCCCTGGTCATCGAGAACTACCTTCACGCTGATGTCGGCCCACACATGCGGGTGCGCCATGCCCGTCAAGGGCAGCAGAAACAGGACCATCCCTAGTCCCAGGCGCCAGAGTCCGGCGCCTGGCATGGTGCATCGTGTCGACATGTGGCATCCCCGAAAAGGAAACTAGCGTAGCAAGGAATGAGGTCGCAGCTCCATGGACATCGCCGGATTGCGACGGGAACGGGTCGACACCGCCTTGTACGGCGTTGAAAGGGCGCTGAAGGCGGACTGGTCATAATTGTTAATCTAGGTGACAACAATTATCATCCACGTTTGTGTGCCGGCGTCGTCGTTTCCGGCACCGTGTCATTCGCTCTCATTCCCATCGCCGAGGCTTGCCGATGCCACATTCACACTTCCTCGCCCCGTCCCGTTCGCCGATGGCTCTGGCCGTTCGGCGCGCATTGGGCCTGTCGTTGTCCGGTGCGCTGCTGGGTGCGCCGCTGGTTGCCCTGGCCCAGGACGAGGTCGTCGAATCCGATACCGTCGTGGTGGTCGGTACCGCCCTCAAGGTGGCCGCGCCACTGGTCGAGACGCCGCGTCCGGTATCGACCGTCCAGCGTGAGGAACTCGAAGAGCGCAATGTCCAGAGCCTCGACGAGACCTTCCGCTATCGTGCCGGTGTGCTGGCGGGGCATTACGGTGCTGACAACGATACTGACTGGTTCAAGGTGCGGGGGTTCGATCAGTCGACCTATCAGGATGGCTTGCGCATCTATCGGACGGGCTACTATCAGTGGCTACCCGAGCCCTATGGCCTGGAAAGCGTCGATGTGTTCAAGGGGCCTTCGTCGATTCTCTATGGCGAGGCACCGGCTGGCGGCCTGATCAACGCCGTCAGCAAGCGCCCGACGAGCGAGCCGCGAGGCGAGGTCAACCTTCAGGTCGGCAATCGGCAGCATCGTCAGCTCGGTGTCGATACCTCGGGGCCCCTGACCGAGAGCGGTGACGTCCGCTACCGCATGGTTGGCATGGTCAAGGAGCGCGATGGCGATCTCGATCACACCGAGAACGAACGCTACTACTTTGCGCCCAGCCTCGAGGTGGATTTCAGCGAAGATACCAGCGTGACCTTCCTGGCGAGCATCCAGAAGGACGATGCGATACCGACCAACCCGTTCAAGCTGACCTACGGTACGGTCGAGGACACGCCCTTCGGCAAGGTCGATCCGCAGACCAGCTATGGCGAGCCGGATTACGATACCAATGAACGCACCCAGGCTTCCCTGGGCTACGAGCTTCGCCACCAGCTCAATGACACCTGGCGCTTCGAGCAGAACCTGCGCTACAGCCATCTGGACATGGATCTGCGAAGTACCTATATCTCTGCTCGTCAGCCCGGGTCCGATCGGTTGGCCACTCGTGGGCTGGTCTATCGGGATGGCGAGATCGATAGCTGGACGATGGACAACCGGTTGATCGGCAAGTGGTACACCGATCGCACCGAGAATACTCTGATGATCGGCCTCGGCTATCAGGATCTCGGCCTCGAGGGCAAGGAGGCTGATCTCTTTACCTTTGGCGACCCCATCGACATCTTCGATCCCCAGTACGGCAACTACACGCCGGTGACCGAGGATCAACTGATCGAGCGCGAGATCGACAAGCAGCAGACCGGCCTGTATCTGCAGGATCAACTGCGTATCGACGACCGTTGGGTGTTGCTCGGCAGCGTGCGTTATGACCAGGCGGAGACCGATAACGTCAACCGTACCACCGGCACCACGCAACGCGCCGACGACGATCAGGTGTCTTGGTCCGGCGGGGTCATGTACCTCGGTGACCATGGCATCAATCCCTACCTGAGCTACACCGAGTCCTTCGAGCCGCAGGCCAGCGTCGATGACGATGGACGCCTCTACGAGCCCCTCGAAGGCGAGCAGTGGGAAGCCGGCGTCAAGGTCGCGCCGCCGGGATGGGATGGCTATGTCACCGCGGCGGTCTTCGATCTCGAGCAGCGCAATAGCCTGGTCACGACCGGGGGCGGACGCCAGGAACAGGTGGGCAAGCAGACATCACAGGGCCTCGAGCTGGAAGGCGTCGGCTACCTGACGGACCAATTGCAGCTCACCGCCGCCTATACCTATACCGATGCCGAGCGAGAGGGTGGCGAGCGCAAGAGCCTGATTCCGCGTCATCAGGCCTCGACCTGGCTGGACTACGCCTTCCAGGAAGGCGCCCTGCAGGGGCTCAAGCTTGGCGGCGGCGTGCGTTATATCGGCGAGAGTACCTACAACGACATCACGGTGTCGGATGTCACCCTGGTCGATGCCATGGCCAGCTACGACTTCGCCGAGAACTGGCGGGCCCAGCTCAACGTCAACAACCTGACCGACAAGGAGTATGTGGCCAGCTGCGACTACTGGTGCTACTACGGAGAATCGCGCAGTGTTATCGGTAGCTTGAGCTACCAGTGGTAGGGGAAAAGACAAGGAAGAGCTAAGCAATAAGAGCGAAGAAAGAAGAGGGCCCGAGGCGCTGGAAGGCACCTCGGGCCATTTGATTTTTCCCGGCCTCTCTTGCCACGATGCTGCTCGTTGCTCGCTTTCCGCCGCTTCTTCCCTCTTCCTCCTTCCGACTTATAACTTTCTCAACCCCCACATGAAGTAGGCGCCGCCCAGCAGGGAGGCGACGATGCCGGCGGGAATTTCCTGCGGGAACAGCAGCTGACGGCCCACCCAGTCGGCCAGCACCATCAGCAGGGCGCCGACCAGGGCCGCGCCCAGCAGGTGCATGCTCGCCCGCGAGAAGCCCAGTAGGCGGGCCAGGTGGGGGGCGAGCAGGCCGACGAAGGAGAGCGGGCCGACTACCAGGGTGGCGGCGGCGGTGAGCAGGGCCACTAGCAGCAACAGCAGCAGGCGCGAACGTTTCAGGCCGATGCCGAGTGCCCGGGATGTGGAAGCCCCCAGCGGCAGGATATCCAGCCAGCGGGCGAGTGGGCCGGTCAGCAGGCCGAGCGCCAGGGCCAGCGCGACGACAATCAGGGCGCTGGTCAGGTCGACATAGTAGGTGGACCCCGAGAGCCAGGCGATGACCTGTTGGCCGCGCGGGTCGCCGCCGGCCAGCACGATGGCGCGCACGGCATCGAAGGCGGCGGTGATCGCCACCCCGGTCAACAGCAGGCGCTCGGGCAGCAGGCCGCTGCGGCCATTGAAGATGATCAGAATCGCCAGGCTGGCCATGGCCCCCAGGGTACCGACGCCGACCAGCGTCAGGTTGTTCGGCGAGGGCAGCAGGAAGATGGCCAGGATCAGGGCGATGGCGCTGCCACCGCTGATGCCCAGGACCTCGGGGCTGGCCATGGGATTGGCGGTGACGCGCTGAATCAGGGTGCCGGCAAGGGCCAGCATCACGCCGCAACCGGCCGAGGCGAGGACCCGCGGCAGCCGCCATTGCAGGACATCCCAGTTGCCGGGCGAGAGCCAGGACCAGCCGCCGGCGGTTTGCCCGGCGAGCAGTGCGGCCACGGTCACGATCGCCAGGGCCAGGACCAGGCCAGCTGCCAGGCGGCCGGGGGCAGGATGCCGGCCGGCCGGTGCGGTGGCCGAACCTGGTGGCTGATCGCCGCGTAGGCGCAGACGAGGAATCAGCCAGATCAGCAGTGGCGCACCCAGGGCGGCGGTGACGGCGCCGGTCGGAATCAGGCCTGATACCTGGCCGGTGAAACGTTGGAGCAGTTGATCGGTGGTGGCCAGCAGGAGGGCGCCGAGCAGCGTCGACCAGACCAGACGCTGACCGAGGCGGCGGGCGCCGGCCAGGCGCACGATGTTCGGCGCGGCCAGGCCGATGAAGCCAATGACGCCGACCACGCTGACCACGCAGCCGGTGAGAAAGACGGCCAGGCCCAGGCCGGCCAGCCGCAAGGCGCGCAGCGAGACACCGAGGCTCCGGGCGCTGGCGTCGTCGAGCTCGAGCACCGCCAAGGGGCGCAGCAGCAGCCAGGCCACCAGGGCACCGACGAGCAGGCGAGGGGCGAGAAAGGTCACGCCGCCCCAGTCGTTCTGGGCCAGCGAGCCGGCTCCCCAGATCAGCAGTCCCTTCAGTTCCTCCTGGTGGAAGAGCAACAGCACGATGCCCAGTGCCCCCAGGTAAAGATTGACCACCAGACCGCCGAGCACCACGATCACCGGCGCCAGGCCGCGTCGCCAGGCCAGCGAGAACACCAGCGCCATGGACAAGCCCCCGCCGAGCAGCGCGACCCATTCGCGTCCCCAGCCCAGCAGTCCGGGGGCCAACAGGGTGGCGACCATAAGGGCCAGGTTGGCACCGCTGGCCACCCCCAGGGTGGTGGGCGCCGCCAGGGGATTGCGCAGTACCTGCTGCATCAAGACGCCTGCCAGGGCCAGGCCGCCGCCGGCCAGCAGCGACATGACCAGCCGCGGCCACCAGCTGAAGTGCAGGACCAGAGCATCCATCGTGAGGTTGGCGTCGCCGAACAGGGCCTGAAGGCCGGTGGCGAGCCCCGTTTCGGCGTTCAGGCTCGTCGCGGCCAGTGCCACGAGTGCCAGGCAGAGCAAGACGCAGGCGAGGCCAGGGGTCAGGCGAAACGATGCCCTAGCGAGCATGGGGAGCCTCCAGCGCAGCGGTGAGTTGCTCAGCAAAGCGCTGTGCCGAGGGCAGGGCGCCGAAACTCCAGACCGGCGGCAGCACCAGGGGCTCGCCCCGGCTTTCCTGTATCAATCCTTGCCAGAGCCCGCTGCGGTCGAGCGTCTCACGGACGCCGGCGGGGTATGGCTCGACCACCACCAGGCGAGCATCCAGATTCGCCAGCGCCTCGATGCCGACCAACGAAAAGCCCCAGGCGTTGGTCTCGCCGGGCCAGGCATTGTCGAGGCCGAGGCGTTCCAGTACCGCCTGGTAAAGCCCATTGTCGCCGAAGACGCGGACGTGACGCGCATCCATGAACTGGATCACCAACAGGGGCGGGACCTGCTCGGGCAGCCGGTCACGCAGCTCGGCGATGCGAGTCTCGGTGGACGCGATCAACCGTTCGCCGGCCTGTGACCGATCGACCTGGTCGGCGACGCTGCGTGTCAGCTCGCGCATTTCCTGCCAGGTGTCGCGCCCGGGGGTATAGAGCGTGAAGTTCTTGACCGGGGCGATGCGTGACAGGCGTGGCCTCAGATTGGCGAACATCGGCGAGATCAGGATCTGGTCGGGATCGAGATCCGCGAGCAACTCGAGATTGGGCTGGGTGCGCAGACCGAGGTCGGCCACCGTGTCGGGCAAGTGCGGCTCGCCGACCCAGTCGTGGTAGGCATCGACCTGGGCGACTGCCGTGGGCGGCGTACCGAGTGCCTGTAAGGTCTCGGCGAGCGTCCAGTCGAGCGTCGCGATGCGGGGCGAGGCGGCGAGGGCAGTCGGCGCGACGATGAGACAGCCGAGAAGCAGCGAGACGGCCAGCCCACGCAGGGTGGCGCGACGGTACGCGGTGGAGCGGAGGACGGGACCGAAACTCAGGAGCATGACGTCATGGATTGGGGTCAATGAACGACGGCGATGGGATGTTCTCCACCGGGATGGGACATGACACGCATGGGAATGCCGTAGATGGCCTCGAGGGTAGCATCGTCCATCATCTCCCCGGGGCTGCCCTGGGCGAGGATTCGACCGCTGTGCAGGGCCACCAGGTGATCGCAGTAGCGCGCCGCCATGTTGACGTCATGCAGCACGATGATCACGCCCAGGCCGAGTTCACGACACAACTGGCGCACCAGTGCCAGAACCTCGACCTGGTGGGCGATGTCGAGGGCCGCCAGGGGCTCGTCGAGCAAGAGGAAGCGGCTGCCCTGGGCCAGTAGCATGGCCAGCCAGACGCGCTGGCGTTCGCCGCCGGAGAGGGTATCGACGAGCCGGTCGGCAAAGGGCTGGGTGTGGGTGAGCGCGATGGCCCGCTCGACCTGCTTCTGGTCCTCGCGGGTATGGCGCCCGAGCAGGCCGTGCCAGGGGTAGCGGCCGAAGCCGATCAGCTCGCGACCGGTCAGGTTCTCCGCGTTGGGCAGGTGCTGGGGCAGGTAGGCGACCTGGCGAGCGAACTCGCGGTGGCCCCAGCGGGCCAGGGGGCGATCGTCGAAGCGCACCTCGCCGTGACTGGCGGGTTGCTGTTGGGCCAGTAGCTTGAGCAGTGTCGATTTTCCGGAGCCGTTATGACCGATCAGGCCATAGACCCGTCCCTCGTCGAAGCTGAGGTCGGTGGGATGCAACAGTCGGCTGCCGTTGACCTCGAAGGTCGCGGCCTTGACTTCGAACATGATGGACTCCACATCTCTTGGGGAGCGTGAGAGCGTTATCGACGGCCTCGCGCCCGGCTAGACTAAAGCAGATAAGAATGGTTATCAATATTCGCCCAATAGGGGCGATGAAGAAAATCTATGGAAAATTGATAATCATTTTGCGTTAGTGTCTAGGGTCCTGATTTGCCATACTCTTGTATGCGACGAGTCGCGGTCCCGCGACCATTCATCAACGAGGAGGATGCTTCATCATGCCGCATTCACTGCCCGAGATTGCGTACCAGTACGATGCCCTGGAACCCCATATCGATGCTCAGACCATGGAGATCCACCACACGCGGCACCATCAGACTTATGTGAACAATCTGAATGCCGCGCTCGAGGGTACCGGACTCGAGGAAGTGCCGGTGGACGAGCTGGTCGCCAATCTCGATCGCGTGCCCGACGACAAGCGTCAGGCCGTGATCAACAACGGCGGCGGCCACTCCAACCACTCCATGTTCTGGCAGATGATGTCGCCGCAGGGCGGCGGTCAGCCGAAAGGCAAGGTAGCCGAGGCCATCGACAGCGAGCTGGGCGGCTTCGACGCCTTCAAGGATGCCTTCACCAAGGCGGCCCTGGGTCGCTTCGGCAGCGGCTGGGCCTGGCTCAGTGTCGACCCGCAAGGCAAGCTGGTGGTCGAGAACACCCTGAACCAGGATAGCCCGCTGATGCACGGCAACACCCCGGTGCTGGGCCTGGATGTGTGGGAGCACGCTTACTATCTGAAGTATCAGAACAAGCGTCCCGATTACATCGCGGCCTTCTTCAACGTGGTTGACTGGGACGAAGTCGAGCGTCGCTACCAGGCTGCCACTGCCTGAGGCATCGCCTGATCGCGCCCATATGCGGTGCTACCAGATTCGCCAGGGTCGGTTCTTCGCCGGCCCTGGCGTTTTTCGTTTGTCTGCGTGTCGAGGTGTCCCGTGCGCTCAAGGAGGACCATGCATGTCGAGTCGAAGTAGTTTCCAGGCCCTGGGCCGCCTGTTGCGTTATGCCCGAGGGCATCGACGACACATCATTGCCGCCACGGTCTGTTCGATCATCAACAAATTGTTCGATATCGCCCCGGAGATTCTCATCGGGGTGGCCATCGATGTGGTGGTCAACCAGGAGGACAGCTTCGTCGCTGGGCTAGGGTTCACCACGGCCCGCGAGCAGATCCTGGTGCTCGGCGTGCTGACCTTCCTGATCTGGGCCGGCGAGTCGCTGTTCGAGTACCTCTACCAGATCCTGTGGCGCAACCTGGCTCAGCGTTTGCAGGCCGAGCTGCGTCAGGATGCCTACGAACACGCGCAACGCCTCGACATGAGCTTCTTCGAGTCGCAGAGCTCGGGGCGCCTGGTGGCGATCATGAATGACGACGTCAACCAGCTCGAGCGCTTCCTCGACGGTGGCGCCAATTCCATGATCCAGGTCGGAGTCACCGTGGTGGCGGTGGGAGCGGTGTTCTTCGTGCTCTCGCCTCTGATCGCGCTGCTGGCCTTTACCCCCATTCCGCTGATCATCTGGGGGGCCTTCTTCTTCCAGCGCAAGGCCGGGCCGCTGTACGCGGAAGTCCGCGAGCGCGTCGGCGAACTGGCCAGCCGGCTGTCCAACAACCTGGCGGGCATCGCGACGATCAAGAGCTTCACCGCCGAGGCGCGCGAGGCCGAGCGCCTGCGTCAGACCAGCGAGGCCTATGTGGAAGCCAACCGCCGAGCGATCCGCATCAGCTCGGCGTTCATCCCGGTGATTCGCATGGCGATCCTCACCGGCTTTCTGGCGACCTTCACGGTGGGCGGCATGATGGCCCTGCGTGGTGACCTCAATGTCGGCGCCTATGGCGTGCTGGTGTTCCTGACCCAGCGATTGCTGTGGCCGCTGACCGGGCTGGCCCAGGTGATCGATCTGTTCGAACGGGCCATGGCCAGCACTCGGCGTATCCTCGATCTACTGGCCACGCCGATCCAGGTGCATGACGCCGGCGGTTCCGATCTGGCGCGTCCGGTGCATGGCGCGGTGCGCTTCGAAGGCGTGGGGTTTCGTTACGCCGAATCCGGCGCCGGGGTCGAGGATGTCGATCTCGAGGTGCCGTCCGGCCACACCCTGGCCCTGGTGGGTGCTACGGGGTCGGGCAAGTCGACACTGATCAAGCTGCTGCTGCGCTTCCAGGATCCGGCAGAGGGGCGGGTGCTGATCGACGACCAGCCGATCGAGACGCTCACCCTTTCTTCGTTGCGCGAGGCCATCGGCCTGGTCAGCCAGGATGTCTATCTCTTCGAGGGCACGGTGCGCGACAACATCGCCTACGGTCGCCCCGAGGCCGATGAGAATGAGGTGATCGAGGCGGCTCGCACTGCCGAGGCCTGGGGCTTCATCCAGACGCTGCCGCAAGGGCTCGACACGCCGGTCGGCGAGCGTGGCGTACGGCTTTCCGGCGGCCAGCGCCAGCGGCTGTCGCTGGCTCGGGCCTTGCTCAAGGATCCGCCGATCCTGGTGCTGGACGAGGCGACCAGCGCCGTGGACAACGAGACCGAGGCGGCCATCCAGCGCTCGCTGGCGCGGATCGGCCATGGCCGCACGGTGATCATGATCGCCCACCGGCTCTCGACCATCGTGCATGCCGACGAGATCGCGGTCGTCGAGGCCGGGCGCGTCGTCGAACGTGGGCGTCACGATGAGCTGCTGTCGCGACAAGGTCGATATGCGGCCCAATGGCGCGTGCAGACTGGCGAGATCGCCGCGGCAGACGCCACCTTTTAGTTGCCCTATGCGCCTACGAGGCCTTGGTGCAGCGCGGCCGAGCGGCAAAGTGCGATGAACCAAAAAAACCGGCGGCCCTCGGCCGCCGGTGTTCGTCTAGGAGATCGGTCTTGATCAGAAATCGTAGCTGACAGTGGCCTTTACGCTGCGCTCGGCACCGAAGTAGCAGTAGTTGAGGTCGTAGCAGGAGGCGACGTACTCCTTGTCGAGCAGGTTGCTGACGTTGAGCCGTGCCGAGACGCCTTCCAGGCCTACCCGGGAGAGGTCATAGCCGAGGGTGGCATCGACCAGGGTGTAGTCGGGGACCTTCTCGGTATTCTCCTCATCGGCATAGATGTCGGCGTGGTAGCGTACCCCCAGTCCGGCATCCAGGCCCGCCAGGGTGCCGCGGTCGAAGGCGTAGTTGGCCCAGACGTTGGCCTGGTGGCGCGGTACCTGGTTGGCGGTGTTGCCCTGGGTGTCGTCTTCGGTCTTCGCGTAGGTTACGTCGGTGTAGCTGTAGCCGGCCTGCAGACGCAGGTTGTCGGTCAACTGGGTGTGGGCCTCGAGCTCGACGCCCTGGGATTCGATCTCGCCCACTGCGCGATAAAAGCTTTCGTTGGGGTCCTTGGTCGCGACGTTCTCCTGGGAGATATGGAACAGCGCGATACTGTAGCGGTCCCGGGTGCCCTCCGGCTGGAATTTCAGGCCGGTTTCGACCTGTTCCCCCTCGGTGGGGGCCAGCAGGTCGCCATTCTCGTCGGTATAGGCATTGGGCGAGAAGGAAGTTGAGTAGCTGAGGTAGGGTGAGACGCCATTGTCGAACGCATAGAGCAGGCCGGCACGGCCGCTGAGCTGGGTGTCGTCCAGTTCGCTGGTGGTGCCGGTGCCTTCATTGGTGTTCTCGATGTCGACCCAGTCGTGACGCAGGCCCAGTGCCATGTGCCAGTTGCCGACGGCTATCTGATCCTGCAGGTAGACGCCGGTCTGGTTGAGATCTCGCTGCTGGTCGTCGGTCTGGTAGATGGAGACGTCACTGCCGTACTGCGGGTCGGTGACGTCGAGGGGATCGGTGGTGCCGTAGTCCCAGCGTACGTCATTCTCGCGCTGCTGATAGTCGGCACCGAACAGCAGAGTGTGTTCGACAGCGCCGGTCTGCAGGTTGGCCTGCAATTGGTTGTCGATGGTCCAGGCCTCGAGATCTTCCTGGCCACCGGAGTAGTAACGGATGAGGTCGGTGTCGTTGGCCCAGCCATAGGCGTAGACCTGGTCCATGGTGACGTCCGCGTTCAGGTAGCGGGCGTTCTGTCGGAAGGTCAGGGCGTCGCTGAAGCGGTGTTCCAGTGCATAACCGAACATCCGTTGTTCGCGTTCGAAGTTCTCGAAGTCTTCCTCGCCTTCGAAGAAGGTATTGGAGAGTCGACGCCCAGCGTGATCCTCAATGGTGCCCGCAAAGGGCAGGCCTGAGTGGTAGCCGCCTTCGGGGTCTTTCTGCAGATAGGCGTACAGCGTCAGGCTGGTGTCATCGGTGGCGTCCCAGGTGAGTGAGGGCGCCAGGGTGTAACGTTCTTCTTCTACCGGGCCGAACTGGGTATCGGCGCTGCGCGCCAGGCCGGTCAGGCGATAGGCCAGGCGGCGCTCGTCGTCCAGAGGACCGGTGAGATCGAAGGCGGCGTTCTTTTGTGCATTGTTGCCGGCGCCAAGACGGATCTGGCCTGATTGCTCGAACTCGGGACGCTTGCTGGTGAGCGCCACCAGGCCGCCAGGGGAGGCGCGGCCATAGAGCACCGAGGCAGGCCCCTTGACCACTTCGATGCTCTCGAGAAAGTAAGGATCGATAGCCATCGAGCTGAAGGAGCCTGCATCGCCCATCACCTTGAGGCCATCGAGAAAGGTGTTGTTGATGCTGCCATCCGAGAAGCCGCGCATCACGATATAGTCGTAGCGATTGGACGCGCCGATCTGGTTGGTGAAGACGCCGGGCGTATAGTTGGCGGCGCGCTGGACCGTCTCGGCGCCTCGCTCTTCCCACTCGTCGTTCTCGATGATGGAGATGGCCTGGGGCGTCTCGCTGAAGGGGGTTTCGGTCTTGGTCGCCGCCGTACCGGTGACGGTCACGGTGCCGAGCTGCTCGGTCTGCTGGGCCTGGACAGCCAGTGAGCTACCGGAGGCCGCCAGGGCGACGGCGAGCGCCAGGGGAGTGGGTCGGAACATGCAGGTATCCTGTCGGGTTGTGCTGTTATCGGGCCAAGAAGCTTTGGGAAGCACTGAATAAATGCCTGCGCATGCAAATCGCTGCGTTGCGCGTACTCGAAAGCTCGCCTAACGAGGTGTTATATCTCGCTTTCTGTGCTCCGTGTGCGCCTTGCGCTTCACTATGCTCGGTGATGTATTCAGCGCCTCTCTTGTGTAATGAGAATTATTGCTTTTAGTGGAGCGTCGTACGTATGGGGAGCGCTCACATGCCGATGCGCAACGCTCAAGAAGCGTCGGCGAGGGAACTCGGCGAGACGCCGTAATGGCGCCGAAAGGCGGTGGCAAAGTTGCTGGCGTGGCGATAGCCGCAGAAGTGGGCGGCCTGCTGCACGCTGAAGCCGCGCGCCAGGTAGTCCCTGGCCAGGGCAAGGCGGTATTCGCGTAGATCCTCGAAGACGCTTTTGCCGAAGGCGGCGCTGTACTTGCGCCTCAGGCTGGCCGGACTCATGGCGGCGAGCTCGGCCAGGGCATCGAGCCGATGCTCGCGGGCGGGGTCGGCTCGCAGGGCTTCGCGAACCCGTTCAAGACGTTGTTGTTCGCCCGGCGTGGGGAGGGTGACCGCTCCTCGGCGAGCCTCGGGCAGGCCATGGGCCAGCAATTGCAGGCTCAGCCCCTCGAACTGCAGGCGTCGGGCGGCGCCTTCCAGTGGTGTGGTGATGGCTTCCTCGAGGGCGCTGCGCAGCGTTCCCGGCAGTCGCCAGGCGCGCATGCGTGATGTCTGGCAGGGCATCGGCTCGCCGGCCATGGTGGTCAGCCGAGACTCATCGAGCCCCAGGGTCAGGGCGCGGATGTGTTGTCCGGCGGGTTGCACGGCGTTCAGGCCATGGCGGTCGTCGAGCTGAACGCTGAGTGCCATGCCGGAGCGCAACGTCAGATGGTCGCCTCCCAGGCTGACATCGGCCGCTCCTTCCAGCATGACGATGATCGATAAGGGGGCCGGCGCCCGGGAACGGGAGTCGTAGCGCTCCAGTACCTCGACGTCGGAGGCCACCAGTTGCATGCCCGGGCCGGGGGAGAGTTCCTGCACGCGTCCACGCACCACGGTACGTGGCCGAGCTCCAAGGTCTGGGAAGTGATAGTCGATGCCGTAGCGCTGTCCATAAGCTCTGAGGTCTCGCGAGGTATGGGCCTGGACACGCTGGCGATCAGAGGCGAGGCCTGTCATGTCGACTCCGTCTGATGACGACGGCGCTCCCGGCACTCCAGCGGGCAGTTCTCGCAATAGCCCAGTTCGTCGATCAGGTAGCGGATGCAGCACAAGCGACGCACTCGCTTGGGGGAGGCCTCGCTTGCTTCGACATAATGCACCGGCTGGTACAGCGGGTTGCGACGTCCGTCAGCCAGGGTGCGGGATGCCATCAGGTGATGGGCCGGTTCGGCCATGGCCGAGGAGGCCATGGGATGCATCGGCAGGACGCTGACGAAATACTCGAAGTAGTTGCCGACATTGCTCCAGAACACCTTGGGGGAGGCCCCGGCATAGGCTGCCAGGCCTTCGATCAAGGGTGTCAGGTGATCATCGATCAGGGTGGTGAAGCGAGCCGTGCCTTCCAGCTCGGCCAAGGGGCGACCTTCGTCCTTGAGGCACAATCCGGCGACATGGCCTTCCGGGGCCAGAACCAGGCGCAGATCGTCCAGTGCTAGGGGAAGGTCGCGCTCCAGGATCAGATTGGCGGCCAGGCTCGTGGCGGCCAGGCTGGCGAAGTGCCACTTGGTCCATATCGAGACCAGGGCGCGGCGATCACCCCCGGGGTAGTGAGCATTGAAATCGGCCATCAGCGCCTCGAGGCGCGCCGGGTCCAGCAACTCGCTGGCCGCGACGGTATCTGGCGCGGTGCGAGTCGAGACGCGCGGCGGCATCAACTGTGCCATGGGGCCGATATACAGCGATGACAGCGCGAAGGACATGGGCCACCGTCGAAGAGGAACGTGTCGGGATAGTAAAATAAATAGGAATCGTTATCAAAACTGCTGGTCAGATGGACGATCCAAATCACGAGGCCGCAGCGCCGTGAGATCCGGCGAGAACGGGGACGACACGCACGTCCCCGCCGCTCACCGCCCGGGCGCTCAGTAGCTCATTGACCAACCGAGCGTATAGGTCCGCCCGCGTCCCTGATAGTCGTAGAGGTACTCCGGGCCATAGTAGGGCGAGTAGAACATCGCCGCGCGCTGACCCCAGACGGTGGAGTACTGTTCGTCGAGCAGGTTGGAGACGCCGAGGCTGAGCTCGCCCACCGGCAGGCGCTGGCTCAAGGACAGATCCAGGGTAGTGTAGCCATCGATCTCGCGGTCGTCGGCATCTTCCAGGTCGAAGGCATGGCTGGCCTGCAGGCGTGCGGAACGCTCGCCATTCGGATCATGCCAGCCGACATAGGCCGTGGCAGAGGAGAGCGAGGCATAGCGGGCGTCGCGCTTTTCCCAGTCGCCAGCCTCGTTCTTCTGCTCGGAACGGACCGTGTGCAAGGTGCTGCCGACCTCGAAGCCGTTGTCGAAATAACGGGTCACCGAGCCCTCGAAGCCGTAGTCGCGCTTCTTCTGCTCGACCACGCTGACACTGAGGTCCTCGGCATTCTCCACGGCCTTGTCGGACCAGGCGTAGTAGAGCGCCGCCTGAGTCATCCAGTCGGCACCGCGATAACGCCAGCCGATCTCGACCTGATCGGTCTTGATGGCGGAGAGCGGGTTTTCGGCCACGCTCACCTCGGCGCTCTTGCCGTAGTACTTGGCCGGGTCGGGCAGCTCGAAGCCCTGGCTGAATTGCAGCCAGTTCTGGTGGCCGTTGCCGTAGTCGTAGAGCGCGCCGGCGTTGATCAGGGTGGCGTCATAATCGTTCTCACCACCGGGGACGCCCTGGAAGTCCTCGACCTCGACATCCATGTGCTGCTGGCGCACGCCGGCGGAAAGTTGCAGCCCCTCGGTGACCTGCCATTCGCTCTGGGCGAAGGCGGAGAGGCCATCGACCTGGTAACTCGGATAGCGCGGTGCGGTCCCGGCATCCTGCTGTACCAGACCGCCACTGGCATCGGAGGCCGACTTGTCGAATGACATCTGGTTGGCATCGAAGGACTCGCGGTCGAGGTCCAGCCCATAGGTTAGCGTCAGGCTGTCGGTCAGGTTGGCATCGAACAGTGCCTTGAGCCCGGAGAGATCGGTGTTCTGCTTGGAGGCCTTGAACTGGTAGCCGCCTTCAACCGGATAGGGGAAGGCCTGAAAGCTGGCTTCTTCCTCACGATGATAAGCCTGCAGGTAGAAGTCCTGGCCGAGGAGGTCGCCGTGATGATACTGCAGGTTGACCATCTTGCGGTCGGTGGCCGGGTCGCGGTCGGAGTTATAGCCGTCGCGGATCTCGGCATCGTCGAGGTTCGGCGTGGTGGCTCCCAAGTTGGGGAAGTAGACGCCACGATCCCCCTCGTAACCGGATTCGTAGATCTGGGCCGCAAGTTGCAGGGTCTGCTGTTCGGCAAGGCGGATGTCGAGATTGCCCATGACATCGATGCTGCGATTGTCCTGTAGATCGGTCTGGGCGATGTCGGGGAAGATTTCCTGACCATTGGCGTCGTAGTGGCGACCATTGTCCTCGTAGGCGGCGGCGATGCGACCCTTGACGTTCTCGGTGCCACCGCTGATCGACTGGGCAAGGCGATAGCTCAGGTCGTCAGCGTCGTTGAACCCGGAGGTCACGCTGGTCTCGGTGGCCAGGTGGAAGCCTTCGCGTTCCCCTTTCTTGGTGATGATGTTGATCAAGCCACCGGTTGCCCCGCCGCCGTACAGGCTGCTGGCGCCGGAAAGCACCTCGACGCGCTCGATATTGAAGGGATCGATGGAATCGAACTGTCGCGAGATGCCGCGTGAGCTGTTCAGCGAGACGCCGTCGATCAGCACCTGGGCGGTGCGGCCGCGCATGTTCTGGCCGTAGTTGGTGCGCCCCTGGGGCGCCAGGTCCAACCCGGGTACCAGCTTGCCGAGTGCGGTCTTGAGATCGGCGCCGGCGCGGATCTGGTCTTGCAGTTCCTGCTGGCCGATCACCCAGACCGCACCGGGTATCTGGCTGATTTCGGTAGGTGTGCGAGAACCGACCACGACCATGGTGTCTTGTTCGGTGGTGTCTTGGGCGAGTGCCAGGCTGGGCAGGGTACCGACCAGTGCCGTGAGCCCGGCTGTCAAGCGAATGGGTTGCATGTCGTGCCTTGTAAATTGTGTTGAGCAGAACGGAACGGAATGTTTCGGGACGGGCGGCATTATAGTGAACAAATATGACATTGATAAGCATTATCAACAGAGGCAGAGGAACTCGTCGCGCACTTGGTCTTCATCGGGGCCTGAGGGTCGGACTGAGCCCCAGCAGGCGATGAGACGGTGCATGCAAAGGGATTGGGGCAGGCGGGCCTCGGGGCGTGACCTTAATCGGCGTGTACGGAATTGCAGGGACATGAGCTGGATCATGTCGATTCGCCTGCCTGGGGTGGCATGAGGAATCGCCACTGGTCTCGGCCGGCGGCTTTCGATATCATACGCAGCCGCTGATACGGGCCTATAGCTCAGTTGGTTAGAGCAGGGGACTCATAATCCCTTGGTCGCTGGTTCGAGTCCAGCTGGGCCCACCATTTAGATCAACTACTTAAGAATTTTCTATGGTGAGTCCCATAGTCCAAGGGTACAGTTTCGGTACAGTGCCGATCCTTCAGCCCCCTGGAGACCTTCATGGCCACCATCGTCAAGACCCCTGCCGGCAGCTGGAAAGCCGTCATCCGCAAGACCGGCTGGCCGACCACCGCCAAGACCTTCCGCACCAAGCGTGACGCCCAGGACTGGGCACGCCGCACCGAAGACGAAATGGTGCGTGGCGTCTATATCCAACGCAGCGCCTCGGAGCGGATGACGCTGGAAGCGGCACTCAAGCGCTACCTCGCGGACGTTACCCCTACCAAGAAGCCCAGCACCCAAAAGAGCGAACGCCAAAAGGCCAACACGCTGATTGAGCACCTGGGCAAATACTCCCTGGCGGCCCTGACGCCGGAACTGATCGCCAACTACCGCGACACGCGGCTCAACAGCCTGGGGCGTCGGGGACAGCCCATTAGCCCCAACACCGTGCGCCTGGAACTCGCCCTGCTTGGCCATCTCTACACCGTGGCCATCCAGGAATGGGGCCTCGGCCTGACCTACAACCCCGTCCAGAACATCCGCAAACCCAGTCCTGGGGAAGGCCGCGACAGACGCCTGAGCCCCGACGAGGAGAAGCGTCTGTTCGCCGTGCTACGGCAGCACAGCAACCCCATGCTGGCCTGGATCGCCAGAATCGCCTTGGAGACGGGTATGCGCTCCTCGGAGATCCTGACCCTCACTCGCTCCCAGGTCGACGTGAAACGCCGCGTGGTGCGGCTCACGGACACCAAGAACAACGAAGCCCGCCTGGTGCCGCTGACCCAAGCTGCCACCGAAGTGTTTAAGGAGGCGCTGAGCAATCCTGTGCGGCCAATCGATTGCGACCTGGTGTTCTTTGGCGAGCCTGGAAAGGATGGCAAGCGCGCCCCCTACGCCTATACCAAACTCTGGAACCAGGCGAAAAAGAAAGCTAGGCTCAGTGATTTTCGCTTCCACGACTTAAGACATGAGGCAGTCAGCCGATTAGTAGAAGCAGGGCTGTCTGACCAAGAGGTAGCGGCAATCAGTGGTCACAAGTCCATGCAGATGCTGAGGCGATATACGCACCTGCGAGCTGAGGATTTGGTTTTGAAGCTGGATAGACTGAATAATATTTAAGATTTTATTTATTAATTATTGGATTCCCCTATGCATGAATTCTCTCTTGAGCGAAAGGCTGAACAGATCCACTATGGAAAAACGAAAGGGTACTTTGAAGAGGTCTTGTCGTCTTACAATAATGGTAACTATCGCTCTGCTGTTGTTATGCTTTGGTCAGTAGCAATATGTGATATTGTCTATAAACTGCAAAGCCTTGTGGATTTATACGATGATGCGGCTGCCAAAGAGATTCTGAATGAAGTTTCAGGTATACAGGAAAAGGACTATAAGACTTCATCGTGGGAGTTGAAGCTGCTGGATGAAGCTCACGAAAAAACGTATTTGCTTGATTCTTATGAATACGAAAATTTAAGATACCTCCAGAAGCAAAGGCACCTTTCGGCACACCCAGTTTTAAATTCCGAACGTGAGCTACACTCTCCCAACAAAGAGACTGCAAGGTCTTTGCTTAGAAATACTCTCGAAGGTCTGTTAGTCAAGCCCCCTTTCTATACTCAGCGAGTCATGACAGAGCTTCTGGAAGATCTTTCCGAAAATTCTGCGATTTTGAATTCTCAGGAAAAGGTTAAAAGATATATAGAGAGTAGATATTTGAGCCGGACGAAGCCGGCTGTTGAAGTTCGTATGTTTCGCACTTTATGGAAGCTTGTTTTTAAGCTGGAAGATGATAGTTGCGAGAAAAACAGGCGTGTTAACTTAAATGCGCTTAAGGTGTTGTCAAATAGAAACCCTGACTTTATTCTAAGAGAAGTTGATGGGGATAAAGATTATTATGGTAATGTAGCTTCATCTGGAAATCCATTGTCTTTTTTGGTTTATTATATTTCAGAAAATACAAGCGTATACTCACTTTTAAGTGAAGATGCTCGTATGAAAATTGATCATTGCATTAAGACGGATGATGTTGGAAAAACGATGGGGTGGTTTGTCAAGGAGAGTTTGTTGCAGCATGGTGAAGATGTGAAAGCCTGGGTTATAGGTGAGGATCACCCGGATTTTACTAATAGACAGTTTGATGCTCTGTTGAATTTATCCGACTCTGATGAATGGCAAGAACTTTTTTGCTCCATAGTAATAGGCTACTACACATCAAGCTTAAGCTACTCACAAGCAGACAAAAGGTTTCAGGTTGCAATTCCAAAGTATATTGCACTTTTTGGACGTAATGAGCTAATCAGTTTGGATGAAAATATTGAGAATAATAGCCAATGTTGGGCGCGTAATCGGGCTGAGGAGGATTATGAGGTAATCATGGGGCGAATTACTGAGGTGTTTGGTCAAGACTTTGATTTTGAAAATACTCCTAGGTTTAAAAAAAGAGTGGTCGGTAATAAATAAGTAGAAGGTTGGGTAGGTATGTCTATTCCAATGCCGTTTGGCTTAATAGCGAAGGCTCTTTCTTGGCTTTGGGGTTATACAACTAGGTTCCTTTTGCTCAAAACTTATCGTCGTTCCCATAAGCTTTGGGCTCGTCGTCACCATTTGGGGGCAAGATGGATACCTCTGGGGAGCTATCTGGAATACTCCTTACAGTTAGCAAAGCCTACTGATGCCGATGCGAAAGTATCGAAGGTGGCTTTTCGCTCAAAAAAACATAATATTTCAAATCTTGAAGTATTCTTTGAGGCTGCTGGAGGAGGAATTCGCTATCAAGAAAAGATCTGTTTGAGTGACATTGATGAGCGTCCCATCGTATGCAGCATGGTGAATGTGCCATGCTAGGAGTTGATTACGTTATCGGATAACAAAATGATGTTTTCTATCGAGTCTGTACAGTTCCGTAAGTGTCAAGTAGAGCTTGAAGGGGGGGAGGTGATCTCTCAATTCGATTCTCAAGTTTCCTATTTGACACATAGCTGGCTGATGCACGATGAGTGGAAGTTTCGATGGGGCGTTTGGTGGAACTGTAACTCTATAAAATGGGCGAAGCAAAGGCTGCAAGACTACTGGCGATGGGGGTTTGGGGCTCCTAAGTTGAGAGTTATTAGCCCCTCTACAAAATTTCCCCGTCGCGAACCATTGTGGGTTTCAGGGGTGAGAGGCATTGGATGGATCATGGGTAGGCCGTGGCTAGTGACAATGCAATTTTGGGTCGCTATTTGGTCAGGACTTTTTATTCTCAATGATGAAGATGAACTGCAGTGGCGATGGAAAAACTCTACCAATGACTCATTCGATGGCGAAATCTAGCGAGTATGTAGTGTGTAGTATGTTGTAGTATACTACTACAACATACTACACCGAGCCAACAAAGTAGAATCGTGCTTAAGGCTGTGCTGTAGAGATGCGGTTTTAGCGGCTAAATTTTTTCTCATATGGCGCGGCCTAACATGATCGCACCACCCATCTGTTTCCTGTCTAGTCTTTCCCCGTACACGGCGCATGTCTCTATGCTTCCAGAGGCCTGAGTAAAAACCGCCCCTCAAGTGTCAATGAAATGAAGTGCTCTGACCAAGCCCCGTGCGTAAGGCGATTTACTCAAGGTAATTATTGACACTTGAGGGGCGTGAATGCCTGGGCTGCTGCTTAAGTTTTTATATTCAAGTATGGTGGCTTTTTTAATTAATGCGAGTGCTTTTAGGAAAGTATAGGTGAACTTTTTTAAGGTAGGTATAGCTATACTTTTTCTTTTAAATCAATTGCTTGAAAATAACCGCAAGTTGGCGTAGATATTAAAAGCGTAATCTCGCTATGCGCTATCTTGAGGTGGTTATGACAACCGAAGAACAGTTGCTTGAACGTTATGGGCCATTGCTCTCCCTGACCGATTTGTCGGAATTATTGAAGCGTAGTCCCGATGGTCTCCGAATATCTTTGCAGAGCCAGTCAGAGTTTGCTGTGAAATGGAATGCCGCCAAGAGGAAGGTTGGAAGGCGTGTCTATTTCCGTGCAACTGACGTTGCAGGGCTGATTGATGAGGCCTGAATCGATTAGAGCGGCAAAGTGAGGCGGGCACGAAGGGGTGAGGCGTGAGCATTGTCGCCATGAACTGGGCATGGGATGTCCAACTGAGCTACCTGAGCGAGCGTGATAACAAGGCTGGGCGTCGCCTGCTGTTGGTCGCGTTGAGCGACAACGCCAACGAAGAAGGGGTGTGTTGGCCAGCCATCTCCACTCTGGCACGCCGCTGTGAGTCCAGTACCAAGAGCGTCCGCCGTTGGTTGCGTGAGTTCGAAGAGCATCAGTTACTCAGCATCCAGCCGCGTCGGAATGCGGCGGGGCAGACCAGTAACTTGTATCAACTGAGACTGGCAAATCGAGTCGCGGAGAGGACTTACACCCCCCTGGACACCGAGTCCACCCCCCAGGGACGTGGAGTCCGGGGCCCCCGGACACCTGGTGACCAGGGCCCCTGGACATCTGGTGTCCCCCTAACCACCAATGAACCATCAATGAACCTCTCTCACTCTCAGGCGGGAGAGTCGATGCTTGGTCGAGCGGATCAGAACAGTGACGCAGTTCCTCTTCAGGAATCTTCGTCAGCCATCCCAATACGTTCTGATCGCTTTCCCATGACCCTCGAATGGACGCCGGACCCTACTGAGCTGTCGATGGCCTGTTTACGAGCAGGTCTCTCAGCTGATCTGGCTCCCGAGCGATATCAGCTCGCCAAGTTCACGGCCCACCATGCCGATACTGGTCGCACGGCCAGTACGGCTGCCTGGCATACCAAGCTTGCCGACTGGCTGCGCAAAGATGTGCTCGCAGCTCAGCCCACTACCGGAGGACTCGCTAATGGACATCGACGCCAACGCACTCCATCTCGCCGTGTTACCGCCGCAGAAGCACGCGCACGCGCCAAAGCTCAACAGAGTGGGGGCATCATCGACGAAGACTGGCCCGCTGATCGGAGAAGCTGACGTGGATCAGTTGTTTGATGCCCTGGGTGTGTTGTTCGGCTGGAAGTTCACGAGCCAGTGGGGCGCCTTCGATGAATCAGGTGTCTGGATGGCTGAGCTGGCTTTTCTGACTCGCCGACACCTGGAGTTGGGGATCCAACGATGTCGTGAGGCGGTGCAGGAAGCAACGCGGATGGGTAACGAATCTTGGCCACCGCAGCCTGCTGCATTCGCGGTTCACTGTGAACCGCGCCCAGAGGACTTTGGAATGCCTAGTCTGGAGGTGGCGTGGCATGAGGTATGAGCCCATGCTCATGAACCTACCCAATGGCACTGGAGCCATGAGGCCGTGAGGATGGCGGGTAGCGCCGTTGGCTGGTGGGAGCTTACGCATAGCACGGCGTTGTCGGCTTGGTCACGTCTCGAACGTCACTTCACCCAGGAGTACGGAGCCTTGGTCAATCGGTTGATGAATGGCGAACAACTAGCGGCCTATGCGCTGCTGGAGAGTGACAGCAATCGTAGCCCCGCCGACCTTGCAGAGCGAGCTGGGCACGAGGTTGCGAACCGAGCGGTCAAGGCAGCGGGTCTTCCGCATCGAATGAGCTCCGCGCATGGGCTTACAGCACTACGCAACGCGGTCGGCAAGACTTGAGCGCTTTCATTGACACTTGAGGGGCAGCGCTTCTTATTCATTGACATTTGAGGGGCCGTGCGGAAACCGCGAGGAAAGCTGTGTATTTGAATGTGGAAAGCGCAAGGGAGCCGCTATGGGAAAATCGCTGTTAGATCGCTGCTTTACCGCTTCTGGAGCGCTGCATTATCGCCTTAAGTGTCGACTTCATCAGGGGTCGAGACTGTTTGTCACGGATGCACAGGAAAAAACAGACCCGTGCAACGTAATGCAGAGAAATAGCGATGCTTTGCACATGGCGTACCAACAAAAATCAACGCTGAAGTGCGGGCAGGATGTGTGAAGTAGTCCCACCTCGCAAGCGAGGTGTTCCTCTTCACTGGTCCTTATTCGCACCTGCGGTGCTCAACGGACATCCTGCTCTGCGAGGCATGGAATCTGAGATAGGAGCTGGCATGAGTGAGAAGCAAAGGGTGACACGGAAGAACAGCACTCCGCTCAAGGTGTACTGCCTTCCGGAAGAGAGAGAACTGATTGAATCCAACGCCAGGCAGGCAGGGCTAAGCGTTGCTTGTTATCTGCGGGAAGTGGGGCAGGGCTATCAGGTCAATGGCGTTATGGACTACGAGTATGTCCGCGAGCTGGTTCGTGTAAATGGTGACTTGGGGCGTTTAGGGGGCCTGCTCAAGCTCTGGCTGACAGATGACGTGAGAACGGCTCGCTTCGGGGCGGCTACCATCCTTAGCCTGCTCGGAAGGATCGAAGCCACTCAGGAGGAAATGAGTCAGGTATTGAAATCCGTGGTACAGCCAAGGGCCAGGTCGTGATTTTTTTAGCCGCTAAAATGTGGGGCTGGCACTCATGATCGCCAAACACGTCCCCATGCGCTCCCTGGGCAAGTCAGACTTTGCTGGTCTGGTGAACTACATCACCGACGAGCAAAGCAAGGAGCACCGTCTTGGCGCGGTACGTCTGACCAACTGCGAGGCGTATTCGGTCCAGGATGCCGTCAGCGAGGTACTAGCGACCCAGTTCGCCAATACCCGAGCGAAGAGCGACAAGACCTATCACTTGATTGTCAGCTTCCGGGCCGGGGAACAGGTTGAGGCTGATACCCTGGTGGCCATCGAGGACCGTATTTGCAAGGGGCTGGGCTTTGGAGAGCATCAGCGCATTAGTGCCGTTCACAACGATACCGACAACCTGCACATCCATATCGCCATCAACAAGATCCACCCGACGCGCAACATCATCCACGAACCATACTACCCACACCAGACGCTGGCCGAGCTGTGCGAGGTCATGGAACGGGATTACGGGTTGCAGCAGGACAACCACATGCCGCGCCGACACGGGGCCGAGTCGCGAGCCGCCGACATGGAGCGTCATGCCGGTATTGAAAGCCTGATCGGTTGGATCAAACGCGAGTGCCTGGACAACATCAAAACCGCGCAGTCCTGGGCTGAGCTACACCAGGTCATGCGTGACAATGGCCTGGAACTCCGGGCGCGGGGGAATGGGCTGGTTGTCGTGGCCGGTGATGACGCGGCGGTCAAGGCGAGCACCTTGGGGCGGGATTTCTCCAAGCCGAAGCTAGAGGCCCGTTTCGGCCCGTTCGAGCCTGACCAGGCGCAACAGGGCAAGCCCCACCGCCAGTACCGCAAAGACCCGGTACGGCTGCGCGTGAACACCACCGAGCTTTACGCCCGGTTCAAATCAGAACAGCAGAGCGCGGCAGCCAACAAGACGGCGGCCCTGGACAAAGCCCGGCGGCAGAAAGACCGCCGGATAGAGAACGCTAAGAAGAAGGGCAAGGCCCGGCGGGCGGCCATCAAGCTCACCAGCGGCAGGCTGACCAAGAAGGTGCTGTATGCGCAGGCCAGCAGCGCCCTGAAAGCCGACATTGACGCGACCCAGAAGCAGTACCGTGAGGAACGCCAGGCGATCCATGAAGCACACGGGCGCCGCACCTGGGCCGACTGGCTAAAACGGGAAGCCTTGCAGGGCGATATCGAGGCCCTGGCCGCGTTGCGAGCCAGAGAGGCCGCCCAGGGCCTCAAGGGCAACACCTTGAAGGGTGAGGGACAGGCGAAGCCCGGCCATGTGCCGGTGATCGACAACATCACCAAGAAAGGCACCATCATTTACCGGGCCGGAGCCAGCGCCGTGCGCGACGATGGCGACCGGCTCCAGGTGTCCAGGAAGTCCGACCAGGCAGGCATCCAAAACGCGCTAAGGATGGCCATGGAGCGCTACGGTGAGCGCATCACCGTGAACGGTTCGCCAGAGTTCAAAGCGCGGGTGATCAAGGCGGCAGCGGAGGGACAGTTGCCTATCCGGTTTGCGGACCCCGAGCTGGAACGTCGGCGCCAAGCCATGGCGAACGGCGAGAACATCGCCCCGGCCAAGACCCGAAGCAAACGGGCGGGAGTGCCGCCCATCGGTCAGCCGCCACCCCCGGTGCGCCGGAACCGGCTGCAATCGCTGTCCCGGGCCGATGTGCTTCACCTTGAGGGACAAACGGGCAAGACTCCGGCACCGCCCCTACAGGGGCCGAGCGAGCAAGAGCGTCGCAAAGCCAAGTTACGGGCAGAGATGGACGCCAAGAGGGCAAAAAGACAGCAAAAGGGACGTTCACTATAGTGCTTTCCCTTTGGAAGGCGGCAACAAACAGTAGATGCGATTAACCCTTGGGAAGCCTAACCGTTCCCCAGGACAATGACACCGATGTTCAACAACCATTGGCCGCGCGTTCTGACGGTGTCGCGCAGGTCGGACGCCGGGATAGTAAGTGACGAGCTATCCCTGTAGAGGTCCACACTTCACCGCTGGGTTCTCCGGCAGGGGTAGGGGCTCGCAATCTTCATGAGTGAGCCGCTACAGGTTGGTGAGTGCAACTTAGTCACGATGAAGCTAAGAGCACTCAATCATGAGAAGAGAACGAATTTTAGCGGCTAAAACGGCTGCCCTCATCATGTCCTTGGCGTTGACCACGTCCATGCCTGCCCAAGCGGGCATTCCTGTCGTCGACGGCACCAATCTTCAGCAAAACGTCATGACGGCGATGGAGTCCGTCTCACAGACCCTCAAGCAGATCGAGCAGTACCAGACGCAGTTGCAGCAGTATGAAAACCAGTTGCAAAACACCATGGCTCCTGCGGCCTATATCTGGGATAGGGCACAATCCACGATTAATGATCTGATCCAAGCCACCAATACGCTTCAGCATTATCAGAACCAGCTCGGCAGCCTCGATGCCTACCTAGGCAAGTTCCAAGACGTAGCGTATTACCGGAGTTCTCCCTGCTTCAATGGCGGCGGTTGCACGGATGCCGAACGTGCAGCGATGGATGAAAACCGCCGCCTGGCGTCTGAATCGCAAAAAGCGGCCAACGATGCGCTCTTCCGGGGGCTGGATCAGCAACAGGATAATCTGGCGTCTGATGCTCGACAGCTTGAACGTCTGCAATTTGCTGCTCAGGGCGCGGATGGCCAACTTGCCGCCATTGGTTACGCCAACCAACTAGCCAGTAACCAGGCCAACCAACTTCTGCAAATCCGCAGCTTGCTGATTGCTCAGCAGAACGCTGAAGCCGCCCGTCTTGCCGCCGAACTGGATGCAAACGCCAGAGGGGAAGCGCGGGAAAGGCAGATGCGTACCTGGAATTACCAACCTAGCGCAGCAGATCGCTATTAAGGAGGCTGCGATGAAGAAGATCATTCCACTTGTGGCAGCTATTGCCTTGGTAGGTTGTGAGCAGGAAACGGTACCAGAGGCGAGCGCGATCACGTGTGCGCCAGTTGCCTTTCAGCAGGCTATCCGCGAGCTGAGCCGAGAATCGAACCGAAAAGCCTTTACCGAAGCCTGCCGATCTTTCGAGAAGGCCCAACGCATGCGGGAATGGGAGTTTGAGCCCAGCTCCCCCGACAGATATTGAGGGAGGGCGTCGCATGAAACGATTCGTGTTTGGTGGTTTGGGCGTGATCGCCGTCGTCCTGCTGTCCGATACCGCAATGGCTCAGGAGCTATCCAGCAGCAACATCATGGATGATGTGTTGGATCGCTTTCATTCCGCGGCATCAACGTGGGGGCCTGTCATAGAAGCGGCCGCCAGTCGGTTGTTCTGGACCCTGGTCGTGATCTCGATGGTCTGGACGTTCGGCATGATGGCACTGCGTAAGGCCGACATTGGTGAGTTCTTTGCCGAGCTTGTTCGTTTCACCATCTTTACAGGCTTTTTCTGGTGGTTGCTGACGAACGCGACTCAGGGCATGAACATCGCGGGAACCATTGTACAGTCATTGCAAACCCTTGGGGCACAGGCCGGTGGCCTCTCTAACAGCAACTTGGGGCCGTCCAGTATCCTCGATATCGGTTTTGAACTGTACGACCAGACGGTGAAGGCTACGTCAGAGTTGAGCTGGAAACAGTTTGCCACTGCGTTGGTGATGGAAGGTATGGCCTTGGCCGTATTGCTGGTGTTGGCGATTATCTCCGTCAACCTGCTCCTGCTGCTAGCCGCCAGTTGGATACTGCTTTATGCGGGAGTGTTTTTCCTGGGGTTTGGCGGCTCCCGTTGGACATCAGACATGGCGATCAACTATTACAAGGCCATTCTCGGCATAGCGGCTCAGTTGATGGCAATGGTGCTCCTGGTCGCCATCGGTAGAGAGTTTATTACTCACTACTACTCGCAGTTGAGCGAGAACATGGCGTCCCAGGAGTTGGTCGTGATGCTGGTTGTTTCGGTGATCCTGCTGTTCCTGGTTAACAAGATTCCACCGATGATTTCCGGCCTGGTGTCGGGTGGCAGTGTGGGAGCAATGGGCATCGGGTCATTCGGTGCCGGTGCTGCGGTAGGAGCAGCCATGACAGCGGCAGGTATGGCCCTCACGGCGGGCAAGATGGCTGGGAGCGCAATGTTGGGCGGTGCGGCGAATGCAGTAGGTGGCGGGTCAGCCATCAAGGCTGCCTTCGAGAAGGCCCAGTCCAATATGTCTGGGTCTGGAGCCGACGTGCCGAGCTTTGGCACTGGAGGTGACAGCAAGGGTGGTGGGAGTGGCAGCAGCTCCACCGGAAATGAAGCGGGCACCGGTGACACCCCATTTGCGCAGGCGGCTGGTTTCGCTGGTCCTGGCTCCCGATCTGGTGGCGGTAGCGGATTCAGGCGAGCAGCATCCTTGGGAGCGGGAACGGCTGGCGAGCTAGCTAAAGGGGTTGGGTCGAAGATGGCTGGGAAGTTCCAGGGCAAGGTCGATCAAACCGCTGGTGGCCGCTTGGCGTCCTCCATCCGCGCGGGCATGGAGCCGGAAGGGGATAGTGATGTCGCAGAAGCGGACGACTCTGCTCCCTCATTCGATAGTAACAGCCTGGGCGGTAGTGAATACCAGCAGGACCGTAGCGACGAGATCGCTCGCTTTGTGAACCGTGGCCAACAGGACACCTAAGGAGATCTCACGATGAAACAACGCCATTTTATGGTAGCCCTGGATATGCTCGACGAAGAGCGGGAGGCCTACACAGAAGCCGCTTTCGTACCTGCTGTCGAGCTATCGGTCGAGGGAGAGAGGAACCTTGGGGCAGAGATTGCCGCTTTCGTGAACCGTCCGGCCCACTCGGGCCGCGAGGAGGCACCACGCAGCACGCACACTAGCAACGATGTAGGAGCTGGAACCGGAAGAACCCCGTTTTCAGAGGCGGCGGGATTTTCCGATACTGGCTTCTGACATTATGGGAGCCATTGACCAGCGATAGCTCAGGCGGCCAATGGCCGCCTTTCCGCCAGGAGGTAGACATGACCGGGAAGACACGCTGGCAACGGCGTAAAGAGCTGGAAGACAAAACCGTCGAGCAGGTCGGCGAGACGCACCCAGAAAGCGGGGAGCCGGCGGTTCGGTGGCTGACTTCCGAAGAGCTGGATGAACTGCGGCGAGATATGAAAGAAGCATCTGCCTGGGCGCGGGCTGAACTGAAACGGCGAAAAACAGATAGTTAGGCTGGGAACCGAAGCCCGTATGCACAGACCCCAGCCCTGTCAGCCTTTTAGTTCTGATCTGTGCTGTTGCAGCCGCTAGCGTGCATAATTGTCAAATGCATTCATGCGAACAACCTATAACTAACTGACCGAAAAGGGAACTTTTGAGGGTATGCTGGTCTACAACGCCACCAAGCAGCAGTTCATCGACGATGTACGAGCCAACGTCATCACCGACGCCATCGAGAACGAGGTGGCACGCAGACTGAACCGCAACTCGCCGCGCAGCGAGGTGGCGTCGTGGGAGAACTCCCTGCGCTTCATGATGAGCGTTCTGCTCGACGAGGGCATTCCCGCATCGGCGGGAGTGGCCATCGAGTACAACATTCCGCTGACCAATCGCCGTGTGGACTTCATCCTGACCGGCAAGAACCACCAGCGGGACGATGCAGCGGTCATCGTTGAGCTGAAACAGTGGCAGTCCGTCGAGGTGACGAAGAAGGATGCCATCGTGCGCACCCAGCTGGGCGGCGGCGTGCGCGAGACCAACCATCCGTCGTACCAGGCGTGGTCCTATGGCGCGCTGATCGAAGACTACAACGAGACGGTACGCTCCGAGTCGATCCGCCTGGTGCCCTGCGCCTACCTGCACAACATGAAGCAGGGGAACGCCATCAATGATCCCTTCTACGAGCATCACACGCGCCGTGCGCCGGTCTTCATTTCGCAGGATGCCTTGAAGCTTTCGAAGTTTCTGAGCCAGCACATCAAGTACGGTGACAGCAACAACATCATGTATCGCATCGAGCATGGTGTGATCAAGCCGAGCAAGAACCTGGCGGATGCCCTGGCATCAATGATGCAGGGCAACGCCGAGTTCCTGATGATCGACGACCAGAAGCTGGTCTATGAAACCGCCATCGATCTTGCGCATCGCGCAGGCAGCGGCAAAAAGCAGTGCCTGATCGTCAAGGGCGGACCGGGCACCGGCAAATCGGTGGTGGCCATCAACCTGCTGGTGGAGCTGACGAAGCGCGAGATGATGACTCAGTACGTCTCGCGCAACTCGGCCCCTCGTGAGGTCTTCAAGAAGAAGCTGACCGGCACGCGCAAGAAGACGCACATCGACAACCTGTTCAAGGGCTCGGGCAGCTACGTCAACGCCGAGCCGGATACCTTCCATGCGCTGATCGTTGACGAGGCGCACCGGCTGAACGAGAAGTCGGGCATGTATCAGAACCTGGGCGAGAGCCAGATTAAGGAGGTGATCGCCGCGTCACGCTTTTCGATCTTCTTTATCGATGAAGCGCAGCGCGTAACGCTGAAGGACGTGGGGACGGTCGAGGAGATCCGGCGGCGGGCGGCCGAGTGCGGCGCCGATGTCCACGAACTTGAGCTGGCGTCGCAGTTTCGCTGCAACGGCTCGGACGGTTACCTGGCATGGCTCGATCATGCCCTTCAGGTTCGTACCACGGCCAACACCGATCTGGAGGACATCGATTACGACTTCCAGGTATTCGACGACCCGAGTGCCATGCGCCGGGCGATTCTCGATAAGAACCGCAAGGCCAACAAGGCACGCATGGTGGCGGGCTACTGCTGGCCTTGGGCCAGCAAGAAGGACAAGCAGGCCATGGACATCGTGTTTCCCGAACATGACTTCGCGGCCCAGTGGAACCTCGATGACGACGGCATGCTTTGGGCGATCGCCGATGGATCAGCAGAGCAGATCGGCTGCATTCACACCTGCCAGGGGCTCGAGTTCGACTACGTCGGTGTCATCATCGGAGACGACTTCGTGATTCGTGACGGTCGCGTGGTGACAGACGCGGGCAAGCGGGCGGGGCAGGACCGCTCGGTTCATGGCTACAAGAAGATGCTCAAGGAGCAGCCTGAGCATGCCCGTGCCCTGGCGGACCAGATCATCAAGAACACCTATCGCACGCTGATGACACGGGGCCAGAAGGGCTGTTACGTCTATGCCACGGACCCCGAGACCCGCGAGTACTTCGCGGCCTATGCTCGCTCTCAAGCAGCGGCTGAGCGGCTGGACGCGCCCGAGAATGCCGAGACGCTGGATGGCTTGCATCTTCCCATCGTGACGCGTGATGAGGCGGTGCCGTTCGAGCGCCATGTACCCGTCTACGACCTGAGCATCGCCGCTGGTGAGTTCAGCGAGATGCAGATCGCCGAAGCCGAGCACTGGGTCGAGCTGCCGGACTTCATGCGGGCAAGCCCCGGTCTGTTCGTCAGCCGGGTGGTGGGGGAGTCGATGAACCGGCGCATTCCCAATGGCGCCTGGTGCCTGTTCCGTGCCAACCCAGGCGGCACACGGCAAGGAAAGGTCGTCGTGGTGCAGCATCGCGCCATCGAGGACCCGGATCATGGTGGCAGCTTCACGGTGAAGCAGTATCAGAGCGAGAAGGTCGAGGAGTACGGCGAGTTCGTGAACCAACGCATCGTGCTGAAGCCCCAGACCAACGCCTTCGGCTACAAGGACATCGTGCTCGAGGACGAGCTTGAGGACCTGAAGGTCATCGGCGAATTCCTCTCCGTGCTGTGAGCGAGTGGGCGGCCTGAGGGTCGCCTATGCCGATGCCGGCTGGATAGCGAGCGGCAGAGCAGGCATGCTCACCGCTATTCGATTTTGCAGAACCAGGTGAGTGACACATGTCAGACCCGTTCAAGCAGCTCCGCGACGCCATGGACCAGTTCGCCACCGAGCGCGACTGGGACCAGTTCCACTCGCCCAAGAACCTGGCCATGGCGCTGACGGTGGAGGCAGCTGAGCTGCAGGAGTGCTTTCAGTGGCTGACCGAGGCGCAGTCCACGGAGCTGGATGAGCAGCAACTGGCCGCCGTGCGCGACGAAATTGCCGATGTGCAGCTCTATCTGATCCGGCTGGCGGGCAAGCTGGACGTGGATATCGAAGCGGCATGCCGGGCGAAGATGGAGAAGAATGCGCAGAAATATCCCGCCGACCAAGTGAAGGGAAGTGCGAAAAAGTACACGCACTATCAGGATTAATCTGATGTGTGGCCGCTTTGTCCCCCTGCAGCAGCCTTCTCAGCCTGGCCTCGTCCCTCAAGCTTCCTCCGGCTAAATTTGGGCTCAAGCAGGGCCGGAGACTCAGCTTTCGGTTTAAATCCTGTGCTAAAAGCGGCCTTGAATGGCGATTTTGTGCTTGAAGATAAACCTGCGTGGTTTATTCTTCACTCTGAAGACGGAATTTAAGGCCGCTTTTTCACGTGAAAATAAACCAGTTGCTGCACAAGATACCATATGGCGCCGTCGTGACGACCGCCTGGCTAGCATCACACGGCGTCACCTCGGATCAGGCGCGAAAGCTGGCCGGCAGTGGCTGGCTGCAACGCGTGGGGCACGGCGCCTACTGCCAAGCGGGGGAGCCTCTTACCTGGGAGAGCGCTGTTTTCGCCCTGCAGACGAGCGACGACACGGGCTTACCACCGCTGTGGCCGGGTGGCCAGACAGCCCTGGCACTGCATGGCTTTGCCCACTATCTGCCCATGGGGGAGCGCACAACGCACCTGTATGGCAAGGAGGCCGCTCGGCTGCCCCGGTGGTTGAGTGATGCCGAGTGGGCAGGGCGGATGGTGCTCCACTCTGAAAAGGGCCTGCCGGTGCAGCTTCCCGGTAGCTTCACGGACTACGCACCGGATGGCAGGGCCTTCAGCTTGCAGGTATCGACTCCTGAGAGAGCGGTCCTGGAGTGGATCGCCGTGACGCCGAATGAGCTGCTATTCGGCAGCGAGCTGGTGGATACCTTCAGCGGGCTCAATACGCTTCGTCCGCGCCGGCTGCAGGCATTGCTGGAGGGATGCCGTTCGGTGAGAACCAAGAGGGCCTTCTTGGTGCTGGCTCGCCACGCCGGGCATGCCTGGTACGGTCGTCTGGAACCACGCCGACTGGACCTCGGCAAAGGCAAGCGGCAGCTCTGCCAGGGCGGCAAGCTGGACAGGGAATATCACGTGACGGTGCCGGAGGCGTTCCTGCATGCCGATTGAAGCTCGCTACCACGAACAGGTCAGGCTGCTGGTCTCGCTGCTGCCTTATCTCAATGATGAGCCGTGTTTCGCCCTCAAGGGGGGCACGGCCATCAATCTCTTCGTGCAGCCATTACCTCGCCTATCGGTCGATATCGACCTGGCCTACTTGCCGTTGGAGCCCCGTGACGAGGCCCTGCGACGCTGTCGCGAGGCGCTGCAGCGGCTGGCAGAGACTTTTAGTGCCAGACTGCCAGGCGTGCGCGCCGAGCTTCAGGATAATCGCCGAGACGAGCTGAGAATCCTAGTGCGTCGAGGTCGCAGCCAGGTGAAGGTGGAGGTATCGCCGGTACTGCGTGGCACTCTGCACCCGCCGCAGGAGCGCGATGTCGTGGAAGCAGTGGAAGACGATTACGGCTTCGCTGCGGTGCAGGTGGTGTCACTGCCTGACCTGTATGGCGGCAAGATCTGCGCCGCGCTGGATCGCCAGCACCCCCGGGACCTTTTCGATGTGAAGCTGCTGCTGAACCAGGGCGGCCTGAATCGAAGCGTATTCGAAGGCTTCCTGGTCTATCTGCTGGGGCATCCCAGGCCCTTGAACGAGGTGATCAACCCTCGGCTGAAACCGTTGGACGACGTCTACCGACAGGAGTTTGTCGGGATGGCCAGGGTTGATCTTCCTTTGCAGGAACTGGAGGACGTCCGGCACGAACTCCTGACGCGGTTGGGCCAACTGACCACCAATGAGGATATCCGCTTTCTTCTGTCCTTCAAGCAGGGGGCGCCTGACTGGGCGCTGCTTTCGCTGCAGGGCGTTGATCGGCTGCCTGCCGTGCGCTGGAAGCTAGCCAATATCCAGAGGATGACGCTTGACAAGCACCGTCAGTCACTAGAGCTATTGGAGCAGGCGCTGGGTAGCCTTCGGAGGTGACGTCTCACACCCCCAGCGATGTACCGGCCTAAGTAGACTTCTCCTTACATCCCTGAGGCGCTAGGCTGTTACGCATAATTACGCTAGGCGCAGGGGGTGACATGGCGAACAGTAGGGAAGCTCAGCTCCAGTGGGACATTTCCAAGGACATGACCGCCCGCGGCTGGAAGGCCGGTACGGCCGGTGGCTACGGCCTCACCTTGGTCAGCGAGGCGGACTCTGGCAAGCCCCACGATCCCGAGAAGCAGCGCCGTGCCGAGATCATCGACCGGCACAACGACCTCTACGGCGCAGAGGTCAGCGATGACGAAGCTGTATTTTTTCAACGGCATCGCAGACCGCATCGAATGCGACGAAGCGGTGTTGCCCAAGGGTCGGAACTACACACAGGCCCGGTGGTGCACGGCCTCTTCCCGAAGAAGGTCACCGACGCTGTGCTCGATGCCTTTAGCGATCACGAGAAGCTTTTAGGGTGAGGAAACAGGAAGGCAGTTCGCGCTGTTGATTCTCAAGCTGTTGGCAGGGAAAGGCGGACGAGATGTGAAGCCAAGGATGTGATTTTTCCATCTATGGGGTAATGAGGGACTGGCCTTGATTTTTCATCAGTTCATGCAGCGCTTTTAATTGCTATATTGAACATAAATCTTTCCCTATAAATTAATAAGAAGGTTAAGGTATGCAGGCAGTTCCTCGAGTTACGGTTGACAAGTTTTCACGCGCTTACGGCGGGCAGCGCGTAGGGTTTTCCGCAAAACAAATCACGGATTACTTCGCACGATTTTCGCCACTAGTGAAACCATATGATCATTATGCTATGAACCCGACGCGCTTACAGCTTTTCGTCGAGTCCGTATATGCGCTAACACCCGAACAACAGTACTACGCGCTTAACGACCTTACATTTTTCGAATACGAGTCCCGGTACGGGTACCCACCAGAGGACGAACGTGCCTCTTTGCGTGAAGAGTTACACTCGTACATATCCAAGACTCCGATCGGCTTAGCATTTTCAGAACTTAGAGAAACTGCTTTTCGCAAAGACTGGGTCACGGCACATGGGCGTTTACTTGCAAATCCTGCAGCAGCGGTAACAGCTGCTCGAACACTTTTGGAAACTTTTTTTAAGACAATTATTAGCGAGCGCGATAGTGAGCCAGATACCTCAGGAAGCCTAAGTCGCCTCCTCAAGCAGGCCCAGGATGCCGTTGGTTTTGTACGTGCAGAGAACCAGGCGGAGCACCAGCTTCTGCAGGGCCTCGTCAGCACGATTGAAGGCGTGGCAAGCATTAGCAACGCGGCCGGTGATCGGCACGGAACAATCGCCGGAGTGAGCCTGAACGACCCCCACCTTGCGTACCTCTGCGTGAACGCTTGTGGTACCGTGGGCTTGTGCTTTATTAAAAAGCATCTCTTTGAGCCGCTTCCTCAGAAAAAAGAAACTAATTAAAGGGCAATAAGATGATTGAGGGGTATGATAAGTTTTCTTTTGGGAAGAAGTTGAATGAGGTGGTTTCGCCTGCAAGGCCAGTAATATCAATTGAGAATCTTATTGGCAGGGAAGATGAGTTAGATAGGATAGAAAAAGCTCTTTTTTCGCCCGGGAGAAATGTTTTTATATATGGCGAAAGAGGTGTGGGGAAATCATCACTTGCAGCAACTGCTGCAAATCAATGGCAAAGCTCTGACGCCGAATATATTGATGTATCTTGCTCGCCTGATTCGACAGTTAAGTCTATTGTTGCAAGTGTTGCTTCTCAAGCTGTGAATGCCAGCTGGATATCAGATTCTAGACTTACTGAGCAGGCTACTATAGGGCTGCAATGGCTAAAGTACTCAATCAAAAGCGAAGTGTCTCCAACGGATTTTTCCGAAAAGATTCGTGGCATTAGTGACGCTGTTGAAGTGTTAAAAGAAGTGTCTTTGATACATTCAGAAGTACCAGTAGTGGTTGTGGATGAGGTGGATAGGATTGAGTGCGAGCGGGAAATTGATTTTTTGGCGGATCTTCTAAAACAAATTGGCGACAAGAGGGTTGAGATAAAATTTATTTTTACCGGTGTTGGTGAGACCCTGAATGAAATTCTTGGCGCACATCAATCAGCAATACGTCAACTGGAAACCATAGAACTGCCTAGATTAAGCTGGGATGCTCGTTGGGATATTGCAATTCACGCGCTAAAAGAATTTAACATAGAAATTTCAAGAGATATTTATATTCGCATAGCAGCAGTAAGTGATGGCTACCCTTATTATGTTCACCTGATAGTTGAAAAGTTGTTGTGGATACTTTTTGAGAAAGATGAAGTGGTTGCGGAAGTAACTTGGGATGATTACTACTCAGCTCTTTATAAAGCAATATTGGGGATAGCTGCGGAGCTAGCTAGACCATATGAACTAGCTGTTAATCAGCGCAGCCAAGACTATGAAGAGGTTCTTTGGTCAACTTCAGCTGATGAGTGGCAAGGTGCATATCTTTCGGACATGCATAAGCAGTATACAAATATTATGTCACAGGTTGATGATAAGCTTCCTCTTCCTTACGATAAGTACTCTTCAAGGGTTAGAAACCTCTTGAAGCCTGAATATGGTGAAATTTTAAAAAAGGGTAAAAAGCAAGGGTATTACCACTATCGCGAAAAAATGCTTCGTGGTTATATACGAATGCAAGCAGAAGCAAATAGAGTTGAAATCATTAGCAAAGAAGCCGAGGCAACTATAAAGAATTTCATACATGTTGCGGCAAAGAATGTTGGTTATCACAAATCAAAGCCGCCTAAAGGTTTGTAGTCGATGGTGTTTTTAATATCAAAATTCCCGTATGTCTACATGCTGTGTCAGTGCCCATTAAATGTCCGCTTCTGGTCGAGCGAGGAATTTTAGTCTATGTTGATAGATGGTTTGGGACCCACAGCGGGTCCTCATAGAAAGTGCTGTCGGTGTATTGGTTAAATGGGATGGTACTCTGTAGCATTGTCCCGAAAAAATATTATACAGATAATGCCTGTCAAAAATAGAATATCGGTGGCTCTATGGATTCAAAATCATTTGATGAAAACAGGAGGTCTGTGACCGAAGAGGCTAACGAATTGCCACCCATGAAAGGGAGGCTGGAAGGGCCATTTCGTGAGCACCGAAAAGATCATGTGGTCGATGTCGAAGTCATGGCGGATATCCATGATTCTTCACTCTTTTTTCAGAAACGGTTGGAAAGGATTTTTGCAGTCAGTCGCCGTTTCATGAGGGTCTCTTTTAAGCAGGTGGTAATCAGGGATTGCTATTTTCGAAACTGTGAATTTATCGATTGCGACTTTACAGGTGCGCATATATCTTCTTCTAACTTCCAAGGGGCTAAGTTTGAAGGTTGCAATTTTTCATATGCGACATTCGAAAAGACTGAGATAGAGTTAGATGTTATTACGCATAACCTTCCCCCTTACGAGAATCTGAAGCGTGACTTAGCTCGGTCTATTCGTACAAACTATGAAAGCATAGGTAATTACGATGGCGTCAACGCAGCTATTCTTGTGGAGCTCAGTGCAACCCTTGAGCATTACCGAAAAGCCGCTTTCTCTGCAGAAGCGCATTATCGTCGAAAGCATAAAGGGCTGAACCGGGCTAAATATGCGGGGAAGTATTTTGGATTTTGGATTCTAGATAAATTATGGGGAAATGGTGAGCGGCCTTGGAGGCTTGTATGGACTGCTCTTTGCGTATGGCTCCTTGGTACTATCTATGGCATATGGGGGGTGGGACTACCAATATCGGGTGCAATTGCTACATCTGCGTCTGAGTTTGTTCTCGGGAGTGGAAGCGAGCTTGGTAAAACTGTTGGGATAATTCTTGCTCTAACCCGTTATCTTGTTCTTGGTATGTTCTTGGCTTCACTCGTTAAGCGCTTGGCTAGGCGATAATATATGTGGTTATATATTTTTGGGTCAGTGGTGAGGGGAGAGTTAGATCGGCAGTCGGATGTAGATATGTTGGCTGTTCTGGAAGATAAAAGCGCGCAAGGCAGCCTCCCGAATACATTCCTTGTGTATAGCAAAATGGAGTTGACGGAGTGCTTTGAAAGAGGCGACCTGTTTTCTCATCATTTGGCAGCGGAAAGTCGGTTGGTTTATTCTTTCGATGGGTCAGATGTGATAAGAGAGCTCGGTATGCCGGCTCCTTATCAGACTAGCGCTGATGACTTTGAGTGTTTTTGCGATATCTTGGAAGAGGCTCTTCGACAGCTTCGGAGTGGAAGCAACTGCTCAGTATTTGAGCATGGTTTGCTTTACATGGCTTTGAGGGATGTCGCGATGATTCTTTCTTATCGTGAAAGAGAGAGACCTATCTTCTCGAAGTATGCTCCGTATCGTGTTGACCCGAAACTAAAGTTGGATCTTGCAAAGTACGAATCAATAAAAAGCTGTCGTGCAGCGTCTACACGCGGACCTGTTGCAGGGGAGCTTAAGGCTTTGTCGCGTGATGACCTTAATACCATTGATGACTGGGTGAGATCTTCTAGGAGGGTGTTTTGTGAGAGGCTTTAAACAGAAGATTGAGTGGCAGCGTAAAGTGCTTGAGTCTGTTAACTCCGGACTCCCCCTTGAGCGACAGCTTCCTGGGCTCACGAAACAGGTAGTACTTGCTTGGGAGTCAATGCATCCTGATCAAGTTAATGGGGAATTACGAGAGTTCATTTTGCGAGCGGCCGAGCTTACTGGCTCGATCAATGATTTCAGTGCGCCGATAACGATACCAATTGAGGATGCTCAGGAGGAGCTAGAACGGCTTTGCATTGTGATTGAAAGAGTAGTCAAATCTGACATGGTGACATAGTATTAAAGGTCAATGTGCCCGGTTTCGAATAACGACGGTTCTCCCTAGTTTAGTGGTATTTAAGCTTAAAAATTCAAAGCGTGGCTTGGTGCAAGATTTGACGTATCATTGTCGCTTTTGGCCGCAATCGGTCAGCATGCCTTTGAGTGGTGCAGTCTTACGCTCCCACTGAGGCATGCCATTCGAGATAGGGGAGGCCCAAAACGGTACACCACCGGTACACACACCAGCTTCGTGTGCTATCCTCAAATTTCGCTAAACTACTGATTCCAAAGAACTGTACCTTTCGCTCTATTACGGTCGCTTTCCCTTGGATATCAGTAGCTTATTGATTTATAAGCGAACTCATAATCCCTTGGTCGCTGGTTCGAGTCCAGCTGGGCCCATCAATGAGTGAAGCCTGAGAGGAAGGTGATTTTGGAAGGGGCAGGGCTATTCGATCGGCCGGTATTCTGTACCGACTCTTTCATCCGACCCTCCTCCCACTGCTCCAGGTAGCTGTGCAGATGACCAGACTTGCGACACTGAATTGTGCCGGCGGCGCGATCATCTTGTACTTGGCATGCATGTGCCAGAGGGGGAGGCGCGATACACACCTATGAATTCGGCAACTTCGCCGATGTTCAGTATCTCGTCTGTCATGTTGCCCCCAGAAACAAAAAAGCCCGCGCTGCAGCGGGCGGTGTCGTGGTCTGATTACTACATCGTGAACTGGACTGCGTTTGTCAGAATCTGATCTGGTCCCAGCTGATGTTTTTTTCCTTTCCAATATAGTCAAGGCTCTTCTCGCAGCCTTCGATGCTCTCACTAAGGAACTCGACGATGTATTCTCCGTTTGGGAGGCGTTCCTTGACTCGGCAGTTGATGTGTCGGCCCTGACGGTCAAGCACGAAAAACTGTTCTTCTCCCACTTGCAGATGCTTAGCCTTGTCCAACGGCTCATCCGCCATCATGATGTCTTTGTCTGCCATATTGCCGCTTCTCCGGCCTGTGCGTGATCTCGAAGCTCATTGTCCGCATGGGCCTCTTCCTTCGCTCGGGCAAGGCCTACCTGGCGTTATCGCCATAGCCGCCTGAATCGTGTCGCAAGGCGCGTGCGGGCCTATACACCTAGAGTAACACTAGGTGGCATCACCCGACATGGCTTTGCGATCCTCGCAGCGGCGGTGATCATCACATCTGCCCTATGAGCCTGCCCGATACGGGCCGAGCGATAGCACGACGCCGATGTCGATGAGCATGGTTCCTCCTCGGCTTGGCTTTTGCAATCGGCGCATTCACGGCCAAAGTCCACGCAGGTTGGGGGGCGGGTTCTTGGCCTGGCGGTGACATGTTCCAGAGACTCGTTTGCCGTGTCTTTTATGATCTTTGCGGCTTGTTCGTATTCGTTTTCGTGGGCGTTGTCTGTGTTGAGCAAGAATTGCGCTTGCAAACGTTTTGGCGGCATCGAATCGGATGGTTTTGGCCCGGCGCATGAGGGAGGAGGTGGGTAAGCCCGTTTGTACCTTTTACACTGCTTCTGCTGGTAGTGCCGTGGCTAATGTCGGGGATCGTGAATGGTATTGGCCATCGCCTGCGCAGAGTCTCGAGCTGATAGTGCTTATCGAGCCGGGTTCGTCAGACTGGTGGCTGGGTCTAGGCGAAACTCGGTTGGCAGGGTGTGCCCCTGAAACTACCTGTTTCGGAATGCATCTCTTTCGGTTGATCAATCTCCGCCAGCCGGGGCCGGCTCTGTTTCTGCGCTGGCGGCACGCCACCGGTGGGTGGTCAAAAGGTCTGAACGAGGCATGTGCTGCTGCTCGATAGATGTTTTGGTAATGATGTGCTTGTCTGCTGTATATGGCTGTTAATGAAGTAACTTCACTAGACCGGTCATTGAAGGTTACCTGACGTTTCCTGGGGTTACTAAACGACACTTCTTTTGGTTTGGTTTGAGTGGCAGGGGTTGGTATAGGTTGCCTGTCTTTTAAATAAAACGAAAAGGGGGTTGTCGTGAAGGTATCATCCTATATAGACGAAAGGAAGAGTAGGTTCGCCTCTCACTCCTTCTTTGGTTTTCTTTATGATTCTTCTGTATCGGTTGAAAGGCGGATTTCGTTTCTCCCGCGCCTTTCACACTTTGTGATGAGTTTTGCCGATATAAGCCAATATATATTGCCTTTTGAATCACCGGAAAACGACCTGGAGCGAGCTATAAATGTCCACTCAGAGGAGGATGCGAATCATTGGCAGTGGTTCATCAATGATCTGAAACGTATGGAGAAAAGCAGTGGAGGCTTGCTGACTGATCATATATTGTTTCTTTGGTCGGGTGAGAATAAAAATGGGAGGCTGCTAACGTACAAGTTGATAAGTCTCATAGCGGGCCAGCCGGCCAAGATGAGGCTGGTGGCTGTTGAGGTCATGGAGGCGGCCGGGAACGCATTTTTTGAAGCTCTCGCCGATGTCACCAAAGAGATAAGTCCCGCTCTGGAGTATTGTGGAGAGCTTCACCTCAGTCATGAAACTGGGCATACCATAGGTAGCGACGAGGAGCTGGTTGATGCAGTCGAGTATTCGCCAGAAGAGATGAAGCAAGTCCGGGCGATCATAGATGATGGGTTCTTGGCCTTCGAGAACTTCTTCACCGAGCTGGAAGAAAATACCAGGCCACGCTGAAATGGGCCGGCATTCCGAGCCTGATGACCGTTACCCTCGTCGAAGGGCAGCGGTCGAGCTCCCGCGCAGCGACAGGCGGTTGATGGTGCGGATCATACCCGGAGGGGCTTTCTGGCGGTGACGGTTGCGGCAAGCACAGGGTAGCCGCTCGATGCGTCGGCAGGGGCTTGGTCTTGGCCAGGAATTCCATGTCAATTTTCTGAACTTTCGGCAGTGCCAGGCGGTATTATAGGTTGTGTGACCTTTTGGATCTTTCCCTTTCCATCTCGCAGGCACTCAAATGATAAAAGGTTTCATTATCTGCTTTGCGTTTCTGGTGGTACAGCTGATGGTATTGAGTCACATCGACAATCGGCAAAATCAGGCGTCCCGGGATGTCCGGCCATCGTCCCCTGTGGTGTATAGCTCTCATCGTGAGGAGAAGGAAGAAGTGGACAAGAAAGATATGGCCTGAGCCTGAGTAGCCACGATGCTTGGTCCCTCTGGGCCTCATCGAGGGGTAAGGCCTGAAGCCTGAAGGTGCTGTTCGTTCACGTGACCATCTGGTAGCCACGCGTTTCTCGACGATTGGGGAAAATTGATATGTTTTTCACTCTATTATTGGCCACGTTGGGGATCGCCATCGTCGTTTCCATGGTGGTCGTGCTGTTATTCAACAAGCCGGTCGGCAAAATCCTCTCGCGGATCGTCAAGGACGAGATCAGCGGCGCTTGGCATCGGTACATTACCTTCGCCGGTTTCGTTGTCGGTGTATCAGGTGGCGTCAGAATCTATGACCTGGAGCGATACATCAATGCTCGCGACCAGAACGTTGACGCTTTGGCGTTGACCGCGGAGCGTTGGACGCTGGAAGTCTATCGAACCATCATCGAAACGCTGCAAAGCATTGCCTGGATGTATCTGCTCGTGTTCATCGTGGCCCTGATCGCCTACGTGATCGTTCGGGGATTGGAGTTACGGCCTGGACGGGATGATGCCTAGGCGTACTCGCAGCCTGCACGCGTCTTGCTGACGTCGAAACGCCCTCGATCAGCATGGTCGTGGCGCATGCCGGGTCTCGTGGGTCATTCGCCATCGAACGATGCCAGAAAGGCCTCCGCGTTCGTTTGGACGAAGACTTCGTGAGCCTTGATGTGAGTCTGGAAGTAGTCGTGCTGTCCATAGCATGGCCAATCACGGGGAGAAAGCCCGCTCAGTCGGCGCTTCGTGGCGCGTTTCAGGCGACGCTCCCACCCCGGTTTGTCCCTGAGGTCGTGCATGCTGTCCATGGCCACGGCCTTCTCGCGTTGGGTTTCCAGATCGAGTGGCTGACTGTAGAGCGACCAAGGGCCCAATCGAGACTGGGCATACTGTACCGGCCAGATGCCGGCGGCGGCATGGGCCGGCCCTCGCGGGAAGCCCCGCTGGCTCCTGAGGTGGTTGGCATACAACAGCACGCGTTGTGGCCGGTGCCCGGCGCCCCGCATGGCCAGCGCCAGGGCCTGGGAGGACGCTCGATGGTCGGGATGGGGGTCGAGCTCGGGGTGCGGTGTCACCACGGTGCTGGGGCGAATCTCATCGAGTAGACGTTCGAGGTCGGCCAGCAGGTCGCTGCCTCGATTCTCGGGGCCGTTCGCGCGCTCATCGGAGGCCAGTGGTCCCGGGTTCCACCCTCGAAAATCGGCAGGGCTGAGCGTTTCGTCGCCGAGCGATGGCTGGGGGATGGTCGGTGTCTCCAATAGCGCACCAAGGGTGTCATTGAAATAACCGAGCATGTACAGCCGTTCCGGGGAGAGACCGGCCAGCATGGGCGTGGTGGCACTGTTCCAGGCTCGGATCCAGCCTTTGCGACGGCTGGCGCTTTTCAGGTCTGGGTCGAGGAAGGGCAAGTATTGCCGATCGAGACGTTTTTGGTACTCGCCGGCGGTCAGGGTCAGGATCCAGGCGCGCTCGGCATGTTGGCGATAGAGACCATAGGCCGCGAGTTCGGCATCGTCCGGGTGAGGGGCAATGATCACCAGGGGGCCGTCATCCAGTGGTGGTCGGGGAAAACCGAGTAGTCGTGCCTGGGATGACAAGCGGCACCCTTGAGGGGACAGTGTGACGGCAGTCAGGTCGTCGATGCCGTTGAGGTTGAGCAGGCGTTTGCCGGACTGTCGCGTTTCCAGATACTGGGTGAACCGGGGCCGATCATGTTCTGCCACTGTAATGCCGGGCAGTCGCCAAAGACCAGGGGCCGTATACTGGATCTCCAGCATCCATGTCCACCCCAGCGTACCGAGTTCGGCAGACGCCGTGCGCAGGCGGCCTTGGTCGTCGATCCTGGCTTGCATGTCGTGCTCAGGGGCCAGCGGCAGGTAGTGGTCATGAACTCGGGACATCGGCTGACTCGCTGCGGTGTTCGATGAGGTCGAGAAATTCGCCAACGATCCTGGGCTCTGCGAACCGTTCCACCCACGCAGGCCGTATCGTGATGGGCGATGTTACCGCCTTGAGCATCCCCTCGGCCAATGCGGCGGCGGTGGGCTCGGTTACCAGGTCCCGTTGCTCGTCGATCAATACTTCTGCGATCCCTCCTGATGCTTGAGTGGCAACACAGGGCGTACCGAGTGCCAGGGCTTCGATCAGGACGATGCCCAGCCCCTCGAAGCGAGAGCTGAGCACGAGGGCGTCAGCACGTGCCACCCAGGGGTAGGGGTTGGCTTGTTGGCCGAGGAAATGGACGACCTCTTCGAGACCCAGTCGTTGGGTCAAGGCTTCCAGCTTGGGGCGCTGCGATCCATCGCCGATGATCACCAGCCGATGCGTCAATCCCTGGCGGCGAGCCAGGGCGAAGGCCTCGAGCAGGAGGGTTTGCTGCTTCACGGGTACCAGGCGTGCGACGTGTACCAGAAAAGGCCCCGGAATGACCGGAGAGGGAGCTTCCTGGGCCTTGTGGCGCAACTCGGCAATGGGCACGGCGTTGTAGATGACGCGGGTGGCGTCGAGCGTCACTCGCTGTTCGGTCAGGTAGGCATGAAGACTTGTCCTCACGCCTTCGGAAACGCAGACCACGCGCTTGCCCTGGAATAGCCGACGTGTCAGCCAGCGGCCCCAGGCATTCCGGGAGAAGCGTCCCGTCACCGCTTCCACGACTCGCCAGGCGCGAGGATCCTGAACCCGCCATAGCATCTCGAAGGCCCCTTGGCCGCGGAGCAGGATGAGATCCAGGGGACCATATCGGCGTTCCGTGTCAGCGACGAAGGCGTCGAAGGCTCGACTGCAGCGCCATCCCTGCCAGACGAATCTCGAGTGGGGCAGGAGAGGGGCGAGCACCAGGCGGCTCAGCAGATGCCAGCCCATTCCCGCCAAACCGCTCCGCTGCTCCCTGTCGAGGTCCCGGCAATGGACGATCACGTCAGGATGAGGGGTGTGGGTCGGTTGCCCTTTCAGAACCAGCAGGTGGACCTCGTGACCGGCCGCGGCCATGGCATTGGCCAAGGTCAGGCTGGCTTGTTCGATGCCGCCGGTACCAAGGCGGCGCAGGGTGATGAGGAGTCTCATAGAGGGGCTGGGGTGCAATGGCGAGTCGTTCGGAGAATTGAGGCGGCGAAAAGGGGTGGCTCACTCATGGATGGGTATCCGTATCCAAGGTCGGGAAACACTCGATTCACCATGCTACCCGTTTTGTGTCCTGGCCGGTATGCATCCTGTCGGAACCGTGTTGCATATGGCTCTGGGCGTTCACTGATACCGCCTTGGGCGGCGGGCTGCATGGTGTACTCGCCATGCTTGCTTCGGTATTGTACGTGCCTCCGAATATGCAAGGCGAGACATCGTGAAACCGCAACAGATCTGGGAGTCTCCCGTTGAATGGTCATGCTCTCGGGGTATCTGGGGGCTGGGGGTCATCACCCTGCTGATCTATACGGGCGGGCAAATACTATGGCCGGAGGTGGGATCGAACGCCGAAACGGTCATGGCGCTGCTTGGGTTGGTGATGGTGCTGGTCCAGGGGAAGGACATCCTCCGTAGTGCGGCGCTCTGGTTGCTGCTGGCGGTGGTCATGGTGCAAGTACTGGCCTGGGTGCTGGGCTACTTCCATCATCCCCAGTGGGTGGCCGACAATCCGCAGGTCGACCGGCTCGCCAAACTGTTTGTCTTCATCGCCGTGGCGTGGTGGCTGGGAGGAAGTACCCGTAACACCTTGCGGGCCTGGGGGCTGGCGGTTGCCGGTTTGATACTTGCCAGCGTCGTCCAGGGAGATGGGCTCCAGGAGTGGGTCCGCGGCCTCGAGGGCCACCGTGTAGGGTTCGGTGTCCGCAATTACCAGCACGGCGCCATGTTGTTCGGGGTGGCATTGCTGGGACTGACGGTATTCGCCTTCCGCATCATGGCGCCCGGACGCTGGCGAGCCGTTCGGGTCATTGGCTGGTGCCTGATATTCCTGTTGACCGTTATCGCCGTCATGATCGGGCAGACACGCGCCGTGCTGCTGGCGCTGGCGTTGTCATTACCGTTCGTGCTGTTGATCTGGCTACTGAGCATGCGCCTGCTTGGTGGTGGGCGTCTCAACCGCCGTCTTCTGGTCATGGGGAGTGGCATCGCGTTGCTCGTCCTCCTGGGAGCCGGCACCTTGCTCAAGGGACCGCTCATGGAACGGGTGAGCAAGGAGTCCCAGGTCATCGACATGCTGCTCGAGGGCCAGATCGACGATATTCCCTATACCAGCATCGGCATTCGCATCCATTCCTGGCAGGCCGCGTTCGAGTGGATTCAGGAACGCCCGATCGTTGGCTGGGGAGGCACAGGACGCCGTTTGGTCATTGACCATACGCCCTGGCTGCCGGCATCGGTCAAGCAAGATTTTGGTCACTTGCACAACTACTTCCTCGAGATATGGGTCGCCTATGGCCTGATTGGTGTGGGCGTGATCGGGGCATTGGCATCATGGGTTGGGCTCGCCACATGGCGGGCCTGGCGTGGTGGCGTCCTCCCGGGTGACATGGCGCTGTTCGGTGCCGGTTTTTTCCTTTACTGGTTGGTGGTCAATCAGTTCGAGTCATACAACTCCTTCTGGACGGGTGTCTACGTGCATAACCTGGTGGTGGGTGGGCTTGTCACCCATTACTGGCGTTGGCAGCAGGAGAGCAGGAAGACACCCCCTCCCGCCCAATGTTCTTCGGAGTGCCCGCAATGAAGCTTTCCCGAATCCTGCTGCTCAATGTCATTGGCATGTTGATCATCACCAGCTGGTGGCTTCCGTCGTTGTCGTTCTGGACAGTGCTTGATGATGCCGTGTTCTGGTGGTTCAACCAGACGATCGGCGACGACAATCTTCGTTGGACCGAGGTCCTGGCAGCGCTCAACAGCCGTCGCTATGACATTCTTATCATGCTTTGCATGCTCACGCTCATGGGCTGGGCTAGCTACCGCGATCGTCAGGGCGGGTGGCGGCGCTGGTTTGGGATTGGCGTCACCATGCTGATCACGGCGGGGCTGGTCAGTGAGCTGGTTCGCCATGTCATTACGTATGGCCACCCCAGCCCGACCCTGGCATTTGATGAGGTCAATCTGGTCTCTTCCTTCGTGGAATTTGCCACGAAGGATCAGGCGGGCAACAGTTTTCCGGGGGATCATGGCATCATGTCCATGATCTTTGCGGGCTTCATGTTGACCTTTGGGGATCGCGTGACGCGCCTGGCCAGCATTGCATTAGCCATTCTTGCCACGGCGCCACGCGTCATGGTGGGGGCACATTGGCTCAGTGACGTGCTCGTCGGATCATTGTCGATCTGCCTGCTTCTGCTGCCCTGGGTGCTATGCACGCCTCTTGCATCGCGCATGTCGGCATCCGTGATGGCGGGGCTCGAACGTCTGGAAAGCCTCTGGCCCCTGAAGAAAGACAACCGTCCATAGGAATTCCTTGATCCCTTGGCAATTGGCAGATGGACGGTCGCGATCGATTCGCACTACATCCCTACCAGCACGATAATGACGCCGTAGGCCGCCACGCCGGCGGCGACGGGCCAACCGAGAGAACGCTTCCGGTACCAGACGAGCAGCGTGATGGCGATGCCGATGGCCGTGGCCAGCCAGGTGGTGGCGCTGGGGTCGCGGGGTACCAGGGAGACGCCGAACAGGGCGGCGATCATCAACGGGCCCAGGATACCGAGCCATTGTGGCATGGCATCCACGTTGTCGTTACCGTCGAGGCGCCGCAGGCGACGTCGCATCCAGAGCAGAGGCAGTACGCGTATCAGGTAGGTGCCGAGGGCAGAGGCCAGCACGGCAAGCCAGAGGGCATTACTCATGGGAGCCTCCCGTTGGTCGCGTATCGAACTTCACCAGATAGAAGCAGAGGGCTCCGCACAGGGCGGACAAGGGAATGCCGAGGTTGGTCAAGCCGGCCAGGGTGCAGGCCATGGCCATGGCGATGGTGAGACTCAGGGCCAGCGTCCAGCGTCGTGACGTGAAGCGCGGTACGACCAGTACGAGGAACAAGGCCGGCAGCGCAAATGGCATGACCTCGCCGAGCAGTGGCCACTGCGTCATCAGCCAGTCACCGGCAACGGCGCCGAGTACCGTTCCGGCGATCCAGCTCGCCCAGGCCAGCAAGGCGGCACCGGTGTACCAGCCAAGACGCTGGTGTTCCGGCAGTTGTGGCAGTCGGCTGTGGGCGAGGGCGAAGATCTGGTCGGTCAGGCCATGCATCAGCCAGGGCCAGTGTCGGCTTGCGGTGAGCCAGGGGGCCAGATTCGGGGCATAGACCAGGTGGCGCACGTTGATCAACAGCGTCATGGCGACGACAAGCCATAATGGCGAGCCGGTGGCGACCATGCCGATGAACAGGAACTGGGAGGCGCCGGCATAGACTAGCACCGAGATGAGGGTGGCCTCCCAGGCAGTGAAACCTGCCTGAATGGCGATCAAGCCGAAGGAAATGGCAACCGGAATGTAACCGCCCAGCAGGGGAATCGCCTCGCGCATGCCGGCCAGCCAGGGGCTGGTGCTCAGGGCATGGGGTCGTGTCGTCATGGTACGGCCTCGGTGTCGGTGTACACGATGGTCATGAGCAAGGTCGCCCAGGTGTCATGCGTGCGGTATAGATGGGGCTGATCGGCGTCGAAGCTCAGGGTATCGCCCGCCGAGAGCGCTCGAGCCGCGGCTTCGGGGCCGGCCTCGAGCTGGCCGCTGACGACGGTGAGCGACTCCCGGGTGCCCGGTGAGTGCGCCTCGGCATGGCGTGTGATGTGCGGCGCACAGCGCATCCAATAGGCATCGACGCGGGGGGTGTCCTGGCCCTGGTCGAGCAGGCGCACTTCGACACCGTCCTCGCCTAATGGCACCTGGATCGGTGCTACCAGGGTGCCGAAGGGCACATTCAGCTGTACCGCCAGGCGCCAGATAGTATCTAACGTCGGGTTGCCGTCGCCCTGTTCGAGGCGCGAGAGGTTCGATTTGGCAATGCCGGCGGCGGTGGCCAGCTGTGACAACGACCAACCCCTGGCGCGCCGCAGCGTCTGCAGGTGCTGGCCCAGGGTGCCGAGCGAGAGCTTGTCCATGTCGCTCATGTACCTTTCCAGATTGTTCGTTATATAGAACGTTCTATATAACGAACAGCATCCTGTCAATGATACGACGTGTGGGCATCGCTTTCTTCTTGGCGGGGAGTTCGCATAATGGAGGGCGAGGGAATCGTCCTGATCGGGGGAAGTGCCGATGCCGCGTCGGACCAACCCCGGCTCTCAACATGATGGAGTCACCATGAGTTATATGCCTTCGGAGCATCGCTATGAGCGCATGTCCTATCATCGCTGCGGGCGCAGTGGCTTGAAGTTGCCGGCCATCTCGCTTGGCTTGTGGCAGAACTTCGGCGAGAACGCCAATCCCGACAATGCTCGGGCGATCTGCCGTACCGCCTTCGATCACGGCATCACCCATTTCGATCTGGCCAACAACTATGGGCCGCCGCCGGGCAGTGCCGAGGAGCTGTTCGGCCGCATTCTCAAGCGAGATTTCGCCGGTTATCGAGATGAACTGGTGATCTCGACCAAGGCGGGGTATCGGATGCACCCGGGGCCCTATGGCGAATGGGGGAGCCGCAAGTACTTGCTCTCCAGTCTCGATCGAAGTCTCGAGCGGCTGGGAGTCGACTATGTCGATATCTTCTATTCGCATCGCTTCGACCCGGAAACCCCGCTCGAAGAGACCATGATGGCCCTCGACCAGGCAGTGCGTCAGGGCAAGGCGCTGTATGCGGGCATCTCCTCCTATAATGCCCGGCGCACCCGCGAAGCCATCGAGATCCTGAACGCCTTGGGCACGCCTTGCCTGATTCACCAGCCCAGTTATTCGATGCTCAATCGCTGGATCGAGGATGATGGTCTGCTGGATACCCTCGATGAACTCGGTGCCGGGTCGATCGTCTTCTCCCCGCTGGCCCAGGGGCTGCTGACCGACAAGTACCTGACGGGAGTGCCCGACGACAGCCGGGCCTCGCGCAGTGCGACCCTCAAGGATGCGCACTTGTCCCCGGAAAACCTGGCGCATGTGCGGGCCCTCAACGAGATCGCCCGGCAGCGTGGTCAGAGCCTGGCGCAGATGGCCATTGCCTGGGTGCTGAGAGGCGGGCGGGTGACCTCGGCATTGATCGGCGCCAGCCGCCCGCAGCAGGTCATCGACTGCCTGGGGGCCCTGGAACGTCGGGAGTTCACCGAGGAAGAGCTGCGCGAGATCGATCGCCATGCGGTGGAAGGTGGCATCAACCTGTGGGCTGCCTCGGCCGAGCGCTGACACGACACAAGCGGCGGGAGTGATACCATGGCCCGGGCAACGTGAAGTGCCGGGCCATGGCGGACAGGCGTGTCTCAGTCGTCGCCGAGACCGGTGTTCTTGGCACGGCAGGCCGCGGCAGTGAACAGCACATCGGTGGAAGAGTTGAGCGCCGTCTCGGTGGAGTCCTGCACCACGCTGATCACGAAGCCGATCGCTACTACCTGCATGGCCACGTCGGTGGAAATGCCGAACAGGCTCGCGGCCATGGGAATCAGCAGCAGCGAGCCGCCCGCCACGCCGGAGACGCCACAGGCCGCCAGGGCGGAGACGATGCACAGCAGCAGCGCGGTCGGAAAGTCGACGCCGATGCCCAGGGTATGGGCGGCGGAGAGGGTAATCACCGTGATGGTGATGGCGGCCCCGCACATGTTGATGGTCGCACCCAGTGGGATCGAGATGGAGTAGGTGTCGGCGTGCAGCTTGAGGCGCCGGCACAGTTCCAGGTTGATCGGAATGTTGGCCGCCGAACTGCGCGTGAAGAAGGCGGTGATGGCACTGCCACGCAGGCAGGCGAAAACCAGCGGATAGGGGTTGCGTCCCGTCTTCCAGAACACGATCAGTGGGTTGGTGACCAGGGCCACGAACAGCATGCAGCCGATGATCACCATCAGCAGGTGAGCATAGTCGAGCAGAGCGCCCATGCCGGTCTCGGCCAGCGTGCCGGCGACCAGCCCGAAAATGCCCAGCGGAGCGAAGCGGATCACGATCTTGACGATGCCCGATACGGCGTCGGAGAGATCGCCCATCAGCGTCCGTGTCGTGTCACTGGCGTGGCGCAGCATGATGCCGAGACCGACCGCCCAGGCCAGGATGGCGATGAAGTTGGCTTCCATCAGGGCGTTGACGGGATTTTCGACCGCATTCATCAGCAAGTTCCGGAGAATCTCCACGATGCCTCCCGGCGGATTGCCGCTGACCTCGGGCGCATCCAGTGCCAGGGTGGTGGGGAAGACAAAGCTTGCCGCCACGGCGACCAGGGCGGCCACCAGCGTGCCGATCAGATAGAGCACCAGCACCGAGCGGATATGGGTGGGCTGGCCCTGCTGGTGGCCGGCGATGGCGGCCGCCACCAGGATGAATACCAGAACCGGCGCGACCGCTTTCAGTGCGGAGATGAACAACTGCCCAAGCAGCGAGACCGACTGGGCCATTTCCGGCGACAGGGAAGCGAGCAGGATGCCGCAGACGATGCCGATGGCGATCTGGGGGATCAGGCCCAGTCGCCAGATGGGACGGAACAGGGCGTTGACGGTAGCGAGCATGAAAGGTCTCTCGAAGGCTTCGGGCTGGGATGGATGAACAGGAAACACGACGGCGGATGTCCCCGGCTTGCCGATACGGGAGTGGCTTGGGAAGGGCTACCCCGTGATGCGTGCCGGGAGCGCTGAGCGGGCCTCTGCCGAGTGCGCGGGAGTCTAACATTGTATGCGCCAGCAGGCGGTGCGACTTTCGTTTGCTGCAGGGAAAGCAAAAATGGCTGCCTGGATGGCGTTACCCTGGTGATTCTGAAAGCGCCGGAACGGTTGATGCAAGCAATCGCCCAAGCTGCATTCATGAAACGCCTTCGGAGATGGCGCTGGGAACGGCGTGGGGCGTCAGCACTGCCCCGATTGGGGCGCCGGCCCAGGGTTGACAGGAGGATGGGGCGAGGGCGATGTGGAGGAACGAGGGATACGAAGTACAAGGAGACAACATGGAGGCAGGCCGCCTACCCGTCATTTCCATGCGAACCTGGTCGATCGCGGCCGTCACCGGCGCAGGCGCCTTCATGGCGATGCTCGATGCCACGGTGGCCAACCTGGCCATCGAGTCCATCCGGCGCGACTTAGATGTGCCCCTGGCCATGGTGCAATGGGTCGCGACCGGCTATCTGGTCGCGCTGGCCGTCTCGCTACCGGTGGCAGGCTGGCTCGGGAACCGCTATGGATACGGTCGCCTATGGGGATTCGCCATGGCCCTGTTCATTCTCAGTTCCGCGGGCTGTGCCCTGGCGCCGAATATCGGGAGCCTGATCGGGGCGCGACTGGTGCAGGGGCTGGCGGCTGGCGTGATGGTGCCCGCCGGACAAGCCGTGATCGGCTCGATTGTCAGTGCCCAGCAGCTTGGCCGGGTGATGGGCACTCTGGGCCTGGTCATCGCGTTGGGGCCTGCCATTGGCCCCGGTCTCGGCGGCATGATGCTGGAGGTGCTCTCATGGCGCTGGCTGTTCTGGATCAACGTGCCCGTGGGGCTCGTGGCCTTGCTGGCCGCGCGTCGTCTGGTACCTGGAGGCGACACGACACAAGCGCGTCCTCTGGATGGTCCCGGGCTGTTGCTGATCGGGGTTGGCCTGCCGATGATGCTGTATGGCGCAACGCGGCTGGGGGCTCAAGAAGCTGGGCTGACATCGCTTGGCACCGTGCTGCTGGGGGGCGTCATGGTAGCTAGCTTCGTGTGGCGTGCCGGCCATCAGCCGCATCCCCTGATCGATGTGCGATTGCTGCATGCCCGGCACTTTGCCGCCGCGACGCTGACTGCCGGCCTGGCTGGCGCCAACATGTATGGTGGCTTGTTGGTGCTGCCGTTATACCTGCAGACCACCGCCGAGCTGGGGGCGGCAAGTACGGGAGCGCAGTTGTTGGCAATGGGACTTGGCAGCGCCCTGATGCTGCCCTTGGCCGGCACGCTCACTGATCGTCTGGAGGCGTCTTGCGTAGCGATGGGAGGGGCGGCACTGATGGCGCTGGCAACCCTGCCGCTGGCGCTGGGGATAACGTTCGATGACGTTGGGTTGGCCCTGTTGCTGGCCGTGCGTGGCGCCGGACTGGCACTGACCCAGATGCCCGCCATGACGGCCGCCTACGCTTCGGCAACCAGGGCACAGATGGGGGATGCCACGACGATCGTCAATGTGGTCCAGCGCGCTGGAGGGGCACTGGGCGCCATCGTTGTCGTGATCATCCTGTCCCGGGTCGGCTCTCGGGCAGGCAGTGAGGGCCACGCTATGGCCTTCGTCATGCTGATGATGCTGGCGGTCGCCGCGATGGGGTCGGCGGTGGCGATGCGTTCCCGCAGGGCAGTTGCCTGAGTCACTACCCTTGGCTGGCGCGGGTGCGACAAGGCACCGCGTCAGTGACTGCCCCTGCACGTATGGGCTGCGCTATCATGGCGCGTTGCTCCATTCCGATTTCCGGCATATCGCCCATGTTGCACCGTTTCCAGCACCATCGTTCTCGCCTGGCAGTGCGCTTCGCGCTGCTGGCAATGCTGTTGTTGGCCATCGGCCCGATGATCGGGCAGGTGAGTGCGGCCGTTGGCAGCGGTCACGATCATGCCGGGCACAGCATGTCGGCATCGTCGCACATGGTGATGCAGGCATCGGGCGAGATCGAACACGGCACGCCGCATCATGCGGCGATGCACCACTGGCAGGTGCAATGCGGCTATTGCTCGCTCTTCCAGCAGATGCCCGTGCTCATGGCGATGTTGCCGCGTGTCGCGCCGGTTGCATCGCATGTCATCACGGCCCCGGTGGTGGCCACGCGAACCGCGCATGGCGGGCCGGCAGTCTTTCCCCAGGCATTGACTCGGGCTCCTCCCATTCCCTTCGGTTGATCCATCGAGAATATCCCGCACGCCTCGCCGCCGTCGCACCTTTCGACGGGGCGGGATGCGTGTCTCGCGCCTGTCGTTGGCACGTTTCGCACGATGCCTGGGCGGGCCAACAGGTGTTTCTCCTTCCAAGGGGCCCTCATGAGTAACAAGACTAACGATATTTATCGTGCGGTCTGGCGCTGGCATTTCTATGCCGGCTTGATCGTGATTCCGTTTTTGATCTCCCTGGCCGTGACGGGCGGCCTGTACCTGTTCAAGGATGAAATTGGCCAGTGGGTGAATGCCGATATCGTGCGTGTCGAGGCTCAGACCTCACCCACCGTATCGCCACAGCAACAGCTCTCTGCCGCACTGAGCGCGCACTCCGGCGAGGCGTTTCGTTACGTGCCCCCGGCTTCTCCGGTGCATGCGGCAGAGGTCGACATCACCACTGAGTCGGGCCGCCAGGCCGTGTTCGTTGACCCTTACAGCGGAGACGTCACCGGCACTTTGCCCTATCGGGGCAGCATCATGTGGGTCGTGCGTTACCTGCACAGCCTCAACTACTTTGGCGAGACGGCGAGCTTGATCATCGAGATCGTCGCAGGCTGGACGATCCTTCTGGTGTTGACCGGCCTCTACCTGTGGTGGCCGAGAGGGCGCCGCGGTGGCGTGATGTCGGTACGCGGCAAACCGGGCAAGCGCGTGTTCTGGCGCGACCTGCACGCCGTGACCGGTGTCTTCGTCGGTGGCTTCATCCTGTTTCTGGCCATCACCGGCATGCCCTGGTCGACGGTATGGGGTAGCAAGGTCAACGAACTGGCCAATGGACACAACTTCGGTTATCCCGACGGTGTGCGCGTCAACGTGCCGATGTCCGACGCACGCCTGGCCGAGAACGCCGAGACGGCCTGGTCGCTGGAGCAGGCGCAACTACCGACGTCGGCCGATTCCACATCCCCTTCCATCGGGCTCGACCGGGCTGTGGCCACCTTCGATTCGCTGGGGCTGGCGCCGGGTTATGCGGTCAGCCTGCCGAGCGGGCCGGATGGCGTCTATACCGGCTCCATCTATCCCGACGACCTGAGCCGCCAGCGCGTCGTGCATCTCGACCAATACAGCGGCGAGCCGCTGATCGACATGCGCTATGCCGACTATGGTCCGCTGGGGCGCGGCCTCGAATGGGGCATCAATGTGCACATGGGGCAGCAGTACGGGCTGGCCAACCAGCTCATCCTGGCTCTGGCCTGCGCCGGTATCGTCTTGCTGTGCGTATCCTCGGGCGTGATGTGGTGGAAGCGACGTCCCGCCGGTCGAATTGGCGTGCCCCCTGAACCCAGTGACCCGCGACGATTGAGAGGTGTGCTGGCCCTGCTCGCCATCGGCGGTGTGATCTTCCCGCTGGTTGGCGCCTCGATGATCGTCATGGCCGTGGTGGACGCCCTGGTCAGGAGGCGGGGGACGAAACAGGCTCTGGCTTGAGTCGATTGTGACTCAAAAGCCGCCGAGAGAGGACATCTCTCCCGGCGGCTTTTTTATAACATGATGATAAACATAAATTTCTTATTAATGGCATAAAATGTGCTCAATGATCTCCCGGCATACCTGCGGAGATCATGATGCAACCAACGACAACCGCATCGACGCGGATCAACATTGATGGCGAGCGGCTCTGGCGCTCGTTGATGGACATGGCGGCAATCGGCCCCTCACCGAATGGAGGGAGCCGTCGCCTTGCTCTTACCGAGGAAGACATCGCCGGTCGACTTCAGTTTCGGCAGTGGGTCGAGGCCCTGGGCTGTCGCTGTCGTCTCGATGAAGCGGGCAATCTGTTCGTGCGACGCGAGGGCCGTGACACGAGCCTGGCGCCCGTGGCTTTCGGCAGCCATCTGGACACCCAGCCTCTGGGCGGTCGGTTCGACGGCGTGTTGGGCGTCCTGGCCGGGCTGGAGATTCTGCGTAGTCTGCATGAGCGCGACGTTCGGACCAGGCGCCCTCTGGAACTGGTGGTCTGGACCAACGAAGAGGGTAGCCGCTTTGCACCGGCCATGGGGGGCAGCGGAGTCTATGCGGGGCGACTCGAGACGTCCGACTTCTTTCATGCGGAAGATGCCGATGGCATCCGTCTGGCGGATGCCCTGGAGGCGAGTGGCCAGCGCGGCGATCTGCCCCTCGGCACACCGGTGCTGGATGCCTATTTCGAACTGCATATCGAGCAGGGTCCCGTACTTGAACAGAGCGGTGATCCTCTCGGGGTGGTGACCGGCGTACAGGGCATTCGCTGGTTTGACGTGCGCATCTCGGGGCAGTCGGCGCATGCCGGCCCGACGCCGATGTCGCATCGACGCGACCCGTTGCTGGCTGCCGCCGATGGCCTCGTGGCGATACGCGATGACGTCGAGGCGGACCCGTCCGGGGACGCTCGACTGACGATCGGTGAGCTGAAGGTGACGGAACCTTCCCGCAACGTGATTCCCGCCGAGGTCAACCTGATGATCGACCTGCGTCATGTCGACGACACCCGACTCGATGAGCTGGAGGCCATGCTGTATCGGCGGCTCGATGCAGCGGCCTCGAAGGCCGGTGTATCGGTCGACATCGAGCGGCGTTGGCGGTCCCCGGTGACGCCTTTCGATCCCGACCTGATCGCCTCGCTGGATACTGCTGCCAGGGAGCGTGGCCTGTCGCTTCCTCACATGATGAGCGGTGCGGGGCACGATGCCGTGAACGTCTCCCATGTTGCCCCCACGGTCATGCTGTTCACCCCCTGCCGTGACGGCATCAGCCACAACGAGGCCGAATTCGCCGAACCCGAGCACTGTGCTCTGGGAGCCCAGGTACTGTGCGATGCGATCCTGGCCCGGGCGAACCGTGCTTGAACCGGAATAGACTCACAATGAATCGAAAACAACTCGAGAGGCGATGAACATGTCCTTGCCAGATGAGATCCGCACCTTCATTCGCGCGCATCGCGACGATTACACACGCCTGCTCCAGGACTGGGTGCGCGATGCCACGCTATCCGGCCAGGAAGCGGCACATCAGGCCAAGATACGCGACCTCTACCAGTCGCTGGGCCTCGATACGGACTACTGGGAAGTGGATATTGCCGCATTGCGCGACAACCCGCTGTTCAACAGCCATCGTCAAGACTTCACGGGCAGTCCCAATGTGGTGGGTACCTGGAAGGGCAGCGGGGGCGGTCGCTCGTTGATTCTCAATGGGCACGTGGATGTCGTGCCGGAGGGCGATCATGCCCAGTGGGAGCAGCCTCCCTATTCGGGCGAAATCCTCGACGGTTGCCTTTACGGGCGCGGCGTGACCGACATGAAGGGAGGCAATATGGCTTCCTTCATCGCCGTGTCCACGCTCAAGTCGTTGGGCGTGAAGCTCAAGGGTGACGTCATTCTGCAGAGCGTGATCGAAGAGGAAGCAGGGGGCGCCGGCACCCTGGCCGCGCTGGAGCGCGGTTATCGTGCCGATGCGGCACTGATCCCCGAGCCCAGCGAGCAGATGATCTTCCCCCGCCAGCAGGGCTCCCGCTGGTTTCGGCTCAGGGTCGTCGGCATCAAGGCGCATGGCGGGACACGCTATGAGGGGGTCAGCGCCCTGGAGAAGGCGATGTCGGTACTCGAGGCACTGCAGGAACTCGAGAAGCGGCGCAACGATGAGCTGGAGGATCCGCTCTACGATGGCGTGCCGATTCCGTTGCCGATCAACGTCGGGCGCATCGCAGGGGGGGACTGGCCTTCCAGCGTGCCCGACGAGATCACCCTGGAGGGGCGGGTCGGTGTCGGCCCCGGCGAGACCGTGGCCGACGCCCAGCGTGATGTCGAATCGGCCCTCGCCGCCCTGGCGGAGCGAGACTCCTGGTTTGGCGAGCATCCGGTGGACATCGAGTGGTTCGGCGCTTGCTGGCAGCCAGGAGGCATCGCGACGGACGATCCGTTGCTGGACATGCTGTCCACCGCCTATCGCGAGGTCCATGGCGAGTCACCACGCATTCAGGCGTCGCCCTGGGGCACCGACGGCGGGCTGATGACGCAGTACGGCATACCTGCCCTGGTGTTCGGCCCCGGCATCACCCGGCTGGCACATTTTCCCAATGAGCATATCCGGCTGGACGATGTCTTCGATGTCGCCGAGATCATTGCCCTGACCGTACTGCGCTGGTGCGGGCACGACGAATGACTCGAGGCATGCCCTGACAACAAGACACCCATGAAGACAAACGACAAAAAGGTGAAAGCGTGAATATCAATCCTCATCTGCTGCTGCTGTTCGGCAACGCCTTTCTGACCACCGTTCTGTCGGTCGCCATCGTGGCCTGGATCCTGGTCCGCGAATATCGGCCGACGATCAAGCGGTTGACCCGGGAAAACGAGGCATCACGGGAATCGGAGCAGCCCGCCCAGGGTGCCGACGCCTTGCCGCATCGCGAATGACCAATACTTCCAACAATCAGGATGCATCGCTATGACACTGTGGATCTTTGGCCTGGTGCTGACCGCTTACGTGGTAGTGGCGGCATCCCTGGCGCGTTTCATCAAGAACAAGGACGACTTCTACGTCATGGGCCAGCAAGGCTCGACCCTGTTGATCGTCGGCACTCTGGCTGCCACTTTCCTGAGTGCCGTGACACTGATGGGCATTGCCGGTATCTCCTACAGCGAAGGGCCACTGGTGATCGGAGCTCTGGGATCGTTCGGCGCCTGGGTGGGCACCTTGATCGCTGTGGTATTCATCGGCCGCAAGCTGAAGGCCATGGGTTGCCGCACGATGATGGATTTCTTCGACAATCGTTTCGACAGCAAGTGGGTCAGCGTGGTCGCCCTGATCCTGATGGTCATCGGCCTGCTCGGGTACGGCATCATCCAGCTGATCGGTGCCGGCCTGGTGCTGGCCGAGATCATCGATATTCCCTTTCCGGTGATCATCGTGGCCTTCACCCTAGCATTGCTGGTGTTCTGCAGCCTCTCGGGAATGTATGGCGTCGTCTACACCGACACCATGATGTTCTTCACCATGCTGGCGATCGCCTTTGTGATCGCTCCCATGCTGATCGACGATGCCGGTTTCGAGGCCATGCGCGGTCTGAGCGAGAAGCTGCCGGGTTTCTGGACGCTGGGCGGAGCAAATGACCGCCCGTTGGGATGGTCGATCTCCCAGTTCCTGGTGTGGATCCTGTTCTTCGCCTGTACGCCGGCGCTGGTGTCCCGCGTGTTTCCTGCCAAGAATGATTTCGTGATTCTCAAGGTCGCGGTCATCGGTGTCTTCTTCGCGCCGGCCATGCAGTTGCTGGTGTTCCTGGCGGCAGGGGCCATGCAGGTGCTGGAGCCCGGGATCGAGCCGGCCGATCGAGCGATGGTGGTCGGTTTCATGGAACATACCAACCCCGCTCTGGCAGGCGTCGGTCTGGCAGGGCTGATGGCTTCCATCATGTCGACGGCATCGACGCTGTTCGTGCTGACCGGCTTCGCCCTGGCTCGGGATCTGTACGAGAAGCTGTTCGATCGCCAGGTTAGCGAGCGTCGCGGCGTCATGCTGGGACGGATTTCCCAGGCACTGGTGGCGATCATCGTATGCGTGGTGGCCATCTCGCGTCCGGCGGGCATCTACTGGATCTCCATCTATGCCGGGGCGATCTTCGCCGTTGCCTGGCTGCCGACCATCGTGGCGGCCTTGCAATGGCGTCGCATGAGCGCTCGGGCGGCTCTGGCCTGCATGCTGGTCGGGTCGATCAGTTTCATTGTCATCGGTGAGCTTCAGCGCCATGACTGGCTCACCCTGCCTGCCCACATCGACAACCTGATGATCGCCATCGTGCTCGGGACTCTGGCTCTGATCGTCGTTGGCCTGACGTGCAGCCCTTCCGAACACGAAGTGGCCAGCTTCGAGGCGCTGCGGGCCCAGCGTCTTTCCGATTCCACCATGCGTGACTTCCTGGCCCGCGAAGGAGGCGCTCGTCAGCTGGTGCGCGAGTATCGGCGGGTATGGGGCATCATGCTGTTGTTCGTGCTGATTGCCCTGGCGTTGTGGGGGTATCTGTTCGTCAAGCTGGGCCTCTGAGGGTTCTGGACAGGGTGCGAGGGGCAACGGAAGATGGGCGCCATGCCCATCTTCCGACCCGGAATGCGCCGATGCCCGCCGAGCGATTTCCCATGCAGGACCAGTTACTGTCGATTCTCAATGCCCTGGAGGACGGGATCTTCATCACCGACCTCATGGGCCGACCGCTTTGGGTGAACCGGGCCAGCCTCGACCAGCTGGCTTGCAGCGAGACACACCTTTTTGCGAGCGATGTTTATCGCCTGGAAGAAGAGGGGATCTTCTCGCCTTCGGTCACCCGCTTCGTCATCGACGAGCGTCGCCCGGTGAGTGTCGTGCACCGATATCGGGGCAAGGATTATCTGGTCAATGGCCGGCTGTTCTCGCTCTATGGCGGGGAACCGGATGCCGTGCTCGTACAGACTCGCAACCTCGGTGAGGATGTGCTGGCCACGCGAGCGCCGAACGAAACTCAGGCGTTGCTGGATTATGCTCTGCGTCAACTCAGGAAGGTTCGTCAGGAGCAGGTGCGTCCCCTCGACAAGGATGCGCGTCTCAGCAGGAGCCCGGTTTATCGGCGCTGCCTCGATCTGATCGAGCGAGCCGCTGCTGCCGATACCACGGTATTGCTGACCGGCGAGACCGGGGTGGGCAAGAGCTGGCTGGTGAGTCGCCTGCATCAGCTGAGTGCTCGGCACGACAAGCCGTTGATCCATGTCAATTGCGCGGCCATTCCCGAGGCGTTGCTCGAGGCCGAGCTCTTCGGGCACGTCAAGGGAGCCTTTACCGGCGCGAGTCGCGAGGGACGGGAGGGCTATGTGGCGCTGGCCGAGGGTGGCACCCTGTTTCTCGATGAGATCGGTGATCTGCCTGCCACTCTGCAGCCCAAGCTGCTGCAGTTGCTGCAGGAACGTGTCTACCATCCCCTGGGCGGTAAACCGACCCATGCCGATGTGCGCATCGTGGCCGCTACCAATGCCGATCTGGCCGGGAAAGTCCGGGAGGGCAGCTTCCGCTCCGACCTCTACTATCGCCTCAACATCATCCCCGTCCGAGTGCCGCCCCTGCGCGAACGACGCGAGGATATCCTGGCGTTGGCGCGCTATCTCCTGATGCGTGTCGGGGAGCGTCTGCAGCGACCGATGCAACTGGATCGCAGTGCCCTGCGTGCCTTGCTGAAATATTCCTGGCCGGGCAACGTGCGTGAGTTGGAGAACCTGCTCGAGCGCATGACGGTGGTGTGCGATGCGACCACGATTACCGCCGACGACTTGGAGCTCGAGGTATCTCACGAGCAGGCTTCGCCATTCCCGGTAGAAGAGGGACTGCAAGATGGCGAGACCCTGCCCGAACGCATGACCGAGCTGGAGCGCCGACTCGTCATCGAAACGCTGGAGCGGGAGGGAAGCACGCGTCGCACCGCCCGAGCGCTGGGCGTTTCCCAGTCGTGGTTGATGCGGCGCATCAAGCGCTATGGGATAGCGCGTTAGTCGCCTGGCGAGAACGCCTCTGGCTGGCTTCCCGACGTGGCATCGGGTGAACAGTGGAGTGTTGATGGCGCCCTCACCGCTCATGGGGTGAAGGCGCCGTCGGGCGGGTCAGGGTTGGGGGCCGAGGGCTTCGGCCGGTGTGTGCTGTGTCACGGGGCTCACGGAGAGACTCACGCCCACGAACACCAGGGCATTGACCACCAGGCCGCAGAAGCCGGCATGCCAGTCGAATGGAGTGCTGCCGCTGAACTGGAAGTACAGGGTCAGAACGGCGCCGCTGGCCAGGCCGGCGAAGGCGCCGATGCGCGAAGCGCGCCGCCAGAACAGTGCGCCGAGCAGCATCGGCAAGAGTTGCACCACGATGCCATAGGCGCCGAGCAGCAGGGCGACCAGCGAGCCGGGATTGACCAGGGCCAACAGGTAGGCGGCAAGCGAGACTACCACCACGCCATAACGGGTCAGCCGGAGTGCCTTGCCATCGTCCATGCCGCGCAGCGATGGCAAGTGCTGGCCAACGTCGCGGATCAGGATTGTGGCCGAGGTGTGGGCCAGGTTGGCCGCCGTGGACATTGCTGCTGCCAGGGCACCGGACAAGGCCAGGCCGATCAGCCATGCTGGGAAGTCGGCCATTTCCACCACCAGTGTCAGCAGAACCTGGTCGGGTGAGTCGAGGGGGCGATCCTTGAGCAGCACGACGCCAGCGAAGCCGATGATCAACAGCGGGATCAGCAGGTAGCTGTAAAGCGGGTAAAGCACGAAGACCCGCTTGAGGGTCCGCTCGCTGCGGGCGCTGTAGAACTTCATGAAGATGTGCGGCCACATCACGCAGCCCAGGGCGCTGACCAGGATGGCCGTGGAGAAAGCGCCCCATCCCATGCCGCTGGCCCCCGGCATGGTCAGGTATTCCGGTGCCTCACGCTGGATCTCCCGGAACATTTCGCCAACCCCGCCGAAGAACTGGTCGGCGGTGGCGAGCCCGAGGAACCAGGCGACGATGACCATCATCACGCCCTGCAGCAGGTTGGTCCAGCCGATGCCCTGCAGGCCGCTGGCGTAGACGTAGGCCGCGACCACGCCGCAGGCCAGCAGGCTGCCGAGCCAGAAGGGAATGGTTCCCGAGGTGGCAGCCTCGAACAGCATGCCGGCGCCGGCGATCTGGATGGTCAGGTACGGGATCATCGCCAGAACGCTGACGATGCCGATGAACAGTCCCAGCAGGTTGCCGCGGGTCGGGTAGCAGGCCGTGAGAAATTCGGCCTGGGTGAGAAAACCGTGCCGACGTCCCAGTCGCGAGATGTAGGGGGCGATCAGCCACCAGACAATCACCGCCAGGGCCAGGTAGGCGATGATGTAGAGCGCCGGGGCTCCCTTGCTGTAGGCCCAGCCGGGCGCGCCGAGAAAGGCGAAGGCGGAGAAGATCTCGGCTCCTAGGATGAAGAACAGCACCAGCAGGCCCATGTGACGCCCCCCGGCGACATAGCCCTCCAGCGACGAGCCTTGGCCGCGTCGGGCGCGCAGGCCGACGGCCAGCACGACCAGCAGGTAACCGAGCGTGATGCCGGTGATCAGCAGCGAGTCAGTCATCATCGGCCTCCTCCATCGATTCGCGGCGATAGGCGATCACCAGGCCGACGAACAGGGCGAAGACCCAGGCGACATACCAGAAAATGAAGAAGGGCAGGCCCATCACCAGGGGTTCGATGCGATTGGCCAACAGGGCGCCAGGCCAGACCAGGGCCAGGGCGCAGATCGCGAAGTAGATGAGCATCCCGACGGAGGGAAGCTTGGGTGGGGCGTTCATGGCATACCTCTTTTGTTGTTAGGGATTGGGCGTTGCCGGCGGTCCGTCTCAGAAGGTCATGAAGCGGACGCCGGTGTGATTTCCAGTGCCCGGAGGCCGAGCGCCAGCAGGAGCCGACAGCCGGTGGGGATGACGGCGTCGTTGAAGTCGAAGCGAGCGTTGTGCAGCGGCGGGGTTCCCTCGCCCTCGGCAGTGCCGAGGAAGCAATAGGCTCCCGGGCATTGTTCGAGCATGAAGGAGAAATCCTCGCCACCGAGGCTCGGTGGTACGTTGCGCACCAGGGCCGCTTCGCCGAGCGTCTCGACGACCGTGGCCTCGACGTGGCGGGTCGGCGCTTCGGCATTGACCGTGGCCGGGAAGATGCGCTGGTAGGCCAGCTCGATCTCGCCGCCATGGGTCGTGGCAATGCCATCGCAGACGCGACGCACGGCCTGCTCCATGCGGTCTCGGCTTTCGGCGTCGAGGGTGCGTGCCGTGCCGCTGATCCGGACCTCGTCGGGAATGATCGCAAAGCCGTCGAGATCGCCGCCCTGCAAGCCGCACAGGCTCAGGGCCGCGGGGGAGAGCGGGTCGATGTCCCGCGAGACGATGCTATGCAGGGCCTGGATCAGGGCTCCGGCCATACGCACCGGATCCGTCGACAGATGCGGATTGACCCCGCCGTGGCCGCCCTTGCCGCGCACAGTGATGTCCAGCCGGTCGGTCGCCGCCATGATCGGGCCCGGGCGCACCGCGACCTGTCCGGCGGGCATTGCCGGCCAGTTGTGCAGAGCGTAGATCTCGTCCATGGGGAAGCGGGTGAAGAGCCCGTCCTCGACCATTGCGCGCCCGCCACCCAATCCTTCCTCGGCGGGCTGGAATACCAAGTAGAGAGTCCCGGCGAAGTCGCGGTGTGCGGCGAGATAGCGGGCCACGCCGAGCAGCATGGTGGTATGCCCGTCGTGGCCGCAGGCATGCATTCGGCCCGGTGCCTGAGAGGCATGATCGTGATCGCTCAACTCCTGGATCGGCAGAGCGTCCATGTCGGCGCGCAGGCCGATGCGGCGGCCGTTGTCAGCGTTCTGGCCGTGTACGGTGGCCACGATGCCGGTCTGGCCGATGCCCGTCTCGAAGGGCAGTTCCAGACGTTCGAGTTCAGCGGCGATGCGCCGGGCCGTGGCATGTTCCTGGAAGCCGAGTTCCGGATGGCGATGCAGGTCATGGCGCAGGCTCGTCAGCTCGGCATGGATCGTGTCGAAGAAGCGTGGGTCGATATGATGTGTCATGGCGGCCTGGATGGTTGTGAAGGACAGGTTTCATCTTGGTTCCGTGTTTCACATAGAGAAAATAGTATTTTTTTGCCCTTTCCATACTATTATTGGATGAAATGTCGGCGCTCCAGGGGATGTATGGATTTCAAGCAGTTGAAGTATTTCCTGACAGTGGTGGAAGAGGGAGCGATCTCGTCGGCGGCTCGTCGGATTCCCCTGGCCCAACCGGCCCTGAGCCGACAGTTGCAGCTGCTGGAGGAAGATGTGGGTGCGCCACTGCTGAGTCGCTCTCGGCACGGCGTCTGCCTGACCGCTGCCGGCGAGGCCTTCTCGCGGGATACCCGACGCCTGCTCGCCGACTTCGAGCAGGCCAAGCAGAATGCCCGCCGCATCGCCGACGGTCACCTGGGCCGGTTACGCTTGGGGGTGACGGTCATGCACCTCTGGGTCCCGCAGATCACGCGCCTGCTCAATCGGTTCCGTGAGCGCTATCCCGGCGTCACGTTGCAGGTGGTGTCACTGCTCTCCGGCCCCCAGGTCGAGGCTCTGCGTCAGGGGGAGCTTGATGCGGGAATGCTGTACTTCCCTCCCGAGGAGGACGACAGCCTCTGTCACCACTGCCTGTACGAAGATCACCTGGTGCTGGTCACCAGCGCCTCATCGTCCCTCGCCCGACATCCGCCGCGCCGGCTCGCCGAGCTGAACGGCGAGGACTTCATCTGGTTCGACCGCAGCGCCACGCCGACGTACCACGACAAGCTGATCCATGCGTTCCAGCGGGTCGGCTTCACGCCCAACGTGGTACAGGAGGGCGCCGATAATGCCACAATGCTGTGCCTGGTGGCTGCCGGCATGGGTTGCAGCATCCTGCCCGCCATGACCATGGCAGGATCTCCCGAAGGCGTCGTGAGTCATCGCATCGAGGATCTGGACATAGTGTTGCCGCTGATGCTGGTGTGGCGGCGCGACGCCGGGCTACCCGCGGTACGACGCCTGATCGAGATCGCCGAGTCCAATACCCTGGGGCCGGAGTGATCGGTGAGTGCGTGGAGGAAGGGAGAGAGGACGGGCGGGTATGGCATGCCCCTTTGGCAGGTAGCGGCCGTTTCGTCTCAGCCGCCCCGGGGGGCGAGCAGGATGATGCCGGCGCCGGCCAGGCAGATGGTGGCGCCGATCAGGTCCCAGCGGTCGGGGAGGCGTTGCTCGACGAGCCATAGCCAGCCCAGCGAGGCGACGATGTAGACGCCCCCGTAGGCGGCATAGGCGCGGCCGGCGTAATCGGCGTCGCTCAGGCTGAGCAGCCAGGCAAACAGTATCAGGCTGGCCACGCCGGGCAGCAGCCAGACGAGCGATTTGTCGAGCCGCCACCAGGCCCAGACGCTGAAGCAGCCGGCGATCTCGGCCAGGGCGGCGGCCACGTAGATGGCCAGGGTGGTCATGAAGGAGTGCTGCCTGTCGCCGTGCCCCGGCCACGAGCCGGGGGCGCATGCGCCGTGGCGTTCACGAGGCCAGGCGTGCCGCTACGGCGTCGAGGAAGCCCTGCATGTCGACTACGGTCTCCTTGTCCGGCTCGGTGGTCTTGCCCTTGAGATCGCCGGTGACGATGCCGTCGCCGATGGTATCGATCAGGGCCGACTTGAGGCGAATGGCGTAATCGCCGAGCTCGGCGTTGTTCTCGCGTTCCGCCAGGGTCTCCAGAGCGTTGCCCACGGCGTAGATCAGCGCGGAGGAGTTGAAGTGCGCTTCGCGGCCATCGCTCTCGAGGTACTTGAGATAGAGGTCGTGAGCGGTACCGTGGGGCGCTTCGAACAGCATGGTGCCGTTCTTGCTCTCGATGATCGAGCTGGCGGTGGCCAGGCTGCCACCGAGCGCGGCGGAGATGTCCGAGAAGATGTCACCGTCCAGGTTCTGCGCCGGGTAGAGGGCGTTTCTGGGTGGGTCGGTGATCATCTTGATCAGCTGGCTGGAGGGCCGCATGATCATGAACGACGGCGGGGGAGTGTCGGCCTTGGCGAGTTCGCGACGCGCCTCGGTGATGACGTCGCTGAACACCTCGTCGTAATCCATGTACTCGCGCTTGAGGCCGAAATAGACCTCCTTGTCCTTGCGCGAGGCGTCGCGGAACACCTGCAGTACCCAGTCCTTGATGGCCGCGCGGTCGTTGGACATCAGCAGAATGGGGTCGCCCTTCTTCACGCGGCGGGCATGCTTTTCTTCGCCGTCGACCACGACCTTGAGGATGCCGTCTTCCTCAGCCGGGGCGTTGTAGCTGCCATACTGGTCGCCACCACCGGCGCTCATCCGCGAGATCGATACCTGGGCCTTGCGGTCGGGGATGCCGTAGCGCTTGAGCTGCTCGACCAGCTTGTAGAGCTTGCGTCCGGTGTTGTTGTCCGGCACGCCCCAGAGTGCGCGCTCGGGAGGGTTGGCGACCAGCCGTGCGGCCTGGGCGTCGATCAGCTCGTAGTGATACTCGAGCCCCAGTGCCTCGGCCTTGGCCTGGTAATCGGCGCGGAAGATATCCTCGATGGCGGCGCGCATCACGCCGTCATAGCCGGCGATCACCGTGTCCTTCAGCCCCAGGTAGATATCGCGCTTCTCGTCGATGGCGCGCTGGAAGAAGCGATGCGCCCAGGCCTTGACGTCCTCCAGGTCGTTGGTGGCCAGCAGCCAGGGGTCGCCCTTGTTCACCTCGCGGCGGTGCAGCTCGATCGGGTCACCGCTCTGGCCCACGAACAGCAGCTTGACCACGCCGGTGGCGTCGGACAGGGCATTGTAGCTGTCCTTGGTGCCGCCGTGCTCCATGGTCTCGACCTCGATGTCGCGGCCGATCCACGCCGGGCGCTTGACCTGGAGGTTGCGGAACTCGATGTCCTCGCGGGTGATGTTGCCGCCGATGCCCTTGCGGATGGCGCCGTTGGGCGACTTGGTGGCCAGTGGCTTGAGGCTGGCGCGATCCAGTTCTGGATGCTTGGCCAGCAGCGCATCGAGCTGTTCGCGGTTGACTGTCATGCCAGCGTTCTTGATGCCCACGCCATGGCGATTGAGTGCCTCGATGGCATCGACCACCGCCTGCCCGTTGGTGGAAAGGCGGTTTTCCGCGGTCAGGTCGATCTCGACCAGCTCGATGTTCAGCGGTGCGGTCACGAAGGTCTCGAGGATGCGTTCGAAGGCCACCTGGGCCATCTCGTCGCCATGCAGGATGACAAGCGGGGAGGCCACGTTGATCTTTCTGCTCATTGCGCGTCTCGTTTTGCGATGGAGGATTGGCGTCTTGCGTCATCCGATCGTTGCTCGAGCCGGGAGTCGCTGTCGCCCCGGCCCGGGCGCTGCATGCGTCTGGTGTCACGCGTTCGGTGACGCACCATCGGTGACGGGGCCTGGCCTGGGCGGGTGACGCCAAGTGCGTTATAGGGTAGGGCGTCGATGGCCCGCGAGCAAAGCACGCGTCGCGTCATTCACGGCCATTATACTCGCCATGGCCCTCGGGGTCGTCGGCCCAGCGTTCATCGGGATGCACTTCGTTGGCCGGCAGCACGGGATCGTAGCCCTCGGCGCGTAATGCCTCGATGACATCCCGGGTATGTTCGCGGCCCAGGGTTTCCAGGGTGGCTTCGACCTCGGTGGCGCGCAGGGAAAGATCGGTGAAGGTGCGCTGGTGGGCGATGGTGATGACGTTGGCGCGTTGTTCGGCGAGCAGGTTGGTGAGCTCGGACAGTGCACCAGGCACATCGGAGATGCCGACGCGTACTCGCACGATGCGACCGGATCGCACCAGACCGCGCTGGATCACCGAGGAGAGGGCCAGCATGTCGATGTTGCCGCCGCACAGTATCAGCCCCACCTTGCGGCCACGGTAGCGCTCCGGATCGGTGAGCAAGGCGGCCAGGCCGGCGGCGCCGGCGCCTTCGGCGACGGTCTTCTCGATCTCCAGCAGCATCAGGATGGCGCGTTCGATCTCCGGCTCGTCCACCAGGGTGATGTCGCTGACCAGCTCGCGGACCAGTTCCCGGGTCAACTTGCCCGGCTGCTTGACGGCGATGCCCTCGGCCAGGGTGGCCAGCCCGCAATGAACCGGCTCGCCGGCCAGGGCTTGTTTCATGGCGGGAAAGCGTTGGGTCTGCACGCCCACCACCTCGATGTCGGGACGCAACGCCTTGGCGGCCACGGCATTGCCGCCGATCAGCCCGCCACCGCCAATGGGGATCACCAGGCTGTCCAGATCGGGGACCTCCTCAAGCATCTCCAGCGCGACGGTGCCCTGGCCGGCGATGATGTGCTCATCGTCGTAGGGGTGCACGAAGACCAGGTTGCGCTCTTCGGCCAGGCGCTGGGCATAGGCACCGGCCTCGTCGACGCCGTTGCCCTGCAGGTGCACCTCGGCACCGAAGTTGCGGGTATTGCGGACCTTGAGGTTGGGCGTGTGGCGCGGCATGACGATGGTGGCGTGGATACCCAGCCGGGCGGCGTGATAGGCCACCGCCTGGGCATGGTTACCCGCCGACATCGCAATGACGCCCCGGCGCCGCTCGTCCTCGGAGAGCAGCAGCAGGCGATTCAGGGCGCCGCGCTCCTTGAAGGCGGCGGTGAACTGGTGATTCTCGAACTTGATGTAGAGTTCGCAGCCGGTCAGTTTCGAGAGCGTGGCCGAATGCAGACAGGGCGTGCGTACCAGGTGGTCTCGGGTACGCTCGGCGGCGTGTTGGACGTCATCCAGATTGACGATCATGCGGGCAAGTCTCCAGAAAGTCGGTCATGGTGTCGGGGACAGCGGGCATCAGGCATCCGAGGTCTCGCTGTCGAGGTGGCGCACGTGGCGGGCCAGTTCGGCGACATGCGCGTCTTCCACGTCGAGCGCGCGCAGGGCCTGGTCTAGGTTCAACAGATAGTCGCGATTGGGCCCACTGGGGCCTCGCGCCTCGGCGATCTGCCGGGCGATCTCTGCCGTCGGCGCATCGCCGAGATAGGCGGCGTTGTCCTCGGTGGCGATGTAGACCAGTCCCTGCGCCGTGTCGCTGTCTGCGAAGTGCAGGGTGATGACCTCGCGCAGATAGCCGTTCTTCTCGCGCACGTCGAGCGGGCCGAGGGTTTCCGGCGTGATGCGGTAGGCCATGCCATGGCAGATGGCGCCGGGAGACGGGAGCAGGGTCGCGACCCGGCCCGGTGCCGCCGGGGTGCCGCGGTGATCGTGGGAGCCCTGCCAGAAGCGTCGTGTCCAGTCGCGAATATAGGCCGGGCGGCGTTCCAGGTAAGCGAAGCCGGCCTTCCAGATCAGCGAGCCGTAGCCGAACAGCCAGATGGCATCGTGGTCGCTGAAGTGGGTCATGCGTTGATTCTGCTGAGTGGTGTCGAGAACCATGTCGAGTGTCGCGTTGCTGCCGGGTGGCGTGCCCGGTCTGCCGGGCACGGTGAATTTCCATCATGCGATGTTCAAGGGCGCTTGTCGAAAAAGGAATGAAGCGTATTCAATGGATTGGCTTTGTTGTATACAAAATTGACAGGGTAGAATGACAACGTGTCGGCGCTGGGCCGACCCCGATACGACAACCATGATAACGAGGAGAAACGATGAGTTTTCAGGTTTACTTGTCCGGCGAGATCCACACCGACTGGCGCGACGAGATTCGTCGTGGCGTCGAGGCGGCCGGCCTGGATGTGGTGCTGACCTCGCCAGTGACCGATCATGATGCCAGCGATGCCGCCGGCGACCATCTCGGCGAGGAACGCGAGGGCTTCTGGCGCGATCATCGGTCCTCCAAGGTCAACGCCATTCGTACCCGCACCCTGATCGCCGCCAGCGACCTGGTGGTCGTGCGCTTCGGCGACAAGTACAAGCAGTGGAATGCCGCCTTCGATGCCGGCTACTGCGCGGCGCTGGGCAAGCCCTATGTGACGCTGCACAGCGAGGAGATCGTCCACCCGCTCAAGGAGGTCGACGCCGAGGCCATGGCCTGGGCTCGCACGACGGACCAGGTGGTGAAGATCCTCGAGCATGTGCTGCGTGCCTGACGCCTTGTTTCGTCAAGGAGACGGAAATGGAAATTGCCGCTGACGCGTGGCATGTCGGTGTGGTGAGGAGCCGCTGAGATGGAAGCGCTATGGATATGGCCCGCCACCGGATTTGGCCTTGGCTGGTTGCCCTGGGCATCGGGCACCATCGGCTCCCTGCTGGCGGTGCCCCTGGCCTGGTGGCTGCTGGGGCGCTCGCGCCCCGTGCAATTCGGTCTTGTAGCCGTATTGCTGGTGGCAGCAATGCCCCTTTGCCAACTGGCATCGGACAGCCTGGGAGGCAAGGATGATGGGCGTATCGTGCTCGACGAGATTGCCGCCTTCCCGGTGGTAGTGCTCGGTCAGGCAGCGGCGCGCCAGCCGTTGGCCATGGCCGGCGCTTTCGTTGCCTATCGGCTGTTCGATATCACCAAGCCGCCGCCAGCGGCCGAACTGGAGGGCATCCCCGGTGGGGTCGGCATCGTGCTCGATGACCTAGTGGCAGCGGGGTATGCCTGGCTGCTGGTGTTCGGTGGCTTGTCGCTGTGGCGACGACGGCGCTCACCGTGATACCGGGCAGATCCTTCAGTCACTTTCCTGACGAGGGGGCGGAAAAACGACATCGAAGCCCCGAGCATCGAGTTGGCGTATTTCCTCGGGGCGCCCCTGTTCGTCCAGCACGACCAGCCCGATGCCGGCGCCGTTCCACAGACGCTCGCCGGCTTCGGCGCGATCCGGGTCGCGCGGGCGGATGCGCATCGGCCGTCGCTTGGTGAACCAGTTGAGCGGCGAACGCGGTGCGTAGAGCCAGCGATTGGCCCGGTCGAAGGCATCCAGCAGGGTGTCGGGAAAGGCATTCTTCACGCCGCTGGACGTGATCTGCCAGATCTTCGAGCCATGCTGGCGATGGCGGAGCTCGATATCATAAGCAAAGGAATAGTGAACATCCCCTGAGAGGACCACGTAATGGCCCGGCGTCCGGGAGTGGCGGAAGATGTTGAGCATCACGCTGGCCGCGCCGCGATGGGCCATCCAGTTTTCGGCATCCACCAGTAGCGGTTTGCCGGCCAGGGTGAAGAGCTTTTGCACCACTTCGATGAGCTTGACGCCGAACATCGGTGTCGGTGAGACGATCACCACCGAGGGGGCATCGAGAATCTGCTGTTGCAGATCGGAGAGTGCCTCCCAGTCCATGAGCCCGGATGGGCGCCCCAGCTTGCGTTCGCTGCGCCAGCGGCGGGTCCGGGTATCCAGCACCACCAGCCGGGGAGTGCCGGGAATCTGATATTCCCAGCCCTGGAAGCGCTGCAAATGGCGCAGGAAGACATCGTGCGGCTCGGCAGGCAGCCAGCCGTCTTCGCGGGCGGCGGTGTCGAGTAGCGTCGCGACCTCTTCCATGGGGTCGGCCAGCCGGTCCGGATCATTGCCCCAGCCCTGGCAGAGCAGATACCCCATCAGAGCGTTGCCGATGATGCGTCGCGAGAAGGGGTGGCCGTAGGCGGTCTCTTCCCAGTCGGCGGTCAGGTTCCAGTCGTCGGTGACATCGTGGTCATCGAAGATCATCAGCGTTGGCAGGTGAGCCATCAGGCGTGCCACGGCGGGCAGGTCGTCGACGAAACGCTCGATGATGCCGCGCTCATTCGCGAAGATGTCGGCATGGGGTTCGTCGAGTGCCGGCTCAGCGATATCCACCAGGCGCCAGGGTGTCGGCGACCAGGCCAGCAGATACATGGCGATGATCTCGCCGAAGCTGATCAGGTGGTTGGACGCATTGGCCGAGGTGAAGATCGGCTTTCTGGCACCACCGAAGAAGCGCTTGCGCAGGTCATTGCTCTCGGTGACATCCGGCAGCAGGGAGTCACGGCGATAGTAGGCGGTATCGGTGGTGTAAAGGGCGCGGCTGTCGGCCACGGTGGCGCCTTCCAGGGGTTCGTCGAACAATCCCAGGCGCTGGATCAACTGGTGAATCGCCACCAGCATGGGGCCGGCCACGTCATCGGCATAGACCTGGTCGCCGGTCAGCAGCAGCCAGGCGGGCCATTGGCCAGTGTCGTCGCGTCGTTCGGCGAGCCAGGCATCGGCGCGCGCCAGGCCGTCTGGCCCGTCGTGGTGCGGACGCCGACAGGAGCCGTGAAGCAGCCGACGCTGGGTAGAGGCGAGCACGAAGCCTGGGCGTCGGCTGCCCTCGTGGAGCAGATGAGGGGCCCAGTCGGCGATGCCGCCCTCGTCGGCAAGGCGCAGGTCGTAGTCGATGCGCACATCCTGAGGCAGCGGAGTCTCGAGCGAGACATCGATCAGGTGCAGATAGGCGTGGCGGCCCAGCGGCAGGCAGCGCCGCCGCTTGTCGTTGATCGTCAGGCGGCGCGGGGGTTGGCCGTCGGGTTGCAGAACCAGTTGCATGTCGAGCGGTCGGCTGCCCACCAGCCAGAACAGCAGGCGCTCGCTCGACAGGCGCCTCAGCAGAGGACCTGCCAGTACGGAAGGTAGGGGCTGGGAGGCGTCTTCCGCTGTCGTCATGTCGTGAATTCCTTTTCGCCACGGTCATCGGGCGCCCTTGCCGGCCCCCGCGAGTACAAGGATATCACGATGGCGTGTCGTGAAATTCACGAACGTCGCCGCTACCAGTAATGAGGATAGCGCCGATGGCGAGCGAGGTTGTTGACCAGCATGGCGACAATGAGCATGACACTGCAGCCGAGCGCGATCGGCAGGATCGGGAACCACCAGCCCAAGGCATGAACGTCGTGGCCGCCGATGACCGCAATCAAGGCGGCTGCGGCACCGGGAGGATGCACGCTGTGCGTGAGTTGCATCACCAGGATCGATAGCGAGACGGCCAGTGCCACGGCCAGCGCCGTGGCGCCGAACCATTCGAAGCAGGCGACGCCGACCAGGGCCGAGAGAAGACTGCCGAGCAGCACGTTGCGGGGTTGCGCGAAGGGGCTTTCCGGCGCGGCATAGAGCAAAACAGAGGTCGCGCCGAACGAGCCGACGACGAGTAGCTGCTCGGTGAGCCAACGCTCTCCGAGCATGGTGACGGCACCCATGCCGATGAAGGCGCCAAGCCAGGACCAGGCGGCATCGTGCCAGTCGATGTCACGTCGGGACGCGCGGGCGCCGCGCATCTTGGCAAGATACGATTTCATTTTCAGAAATGATTTTCACGGTAAAGGGCGGCAGATTCTGCCAGGTGGCGATACCATCTGGCAAAGCATGATTCGTCATGTGCTTATGCCGGGGAACCCACCCCTCACCAGGGGTGATCGGGCAGCCAGACCCTGGCGGCCAGACCGCCCAGATCGGCGCGTTCGAGGGTCAGGGTGCCATCGTGCAGGGTGACCAGGTCATTGACGATGGCCAGTCCGAGCCCGCTACCCGAGCGCTGTTCATCGAGCTTGGCGCCTCGTGCCAGGGCGGCCTGGCAGTCGGCCTCGCTCATGCCGGGCCCATCGTCCTCGACGCGCAACCAGGTGCCCCGGTTATCGGTGCCGCCACTCAGGTGCACACGCTGCTCGGCCCAGCGCAAGGCGTTGTCCAGCAGGTTGCCGACCACTTCCTGCAGATCCTGCGGATCAAGGCGAACGGTCAGGGAGGTGGGAAGGTCGTGCGTCAGGGACAAGCCTCGACGCTCGGCCAGGCGTGTCAGGCCCTCCAGCACCGGTCGCAGGGTGTCGAGGCACTGGATCGGCCGGTTCAGGACACCGTCGCCGGCAGCCGAGGCGCGGGCGAGATGGTGGCGGGTGGCATCGTCGATGCGGGTCAGTTCAGCCTTGAAGCGGCGTTGCGAGTCTCCGGGTAATCCCTCGGCCAGGGTGGTCAGCACGCTGACGGGGGTCTTCAGCGCATGAGCCAGGTTGCCGGCTGCGTGGCGGGCACGTTCCAGCCGGCGGCGGTCGCGCTCGAGAACCGCGTTCATGGCGCCGGCCAGTTTCGCCAGTTCGGCAGGAAGCCGGGTGCCGAGCCGTTCGGCATCGCCGTTTTCCACGGCCTTGAGGTCGTCGCGCAAGCGCCGCAGGGGGGCCAGGCCCCAGCGAATCTGTACCGCCAGGCCGAGCAGTATCAACAGGCCAAGGGCCGCCAGTGAGAGGCTGAGCAGACGATTGAAGCGCGAGGCCTCGAGGTCGATGGTACTGCTGGGGGCCGCCACGCTGACCCGTAGCGGTGTGGCCAGTGGCGCGATCCGAATGTCGCGGGAGACGACGCGCAGCGGCGTGTCCCGGGGGCCGACGAGTTCGCGGGGCGAGGTGCTGTCCTCGAGCGCCAGGCGCTGGTCCCATAGCGAGCGCGAGGTCAGGATTCGTGAGTCGCCGTCGCTGACCTGCCAGTACCAGCCGGAGAATATCTGGCGGAAGCGAGGATCGCCCAGGGGGCGGTCGTGGATCAGTTGCTGCTCGACTTCATCGTAGTGGACGCCGGCAATCACCACGTTGAGCAGGGCCTGCAGGCGTTCGTCGAAGACGGTGGTGACCGAGTCGCGAAAGTGATGAGCCAGCCCCAGGCCGGCGAGCGGCAGCAGCAAGAGGACGAGCAGAAGCGCGGCCAGCAGCAGGCGCGTGGCAACCGAGGCGCGGACCAGGATGTCGCCTAGCCGCCGGCTCATGATGCCTCATCGAGGTCGACCAGCCGATAGCCCTGACCCCGCTGGGTCTGGATGCGCTGGCTGCCGAGCTTGCGACGCAGCCGGCTGATCTGCACGTCGATGACATTGGAGTCCGGCTCGTGGTCGCGGTCGTAGACATGCTCGGCAAGCTCGGCACGACTGACCACTCGGGGTGCGGCATGTACCAGATAGGCCAGCAGCCGGGATTCCTGAGCGGTCAGGCTGACCGGGCGGCCAGTCAGTGTCACGCTGCCGGTATGGGTGTCGAAGGCCAGGTCCCCGACGCGCAGCACGGGATGGGCATGGCCGTGGCTGCGACGCATCAGGGCACGCAGCCGAAAGAGCACCTCCGCAGTCTCGAAGGGCTTGGTGACATAGTCGTCGGCGCCGGCCGAGAAACCGGCAGCCTTGTCCGCCCAACGCTCCCGTGCCGTGAGCACCAGTACGGGCAGGTCGATGCCCGCTTCTCGCCACTGGGCCAGCCAGCGGGTGCCGTCGCCATCGGGTAGCCCCAGGTCGAGAATCACGGCGTCGTAGTGTTCGGTCTGGACGAGAAAGTCGGCCTCGGTGCCGCTGGCGGTCGACTCGATCAGCACGCCGGCATCCGCCAGGGCCGCACTCAGTGCTTCGGCGAGCGGGCCATCGTCCTCTACCAGCAAGACCTTCATGGTGCCTTCCTCATGGCATTGATGTTCACGCCTTCCATGCCGATCAGCTCTCCGTTGACGGCGTCGAACTCGAATTCTACCACTTGGCCCTGGGGGCCGAGCATCTCGATCTCGTAGATCAGCGGGCCGTCGTCACGCTCGAGTTCGACTTCCAGTATCTCGCCGGCGTAGTGCGCCTGCAGCCAGTCGAGGATGACCGGCAGCTCGACCACCTCGCCACGACGCACGTCGTCGTGGAGGCGTTGCCAGTGCTCGTCGCTCATGGCCGGTGCCGAGAGCGCGATGCACAGCAGCACGCCGCACGAGGCTCGGCCCAGGCGGCGAGGCAGCCGGCGTTGGTGGAGAGAGGGAAGCGCGCGCGTGATCATCATGGCCCAGAGGTTGCCAGTCATGACATGAATGCAGCATGAACGGCCTTGTCAGCTCTCGGCAAGGTAGGACTTGTTATAACATCCCTGCACTCACGATGAATGCACCAACACAGAGGACGTTGCCATGACATTCAAGACCCTGATGATCGCATCCGCCACCACCCTGGCCCTGGTGGCCGGCAGTGCTCAGGCTGACGGAAGCCTCGGCCTGGATCGCATCGACGCGGTGCTCGATCGCGCCCAGACCTTCGGCTTTACCCATATCGAGGAGATCGAGGCCAAGGGGCGTGATGCCGTCGAGATCGAGGGCTGGCTGGACGACGAGTGGTATGCCGATGTCCGGCTTTCCCTGAGCGGCGACGACGTCCTGCGCGAAGAGCGCAAGCGTCTGATCACCAGTGCCTGGGGCATGACCGCCGATGATGTGCGTCAGGCACTCTCCTCCGCTGGTGCCGAGGGCATGACGGAATTCGAGAGTCTGCAGATCGATGAGGCGGGGAATATCGAGATCGAAGGCCGCGGCCAGAACGGTCGCGAGCTCGAAGTCACCACCCGTCAGGGCCAGGACGGTGTGATCGGAGTGGAGCACGACTGAGGTTTCGCTTCGTCCCACGGGAACCCTCTCTCAACGGCAGGCGCCACGCCTGCCGTTTTTCGTGGGTGTGAGGAAACCTTGTGGGGTAATGAGACCTGTTGCCGACTATACCAGCTTACTCTGGCGCAACTGCCAGACGTTGAGCGGCGGGTCGAAGCTGTCGGGGTCGGCCTGCTCCCAGTAATCGCAAAAGACCGCATGGCGCGACGCGCCTCCCTCCAAGAGTTCGTTCGGTGCTACGAAATCGAACAGGGTGGAGAGACTGCGTACCTCGTGACGTGAAATACGACGAATCACGTGTTCAGGACCCAGTTCGCCGGGGTGGCTGAGGCCGGCGGCAGTCAGCATTTCGGCCAGTGCCTTCAGGGTGTTGGCATGGAAGCGTTGCACTCGCTCGGCCTTGAGGGGGACGTCCAGCCGGCGACCGCGTCGAGGGTCCTGGGTTGCCACGCCGCTCGGGCAGCGATCGGTGTGACAGCTCTGGGCCTGGATGCATCCCAGGGCGAACATGTAGCCTCGCGCGGCGTTGCACCAGTCGGCGCCGAGCGCCATGGTGCGGGCGATGTCGAAGGCGCTGATGACCTTGCCGGCGGCGCCCACGCGGATCTTGTCGCGCAGGCCGGCACCGACCAGAGTGTTGTGCACCAGCAGCAGAGCCTCGGTGAGTGGCATGCCGAGGCGGTTGACGAACTCCAGGGGCGCCGCGCCGGTACCGCCCTGACCGCCATCCACCACCACGAAATCCGGGTGGTCACCTTCCTCGCGCATGGCCTTGACCATGGCGAACCATTCCCAGGGATGGCCGATGGCCAGCTTGATGCCGACCGGCTTGCCGCCGGAAAGGTCGCGCAGTCGCTGGATGAAACCAATCATCTCGCGTGGCGTGGTGAAGGCGCTGTGGGCCGCCGGGGATATGACATCTTGACCTTCCGGCACGCCTCGGGTCGCGGCGATTTCGGCGGTCACCTTGGCACCGGGCAGTACGCCGCCATGGCCGGGCTTGGCACCCTGGGAGAGCTTGATCTCGATCATCTTCACCGCCTCGAGGCTGGCGGTTTCGGCGAATCGCTCGGGGTCGAAGCGGCCCTCGGCATCGCGACAGCCGAAATAGCCGGAGCCGAGCTCCCAGACCAGGTCGCCGCCATGGCGATGATAGGGAGACAGGCCGCCTTCGCCGGTGTCGTGATAGAAGTTGCCTTCCCGTGCGCCTTCGTTCAGGGCACGGATGGCGTTGGCCGAGAGGGCACCGAAGCTCATTGCCGAGATGTTGAAAACGCTGGCGCTGTAGGGGCGGGGGCGGTCGGCGCCGATGACGACCCGGAAGTCACGGTCCTCTATGTGCTTTGGCGCCAGGGAGTGGTTCATCCACTCGTAGCCGGGGGCCTGCATGTCGCGCTGGGAGCCGAACGGCTGCTTGTCGATGGTGTTCTTGGCACGGCGGTAGACCAGGCTGCGCTGTTCCCGGGAAAAAGGCCGCTCTTCGGTGTCCGACTGGATGAAGTACTGACGGATCTCGGGGCCGATGGACTCCAGCCAATAGCGCAGATGGGCCAGTATCGGATAGTTGCGGCTGACGGTGTGATGGTGCTGGAACACGTCATGGGTGCCCAGGGCGACCAGCAGGCCGAAGACCAGAACGCCCAGTCCCCAGGGCCAGGCCGGGGCCAAGACCAGGCCCAGCAGGCAGACGACGAGACCGGCGAGACTGATGGCATAGGCGCCGTAGCGACTCGGTAGGCGGTACATGTGGACACGCTCTCCTTGCGATGAGGGTCCGGCTATTGCATGTCGCGGAAGGTCGACTGTCAATTCGCGGCACCGAGCGCTAGCGTGTCAGGCATCGTCTTGTCGGATGCAGGAGGCAGACCATGACGCAGCGCCATCGTTTCGACACCATCATCGTCGGTGCCGGCACCGCCGGTTGCTTGCTCGCCAAGCGCCTGACCGAGGACGGCGAGCGGCGCGTGCTACTGATCGAGGCGGGAGGGCGTGACACCTATCCCTGGATTCACATTCCCGTCGGCTATCTCTACTGCATCGACAACCCGCGCACTGACTGGCGTTTTCGCACCGAACCATCACCGGGACTCAACGGGCGCCGGCTGGTCTATCCGCGAGGCAAGACGCTCGGAGGCTGTTCCAGCATCAACGGCATGATCTACATGCGAGGCCAGGCCAGGGATTACGACCACTGGGCGGAGGTGACCGGCGACGATGCCTGGCGCTGGGCGAACTGTCTGCCGGATTTCATGCATCACGAGGATTACCACCGTCTCGATGACAGGGCTGAGCCCGATGCCGCGCATCGCGACTTCCACGGCCATGGTGGCGAATGGCGTGTCGAGCGTCAGCGGCTTCGCTGGCAGGTACTCGACGATTTCGCCCAGGCCGCCGAGCAGGCCGGCATTCCTCGGGTCGATGACTTCAATCGTGGCGATAACGAAGGGGTGGATTACTTCGAGGTCAACCAGCGGAGCGGTTGGCGCTGGAACACTGCCAAGGCCTTCCTGCGAGGCATCGAGGGACGTGACAACTTCACCCTCTGGCATTCGAGCCAGGTGCAGTGCCTGGGCTTCGATGCGGAAGAGTCGAGCCGCCCCCGCTGCGCTGGCGTGCGGGTGATGCGGGATGGTGAGGTCGTCGAGGTGGAAGCGGCCCGCGAAGTGGTGTTGTGCGCTGGTGCCATCGGCTCGCCGCAACTGCTCCAGCTGTCCGGTATCGGGCCGGCCGAATTGCTTGCCAAGCACGACATTCCCTTGATCGTCGATTTGCCGGGTGTGGGCGAGAACTTGCAGGATCATCTGCAATTGCGCTCGGTATATCGTGTCAACGGCGCCGATACCCTGAATACCCGTGTCGGTTCATGGTTCGGCAAGACGCGCATCGGCCTGGAATACCTGCTGCGACGTTCAGGCCCCATGAGCATGGCGCCTTCCCAGCTCGGCGTCTTCACGCGCAGCGCACCGGACCAACCGCATGCCAATCTCGAATACCACGTGCAGCCGTTGAGCCTGGAGGCGTTCGGGCAGCCACTGCACGATTTTCCGGCGATCACCGCCAGTGTCTGCAACCTCAATCCGACCAGTCGGGGCTGGGTACGCATTGCCGGTCGCGATCCTTCCCTGGCACCGCTGATTTCGCCCAATTACCTGGCAACCGAGGAAGACCGCCGGGTCGCGGCGGACTCGCTGCGCATCACCCGTCGCATCATCGCTCAACAGGCCATGGCCCGCTATCGTCCCGAAGAGATCAAGCCGGGCGAGCGCTACCAGACCGACGAGGAGCTGGCGCGCCTGGCCGGCGACATCGGCACCACCATCTTCCATCCCGTGGGCACCGCGGCCATGGGGCGTGACGATGACCCCTCGGCGGTGGTCGATTCGCACCTCAGGGTGCGTGGCGTGACGGGGCTCCGGGTGGTGGACGCCAGCGTGATGCCGACCATCACCAGCGGCAACACCAACGCACCGACCCTGATGATCGCCGAGAAAGCGGCCGGTTGGATCCTGGCCGAAACGTCATGATCTCGTCATATCGAGCAAATAGTGTTTGACCTGCGCCTCGCTCAGGCGCATGCTAGTTCGCAGTAGGTTGGCAAGTCGAACATCGCAAGTGGTCATCGAAACGCTCAGTGCATCGATTTCCCGGTGAAACGTTTCTTGTTTTACCCACTGCAACTCGGGTATTTCCCGGCAAATCAATGCTATTTGAGGAATTCGAAAAATGGCTACCGGTACTGTCAAGTGGTTCAACGACACCAAAGGCTTCGGCTTCATCTCTCCGGACGACAACGGTGACGACCTGTTCGCTCACTTCTCCGAGATTCAGGCAGACGGCTTCAAGTCTCTGCAGGACGGCCAGAAGGTCTCCTTCGACGTCACTCAGGGCAAGAAAGGCCTGCAGGCGTCCAACATCAAGGTCGTCGACTGATCGTCGATTGTCCTGATGCAGGATAGTCACCATCCGCTTGGATGGTGGGATGGCGGGGCCCGCGAAAGCGGGCCCCGCTTGCGTTTGCACAACAACAAAATGCCGCCGGGGCCCCGGCCGTGATTTATTTGGCGCAGCCGTTACGCTAGGGTGTGGCTTTTGTCTGTGGAGATGATGTCGCCATGAGCGCACCCGACGAGTTGATCATCGAGCCGGCCAACGGCAAGGTCGCCGATGCCTGCGTATTCATCCTGCATGGTCTGGGCGCCGACGGGCATGACTTCGAGCCTCTGGTACCGGCTCTGGAACTGCCCGCCGATGCCGGCGTGCGTTTCATCCTGCCCCATGCGCCTCGTCTGCCGGTGACCGTCAATGGTGGCATGGTGATGCCTGCCTGGTATGACATCACCGAGATGAGTCTGGATCGCCAAGTCGACGAGGCTCAGTTGAAGGCCTCTGCCGAACGCCTCCAAGGCTTGATTCAGGAACAGATCGACCACGGTATCGCGCCGGGGCGTATCATCATCGCCGGCTTTTCCCAGGGGGGCGCCGTGGCTTACGACGCGGCCTTGAGCTTCCCTCAGCGCCTGGGCGGGTTGCTGGCCCTGTCGACCTATCTCGCCACGGCCGACAGCCTCGACTATGCCGATGCCAATCGCGACCTGCCCATCGAGGTGCACCACGGTAATCTCGACCCTGTGGTACCCGAGTCGCTGGGGCGTGCCGCGCATGAACGCCTGCAGGCCATGGGGTATCCGGTCGAATATCGGCAATATCCCATGGCCCATGCCGTCTGCCCCCAGCAGGTCGCCGATATCAGTCGCTGGCTGTGTGCTCGGCTCGGCGGTTGAGGCCACCCTGGTTGGCGTTCGCCCTCCGGCCCGTTATGGTCTAGAAGGGGGAGACGGACTGACGGCTCCCGGCAAGAGCCCTGTCGGCATTGGGCCAGCCGCATGGATAACCGGCATGAACTGGCAAAGAGGAGACGCTCATGGCCTTATCGGAAGATTTACGTTTGCCCGTGGCCTGCCCGAATTGCGGCAGCCACCTGATGCGGGTCCCCAGTATCAAGAATCCCGACGACAAGGTGCACTGTGCGTCATGCCAGCGTTTTGTCTGCCTCTATCACGAGGCCTGCAAGGTACTGAAGCAAGGGCCGGGCAGCGACAGTGAGGCACTGATCGAGAAGGCGGTGAATCGCGGCGCCTGAAGCGTGTCGGATCGGAGTTCACGCGTTTTTCTTGAGGCAATGACATGAAGGGCCGGCGTCTTGCGCCGGCCCCTTGCATTGCAGGATCGCGATCCTGGCGATGTTCAGAGGAGTTCCTCGCCGGCGAGTGCCAGGCGTGAGCGTTCCACACTCATCAGCGTGACGTGACCGGCGTGGGCCCAGTCGCGAAAATGCTGCACGACAGCGGCCATGCCGCAGGTGTTGGCGGTGAGATAAGGCGTGTCGATCTGCCCCACGTTGCCCAGGCAGACGATCTTGGTGTTGCGCCCGGCGCGGGTGATCAGCGACTTGAGTTGCTTGGGCGTGAAGTTCTGTGCCTCGTCGATGATCAGAAAGGTGTCGTTGAGGGTTCGGCCACGCATGAACCCCGGGGCGCGAATCTGCACCCGGGAGCCGAGCAACTGGCGGGTGGCCTCCTGGTTCCAGGTGGTGCTGCCGTCGTGTTCGTCGCGCAGCAGGTTGTCCATGTTGTCGTGAAAGGCACCCATCCAGGGCGACATCTTCTCTTCCTCGGTACCGGGCAGGTAGCCGATGTCCTCGCTCATCGAGATCGGCGCCCGAGTGAAGACCACTCGCTCGAAGCGTTTGGTGTCCAGCGTCTGCTGAAAGGCGGCGGCGAGCGTCATGAAGGTCTTGCCGGTACCGGCGCTGCCGGCAATGGTGACCAGGTCGATGTCGTCGTCCATCAGCAGGTTGAGCGTGAAATTCTGGCGGCTGTCGTGGGCGTGGACGCCCCATACGCTGGCGCCGTGGCGATAGTCGGTGAGCAACTCGAGCTGGGCGTGTCGGGGGCTGACTTCACGCACCACGGCCTCGAAGCTGGCACCGTTGTCGTTGTCCGACACCAGCATGCCGAGGTGCCAGTCTTCCGGGATCTCGCCGGCGAGGCGATAGACCACTCGGTCGTCCTCGCGACTCACCTGGACGTCCGCACGCAGGGTTCCCCACAGGCCACTGCCGTCGTGGCCGGCTTCGGGATAGATGCGGGCGCCGCTGATCATGGCGTCGCTGTCGTCGAAGGCCCGGTCGGTGAGGTAATCCTCCACGGGTACGCCTAGCGCTGCCGCCTTGACCCTCAGGTTGATGTCCTTGGTGACCAGCACGACCGAAGCATCGGGGCGCTCGTCGCGCAGCCGGCAGGTCTCGGTGAGCAGCCGGTTGTCCGGACTGTCCTCGAGTGGGTCGAGCGGCTTGAGGTCGTTGTAGCAGAGCAGGCGAAGTCGGCCTTCGGGGCCGGTGAGACGAGGAATGGGAATGCCGTCGCGAATCTGGCCGATATCGACGTTGGCGGTGAGGTCGGAAAGGGTTCGGCTGACTTGCCGGGCGGTGCGAGCGATCTCGCGGATGCCGTTCTTGTGCTTGTCGAGTTCCTCGAGCACGGTCATCGGGATCACCACTTCGTGCTCGTCGAACTGGTAGAGGGCGGCGGGGTCGTGAATCAGGACATTGGTGTCCAGCACGTAAAGCCGGGTGGCTTTCTTGTCGATGCGTACCATCGGCGCAGCTCTCCTGATTGTCACCGGATCGGCGTCACCAACATGACGCCTCGATGTCGACACTGTCAGCGCAAAATGTCAGGTCTGTGACAGGGCGTGACGTGTCTCCCTGATCGCTAGTGTTCCTCCTTGTCGGGTCTCTATCGGGTTGGACATTGGATGGCGTCGAGGGTGCAATGATCGGCATTGTCGTCAACGCTTCCTTAGCATGGACCATATCGTCAAGTCTGCAAGTAGACGAGCCTTACGGCTACGTCAACGAACCGGGCCCGCCGGGTGGCGGGGCCGCGGTGTCAGGCTTGCACGAGGACGTGTCCGTCGCGCAGGGCGACGCGCCAGGTGCGCAGTCTGACCTGCTCGTCTTCCACGCACTGCCCGTCGCGCAACCTGAAGTGCTGCTTGTAGAGCGGCGAGGCCACGGCCGGCTCGCCCGCGACGTCGCCGATGATGCCGCGAGCGATGACATTGGCGCCGGAGAAGGGGTCGTGGTGGTCGATGGCATAGAGTTCCGGGGCGTGGCCGGGTAGGTAGAAGATCGCGACCTGGGCGGGGCCGTCACGAGTCTCGATGCGGGCGGCGATGCCGGAGTGGGCGACCAGGTCCTCCCTGGTGCACAGGGACTGCCAGTCGTTGGAGGTGATCAGGTCTTCTGCGGTGGCGGTGGTCATGGGAGAGCTCCTTGGTTGTTCGGGAAATCCCGGTTGTTCAGGAGACAGGCCGGTGGCCAGGATTTGCGGGCCTGAGCGGCCGGCGTCGACTTGCTCTCTCGGGGCTGATCCGTCGACAGGTCTTCGAGGAGGCGCTGTGAACCCATCCCTGGGCGCTACCTACGCGATTCATGGCGTAGGACCTCCTCTTCGACCTGTCCCCGGCGCCCCTCGTTGGTACGGGAACCAACCATAGCGAAAGCGCTGTTCAGGCGGGTCTGAGCTGGCCACGCTCCTCGGTCACGATGATGTCCGGGTCCGGCCGTTCGTCGTTGACGAAGCTGCGGAAGCGCTTGAGTTTCTCGGGGTCGGAAAGCGCGCCGGCCCACTCGCACTCGTAGTTGTCGATCACCGTCTGCATCTGGCGCTCGAGTTCATCGCCGAGCCCCAGGCTGTCGTCGATCACGACTTCCTTGAGATAGTCGAGCCCGCCTTCGAGGTTTTCGCGCCATACCGACGTGCGCTGCAGCCGATCGGCGGTACGCACGTAGAACATCAGGAAACGGTCGATGTAACGGATCAGGGTGTCGTCGTCGAGGTCAGTGGCGAACAGCTCGGCATGGCGCGGACGCATGCCGCCGTTGCCGCAAACATAGAGGTTCCAGCCGTGCTCGGTGGCGATCACGCCGACGTCCTTGCTCTGCGCCTCGGCGCACTCCCGGGTGCAGCCGGAAACGGCGAACTTGAGCTTATGCGGCGAACGCAGCCCCTTGTAGCGATTCTCTAGGCGGATCGCCATGCCCACGCTGTCCTGCACGCCGTAGCGGCACCAGGTGCTGCCCACGCAGGATTTCACCGTGCGGGTGGCCTTGCCGTAGGCATGGCCGGTCTCGAAGCCGGCCTCGATCAATTCGGCCCAGATGTCGGGTAATTGCTCGAGTCGAGCGCCGAAGAGATCGACGCGCTGACCGCCGGTGATCTTGGTGTACAGGCCGTATTTCTCGCCGACCTCGCCCAGCACGCGCAGCTTGCTCGGCGTGATCTCGCCGCCGGGAATGCGCGGTACTACCGAATAGGTGCCGTTCTTCTGCATATTGGCCATGAAGGTGTCATTGGTGTCTTGCAGGGGCACGTGGGCGGCGTCGGTGATCGGCTCGTTGAAGCAGGAGGCCAGGATCGAGGCCACCGCCGGCTTGCAGATGTCGCAGCCCAGGCCATGGCCGTGCTTTTCGATCAGCTCGCCGAAGGTCTTGATGCCCTCGACGCGCACGATCGAATAGAGCGCCTGGCGGGTATGGGCGAAGTGCTCGCAGATCGACTGGTCGACCTCGACGCCGCGCGCCTCCAGCTCGCTGTCGACCACGCTCTTGAGCAGGGCGGCACAGCCACCGCAGCCGGTACTTGCCTTGGTGGCGGCCTTGACCGCACCGAGATCGTCGCAGCCGGCGTCGATGGCCTCGCAGATCGCGCCCTTGGTAACGTTATGGCAGGAGCAGATCGAGGCCGTGTCGGGCAGGGCGTCGGGCCCCAGGGCGGGGGCGCCTTCGACATTGGGCAGGATCAGCGAGGCGGGATCCGCCGGCAATTCAAGGCCATTGGCGTAGTACTGCATCAGGGTGTCGTAGGTGGCGTTATCGCCGACCAGCATGGCGCCGAGCAGCTTCTTGCCGTCGCTGGAGACGACCAGCTTGCGGTATACCTGCTTGAGCTGGTCGAAGTAGCGGAACTGGCGGGCACCCGGCGAGCGGTCGCCGTGGGCATCGCCGATGGCGCCGACGTCGACGCCGAGCAGTTTCAGCTTGGTGCTCATGTCGGCACCCTCGAAGGTTAGCTCGCCACCGCACAGGGTGTCGGCGGCGGCCTTGGCCATCTGGTAACCCGGCGCCACCAGGCCGAAGATGCTGCCTTGCCAGAGGGCAACCTCGCCGACGGCGAGAATCGACGGATCGCTGGTCTGGCAGCGGTCATCGATGACCACGCCGCCGCGCTCGCCCATCGCCAGGCCGGCATGGCGGGCCAGTTCGTCCCTCGGACGAATGCCCGCCGAGAAGACGATCAGGTCGGTCTCCAGCCGCTTGTCGTCCTGGAACACCATGCGGTGTCGGCTGGTGTCGCCATTCTCGATGTGCTGGGTCGCCCGGTCGGTCAGTACCTGCACGCCCAGCGCCTCGATCTTCTCGCGCAGCAGCTCGCCGCCTTCGTGATCGACCTGCATGGGCATCAGGCGCGGCGCGAATTCCACCACGGCGGTGTCCAGGTCGAGTCCGCGCAGGGCATTGGCGGCTTCCAGGCCCAGCAGGCCGCCGCCGACCACCACGCCGGTGGTGGCCGAGCGTGCCGCCTCGCGGATGGCGTCGAGGTCGTCCAGAGTCCGGTAGACCAGGCAACCGTCACGGTCACCGCCGGGAATCGGCGGCACGAAAGGGTAGGAGCCGGTGGCCAGCACCAGGCGATCGTACGCATAACGCCCCTGGGGCGTGACCAGCTCCCGGGTGTTCCGGTCGATGTCGGTGACCGCTTCGTGCAGGTGCAGTTCGATGCCGTGCTCGGCGTAGTAGTCAGCGGTCGAAAGCGCCAGATCGTCGGCATCACGACCATTGAAGTACTCGGAAAGATGCACCCGGTCATAGGCCAGGTGGCGCTCTTCGCCGAATACCCGAATTCGGTAGTGCCGATGGGCGCCGCGTTCGATGAGCTGTTCGACGAGATGATGGCCGACCATGCCGTTGCCGACGATGATCAGGTTCTGGGGAGTGGCGTTCGATGCCTTCATGCGGCCTCCTGGTCGAGGGTGTCGGTGACATGTGGGGCGCCTGCTTCGTCGTCGAGCAGGGCCTCGGTATCGGCCTGGCCGAGCAGCAGGGTGCGACGCGCGGTGCCGAAGCGCATGCCGTCCCGGGAGCGGTCGAACAGCCAGGGGCCCATGGCGGTATCGCCGTAGAGTACGGCGCCGTCGATGCGACCATCGCGCAGCAGCAGGCGGCGATATTCGCCCTGTTCGGGATCGTGGTAGGTGAGCACATCATGCTCTGGCGTGGCCTCGATGGGCCCGAAGGCGTACAGCGACACGCCGCTGATCTTGAGCTTGGTGGCGGTCGGGCGATCGCGATAGCCGGGGCCGGCCTCGCCGGCCAGGCGGGCGGCGAGCACCTCGACCTGCTGCCAGATCGGTTCCACCAGTCCGAAGGTGCTCGAGCCGAACTGACAGCATTCGCCCAGGGCATGAATGGCGGCGTCCGAAGTGGTCAGCCACTCATCGACGCGGATGGCACGGTCGCAGTCGAGCCCGGCGGCACGCCCCGGCTCGACGTTGGGGGTGATGCCGGTGGCGATCACCACATGATCGGCGGCCAGCCGGGTGCCATCGGCGAGAATCACGGTACGCACTCGGCCCTGGCCGTTGTCTTCCAGCGCGCTCAAGTGGCCGTCGGTGATCACTTCCAGGCCTCGCGCCTCGAGTTCAACGCGCAACAGCCCTGCGGCGGTGGCGTCGAGCTGGCGGTTCATCAGGCGCGCGCTGCGCTGGATCACCCGAACCCGCATGCCGCGCTTGCGCAGCCCCTCGGCAGCTTCCAGGCCGAGCAGGCCGCCGCCGATGACCACGGCGCGGCCGCCGTGTCGAGCGGCCTGGGCCAGGGCCTCGGCGTCGCCCAGGTCGCGGAACCCATGCACGCCATCAAGGGTCACGCCGGGCACCGGCGGCATGGCGGAACGCGAGCCGGTAGCCAGCACCAGTCGGTCGTAGTCGAGGCTCGCACCCCGGTCGGTGGTCACCCGGCGTGCTTCGCGGTCGATGGCGGTGACGCGCTCGCCGAGCCGGGTCTCGATGCGTGTGCCGGTCTGTGTGGTCGCGGCGTGCTCGGGCAGGCGCAGGGCATCGCGCTGCATTTCGCCGGCCAGCCAGGGCGACAGCAGGATACGGTTGTAGGCGTGGCTGGTTTCCTCGCCGATGACGGTGATCCGGCGGGGCGCCCGGGGCTTGTCGCAGAGTGTCGCGACCAGGCGGTGGGCGGCCATGCCGTTGCCGACGATCACCAGGTGATCGATGGGAGCTCGGTCGTCGGTGCTGATGGTGGCATTGGGTCGCATATCGCAACCTCCTGAAAACGCAAAAAGACGTCTCCGCGCTCCCCGGCATCGGGGGCGCTGAGACGTCTTTGTCCGAAAGCGTGGCGATCGCCGTTGATCGCCGGGGGCCGGTCCGTGGCAAAGGAGCTCGCGGATCGGCGTTGTTCGCTCAAGCGTCTTTCAAGTTCTACGCCATTTTCTTGATAGTGCTTTTATATCATTTGGTTAGGCCGCATCGAGGAGGCTGTTCAGCTGTTACCTGTCGTGTCCCGTGCACGTCATTGGTGCGTGGCGGCATCGAAATGCGCGGGGCTGTAGCAGGTCGAGAGGGTGCGCATGTCGAGCAGGCGACCGTGTTTTCGCATGTGCTGGTCGAGGTGCTCGGCCACATGGGACATGATCTCGGCGGTCGGGCGGGGGCCGCCGACGAGGCTCTGCCAGGCCGGCGGAGCATCGGGCGCCAGGCTCTCGAGATGCGCGACGCTGTGATCCAGGTAAGGCGGCAGCACCAGCCAGCTCTGGGCACGTCGGGCATGTTCCGGCGAGGCGCCGAGCCACTGGCTGGCCTTGTGCAGCGCACGGATCATTGCCGCCAGGGTAGTGGGATAGCGCAGCGCCCAGGAGGCGGTCACGCCCAGGACCTTCTCGGGGTGCGCCGGCCATAGCTGGGCGCCGCTGGCGACGATACGCCCGACGTCGCGATGCCGGGCCAGGCTGCCCCAGGGCTCGCCGACGCAGAACCCGTCGATCTCGCCGTTTTCCAGCGCCTCGACCATACGTGGCGGGGGCAGGGCTCCCAGCGTCACCTGTCGATCGATGTCGATATCGGCACCGGCCAGCCATTCGCGCAGTTGATAGTGCTGGCAGGAGTAGGGATAGACCATCGCCAGCCTGGGCGGCTCGCCGCGGTGGGTGTGCAGTCGGGCGGCGAAGCGGCGGGCATTGTCGCGCGGATCGTGCTCCTCGCCGATATCGTTCATGCCCTCGGACCAGTGCCGCGACAGCACGATGGTGTTGCCGCCACGACCGAGGATGAACGGCGCCAGGGTCTCGCAGGGAGCGCGCGACAGGCCGAGGCTCATGGCCAATGGCAGGGGCGAGAGCATGTGGGCACCGTCGAGCAGGCCGGAGGCGACCTTGTCGCGCAGTGTCGACCAGGCATTTTCGCGCGATAGGGCGACTTCGAGCCCTTCGTCGGCGAAGAAGCCGGCCTCGCGGGCGATGATCGGCAGGGCGGCGTCGAGCAGGGGGATGAATCCCAGCGTCAGTCGTTCGAGTTCGGGCGCGTTCATCGTCCCTTCTCCAGTTGTTCGAGGATGTCGATCACGTTGTTGGCCACGTCGCCGATACGCTGACCGCGGTCCATGGCCAGCTTGCGCAGCATGCGATAGGCCTGGGGTTCGTCACAGTCCTGATGCTTCATCAACAGGCCCTTGGCGCGTTCGATGCGTTTGCGTTCGGCCAGTTGGGTGCGGGCCTGGTCCAGTTCGCGGCGCATCGACTGGAAGGATTCGAAGCGGGCGATGGCGACTTCCATGACCGCCTTGACCCGGCCCGGTACCAGACCGTCCACCACATAGGCGCTGACGCCGGACTTGAGCGCGGCCTGCATGGTCTCGGGGTCATGCTGGTCGGCGAAGAACACCACCGGACGCGGGTTCTCGCGGTTGAGCAGCGACATGCTGTCGAGGGTGTCGCGGTCGGGGGATTCCATGTCGATGATCACTACATCGGGTTGATGGCGGGCGACCATCTCGTTGAGGCTCGTCGGGGCCTGCAGGCGACAGATGACCTCGTGGCCCTCGTTGGCGAGGGCTTCCTCGACCATGGCGGCCCGCACGATCTCGTCGTCGACCAGAAGGACTTTCAAGGGCTGAGGCATGGTGGCGTAGCTCGTTGCATAGGGGCGTTTCCCGATCGGTTGCAAGATGCGTTCCAGTTGCTGGAACTCCTGGTGAACGCCGGCAAAGTGTTGGCCCGATGGCATGGGCAGGAAGTGTGGCGGGCGGGTGTTGCACCGAGTCGGTGCGGGCGGGGTGGCGAGATGCGCCCGAGCTGTGCGGCGAGCTGCTGTCCGCCGGCGGCGAGATCGTCGCGGCACGCGGTATTCCGGGGGTTGGGCATTCCTGGCACGGGGCTTGCTAGATAACCGGTGACCAGGATGGATCAAGGGTGATCCGTTCATCGGCAAAGACGCCCACCGCTTCTCCGCAGCTTCGGTTGCCGTGAGGCGGTGGGCGTCGTCGTTTCGGCAGTCGTCCACGACGGGAGGATAGCGTCATGTCCAGGGCCTCAACGCAAGACGCACGCACCACATGCCCTTATTGCGGGGTCGGTTGTGGCGTGCGTGCCGAGATGCACGATGGGCGGATCATCGCCGTCGAGGGCGATGTCGAGCATCCGGCCAATCATGGCCGTTTGTGCGTCAAGGGCTCGGCACTGCACGAGACGCTCGGTGACCGGGGGCGACTCACGCGCCCGCGGCTGGATGGTGCCGAGGTCGACTGGGACACGGCCCTGGACGCCGTGGCCGAGCGCCTGGCCGAGACGCAGCGCGAGCACGGCCCAGAAGCCCTGGCCGGCTATCTCTCCGGGCAATTGCTCACCGAGGACTATTACGTCGCCAACAAGCTGTTCAAGGGTTTTCTCGGCACGCCGCATCTGGATACCAACTCGCGGCTTTGCATGGCCTCGGCGGTGGCCGCCTACAAGCGCTCGCTGGGGGCCGATGCCGTACCCTGCAACTACGAGGACCTGGAGGATGCCGAGCTGGTGGTGCTGGCGGGCTCGAACCTGGCCTGGAATCACCCGGTGTTGTTCCAGCGCCTGCGCGTCGCCAAGACGCGCAACCCCTTGCTGCGAGTGGTGGTGATCGATCCGCGCATCACCGACACCTGCGAGCTGGCCGATCTCTATCTGGGCGTGCGTCCCGGCAGCGATGCTCGCCTGTTCACCGGGCTGTTGGCCTGGATGGCCGAGCGGGGCAAGCTCGATCGCGTCTATCTGGAACGCCACACGCGCGGGGTGGAGGAAGCCCTGGCCGAGGCCCGTCAGGACGATGTCTCGGTCGAGGCCATCGCCGCCGACTGCGATGTCGACCCCGAGCGCCTGGAGACCTTCTTCTACTGGTTCGCCAGCCAGCTCCACGTGGTGACGCTGTATTCCCAGGGCATCAACCAGTCGAGCAGTGGTACCGACAAGTGCCAGGCGATTATCAATTGCCACCTGGCAGGCGGCAAGATCGGCCTGCCCGGCGCCGGTCCCTTCTCCATCACCGGCCAGCCCAATGCCATGGGAGGGCGCGAAGTGGGCGGCTTGGCCAACCAGCTAGCCGCCCATATGGATTACCATAGCCCCGGCGCCCTGGAGCGGGTGACGCGCTTCTGGAGCACCGACTCGCTCGTCCCGCATCTCCCGGAAGGGCCGGGGCACAAGGCGGTGGCGCTGTTCGAGGCCATCGAGCGCGGCGAGATCCGGGCGGTGTGGATCATGGCCACCAATCCCACGGTCAGCTTGCCCGACGCTCGTCGCGTACGCGCGGCGCTGGCCCACTGTCCGCTGGTGATCGTCTCGGAGTGCATGGCCGATACCGATCTGCTGGAGGTGGCCGACATCGTGCTGCCGGCCTCCGGCTGGTCGGAAAAGGACGGCACCGTGACCAACTCCGAGCGCCGCATCTCGCGCCAGCGCGGCCTGATGGCGCCACCGGGCGAGGCCCGTCATGACTGGTGGATCATCAGCGAAGTGGCGCGACGCCTGGGCTTCGGCGAGGCCTTCGACTATGCGCATCCGGCCGATATCTTCGTCGAACATGCGCGCCTGTCCGGCTTCGAGAACGAGGGCGACGGGCGGCGCTGCTTCGATATCTCGGCGCTGGCCGAGCTCGACCGCCAGGGCTATGACACCCTGGCACCGATCCAGTGGCCGGTAACGCGCCAGGCGCCGCGGGGAACACCACGCCTGTTCGAGGACGGTCATTTTGCCACGCCCGATGGCCGGGCTCGGCTGGTGCCAGTGTCACCACACGGCCCCGTCCAGGCCCTCGGCGAGCACCGCCGCTTTCGCCTCAACACTGGTCGGGTGCGCGACCAGTGGCACACCATGACGCGCACCGCTCGGGCGCCACGGCTGATGAACCACCGTAGCGAGCCCTTCATCGAGGTGCATCCCGAGGACGCCCGTGAGCTGGGCCTGACCGATCAGGGGCTGGCGCGACTCGAGGGCGAGGGTGGTGACTACCGGGGGCGGGTTCGCATCTCGCCGGCGCAGCGGCGCGGCGAACTGTTCGTACCCATCCACTGGAGCGATCGTTTCAGCGCCTCGGCGCTGGCCGGTGCACTGCTGGCGTCGCATGTCGATCCGCTGTCCGGTCAGCCCGAGTCGAAGCACGGCGCCGTGGCCCTGGCGGCATTACCCAGCGCCTGGGAGGCCACCCTGGTGGTCGCCGCCGATCTCGACGTGGGCGCGCGGGTGTACCGGGAGACCGGCTACTGGGCGCGGATTCCCATGGCCCATGCCGAACGCTGGCAACTGGCCGGCGCCCCTGCCGCCGCCGAGCGCGACTGGCTGGCCTGGCTGGCCGAGATCCTGCCGGTGGCGGCCTCGCTGTGGTGCGATGATCCGGCCGACGGTCGGCTGCGTGCCGCGGGCATCGAGGCGGGGTGCCTGCGCTGGTGGTTGATGGTCGGTCCGCCGGCCGAACTGCCGGGACTGGCCTGGCTCGATGAACGCTTCGCCGAAGCCGCCGAGGGCATCGCCCTGGAAGTGGGCCAGCGGCGCCGCATCCTGGCCGCCTGCGAGGACGGCGCCGCCGACGATGGCCCCCTGGTGTGCAGTTGTCATCAGGTCGGCCAGGGCGCCATCACCTCGGCGATCCGCGAGGGCGATACCAGCGTCGAGGCACTGGGCGCCCGACTGGCCTGTGGCACCCAGTGTGGTAGCTGCATTCCCGAACTGAAATCACTCATCGAAGAGGAGAGGGCCCATGCGTCTCATCCCGTCCCTGATGTCGAGCCGGCTTGAGGGCATCCTGCGCCCCGTGGATTCGCTGGCGCGTGTGGCCCTCTCATGGTGGGAGTCCTGGCGCCCGTGGCGCGATGCGTACAATGCTGCGGGGCGTCGTCATGGTTGCCGGACCGGCCGGGTGTTTCTGGTTGGTGCCGGCAGCGGCGATGTCGAACTTCTGACTCTCAAGGCCGCCCGCCTGCTGCGCGACGCCGATGCCGTGGTCTACGATCGCCTGGTGGGCGACGAGATTCTGTCTCTGATTCCCGCCGGACGCGAGCGCTACTACGTGGGCAAGGCGCGGGGGCAGCACAGTGTCGCCCAGGCCGAGATCGGTGCGCTGATGGTGCGCCTGGCCGGCGAGGGCAAGCGGGTCATCAGGCTGAAGGGTGGCGACCCCGGCATCTTCGGGCGCATGGGCGAGGAACTGGCCGCGCTGGATGCCGCGGGGGTCGACAGCGAGATCGTGCCTGGTATCACCGCTGCCTCGGCGGCCTGCGCGAGCATGGGCATTCCGCTCACCGATCGCGGCCATGCCCAGCAGCTTCGCCTGATCACCGCCCAGCAGTGTCGCGAAGGGGGCGAGCCGGACTGGTCCGCCCTGGCACGCCGCGACGAAACCCTGGTGTTCTACATGGGACTGTCCCGCGTCGAGGCCATCTGCAACGGCCTGCGCGGCGCCGGGCTGCCCGACGACTGGCCGATCATACTGGTTGCCAATGCCAGCCTGCCCGGGCAGGAGGCGCTCGTCGGCACCCTGGCCGACATGTCCGAACGGCTTGCCGCCCATCCGCTGCCGTCGCCCTGCCTGATCATCGTGGGTAGCGTGGTGCGCCTCGCCGAGGCGCGCCGGCTGGTCGACACGGCGATGATGCACCGCGAGGATGCCGCCTACCACTGACGCGATTGCTCGCCGGGCGTCACGCTCGGGTCGAGCAGTCGCCAGTAGGTGAGCAAGGGATGATCGGCCGGAAGCCGGGCGTTCAGTTCACCATGACCGCCAAGCAGCGAGTGAGTCGCACGCAGCCGCGCATCTTCTGGCTCGCCGAGCGTGAAGTGCCACGCATCCTGGCCCTGGGCGCAGGCGAGGCTCAAGGTCGCCCGTTCCAGGGGAACGATCTCGGGGGCCTTCAATTGCAGGGAGGGGCCGGTGAGCTGCCCTTCGGCTGCCAGGCAACCGCCCGGGCCCATCCGGCCCTCCAATTGTCCTTCCAGCCTGCCGTCGAGGCCGATGCCGGAGCCCACCGGCAGCGCTGAGGTATCGAGGGCCGCGAGATCCCCTCCCTCGAGCCGCCAGGCCACGCTCAGACCCTCCAGTCGCGCGTCGAGCGCCCAGCCGTCGCCGATGCCCAGGTGCAGTTCAGGGCGCCAGCCATCCAGTCCCAGGTGCCAGTTCAGCGGTTCGAATCTCAGGGGCCAGCCGGGGCGGGGCTCGACGATCAGCGCCGTGGCCCGGCCATCCAGCAGCCGACCGCGCGGCTCTTCCAGGTCGACTCCCTCGGGGAGGTTGGCCGCGATGAGGCCTGACAGGGCGCTGAGCGGCAGGGTGAGCAGTAGGGTCAGACAGAAAATGCCGATGATGAGGATGGCCTGGGCCGCCCGGCCGATGTAGCGCTTCATGGCGTGGCCTCATCCTGTTTGGCGATGGGCTGGCGCTCGAGCTCCGCCACCAGGGTCATCTCCAGCGCCAGGCCGCCGTCCGATTCCCGTGCCAGCGACCATTCGGTGGTCCACCAGCCATGCTGCGCCGCCCAGCGGGCGAAGGTCGTGATGGTCTGTGGCTGTGGCACTCGCCCCTGAAGGTGCAGGCCATGGGCTTGCGATTCCAAGCGCGGCGCGTCGATGCCGTGGCGTTCGGCGGCGGCCAGCCAGCGTTCCTGCGCCAGTGGCTGGATGGCCGGAAGACGGGAGGCGGCCGCCGGCGGTGGAGCAGCGTCGGTAATGTCGATAGCGCCCAGCCGCGAGATGGCCAGATAGCCGAGCAGCAGAACAATGATGCCGGCGCCGATGGCCAGGGTCCGGCGCTCCCTGGGTTCGCGAGACAGCCAGGCCTGTTGCAGTGGCGAGAGCAGGGATATCAACGCACTCATGGTGTTTGTCCCCCTTGTTCGGTAGCGGACAGGTCGAGTTCCAGGGTCAGTTGCGTCGGCGTATCGGTGAGTTGCCCCAAGCCGGCGAGCCGGGAGCGCAGGGCCTCCCGTTCGGTTGCGCTCAGCGCCTCCGAGGACCAGCTCAGGCGCATCCGTTGGCCCGAGACCTCAAGCTGTTGCAGCCAGGCTTGGTTGGGCAGGTCACTCAGGGCGGCCAGCCGTTGCTCGATGTGAGCGCGGCGTTGGGCCAGGTCGGCCAGGGCCGAGGTCCGTTCTGCCAGGCGCCGGCTGGCGTCGTCCGCACTGGCGGGCGTTGATATGAAGCGGGCAGACAATTGCCGCTCGGCCGCTTCACGGGTGGATTGCTGGCCTTGCCAGGCGACGAGCCGGCCATGCAGCAGGAGCAGTGCCACGATCAGTCCACAGCGGCGCAGCGGCAGCCAGGCCCTCGCGCCTGCGAGCGAGATCGGCAGACGACGGCTGGATCTGCCCCGGCCCGACTGCGGTGCGAGGCGTGGCAAGCGATGGGGCAGGTGACGACCGAGGAACGCCAGCCAGGCCAGGGTGTCTTCGTCGTCGAGGGGCTGGTACCACTCGCGTTTGGTCAGGGGCGGGGGCAAAGGCGCCTGGCGTGGCCAGGTCAGCCAATGGCAGCGTCCCGGCGTCTTGTCCTGTGCGGTGTCATGCCAGCGCAGCATCCAGTCGTCACCGGCCGGTAGCGCACAGATGGCATGCTCGGGGGGATCGGGCTGTCCCAGGAAGGCCGGCGCCCAGGCCATGGGGGCCAGTCCGGCTCGGGCCAGCGTGGTCTGCCAGCCGTGCAGTAGCGAGCGCGAGACGCCGACCAGTATCAGGCGACCCTGGCGATGGCCGAGTCGTTCCAGAACCAGAGGCTCGTCATTGCCCGGGTCGCAGCGGTGCCGGTCAACCAGCAATGGCCACTCGTCTCGCTTGATGCCTTTGGGCGCGGTGAGCTCGAATCGGGTGACCGAGGCCGGTGGCAGCACTAGAACCGGGTCGTGACCGGCCGATGTCATGGCATCACTCAAGGGCTCGCCCGGTGTCCAGTGGCCGCCTGTCGGTGGTGTCATCTCGTCGACCAGGGTCCAGTACCAGGGGCCCTCAGGATCCTGGGTCGCGCCGGGGGGCATCAGCAGCAACCGGGGCCGGGGCAACTGGCGGCCGCGTTGAATGCGAGGGAGTCGTCTCGGCATCGCTATCATGAAGACTCCTCGGGTGCAGGTGTCGGGAAAGGAGGAGGAAGAGCGTCACCGCGATGGCGCTGCAGGACCCGGACCCGGGCGGCGGGGGCCCGGGGTTGCCAGGGGCTCACCCCTTCGGCTTGGAGCAGTCGCACATAGCGGTACTGGCGGTCGCCTATCTCGACCCGGATATGCAGGCGCAGCAGGTCCGGCGTCAGGGTCAGGCGACGGGCGAGTTCGTCGAAGTCGTCGGGATTGCCCAGGGCGCGGCGCACGGCATCGATGCCCTGGTAGCCGGCCGCGGGGCGCGATCTCAGCAGGCGCTCGAGCCGGCCACGTGGAACTTGGCCCTCGAGCAAGGCATCGAGCAAGGCGATCCGTTCGGCGGACAGGCTGTTGAGATTGAGGGTTATGGGGCCGGTATCCGGGTAGGCACAGAGTCCTGCCGGCAGGTGCCGCGCGCGGCGGCTGTCGAGCGGTGCCAGCCAGTTGACCTCGCTGATGTCGGTGAGGGGGGCATTGGCGGCGGTGCGTGGCCCGAGGCCGGGACGGACGTCATCGGCGTAGTCGGGACCGTCGAGGCTGCCGGAGCGGGCCACGCCGTCGGGGTCTATCCAGTCAATCAATCGGGAAAGGAAGGCACGGGTCGAAAGCCCTGCCACGGAGCGTCCCTGTTGATCGAGGTAATAGGTCAACTGGCGTGCGGCCAGCGCCGTATCGCCGGCTAGCGCATTGAGATTGAGGCAGCCGCGCAGGTCCTCGACGTTGAGGTGAATCTGGCCATGATCGGTGGGGTAGGACAGCGAGCGCCCGCTCAGGCTTTGCCACCACAGGCCCGCCTGGCGTACGGCAGCGTCGGTCAAGGCTCGGCGGGCGATCACCTCGGCGCCTTGCGCATAGAAGTCGGCCTGGGTCTGCGCCTGCAGCTCGCTCAGGCGGGCCAGGTCTCGGGAGCCCTGTTCGCTCAGGCTCGTCAGGGTCAGGCTGATCAGTGCCAGGCACAGCAGCACCATCAGCAGGGCGGCGCCGTCCTGTCGTGTCGTGGCGGGGAACCGGCGCTTCATGGTTGAACCTCCGGCAGTCGCACGATGACGTCGTGTTCTCGGCCATGACGCTGCCAGCGCAAGCGCAGTCCACGTACCGTCCGAGCGTTGGCGGTGGTCGGCGTCTGACGCCACTGACCATGTTCATGAAAGGCGATCTCGACGGTCTCGATGCCGGTCAGCCGGGCCTCCCTCTGCCACTGCGGCGTGTTCAGGGCATCGAGCAGACCGGCGGAGGCCAGTTGCAGCTCGCCGCGCTCGAGATCCCAGCTCAGGCGCTGGCGGCGCAAGCGACTGACGCGGTCGCCCAGCGCGACGGGCTCGCCGACCAGCGCGACCCATTCCAGCACGCCCGGTTCGGGGCGGTAGTCGAGTCGATGGTTGAGCAGTGGTTGCCCGCCTTCATGCAGGGAGCGGCTCACCAGGGCCTGGAGGCGGTCTTCCAGACGGCGGGCGAAGCGCATGTCCTGGCGCTCGTCGGGCGGGGTGGCGAAGCGTTCCTCGGTGCTGACCAGGCCATTGACCAGCCCCGCCACGGCGACGCCGATCAGGGCCGTCAGGGCGATGGCGATGACCACCTCGAGCAGCGTGAAGCCGGCCTGGCGATGCTCGTTCATGGGCCGATTCACGCTCATGGCGCCAGGAACACCGTGAAGTCGAGGCTGTGCGGCGCCGGCAAGGGCTCGCTGGCCACGCTCAGAGTGCCGCGGCGCAACTGCTTGACCGGCGTGCTGACCACTTCCAGGCGCCAATGGCAGTCATTGCCGGTCAAGTGCCGCCGTCCTTCATGGGTGCCCACGCTCGGCCAGTAGCCGGCGAGACGGAACTCGTTGTTCAGGGCGCGGGCGCACATCACCAGCGGCAATCGCTCGCGTTCCAGCTGAGCCGTGCGGGTTCGCTGATGCACGGCCTGACTGACCATGGCGGCGATCAGCGCCAGGATGAACAGTGCCACCATGACCTCGAGCAGCGTGAAGCCGTCAGCGTTGCGGGACTCAGCCATTGTCGCGTTCCGTGGCGTGCGTCGTCTCTCCCGCCGTGGCGTCGCGTATCCCCAGCAGGTCGATGACCAGGTGGCGGTGTCGCTCGTCTGCGCTCAGCTCGAGGCGACCACCCAGTACCTCGCCATCCGGCCACCAGATGAGCCAGGGGGTCGCGGGAGAGATGGGAGAGACGGGATGACGCCGCAGGGCGATGTCGAGCTGCCAGCGTCTTGGCGGCAGTGACGGCGTCTCGAGACGCTGCCAGGTGGTGTCGCCCGGTTCGCGGGTCACGAACGCGTATCCCGTGTCGCTGGGCCGCAGGCCGATGGCTCGTTGCTGTTCCATGGCCTGGATGGCAGCCCGTTCGAGGTCGATGCGCAGCCGCTCCCGGGCGCTGTCGAGGCTCGGTTCGCTACCGCCTTCCAGCCAGGCCACGCTGAGCCCGGTCAGCGCGGCAATGATCGTCATCACGATCAACACTTCCAGCAGGCTGAAGCCCGACTGGTCGCCGGCCTGGCAATGCCGTGACGGGCGCTGGTGCATGGCAACCGGACTCAAGAGCGATGTCCTCCTCGGGCTTAGAGCATCCAGTTGCCGATATCGGCATCGTTGCCTTCGCCCCCGGGCTTTCGGTCGGCGCCCAGGCTGAAGACATCGAAGCGGCCGTGTTCGCCGGGGCTGCGGTAGTCGTAGGGATGGCCCCAGGGATCGTCCGGCAGTCGACGCACATAGCTTTCCTGTCGGTAGTTGGTCGGCAGCGGTTCCTGGCGAGGTGCCTCGACCAGCGCTTGGAGCCCCTGGTCGGTTGTGGGGTAGCGGTGGTTGTCGAGCCGGTACATGTCGAGGGCCTGTTCCAGGGTGGCGATATCGGCCTTGGCTTTCTGTTGCATGGCCTTGTCCTGGTTGCTGAGCACATTGGGCGCGACGATGGCGACCAGCAGACCGAGGATGAAGATCACGACCATGATCTCGAGCAGGGTGAAGCCGGCCTGGGCGTTGGGGGAATGGCGTGACGGTGTCATGGGATGCCTCCGGGTGGGTGGTGGAACGATGTCTGACTAGATCGCCATGGCGCTGTTGAGACTCATGATCGGCAGCAGGATGGCCAGGACGATGGTGAGAACGACGCCGCCCATGACCAGAATGATCAGGGGCTCGAAGAGCGCCAGCGCCATGTCGATGCGTCGCGAGAAGGTGCTTTCCTGGGTCGTGGCGATGCGCTCCAGCATCTCGCCGAGGCGGCCGCTGGATTCGCCGCTGGCGACCATGTGCAGTAGGGTCGGGGAGAAGCGTCCGGTGTCGGCCAGGGCGCGATGCAGGCTGATCCCGCTGGTGACGGCGTCCTCGACCTCGCCGAGATGCTGGCGCAGGCAGGCATTGGCCAGGGTGTCGCGGCTGACCCGCAAGGCATCGACCAGCGGGATGCCGCTCAGGGTGAGAATCGCCAGGGTGCGCGTCAGGCGGGCGCTGTCGAGCAGCAGCAGGAGCTCGCCCAGGCGCGGCAGCCTCAGCAGGCGGCGGTCGACGCTCAGGCGGATGGCGGGGCGGCGCAAGGCTCGGGCGACGATCGGGCCGACGATCAGCAGGACGACCAGCAGCCAGGGGCCGGCACGCTGCATGAGGTCGGCCAGGGCGATCAGGGTGCTGGTCAGCCACGGCAGGGTCATGTCGGAGCGCTCGAACTGGGCGGCGAGGCGCGGTACGACATAGGTCATCAGGCCGCTGACCACGCCGACCGAGACCAGTATCAGAACCAGCGGATAGATCAGCGCGCCCTTGGCCTTCTGGCGTTGCCGCTGACTGCGTTCGAGATGATCCGCCAGGCGCTCGAGCACCTGAGGCAACTGGCCGGCGCGCTCTCCCGCGGCGACCAGGGCCACGTAGAGCGGGTCGAAGCTGGCCGGGTGCGCCTTGAGGCTGTCGGCCAGGCTGTACCCCTCGCGAATCCGGTTGACCAGCGAGAGCAGCAACACGCGTGCCGTTTCGCGGTCGGCCTGAGTGGCGAGTGCCTCTAGGGCCTGGCCGACAGGAATGCCGGCATCGATCAGGGTGGCCAACTGACGCGTCAGCAGCGTCAGGCGTTCGGTATCGAGACGCTGGCCTCGCCGGCGTTGTCGAGCCCCCCGCACTTCTTGCAGGCGACGGGCAAACAGGCCCCTGTCGGAAAGCAGCTCGCGGGCATGGGGCTCGTTCTCGGCCTGGATGACGTCGCGCCGGCGGCGTCCCTCGGCATCCAGCGCCAGGTAGCGATAGGTCGGCATCAGCGGGCGCTCCTCCGATCGGCGGTGAAGGCTCCGGTGGTGAAGATGTCATTGGTGGATGGCACGCAGTACCTCCTCGAGGCTGGTGTCGCCATCGGTGAGGCGTTCCAGGGCCGCATCGGCCAGCGATCCGGCCTGCTGGAAGGCCTGGCGGGCCAGCTCGGCTTCGCTGGCGCCGTCGTGGATCATGGCGGCCAGGGTGTCGTCGATGGCGATGAACTCGTAGAGCCCCAGGCGTCCTCGGTAGCCGGTCTGGTCGCAGGCGTCGCAGCCGCCCGGTTCGGCAAGGCGGGCGAGGGTTTCGAGCCCCTGGAACTGTCGGCACTCGGCGTCAGTGGGGGAGCGCCAGCGGCGGCAGTCGGGGCACAGTCGACGGACCAGGCGTTGCGCCATGACGCCCTTGAGGCTGGTGGCCAGCAGGAAGGGCTCTATGCCCATGTCGCGCAGTCGGGCGATGGCGCCGAGGGCACTGTTGGTGTGCAGCGTCGAGAGCACGAGGTGGCCCGTCAGGCTCGATTGCACGGCGGTCGCGGCGGTTTCCAGGTCGCGGATCTCGCCGATCATGATGACATCGGGATCCTGGCGCAAAATGGCGCGCAGCCCGCGGGCGAAGGTGACGCCGGCATGCGGGTTGACCGGCGTCTGGCCAATGCCGGGCAGGGCGTACTCCACCGGATCCTCGACGGTGAGAATGTTGCGCCGGCGATCGTTGAGTGCGGTCAGGCTGGCGTAGAGGGTGGTGGTCTTGCCCGAGCCGGTGGGACCGGTGTTGAGCAGGATGCCATTGGGCCGCGCCAGGGCGCGGCGATAGGCGGCGAGGGTCGCGGGCGGCATGCCGATGCCATCGAGCGACAATTGGGCGGCCTGCTTGTCGAGCAGGCGCATCACGACTCGCTCGCCGTGAATGCCGGGCAGGGTCGAGACGCGAATGTCCACCGGGCGTCCGGCGGCACGCACGGTGATGCGGCCATCCTGGGGCTGGCGCTTTTCGGCGATGTCGAGCCCGGCCATGACCTTGATGCGCGAGATCAGCATCGGAGCCAGCACACGTGGTGGGGAGAGAATCTCGCGCATGGCGCCGTCGACCCTCAGGCGCACGATCAGCTCGCGCTCGAAGGGTTCGACGTGGATATCCGAGGCACTCAGGCGCAGCGCCTCGGAAAAGATGCCATTGATCAGCCGGATTACCGGGGCCTCGCTTTCGGCATCCATCAGGTCTTCGGTGTGCGGCAACTCCTGCATCAGGCCGTCGAGGTCGACGTGTTCGGCGAGCCCCTCGATCAGGCGGTTGTTGGTCTCGCGCTGGGCATCGTAGAGACGCCCCAGGCGGCCGGTGTAGGCCTCGCTGTCGAGCCATTCGATCGCTGCCGGAGGGCCGTGGCTGCGACGCAGCTCCTGGAGAATCAAGGGGTCGGCGTCGAGTCGGGCCAGCAGGTGGTACCCCTCGGCCTGCCAGTCGATGGCCACGCCGCTGCGCTGGGCCAGTCGATACGGCATGAGACGAGCGGTGGTCTCGGTCTGCGGAGCGTTCATTGCGCCAGGCTCCCCAGGCGGCTGCGCGCCGATGGATACAGCGCCTGCAGGCTGTTGCCGGACGTCGAGGACCCTGACACCGGCGTGGTGGAGGCCGGGGGCAGTTCCGGCAGGGCCTGATCGCTCGGCAGGTTCGCCCTGAGCATGTGTTGTCGCATTCTCGAGTACTGCTGGCGGGCCATCTGCTGGGTCTGCGGGGCATCACGCAGCACGCGGGCGCGGATAAAGACCATCAGGTTGCGCTTGTCCTGGGTATCGCGGTCGTAACGGAAGAGGCGGCCGACGCCGGGAATGTCGCCCAGCAGCGGCACTTTCTGTTCGGCATTGGCATTCTCGTCGCTGATCAAGCCACCCAGGACGATGATGCCGCCGTTCTGGGTCAGCACGGTGGTCTCGATCTCACGCTTGTTGGTGACCACGTCGCTGGCTTCGACCCCTTCGTCGATGGAGGAGACTTCCTGGACGATTGCCAGCCGAATGCTGCCGTCGGCACCGATGGTGGGGCGGATGTTCAGCTTGACGCCGACATCCTCGCGCTGAATGGTCTGGAAGGGATTGGTGTTATCGACGGTGGTGGAGCCGGTGACGAAGGGGACTTCCTGGCCGACCAGGATCGAGGCTTCCTCGTTGTCCAGGGTCGTCAGCGAAGGTGTCGACAACAGGTTTGTCTGGGTATCGCTGCGCAGGGCATTGAGCAGCATCGCAAAACTGATGCCGCCCGAGGAGAGTTGCCCCACGCCGGTGGTGATGCCGTTGAGGTTACCGAGCAGGGAACCCAGGGCTGAGGCGTCCTGGCTGGCCGCCGCGGCGGCGATCTGGTTGATGCCCGGGGACGAGGCGGACGCGAAGTTGACGCCACCTGCCGGGACAGTGCCTTCGCCGCTGATATCGCCGAACAGCCATTGCACGCCGAGCTCCTTGGCGCGGCTTTCGGTGATTTCGGCAATGATCGCTTCGACCGCTACCTGGGCGCGGCGCGTGTCGAGGCGCGAGACGAGTTCTCGATAGCCCTCGAGGGCGCTGGGCGGACCACTCAGGACCAGGGCGTTGCTGGAGGGGTGTACGGCGAAGGCAACGCCATCGAGTCCGCTGCCCGATGGCGTTGCCGGCAGTGACTGGCTCCCGGCCTGGCTTTCGGTAGCGTCGGCGGCTTCGCTCCCTGTGCTCCCATTTCGGGGCGGTATCGCCCGCGATCCGCTGGCGCTGCTGGCCAGATCGCCCAGGACATCGGCGACATCGGCGGCATCGGCATGGCTGAGGGGAATGACCGCCGTGGTGGTGTCGTGATCCTGGGGGTTATCCAGGCGTTCGATCAGCGTCGCGACCTGGCGGCGTTGGCGGCGAGTGCCGAAAGCCACCACGGCATTGGCGCGGGCATCGGCGACCACGGTGGCCGTGTTGCCGCTATCGTCCAGCACGTCATCGAGTGTCTGGACCAGGTGCTTGGCATTGGCATGGGCGATCGGGAAGACCTCGGTGTCGGCCTGGCGGTAACCGTCAAGGCGTTTGGTGAGCCGTTTCAGGCGACCGAGATTGGCCTTCCAGTCGGTCACGACGACGGAGCGACTGCCGGGGTTGGGCGTCAGGGTGCCGACGTTGGCATCGATGAGCGGCTCGAGGATGCCGGCCAGTTCCTCGGCCTCGAGGTTTTCGGTGTGCAGGACGTCGGTGGCGATCTCGTTGCCCTGGGCATCTTCCAGGCCGACCGGCAGGGGCTGGGTGCGTGCCACCTGCTCCGGCACGATGCGCACGCGGTTGTCGGGCAGCCGGACGGTGGCGTAGCCGTGGTTCTGCAGGGTGTCCTGGAAAAGTCCGTAGAGTTCCTCGGCGGTGACCGGCCTGGGGCTTTCCACCGAGAGGGTGCCGCGTACCCGGGGATCGATGACGAAATCGGTGCCCGTGATGTCGCCGACGCCGGCCGCAAACTCGGCGATGCTGACGTCCTTGAAGCTGACGCCATAGACCGGAGCCGGGTCAGTCTGGGCCTGCAGGGAGGCCGAGGGCAACGCCATGCACAGTAGCAGGGCCAGGCGTATGGCCGGGGCGGGCAACAGGCTGTGTCGAGTGGGCGTCGTGACGGTCATGAAAAGCTCCGGATGGGGCATCAAGGCGCGTTCAGCAGCCGAATGCCGGTGGTCTTGGCGTCGTTGTCGTCAGATGCGCGCAGGCGTTCGCGACGACCGTCGTTGTCGAGGATCAGTCCTTGTTCGTCGATGCCCGCCAGCCTCACCCCTTCCATGATGATGTCGCCTGGGCGGACGGCGACCTGGCCGCCTGGCGTGGCCACCACCACCAGGCTGTGGCCGAGCGGGGTGGTACGGAAACTGCCGACGAGGCTCAGGGGCAGTCGGGTATCGTCGAGTCCGCTGGCAGGGCGATGGTCCGCCTGCCAGAGTCGCGAGGCGACGATCGGCAGTGGCGCTGACGAGGACAGCGGCGTCTCGTTGTCCCGAGCGGCCGGCGCGGGCTGGCCCAGCGCGACCACGTCGGCGATGACCAGTGCGGTGAGCCAGGCCAGCAGCATGTTGCTCAGCAGGCCGAGCCAGCGCCGGGAACGCTCCTGTCGGCTGGCGTCGCTCATGAGGTCGGGCGTTGCTCGGGATGCCAGCCGGGATGGCCCTCGACAAAACTGAGTTCGGCGCCGGGCCGCGGTGGCAAGCTGGCAAGGCCGGTGCTCGACAAGTATTCCTCCAGTAATTGCCAGAGTGGCGGGCCAGCCTGGGACGAAGCCTCGGGTAGCCAGGTCACGACCGGGCCCTGGACGCGACCTTGCAGCTCGATGCGCTGTCCGGTCTCGCGGCTGTAACGACAGCGCCAGCCGATGCCGGCCAGGCGTGGCAGGTCCTGGCTGGTATCGAGCAGCATGGGGGTGCCGAAGCAGGCATCGGCCGCGCGTTCGAGCAGGCCGTGCAAGGCGGCGTTGTCGGCATCTCGGCGGGTGATGGCACCGGGGTGCCCGCCACTCAGGGTCAGCAGGTGATCTCGGGTGATGGCCTCGCCCGGTGCCACACGGCGGTCGTGGCGCAGGCCCGGCGCCAGAGCGATGGCTTGCTCGCCGGCGCTTTCGCGCAGTGCCGAGACGATCAGGGCATCCCAACTGCCGCCGGTGGTGTCGCGTCGCCATAACCAGTCGGGCGCGATGGTCAGGGGGCGGTCCAGCCAGTCGCTGTAAGGGGCACGCAGGGTGCGTAACTGGTGCTGCTGTTCGGCAAGTTGGGCGGCGACGTCGGCATCGCGTGGCGACGGGTCGGCGAGCACGAAGCGGGATTCGAAATGCCACCTGCCATGTCGGGCATGGCAGGCGATTTGGAAGACTCCCATTGCCCTGCTACCGGGAAAGCAGAGTGGCACGGTGTCGCCGCCGTGTCTTTCCACCTCGACCAGGGTCGGCCAGAAGTCCTGGCCGCGAGCGGCGACGATCAGGTCGGCGGCATCGAGCCGTTCGGCCAACCAACGGGCCGGGCCACTGCCGGTGTCGGCCAGGATGATCACCAGGTCGGCCTGTTCGCGTGCCGACTGGCTGGCGGTCCGGATGGCGTGGAACCAGTCATCCAGGTTGCGAGGCTCATCCGTGGCGTGGGGGTCGCTGGCGCCGACCACAGCCAAGCGTGCGCCACCGCGCTCGAACAGCGTGAAGTCGGTCACCAGGCCTTCGGGGTTGCGGTCGTCGTCCAGGCAGCCGACGACCGGTCGCGCAAAGCGGCGGTAGAGACCCGCGATGCGATCCGGCCAGAGGTGGCGCTCGTCGCTGCTGACTCGCACGTCGGCATCCAGCCATTGGCTGAGGATCACGCCCGAGTCGCCCTGGGTCAGGTAACCCAGGCCGCCGCCATTCCAGCATTGCCCGTTTTCCAGCGTCAGGAGGCTGTCTGCCGGCAGGCGGCGACGCAAGTCCCAGAGCGTGGCGGCCAGGGCGCTGCTGCCTCCGACTGGCCGTTGTGCGAGGGCAGGTCGGGTCAAGGCGCGCGTGGCATCGGTGGTGATACCCGACAAGCTCTCCAGACTCCGCCCCGTGGCCCATGGTGCCTTCCCCAGTGCCGCGGCGGGGCCCAGACGGGTCGCGGGCGTGGCCGGGTATTCCGGTTGATGGGCATCGAGCACATCGGCATAGAGCAACAGGGTAGGGCCACTCTGGTCCGGTAGGCCGTGGCGAGGAGCGCTGGCACCGGATCGGGAGATCCCCGTGGCACAGCCGCTCAATCCCGAGGCGGCCAGAGCGCCGCCGAGTCCCAGGAAGCGCCGTCGAAAATGACCATGGTCACTCAGTGTCGCAGGAGAGGCATCTTGAAGGGCCGATGGATGAGAAGGAGAGCGATGTTCCTGTGAAGAGTCGGTCATAATGTCGTTCAATCGGAGCCTTTTCCGCCACGGCGCTCGGGCGGGAATTTCCATTTCTTACTTTAATCCAGGCACTTTGCGGTTTTATTGTTACATTCGCATGAAATGTGATGGTCTGGAAAAGCTTTGATGGTTCTTCCATTTGTTCGTCATTTGTTTGTCACCTATAGCCATCAACCTTCCGTGGTCGTGTGAAATGTCCGTTGTCGAAAAGCAAGGCAATATGGCAAGCGGAATCATCAAAAAAATGACGTGGAGGAGACCTGGATGAGCAAGGAAATCGAAGACCATCGCCTGTTGAACCCGAGCAATAACGAGCCATTTTCTTCGGTACTCGAGAAGCACGTATCGCGTCGTCGTGTCATGCAGGGCGGACTCGGCATGGCGGCCATGACGGTACTGGGAGGATTCGGTCTGGCCGGCTGCGATTCCAGCGATGGCGACACCTCGACCCCTGGCTCCGGGAAAACACCGTTGTCGCTGGCCTTCGATGCCGTTCGCGGTTCCCTGACGGATGCCGTCGTTGTGCCGGCCGGTTACACCGCTCAGGTGCTGATTCCCTGGGGGACGCCGCTGAACAGCCAGGCTCCATCATGGCGCGAGGACCTGAGCTTCACTCCACAGATTCAGGCCAATAGCGTTGGCATGCACCACGATGGCATGCACAACTTCGCCCTCGATGAGAACAATGCTTCCAGTAACTTCCTGCTGGCGATGAACAATGAGTACATCGACCAGGGCGCGCTCTGGGCGCCGCAGGGAGGCCCCACCAATGCTGCGGAAGGGGCTCGCCCAGCCGATGAAGTGCGCACCGAGATCAATGCTCACGGTGTCACCGTGGTCGAGGTGAAGAAAGACGGTGAGGGGCGCTGGCATCACATCCCCAACTCTTCTTATAACCGTCGCTTCACCAGTGCCACCGAAATGGAACTGAGCGGTCCGGTGGCCGGCAGCGACTACGTCAAGACCAAGTATTCACCTGATGGCACCAGGACCCGAGGCACCAACAACAACTGTGCCAATGGTTATACGCCCTGGGGCACTTATCTGACCTGCGAGGAGAACTGGCCGGGTTACTTCATCAAGGATGCCGGTCGCGAAATGGATGACAATCGTATCGGAATTTCCGAGGGACGCGGCCGTTACGGCTGGGAAACCGCCGCCGGCGATGCGAGCGAAGTGGACGATGAGTTCGCCCGCTTCAATGCCACCCCGAGGGGAAATGCCGCCACCGACGACTATCGCAATGAGCCGCGCACCTTCGGCTACATCGTCGAGATCGATCCTTATACCGGGGCGCGTGCCGTCAAGCGCACCGCGCTGGGTCGTTTCCGCCACGAAGGCTGCTGGCCGGGCAAGCTGGTAGAAGGTGAACCGGTCGTCTTCTATTCCGGTCACGACTCGCGCAACGAGTACATCTACAAGTTCGTCTCGGATGCCGTCTGGGACCCGGCGGATGCCAACCGGCCCGGTGCCAACTATGATCGTCTGGCGCTCGGTGCCAAGTACATGGACAAGGGCACCCTCTACGTGGCCCGCTTCAATGCCGATGGTACCGGCGAGTGGTTGCCGTTGACCCCGGAGGCGAAGACGCAGGACGGTCGTACCCTGGCACAGGCCCTGGGGCTGGCAGCGGATGACCTGGCCGGTGTGATCATTCATACCTGCGATGCCGCCGACATGATGGGCGCCACGCCCATGGACCGACCGGAGTGGGGCGCCGTGGATCCGGCTTCCGGCGATGTCTACATGACGCTGACCAACAACTCCGATCGGACCGCCGAGGGCACGGCCGCGACCTATACCAATGGTGGAAGCGATATCGACGAGCTGGGCGTGGGCTATGGCACGGCGCCGACCAATGGTCCCAACCCGCGTGCCGACAACAGCGGCGGTCAGGTGATTCGCTGGCGTGAAGGCAGCGACGCGACCCGTTTCAACTGGGCCGTGTTCGTTTTCGGTGCTGCCGTCAACGATGCCGACAACTTCTCCGGCCTGACCGAGCTCAACCAGTTCGCCAGCCCCGATGGCTTGCACTACGATGATCGCGGCGATGGCCAGGGGATATTGTGGATCGAGACGGACAACGGCTACGACAATGTGGCGGATTACACCAACGACCAGGTTCTGGCGGTGGTACCGCAGAACGTCAACCAGGCCGAGGGTGATGCTGCCGTGATCGGTGGTGGCGACCAGGCGCAACTCAAGCGCTTTGCTGTGGGGCCCAACGGTTGCGAGGTGACGGGCATCTTCTTCACACCGGACAAGACGGCGATGTTCATCAACATTCAGCACCCCGGGAACTGGCCTTCCACGGAGGATGCCACCGTCGAGACGCAAGGCAGCGTACGTCCTCGCGCCTCCACGGTCGTCATTCAGCGGGAAGATGGTGGCGAGATCGGGGTGTAACGACCTGGCATGCGCTTGCGATGTACCGCACCCCCCGGCCGGAAAGGTCGGGGGGTTTTGTGTCAGGGGGTGAGGATCAGTCCCATGCTGATCCGGTCCTCGGTGTCGAAGCCAAGGCGGCGGTAGAAGTCCGCTACCTCCTCATTGCCACCTCGTATCTGCAGGTTGACCTTGACGCAGCCGAGTTCGCGCAATCGCTCGATGGCGAACTCGACCATGCGCCTGCCGAGGCCTTCTCCTTGTCGTGAATCTGCCACCGCGACGGAGTACAGCCAGCCACGATGGCCATCGTAGCCTGCCATGCAGGTCGCAATGATCTCGCCATCATCCTCGATGACATAGATGTGGTCATCCACCAGTCGTTTGGCGCGTAGCACGGCTTCGGGCGTATTGTAGCCGGTATAGTCGGGAAAGCTGGCCCGCCAGAGGGCTGCTACCCGAGGTTCATCGTCTTCGATGTATTTTCTCGGTGTCATGAGCGTGGGTCGCCGGGTATGTGATGCCTACAGTCTCGCATGCTCTGGCGTGCCGATCATGAGGTGGCGATGGGAAAAGTCTCAGATGTAGGCACCCTTGGTAAACTCGATCAGGCAGAAGCCATGTTCGAAAGGGTCGGAAAAGCTGATGCAGCGTGACCCGCGCCACTCGCGACATTCACTCTCCCGTCGGGCACCGGCGCGTTCCGCACGCCGTACCGCAGTCTCCAGATCTTCCACCACGCAGTCGAGGTGCACCGGTGTCTAGTGCCGCCTGTAGTGGCGGGGCATCGATCCTGGCGATGAGGAGGGAGTATCGGCTGCATTCTGCAGCAGATAGAGCCTCGATGAGGTCCCGGACAGTTCGGCGACATCGTCATCGAGGAAGCGGTCGAGCGTCAGGCCCAGGGCATCGTGATAGAAGTCGACGGCGGGACCCAGTTCCGGCACATCGATGTTGACCAGAAGGTGCATGGCGATCTCCTTTGGTTCAATGGAAGCGATGTGTTCCTGCGCGTCGCTCGGTCAGGGTAGAGGTTCCCGATAGCCGTGAATGCTCGATGGGATCGAGCGGGGAATTCCCCGCTCGAGAGGTGGCGAGCCCCTTACTCCTGGTCGGCCTGAAAGGCCTCGAAGACCTGCTGGCCGGTGAGATCCTGGGTGGCGTTGCCGAAGTGGTACCAACCAGGCTTCTCGTCGATGAAGATCTGCGAGTCGAAGGTCCAGGCCTCTCCGGTGTCGACCAGGCCTACCGGTACGGCATAGTGCTCGCCGGTCTTGAGCCGGTAGAACAGGTGAGTGCCGCAGTGTCGGCAGAAACCGCGTTCCGCCCAGTCCGAGGAGGCATAGATGTTGACGTGATCCTCGCCCTCGAGGGTCGCACGGCCGACCGATTCCATGGCAAGCAACGGGCCGCCGCCCCAGGTGCGGCACATCTGGCAATGGCAGGCGGCGACATTCTGGCGCTCGGCCTCGACGGAGAGCGTCACGGCGCCGCACAGACAACTGCCGCGCAGGGTCATGGCATCGTTCATGGTCATCTCCTTGGTGGCCGAGTGTCGGCCATCATGATGTTGCTACGTTCTCTCAGAGCTGTGCCAGGACCGTTTCGGCACTGCTCTGCTCCACGCCCTTGGCGTCGACGCCGAGGTATTCCACCACGCCGTCATTGGCGATCAGGGCAAAGCGCTTGCTGCGCGTGCCCATGCCGCCCGCGCTGGCATCCATCTCCAGGCCCAGGGCGCGGGCGAACTCGGCGTTGCCATCGGCCAGCATGGTGATGCGCTCGGCGTTCTGGTCCTTCTGCCAGGCATCCATCACGAAGGCGTCGTTGACGGCCATGCAGGCCACGACATCCACCTTGTCGAGCAGCTTGTCGGCGTTGACCACGAAACCCGGCATGTGCGTGTTGGAGCAGCCGGGGGTGAAGGCGCCCGGCACCGCGAACAGCACCACGCGCTTGCCGGCGAACAGCTCGCCGGTGGCGATGTCCTCCGGTCCTTGCTCGCCGTTGGTCTTGAGGGTGATGTCGGGAATGCGGTCACCGATGGCGATCGTCATTTCAGGCTCCTTTCACATTGGATGGAGACGGCGAGATGCCGTCGCACTGTGCAGGTTCCAGCATGGGCGTATATGAGTGGCTCTGCAACGTACGAGAGCGGGGATATTATCGTTGGGTTTGACGAGGGGCGCCGGGGACAAGCCGAAGAGGAGGTCCGACGCCAGGGAAGGCGTCGGTAGCGTACAGGGAGGTATTTACAGCGCCTCCTCGCAGGCTTGTCGACGGATCAGCCCCGAGCGATATGTTGCCTGGAAAGCATAAAACGCCCCCGGTGCGTTGCTGCAGCGAGGGCGTATCCGGAAAGGGCGCTATCAGCGCAGCGAGAGGGCGCCGGAGCCGTTGTTGTCGGCGGCGTCGCGATAGGCGGCGGTCTCTTCGGCCTCGACCTCGGGGGAGAAGCGCACCACCAGAGTACAGAGGGCGGCAATCACCACGGCGACGCCGAGATAGAAGAGCCCCTGCTGGTAGGAGAGCGATTCTGAACGAAACAGGAAGCCGGCCGCCACGGCCCCGGCGTTGCCACCCGCGCCGACGATACCGGCCACGGCGCCCAGCGCCTTCTTGTTGACGAAGGGCACGATGCCGAAGGTGGCGCCCTCGGCCATCTGTACGAAGAGGCTGAACACCAGCATGATGGCGATGGCCAGCGCCAGGACCTGCATCTGCGAGAAGAACATCAGGGCCACGCCTTCGCAGAGCATGGCGATGAACAGCCAGCGAACCCGCCCCTTCAGGCCACCGTTGCGGGCGAACAGGTCGGAGAAGACGCCGCCCAGGGTGCGGGCGAAGAGGTTCATCAGGCCGAACAGCCCGGCGATCAGGCCGGCAGTGGCCAGGGTCAGGTCGAAGTTGTCGAAGTAATAGATGGCGGCGATGTTGTGGATGGTCAGCTCGACCCCGAAGCAGGCGGCGTAGACCACGAACAATGCCCAGACGCGGATGTCCTTGGCAGCAGTGACGAAACTGCGGCCCATGCCATGATCCCCGCTGGCCGGCGGCAGTTCGCCACGTGCGCGAAGTTCGTCGAAATTGCCGTCGGGGGCATCCTGGGTAAAAACGTAATAGGCGATACCGCAGAGGAACAGCACCACGCCGGGCACCACCATGGCCAGACGCCAGCCCAGGGCCTCGTTGACGCCGAGCATCAGCAGGCCGGAGAAGATCAACGGCATCAGGATCTGGGTGGTACCGCCGCCCAGGTTGCCCCAGCCTGCCGAGGTGGCATTGGCGGTGCCGACCACATTGGGGGCGAACATGATCGATGTGTGGTACTGGGTGATCACGAAGGAGGCACCGATGGCGCCGATGGCCAGTCGGGCGAGGAAGAAGGCTTCGAAACTGTCGACCAGCGCGATGCTCATCACCGGCAGGGACCCCAGGCACAGCAGCCAGGTGTAGGCACGGCGCGGGCCGATGCGGTCGCAGAGCACTCCGATGGCCAGTCGCACGATCACGGTGATGGCTACCGAGGCGATGATGGTATTGCCTATCTGGGTCTTGGTCAGGCCGAGGTCATCGCGGACCACTGCCATCAGCGGGGCGATGCCGAACCAGCCGAAAAAACAGATGTGGAAGGCGAACCACGAGAAGTGGAAGGCGCGCATCTGCGGTGTCTTGAGGGTGAACAGGCGAATCCTGTTGGCCTTGTTGCGGATTTCCATGGAGAGCCTCGTCGAGTGATGGTCGAACAACACGAGCCGGGCCTTCATCATTGAAGGTCGGGTTCGACGCACTCGTACCGCGAGGGGCCTGGTCCACGTCCACCGCTGCTTGGAAGCTGGTCAAGCACATGGCCTGCCATGATTTTACATGGCGTTTATATTCAGTCACCTATAGCAAAAGATGGGCAGGAATAGGCCGCTGAAGAGAGACGTGGCGATACATGGCGGTGCGCGAAAGCGAGGCGGCGCCCCGCCGTGGTGCCGGAAGGCGGGGCTGTGGCATCACTGCAAGGCGAGGCGGGAGTCGCCGCCGGGGCAGCGCAGGTAGGTGGATTGGCTAAGCCACTCCCGATCAGGATAGTAGGTGAACAGATACTGATGATCCTTGAGGCTGTTGATCAGCGGTACGGCGACTTCTTCGCGTACCGCCGGGCAGCCGTGACTGCGGCCCAGTCGGCCGACCTTCTCGATGAACTCCTCGCTGACATAGTCGGCGCCGTGCATCACGATGGTGCGCTCGTAGGCCAGGTCGTTGACCCCCGGCTCGAGTCCCTTGAGGCGCAAGGAATAACCATTGCGGCCCTCATAGCTGTTGAGGGTACGAAACAGTCCTATGCTGGACTGGTGGCTCTCGGGAATATTGGAGAAGGCCGTGGCCATGTTGTCGCCGGAGCCTTGCCCGTGTGAGACCAGTTCGCGAAACATGAGCTGATCACGGCGCAGGTCGAAGACCCAGAGCCTGGGTTCGGTGGAGGGCAGCGAGAAATCGATCACCGCCAGGCGGTCGGCGCCGGGATCGGCGCAGTTCAGGGCCCGGGCCGCTAGATGGAGCACGCCGGGGTTGGCGTGAGGGGCCATGCGGGCAAGCTGTTGAGCCAGGGGAGGCTGGTCGAGTTGCTGGGGCGTGAAGGCCCGAACCATGAAATCCCCTGCCTGGAGCGGAGAGGCGAGCAACGTCAAGGCGCCGGTCAGGAATAAGCCGACCAAACGGCGGAGCTTGCAATGTAGCATCCTGCGAGTTCCCGTCGAATGATATTCAGGACCGGTATCGATCCATTGTGATCGTTCGGAGTCCAGTTCGTATTTCCCGTGGCGCTTTTCCATCGTGCGCCATCTGGCATTATTATGACGATACTGGCCTGGATGGCCAATTTTGTCGACGATTCGCAGGGAGGTCACGTCATGTTCGCTACCGAGATTCGGTATACACGCTGCCAGCGCACCGCTTGGTGTCTGGGGATCTGGCTGGCACTGGCGGGGCCTGTCATGGCCCAGTCGGATGCCCCGGGGGCACCGCAGGGCGACCAGGCGCTGGAGGAACAACTGGCCGAGGCCTCCTCTCGACTGCGCAATCTCTATGCGGTGCGTGGTGACCGTCCCATCTGGCGGGATGCCGAGATCGTGGACGCCCTGGTCGAGTCGCTGAAGACGCTGGATGCCGATGGCCTTTCGCCGAGTGACTATCGCCCTGACGAGCTGCGGGCGGCGTCCAGAGCGGCGCTCAGGGAAGGCGCCGACGACGATGTGCGAGCTCGCTTCGAGCTGCAGGCCAGCCGTACCCTGCTGGCCGCCCTGACGCACCTGCAGCGTGGCAAGGTCGACCCGCAGCGCATCAATGACGACTGGGACCTGACCATCGAGCCGCCTTCTCTCGATTTGGCTGCCATTTCGCGGGAGCTGGACGAAGGCGACGTGCCTGCGGCGATCGACCTGGCGCGCCCGCCCTATGAACCCTATGAGCAGTTGCGCGAGGGTCTGGCCCATTATCGGGAGATCGAGCGTCAGGGCGGCTGGCCAGCATTGATGAACGTCGAGGACCCGCTGCGCCCAGGTGACACGGGCACGGAGGTGGCTGCATTGCGCGAGCGTCTGGCGGCGATCGGCAATGATCAGCTGTGGGCCGCCGACGAAGGATATTATCCGGCCATCGAGTTGCAGGCTCCCGAACCGGAGGTCTATGACGAGGCTCTGGTCGAGGCCGTGCGACGCTTTCAACGTCACCACCTGCTGGCCGACGATGGCGTGGTGGGGCCGCGTACGCTCAAGGCCTTGAACATGAGCGTCGACCAACGCATCGATCAGATTCGCGCCAACATGGAGCGTGCCCGATGGTTGCTTCACGGGCTGCCGGAATCTTTCGTGCTGGTCGATATCGCCGGCTATGACCTGCGTTATTTTCGTCCCAACGGCGATACCTGGCGGGCCAGGATCGTGGTGGGGCAACCCTATCGGCGAACGCCGTCGTTGCGCTCCGAAATCACCCATCTGACCATCAATCCGACCTGGACGGTGCCACCGACCATCATGCGCGAGGATGTATTGCCCAAGGTACGTCGCGATCTCGGCTATCTGGCGACCAAGAACCTTTCGGTGCTGAGCCCTTCAGGGAAGGAACTGGATCCTGAGAGCATCGACTGGTCGAACCCCGGTGGAGTGATGCTGCGTCAGAAGGCCGGGCCGAGCAATCCCCTCGGGCAACTGGTGGTGCGTTTCCCCAACGACCACATGGTCTACCTGCACGATACGCCATCGCGTGGGCTCTTCAGTCGCTCACAGCGGGCACTCAGTTCCGGTTGCATTCGCGTGGAAGACGTACTCGAACTGGCGCAGTTGCTGTTCGACGATACCGGCACCTCGTTCGATGTCCGTCGCCTGATTGCCGACGGCAAGACACGCAACGTGCTGCTGGAACATCATGTGCCGGTGGTGCTGCACTACTGGACCGTGCAACCCGAGCCCGATGGCGAACTGTCCTTCCGGCCGGACATCTACGATCGTGACGATGCCTTGATCGAGGCGCTGGATCGACCGGTGACGTTGTGACGGATGCCGGTCAGCTCGCCGGTATGGTGCCGACGAACTGACCGGACATGTTCAGGTGCGGCTTGCCTCGGCCTTCGTGCTGGCGGCGTCCTTGTCCTTGAAGGCCAACAGGAAGAGCAGCAGGACGGCGAGGGCGAAGAGGGCGGGGAACAGCCAGATGCCCTGCCAGTCGTGACCACCGGCAGTGACGTAGTGGTCGGTGACCAGGCCGGCGACCCAGAAGCCGATCAGCATGCCGACCCCGTAGGTGGCCAGGGTGATCATGCCCTGGGCAGAGCTCTGGAAGCGCTCCCCGGCACGGGCATCGGTGTAGATCTGTCCCGAGACGAAGAAGAAATCGTAGCAGACGCCGTGCAAGGCAATGCCGATCAGCAACATGTAGACCCCTGCGCCGGCATCGCCGAAGGCGAAGAGGGCATACCGTACCGCCCAGGCCAGCATGCCGACGATCAGGGTGATCTTGATGCCGAAGCGATGGATGAATATCGGCAACAGCAGCATGAACAGCACTTCCGAGATCTGGCCCAGAGTCATCTTGCCGGTGGGATTGGCCACGCCGATTTCCGCCAGGAAGGGATTGGCGTTCTGATAGTAGAAGGCCAGCGGAATGCAGATCAGCACCGAGGCGACAAAGAAGATCGCGTAGTTGCGGTCCTTGAGCAGCTGTAGGGCATCGAGACCGAGCATTTCCTTCAGGCCGCCTTTGCGGGTCTCTGCCTTGGGGGGCGTGGCCGGCAGGGTAAAGCAGTAGATGCCCAGTACCAGCGAGGCGATGGCACACATCAGGAAGGTATTGCGCAGGGCGCCATCGGCGATGGCCTCGGCACCATCCCAGGAGAACAGGTAGCTGATCGCCAGACCGGCCAGAATCCAGCCGATGGTGCCCCAGACCCGGATCTTGGCGAATTCGCGCGACGGGTCGCGCATCTGACGGAAGGAGACCGAGTTCACCAGTGCCAGGGTCGGCATGTAGAGAATCATGTAGACCAGGACCAGCGGATAGAAGGACGCAAAGTCCTGGGAGCGATACAGGCTGAACATCAAGGCGGCCCCGGCCAGGTGCAGCAGGGCGAGGATGCGCTCGGCGTTGAAGTAGCGATCGGCGATCAGACCGATGATGAAGGGCGCGATGATGGCGCCCCATGACTGGGTCGAGAAGGCCATGCCGATCTGGCCTCCGGTCGCGTCCAGCGTCTGGGCGAGAAAGGTGCCCAGGGTGACGAACCAGCCGCCCCATATGAAGAACTGCAGAAACATCATGATGCTGAGCCGCGTGCTTAGCATGGTGAACCCCCGGTTGTTGTGTGGTGGTGGGTATCAGTTCGTGTCGCCGAGCCCCAGCAGACGCCGGTTGCGCTGAGGATCCGAACCGGTGCCGGCAAAGTCGTCGAAGGCCTTGTCGGTGCGCTGGATCAAGTGTCGGGCGATGAAGGGAGCACCCTCGGCGGCGCCCTGGGCGGCGTCCTTGAGGCAGCATTCCCACTCGAGTACCGCCCAGCCGTCGAAACCGTACTGAGTGAGCCGCGAGAAGATGCTCTTGAAGTCGACCTGGCCATCGCCCAGCGAGCGGAAGCGACCGGGGCGATCGACCCATCCTTGATATCCGCCATAGACCCCGCTGCGGGCATCAGGCGTGAACTCCGCGTCCTTGACGTGGAACATGCCGATACGCTCGTGGTAGCGGTCGATGAAGCCCAGGTAGTCGAGTTGCTGCAGTACCATGTGGCTGGGATCGAAGAGAATCTTTGCCCGGGGATGATGGTCCACGGCGTCCAGGAAGCGCTCGAAGGTGGCACCGTCGTGCAGATCCTCGCCAGGATGAATCTCGAAGCACAGATCGACGCCTTGCGCGTCGAAGGCATCGAGGATCGGTCGCCAGCGACGGGCCAGTTCGGCGAAGCCTTCCTCGACCAGCCCTGCCGGTCGTTGCGGCCAGGGATAGACGTAGGGCCATAGCAACGCGCCGGAGAAGGTGCCGTGCGCGTTCAGTCCCAGGCGGCGACTGGCACGAGCCGCAAGCTTGAGCTGTTCCTCTGCCCATTGGCGCCGTGCCTCGGGTCGGCCTTGCAGGTGAGCGGGGGCGAAGCCGTCGAAGAGCTCGTCGAAGGCAGGATGCACCGTCACCAGTTGCCCTTGCAGATGGGTGGAAAGCTCGCTGATTGCCACGCCGGCCTCGGCGCAGCGGCCGGTCAGTTCATCGCAGTAATCCTGGCTGTCGGCGGCGAGCTCGAGATCGATCAGGCGCGGGTCCACCGTCGGCATCTGTACGCCGCGATATCCCAGCGAGGCGGCCCAGCGCGTGATCGAGTCGAGATCGTCGAAAGGCGGCCGATCATCGAGAAACTGGGCGAGAAAGAGGGCCGGCCCCTTGATGCCATGGGCGAGCGTATTCGTCATGTCGCGGTCTCCGTGTCATCCCGGCGAGAGGCATTGTCGAGCGATGTCCACTTGGCGGTGCTGGCCTGGCTTCTCAGTAGGGCGTCGATGAAGGCCATGCCGCGCAGGCCCTCGGCCATGCCGGGCACGCCCTTGGCCGCTCCACGCTCGCCGCGCCGGATGGCGTCGGCGAAATCGCGATAGAGGTTGGCCAGGGCCTCCAGATAACCTTCCGGGTGCCCGCCGGGCAGGCGCAGACGCTCGAGGGCTTCCGGGGCCAGACCGGGCTGGTCGATGCCCGCGCGCAGCACGCGCATGGGTTCGTCAAGGCGCCGCTGCACCAGGGTGTTGGGGTCCATCTGCTGCCATTCCAGCGCACCGCGATCGCCATACAGGCGGATCTTCAGGGCATTCTCTTCGCCGGTGCAGACCTGGCTGGCCATCAGGGTGCCGCTGGCGCCCTCTGCGGTGCGGAACAGGGCGTCGCCGTCATCGTCCAGGCGTCGCTGCTCACCGTGGATGCCGAGGGAGGCGCAGAGTTCGCTGACTCGGTGTCCCGATATGAACTCGGCGAGACCGAAGGCATGAGTGCCGATGTCGGCCATGCAGCCGCTGGCGCCTGCGATGTCCGGGTCGGTACGCCACCCGGCCTGCTTGTTGCCGGTGCCTTCGAGGTTGGTGCCCAGCCAGCCCTGAGGATATTCGACGTGGATCTTGCGCAGGCCGCCAAGCTCGCCATCGCGCACCAGGCGGCGAGCCTGCCAGACCATGGGATAGCCGAGATAGGTATGGGCGAGGCCGTAGAGACGGTCGCCGGCATCGAGCGTGGCGGCGAGCTGGCGCGCTTCCGCCAGGGTGGTGGCGGCGGGCTTCTCGCAGAAGACATGGAACCCTGCCTCGAGCGCGGCCTGGCTGATGGGGACGTGCAGGTGATTGGGCGTGACCACGACCAACACGTCCATGCGTTCGTCTTCCGGGAGCTGCCGCTCGCCGTCGATCAGGGCCTGCCAGTCGGGATAGAGGCGTCGTGGCGCTAGTCCGCAGGCCTCACCGGTACGCGCGTTGTTGTCGGGGTCGCGACTGAAGCTCGCGCAGACCAGATCCAGCTCGCCGTCCAGGGCGGCGGCCAGGCGATGCACTCGGCCGATGAAGGCGCCTTCGCCACCACCGATCATGCCCATTCGCACGCGCCGTTTCGTTGTTGCCATTCGTCCTCCGCAGGATTGCTGCCTGAGATTGTGTGTCGACCCGGTTGATGCTTTGATGTAACCGGTTACATTTCGTTGAAAGCTAGTCGGCGAGCCGTGCGGAATCAATGAGACCTAGGTCGCAGGGAAGAGACTGGAGGCAACGATGAGCTCGTGGCGACGATGCAGTAGACTGGCCCGCATGGCGACACCGAGGAGTAAGACGTGATCGAGGAGGTTTCTAGCCAGGCATGACCAACATACGCAAGGTGGCCGAGCTGGCCGGTGTGTCGGTGGCAACGGTGTCGCGTACCTTGAAGACGCCCGACATCGTGTCGCCGGGAACGCGCGACAGGGTGCTGGCCGCCGTCGAGCAGGCCGGCTATCGACCGAACCTCATGGCAGTGCAGTTCCGGTCGCAGCGAACCCGCAATCTGGTGGTGCTGGTGCCGACCATTGCCAATACCTTCTTTGCCCGGGTGATCGGCGGTATCCAGGAAGCGGCACAGCGTCGCGGTTACGGTATTCTGCTGTGCAACACCCTCGGTGACGAGCGCGCCGAGCGGGCCTACGCGGGCATGGTGTCGACTCGCCAGGCCGATGGCCTCATCCAATTGCGGGCCTACGACCCCTTCGGTGCATCGAGCGCCGAGGCACGGCCCCCGATGGTGAATGCCTGCGAAGTGCTGGATGAGGCGCCGTGTCCTACCGTCAAGCTCGACAACCGAGCCGCCGCGCGAGCGGTGACCGAGCATCTGCTGAGTCTGGGGCATCGTCGCATCGGCATGATCAAGGGGCCGCGTAACAGCCCCTTGACCCGGGACCGTCTGCTGGGCTTTCAGGATGCCCTGGCGGCTGCCGGTCTGGCGCCGGACGAGAGCCTGTGGTGCCCGGGTGATTTCACGTTGCGTTCGGGGCATCGGGCGGCCGGTGATCTGTTGTCGCAATCCGAGCCGCCCACGGCGATCTTTTGCGAGAACGACGAAATGGCCATGGGCGCCTTGCGGCGCATCAGGGAGGCGGGACTGCGGGTGCCCGAGGACATCTCGGTGGCGGGGTTCGACGATATCGCCTTTGCATCCTTCTGCGATCCTTCCCTGACGACCATTGCCCAGCCGGCCGAGGATTTCGGCCGTGTGGCCGTCTCCTTGCTGCTCGATGTCATCGATGAGCGGGACGAGGCCGCAGACCAGCACTGCATCATGCCCTTCGAGCTGGTGGTGCGGGAGAGCACCGGGCCGAGTGCTTGACGCGGGGCATGTGATGACGCGGGATCGACGGAGGCGGCCGAACCCGCGCGCTCCTTTCTCTTCATGCCGAGTCGGTGGGGTGGCGTGCCCGGCGGCCGCTCAATGCCTGACGGACATCTTCATCGAGCGACTGGCGCGAGGCTCGCTCGATCTCGCCGCGGTCGAGGCCGAGATCGGCCAGTATCCGGTCGTCGTAGGCCAGTAAATTGACGGCCTGGCGTCGGAAATGCCGACGGCGCTGCCATTGACGCACTCGCGCGACGATCCAGCGCTCCAGGCTATCGATCAGCCCCAGCGGGGGCATGGCCGGCATGTACAACGCCGGGAACTGGTTGCGTGACCGGACGCCGCTCCTGACCTGTCTCGTGTCCGCGACGCCGGATTCATGACCTGTGCCACGGCATTGCGATGTGGGACGCGGTGTGTTGTAAGCGTTCATGACAGCATCTCTCGTTCGTGTGCCCCGCAGGGGCAGGGTCGATGGAAAGACTCCAGGGTCGCGACCTCGGTGCTCAGGATGGTGCGGAGTGTTTGTTCAATCCAGCGAAAAGGTCTACATTCACGATTCAGAAATTCTGAAAGGTGATATGCCATGGACACCGCTTCCGCTCCCTCGCATCCCACGGCCTTGCCACTGCTCGATACTGACGTGCTGCGTTCCTTCGTCGCCATCGCCGAGAGCGGCAGCTTCACGCGGGCGGCCAATCAGGTCTTCCGTACGCCATCCGCGCTCAGCATGCAGATCAAGCGTCTCGAGGAGACGCTGGGTCAGTCCTTGTTCGTACGCGAGGCGCGTCAGGTGCGGTTGACGCCCGAGGGGGAGATGCTGCTGGGATACAGCCGCCGCCTGCTGCGACTCAACGAGGAAGCGGTGACGCAGTTTCTGACGCCCTCCCTGGAAGGCACGGTGCGCTTCGGCACCCCCGATGATGTGGGGTCACGCATCCTTCCCCGGGTGCTGTCGCAGTTCGCGCGTTCGCATCCTGCCGTGCAGGTGGATGTCATGGTGGGCCGCAGCATCGATCTGCTGGAGCGCCTGGATAAGGGCGAGCTCGATCTGGTGCTGGCCACGGCGGGAAACGAGGGATTTCCCGCCGATCGCGGCGAGGTCGTGCATACCGAGCCTCTGGTCTGGGTGGGGCGAGAAGGCGGCGTGGCGCTGGAGCGCTCGCCGCTGCCGCTGGCGATGGCCAATCATGGCTGTGCCTGGCGACGTATGGCCTTGTCGGCGCTGGATGAAAGCGGCCTGGCGTATCGCATCGCCTATATCAGCGAGAACTGCGCAGGACAGGAGGCGGCACTGCTGGCGGATCTGGCCGTGGCCCCGCTGCCGCGCAGCCTGGTCCGGGCGCCCTTGAGCATTCTGGGAGACGAGTCGGGACTTCCGCCGCTGGGCGATTATCACGTGCTGTTGCTGCGTTCGGGCCTGTCGGGGGAAGCCACGGAGGTACTGGCCGGCCATGTGATCGAGACGTTCCGGGGCATGCGGTAGCGACGTAAGCCAGGGTGAGCAGGTTGCCTGCAGTGCGTGGTGCCATATGTCGATTCCTGGCCCCGCCAGACGACTCAAGGCTGGACGACCATCAAGAATGGAGAGAACAGCATGAAATATCTGTGTCTGGTCTACAGCGATGAGGAGCTCCTGCACAGCTTGCCGGAGAGTCCAAGGGACGAGGAATGCCTGGCCTATGCCGAGAGCGTTCAGGAAAGCGGGCGCCTGATTGCCGGCGAGGCGCTGGCTCCGGTACAGACCGCGACGACCGTGCGTGTGCGCACCGGCAAGACGACCGTGACCGATGGCCCCTTCGCTGAGACCAAGGAGCAACTGGCAGGCTTCTACATGGTGGAGGCTCGGGACCTGAACGAGGCGCTGACCATCGCGGCCGGGATTCCGGCGGCGCGGGTGGGCAGCATCGAGGTGCGGCCGGTACGCCAGCTGGATGTGCCGGCACGGCCCGTGGCAGCCGGCAAGCGTGGATGAGGAGGGCATGACATGCACATGAATCCCTATCTGATGTTCGATGGCGACTGTGAGGCCGCGTTCACCTTCTATGCCGAGTGCTTCGGCGGTCGCATCGAGGCGATGGAACGTTATGGCGATGGCCCGCAGTGCGATGGCGAGATCTCCTTTGCGCCCGACAAGATCATGCATGCCCGTCTGGTGGCGGATGACTGGATCCTGATGGGCTCGGACTGTCCGCCGAGTTACATGAAGACGCCGCAGGGATTTTCGGTTGCCGTGCACGTCGATGGCATTGAGAAGGCCGAGCGCCTGTTCGGCATCCTGTCGGCCGGAGGCGAGGTCGGCATGCCGCTGCAGCAGACCCATTGGGCCATACGTTTCGGCATGCTGGTCGACCGCTTCGGCACGCCCTGGATGATCAACTGCGAGACGGATTCCCGATAGCGGGCAGCCTGACAGAAAGTCTCCGAGGCTTTCGTCAGAGCGAGGTGCGGCGACCGACCCACGGCGAACTTTGCCGTAACGACGACGCTTTCCTACGCTGATCAAGCGGCGCCAACGCCGAGTGATGTCCCGTCGTGGGGCGTTGGCATGAATCGGTTCGATGATCCGGATGCCTGGCGATCGCCAAACCCCGCGACGCGAGGCAACACGAAAAGGCCGGAGGTGGACATGAGCGCCCAGGTGCATGCCCTGGTCGAGCGCACGTACCGGCACGAGTCTCGTCGTGTCTTGGCGACCCTGATCCGGTATCTGGGGGATTTCGATCTCGCCGAGGAAGCACTGCACGACGCTTTCATGGCCGCGGTGGATCAATGGCCGCGAGAAGGAATCCCCGACAACCCGCGTGCCTGGCTGGTGACGGCCGGGCGTTTCAAGGCCATCGACCGGCTGCGTCGACGGGCCCGCTTCGATGCGTCGCTGGATACACTGGCCGAGCGGCTCGATGAGGCGCCTCGAGGCATGGGAGATCCTGCCGACGTCGAGGCCGTGGAAGACGATCGGTTACGGCTGATCTTCACCTGTTGTCATCCCGCCTTGACGGCGTCTGCTCAGGTGGCGCTGACCCTTCGCGAAGTCTGTGGCCTGACCACCGAGCAGATCGCCCACGCCTTTCTGACCCGGCCGGCTACCGTGGCGCAGCGCATCGTGCGGGCCAAGGCCAAGATCCGGGACGCCGGCATTCCCTATCAAGTGCCCGAGGCCACCGAGCTGTCGGAGCGCCTGGAAAGTGTGTTGAGCGTGATCTACCTGGTGTTCAACGAAGGCTATGCCGCTTCAATGGGGGAGCGGGCAACTCGCGGCGAGCTGGCCGAGGAAGGTGTACGCCTGGGGCGGCTGCTGTTGGGCTTGTTGCCGGATCCCGAAGTCATGGGATTGCTGGCGCTGATGCTGTTGCATGAGGCGCGTCGCGGGTCGCGTACCAGCATGGCCGGCGAGCCGGTATTGCTCGCCGATCAGGATCGACGTCTCTGGGATCGGGACATGATTGCCGAAGGGCGGGCACTGATCGGGCGCGCTTTCGCCACCGGAGAAGTGGGGGGCTACACCCTGCAGGCCGCCATTGCGGCAGTGCATGCCGGCGCGGCCAGTGCCGAACAAACCGACTGGGCGCGCATCGTCGGGCTCTATGATGTGCTGGCTCAAGCCTCGCCATCGCCGATCGTTGAGCTCAATCGGGCCGTGGCCGTCGCCATGCGCGATGGGCCCGAAGCTGGCCTGTTCCTGGTCGATGCGTTACTGGCTCGAGGCGAGCTGGTCGATTATCGATTGGCCCATGCCGCACGGGCTGACCTGTGCCGCCGGCTCGGTGACGATGAGCGAGCCCGATGCGCTTATCAACGGGCGCTGGATCTCAGCGAGCAACAGCCTGAACGGGCGTTCCTGGAGCGGCGGCTGGCGGAGCTGGATGGTATCGGTGTCTCGGAAACGACGACGCCCCATCCCGAGGGTGGGGATGGGGCGTCGCGGCCCTAGGCGGGGCGCGTTCGTCAGCTTTCGTCGTCCTCGTCGCCATCCTCGCCGTCAGAGGGCTGTGTGCTGGCCACGACCGTACCGGTCTGACCGCTCTCCAGGGCGGCGAGCACCGGTTCCGTCTGATGCTTGAAGCTGGCCAGTGCCTCACCGCTCAGGCTACCGCCTTCGGGCAGCGCGACCTTCATGGCATTGACCTGGTTGTTGTTGACCAGGACTTCATAGTGCAGGTGTGGCCCCGTACTGCGTCCGGTATTGCCGGACAGGGCGATGCGTTCACCCATGGTGACGCGATCCCCGCGACTGACCAGCGGCTTCGAGAGATGCAGGTAGCGCGTCTTGTAGCCGTTGTCGTGGCGAATGACGATGTAACGGCCCGCGGCCGGATGGTTGCCGACCTTCTCGACGCGACCGTTGGCCGGCGCCTTCACCGCCGTACCGACGGGCATGGCGAAGTCGGTGCCCTTGTGGGGGCTGATGCGACCGGTCACGGGGTGATGGCGTTGGGGATTGAAGGGGGAGCTGATCCGATACTGACCGTCGAACGGGTAACGATTGAACGAAGGATCGAGGCTGACGCCATCCGGCGTGTAGAACTGGTTGTCCTGCGGGTTGCGGAGCAGTGTCAGGTCCATGCGCGAGCCATCGTACTTGACCGCCAGGATGCGCGGGTCAAGGCTCTGGCCGTCGATGATATCGGATTCCACCAGCACTTCGAAACGATCGCCGCGACGGGTGTCGCGGCGAAAGTCGAGTTTCTTTTCCAGCACCTGGGAGAGCTCGGCCACCTCGGCGCTGGTCAGGCCGGTAGCCTGTGCCGAGCGGGCGAAGCTGCCGCTGACGGTGCCGGCGAACATGCGCTGGGTCGCTTCTCCGGCACGTTCGATGGTCGATATCTCGGTGTCGTCGGCGTCGCGCTTGACCAGATAGCCGTCACGCGGGTTGCTCATGATACGCAATGCCGCGAGTTTTCCCTCGGCATCGAGCTGATATTCGAAGCGTTTGCCGACGTTCCATCGGGTCAGCAATTCGGGCTCGGGCATCTTGTCCAGCAGGGCCATGACCTCGCGATACCCCATCCCGAAACGATCCTGTGCCAGAGCCGTGAAAGTGTCGCCGGACCGGACGGTATAGGTGCGCCATTCGGGCACGAAGGGTTCGTTGGCGGCGATTTCTTCCTCGAGAATGATCGGGCCTTCATCGAACAGTTCGAGCTCGTCTTCGCTGATATCCTCGTAGGAGGTGGCATCGGCCATGAGGCGCTTGTCGGATGCCAGCATGCCGCTGGCCACGGTGCCGAGCACGACGGCGATGTGGCGGGCGCTGTCGTCGCTGGGGGACAACGGGCTGGTCGCTGGCGTATCGGTGGCCGAGACGACGGCATCGCGACCGGCCTGGGCGGCGTCGATGAAGTCGATGTCGACGACTTCACTGGCGGTCAACTGCGAGAGCGGAACGTGTTCGCGAGTGGCGTCCACGGCGCGCGAGGCGACGTCGATCGCTTCGGAGACAGGGTCGCGATCCAGGGCAAGAGAAGGAACGCCAGGACTGATGTTAGGTTCGAGAGGGACGAGCATTGTATCGGTCTGGGTCGTGTCATGCTCGTATCGGGAGTCTTCCAGGGTGGAGACGATCTTGTGAGCGCCCAGCACGGTGACCATGGTGGCAACGGGTAACAATAGTAACTTGTGCGTGCGGGGCAGCGAATGAAGGATTCGCATCATGAAATTGGGCCGTCGTGACTGAATGAATAAACGTAAATGACATATAAATAGGCATGAGAACCATACCCCATGAAACGGGGAGTGCCTAGTCTATACATTCATACAGTAGTCGGCCGTCCCGCCCCGTCACCAAGCGGGGCGAGCGATGCAAAGGGAAATCGAACGCTGTTTGCTAAAGGCGACAATGCCATGCCTTATTGGCCGTTGGCAAGCCCCTGTTCGTTTGGTGAATGCGTCAGGGTTCCATCACGATAGTCGCGCATGGCCTGCTCCAGCTCGTGTGTGTGATTCATCACGAAAGGGCCATGGTGAGCGATTGGCTCCTGATGGGGTTCGCCGGCGAGCAGCAGCACCTGGGCCTTGTCGATGCCGTGCAGCGTCAGGATGTCGCCCGGGCCGAAGCTGGCAAGTTCGCCGCGCGCGAGGGTGTCGCCATTGGCCGTCAGGCTGCCGTCGAAAACGAATGCCAGCAACCGTGTGGCATGGTTCTCGAGCGACAGGGAGGCCCCGGCGTCGAGGCGCAGGTGCGCCATGGCACCTTGGCCGGCCAGGGCGTCGAGAGGCCCTTCGAGCGTGTCGCCGCCCGAGGTTCTCCAAGTGCCGCCCAAGGCGATCAATTCCACGCCAGGTGCCCGGTGGCGAGGCATTTCGTCGGGACTCACGTCGCGATAGGTGGGCTCGCTCAGCTTGTCGTGGGCCGGCAGGTTGATCCATAGCTGGAACGCGTGGAGCCCTTCGGCATCGGTGAAAGGCGTTTCGCCATGGATAATGCCGTGGCCGGTATGCATCCACTGGGCACCGCCGGCACCGATGCTGCTGTGGTGGCCAAGATGGTCCTCATGGCGCAGGCCACCATGCACCACATAGGTGAGCGTCTGGATGCCGCGATGCGGGTGGGGCGGGAAGCCGCCGATGTCATCGTCTCCCGGGGAGGCGACGAGTTCGTCGAGCATCAGAAAGGGATCCAGGCCACCGCCGAAATCGTGCAGACGCAGGATATCGACGCCATCGCCGTCACGGCTGGCCTGGCCGCGCTGGCGGCGGGTCACTGGTCGCTGAATGGGCATGTTCATGAAGGAATCTCCTCGGTAGTGGAGGGTATGGGTGGCATTCTAGTCCGATATTTTCGAAAATTAAGCGCATATATTTGGGTTGTATGTTCGAGGGAATCGAAAATGTCGCGTGTCACGCTTGCGCAATGGCAGATGCTTGCTGCCGTGGTCGATCATGGGGGCTTCGCCCGTGCCGCCGAGGCGATCCACAAGAGTCCTTCCACGCTCAATCATGCGGTCCACAAGCTTGAGGAGCAGCTCGGCGTTGAAGTGTTGGAGCCGGTGGGGCGGCAGGTGCGCCTGACCGAGGCAGGCGAGCTGTTGCTGCGCCGTGCTCGTCAGCTCCTGGAGGGCGCCGAGGCCCTGGAAGATGTCGCCGAGCGGCTCGGCGAAGGGCTGGAGGCCGAGATCGTGCTCAGCGTCGATCAGATCTTTCCTCCCGATGTCCTGGCGCGCGCCATGGAGGCCTTCTCTCGTGACTATCCCCATGTGCGCGTGCAGCTTCACGAATCGGTGCTCAACGGTGGCGTCGAGATGCTGTATGACGGCTCGGCCGACCTGATCATTTCAGGACTTGCCGCCCAGGGCTTTCTGGGTGAGCCGCTGGTCTCGGTGCGTTTCGTCGCTGTGGCGCATCCCGAGCATCCCCTGCACAAGCTGGAGCGTGTGCTGGATCTGCGTGACCTGGAGCAGCATCGCCAACTGGTGGTGAGAGATTCCGCGCAGCGCCAGTCGCTGGATGCGGGGTGGCTGAAGGCCGAGCAGCGCTGGACGGTCAGTCATCTCAGTACCTCCATCGACATGCTCGAACGCAATCTGGGATTCGCCTGGGTACCGGAGACGTTGATCGAGGCGTCATTGGCAAGTGGTCGGCTCAAGCCACTGCCATTGTCGGCCGGTGGCACGCGTGAAGCGCCCATGCAGCTGATCCATCGCGATCGCGACCGTGCAGGCCCGGCAACGCATGCCATGGCGCAGCATTTGCGGGATGAAGTGGCGGTCTGCCCGGATGCGAGAAGGCAAGGCTGATTTTGGCTGCACTCGGCGCCCCGTCTCGTATGGCTCCCGACATGAAGCCGCACGCCCTTCAGGATCGATAAAATCGAATGAATGCCGCCAAAAACTGCGCTTGAGCGCCAAGTTTTTCGGCATAAGCTGGCAGCATAGCCTGACAGGAAAAGGAGCGGCGACATGGGCCTGCTGATCGAGGGGCGCTGGCATGACCAGTGGTACGACACCAAGCAGCATGGTGGGGAATTCGTGCGTGAATCCGCCAAGCTGCGCGACTGGGTGACCGCCGACGGCGGTCCCGGCCCGGATGGGCAGACCGGCTTGCCCGCCGAGGCGGGGCGTTATCACCTTTATGTGTCGCTGGCATGTCCCTGGGCGCATCGCACTCTGATCATGCGTCGTCTCAAGGGGTTGACGTCATCGATCGACGTGTCCGTGACCAGCCCGCTGATGCTGGATCAGGGCTGGAGCTATCATCGCGACGAGGGATCGAGTGGCGACTCGCTCAACGGTGTCGAATTCCATCATCAACTCTATACCCTGACCGATCCCCACTATACCGGCCGCGTGACCGTGCCGGTGCTGTGGGACAAGCATGAGAAACGCATCGTCAACAACGAGTCGGCGGAACTGGTGCGCATGTTCAACGGCGCCTTCGACGACCTGACCGGCAATCGCCTGGACCTGTATCCCGAGGACCTGCGCGGGACCATCGATGCCGTCAATGCCGATGTCTATGATCACGTCAACAATGGCGTCTACAAGGCGGGCTTCGCTACCGAGCAGTCGGTCTACGAGAAGCACGTGGATGCGCTGTTCCAGGCACTGGATCGTCTCGAGGCGCGTCTCGCCGAGCAACGTTATCTGGCCGGCGAGTGGCTGACCGAGGCGGACATTCGCTTGTTCACCACCCTGGTGCGCTTCGACGCGGTCTATCACGGGCACTTCAAGTGCAACCTGCGCCGTCTGGAGGACTACCCGAACCTGTCCCACTACCTGCGCGAGCTCTATCAGTGGCCGGGTATCGCCGAGACGGTGAACATCGACCACATCAAGCGTCATTACTATGTCAGCCACGGCAACATCAATCCGACGCGCATCGTTCCCGCCGGACCAGTGCTGGACCTGGAGCGGCCTCACGATCGTGAACGCTTGCCGGGGCAGGGGATACGCCAGCGCGGCTGACGCCGCGCTCTCAGCTTGTGTTACGTGCCAGCCAGCGGTCCAGGGCGTTGGCGAATTCCCGTCGGTCCACGTCCGAATAGCCCTTGGGGCCACCGGTGTGCTCACCGCTGGCCCTCAACGTCTCCATGAAATCCCGCATCTGGACCCGGGCGCGGATGTTGCTCTCGTTCAGGGCTTCCCCCCGGCTGGTCATGACGCTGGCGCCGCGTTCGATGGCCGCCATGGCCAGGGGCAGGTCGGAGGTGATGACCAGATCCTGCTCGGCGAGACGGTCGACGATTTCGTCATCGGCGGCATCGAAGCCATGACTCACCGTCAGCCCCTTGACCCACTTCGATGGCGGCAGGGGGATCTGATGGTTGGCCACGAAGGTGGTCGGCGTGGCGGTCCGCTCGGCGGCGCGCACGATGATCTCGCGGGCGATTCGGGGGCAAGCGTCGGCATCGACCCAAAGGTTGGGCATATCGGAGGACCTCGAGGAAAGGACTGGCCAGGGTGGTGCGACAATGGTAGCATGCGCGCTCCTCGCATGTGCTGACCCCACCATCATGACGACGCGACCCGTTCACCGACGTGAACGCGGTGGTCGACAACGCCGGGCCGAGGCCCAACGCGTTTGAACTGTGTAGATGGAGCGCCGACGAGAGTTCGCCACCAGGGCGAATTCGGCGCAGACGGTCGCCACGATGTGCTCGCCAAGCCGGCGGGCAAGCATCGGATGCTAGGTGCGACCGGCGTCCCCGACTCCGCTTGAGACTCCCGCAATGTTCGGGACCTTGACTGTACGCCAGGTGTACGGGACGCCATGACTGATGTTTCTTGCCGGTGATCCCGGCCTACCAAGGTGTGATTCATGACCTCGACTTCCGTCGCCTCGCCGAGTTTCGGCGATCTGGCCCTGCTGCCCGCCGTTCTCTCCGCCATTGAGACGCTCGGTTACGAAACGCCGTCACCGATCCAGGCACAGACCATTCCGGCTCTGCTGGAAGGCCGCGACATGCTGGGCCAGGCCCAGACCGGTACCGGCAAGACGGCTGCCTTTGCCTTGCCGATTCTCTCGCGCCTCGAACTCGAGCGACGCGAACCCCAGGTGCTGGTACTGGCGCCGACCCGCGAGCTGGCGCAGCAGGTTGCCGCGTCCTTCTCCAAGTACGGCCAGAATCTCAAGGGCCTGGAAGTGGCGACCCTGTGCGGTGGCATGGAATACCGCGACCAGCTTCAGGCATTGCGCCGAGGCGCTCAGGTCGTGGTCGGCACGCCCGGTCGGATCATCGATCACCTGGATCGCGGTAGCCTCAAGCTCGGCGGTCTCTCCGCCCTGGTGCTGGACGAGGCCGACGAGATGCTGCGCATGGGCTTCATCGACGACGTCAAGCGCGTGGTAGCCGATACCCCCGTGGACGCCCAGCGCGTGTTCTTCTCCGCGACGCTACCCACCGAGATCGAGCGCATCGTCAATCAGTACCTGGTGGAGCCGGTCAAGGTAACCATCGAATCGCGCGCCTCCAGCGGCGACAACATCGAACAGCGCCGGGTGCGCATCGATGGCGGCGCCAAGCTGGAAGCCCTGGCACGCATCCTCGAGGTCGAACCCGTCGACGCGGCGATCGTCTTCGTGCGGACGCGAGCGGCCTGCACCACCTTGATGGAGCAACTCTCGGCGCGTGGCCTGAATGTGGCGAGCCTGTCGGGCGACCTGGACCAGAGCCTGCGCGAGCGCACCATCACGCGTCTCAAGCGCGGCAAGATCGATGTGCTGATCGCCACCGACGTGGCGGCGCGAGGCCTGGACGTGCCGCGCATCACGCACGTCATCAACTATGACCTGCCGCAGGATGCCGAAGCCTATACCCACCGTATCGGCCGGACCGGTCGTGCCGGTCGCGATGGGATCGCCATCACCTTTGCCGGCAACCGTGAAGGCCGCAAGGTCGGCTGGCTCGAGCGTGCCACCGGCCGCAAGATGGAAGACATGGAACTGCCCGACGAGTCGGCCATCCGCGCACATCGCGATGCCGTCTTCCAGCAGCGCGTGGTCGGCTCGCTGACCAAGGATGCCGATACCCAGCGTGAGCTGGTCGAGCGTCTGATCGAGGAAGGCCATGATCCGGTCGAGCTGGCCTGCGCCTTCGCCGCCCTGGCGCGCGCCGATGAAGCGCCCATCGGTCGCCTGCAGGCACCGCGCAAGGAGCGTGCACCGCGCGAAGGACGCGAAGGGAAGGCGCCGCGTCGTGAGCGCGGTCCCACCGAAGGCATGACGCGCTATCGCGTCGCCGTGGGCCACAAGGATGGCATCAAGCCTGGCCAATTGGTCGGTGCCCTGGCCAATGAAGGGGGCATCGAGGGTAACCGGATTGGTCGGATCGACATCCGCAATGCATTTTCCGTCGTCGAGTTGCCGAGCGGCTTGCCTTCCAGCATTCTGGCCAAGATGGCACGGGCCCGGGTTGGCGGTCGTCCGCTGGAGATCAGCGAGGATCGCGCGCCGCGTCGCCAACGCGATGACGGGGCGGCTCGTCGCGAACGAGCCTGACCACCGTGCCGCTCAAGGGCGGCCGATGAGAAGCATCCAGGCAGGCCGGGGAATCTCCCCGGCCTGCCTGCTTTTAGGCCCCCTTGCAACGAAACGACGAACAACGCTGAGGAACCTGCCATGTGGAAGCGACTGCCATTCCGCTTGCGGGGGTATCTGATCACCATGACCGGTGTGTTGCTGCTGTCGCCGGACGCTCTGTTGATCAAGGATACCCAGGCCGAGGTGGCGACCTTCATGTTCTGGCGCGGCCTGTTGTTGGGGAGCGTGCTGCTGGTCATCGCCGCCCTGCGCTATCGTGCGCGTCTGCCGGATGCCATTCGTGCCTGTGGGGCTGCAGCCTGGTGGTGTCCGCTGGCGTTTGCCGGCAGCGCCTGGGCCTTCGTCTGCGCGGCGCGCCTGACCGCTGCCGGCAACGTGCTGGTGATGATGAACCTGGCACCGCTGGTGGCGGGGCTGATCGGCATGATCGTCTTCGGCCAGCGTCTGCGTCGCCAGACCTGGGTGGTGATCGCCGTGTGCGTGACCGGGGCCTGCCTGATGGCGGCAGGCGAGATTGGCCAAGGAAGCCCGCTGGGACTGGCGATAGCCTTGTTCGTGCCCATCTCCATTGCCGTGAATACCACGGTGGCAAGTGTTCAGCGCGGCGACCGCCAGCGCGGGGTGGACACCACCGTCGTGCTGCCGCTGGGATGCCTGGCGATGCTGGTGCCGGCGGTATTGCTGGGAGGCGCGCAACCACCGCCGCCCGAGGACGTGCAGCGCCTGGCACTGCTGGCGTTGTTCCTGCCGGCGGCCTACTTCCTGATCCAGACCGGGCCGCGCTATCTGCCCGGCGCCGAAGTCAGCCTCGTGATGCTGCTGGAGACACTGGTCGGAGCCCTGCTGGTCTGGTGGTGGCTGGGCGAGGTGCCGCCGCCACTGGCCTTCGTGGGCGGCGGCATGATCGTCGCTGCCATGCTGCTCAGTGGATTGCGCGATCTCCATCGCCAACGCCGCAAGGCCGCTGCCGGCGCCCCGGACGAACGTCTGTTGCAGGAGCAGGTCATGCGCGAGGAAGAGAACGCCGATTGATCGGCCGGCGCTATCCGCTCGGCAAGGGCATTGCCGGTATCTCTCGCCTTGAGGGGCAGGGCATTATGCTGTCGAACGGGTCGACAGGCGTTCGCCCAATGCCGTCATGAAGCGCTCGCCCGCTGCCAGTTGCTCGCACTCGATGTATTCGTCCGGTTGGTGGGCCTGGCTGATGCTGCCGGGACCGCAGATGAGGGTGGACAGCCCCTGGCGCTGGAACTGGCCGGCCTCGGTGGCATAGGCCACGGCCGACGCCTCGACCTCGCTGCCCAGCAAGGCACGGCAGAGTCCCAGCACCTCGTCGTTGTCGCGGTCGGCCAGGGCGGGCACGGTGACGTTCAGCGCCTCGGTCACGATGCCGGTCTCCGGCGCGGTCCGTTGCATTTCGGCCTCCAGCTCGGCGGCATAGGCATCAACGCGGCCGCGCAGCTCCTCGATCTCGTCGCTCGGCAGGTGACGAATCTCCCACTCGAAGGTGCATTGGCGGGCCATGATGTTGATCGCCGTGCCGCCTTCGATCCGCCCCACGTGCAGGCTGGAATGGACCACGTTGAAGGCTTCGTCGACGCGCCCCTCGGCCTTGAGTTCGCGCATGACGTCCTCGATCTTGGTCACCAGCCGGGCCGCCACGTGGATGGCCGAGACGCCTTGATAGACTTGGCTCGAGTGGGCCTCGCGGCCGGTGACCGTGGTGCGCAGGTTGGTCGCCCCCTTCTGAGCCACCACCGGCTGCATCAGTGTCGGCTCGCCGACGATCACCGTCGAGGGGCGAGGGTGATCGGCCATCAAACGCTCGATCATGCGTGGCGCGCCGACGCAGCCCACTTCCTCGTCGTAGGAGAAGGCCAGCCACAGCGGCCTTTCCAGTGTCATCGTCACCCAGCGGGGCACCTCCGCCAGGGCGCAGGCGATGAAGCCCTTCATGTCGCAGGTGCCACGCCCGTAGAGGCGGCCATCGTTGCCGTCGCGCAGAACGAAGGGATCGCTCGACCACGGCTGGCCATCCACCGGCACTACATCGGTGTGGCCGGAAAGCACCACGCCACCTTCCACCGCCGGCCCGATGCGGGCCAGCAGGTTGGCCTTGCGGCTATCGTCGCTTTCGATGCGCCAATGCTCGACGCCATGATCGTCGAGCCAGGCCTCGATCCACTCGATCAGGGCCAGGTTGGAATCTCGCGATACGGTAGCAAAGCCCACGAGGCGCTGAAGTATCTCGGTGGCGGTCATGGCGGCTCCTGGGTCAAGAATTCGAAGGGAGATTAGCACGCGGGTGAGCCTGGTCGCAGCCAGTGCGATGAAACAGGCTATAGGTCCTGCCTATCGGGACGATCATCTTGCTGGCTTGGCGAAAAATAATTAACACGCTTATTGTGTAGCTCACTTCATCATCGAGCCAACGAATCGAGCAAGCGATTCGTCGCGACAGGAGAGAGACCATGGCCGACACCACATTATTCACTCCGCTCCGGCTCGGCAGCCTGAGTCTGCCCAATCGCGTCATCATGGCGCCGCTGACGCGAGCCCGCACTCCCGACAGCGTGCCCGGAAAACTGCAACAGGCCTATTACGGTCAGCGTGCCGGCGCAGGTCTCATCATCAGCGAGGCGACCAATATTTCGCCGACGGCGCGTGGCTATGTCTATACCCCCGGCATCTGGACCGACGCCCAGGAAGCCGGCTGGCAGCAGGTCGTCGAGGCCGTGCATGCCAAGGGCGGGCGCATTGCCCTGCAACTCTGGCACGTTGGGCGCGTGTCCCATGAAATGGTCCAGCCCGACGGCCAGCCGCCCGTGGCGCCCAGCGCGTTGAAGGGCGAAGGTGCCGAGTGCTTCGTCGAGTTCGAGGATGGTTCCGCCGGACGGCACCCTACCAGCACGCCCCGGGCGCTGGAGACCGACGAGATCCCGGGTATCGTCGAGGACTATCGCCAGGCGGCCGTGCGCGCCAAGCGAGCCGGCTTCGACATGGTGGAGGTGCATGCCGCCAATGCGTACCTGCTCAACCAGTTTCTGGCCACCGGCACCAACCAGCGTACCGATCGCTACGGCGGTTCGGTCGAGAATCGCGCGCGCTTCCCGCTGGAAGTGGTCGATGCCGTGGCCGAGGTGTTCGGCCCGGATCGCGTGGGTATTCGCCTGACTCCCTTCATCGAGATCTTCGGCCTCAGCGACGACGAGCCCGAGGCGATGGCCTTCTACCTGGCCGAGCAGCTCGGTCGACGCGGCCTGGCCTATCTCCATTTCAACGAGCCCAACTGGGCCGGTGGCGATGTCACGTTCCCGGAAGGATTCCGTGAGCAGATGCGCGAGCGTTTCGGCGGCAGCCTGATTTACTGCGGTCATTACGATGCCGAGCGTGCCCAGCAGCGTCTGGAGGAAAACACCGCCGATGCCATCGCCTTCGGCCGGCCCTTCATCGCCAACCCGGATCTGCCGGAGCGCCTGCGTCTGGGCGCCTCGCTCAATGAGCCGGATCAGGGCACCTTCTACGGTGGAGGCGAGCAGGGCTACACCGACTATCCCTTCCTCGACAATGGGTACGATCACCGAGCCTGAGGGGCCACGCATCTTCATCAATGTTCATCAGCCCGGCCAGTGTGCCGGGCTTATTGCGTCGAGGTTATGGCATGATGACGGCACCCGGCCAGGGAGGCATTTCCGGGGGCGTCGTTTCATTGAGTGGCTTGAGGATGTGATATGTTCCATTACCAACCGCGTCAGTTGGCCGAGGTCGTATTGGCCATCATGGGGATCTGGCTCGTGGTTAGCCGCATGCCGGATTATGCGGCTTCTCTGTATGTGGCGTGGTCGAGTGCAGCGGTGTCGCAGCCATCGGATGGCCCGAACGTACTGCTCCTGCAAAGCGTGTATTTTCTGGTCAGTGGACTGCTGGGGCTGGCGCTGATCCTGGCGCGCAAGCCGCTCGCTGCCTGGATGTCGCCGGTTTCCACCGAGGCGCCTGCCGCCACCGAGTCGCTGGTGGCGGTGGGGGCGGCCGTTGTCGGCGTCTATTATCTCGCTGACGGGGCGGTCACGCTGAGCATGCAGATGGCCTCGGCCAGCCAGGCCTTCCTCTGGCAGGGCGGTGTGTCGATGGTCGTCGGTATTGTCCTGTTCGCGGTCTCCGTTGGCCTTGGCCGCTTGTGGGGGCTGCTGCGGGGGCGGCAAGAGCTCTGAGCACGTTCTGCACGCGTTGAGGTTCACTCCCGCTCGCTCTTCGTCGAGCGCAGTAACACTCGGTCCATGCCGCGCGTGCTGAGTACACGCTTGAGCGCGGCGAACAGATGGGTCGGTAGGGTGACCGCGTAGCGGGGCTTCGGTCGCCGGCTCTCTAGGGCATGGATGAGCTTGGCGACCACCGCATCGGCCTCCAGTGCGAAGGGCGTCTTGCCGTCGGGGTTGGCCAGTCGTGCTTCGACTTTCGCGTAGGTGCTGGCATGGGCGCTGTTGGCCGTGTCGATATTGGCCTTGAAGGCACGGTGGGCGTTTTCACGAAAGCGGCTGGCGATGGGGCCGGGCTGGATCAGGCTGACGTGAATGCCGCTGCCCGCGAGTTCCTGGCGCAGGGTGTCGGTCAAGCCCTCCAGGGCGAACTTGGAACAGACGTAGGCGCCGCGATAGGGCAGGGCAGCAAATCCCAGTACCGAACTGTTCTGCACGATACGCCCATGGCCCTGGCCACGCATCATCGGTAGCACACGGGTCGTCAGCTCGTGGGTGCCGAGCAGGTTGGTCTCCAACTGGTCCCGTAACACGTCCCGTCTGAGATCTTCGACGGCACCGGGCTGGCCGTAAGCGCCATTGTTGAAAAGGGCTGCCAGCGCGCCGCCGGTGCGCTGGCTTACTTCCGCCACCGCGGCCTCGATCGAGGCACTGTCGGCAAGGTCCAGCCGCAGGGCTTCGAGTCCTTCCTCCTGAAGCCGGATGACATCTGCCTCGGCCCTTGCGGTGGCAAAGACCCGCCAGTCGCGTGCCGCCATGGCATGGGCCGCGGCATGGCCGATGCCGCTCGAGCAGCCGGTGATCAGCAGGCTGCGTGTCGGTGTCGTCGAGGCGTCCACTGTGCGCGTCTCCTTGCATTCCGCAGGGCGAGAGGGGAGGTGTCACCTCTGTGCCCGATATGATTCGTCGAGTCCATGAAAGCAAGGTGCCGCGCCGTACTCAACGCTGGCAGTTGCCTTGACCATTCAGGGTCTGTGTCGCGTCGACAGTGGCGTCGATGGCCGCGGGATCGAGAATGAGGCCGATGTGGTCGATGCCGGGCAGGTGCTTGATCGGCACATGCCGGCCGGCGTGTTGAAACACGGGGTCGAACTGCTCGGCACGAAAGATCTGGTCGTCCTGGCCCACCAGCACCTGCATGGGGCAATCGAGCGCTTTCAGGGTGGCACGATAATCGGGCTTGGGTCGGTAATTCTGCGCGAGCGTGAACGAATAGGCCGTGGTGAGCGAGGGGGCGGCGTCATCATCGACGGCGTAGCGCATCACCGGCAGATGATGGAAGGCATTGATGCCGAGTCGGTCGAGCAGGATGAGCGCAATGTAACGGGGCAGGCCGACGCTCGTCCAGCCGCCGCTGTCGGGCCGATGGGTCGGTGCCTCCTGGCTGATGAAGGGCGCCAGCAGCAGGTAGTGGTCAAACAGCCGCTGGCGCTGACTGCCGGCGACGCGCAGCGCAAAGCCGCCGCCGGAGGAGAAGCCGACCAGAGTGCGCGGGCGGGCCGGAGCGATGGTCACCAGGAAGTCTTTTAGATCGTTTTCGAGTTGCCCGATGTAGGCAATGTCGCCTTTGGTGCCCGAGGCGCCGTGGCCGCGCACATCCAGCGAGTAGACCATGAAACCGGCCGCGGCATGGGCCTTGGCCAGCGGGTGCAGGCTGCGACTGTTACCAGCCGAACCGTGGAGCAGCACGACGCTTCCCTGGGCGGCGTCGGAGGCCGGTGGGTAATGGCGATAGGCGAGCTGGCTGCCATCGCGTGCCGGATAGTGACTGAGTTCCGGCAGGTCGCGATAGTCGACGGTGCTGAACGGGGCGTTGATGTCTTTCATGGCCGCCGGCCGGGACGGGCCGCCGAGGACGAGTGCCATGGCGACGATGCCCACCGAGGCGACGAGGATCAGCAGCACTAGGCCCGCAGCGATTTTCATGAGGCCTCGCTCAAGCATTGACCAGTGTGGCGCGACTGGTGCCGTTGCCGATGGGGGCAACGTGGATCTGCACCGGTATGCGTTCGTGCATTTCCTGGACGTGGGAGATCACGCCGACGCGGCGACCCAGGGCCTGGAGGCCGTCCAGCGCTTCCATGGCCAGGGCCAAGGAGTCTGGATCGAGGCTGCCGAAGCCCTCGTCGATGAACAGCGATTCGATGGTCAGCTCGCCGGAGGCCATCGAGGCCAGCCCCAGGGCGAGGGCCAGCGAGACCAGGAAGGTCTCGCCGCCGGAGAGCGAGTGCACCGAGCGGCGTTCGTCGCCCATGTCGCGGTCGACGACCAGCAGGCCGAGCTCGCTGCCGCCGCGCACCAGACGATAGCGTCGGCTGAGGCCTGTCAGGTGCGCATTGGCGTGCTCCAGCAACTGTTCGAGGTTGTAGGCCTGGGCGATGCGACGGAACGTCTTGCCGTCGGCGGAGCCGATCAGCTCGCTGATCCGGCCCCAGCGGCGATACTCGGTGCGGGCCGCTTCCAGCTCGGCCTGGCCTTGCTGCTGGCGCGCGCGCTTGCGGTCGTCGTCACGCAGGGCATGCTGGGCGTCGTCGCGCTGTCGTTGGGCATCCTCGAGCCGTGGCGCGAGCGCCTCGCGTTCGCTGGCCAGCGCCTCGCGACGCTCGCGGAGCCTGGCCTCGGTGCTTTCCCCCAGCAGAGCCGCGTCGTCTTCGTCGCTCTCGTCATCTTCGGTCAGCCCCTGATCGCGGCGGTGAGCGAGCAGTGCCTGGCGACGTTCGGCGAGGGTGGCATAGGCCTGCTGGCGGGCCCGCTCGGCGTCGTCGAGCTGCTGCTCCAGGCGTTGCGCCTCGTCGTCGGATTGGTCCAGCAGCCGGGTGAGCGTGGCGTCGTCCAGTTCGGGATGGGCTCGGCGCCATTCGGCCAGCTCGTGGTCCAGGGTATCGCGCTCCTGGTGGAAGGTCTCGAGGCGCTGGCGTTCATGGTCGCGCTGCTGGGCGAGACGTTGCGCTTCCTGCCTGGCCTCATGCAATCGGCTCAGTGCGCTATCCCGGGCTTGATGGGCCTGGGCCTGTCGGTCGTCGAGGGATTGTTGCCAGGCGTCCGGCGAGGCGTGTTCGCCGAGCTGGGCCTGTAGCTGGCGCGCGATGTCGTCACGTTGCGACCGCAAGGGCGGGAGGCGCTCGGCCAGCTCGGCCAGTTCCTTGTCGAGGGCCTCTCGCCGGGATTCGAACCTGGCCAGGACGAGTTCGTCCTGCTGCAGGGCACGCTCGAGCGGGGCCAGCTCGGCCTCGGCCTTGGCCAGATCGTTCAGTATTCGCTGGTGATGCGCTCGGGCAGCTTCGCTCGCGTCGCGTTGGGCGGCCAGCCAGGCATCGCGTTCGGCGTCTTCGATGGCGTCGAGTTCAGCGTGGAGAGGGTGATCGTTCAGGGCCTGGCGAGCCTCGTTGTGTTGCTGCTCGGCTGTTTGCGCATCCTGACGGCGCTGCTTGAGCGCGGCCTCGAGGGCGCGGTATTCGCCGACCAGGTTGTCACGCGCTTGCCGCGCCTGGTCGAGCGCTGCCTGTGCCTCGTTCAACTGGCGTTCTTCCTCTGCCTGCTGGGCGGCAAGCTGGGTGGCCTCCGGCGTCGGTGGTGGGTGATGGCGCCAGGGATGGTCGAGGCCACCGCAGACGGGGCAGGGCTCGTCCTCCTGCAAGCCTTCGCGCAGCCTCGCCACGCTCTCGCTGCGCACGGCGCGAGAGCGCTCGATGACGGCAGAGATGCTGGCGTAGTGGTTGTGCCTTTCATCGAGGCGGCGCCGAGCGTTCTGGCCCTGCTCCAGGAGCGTCGCCAGGCGACGTTCGTCGTCGCTGAGCTGGTCGGCCAGGCGTCGTTGGGTCTCGGTGGCGTGGCGGACCTGCCGCCAGCGGCTGGCCAGTTCTTCCAGGGCCAGGTGACGTCGGGCGGCCTGGTCGAGCTGACGCTGGGTCGCTTGGCGGGCGTCCTCGAGTCGTGGATGTTCACCCATCAGTTGCGTGAGCGTTGCCTGCCGGGCGTCGCGTTGCTGGCGGCGCTCGTGGTGTTCGGCCCTGGCTTGCCGATGCTGGGTGTCGAGCTCGACACGCTGGCGTTGACGCTCGGCCTGGGTGGCTTCCCGCTCGGCCAGTTGCTGCTGGATACCGGCGAGTTGCTGGGCCTGGTCGCGGGCTTCGCGCAGCCTCGGGTCGGCCCGACGTCGAGCTTCAGTGGCGTCATGCAGGGCATGCTCGGCTGCGGTATGGGCCTGGCTGGCCTGCTGGCAGGTCGTTTCACTGTTCCTGAGCGCTTCGAGCGTTGCGGCGTGAGTGGTTTCCAGGGTGGCGATGTCGCCGGGTAGCGCGGCCTGGCGCGCAAGGCGGTGGCGCTGGGGGAGAATCAGTCGTCGCCACTCGCGGTCGGCACGGGCAGCCGCCAGTTCCCGCCAGCCGGCATCGGCCTGTTGCTGCTGGTGCCGCCCCTCGGCGACGGCGAGGCTAAGGCGGTCGTCGGTGTCGTGCCAGCGCTGACGAGCGTCCAGCCGGTCTTGCCGTTGCTGTAGTTCGGCCAGGGCCTGATGGGCGGATGCCGCTTGCTGCTCGAGCTCGGCGCGGGCCTGTGGCTCGGCGGGCAGGTCGTCGGCGAGCTTGGCTTCGAGCGTCTCGACGCCTTTTCTGGCCTCGCTGGCCCGGCGGTAGGCGGCGCGTGAGATTGCCGAGTACTCGGCGGTGCCGGTCAGGCGCTCGAGCAGGTCGCTGCGTTCGTTGTCGTCGGCCTTGAGGAAGGCGGCGAACTCGCTTTGCGCGAGCAGCACGGCGCGGGTGAATTGTTCGAAGGTCAGCCCCAGTCGTTCGGGCAGCAGCTTGTCGAACTCTCGCTTCTGGTTGGTCAGCAGGCGGTCATCATCGAGGTCGCGCAGCGACTGATCGACACTCTGCAGTCGTCCGTCGGCCTTGTCGCGGGCACGACGCACCGCCCAGCGTGCACGGTAGCGATGGCCATCGCGGCCCAGGAAGTCGACCTCGGCGTGGCCGCTGGCGGTCCCTCGGCGCAGCAGGGTGCGGGGGTCGCTGGTGGTGAGCGATTGCCCGGCGGGGTCGTCGACCTGGCTGTCGCGGTTGGGCGCCTGGCGCAGGCGTGGCGTGTTGCCGTAGAGCGCCAGGCAGAGCGCGTCGAGCAGGGTGCTCTTGCCGGCGCCGGTGGGCCCGGTGATGGCGAACAGGCCGGCCGAGGCCAGCGGCTCGGCGGTGAAGTCGAGTGCCAGCGGGCCGGGCAGCGAGGCCAGGTTGGCCAGGCGCAGGGCGAGGATCTTCATGCGTCGGCCTCCGGGTCGTCGAGCACGTCCTGGTGCAGGCGGTCGAAATCGGCCAGGACGTCGTCGTCGGGCGGGGCGTCCCAGCGTTCGCGCCAGGTGCGTTCGAAGAGCTTGCGCGGGCCCAGTGTCTGCAGGTCGATACGTGCCGAGGTGGTATCGCCCTCACGCTGGGGCAGACGACGCGAAAGCCGCAGCAGGCGCAGGGCCTTGCCCTCCAGGGCGGCTTCCACTCGCGCGCGGAGGTCGGGCACCGGGGCGTCGAGCGCGACCGTGACTTCCAGCCATGGCCAGCGTTCGCGAGGCAGGGCCGGGTCATCGGTCAGCGCGTCCAGTTCGGAGAGGACCTCGTCCAGCGGTGCCGGGCCGAGGCGGTGCATGGCCACCGGGCGCGGTACGTGGAGTGCCTCGCTGCCGGTCAGTCGTTCACCGTCGAGGCTGACCTCCACCACCTGGTGGGGGTAGTCGACTTCACTGAAATCCAGCGGCAGGGGGCTGCCGCTGTAGCGGATGCGAGGCTCGCCGACCTGCTGGGCGCGGTGCAGGTGGCCAAGTGCCACATAGGCGATGTCGTCGGGGAAGAGGGCGGCGGAGATCGACTCCTCGCCGCCGATCACGATGGGCCGTTCGCTGGCCTCGGAGACGGTGGCGCCATGCAGATGGGCGTGGCTCATGGCCACCAGCGCCTGGCCGGATTCGCGCCGTTGCCGGGCGGCATCGATCAGTCGTTCATGGACGCTCGAGATGCCGCTGACATAGTCGTCGGCGTCGCCACCGGTGACCTCGGCAGGCCGCAGGAAGGGCAGCGCCAGGCACCAGGCTTGCGTCTCGCCGGCCGCATCGGTGAGCGGCACCAGCAGGTGGTCGGCATCGAGTTCGCCGTCTTCCTGCCAGACGACGCGCCCCAGGGCGTGGGTGCGAAGGCGGCGCATCAAAGGCGCGGGAAGCTCGATGCGGTTGCCGCTGTCGTGGTTGCCGGCGATCAGCACGATATCCAGGTGCGGCAAGCGCTCGTGGGCGCTGACGATGAAGTCGTACAAGAGTTCCTGGGCGCGCAGCGAAGGATTGACCACATCGAAGATATCCCCGGCGACCAGCAGGGCGTCGGCGTCGCGCGCGATGAGGGTCTCGAGCAGCCAGTCGAGGAAGGCGCGGTGCTCGGTGTGGCGCTCCTGGCCGTGGAAGCTCTGGCCCAGGTGCCAGTCGGCGGTGTGGATCAGTCTCAGCATTGGCTTCCCGGTGGCTGGTCAGGCGGCAAAACCGTAGTCTAACCCGAGAGATGCCCATGAATCAGGAAGCCCGAATGTCCAATCCTCCCTTGCATGACTGGAACCTCGCGCCGAAAGCGGCCATCGAGCTGCAGAAGCAACTGGCCGGCCGGGTCGAACTCGAAGATCGACTCGAAAGGATTCGCCATATCGCCGGTGTGGATATCGGCTTCGAGGAGAGCGGTGATATCACGCGTGCGGCGGTGGTCGTGCTGGCCTGGCCGCCAGCCGCCCCCGGCGAGTTCGAGGTAGTGGAGCAGGTCGTGCATCGCGAGCCGACGCGCATGCCTTATATTCCCGGCCTGTTGTCGTTTCGTGAGGTACCGGCGGCCCTGGCCGCCTTCGACAAGCTGACGACCAAGCCCGAACTGGTGATGGTGGACGGTCAGGGCATCGCGCATCCGCGCCGGCTGGGCGTGGCCAGCCACCTGGGGCTATGGCTCGACCTGCCGACCATCGGGGTTGCCAAGTCGCGGCTTTGCGGTCGCCACGCCACGCCGGGAGACGAGAGGGGCGACTGGATGCCCCTCATGGACGGCGAGGAGACCATCGGCGTGGTGCTGCGTTCCAGGACCGGCGTCAAGCCGGTGTTCGTGTCGCCCGGACACCGCCTTTCGCTGCCCACGGCGCTGGAATGGGCGACGGCTTGCCTGGGGCGCACCAAGCTGCCCGAGCCGACTCGCCTGGCGGATCGGCTAGCGTCGCGGCGAGGGTAGATGAGGTTGCTTTCGCCGGCGTGGTTCCGGTGCGGCATGGGACGCCAAGGGCACTGATGTTGATGCTATTTTCCCTTGTTCCTGTGAGGGCATCCCGGCCAACAGCAGGGGCGACGCTTTCCCGCCTTGAGATCGGCGCTCACTCGCGAGATGCGGCGGTGTCTCGTCTCGGGTTTCTTGGCGTCTTCTACCCAGCATATCCACTCATTGCGCGCGATGGGCGTAATGGCCTCCCAGAGCACTAGCACTGAGCTGTCGCCGGCGAGGACGTGTCGCAGGTCCTCGGGGACATCATGTACAACACCGGCGGAGATGGTTTTTCGGATCATGAGGGGGCATCGCATGAGTCATTGATGCTTGATGGTCTCGTCAGACTAGAACGACTGGCGGTGATTGGCCAGAAGCGAGCATTCCGCTTCAGATGAGGCGTGTTTTCCCGTCGCGTTCCGCGGGTTCAAACTGGGTATACTGCGCTTCCATTCTTCTCCATTCTCCCGACGAGCCCGCTCATGACCCACCATGCCGATCCGCTTTCCGCCACCCGAGCCTGGGTTGAATCCTTCGTGGTTGGCCGTGAGGTCTGTCCCTTTGCGGGACGCGAAATTGCCCGGGACAGCGTGCGCTATGTGACGGTGGAGGCCGCACGGCTGGAGGCTGCCCTGCTGCGATTGATGGAAGAGTGCTGGCATCTCGATACGCATCCCGAGACCGAAACGACCCTGCTGGTATTGAGCGACGGGCTGGCGGATTTCGACGACTATCTGGATGCGCTGGGGCTGGCCGAGTCGCTGCTGGTGGAGCAGGGCTATGAAGGGATCTATCAGTTGGCGAGCTTCCACCCGGACTATCAATTCGAAGGCGAGGCGGAGGATGCGCCGCGCAATTTCACCAATCGCTCGCCCTGGCCGATGTGGCATCTGATCCGCGAGGCCGGGCTCGAGCGGGCCTTGGCCCATTACCCCGATCCCGAGGGAATCCCCGTGCGTAACGAGGCCCGGATGCAGGCGTTGGGCACCGAACGGTTGGCCGCGTCACTGGCTGCGTTGCGGGGAGCGGCGCGGTAGCGTTCGGCCGCTGCCGAGAAGGGCCGATTGCATCGCTCAGGTCAGGGCCAGCCAGGCTTCGACGAGCCAGCGTCCGCAGCGCTCGATCTCGGCCTCCGTGGCACCGGCATAGCCAAGCACCAGCCCCGGCTGGCCGGGGGCGCGTAGGTAATAGCCGGAAAGCGGCGATAACCGCAGGCCGGCCTCCTTGCTTCGCCGGAGCAGCTCGCGTTCCAGATCATGGCTTGCCAGGTAGGCGACCAGGTGCATGCCCGCATGGCCGGACGAGAGTTCTAGCCCGTGTGCCACTGCCGGTGCCAGTACATGTCGCAGTGCGGCCTGTCGAGTCTGGTAGCACCGGCGCATGCGTGCCACGTGGCGCGCGAAATGGCCTTCGCTGATGAAGTCGGCAAGCGCTGCCTGGGTGATGTACTGTCCTTCCCGGTGCAGGCGGGCATTGACGCTCCGAAAGGTCGTCACCAGTGACGGCGGCAGTACCAGGTAGCCGAGCCGCAGCCCGGGATAGAGAACCTTGCTGAAGGTGCCGACATAGATCACCGGCGCGTTGTCCATCAGTCCCTGGAGCGAGGCGATCGGCGCGCTGGTGTAGCGAAATTCGCTGTCGTAGTCGTCCTCGATGATCCAGGCGCCATGCTGCTGGGCAAGTCCCAGCAGCGCCGTGCGTCGCGTCAGCGACAGGGTAGCGCCGCTGGGGTACTGGTGCGATGGTGTCACGTAGATCAGTTTGGGGGAGGGCACCTCGGGCGGCAGCGATGCGACGTTCAGGCCCTCGTCGTCGACCGGCACCGGCTGCAGTGTCAGGCCTGCCGCGGTGAAGCAGGCCTGCGCGCCGCCGTAGCCTGGCTCTTCCAGCCAGACGGCATCGCCGACATCGGCGAGCAGGCGCGCGATCAGCTCGAAGCCCTGCTGCGCGCCCTGGGTGATCAGGATCTGTTCCGGCTGGCAGCGTACCGAGCGCGATAACCGCAGGTAGTCGCACAGTGCCTCGCGCAGTGTCTCCACACCGCCTTCATTCCGGTAATCGAACCAGTCGATGGGGGCTCGCTGCTGGTGACGGCGCAGCAAGCGTTGCCAGCGCTCGCGAGGAAAACGATCCAGTGCCGGCACACCCGGAGCGAAGGCCGTATGCCGCGCGCTGGGAGGCGTCGCGAAGTCGAGGAGGCGTTCGCCGCGATGCGAGAGCGTCGCAGGTGGCGTCGGCGGGACATCGAGGGGCGTCTGCGGGTCCCACTGCCAGTCGGCCACGAAGACGCCGGCACCGGGACGCGACACCAGAAAGCCTTCGGCGGCGAGGCGGTCGACCGCGCTCAGCACCGTGTTGCGCCCAATGCCGAGCTCGGCCGCCAGTTGCCGGGACGAGGGCAGGGCACTCCCCGCAGGGAGCCGGCCCTGCTGGATGCCGCCGCGCAGGGCGTCGTAAAGGCGCTGGCCGAGCGTGCGGGCATCCGGCTCGGCCAGTTGAAGATTCAGTGCCTCCTGAATCCAGAGGCGGTGGGCATTCGGATCAGCCACTGGTTCCCCATGTATCGGCCAAACTGGTTCTTCTTGGGGAACCATTATGTCGTCAGACTGAGGCTTCGTCATGTCCGAACGCGAGCCTTGCCATGATCACGATTCGTGCTGCTACCCACGCCCACCTCGACGACCTGGTGCCCCTGGTCGACGGCTATCGACGGTTCTACCACCAACCCGGCGATGTCGACGGTGCTCGCCGTTTCATGAGCGAGCGTCTCGTAAAGGGCGATGCCCATGTGTTGCTGGCCCTCGATGACGACGATCATGCGATCGGCTTCGCGCAACTCTTTCCGGTCCCGTCCACGACGAGCCTGGCGTCACGCTGGATCCTCAACGATCTGTTCGTCATCCCCGAAGCTCGCCGCCAGGGCGCCGGGAGCGCCTTGCTGGAAGCGGCTCGCGAACGGGCTCATGCCCATGGTGTATCGCAGCTGATGCTGCGCACCCAGGTCGACAACGAGATGGCCAAGGCCCGCTACCATGCGCTTGGCTGGCAGCGCGACGCGGTCTTCGATACTTACCTGCTGACGATCTGAGAGCGTGATGCCATGACCCATGAAATCAATGACTATGGCCAGCCGGTCGGTTCCGGTCTCCCGCATTGGCAACCGCCGTCAGAACCTGGTGCCGAATGCCTGGCAGGGCGTTTCTGCCGACTGGAACCGCTGGACGCCGCCCGCCATGCCGAGGCTCTGTGGCAGGCGTGGCAGGTGCCGGCCCCGGAGATCGACAACGACACCGAGGCGTGCGCCCGCTGGACCTATCTGGGTGGCCGTCCCTTCGACGACGCGATCGGCTGTCGAGACTGGCTGGCCCGCATGAGTGCAGCCCCGGACATGCGGTGTTACGCCGTCGTCGATGCCACCGAGGGGCAGGCGGTGGGCATGGCCGCGTATCTCAATATCGTGCCGGGCGATGGTTGCATCGAGATCGGCCATCTGAGCTTCTCGCCCCGCATGGCACGGACTCCGATATCCAGTGAAGCGCTGATGCTGATGATGGCCAATGCCTTCGACAAGGGATATCGGCGTCTCGAATGGAAGTGCGATGCCCTGAATGCGCCATCGCGCCGCGCCGCCGAGCGGCTCGGTTTCCGCTTCGAGGGCATTTTTCGTCAGCACCGGGTCGTGGCCGGGCGAAACCGGGATACGGCCTGGTTCTCGCTTTTGGATGGTGAGTGGCCGGCGATTCGCGAGTGCCACCGCCGCTGGCTGGCCCCCGAGAACTTTGACGCCACGGGCCGCCAGCATCGTTCGCTCACGTCGATGACGGCCGCCCTGCGTCACGATCTTTCCCCAGCTTGAGAGGCGAACCATGTATCAGCCGCCCCAGTTTCGCATCGACAGTCGTGCCGAATGTCATCGGGCCATCGAGGAGGCGCCTTTCGCTACGCTGGTAACCCGTGATGCATCCGGCGAGCTGAGTGCCGATCACTTGCCATTGTTGCTGACACCGGCGGGAGACGAGTGGCCAGCGGATACCTTGTGTGGCCATATCGCGCGCGCCAATCCGCTTGTCAAAAGGCTTGCGAGCTTCCAGGAGGGCATCGAGGCCCTGGCGATCTTTCATGGGCCTCAGGTCTATATCACGCCGAGCTGGTATCCGGCCAAGCGTGAGCACGGCAAGGTGGTGCCGACCTGGAACTATCAGGTGGTGCACGCGCATGGCCGGCTGCGCCTGATCGACGATCCACATTGGCTGCGCGAGATGGTGACCGCGCTCACTGAACGCTTCGAAGGCGAGCGGCAGAGACCCTGGCGGATCGATGATGCCCCCGACGATTACATCGCGGCGATGTGCCGCGCCATCGTCGGGATCGAGATCTCCGTCGAGCGTCTGACGGGCAAGCGCAAGGCGAGCCAGCACAAGCCGCTCGAGGAACGTCGGGCGATCCAGCGAGGCCTGCGGGACGAGTATGGCGTCAACGAACGAGATGCCGCCAGCCTCGGCGGCATCTCGTCATCAAGCTTCGCAAGCGATTAGACGATATCCAGTGGCTCCTTGCGTTCCGGTGCCGGAAAGGCGGCATCGAGCCGGGCCAGGGCATCGTCGTCAAGAGCGACCTCGAGGACGGCGGCATTGTCGCGCACATGTTGCGGTTGTACCGCCTTGGGAATGGCGATGACATCGCGTTGGCCGTCTACCGGGCGAATGGCCCAGGCCAGCAGCAACTGGGCCGGAGTCAGGTCGCGCTCGGCGGCCAGTGCCGTGATGTCGGGATGATCGAGCAGCCGGCGGCGCAGGCGGCCGGCCTGGGCCAGCGGACAGTAGCCCATCAGTGGCATGCCATGCTCGCGTTGCCAGGGGCGCAGCGAGTGCTCGATACCCCGTGAGCCGAGGTGGTAGAGCACCTGGTTGACGGCGCAGTCGCCACCGCCCGGCGTTGCGCTCAGTGCCTGCATGTCGTCGATGTCGAAGTTGGATACGCCGAAACGGCGGATCTTGCCGGATTCGCGTAGCCGATCGAAGGCTTCCAGGGTCTCGTCCAGCGGAATGCCGCCGGGCCAGTGCAGCAGATAGAGATCCAGATAGTCGGTACCCAGGCGTTGCAGGCTGCGTTCGCAAGCGGCGATGGCGTGGTCGCGCCCGGCATTCCAAGGGTAGACCTTGGAGACCAGGAAAGCATCGTCACGGCGGCCGCGGAGCGCCTCGCCGACCACTTCCTCGGCGCCGCCGTCGCCGTACATCTCGGCGGTATCGATCAGCGTCTGGCCGAGGTCCAGCCCTTGCCGAAGGGCACGTACCTCGTCGGCGCGAGGCGCCAGGCCTTCTCCCATGAACCAGGTGCCCTGGCCGATGGCGGGAAGTTCGATGGCGGCTTCATGGGAGGTGGCAGCGAGGGTAACGCGGGAAGAAGTCGTCATGACGTATCCTCATTGGTGGATATTGGCGACCAGTGGTTTTGGAAGTATTTTCCATATATTCTGGTCGCAGGCCGTTCAGGATGCAATGCGCGTCCTTGTGTCCTGGAAGGGTCATCCCAATGATCTATGGTGTAGGAGCAACGCTGCGACCCACCCCAACATAGAGGAGTCGACATGAGCATCAAGAAGAATGGAAGCGCCGTCTGGCAGGGCGGCCTCAAGGATGGCAAGGGCACGGTATCCACCCAGAGTGGCGTGCTCGATGAGGTGTCCTACAGTTTCGCCAAGCGTTTCGAAGGCGAGGGTGGCTCCAATCCCGAGGAACTGATCGGGGCGGCCCATGCCAGTTGTTACTCGATGGCGTTGTCGATGATTCTCGGCGAGGCGGGCTATACGCCGGAACGCATCGCCACTCAGGCGACGGTTTCGCTGGAAGAGGATTCGGGCGGCTTCAGCATCACCGCGATTCATCTGGAGACCCGTGCCAGCGTTCCCGGTGCCGATGAGGCGGCCTTCGAGGACGCCGCCAACAAGGCCAAGGCTGGGTGCCCGGTGTCCAAGCTGTTCAATGCCGAGATCAGCCTGGACGCTAAGCTGGAATCGTAGTCGCCCTTGCTGACCTCTCAGGACAAAGGCCACCCTCGGGTGGCCTTTTCTTGTTTCGGGGAACCGGTTTCGGGCCGAGCGTTCATGACCGGCGGGCGGCGTCGACCAGGGCGCGGATCAGGCGTTGCTGGGGGCGGTTGAAGATCAGCCACTCAGGGTGCCATTGCACGCCGATCAGAAAATCGTGATGGCGGGATTCGATACCCTGGACCAGGCCGTCACGGTCACGGGCGACGATCTCGATGCCGTCGCCGGCGCGCTGCACCGCCTGGTGATGGAGGCTGTTGATGCGACACCAGGTGACCCTGAGAATCCGGTTGAGCTGGCTGTCGCCGACGATGTCCACGGTCTTGCGGGGTAGCACGGTGCGTCGGGGCTTCAGGCCCTCGTGGGTCGTGTAGATATCGGGGTCCAGGGTACCGCCCAGGTGCACGTTGATCAGCTGGGCGCCGCGGCAGATGCCGAGCACTGGGATGCCACCGGGAATGAAGCGTTCGAGCAGTTGCAGTTCGAGATCGTCGCGTTCGGGATCGACGCGTACATCGAGATGCATTTCGGCGCCGTAGAGATGCGCCTGGATATCATCGCCGCCGCCGATGATCAGCCCGTCGAGATGGCGGGGGACAGGGCGTGATGGCGAGAGTCGCAGTGGCCGTCCTCCGTGACGCCGGACGGCGAGCCAGTCGAACCACCAGGCAATGCGACTCTTGCGGTCGGAGGTGGTGATGCCGATCAATGGACGCCTGACCATCAGTATCCCAGCCTCCGGCGCAGGGCGAACCAGTAACGGCGCGGCCAGGCGGGACGATGGCGCGCGAGATACTGGGCACTGCGCTCGGCCAGGGTGTCCGGGGCGGCGGCCAGCTTCTCGACCTCCAGCCAGCGGTTCCACTCCAGGCTGGCGCCCCAGTCAGCCTCGGAGAGTTGGGCGTTGGGCAGACGATAGTGGTAGGTCGGGCGAGCCTGAACGAGATGGTCGCTCAAGAGTTCATGAGGATGCGTCGGGTCGAGATAGGCGAACAGCGGTAACAGGTCGAGTTCCCGGTTACGGGTCGGGTTGTGCTCCAGATAATCGTCGATCAGCGTCCGCAGGTCCGGCTGGTAGTCCGGGTCCAGCACCTTGAGTGCGTAGGTCCGCGAGAAGGGGTTGGCGTGTGGCAGGACCTCCCGGGTGATATCGACGTGAATCTGTTCGCGTAGCCAGCGTGCCGTGAGCAGATAGGCCCGCAGGCAAGCCAGGACGTCGTCGACTTCCAGGCTGGGAGCCTCGGGATTGAGATGCAGGCCGAAACCATAGAGCAGGCTGGCGTCGGTGCCCTTGGCGCCATGACGACGCAAGGCATCGAACAGGGTGTCGAGGTCGTCGAGCTCGTTCCAGGGCACCGGCGGGCAGACGATCTCGGTGGGAACCAGGCCGGTGACCACGTCACCGATCAGCTCGCGGGTGCGGGCATGAAAGTCCTGACGCATTCGCTCCCACTCGCTGTCACGATAGGCCTCGGTATCGAGCCGCTGGTGATCCGGATGAGCGTACTGGGTGTCCAGCTCGATGCCGAAGTCGCCCCAGCGGGTATTCCTGACCTTGAGCCGATGCGCGCTGATCGCTTCGAGATCACCGCCGAACAGGGTCTGGACTAGGTGAGCCGTTTCCTTCGGCGGCAGGCCGGCGAACTCGATCTCGACACCGACTCGGCGAGTCTGGCCGTCATCGTTATCGGGGATGGGTGGCGGTTGCGGCGTCATGACGGCATCCTGTTGTCAGATTTCGGCAGCCTAACATACGTCTGAACCTCTTTATGTCAGGATATGCCGTTATACCATGACTCTCTGGATGGAGACCGACGTTGCTCATCGTGCATCGCTTCTCGATGGTCCTGCGTGGCCTGTTGACGCTGCTTTTGTTGATGCTGCCGCTGTTCGTGGCGGCGCAGCCCTCGCCATTGTCGAGTCTGGCGAATGCCAAGCAGTCGGAGAATCATGATCCCCAGGCGTTCCAGGCCTCGCTGGACGAGGTCATTTCCACCCTGCAGGACGACACCAAGCGACAGGAACTGCTGGAGAGCCTGGAGGCGTTGCGCCAGGCCAATCAACCGGCGGCCGAGCAGAATGGCATCACCTCCCAGCAGGGCCTGCTGGGGGCGCTCGCCGACACCTTCAATGAGTTGGGAAAGCAGGCCGAGGCGGGCCGATCGCCTCTGGATGGCTGGCGACTCCAGTTGAGCGAAGGGTGGCGAGACCTTTCCGAGCTGGTGGTACAGACCGGCAATGCCGAGCTGGCGCGCTTCGTCATCGAACTGACCGTGCTGGTGGCGATCTGGGGCGGCCTGCTGGTGATCTTCATTGCCCTGGGGCGGATGCTGGCCGGGCGTCGTGGCTGGCCATTGGACCTGCCGCGCGAACCCAAGGCGCATCTGCTCGCGATCCATTTCCTGCGGCGCATGCTGCCCTGGGCCTTGGCCTTCGCGTTGACGATGGGCATCGCGCAACTGGTGCCGAGCAGTGCCGGGCGTACGGGCGCCCTGGTCATTGCTTATGTCGCGCTGTGTGGTCGGACCCTGGCGGTGGTGGTGGAGTCGGTCATCGCGGTGTTCACGCGCGGGCATCGTTTCGTCGCCGTGCGGATCCTGCAGCATCAGAGCCTGCGGCCGCTGTTCATGATCGGCGCCTTGATTGCCCTGGGCGATGCCCTCAATTCCTCGCGGCTCACCGAACTCATCGGCCTCGATCTGGCCAGCCTGTGCTCGGTGCTGGCCAATACCCTGGCGGCCGTGTTGAGTGGACGTTTCATCCTGCGGTTCAAGCGTCCCATCAAGCACCTGATACGCAATCGGCCCTACTCTCATCGGCGCGAGAAGGGTAGCTCTTCGGAGGTGATCCGGGTGGTGGGCGGCCTCTGGCATGTGCCGGCGCTGCTGCTGGTGGGTGGTTCGCTGCTGGCGATCTTCGTCACCGGTGGAGATGTCGGTACGGCGCTGGCGCGTTCGATCATTTCCGCCGCCCTGCTGGTGCTGACGCTGGTCGTGGCGGGGCTGTTGCGTCGGCATGCCGAGCGGCGCTCGAAGCGCCGGCGCCAGAGCGAGTATCGGCGTCGGCTCGAGCGCTTCGGCTATGCGCTGGGCCATGCCCTGGCCTGGTTTGCCTTCGCCGAGCTGTCGCTGCAGGTATGGGGCGCTTCCTTGATCGGCATTGGCACCCAAGGGGTGGCCAGCGTGCGCATCGGCCAGGCGCTGCTGGGTATCGGCTTCACCATTCTGCTGGCCTGGCTGGTGTGGATCTTCGCCGATACGGCGATCCAGCGCGCCTTGGTGTCGTCGGCCCGCTCCCGTGGGCGTCGGGTCAATCAGGCGCGCGCCCAGACCATCACGCCGATGATCCGCAACGTCATCTTCGCCACCATCGTGATCATTGCCGCGATCGTCGGGCTTGCCAATCTGGGCGTCAACGTCACGCCGCTGCTGGCGGGTGCCGGTGTGATCGGCCTGGCCATCGGCTTCGGTGCCCAGACCCTGGTGCAGGATTTGATCACCGGCATCTTCATCCTCATCGAGGACTCCCTGGCGGTGGACGACTTCGTGAAGATCAATGGCCACATGGGCACCGTCGAGGGGCTGACCCTGCGCACCGTGAGGCTGCGTGATCTGGATGGCATCGTGCACATCATCACCTTCAGCCGTATCGACTCGATCCATAACATGTCGCGCCAGTTCGGCATCGCCCTGATGAAGATCCGCATTCCCTACGACATGAAGATCGACGATGCCATCACGTTGATGCACGAAACCGCCCGGGCGTTGCGACAGGATCCGATGATGCGCCACCACATCTGGTCGCCGCTGGAGATGCAGGGCATCCATGCGTTCGAGGATGGTTGTCCGATCCTGCGCATGCGCTTTCGCACCGCGCCCGAGATGCAGTGGGATGTGGCTCGGGCCTTCAATCTGCTGCTCAAGCAGCGCATGGAAGAGCTGGAGATCGATCTTGGCGTGCCGCGCCTCAGCGTCAGCATGGAAGGGCGTGGCGGTGGCCGGCTCGACGGCAGCAGCGAGCGGGGCGACGAACGGGATGCATCAGGCCGCGATCCCGGTGAGGCGGGTATCGCCGATCCGACCGGCGCGACCAGTGCCCGTGGCGCCTCGCCGGATCCCGGCACCTGATAGCGGCCTCTCCTCGGGGCTTCTCGCCTGTGCATGATCGGGCCCGGCCAAGTGCCGGGCCCGGTCGCGCTTCGGTCATTTCTCGGTTGTGACATGCTGCGTCGGGCAATGTGAAGGCTTGGCGTCAGATGCGACCATGGTGGTAGTAGGTAAACGTTTACTCTAAGGGCGTAAGCGTTTACTTTTTAGATGTCACTGACATCGGCGGTATCGACATCATCCATCAGGCCATGCCAGGAGGAACCAAGCCATGACGATCAAGGTTACGGTCTGGGGCGAGAACGTCCACGAACAGACCAACGAGGTGGTAGCGCGCATCTATCCCGAGGGTATGCATGCCTGCATCGCCGCCGGGCTCAACGAGGACCCGCAGATCGAGGCCCGCGCCGTCACTCTGCAGGACCCCGAGCAGGGGCTGCCCGAAGCGCTGCTCGAGGATACCGACGTGTTGCTGTGGTGGGGGCATGCCGCCCATGGCGACGTTCGTGACGAGACCGTCGACCGGGTTCAGGCCCGGGTGCTGCAAGGCATGGGGCTGCTGGTGCTGCACTCTGCCCACTACTCCAGGATCTTCAAGCGCCTGATGGGTACCACCTGTTCGCTGAAGTGGCGCGAGGCCGGCGAGCGTGAGCGGCTGTGGGTCGTCAATCCCGGCCATCCGATCGTCCAGGGCCTGGGCAACTACCTCGAGCTGCCGCATAGCGAGATGTACGGCGAGCCCTTCGCGGTGCCCAACCCCGACGAGGTCGTGTTCATCAGCGCCTTCGAAGGCGGTGAGGTGTTCCGCTCCGGACTCACCTATAAGCGCGGCAACGGCAAGATCTTCTACTTCGGCCCCGGTCACGAGACCTATCCGATCTACTACGACGAGCAGGTGCGCCGGGTCCTCAAGAACGGCGTGAAGTGGGCGTGCCCGGAAGGCTCGCGTTGGATCGACAGCTGCCCCAACGTGCCGCCCGACCAGGCGCCGAACCCGGTGGAAGTGAAGGGCGAAGGTCTGCACAAACCGGGTGAGGAGGGCTTCAAGTGATGCGTCTGGCGATCATCGGCGCCGGCGGCATGGCCGGCCAGCACGCCCAGCGGTTCCAGGAGATCGCGGATGTCGAGGTCGTGGCGGTCTGCGACCTGGATGGCGACAAGGCACGTACCTTTGCCGCCGAGCACGGCATTTCCGCGGTCTACACCGATCTCGAGGCCATGCTGGCCCGCGACGACATCGATGCGGTGAGCAATGTCACCCCGGACGGGGTGCACAAGGCGACAACACTTGCCGCCATCGCCGCCGGCAAGCATGTCCTCTGCGAGAAGCCCCTGGCCACCAATGCCACCGATGCTGACGAGATGGCGGCGGCGGCCCGCGAAGCCGGCGTGATCAACATGGTCAACCTTAGCTATCGCGACGCCCCGGCGATCCAGCTCGCCCGCGAGCTGGTCGCCGAAGGCCGGCTGGGGCGGGTGATGCACGTTGATGCCAGCTATCGCCAGAGTTGGCTGGTGAGCGATGCCTGGGGGCGCTGGGATCAGGACAGCCAGTGGCTGTGGCGCCTCTCCGAAGCGCACGGCAGCAAGGGGGTACTGGGCGACGTGGGAGTGCACATCCTCGACTTCGCCAGCTTCCCGGTAGGCGACATCGCCGCGGTGACCTGCCGCCTAAAGTGCTTCGACAAGGCTCCGGACAATTGCATCGGCGAGTATTCCCTCGACGCCAACGACAGCGCTTTGATGCAGGTGGAATTCGCCGGTGGCGCGCTGGGCACCGTTCAGGCCACCCGTTGGGCCACCGGCCATCACAACTCGCTGACGCTCTCGGTCCATGGCGATCGCGGTGCGCTGCGCGTCGACCTCGATGCGGCGCGTGACCGGGTGCAGGTGTGCCTAGGCGAGGACGTCCATCCTGCGCGTTGGGTCGACATCACGGCGCCGCCTACGCCGAGCATCTATCAGCGTTTCGTCGATAGTATCGAAAGCGGCGTCAACGACCAGCCCGACTTCGCCCGCGGCGCGGTCTTGCAGCGTGTGCTGGATGCCTGTTTCGACTCCGACGCTCGAGGCGGCATCCTGCACCTGGAGGCGCAGGCCCTCCAGAGCCCGTCTGCCTGAGCCGTATCGGCCCGCTGATATTCATCATGGCCCGCCATGCCGGGGCGGTGAGTGAGGCGCTGTCGCAGCGATTCGTCCGATCGGGCACAATCGGTGGCCGCAGAGAATGGCGGTTGGCGCGAGGCCGGCCGCCCGGTGACGAGGCAGGCGATGAGCAGACAACCGTCGAAGACGGCCAACATTCGGGAAATCGCACGGCGGGCGGGCGTCTCCATCGCCTCGGTCAGCCGCGCGCTCAACGACAAGCCAGGCATCAGCGAGGCGTTGCGCGAGCGTATCCTCACCATCAGCCGCGACGTCGAGTACCGGCCCAGTGCCGCTGCCCGCCAGTTGATCAGCGGCAAGGCCGCGGTGGTGGGTATCTCGCTGGGGCGTCGCGACTTCGAGTTGCGGCCTTACTACATCCTGCTCTACCAGCACCTGACCGTGGCGCTGCACCGCCAGGGCATGGTACCGATCTTCTTCGCCCACGACCGCACGGCGACCCTGCCCGAACAGGCCGGCGCCGCCATCCTGCTCGGTGAGTTCGCCGACGACCCGCGTCCCGAACTGATGAGGTCTCACCGCGTGCCCTTCGTGCGCATCGGACTGGCCGGTGAGGGATTCTCGGTGGCGCCGGAGGATCGTCACGGCATCTACCTGGCCACCCGCCACCTGATCGAGAAAGGGCGTCGGCGCATCGCCTTCGTCGGCGACGAGCTGACGAGCCCTCACAGCCAGCACCGCCTGGACGGCTATCGCCAGGCGCTCGACGAGGCTGGCTTCGAGGCCGAACTGATCGACATCCCGCCCAACCTGGACCCGGCCCTGACCGGTTACCGCTGGCTGAGTCGGCGCCTCGATCGGGAGCCACGGGCCTATGACGGCCTGGTCTGCGAGACCGACGAGCTTGCCCGGGGCTGTCTGACGGCCCTGGAAGATCATGGCCTGAACGTACCCGGCGAGGTGGCGGTCACCGGCTTCGACGACCTGCCGACCCTGGCCGAAGGTCTGACCACGGTGCGCCAGGACATCGCCGGTATTGCCGCCATGAGCGTCGACCTGCTGGGAGAGGCCCAGGCAGGCAAGCCGCCGCGACATGTCTCGATGCCGGTGGAACTGGTGGTTCGCGAGACCGGTTGAACGGAGGTGCGGCTGGCAGTACTGGCGGCTCGCACCGTACCCTGAGAGCAGGAGGACACCATCATGCGATCGCTGATCCAGACATTGCTGGCGCCGGTGGTATGGGTGGCCGAGAAGCTCGGCACCCGCCGCGAAGTCGTGCGCGACGAATCCGAGCAGGCCCGGACTGACCAGGCCTGCGAGAGTCTGGCGCTCTACCAGTTCTGGAGTTGCCCCTACTGCGTGCGGGTGCGTCGCGAGCTTACTCGTCTCGCCCTGACGATCGAGATTCGCGACATCCGGCTCGACCCCGAACATCGTCGGGCATTGCTGGAAGGCGGCGGCAAGGCGCAGGTGCCCTGCCTGCGCATCGAAGAGGGCGGTGAGACACGCTGGCTGTACGAATCCAGCGACATCATCGACTACCTGCGTCGACGCTTCGGTGAATAGAGACGTTTGATTTCCAATGAAACTCTTGGTCGAGGCTCCGTTCTCGGCCGGCAGTAGACACTCGCTGGACGTCGCTATGACTGCCTTCATTCACTTCGCCTGAAGGCTGAACGTCGTTCCGCCAACGACCCATCATGGGCCGTTGGCGCAAAGCGGTGAATGTGAGTCCTTACAGCGTTTCTTCCAGGAGCGTGGCGAGTCGCTTGTGGTGCAGGGCGTCGTCGGCGGCGTCATAGGATGGGGCGTCCTTGGCAGTGAAGCCGTGGGCGGCGCCCTTGTAGAGCTCGGTGGTGAAGTGCACGCCGGCGGCAGCCAGGGCTTCGTCCATGCGGGCGATCTGCTCGGCGGGCAGCAGTTCGTCCTTGTCGGCGTGGCCGAAGTAGACGCGCGCTTCGATGGTATCGACCTTGCCCACAGGGCTCGAGGCGTCGTCGGCCTTCGCCAGGTTGGCCGAGTGGAAGCCGGCTGCGGCGGCCACGCGGTCGGGGTGCTCGGCCGCCATGCGCAGTGCGAAGGCGCCGGTCATGCAGTAGCCGACGACCCCCAGCTTGCCGCCTGCGAATTCGGCCTCGGCATCGAGGCATTCGAGCAGGGCGATGAAATCACGGGATTGCGTCTCGGGCGTGAGGTGGCCGGCATACTCGACCAGGGTTGGGCGCACGTCCGGGTCGCGGAAGGATTTGCCTTCCGGCACGATCTCGCCGGTCGCATCGCGGTAGTAGACGTTGGGCATCAGCACGGCGTAGCCGTTGTCCGCGATCCGCTGGGCCTTTTCATGATAGCAGGGGCGAAGGCCGCCGATGTCGGTGAACAGCACCACGGCCGGCAACGGGCCGTCAGCGTTGTCGGGCGTGAAGATGAGAGCGTCGATGGTGCCGTCAGCGGCGGGAATATCGATGGCGCGAGACATGAGAGGCTCCGGATGGTCGATGGCGGATGGATATCATCAGGGGCGAATGTCATGGCCCCGTTGGCGAGGCCGTCACGGCTCCGCACCGATGGTCAAGCGCAGCGCTTGCAGCCCACCGAGCTCGAGACGGGTTTCCTCCGAGAACAGCGGGTGGCCGTGGAGGCCCAGGTCGACGGTGGCGGAAGCGCCCTGGTAGCGTACCTCGGCGGTGATACGGGCCTCGGTGCCTAGAGGTGCCAGCGGCCCGTAGTCGATGCCGTCCACTTCCACGGTGCCAAGGCCAATGTCGGTGATGGCCTGGGCGACGTCATCCTTCAGCGCCATGCCGTAGGTGACATAGAGCCCGCCATAGGCCAGGGCGATGATCACGATCAGGGAGAGAAGACGGCCCATCGTGGGTTTCCTCGTCGAAAGCGTGGGTCAGGTAGCGGATGGTTGGAGGGGCGGCCAGCCGCCTTCGCGAATCGCCGGGCAACTGTCGACGTCGTGATTGTAGAGGTAGAGCCAGGCGGGTCCGAAGGACGTGGCGTGAATGGCGCGGTCGTACATGCCCGATGCCGGGGCGCGCACGCGATAGTCCTCCAGGCGGTCGAGACCGGCAAAGGTGCGCGCGTCGACGCGGTAGACCTCGACCTCCACGCCGCGGGAGGGTTCGGCCTTGGCGCCTGGGCAATGGCCGAGGTCATAGAGCGTCGCGCTGGTGAGTCGGTCGCGACCGACGAAGGTGGCGCCTTCCAGCCAGTGGTGGTTGCGCAGGCCGCGCTTGAGAGTGCCATAGACGGCCACCAGAGGCGTTCGGGTAATGGCAAGGGCGGGGCTGTGCATGGGCCTTCGCTCTTCGATGTTTCAGACAATGCCCAGATTATCGGGCCCGAAGGCGTCCGGCAGCAACTCGTCCATGGTGTAGCGGCGCAGCGGCGTGCCCTCGGCGTCGACCACGCGGATCCGCGTCTCGGCACTCGCGAACTCGCGGATGCGCTGGCGGCAGTCGCCGCAGGGCGTGCACAGGTGCTGGCCGGGCCCGATCACGTAGACCTCGTGCAGGTGCCGTTCGCCGGCGCTGGCCATGGCGGCGATGGCCGAGGCTTCGGCGCACAGCCCCTTGTAGTGGGCCACCTCGACGTTGGCGCCGGCATAGCGGGTGCCGCTTTCGCTGATGACCAGGGCGCCCACCGGATGGTTTGAGTAGGGGACATAGGCGCGGTCGCGCACTGCGATCAGTGTCTCGACGATGTCCTGGGGAATGACGTCGTGATCGATGGCGTCGCTCATGCGTTGGCCTCCCGGGTGGCATCGTCGCGCAGCACGCTGTCCAGGGCGATGCGCATCATGTCGTCGAAGGTGGTGGCGCGCTCGTCGCTGGACAGCGAGTCGCCCTTGACGATGTGGTCCGAGACCGTGCAGATGGTCGCGGCCCGGGCACCGTACTCGGCGGCCACGCCGTACAGGCCGGCGGCTTCCATCTCCACGCCGACGATGCCGTAGCGGCGCATCATCTCGACCATCTCGGGACGCGGGTCGTAGAAGAGATCGGCAGAGAAGATGTTGCCGACCTTGACCGGCACGCCGTGCTCACGGGCGGCATCCACGGCATGGCGGGTCAGCTCGAAGTCGGCGATGGCGCCCAGATCGTTGCCCAGGAAGCGAGTGCGATTGACGCCGGAATCGGTGCTCGCGCCCATGCCGATCACCACGTCGCGTACCGCCACGTCGTCGCGCACCGCACCGCAGGAGCCGACCCGGATCAGACGCTTGACGTCGAACTCGGTGATCAGTTCCTTGGCGTAGATCGAGATCGAGGGGATGCCCATGCCATGGCCCATTACCGAGATCTCGCGACCCCGGTAGGTGCCGGTATAGCCGTACATGTTGCGGACCTCGTTGACGAGCCGTGCATCGTCGAGGAAGGTCTCGGCGATGTAGCGGGCGCGCAGCGGGTCGCCGGGCATCAGTACGGTGTCGGCGAAATCGCCGCGCTCAGCCTTGATGTGGGGAGTCGCCATTATGTGTCTCCTGTTGGGGAACCGGCCGGGAGAAAGCTCTCGCCGTCGTCCATGGGCGGCAGGTCGAAATGACGGGCCAGGCTCTGGCCGATGTCGGCGAAGCTGCTGCGTGCGCCGAGCGAACCGGGAGCGAGTCCGGCACCCAGGGCGAGAATCGGGATATGCTCGCGGGTATGGTCGGTGCCATGCCAGGTGGGATCGCAGCCGTGATCGGCGGTGATGATCAGAAGGTCGTCGTCCTCGAGGCGTTCCAGCAGTTCGGGCAGGCGGGCGTCGAAGGCCTCGAGGGCGGTGGCGTAGCCGGCCACATCGCGCCGGTGACCGTAGACCATGTCGAAATCGACGAAGTTGGTCATGATCAGGGTGCGCTCGCCGTCGGATGCCATGGCATCCAGGGTGGCGTCGAACAGGGCCTCGTGGCCGCTGGCCTTGAGGCTGCGCGAGATGCCGCAGTGGGCGTAGATGTCGGCGATCTTGCCGATGGCTGTCACCTGGCCGCCGGCGTCGCAGAGGCGCTGCAGTACCGTGGGCGAGGGCGGCTCGACGCTGTAGTCGCGACGGTTGGCGGTGCGCTGGAAGCTCGCGGCATCATCGCCGTTGAAGGGGCGAGCGATGACCCGGCCGATGTTGTAGGGTTCGAGCAGCCGGCGGGCGGTCTCACAGAGTCGATAGAGCCGTTCGAGGCCGAAGGTGTCCTCATGGGCGGCGATCTGGAAGACGGAATCCGCCGAGGTATAGACGATGGGCTTGCCGCTGCGCACATGTTCTTCGCCCAGTCGGGCGATGATCTCGGTGCCGGAGGCGTGACAGTCGCCCAGCACGCCGGGCAGTTCGGCTTCGTGGATCAGAGCGTCCAGCAGCTCGGCAGGGAAACTGTTCTCCGGCTCGCTGAAATATCCCCAGTCGAAGCGTACTGGTACCCCGGCGATCTCCCAGTGGCCGGACGGGGTGTCCTTGCCGGAGGAGACTTCCCGGGCATGGGCGTAGGCGCCGCCGAGCGACTCGGGCGGGACGATGCCTGCGGCCCAGGCCCCGGTGCTCTCGTGGTGAGCATGGAAGAGACCGAGTCGGCCAAGGTTGGGGAGCTGCAAGGGGCCGCGCTCGGTGGAGGCCGCACAGGCCTCGGCGATATGGCCGAGGGTGTCGGCGCCGGCATCGCCGAAGCGTTCGGCGTCGGGGGCAGCACCGATGCCAAAGGAGTCGAGGACGAGCACGATGGCACGTGTCATGGAGCCTCCCGGCGAATGATGTCGCGAATCAGGGTGGGAGATGCGGTGGCCTCGCCGATCTCGATGGCCTCGAGCAGTTGACGTTCGGCCTGGTCGGCCGCGGCGTGGCTACGGGCATGCAGGGTGGCGAGCGGCTGGTCGGTGTCGAGCGCGGTGCCGAGTTCGGCGATATCGGCCAGACCCACTGCGGGGTCGATGGCCTCACCCGGCTGGCGACGCCCGCCGCCGAGCTCGACCACGGCCATACCCAACGCCCGGGTATCCAGGCTGCGCAGGTGGCCGGCGCACGGTGCGAGCACCGGGCGCACCACCGGGGCGGTGGGCAGGTGACGATCCGGGGCGTCGAGCAGATCGGCGGGACCGCCGAGACCGGCTACCATGCGTGCGAAGCGCTCGGCGGCCTCGCCCGAGGCGAGTCGTTCGTCGAGCCGCGTCAGGGCCGCTTCCCGATCGGGGGCCAGGCCGCCGGCCAGCAGCATTTCCACCGCCAGGCCGCGGGTTACCTCGAGCAGGCGTCCGTCACGGTGCTTGCCGGTGAGCACGGCCAATGCCTCGCGCACTTCCAGGGCATTGCCGGCGCAGGGCGCCAGGGGCTGGCTCATGTCGGTGAGCAGGGCCGTGGTCGGCGTACCGGCTCGGCTGGCGACCTCGGCGATGGTCTCTGCGAGTTCCCGCGAGGCCTCTGGCGTGGGCATGAAGGCACCACTGCCGACCTTGACGTCCATCACCAGGGCATCGAGACCGCAGGCGAGCTTCTTGCCGAGGATGGAGGAGACGATCAGCGGCAGCGACTCCACTGTGGCGGTGACGTCGCGTATTGCATAGAGGCGCTTGTCGGCGGGAGCGAGATCAGCTGTCTGACCGATGATGGCCACGCCGACTTCCTTGACCAGTTGCCGGAAAGTGGCGGTGTCGGGGTTGACGGAATAGCCGGGGATCGATTCGAGCTTGTCCAGGGTGCCGCCGGTATGGCCGAGCCCTCGGCCCGAGATCATCGGGACGTGGCCACCGCAGGCGGCGACCCAGGGGCCGAGGATCAGCGACACTACATCGCCCACGCCGCCGGTGGAGTGCTTGTCGATGACTGGACCGGGCAGGTCGAGCGCCGTCCAGTCGAGCACGTCACCGGAGTCGCGGACCGCCTCGGTCAACGCCACCGTTTCGGTGGCGTTCATGCCGTTGAGGTAGATGGCCATGGCCAGCGCCCCGATCTGGGCATCGCCGAGATCGTCACCGGCGATGCCGGCGACGAGTTCATGGAGGGTCGCGGCGTCCAGGGCCTGGCCATCGCGCTTGGCGCGTATGGCTTCCTGGGGCAGCATCAGTAGTCCTCCTCTATGTCGGTGCCTCCCGCCACACCGAGGGTCTCGAGGAGGTTGTCGAGCAGTCCGGAGGCGCCGAAGCGGAAGTGCTGCGGCGTGATCCAGTCGGCACCCATCAGGCGCTCGGCCAGCTCGAGATAGGCGCGCGCATCTTTGGCGGTGCGCACGCCGCCGGCGGCCTTGAAGCCGATCTCTCCGCCGTTGTCGCGAATCACCTCGAGCATGATCTCGGCGGCTTCCAGGGTGGCGTTGACGGCAACCTTGCCGGTGGAGGTCTTTAGGAAGTCGGCGCCGCCGTCGATGGCCAGTTCCGAGGCGCGACGGATCAAGGCCGGATCGCCGAGTTCGCCAGTCTCCAGAATCACCTTGAGCGTCTTGCCGCCGGCGGCGGCCTTGCACATTTCCACCAGTTCGCGGCCAGTGTCCTCGTCACCTTCCATCAGCGCACGGTAGGGGAAGACCACATCGACTTCATCGGCGCCGGAAGCAACGGCTTCGCGGGTCTCGCGAGCGGCACGCATGATGTCGGCGTCGCCGTGCGGGAAGTTGGTGACCGTGGCGATATGGATGGTGTCGTTCAGTCGGTGGGCGGTCAGGGCGCGCCGGGCCGGCACGATGAAGCGTGGGTAGATGCAAATTGCCGCCGGATGACCGGCCGGCGTCTTGGCACGCTGACAGAGGGCTTCGATGCGCTCGTCGGTGTCGTCGTCGTTCAGGCTGGTGAGGTCCATCAGGGCCAGCGCCTGACGGGCGGTCCGGGTGAGGTCGTTCATGGCGTGCTCTCTTCAAATGTATGACGGAGACACTGCAGAAACGCCGATGTCCATGACGCTCGGCGATCGACTCAGTGTGTCCCGAGGGGGCGCGGTGGCCCCCTGGAAATTATGGCTCAAGCGCCCAGGGCGATGAAAAAGCCGGCAAGTGTGGCAGACATCAGGTTGGAAAGGGTACCCGCCAGGACGGCCCGGATGCCGAAACGGGCGATATCGTGGCGTCGGCTGGGGGCGATGCTGCCCAGGCCACCGAGCAGGATGGCGATGGACGAAAGGTTGGCGAAGCCGCACAGGGCGAACGAGAGGACCGCCTTGGTATGGGTCGTCATGGCCTCGCCGGTGGCGGCGACGACTTCTTCCCCACTGATGTAGGGGGCGAGGTTGATGTAGGCCACGAACTCGTTGACCACCAGCTTCTGGCCGATGAAGGAGCCGGCCAGCGTGGCCTCGGACCAGGGAATGCCGAGCAGGAAGGCCAGGGGTGCGAACAGCCAGCCGAGGATCTGCTCCAGGCTGAGCGCTTCCATGCCGAACCAGCCGCCGACGCCGCCGAGGATGCCGTTGATCAGCGCGATCAGACCGATGAAGGCGAGCAGCATGGCGCCGACGTTGGCGGCCAGGCGCAGGCCGGAAGACGCACCGGCTGCTGCGGCGTCGAGCACATTGGTGGGGTGATCCTCTTCTTCCTCGAGGCGCTCTTCGGCTGCCGAGACGCTGTCATCGGGTGTCTCGGTCTCGGGCATGATCAGCTTGGCGAACAGCAGACCACCGGGGGCGGCCATGAAGGAGGCGGCGACCAGGTACTCCATGGGAATGCCCAGGGCGGCATAGCCGGCCAGGACCGAACCGGCAACCGAGGCCAGACCGCCGCACATCACCGCGAACAGTTGCGACTGCGTCATGCGGTTGATGAAGGGGCGGACCACCAGCGGGGCTTCCGTCTGGCCGACGAAGATATTGGCGGTGGCCGAGAGGGATTCGGTGCGCGAGGTACCCAGTGCCTTCTGCAGGGCGCCGCCGAGCAGGCGAATGATCCACTGCATGATGCCCAGGTAATAGAGCACGGCGGTCAGCGAGGAGAAGAAGATGATCACCGGCAGCACCTTGATGGCGAAGACGAAGCCGGTTTCCTCGACATTGGCCAGGCCGCCGAACAGGAAGTCGATGCCATCGTTGGCGTAGAGAACCACCTGGCTGACGGCATCGGAGACGGTGGCAAGGACAGCCTGACCGAAGGGGACATAGAGCACGAAGGCCCCCAGGCAGGCCTGAATGGCGAAGGCGCCGATCACGGTTCGCAGGCGGATCGCACGACGATTGGTGGAGAACAGCAGAGCGATGACGATCAGGGTCGCCATTCCGACGAGACTCATGATCAAGGTCATGGCAGTGTCCTTGTGGTCGATGGCATGGAGGCGTTCATGTCGGCCTGCCTTACAGGAAGTTGTACTTCAGGGTGTAGATCATCGCGTTCTGGTAATGATCGGCGGTGCCCAGCTTGTTGTTGGAGTAGCGATACTGAACGCCGGTGGTGATCTCGTCGATCGGATGCCACCACAAGGCCACGGCACCATTGGTGCCGGTGCTGCCGGCCGGACCGTTGACGTAATTCTGCTTCAGGTATTCGTCATCGCGATCAAAGGTCTGCTCGTGCCAGTTGCTCAGGCTGAAGTTCTCGCCGAAGGCCTGGAAATCGTAACCCAGCACCCAGCCGAGCATATAGCCGTTGTCGCCGCTGTAGGCATTGGCGTCGCTGTCGACCCAGGCCTTGCCGAGAAAGGGCTTGAACCACAGGCCGTTGTCGAAGGTATGGCGATATCCGACGCCCACGATGCGGTCCTGCTCCTCGCTGTCGAAGCCGTAGTCGCGAAAATCGTAGACGTGGAGGTAAAGCGAGAAGGGGGTGTCGCCGAGATAGATGTGCGAGGTGACCTTGGCGGCGCTGCGGCGGTTGTCGCGGGTATCGTCTTCGAGCGTGTCGTTCTGGGGATTCTCGAAATCGTAGAAGCCGTAGAATTCTCCCCAGTCGAAACCGACCCCACCTTCCAGTTCCAGGTAGAAGAAATCCCCTTTGGCGGCATTGCTCGCGGTGCGTTGTTCCGTGCCGTCGGACCAGTCCAGGTAGTTGACGGAGACGTTGGCGAACGACCACTGCGGCGAGAGGCCTGATGCGGCATCATCTCCGGTGGCGCTGGCCGGTAATGCGGTGGCGGTCAGCAACAGGCCGGAAAGGGCGGCGAAACGCTGGGATGAGGCGAAGGACGGCATAATGTCGGCTTCCTTTGGAGTTGTTGTCGTGTGATGCGTCGGACAAGCCAAGAAGGGCGGACCATCACGGACGTCAATGCATGGATCCGGCCAGGCCGGATGAATGGGGATCGTGGTCGTCGAGGCTGTTATTCGAGTAACATGCGAATGTTATTTTAATCACAACAAGGGTCGCAACCCTGGCGATCAACGACGCATACACGGTATGGCAACATGGTGCGGCAATGTTGAGGTCGGGGGCTTAAGCGAGATAGCAGAGGTGGACGAGTGAATGAGCGCAGCGCGGCACGATTGAGGCGGCTTCAGATATCGCTGGCAGAAGGGGGAAGCTTGCGTCTGGCCGAGGCGGCGACGCTTTGCGGTGTCTCGGAGATGACCATCCGGCGCGATCTGGCGGCGTCCGACGGCGCCCTGGTACTGGTCGGCGGGCTGCTGATGCGTGCCGACGATCCCCGCCATGCACCGGCCTATGATCTGGCGGCACAGCGTGACCGCCACGCCGAGGTCAAGCGCCGGCTCTGCGAAAGGGCCCTGGCGAGCCTGGAGGAAGGCGACACGCTGTTCATCGACTGTGGCACGACGCTGATGCCGCTGGCGGCCGGCCTGCCATCCGACCTGTCGCTGACGGTGGTGACCTATGCCCTGAATGTCGCCGATGCCGTGAGTGCCTGCCCTGGGGTGCGGTTGTGGCTGCTGGGTGGCCTCTATCAATCTTCCTCGCGTTCCTTCGATGGCGACGACATGGCCGCGACCATCGCTCGCCTGGGCATCAACAAGGCTTTCCTGTCGGCGGCGGGCGTCCATGCCGAGAAAGGACTGAGTTGCTTTCACTTCCATGAGGTGGCGCCCAAGCGGGCCGCCATCGACTCGGCGGAACGCCGGATACTGGTGGTCGATCCCAGCAAGCTTGGGCTGGTCAGGCCGGCCCGCTTTGCCGGGCTCGATGACATCGACGAGATCATCACCGAGGAGGAAAGCGCGGTGGTGTGACCGGGTGCGACAACCTGCGGCAAATCGCCCCTTCCCATTCTGTTCCTGGACCCTCAGAATACTGGCCTCACGGCCGGAGCCTCCCGCCCGGCGATGTCGCAGCGAGTCGTCGCCGCGGGCTGCGAGCCGTGAATGTGCCCGAAGTACTCTCCACGACGGTCGTGGGCCGCTCCCCGTCAGAGCTCCGCCAGCGACCCGCGCCGGAGAGCGCTTCGGCGCGTGCATCGCCCGTTGAACTCGAGCGGGAATGCGTTCGCCGCCAAGCCCTGACGAGGTTGAAACATGAGAAGAAACCCCACCCTGCGCATGCTCGGCGTCCTGCTGCTGCTATCGCTGCCACTGCTGTTGGCGGGCTGCAGTTCGGCGCTGCTGGATCCTAAGGGACAGATAGGGGAGGAGCAGCGCACCCTCATCCTGACTGCCTTTGGACTGATGCAGATCGTCGTTGTTCCGGTCATCGTGATGACGCTGTTGTTCGCCTGGCGTTATCGCCGGAGCAACCGGGATGCCACCTACGCGCCCGACTGGGCCCACTCCAACAAGATCGAGGCCGTGGTCTGGTTCATCCCCATGGTCATAATTGCCTTCCTGGCCGTTCTGACCTGGTATACCTCGCACAGCCTTGACCCGCACAAGTCCATCGTGCCCAACGAGGACCAGCAGGAGCCGATGGAAATCCAGGCGGTCTCGCTGGACTGGAAGTGGTTGTTCATTTATCCCGAGCAGGGCATTGCCACCGTCAACGAGGTCGCCTTCCCCGAGGATACGCCGGTACGTTTCCGGGTCTCGTCCGGTTCGGTGATGAATGCCTTCTTCATTCCGCGCCTGGGTAGCCAGATCTATGCCATGGCGGGGATGGACAACGATGTGCATCTGGTCGCCGACGAACCGGGCGTCTATGACGGCCGCTCCACCAACTACAGTGGTGCCGGTTTCTCGGAGATGACCTTCAAGGCCCATGTAGGTACCCAAGAGGACTTCGAGGCCTGGGTGGACAAGGTGCGTGAATCGTCCGATTCACTGAACTTCCCCGAGGAGTACTACGCTCTCGCCGCGCCCAGCCGGGACAACGAGATCCAGTACTTCTCCGAAGTTTCTCCCTCTCTCTACGAGAAGATCCTTCAGAGCTTCCATGCCGGCGGCAATCATGCCGAGCACATGGCAGCGGTCACCGGTGACGGCCATGGCGGTGGCCATGGCAGCGATTCCGAGTCTCACGGCGAGTCCATGAGCGCGGAGGCAGCGGAGTAAATTATGTTAGGAAAACTGAGCCTTGAGGCGATTCCTTACCACGAACCCATCATCATGGTGGTCGCGATCGCCATCGCCATTGGTGGTGCCTTCGTGGTAGGCGCACTGACCTATTTCAAGAAGTGGAAGTGGCTGTGGACGGAGTGGCTGACATCCGTCGATCACAAGAAACTCGGCATCATGTATTTCATCGTGGCACTGGTGATGCTGATCCGTGGTTTCGCCGATGCCATCATGATGCGGACCCAGCTGGCCATGGCCGCAGGGGGCGCCGAGGGGTATCTCCCGCCGCACCACTATGATCAGATCTTCACCGCCCACGGCGTGATCATGATCTTCTTCGTTGCCATGCCCATGGTCATCGGCTTGATGAACCTGGTCGTGCCGCTGCAGATCGGCGCGCGGGATGTGGCCTTCCCCTTCATGAACAACCTGAGCTTCTGGCTGTTCGCGGCCGGGGTGATCCTGGTCAACATCTCGCTGGTGGTCGGCGAGTTCGCCCAGACCGGCTGGCTGGCCTATGCGCCATTATCGGGGATAGATTACAGTCCCGGCGTCGGGGTGGATTACTGGATATGGGCGTTGCAGATATCGGGTATCGGCACGACGCTAACCGGTATCAACTTCTTCGTTACCATCCTGAAGATGCGGACCAAGGGCATGACGCTCTTCCGCATGCCGATCTTCACCTGGACGTCGCTGTGCGCGAACATCCTGATCATCGCTTCCTTCCCGATTCTGACCGCGACCATCGCGCTGCTGACACTCGATCGTTACCTGGGGATGCACTTCTTCACGAACGATTTCGGCGGCAACATGATGATGTATGTCAACCTCATCTGGGCCTGGGGCCATCCTGAGGTTTACATCCTCATCCTGCCGGCATTCGGTGTCTTCTCCGAGGTCATCGCGACCTTTGCGCGCAAGCGCCTGTTCGGTTACGGCACCATGGTCTGGGCAACGGTGGCGATCACCTTCCTGTCGTTCATCGTCTGGCTGCACCACTTCTTCACCATGGGGGCGGGTGCCAACGTCAATGCCTTCTTCGGCATCGCCACGATGATCATCGCCATCCCCACCGGGGTGAAGATATTCAACTGGCTGTTCACCATGTACCGCGGGCGTCTCGAGTTCACCTCGCCGGTGCTGTGGACCCTGGGCTTCATCATTACCTTCACCCTGGGTGGCATGACCGGCGTGATGCTGGCCTTGCCGGCGGCCAACTTCGTGCTGCACAACAGCCTGTTCGTCATCGCCCACTTCCACAACGTCATCATCGGCGGCGTGGTGTTCGGCATGCTGGCGGGGCTGACCTTCTGGTTCCCGAAGGCCTTCGGCTTCAAGCTCGACGAGAAGTGGGGCAAGCGTTCCTTCTGGTGCTGGATCATCGGTTTCTACGTGGCGTTCATGCCGCTGTACGTGCTGAGCTTCTTCGGCGCCGTGCGTCGCATGCAGTCCTATGAAAACGGCGACTGGCAGTCCTGGATGATCATCGCCTGGGTGGGTGCCGTGATCATTCTCTGCGGTATTGCCTGCACCGTGATCCAGTTCATCGTCAGCATCCGTGATCGCAAGAAGAATCAGGATGTCACTGGCGATCCCTGGGATGGTCGGACGCTGGAATGGTCCACCTCCTCGCCGGCGCCGTTCTACAATTTCGCGCATCTGCCCGAAGTGAACGACATTGACGACTTCTGGGACCAGAAGCAGCGCAATGGTGGCAAGGCGCCGCTCTCCAAGCCGCCGTATCAGGATATCCACATGCCCAAGGATACCTGGGAAGGTCCGCTCATCGGTCTGTTCGCGACGATCGCCGGTTTCGCCCTGGTGTGGCACATCTGGTGGCTGGCCATCGTCGGTGGCGTCGCGACGTTCGCGGTCTTCATGGCGCGTGTCTTCAGGGAGGACGTCGACTACTACGTTCCTGCCGCTGAAGTGGAGCGCATCGAGCGTGAGCACCAACAACGTGTGGAGATGCAGGCGTAATCATGGCAACCGACACCCTAAGCAACCACGAGGGTCATGCTCACGAGCATGACCACCACGATACCGCGGGCACCAAGGTCTTCGGTTTCTGGGTCTACCTGATGAGCGACCTGGTGATCTTCGGGTCACTGTTCGCCACCTACGCCGTGCTCCTCCGGGGCACGGCCGGGGGGCCCTCGGGGGCAGACATCTTCGATCTGCCGCTGATCCTCATCAACACCTTCCTGCTGCTGGTGAGTAGTTTCACCTACGGTATGGCGGTGCTGTCGATGAACGCCAACCGCGTCAACCAGGTCAAGGCCTGGCTGGCGGCGACCTTCCTGCTCGGGGCCGGCTTCATCGGTCTGGAACTCTACGAGTTCCATCACCTGATCCACCTTGGCTTCGGTCCGGATCGCAGTGCCTTCCTGTCGGCCTTCTTCACGCTGGTGGGGACCCACGGCCTGCACGTGACCTTCGGTCTGATCTGGATCCTGGTGATGCTGGTTCAACTGCAGACCAAGGGCCTGACCGACATGACGCGGCCGCGGATCATGTGCCTGAGCCTGTTCTGGCACTTCCTGGACATCGTCTGGATCTGCGTCTTCTCCTTCGTCTACCTGATGGGAGTCCTTTGATATGAGCGGACATGCCTCTCACGAAGAGCACAGCCACGGTAGCGTCAAGTCCTATGTCGTAGGGCTGATCCTGTCCATTGTGCTGACCATCATTCCCTTCGGGGTAGTGATGACCGGTTCCTTCGGTACGTCTGCCACGGTACTCATCATCGTGGCGACGGCCGTGGCACAGGTTCTTGTGCAGCTGATCCTGTTCATGCACATGAACACCAAGGCGGACGAGGGCTGGAACTTCATGTCGTTCGTCTTCACCGTGTCGATCCTGGTCCTGATCATCGGAGGTTCCGTATGGATCATGTACAACCTGCATCAGAACATGATGATCGGTTGACGCCGGCGGCCAGGATGCGCAAGGACTATCTCACCATCACCAAGCCGGGCATCATTGGCGGCAATGTGATCGCGGTTCTGGGCGGCTTCTTCCTGGCCGCCCGGGGCGATATCGATCCCTGGCTGCTGATCGCCACGGTGGCCGGTCTGGCGTTGGTGATCGCTTCCGGGTGTGCGTTCAACAACGTCATCGATCGCGATATCGATGCGATGATGGAACGTACGCGGACACGCCCCCTGGTACAGGGGCGTGTCACCCCTGCGGCGACCCTGCGTTTCGCAACGGTGCTGGGGATCGCTGGATTCGCGTTGCTGGCACTATTCACCAACTGGGTGACCGTAGGGCTTGCGGCATTCGGCTTCGCGATCTATGTAGGGGTTTACAGCCTCTACATGAAGCGTCAATCCGAGTACGGCACTCTGGTGGGCAGCCTGTCCGGGGCCATGCCGCCGGTGGTGGGCTACTGTGCCGTGACCGGCCAGTTCGACGGTGGTGCGCTGACGCTGTTGGTGATCTTCTGCCTGTGGCAGATGCCGCATTCCTATGCCATCGCCATTTTCCGACTGAAGGATTATCAGGCGGCCCGGATTCCGGTATTGCCGGTGGTCAGGGGCATCAAGACCGCCAAGCATTATATCCTCGGCTATATCCTGGCCTTCGTCTTCGCTTCGCTGGCGTTGAGCGTGGCCGGGTACGCCGGCCCGGGATATTTCGTCGTTGCCCTGGTGATGGGCATCTACTGGCTCTATCTCGCCATGCAGGGCTACCGCGTGAATGACGAGGAGCGCTGGGCGAAACGCGTCTTTGCCTTCTCGATCATCACCATCACGGCACTGAGCCTGATGATGTCGGTAGACGCCAGTCTGCCGCCCGCGACTCCCTTGTGGACTGCCCTTAACTGATCCTGCCTGTGTTATCCGGGGGGCAAATCCCCCGGATTCCTGCCTATACTGCAAATCGAGGGAACAATGCAGAGGACCGACGGACTCGTCCTGGTCCGTCTCCGGCAGGAGGTAGCGCTATGTTGACACATGTATGGGGCCTGATCGCTCACCCGAATCGTGAGTGGAAACAGATCAAGCAAGAGCGCGAGACGCTCACCCACCTCTACGAACACCATGTCCTGTTGCTGGCGGCCATACCGGTCGTCTGCTCCTATATCGGCACCACGCAGGTCGGTTGGAGTCTGGGAGGGGGCACCACCATACAGTTGAGTTACCTGGATGCCCTGGGAGCCGGGGTCGTCTTCTATCTGGTGATCCTGGCAGCGGTCTATGCCGTCGGCAAGATCATCCGCTACATGGCCAAGCGCTATACTCGTCCGCCCAGCCAGAGCCAGTGCATCGTCTTCGCCGGTTACGTGGCCACGCCGATGTTCCTGAGCGGCATCGTGGCGGTCTATCCTCTGATCTGGCTGTGCCTGCTGGCTGGTGTCATCGGGCTTTGCTACACCGCCTATCTGCTGTATATCGGCATTCCTGCCTTCCTTAACATCAGCAAGGAAGAAGGCTTCATCGTCTCCAGCACGACCCTGGCCTTCGGGGTGCTGATTCTCGAGGCCCTGCTCGGGATGACGGTGCTGCTGTGGGGGTATGGCGAGCGCATCATCCTGTCGATCATCGGGTAGTCCCGGTGCATAATCTCGGTCTTGAAACGCGAACGGGCGGCCATCGGCCGCCCGTTCCCGTTGACGCCATCACGCTGCCGGGGCGTCAGTCGCCCGATTGGCGTTCGACGTCAATCAGGGCTCGCTCCAGCGCCTCGACGCTGCGCTCGACATTGTGCAACTTGTCGAGCCCGAACAACCCGATGCGGAAGCTCTGGAAGGCTTCGCCTTCGTCGCACATCAAGGGGACGCCGGTGGCCACCTGGACACCGGCATCGGCAAACTTGGCGGCGATCTGCGGGTCGTCGGTATAGCTGACCACCACGCCGGGTGCCTCGTAGCCCGGTGCGGCGACGCTCTTGTAGCCGTGTGTGGCCAGCATCTCGCGAACCCGGCGGCCTAGCTCGAACTGCTCGTCGCGCACCTTGTCGAGGCCGTAGGCTTCGGTCTCGGCCATGACATCGCGAAGCTGGCGTAGCCCGTCGGTCGGCAGCGTGGCGTGGTAGGCGTGGCCGCCCGCCTCGTAGGTCTCCATGATCGACAGCCACTTGCGCAGGTCGCAGGCAAAGCTCGTGCTGGTCGTTTCGTCGATGATCTCCCGTGCCAGGCGGGAGAGCATGACCATGCCGCAGCAGGGTTCAGCACTCCAGCCCTTCTGTGGGGCGCTGATCAAGACATCGACGCCGATGTCCAGCATGTCGACCCAGGCAGTGCCGGAGGCGATGCAGTCGAGCACGAACAGGCCGTTTTCCTCGTGGATCGCCTCGGCGATGCGGCGCATGTACTCATCGGGCAGCATCATCCCCGAGGCGGTCTCGACGTGGGGCGCGAAGACCAGGTCGGGTTGCTGGTCACGGATCGCCTCGACCACGTCTTCGATATCGGGAGGGGCAAAGGGTGAGGTGGGGTCTTCTTCATCCACGCGCCGCGCCTTGCGCACGTTGAGTTCCGAGGGGATCCGGCCCATCTCCAGGATCTGGCTCCAGCGGTAGCTGAACCAGCCATTGCGGATCACCAGGCAGCGCCGGTCGGTGCCGAACTGACGGGCCACGGCCTCCATGCCGAAGGTACCACTGCCGGGGACGATGACCGTCGAGTGAGCACGGTAGACGCGTTTCAAGGTGGTGGAAACGTCGCGCATCACCTCCTGGAAATTCTGCGACATATGGTTGAGGGCGCGATCGGTGTAGACCACCGAGTATTCGAGCAGTCCGTCGGGGTCGACATCGGGTAGCAAGCCGGCCATTTCTCTCTCCATCGTGGGTGGCGCATCAAGCGTATTCCGAGGATATGCGCAATCCGTGCCGTAGACCAGCCTATCCTATGCCGATTCATAAGTAGGCCGCTAATGGAGTGGCCAGGGCGACAGCGGCGCAGGCCTGGGCAAAAGGAAAAACCGGACTCGGTAACCCAGAGAGGGCAACCAGGGAATGCCGACGATAGTGCGGGAATGTCAGTGGGGTAGCCGGGTCGTGGCAACGACCCGGCCCGGTGCCAGGATCAGACCTCCTTGTAGAGTTCGGCACCTTGTTCGCGGAATTTTGCGGCCTGCTCCTCCATGCCTTTCCTGACCGCTTCGCGGTCGCCATCGAGGCCCTTCTCCCTGGCGTAGTCGCGGACCTCCTGACTGATCTTCATCGAGCAGAACTTGGGCCCGCACATGGAACAGAAGTGGGCGACCTTGGCCGAGTCCTTGGGCAGGGTCTCGTCGTGATACTCCCGAGCGGTGTCCGGGTCCAGGCCGAGGTTGAACTGGTCCTCCCAGCGAAATTCGAAGCGTGCCTTCGACAGGGCATTGTCACGACGCTGGGCGGCCGGATGGCCCTTCGCGAGGTCGGCGGCGTGCGCGGCGATCTTGTAGGTGATGATGCCGGTCTTGACGTCGTCCTTGTTGGGCAGGCCCAGGTGTTCCTTGGGCGTCACATAGCAGAGCATAGCGCAGCCATACCAGCCGATCATGGCCGCACCGATTCCCGAGGTGATGTGGTCGTAACCGGGGGCGATGTCGGTGACCAGCGGCCCCAGGGTGTAGAAGGGAGCCTCGTCACACTCGCGGAGTTGCTTGTCCATGTTTTCCTTGATCAGGTGCATGGGCACATGGCCGGGACCTTCGATCATTACCTGGACATCGTGCTCCCAGGCGATCCGGGTCAGTTCGCCCAGCGTCTCGAGTTCGGCGAACTGGGCCTCGTCGTTGGCATCGGCCACTGAGCCGGGGCGCAGTCCATCGCCCAGCGAGAAGGCAACGTCATATTGCTTGCAGATCTCGCAGATTTCCTCGAAGTGGGTATAGAGAAAACTCTCCTGATGATGGTAGAGGCACCACTTGGCCATGATCGAGCCACCGCGCGAGACGATGCCGGTGGTGCGCTTGGCGGTCAGCGGTACGTAGCGCAGCAGCACGCCGGCATGAATGGTGAAGTAGTCCACGCCTTGTTCGGCCTGTTCGATCAGGGTGTCGCGGAACACCTCCCAGGTCAGGTCCTCGGCCACGCCCTTGACCTTCTCGAGCGCCTGGTAGATGGGCACGGTGCCGATCGGCACCGGGGCGTTGCGGATGATCCACTCGCGAGTCTCGTGGATGTTCTGGCCGGTAGAGAGATCCATGATGGTATCCGCGCCCCAGCGGATGCCCCAGGTCATCTTGTCGACCTCGTCCTCGATGGACGAGGTCACCGCCGAGTTGCCCAGGTTACCGTTGATCTTCACCAGGAAGTTGCGGCCGATGATCATCGGCTCGGATTCCGGGTGGTTGATGTTGTTGGGAATGATGGCGCGTCCGGCGGCCACTTCGGCACGCACGAATTCGGGGGTGATCTCCTCGGGCAGGCGGGCGCCGAAGCTTTTGCCAGCGTGCTGATGGCCGAGGATGCGCTCGACCTCTTCGGTACCCAGCGCTTGCCGGCGCTGGTTCTCGCGGATGGCGATGAACTCCATCTCGGGCGTGATGATGCCCTGGCGCGCATAGTGAAGCTGGGTGACGTTGCGACCGGGCTTGGCGCGGCGGGGTGTACGGGTCAGATCGAAGCGCAGCGGAGCGAGCATCGGGTCATTGGCGCGGCGCTGGCCGTACTCGGAGGTTGGGCCGTCGAGGCGTTCGGTGTCGCCGCGCTCCTCGATCCAGGCGCGGCGCAGTTCGGGCAGGCCACGACGCAGGTCGATGCTGGCCTCGGGGTCGGTATAGGGGCCAGAGGTGTCGTAGACCAGCAGTGGAGGATTGTCCTCGTCGGGACCGGAAGTCTGGGTCGGGGACAGGGAAATTTCACGGAAGGGCACTCGGATGTCCGGACGCGAGCCTTCCACGAAGATCTTGCGCGAGCCGGGCAGGGCCTGAATGGCGGCGTCGTCGACGCGCGCGCTTTCGGCGAGAAAATGGTCGGTCTTTGCCATCGGTCGGTCTCCCTTTGCTTGGATGATGTTGTTCAGGGAGGACAGCTGGGAAGGACATTGGCAGCCGGGCGGGAAGGCCCGACGGCGTGTCGCTTGATCCCTACGCTGGTCCTAGCCAGTTCAGGTTCAACGGGATCCATGCTGTCTCTGCATGATCTCAGCCGTCGTCAACGGCACCCCGTCAAGCGTGGTGTTGCCCGCCGTTGCTGGCGGACGGGTTCAGTGCCGGGAAGTCTCTGCCTGGAGCCCGGGGCTGATCCGGTGACAGGTCTACGAGGAGGCGCTATGAACCCATCCCTGGGCGCTACCTACGCCATTCATGGCGTAGGACCTCCTCTACGACCTGTCTCCGATGCCCCTTGCGTCCGCGCAGCCGGCAATGGATATCAAGGCAGTGGGCTAGTTTGCGCCATCCAGCCCCATCTGCCAGAAGTCGATCTCCAGTCGGGTGGCGTCGCGGAAGATGGTGGCCAGACGTGCGAAACGCTCGGGCGTGACCTCTGCCAGGCGGGCATCGAGCCAGGCGACTTCGTCGCGCATGGCGCCTTGGAAGTCGTCGCTTTCGTACATGGCAATCCAGGCCTCGAAGGGGTTGTCGCCGCCGCGTATGGTGTCCTGGCGTGCATTCAGCCAGTTGGCGATTTCGCCGTAACCCACCAGGCAGGGGGCGAGCGCCACGTGCAGGTCGAGCAGGTCGCCGCGATTGCCGGTGTCCAGTACGTAGCGGGTGTAGGCCAGGGTGGCGCGGGCTTCGGGTAGCCTGGCCAGGTCATCCTCGGAAATGCCCCATTCGCGACAGAATCCCACGTGCAGGTCGAGTTCCACGTCGAGGATGGTCTTGAGCCCCTCGAAGGCATGGCGCAGCTCGTTCAGGTCGTGGCTCTTGTAGGCGGCCAGGGCATAGGCCCGAGAGAAATGGATCAGGAACAGGTAATCCTGCTGCAGGTAGTGGCGAAAGGCTGCCGGCTCGAGGCTGCCGTTGCCGAGGGAACGGACGAAGTCGTGCTCGATATAGGCGCGCCAGTCCTGCTGGCAGGCGTCGGTCAGGTCGCTGAAACGATAACCCATCATGTCTCCGGTGTCGGGATCCGGAAGGTGGGCGAAGCGAAACAAGGAGGGAGGACTGACAAGCGGAGAGGTCGAGTCCACCGCCTGATTCCCTACGCCGGTTCACGTGCGCACGAGGTCGCACCTACCCGGATCAGGTTCCACGGGATCAACGCTGTGTTCGTCGCGAACGCGCGTCATCTCAGCCGGCCCAACCGGCACCCCGTCAAGCGAGTAGCCTCAGTCTAGCAGTTTGCTCGGCAATGAAAAGTCCTCGTCGTCACTTGCCGATGCCCTGTCCCTGAGCGGGCAGGCGGCGTGCCCAATCCCGCGAAAACGACTGGAGCGGCATGTCGCGGGGATGTTCCACCGGCGGGGGCGCCGGTTCGGCGTCGCCCTCGACGGGCGTCGGCAGCGTCAGTTCTTGAAGCACGGTGGGCGGTGTCGTCTCGCTGGGAACCAGTAACAGGCCGCGTTGCCGTAGACGCCGGCCGATGGTGAGACTGCTGCTCAGGCGAACCAGGGGGGCTGCCAGCATCAGACCCAGCCATACCGGTGTCAGCCACCAGAAGAAGGTCGGCGTGTACCACCAGGTGGCCCAGGCCCAGCAGACGCCGGCCAGGGTGCCAGGCCAGGTGTGGCGTAGCGCCTCGCGCCAGGGAAGAGCTCGCCCCTCGCGGGATTGGGGGTTCCAGGCGACGGTGCGCCCGATGAGTACTTCGATCACGAAGCGACTGTGGAAGACCATCATCAAGGGAGCGATCAGCATGGCGAACAGGGCTTCCAGCAGGGCGCTGTTCACCAGCCGGGTTCGGCCGCCGTAGTGGTCCGGGTGCTTGCGCAGGGCCAGGCAGACGCCCAGGACCTTGGGCATCAGCAGCATCGCCAGGGTGCCACCCAGCAATGGCATGATCAGGTTGGGTGGGGCGATCGGCCAGTCGGGAAAGAGCTGGGCATTGGACGTGAAGAAGTTGGGCTCGATCAGGGCGCGCATCAGGGCATCAATGGTGCTGACCACCAGGATTGCCAGCCAGATCAGCGATGACAGATAGGCCAGGGCACCGCACAGGAAGTGCACACGGCTGACCATGTGCAGGCCGCTGCCTCCCAGCAGTCGAAGGTGTTGCAGGTTGCCCTGGACCCAGCGGCGATCACGCTTGGCGTAATCGAGGATATGGCTCGGCATTTCCTCGAAGCTGCCGCCCAGGTCGGTGCGCATGCGCACTTCCCAGCCGGCACGCCGGAGCAAGGCGGCCTCGACGAAGTCGTGGCTCAGGATGTCGCCGCCGAGCGGCGGACGGCCGGGCAGTTCCGGGAGTCCGCAATGCCGGGTGAAGGCCTCGACGCGCATGATGGCATTGTGCCCGAAGTAGTTGGCGGAGTCGGACTGCCAGAAGCTCAACCCGGTGGCGAGCATGGGCGCATAGACCGCGGCGGCGAATTGGTTGGCGCGGCCGAACAGGCTGTCCTGGCGAACCGGGATCGGTACCGTCTGCAGCAGGCCAAGGCGTGGGTTGGCTTCCATCTCCGCGATCAGCTCGTGCACCGTGTCGCCGCTCATCACGCTGTCGGCGTCGAGCACCAGCATGAAATCGTAGTGTCTTCCCCAGCGCTGGCAGAAGTCACCGAGATTGCCGGCCTTGCGACCGGCATTGCTGTTGCGGTGGCGGTAGTGGAGCTGGCAATGGTCGGCGAGGCGATGCTGCAGTGCGGCCATGGTGGTGCGTTCTCGGGCGATCGTCTCGGCGTCGGTGCTGTCGCTGAGCACGAAGGCCTCGATGTGTCGTGCTTCGGTGACAGGGGGCAGGTCCCGGCAGGTGGCCTCGAGACCGGCGGCCACTCGCTCGACATCCTCGTTGTGGATCGGCATGACCAGTACGGTACGCGAATGCACATCCTTGGGCGGTTGGGGCGACGACGCCTTGGCCAGGCTGAGGGGGTCACGGCCGGTCAGCGTCAGCGCGAAGCCGATGATGCCGCTCCAGAAAGCGATGGCGATCCAGCCGAAGGTCACGGCGAACAGCCCCAGGATGACGAGTTCCAGGGGCGTCAAGCCGCCGACGTGGAGGATGCGGAACATGGTCCACAGCCCCAGGCTGGTCGTGGCGGCGACCAGCAGGGCAAAGACCAGGCGACGCGTGCGCCGTAAAGGAACGGGGGCCGCGATGGCTCGGGAGTCAACGTCGCTCATCGGGGTACCAGACATAGTTCCAGGTTTCGGTCAGGGGTTCACCGTGAAGTGTCAGGGCCAGGCGCATGTCGGCCGGCGTGCCGTCTTCCGGGGAGAGCCGGAAGTTGGCGCGCCAGGTGTTGTCGCCGGGCAGGCGCTGGACGCGCGGCTCGAGAATTTCGCCGTGGGAGGTCGTCAGCCGTGCCTCCACCGGTTGGTCGGCATCGAGATCCTCGAGAGAGGGGCCCTGGAAGTCGACGATGAAGTGGCGCTGGCTGGTTGGGGGCGGATCGTCCTGGCCCGGCATGGCGCCCCAGCCCTGGCGGCTGCGAATGACATGGGCGAGCCGCTGACCGGGGGGCGTGGCGCCGAAGGTGCGCAATCGATAGCGGAAGGTGCGTGATTGCCCGGCCTCGAGCGACTGTTCGGGGACCCAGTAAGCGGTGATGTTGTCGTTGGCCTCGCTGTCGGAGGGGATCTCGACCAGTTCGAGGTGACCCTTGCCCCAGTCGTCCAGAGGGGTGACCCATTCGCTGGGCCGAGTTTCGTAGTGGGCCTCGGCGTCGAGGTAGCCGTCGAAGTGCCGAGGCCGCTGGACCAGACCGAATCCCCGCGGGGCGGTATCCTGCAGGCTCGAGATATGCAGCTTGTCGGGGTTGCTCAGCGGTCGCCAGATACGTTCGCCGCTGCCGGTATGCAATGCCAGGCCGCTGGAATCATGGACCCGCAGGCGATAGTCGTCGGCCGGATAGTTGGCGATACCGCCGTGCATGAACATGCTGGTGAGCGGAGCGATGCCGAGCTTGCCGACGTCCTCGCGGGCAAAGAGGCGGGCTTCGGTATCGACGACGGTCTGGCTGCCGGGGTCGATGTCGAAGCGGTAGGCACCGGTCAGCGAGGGGCTGTTGAGCAACGCCAGCACGGTCATGCGGGTCGCGTCCGGTTCGGGCTCGACCAGCCAGAATTCGCGAAAGGCGGGGAATTCCTCACCGTGGGGTTCTGCAGTATCGATGGCCAGGCCTCGGGAAGAGAGGCCGTACCCCTGGCCTCGACCCACCATGCGGAAGTACGAGGCGCCGAGAAAGACCATGAACTCGTCGCGGTACTCGCCACTGTTCAAGGGATAGTGGAGGCGGAAGCCCGCATAGCCCAGGTCGTCGAGATCGAGCTTGGCGAGCTCGTCGGTCTCGCCGTCGTAACGGAAGTGCGATGTCTCGAAAGGCAGAGGCTGCACATCGCCGTCGGGGTCCACCAGATTGAGGGTGACCGGCCGGTCATAGAGAAATCCGGGATGAAACAGCTGGACCTCGAACAACCCTTGATCGTGCCAGATCGCATCCTCCGGGCGAAAACGTATCTGCCGATACTGGTCGTAATCCAGCTCGGCGAGCGCCGGGGGGATCGTCGGCGCCGCATCATTGTAAGGTTCATCGGCCAGGCGTTCGGCCCGGTCGGTGATGGTGTCGTATAGATCCTCGTTGGACGAGGATCCGGCGGCTTCCATGGCCACCAGGCTCCCCAGCGCAAAGGCCAGGAGTCGGGTCGGCAACATCATGTCGCGTGTCTCCATACGGTCCCGCCGGCACTTCCCCGCGCAAGCCGGGCCAGGAGGTTCAGGTCATCCCGAAGCTTCTTGTGATGTCATGGATGCCTTGGGTGAGGTGTCACTCGCGGCGCTTGCCTCGAGCCTGTTGCATTGTCCTACCTTTGTCGATGCGTCGCCAGGATGGTTCCTGATTTCCCTGGATCAGCGATAGAGGCGAAACCGTTTCCAGTCCGGGCGCTGTTCGGCCTCCTCGGGTGTCTTGCGATAGCGCTTGTATTCCCATTGATACTGGGCCGGGTCCAGGGCAATGGCCGCCTCGACGCTGGCATTGACGCCGGCGGCGGAGGTTGTCTCGTTGCTGTCGTAGACACGCTCGTCGGCGGCCAGGAAGTGGATGGCGAAACCGCGTCCGGGCAGGCGGCGTGCCACCCCGGTGACCACGCGAGCTTCGGTGCGGGCCACCAGTTTGGGCAGCAGTGTGGCGGTGTAGGCCTGGCGCCCGAAGAAGGGCGCGAAGACACCGCTGCCCCATCCCGGTTCCTGGTCCGGGAGGATGCCGACCGCCTCGGTGCGTTTCAGGGCCTTGAGCAGGGCGGCCACGCCGCGAGGGTTGGTGGGTACCAGGCGTGCCCCCTGACGCTCGCGCCCCCGGCGGATGATAGGGTCGAGAGCTGCCAGCTTGGGTGGCTCGTACATCGCCGTGAAGGGAAAGTGGCTCGACAGCCAGAAGTTGAGCACTTCCCAGTTGCCGAGGTGCGGCGCCAGGACGATGACGCCCTGTCCCCGGTCACGCGCGTCGTCGAGCAATTCCCGGCCGTGCACTTCCTGGATTGAGTCGGAAACGCGGCGGGCATCGCCCAGCCAGGCGAAGCCCAGTTCGAGCATGGTGGCGCTGGAATGCACCAGGCTGTCCCGGGAACGCTGCCGGCGTGCAGACTCGTCGAGTTCGGGATAGGCCTGGCCCAGGTTGATGCGCGTGACTCGCCGCTCGCGCCGGCTGATATGTTGTATCAGTGGTCCGACCAGACGGGCCAGCCGCCAGAGCGAAGCAGGTTGCCAGCCGGACAGGATACGCCATAGCGTGGCGACCGCCCGGCTCTTGAAGCGTTCGGAGAATGATGCGGATGCGGCCATGGGTCAGACCAGCCAGGTATCCACGTTTTCCGGCTTGCGGTGTTCCTGCAACCCCTTGAAGCCCTTGACGCAGCGGATGACCAGCCAGATCACCGCCAGCAGCCAGGTGAGGAAACCGATGAGGATGAAGGTCAGCAGGCCGGAGACGGCGAAGTAGAGCAGACCGATCCAGAAGGTGCGGATCTGGTAGCGGTAGTGCTCGTCGAGCCAGTCGGGCCCCTTGCCGCGATAGACGTAGGCGATCACCACGCCGACCAGGGAGGTCAGCCCGCCGGTGACGATACCCGCCAGATGCAGGGCATAGATGACCATGGGAATGGTCGTATCGGGGCTGTGATTGGATTCGACGACCACGGGATCGTGGGGCGCTTTCTCGTTCATCGGTCATCCTTGAAGGGTGGGTGAGAAGTGATGGTTGCCTGGTTCATGATACCTTGCACCGCGATCGATGCCACCGGGCGAGGGGCATGTCAGCGCAGCGGCCGGCTGATTTCCAGCAGGTTGCCGTCCGGGTCGCGCAGGTAGAGGGACTCGAGCTCGCCATTGGCACCCTGTCGCTTGACGGGGCCAAGCTCCACATCCACCGACAGGGCTTCCAGGTGGCGCTGAATCTCGTCCAGGGGCAACTGGCTGCGCAGGCAGAGGTCGAGGCTGCCCGGTGTCGGCGTGGCGGCGCGGGGTTCGATATCGGTGGCGGTCCAGTGCAGGCGCAGTGCCATGTCGCCGAGCATCAGGTCGACGCGTTCCCGGTCGCGATAGCGTACATCGAGCCCGAGAACCCGACTGTAGAAGTCCACGGCGCGGGAAATATCGGTCACGGTGATGACCAGATGGTCCAGACCTGACAGCATGCATGTCTCCTTGAACGGTGTCTCTGACAAAAGAATACGATGATGCAGACGTGTCCGCTATGCGCCTCGCCCGATACGGGCGTCTATCACCGCGAAAACGAACGTACCTACCTTCGATGTGGACATTGCACGCTCGTTTTCGTGCCCGCAGGGCAACATCTGTCCGCGGCCGAGGAGAAGGCCGTCTACGATTGCCACGAAAATCGCCCCGATGATCCTGGATACCGGCGTTTCCTGGGACGGCTCTTCACGCCTCTAGTCGCGCGCCTGCCGCCCGCGGCGCAAGGGCTGGACTTCGGATCGGGGCCCGGGCCGACCTTGTCGCTGATGTTCGAGGAGGCGGGACACCGGATGACGATCTTCGATCCCTTCTACGCGCCGGACGAGACGGTATGGCAAGGGCGCTACGATTTCATCACGGCCACCGAGGTCGTCGAGCACCTCGCCGCGCCGGGGAGGGAGTTCGAACGGCTGGTCGCGCATCTGAAACCCGGTGGCTGGCTGGGCCTGATGACCAAGCGCGTGCGCTCGCGAGAGGCGTTTGCCGGCTGGCATTATATCCGCGATCCCACCCATGTGGCCTTCTTTTCCGAGTCGACATTCCGGTGGTTGGGAAAACGCTTCGGCCTGCACCCATGTTTTCCTGCCGATGATGTTGTGCTGTTGCAGAAAGGGTAACCGGGCGCATTTGATAACCTGCCGTTATTGAAAGGGAAATTAACCACAGGGGCAGTGGAAACCGATTGGCCGGTCGAGGGGATGAGCGTATAGTCCGCGCGACGTCGCGATACGCTGCAGATCGTGGCGTCCCTTCCTTCCCTGCCACGAGAGTCCTTCATGTCACGGCATCTGTTGTTCATGGTCCTGGCACCGTTGCTGGGGCTGTTCATCCTTGCCATCGGCAACGGGTCGCTGGCCACCCTGACCACCTTGCGGCTGGATTCCGCCGGTTATTCGCCACAGGTCATCGGCTGGGTGTCCTCGGCCTATTTCATCGGCCTGGCGCTGGGTGCGCTGTTCAATGACCGACTGCTGTTGGCGATCGGCCACATCCGTGCCTATGGCAGCTTCGCTTCCCTGGTGGCGGTGACCGTTCTCCTGCAGGGGCTGTTTGTCGACCCCGTGGGCTGGTTCGTGTTTCGCCTGATCGGTGGCTGGGCCACGGTCGGCGTCTTCCTGGTCATCGAGAGTTGGTTGCTGGCTGCCGGCGAAGCGAAGTCCCGGGGCCGTTTGCTGGCGCTTTACATGATCGCCATGTATGGCGCGGGCGTGGTGGGACAGTTGATGCTCGGCGTGACCCAGTCGATGGGCAGCACGGCACCGTTCATGATCATCGGCATGCTGGCGGCGCTCTCGGTACTGCCGATGGCGATGATCCCTCGGGTGACGCCGTTGCTGGAGAAGGCGGAGCCGCTGTCTCCCTTGCGCCTTATCACCCTGACCCCCACCGGCGTGATGGGCAGTTTTGGCTCGGGATTGGCGGTGGCGGCGATCTACACCTTGTTGCCGCTCTATCTGCAGGGGATCGGCCATGGTGTCGACCGGGTCGGCCAACTGATGGCGGTGGTAGTGCTCGGGGCCATGCTGCTGCAGTATCCGGTAGGCCGTTGGTCGGATCGCCATGACCGGCAGATGGTATTGATCCTGATGGGAGCGGCCTGCGCCCTGATTTCTGCCGGCATCCTCTGGCTGCCGCTGGGCGGTTGGGGATTGGCGGCCCTGCTGTTCCTGCTTGGCGGCGGGGTGTTCTCGCTGTATCCAGTCGCGGTCGGCCATGCCGCCGACCGCGCCCCCGCCGGTGCCTTGGTGCGCATGAGCCAGGGCCTGCTGCTGATCAATGCGATCGGGTCGACCCTGAGTCCACCGGTGATTTCGCCGGTCATGTCGGTGTTGGGAGACGAAGGACTCTTCTGGTGTCTGGGAGTGTTGGGCGTCGGGCTGGTTGGCTTTTTCGGCTGGCGGCGCAGTGTGCGTCCGGCGCCGGTGCCGGTGGCTCCCTTTTCGCCCACCACGCCGCTCAGTGCCGTGGGCGCCGAACTGGCGGTGACCGACGAGTGGGTACAGGGTGCCCTCGAGCACGAACATGTGGAAGATCTTTCCCATGCTGTGCCTGACGTGGCGGTGGCCGAGCCCTTGGTGGGGCCGCCACCACCCGACGAGGCCCATATTGCCTACTACGAGGACGAGCCGGCGGCCGGCATGGAGCGGAACGGCTCGAAGGTTGCGACCTAGGCATAATGGTTCATGAGGCGATGTGAAAATAAGCTCGTGCCTCAGTCCTTTCTGTCGAGGAGTCGTCATGACCCCCTATATCGCCCCCGTTCGTGAGCATCGTTTCGTACTCGAGGAACTACTGGAACACGAGGCTTTGTCGCTACCCGGTTTCGAGGAGGTGGGGGCCGACCTGGTCGAAGCGGTACTCGAGGAGGCTGCGCGTCTCGCCGGGGAAGTGTGGGCACCGCTGAATGCCAGCGGCGACCGCCAGGGCTGCGTACGCCGTGATGACGGTGGCGTGAGCGTGCCGGAGGGGTTTGCCGACGCCTACCGAGCCTACGCCGAGGGAGGCTGGAACGGTATCGGTGTCGATCAGGCGCATGGCGGGCAGGGGTTGCCCGAGGTAGTGGCCAGTGCCGTGCAGGAAATGCTGCATGGGGCCAACATGGCCCTTGGGCTGTGCCCGATGCTGACCGCCGGTGCCATCGAGGCCTTGATACAGCATGGCGACGAGGCGCAATGCGCGCGTTATCTGGCGCCGCTGGTGGAGGGGCGCTGGACAGGCACGATGAATCTCACCGAGCCCCAGGCTGGCTCCGACCTTTCCCGGGTGCGCACCCGGGCCGAGCCGACTGACGAAGCCGGCACGTACCGCCTGACCGGCCAGAAGATCTTCATCACCTGGGGCGAGCATGATTGCGCCGAGAATATCCTGCATCTGGTGCTGGCGCGCCTGCCCGACGCACCCGAAGGCAACAAGGGCATTTCGCTGTTTCTGGTGCCCAAGTTCCTTGTCGATGACGACGGTGAACCAGGTCAACGCAATGATGTTGTCTGCGCTTCCCTGGAACACAAGATGGGCATTCACGCGTCACCGACCTGCGTGCTGAGCTTCGGTGAGCGGGAAGGTGCCATCGGGTATCTGGTCGGCGAGCCGGGGCGCGGGTTGAACCACATGTTCACCATGATGAATGCCGCGCGCCACAAGGTCGGCATCCAGGGCATCGGGGTGGCCGAGCGAGCCTGTCAGCAGGCGTTGGCCTACGCCCGGGAGCGTCGCCAGGGGCGCCGTAGCGGCGAGGAGTGCGCGATCGCCGAGCACCTCGATGTAAAGCGCATGTTGCTGTCGATGCGCGCGCGAACCGATGCCCTGCGCGCCCTGGCGCTGACATGCGCGTCGGAGATGGACAAGGCGCGTCATGCCGAGGAAGACGATGCCCGGCGACGAGCCCAGGCTCGGGTCGATGTGCTGATCCCGGTGGTCAAGGCCTTTTCTACCGATCAGGCCGTGGAGATCGCCTCTTTGGGGATACAGGTTCACGGTGGCATGGGGTACATCGAGGAGACTGGCGCCGCTCAGTTGCTGCGCGACGCACGCATCGCGCCCATCTACGAGGGGACCAATGGTATCCAGGCCCTGGACCTGGCCGGTCGCAAGCTGGGTCGTGATGGCGGTGCTGCCTTGGCCGCCCTGATCGATGATGTTGAAGCCACGGCGTCGGCACTGGCCGCGCGCGAGGAACTGGTGGCGCTTGGCGAGAGCCTGGCCGGTGGGGCAGCCGACCTGCGCGTTGCCATGGCTGCCGTGCTGGAGAGCAGTCGTGATACCCAGCATGGCGAAGACGCCATTCAGGCCTTCGCCACGCCCTTTCTTTCGCTGGTCGGCCATGTCCTGTGTGCCTGGCAGATGGGACGTGCCGCCCTGGTGGCCGAGGCGGCACTGCTTGACGGCAGTACGGATCCCTTCTATCGCGCCAAGTTGGCTGCCGCCGACTACGCCCTGCGTCATTGGTTGCCGGTCGGTCGTGCCCAACGTGCCGTGATCGAGGCCGGCGTGGATGGCCTGACGCACTACGTCCCGGATATCGATTGACTCCCTTTGTTGCTCTGTGTGGTAGCTCCGGTGGCCCACCCAAAGGAATGATTGCCGCCCAACCTAGCGTTCGCTAGGGTTGGGGCGAAGCATCGTCGTTTCACAACATGAGGAGCTACCATGAGCGAATCCTTGATCGAGGTGCGGGACAATGCCGGCATCGTGCGCCTGACCATCAACCGCCCCAAGGCGCTCAATGCCTTGAACAGCGAGGTGATCGCCGAGCTCGAACGTCTTCTGGTCGATCTCGAGGGGCGCGATGACCTGCGTGCCGTCCTGATCACCGGGGCTGGTGAAAAGGCCTTCGTGGCTGGTGCCGACATCACGGAGATGCGCGGCAAGTCACCCCAGCAGGCTCGCGATTTCGCCGGCCAGGCACTGCGGACCATCAAGCGTCTGGAGACGTTGCCGGTGCCGGTGGTGGCTCTGGTCAACGGCTTCTGCCTGGGCGGCGGTTGCGAGCTGGCACTGGCCTGTGACTGGGCGGTAGCCAGCGACAATGCCATCTTCGGCCAGCCCGAAGTGCAGCTCGGCGTGATTCCCGGGTTCGGCGGGACGCAGCGCTTGCCGAGGCGCGTCGGGCCGGCAATGGCGCTGGACCTGGTGACGACCGGCCGCAAGATCGATGCGGCCGAGGCGTTGCGCATCGGGCTGGTCAATCGTGTCATGACCCAGGATGAGCTGGAGGCTTACGCGGACGAGCTGGCCGGGCAGCTCGGCGGCAACGGACCGCAAGCGGTACGCAGCGCCAAGCAGGCCGTGCATGATGGTCTGGATCAGGATCTGGACAGTGCCCTGGCACTGGAAAACAGCCTGTTCGCGCTGTGCTTTGCCAGCGAAGAACAGACCGAGGGCATGGGCGCCTTCGTCGAGAAGCGCAAGCCGAACTTCCGCTAGCCATTGCCGGCAAGTTGTCCCGGACGGCCACAGCGAGATGTCGTGGCCGTTTGGTTGATGTTGTCATGGCCTGGCGTGTCCTCGAAGGCGCGTGACGGAAGAGAAAAGCAGTCAGCGGGACAAGTACCGTCAAGGTGATGACGGGAGGGGCTATAGTGGTGAAGCTTGAACGTGCCGAACCTCATCATCTGGATGCCGTCCTTGAGTTGGTACGTGCCTTTCATGCTGAAGAAGGTGTGACGCTCGAAGAAGAAAGGCGCTCTGAGGCGGTCAATACGCTGCTGAACGCCCGTCACTACGGGTATATTTTTCTGATATATGCAGAGGAAGGTCTGATCGGTTACCTCGTGGTCTGTTTCGGCTATTCGATCGAGTTTGCCGGTCGCGATGCCTTCATCGATGAATTGTATGTCATCCCTGAAGCACGTGGTCGGGGGGCGGGCAGGGCTGCTCTTACGGAGCTTTCGCAGACGATGCAGGAAAACGGGGTTGTCGCTCTGCATCTTGAAGTGGACAGATCGAATGACCGTGCACGATGCCTTTATCGAGAGATTGGATTCACGCCTCGCGACAACTATGGGCTGATGTCGCTATCGTTGGTGTGATTCCGTCATCAGTGCGACTTCTGATGACTCGGTCAGAAAATCGGGGAGTGCGAGATGAAAACCATCGGCCTGTTGGGTGGCATGAGCTGGGAGTCCACGGAGAGCTATTATCGGGCGCTCAATACCGGCATCAAAGCGTCGCTGGGAGGCCTGCATTCAGCGAGGGTGGTGATGGTCAGCGTCGATTTCGCCGATATCGAGGCGCTGCAGCGCCAAGGGGACTGGGAGGCCATGGCGAACATCCTGGCTCGGGAGGCGCGCCATATCCAGATGGCGGGAGCGGACATGTTGCTGATCGCCACCAATACCATGCACAAGGTGGCACCCGAGGTGGCCGAGGCCATCGACATTCCCCTGCTGCATATCGCCGATGCCACCGGGGAACGGCTGGTGGCCGACGGCATGCAGCGTGTCGGCCTGCTGGGCACCCGCTTCACCATGGAACAGGACTTCTACAAGGCCCGCTTGACCGAGCGCTTCGGCATCGAGGTACTGGTGCCCGAGGAGGAGCAGAGGGAGCAGATCCACCGGGTCATCTATGAGGAACTGTGTCAGGGGCGGATCGAGCCGTCGTCCAAGGTCGGGTATCTCGACATCATCGAGACGTTGCACCAACGAGGCGCCGAGGCGGTGATCCTCGGCTGTACCGAAATTGCCCTGCTGGTCAATCAGACGGATACGGACTTGCCGCTCTACGATACCACGGCGATCCATGCGGCCAGTGCCGTTGCCCGGGCGCTCGAGGCTTGATGGGCTTCCGGCGGTGAGCAGCCGGGCTGGCGCTGGTAGAGTAAGGGATCACGAATTCGCCAAGGGAGAGGCAAGGTGCGCATTACTCAGCTCAACATCTATCCGGTCAAGTCATTGCGAGGCATCGGCCTGGAGGCGGCGTCGATCACTGCCCGCGGGTTCGCCTTCGATCGGCACTGGATGGTCGTCGATGATGACAACCGTTTCGTGACCCAGCGGGAACTGCCGGCCATGGCCCAAGTGGCGGTAAGGCTCGAATCGCACGCCTTGATTCTCGAGCATGCCGACGCCGCCGAGCCCCTGGTCATCGAGCTTGAGCGCAATGAGGTGGCACCGCGCCTCGAGGTGCGCATCTGGAAGGAGGTCTGCGAGGCGCTGGACGAGGGAAGCAGGGCCTCCGACTGGTTGACCGAGGTACTCGGCCGCCCTGGCGGCAGTCGCCTGAGGCTGGTGCGCTTTCCCGATGACCAGCGTCGCGACATCGAGTCCGATTATCTGCGTGGTGAGAGTGCCCAGACCGGCTTCGCCGACGGCTACTCCTTTCTGGTGACGTCCGAGGCGTCACTCGCGGCGCTGAATGCGCGACTCCTCGACAAGGGGCTCGATGAAGTGCCGATGAGCCGGTTTCGTCCCAATATCGTGGTGCAAGGTGAAGCGGCCTTTGACGAACGGGAGTGGGATGAGCTCGGTAATGAGGAGGTGCGCCTGGGGCTGCGCAAGCCCTGCAAGCGTTGCAAGATCATCACCCAGGATCAGCGGACCGGTGACGCCCCCACACCCAAGGAACCGCTCAAGACGTTGGTCGAGATGGCAACCCAGCCGGGCTGGAAAGGCACCTTCTTCGGGCAGAACGCCATTCTGCTGGCCGGCGAGGGACGAGAGTTGCGCGTGGGCGATCGGGTGAATGTCTCGAGGCGGCGTGCGGATAGCTGAGCATGGCAAGATGGTTCGGCAGCACGGGTTCGAGACCCTCGTGCGCGAGCCGCCCCTCATCGGCATGGCGCTGCCCGTGGGCCGCCATGCCGATAGCTCCTGAGGCAGTCAGCGAGCGGGGTCGATCATGCCCCCAAGCGAGGCATTGCGGCGGAACCAGCCGGCGATACTGGCCCGGGGCCAGCGGGTTGGCAGCACCTCATGGGGAATGGTCTCGGCGAGAAAACACACGAAGGTGCCGGCCTCGGGCCGGACCCGAGCCACCTCGCGCTCGTCGTCCGGTGAGTAGATGACCATTTCGCCCCCACCATCCGACGGCCAGTCGGGCGTCAGATAACCGACCGTGGACACGACGCGATTGGCGCGCCCCCGGAAGCTGTCCAGATGGCGCCGATAGAAGGCGCCGGGCGGGTAGTGGGCAAAGTGAGCCTCGTACTCGAACAGGCCTAGAAACAGCGCCTGGTTCAGGGCCTGCTGGAGTTCTCCCATGGCATCGAGATAACGCCGCTGGGCCTGGCTCTCGCGATCCAGCCAGCGAATGGCGTCACCGCGCACATCGCGGCGCAGATGATGGTTGTCGCCACGGCCGATGCCGGCGGCCACCAGGGCGTCGCGTGCCGTCATGTCGTCGAGTTCGGCATGCAAGGCCTCGCACAGGGCGTCGGGGAGAAAGGCGGTGCCGACATACCACCCCTGGGTGACCAGGCCATCGATCAGTTCGCCAAGGCGGGCTTCGGGAAGTCGTGGCGTGTCGTTCATGGTGCGGACATCCGGCGTGCAGGATGGTGTCGCAATTCGCCGCCGGGGCGATGAAAGAGGCTGATCGGCATATCGAAGCCCTCGGCCAGCAGTTCCACCAGCATCATCGACGATAACCCCCAGATGACATGCTCGTCCTGGCGGTAGCTGGGCACGTAATAGTCGCGCTCATCGACACGGATCACGTCGGTATGGGTGCGTTGGTCCTCGAGGAAGTGGCGCACGGGGACCTCGAAGATGGTATCCAACTCGCGTGGATCGGGTGTCAGCGGCAGGTCCGGGGGGATCACGCCGACGAAGGGCGTCACCAGGATGCCGTGCAACGAGACGACGTCCGAGAGCCTTCCGAGGATTTCCACGCGTTCGGTGGGAAGACGGATCTCTTCCCGTGATTCGCGCAGGGCGGTGGACAACAGGTCGGGATCTTCAGGCTCGCGCTTGCCGCCGGGGAAGGCGACCTGGCCACTGTGGGTGGCAAGGTGCGCGGCGCGGCGGGTGAACAGCAGCGTCGGTTCCGGGCGAGCCACCACGGGAATTAGTACGGCGGCCCGGGGCAGGTCGAGCTGCAGGCGACGAGGGGCATGCGCTTGCAGGCGCTCACGGAGTTTCTCTAACATGGTCTTTCCGTCGGGTTTCACCCCTTGTACCCAGTCGCCGAGCGCGGCGTCAAGTCCGGGCCGGGAGCATGTCGCCGGCTCGTCAGGGAGGACCATGAATTTTTGCAGCCATTGTGGCCAGCCGGTCCGCTTCGCCATTCCCGAAGGGGACGACAGGCCGCGCTATATGTGCGACGCCTGCGGGACCATTCATTATCAGAACCCGCGTATCATCGCCGGGACGCTGCCGGTCAGCGGTTCACGGATCCTGCTGTGCCGTCGTGCCATCGCGCCGCGCAAGGGTTACTGGACATTGCCGGCCGGCTTCATGGAGAACGCCGAGACCACCCTGGAGGCCGCGGCGCGCGAGACGCGGGAAGAAGCCTGTGCCGAGGTGGCGTTGCATGGCCTCTATACGCTGATCAACCTGCCGCATATCGATCAGGTCTACATGATCTTTCTGGCCGACCTCGAAGGCAGCTTCGATGCCGGCCCGGAGAGTCTCGAAGTGGCACTGTTCGAGGAGTGGGAGATTCCCTGGGACGAGCTGGCCTTTCCCACTATCGAACGGACGCTGCGCCACTTTTGCGATGATCGTCGCGAGGGAAACTACCCATTGCATGTCAGCGATATCACGCCGGAGGATCGCGAACGCTATTTCGGCTCGGCCTGACGGCTTTCGACAGGTCGGAACGCGACAGGCTCGGATGGCTTCACCCAGGACGGCGCGGACGAGGTGCTCGCGTGGGCCATGCAACGCCTGTTGTCCCAAAGCCTGTTGCCTTAAATGTCTTCCAGGCGCCATGCGTCGAACGCTGGTTCCTCATAGGGATGGGCTTGCCGCAGTGCCGCTACGGCATCGTGGATGAGCGCGTCGTCGCAGACGAGCTCGACCTTGAGTTCGGCGACCCTTTCCAGATCGCCGACCTGGCCGATATGCGGATCGGCGCCGTCCAGCGGGCGGAATTGTCCGGTGCCCCGGGTCTGGAAACAGCATGCCTCGTAGTCGCCGATGCGCCCTGCGCCGGTGGCAAAGATGGCTTCCTTGACGGCTTCAGCATCTTCCTCGGGAACGAAGAAAGCGAGTTTATACATGGCATGTCCTTCTCGGGTGGTTCGGGTCCATCCTCGTGGCTGAAACAGCGTCTGGCAAGGCATCGGCCCAAGCCAGCCGCTGGCTGATGTTGGACAAGTGCTCGACGAGACGAAGGGAGCGGGATCATGGATACCGAATGGCGTGATTTTCTGATGTCTCTCGATCTATCGCCCCGCGGCGAGCCTCGCCCGCTGGGCGGTGGCGATATCGCGGCGGTGTCGTGGCTGGAAACCGATCAGGGGCCGGTGGTGATCAAGCGTGACGACCCCGAGCGACTTTCCGGCGAGGCGGAGGGCTTGCGCGTCCTGCGTCAGGCATCAACGCGGCTGGTGGTGCCCGAGGTACTGGGGGAAGGCGAGGGTTGGCTGGTCATGGAGGCGCTGGAGAGCGCCGGACGCGCCGGAAGAGACGAAACGGTCCTGGGTGAGGGGCTGCGCGAACTGCACGGCGTGACGCGAACGGCGCATGGCTGGCATCGCGACAATGCCTGTGGCGCCACCCCCCAGCCCAATGCGCCCCTCGAGGATGGGCGGGCTTTCCAGCGTGAGCGACGTTTGCTGCCGCTGGCTCGTGCCTGCCATGACAAGGGGCTGCTCGATGGCCGCTTGTGCACCAGGCTGGAGCGTGTCGCCGATGGCCTGGAGAGCTGGCTGCCTTCGCAGCCCGCCAGTCTGGTGCATGGCGATCTATGGTCGGGCAATGTGATGTTCACGCGTCGCGGGCCGGCCATCATCGATCCGGCGATCCATCGGCACTATCCCGAGGTCGACCTGGCCATGCTGACGCTGTTCGGCGCGCCGGGAGAGGCCTTCTTCACAGCCTACTGGGATGGTGCCATGCCCGATGACTGGCCGCGTCGCGAGGCGCTGTTTCAACTGTATCCACTGCTCAATCACCTGTTGCTGTTCGGTGGCGCCTATCGTGGCGGCGTCGAGCGTGCGGTTGGTCGGGTAGAGAACGGCTGAACGTCACTCTGCCGCCGATGCCCGTCGTTGCCCGAACAGCCGGCGCCACCAGGGTGCCCGGGAGGCGTCGTTCGGGGATGAGGTCTCCATGGGTCGAGTCAGGAAGTCGAGGATCGGTTCTACCTGGCTGGGGCGATCGAGCATGGGGGCGTGGCCGCATTCGGGCACTTCCAGGCTGACCAGGTCGGGGCGTGATTCGCGCATCTTGTCTATACTCTCGGCGCTCAGTAGCGTGGAAGCGCCACCGCGTACCACCATGACAGGGCACTGAATGGCACGCCAATCGTTCCAGAGATCGCGCGGCGTGTCATGGATGAATTGCTCACCGATGCGGGGATCGAAGTGGTGAGTCCAGCTGCCATCGGGGAGTCGGCGGGCACTGTTCAGCGCCAGTCGCCGCCAGGCATCGTCGTCCTCGATGCCGAAGTCGGCGTAATGGCGGCGCAGTTCGGCCTCCAGCTCACTGAACCGGGTGAAGCGATGAGGAACGGCGAAATAGGAGGCCAGCGAGGTCATGCCATCGGCTTCGAGTTCGGGGCCGACGTCATTGAGCACCAATCTATCGATGCGCGAAGCGGTGTCCTTGTTGGCGGCCAGCAGCAAACCCAGCAGGCCGCCCATGGAGGTGCCGACCCAGGCCACCCGTTTGAGCTGGAAATGATCCAGCACCGCCTCGGCGATTGTCATGTAATGCGAGTAGAGATAGTCGTGGGCAGGATAGAGCGACCAGCTGGAAAGCCCTCGCCCGGGAGTGTCCGGTGCCAGCACGCGCCACTCGGGACCCAACTGGCGTGCGAAGTCGTCAAAGTCGCCCCCATGCCGCGCCAGGCCATGCCAGGCGATGATGGTACGAGGAGCGTCCGGATTCCATACCCGCACGGCGATTTCCAGTTCCCGGACCTTGAGCAGGGTCAATGCATCCATGGTGTGGCGTCCTTGTTGGTCTGCGCTACGCTGTCTTGCAGCTTAGTCGGTACGATGAGGCGTGCTGGCGAAACGGAAAATTTTCACGCAACTTGCATGAACAGCGATGGATTCATGCTGGAAACATGCGACAATGTATGTAAATCAAGTCCACGAATCGACAAAGGATCTTGCCGATGATGCCTTCTCGTCCCGTGAAGCCGGCGAGCTGTGCCGCCCGTCCGGCCCGTAGGGCTCTTTTGCCAATGCTAGTCGCCTCCTTGATGGCCGGCCAGGTACAGGCCGCCGATTTGCTGACCATCACGCGGGATGCCCTGGAAAACAACGCCGAACTGGCGGCCGCTCGGTCCGAGACCAACAGCGTGGAAGCCGGGCGTGATGTCGAGCGTGGCGATCTGTTGCCCCAGGTGAACGCTTCCGGGCAGGTCGCTCACAACGAGCAGTTCGAGAGTCAGTCCAGCAAGTTCAGCGTGGGAAGCACACCTTCCGATGATAGCTACAACAGTGCCAGCCTGACGCTGGAGGCGTCCCAGGCGTTGTACGACGCGGTCAACAGCGCCGAGCTCGAGCAGGCCGAGCGGCAGATCGATCAGCAGACCTATCAGCTCGCGGCAACCGAGCAGCAGGTGCTGATCGATGTGGCCTCGGCTTACTTCGATATCCTGCGTGCCCATGAGATCCTCGAGGCTCGCCGTGCTCAGGAGCGTGCCATCGGGCGTCAGTTGGAGCAGGCGCAAGAGCAGTTCGACGTGGGCCTGATCGCTGTCACCGAGGTGGAAGAAGCACAGGCAAGCTATGATCAGTCGCGTGCCGATCGCATCTCGGCCGAAAGCGATTTGCAGGTGGCCTTCGAGGCGCTCGAACGCTTGACCGGCAAGCGTTATGACAGCATCGAGTCATTGGAGGAGGCCATGCCGGTCACGCCTCCCGAACCCGCCAAGCGTGGTGCCTGGGTCGACCTGGCCATGGAAAACAGCCCTCTGGTGCTGGCCCAGCAGGCTGGTGTCGAGGTGTCGCGTAGTGCGGTCGATGTTTCCAAGGCGCAACGCCTGCCGGTGGTCGAGGCCTTCGCCAACTACCAATATGCCGATAGCGATAACGATACCCTGAAAGGCGAGGATTCCTCCGCTCAGGTCGGTGTCGGGGTGAGCGTGCCGCTGTACACCGGCGGAAGGACCAGTGCGGGGATTCGCCAGAGTACCTATGCCCTGGAGTCCAGCCAGTACAACTTCGAGGCTCAACGTCGCGATACTGTCCAGCAGGTACGTTCGCTGTTCACCCAGGTGAGCAATGACGTGTCCACGGTGGAGGCGCGGGCCCAGGCGATCGTCTCCAACCGGAGCGCCCTGGAGGCGACTCGCGCCGGTTACGAAGTGGGTACGCGCAACATCGTCGATGTGCTGAATGCCGAGCAGAGCCTCTACGATGCCATCGCCAACCACGCCGACGCGCGTTATGACTACGTCATCAACCTGCTCACCTTGCGGCAGCAGTCGGGGACCCTGGATGTCGATGCCATCGAGGAAGTCAACGGCTGGTTGACTGAGAGCGAGAGCGTTACCTTCACGCTGCCGGAAGAAGGGCGTTATGACCAGGTGCTTGATATCGGCGCACCACCCCAGCCCGACGCATGATGCCGTCGGCATCCAAAAGACATACAGGTGTGGATGTATATTTTACATGCACGCCTGTATGCGTATAGTCTCTGTCGACTTTCGAAGTGCTCAATGGGATAGCTAGGCATGAAAACGATGATCCACAGGAGTCGGGGCGGTTGGCTGGCGCTGGCCTCGAGCCTGTTGCTGGTGGCCTGCGGCCAGGACGATGGCGGCCAGCAGCAACAGGCAGCGGGAAGCGACGCGCCACCTCGGCCGATGCAGGTGATGGAGGTGACGCGCCAGGATCTTCCCCTGGAGAAGTCCTATCCTTCCAAGCTGCGCAGCGATGAAGAAGTCACGTTGGTCGCCCGAGTGACCGGTACTCTCGAGGAGCGCAAGTTCGAGCCCGGTGACATGGTCGAGAAGGGCGATAGCCTGTATTCCATCGAGCCGGACCTCTACGAAGCCACGGTCGCACAGCGTCAGGCCGACCTGGAGAGTGCCAAGGCTGAATTGGCCAGGGCACAGAGCGATGCTCGGCGCTACGAGCAGCTGCTGAACCAGAACTCGGTGAGCCGTCAGCAATATGACCAGGCGCTGGCCGATCGCAACGTTGCGCGTGCCAGCGTGGCCCAGGCCGAAGCTGCCCTGACCAGCGCGCAGATCGATCTGGGATATGCCAATGTCACCGCGCCGGTGAGTGGCCAGATCAGCCTCAGTCAGGTGAACGTGGGCAATCTGGTGAATTCCGGTACCGAGCTTGCCACGATCACGCCTCTGGACCCCCTTGAGGTGCGCTTCCAGCTGCCGCAGGCCGACGCCTTCGCCTTGCGCCGACAACTGGTTGATCAGCCGGCGAGCGAGATCGGTGCGAAACTCGAGCTGTCGGCGGGCAACGAGTCTCTCGAGGGGCATCTGGATTTTCTCGGTGCCCGGCTTGACGAGGGCACCAGCACCGTTCAGGCCCAGGCCACCTTTGCCAACCCCGATGGCACGGCATTGCCGGGCCAGTTTGCGCGGGTGCACCTGCAGGGCCTGAAGCGTTTCGATGTGCTGGCGGTTCCCGAACTGGCCGTCACCCAGGGGATGATGGGGCCGCAGGTCTTCGTGCTTGACGAGGACAATGTGGCTCGGGCACGCACGGTACAGCTTGGCGAGCTGGCAGGCCCCTGGCAGATCCTGGTGGATGGCCTGGAAAGCGGTGAGCGAGTCGTGGTGAGCGACCCGGGCGGTCTGGAGCCGGGTACGCCGATCGATCCCCAGCCCTTCGACGGCGATGCCGAGTCGCTGATGGACGAACAGCGCCAGTCTCAGCAACAAGGCCAAGGGCAGGGACAAGCGCAAGGACAAGGCGGAGCGTCGGCCGAGGGCGGCCAGGAACAGGTCCCCGATGAGCCGTCCGCGCCGGCCGAAGAGGACGCGGCGGAATGAACTTCTCCAACTTCTTCATCAAGCGGCCGATCTTCGCATCGGTGCTTGCCATCATCCTGACGCTGATCGGGCTGATGAGCATGCGGGTACTGCCGATCGAGCAGTACCCCAGCGTCGTGCCGCCTACGGTCTCGGTCTCCGCCACCTTCCCGGGGGCGGATGCCGAGACCGTGGCGCAGACGGTGGCGGCGCCGCTGGCGGAGGCCATCAACGGTGTCGAGGACATGCTCTACATGACCTCGACCAGTGCCGACAATGGCTCGATGAGCCTCAGCGTGGCCTTCAACATCGGCAGCGATGGCGATATCAACACCATCAATGTCAATAACCGGGTCCAGGGGGCGCTGTCCCAGCTGCCAGAGGCGGTGCAGGATCAGGGCGTGACGGTGGAGCTGCGCTCCAGTTCGATTCTGATGCTGGTGTCGTTGATCTCGCCGGATGGCGATTACGGCTCCGTGTTCATGCAGAACTATGCCACCCTCAATATCCTGGATGAGTTGCGCCAGGTGCCAGGGGTCGGTGACGCTGAAGTGCTGGGTGGCGGTGAATTTGCCATGCGTGTCTGGATGGACCCGGACAAGCTGGCGCAATACGACCTGACGCCAGCCGAAGTGGCCAGCGCGATCCGAGCTCAGAACACCGAGGTGCCGGCGGGCAGCCTGGCGGCCACGCCACAGGCCGACCCACGCGCCTTCACCTATACCATTACCGCCGGAGGCCGGCTGTCGGATCCCGACGACTTCCGCGAGATCTTCCTGCGTACCAACCCCGATGGGTCGGCATTGCGGTTGGGTGATGTGGCGCGCATCGAGCTGGGGGCTTCCTTCTATGGTATCGATGCGAAGCTGAACGGCGGCACCATGACGCCGATCATGATCAATCAACAGCCTGGTGCCAATGCGCTGGAAACGGCCCGGGGTGTGGAAGAGGTCATGGATGAGCTGTCCGGTCGCTTCCCGCCGGGGCTCGAATATGTGACGCCCTACGACACGACCCAGTTCATCGACGCCTCTGTGGAAACGGTATTTCATACCTTCATCGAGGCATTCCTGATCGTTGGCGTCATCCTGTTCATCTTCCTGCAGAACTGGCGCTTCACGGTGATCGCCATGTCGGTGGTGCCGGTCTCGGTACTGGCGACCTTCGCAGGCTTCTATGCCTTTGGCTTTTCCATCAACTTGCTGACTCTGTTCGCCTTGGTGCTGTCGATAGGTATCGTGGTCGACGACGCGATCCTGGTGGTGGAAAACGTCGAACGGGTGCTCAGCGAGGAAGAAGATATCACCGTCATGCAGGCGACGATCCGGGCCATGAAGGAGGTTGGGGGCCCTGTGATCGCGACCTCGTTGATCATGGCGGCGGTGTTCGTGCCGGTGGCTTTCCTCGGTGGCTTCAGCGGGCAGATCTATCAGCAGTTTGCCTTGACCATCGCCGTGTCGGTGGCCTTCTCGGCCTTGATGGCATTGACCTTCACCCCGGCGCTCTCGGCGATCTTCATCAAGCATGATCTGCACCGCAAGGAATCGGCCTTCATGCGCGCGGTTCGCACGCCGCTGCGCCTGTTCGACCGCTTCTTCGCCGGTGTCACCGCCATCTATATGTGGACCGTCAAGGTGCTGGTTCGCTTCTGGGGATTGGCCCTGCTGCTGACCGCCCTGGTTGGTGCGGGTTCCTGGTGGCTTTATCAGAGTACACCTTCGACACTGGTGCCCGAGACTGACCAGGGGATCGTGCTGGCCTCGGTGCAGCTGCCGGACTCGGCGTCGCTGGCGCGAACCGAGGAGTACATGAACAAGCTGAGCTCTGCCATCGAAGACGTGGAAGGGGTGAAGTTCTCCACGGCGGTGGCGGGCTATGACATGTTGACGAGCTCGGTGAATACCGCACGCGGCATCATCTTCGTCAACATGGAGCCCTGGGGCGAGCGTGACCTGACGGCATCCGAACTGATCAACAAGATCATGCAGTTCGGTGCTCAGATTCCGGGGGGCTCGGCCATGGCCTTCAACATGCCACCGATCGTCGGTCTTTCGACCACGGGCGGTTTCACCGGATATCTGCAGTCCTATGAGGGGGCGTCTCCCGAAGAGCTCTATCAGGCTTCTCTGAAGGTCATGCAGGCGGCCAGCGAGCATCCGGCACTGAGTCAGGTCTTCACTACCTTCAATGTCAATGTGCCGTCCTACGAGGCCAAGATCGACCGCCAGAAGGCGATGAGCTACGGCGTGCCGATGGAGTCGCTGAACTCGACGCTGGGAAATACCTTCGGCAACGGGTTCGTCAACTACTTCAGCTACCAGGGGCGCAATTTCCAGGTCTACCTGCAGAACGAAGACGAGTTCCGCAAGACGCCGGATGATATCTCCAACGTCTATGTTCGGGGTGGCGATGGTGAGCGGATCCCGCTTTCCGAATTCGTGACCATGGAACGCAAGACGGCTCCGGCGGTAGTGACACGCTTCGGTGTCTATTCCGGCGCGCAATTCCAGGGGGGTGCGGCCCCTGGCTACAGTTCGGGCCAGGCAATCGAGGCCATGGAGCAGGTCGTCCAGGAGGAGCTTGGTGACGGCTGGGGCATGGGCTGGACCGGTACCGCTTATCAGGAGAGTCAGGCCGGTAGTGCCGCAACCTTGGCCATCATCTTCGGCATACTGATGGTGTTCCTGATCCTGGCGGCGCAGTACGAGAGCTGGTCGCTGCCGCTGGCGGTGTTGACAGCCACGCCGTTCGCCTTCCTCGGTGGCATTGGTGGCATCGCGCTGCGCGGGCTCGATACCAGTGTCTACGTGCAGATCGGGATGCTGGTGGTGGTCGGCCTGGCGGCGAAGAACGCCATCCTGATCGTCGAGTTCGCCGAGCTGCAGCGCCGCGAGCAAGGCAAGACGATCCGCGAGGCGGCCATCACGGCGGCACATCTGCGTTTCCGTCCGATCGTCATGACCTCGCTGGCGTTCATCTTCGGTACCTTGCCACTCGCGTTGGCAACCGGTGCCAGTGACACCAGCAGTCACCATATCGGCACCACGGTGGCGATGGGTATGGCCTCGGTGGCTGTTCTTGGCAGCGTGTTCGTGCCGACCTTCTACGCCATGATCGCGGGTGTCTCTGACTGGCTGAGGCGCAAGACGCAAGGCCAGCGTGATGACCATGGTGGCGACGAGCCGGCGCTGGAGCACGATACGCACTGAGCACCTGGCGTGCTCGAGTGCAGGCGGGCATCGTTCCTTCGGGAACGATGCCCGTTTTTTTGTGCGGGAAGTGACAACGCGATGTTCGAGACAAAAAGGGAGGCGTCGCTCGGGATTATTCGACTATGCTGATGGATAGAAGAGCACTTTGCCGGCTAACGGGACCGGCGGGAGGAGGATGCCATGAACGCCATCACCGATCTTGCCCTGCGCTTTCCGCTGATCGTTTTCACCGTGCTGTTGGCACTTCTGGGCGTGTACTGGCTGCTGGTGCTGCTGCGCTTGGTGCCTACTGAGCTGTTCGAGCGGGACAGCCTCAAGGAGGACCATCTGGCCAGTACCATGGTGTCGCTCGGATTCGCCGGCGTGCCTGTCTCGGTAGCCTTGACCATACTGACGCTACTGGCCGGCGCCGTGACGCTGGTCGTCGAGTTGCTGGTGCTCAGTTGGGTACCGCTGGGCTTTTTCCGGGTGCCGGTAGGCGTCGTGGTGCTGTGGTTGTCGTTCGCGCTGGCGTCACCCGTGACGGCGGGGGTGTGCCGGCGGTTGCATTGCCGGCTGCATCGCCACCCCGGCCTGTCTCGGCGTTGCTTGCTCGGCGAGCGGGTCCAGGTCACCAGTGTCGCTGAGAATGGGCGTGCCAGCGCCGTGATGGATGATGATGAGGCTCGCGAGGTTCAATTGCTGGGCAAGACGGACAACCAGCCCAGGACGGGCGAAACCCGGATCCTGGTCAAGTATCTACCGGATATCGATGCTTACCGTTCGGTGCTCGAAGAGGACTATCTGGATGCCCGCACTCGGCTGGTGCGGTTGCACCTGGTCGGTCATCACGAGACGTCCGAAGGGCAACGACATGGCCACAATGGCTCGACGCCGTCAGCCTGAATGATTGTCCCGCTCGAACAGACGAAGTTGGGTATCGACCAGTTGGGTCCCGCGTTCGTAGAGGGAGAAGGCCTCGGTATCGCGCAGCCAGTCATGGAAGAGGCCACTGAGGGTCGACTGAAGAAGCTTGGTGGCCACTTCCGGGTCGAGGTCCTGGCGTAGCAGCCCCTGGTCCCGGGCCTGGGTGAGATAGATCAGCAAAGCGTCCAGGCATTCGCTGGCCATCTCGCTTTCCATGGCGCGGGGATCGATATCGCTGAAGAACTCGCAGCGGTGAACCAGAGTGACATGCACGCGCCGATGACGGGGCTGCTCCAGGCGACGGAACCCGAGCTGACAGCCCAGACGAATCGCCTCCAGAGGTGAAGCGTCGCTGGGGGCAGTTTCCGCTACGAGTTCCTCGAATGGCATCCGGACCCTGTCGAGCATGGCGCGGAACAGATCGGCCTTGTTGCGGAAATGCCAGTAGACGGCCCCGCGGGTCATGCCGGCATGCCGGGCGATCTGCTCCAGCGAGGTGCAGGCGACTCCTTTCTCGAAGAAGACATCTTCGGCGGCGTCCAGCAGCGCCTCGCGCGTGGCCTCGGCTTCGGCCTTGGTACGTCTGGCCATGGGGGATTTCGACTCCGGATGATGCGTGCTGTCTATTCTACCCGAGGGTGACAGCTTTTACATTCGTTGTTGTATGGTGACAGCTACGACTCGCCCTTGATGCGCGTTGCGTGTATAAGGCGAAGCAGAACCTTCTTCCATCAGACAAGGACCGACGATGGCGCGCGCTCCCTTCGAAATGGCCGATATGCGTGTAGCCCCCGGGACCCGGCAGCAAATCGATGTGCCCGTGGCCAGGCTTTACACCCATGCTCCCTTGTACATTCCCGTCGAGATCGTGCATGGCCGGCAAGCAGGGCCGGTGCTGCTGGTGTGTGGCGGTATTCATGGCGACGAGATCAATGGGGTGGAGATCGTGCGACGCCTGTTGCGCTCGCGGCAACTGGCACGGTTGCGGGGCACTCTGATCGCCGTTCCCATCGTCAATGTGTTCGGATTCGTGCAACACAGCCGATACCTGCCGGACCGGCGCGATCTGAACCGATGCTTTCCGGGGAGCGAATCGGGCTCGCTGGGTGGTCGGGTGGCGGCACTGTTCCGCGAGCAGATCGTCGATCAGGCAACCCATATCATCGATTTGCACACCGGTGCCATCCATCGCACCAATTTGCCGCAGATCCGGGCTCAGTTGGGGTCGAATGACGAGACAGAGCGCATGGCCAGCGCCTTCGGCGCGCCGATCATCCTCAATGCGGAATTGCGGGAAGGCAGCCTGCGACATTATGCGCAGAATCGTGGCACGCCGGTATTGACCTACGAAGCTGGCGAGGCGCTGCGTTTCGACGAATGGGCGATCACGCCAGGCGTGCGTGGCGTGCTGAGAGTGATGCGCCGCCTCGGCATGCTCAGTGGCGAGCATCGGCGTCGTACCCCTCCGGTGGCGGAGCTGGCAACCGGCTCGAGTTGGGCGAGAGCCCCGATCGACGGCATCCTGCGCCCCCAGGTGCGCCTAGGTGCGAGGGTGGCCAAGGGTGAGCGGCTGGGGCGCGTCGCCGATCCTTTCGGCAATGCCGAGGGCGAGGTGCTGTCGATGGCTGATGGCATCGTCATCGGGATGGGGCGTCTGCCGCTGGTCAATGAGGGCGAGGCGTTGTTCCATATCGCACGCTTCGATGTCATAGAGGAGGCCGAGAACGCCGTGGAAACCTTCCAGTCGAGCCTGGAGCCGCCACCGGACTCGCTCTACTGAGCAAGGACGCGATCAGCTTGCCAGGGCAGGCTGGTCCTCGGCCACCAGGCCCAGGGCATCGTCGAACACCGCCAGGCCGGCGCCGTCACGGTGAGCGTTTTCGGACAGATGACGCCGGAAACGTCGACCTCCCGGGCAGCCCTGGAACAGCCCCAGGAGATGGCGGGTGAGGTGATTGAGTCGGGCGCCTTCCTCGAGCCGGCGGGCGATGTAGGGGCGCAGCGCACGCGCCGCCGCGTGCCGGCTCTCCGCCGGATCCGGCTGGTCGTACAGGCGGGAATCCACCGACGCCAGTAGCCAAGGGTTCTGATAGGCTTCGCGACCGACCATCACGCTGTCGACGTGATCAAGCTGCCCGAGGCAATCGTCCAGGGTCTTGAGGCCGCCGTTCAACCCGATGTGCAGCTCGGGGTGCTGAGCCTTCAGGCGGTGAATGCGCGGATAGTTGAGAGGTGGCACGTCACGGTTCTGCTTGGGGGAGAGCCCTTCCAGCCAGGCCTTGCGTGCGTGCACGATGAAGGTGTTGCAGCCGGCATCGGCGACGTGCTGGATGAAGTGTGCGAGGTCGGCGTCTTCATCCTGATCGTCGATGCCGATGCGGCATTTTACGGTCACTGGAATAGAGACGGCTGCTTGCATCGCCTTGACCGCCGCGGCGACCTTGTCGGGGTAGGCCATCAGGCAGGCGCCGATCAGGTTGTTCTGTACGCGGTCGCTGGGACAGCCCACGTTGAGGTTGACCTCGTCATAGCCCCATGCCTCGGCAATGGCGGCGCACTCGGCGAGCTCGCCGGCATCGCTGCCGCCCAGTTGCAGGGCCAATGGATGCTCGACGGCATCAAACCCCAGAAAGCGCACCCGCGGTGAACCATGCAGGATAGCCCCGGTCGTGACCATCTCGGTATAGAGCAGGGCACGACGTGTCAGGGTGCGAGCGAAGGCGCGGTAATCGCGGGTGGTCCAATCCATCATAGGCGCGACGGAGAAAGTCCTATCTAGCTCCGGGCGCGCGGTGTCAGTATTCATACCGGTTGTGGCGGTTGCCATATCATTCATGACTGTTCATATTTACAGTGGTTTTGCCCTGTTTTTCGCCATGTGTTGGTACAGATTTGGCACACGGGGCCTTGGCAATTTGGTACATCAGGAGGGCCCGCGTGGCGACGATCAGGAAGCGTCGGCGAAAGGACGGCAGTTTCTCATACCTAGCACAGATCCGCATTTCTCGACGTGGACAACCAGACTTTTCCGAGTCGAGAACGTTCCCTAGGAAGGCGATGGCAGAGGAGTGGGCCAAACGTCGTGAACTCGAACTGAACAGCCCTGGTGGGGTCCTTTCGGCGAAATGGCGGGGTGTGACCTTGGGCGATGCTATCGAACGCTACATCCATGAGTTTGCCCAGGACGCTGGCCGTTCCAAACGGGCTACCATCCAGCAACTACTGCGCTTCCCGATCGCTAGGGTGCAGGTCACCGACCTGACAAGCGAGCAGATCATCGAGCACGCCGTGATACGTCGGAACAGCGGCATCAAGCCTTCGACGATCAACCAAGACATCACCTGGCTGGGCATCATCCTCAAGACGGCTGCGGCGGCTTGGAAGATGCCAGTGGAGCTCAACGAGTTCGAGTCGGCCAAGCTGTTGATGCGCAGCAAAGGATTGGTTTCCCGGCCGGGTTCCCGGGATCGACGGCCAACGGGTGAGGAGATCGAACAAATCCGAGCCTACTTCCGCCGCTCGCAGCGGATTCGGCCCAGCGCAATCATTCCCATGGAAGACATCATGGACTTCGCTATTGCCTCCTCGAGGCGCCAGGAGGAGATCACCCGCCTCACTTGGGAGGATCTCGACGAGAAGGCCATGACGTGTTGGGTACGTGATGCCAAGCACCCACGACAGAAGTGGGGCAACCACAAGCGCTTCAAGCTGAGCTACGAGGCCATGGCCATCATCCAAAGACAGCCGCGGACACAGGGTGAGGAGAGGATCTTTCCCTACAACGGAAAGTCGATCGGAACCCGCTGGCGGGCGGCGTGCGCCGCCTGCGGAATAGAAGATCTACGCTTTCATGACCTGCGACATGAGGCGACATCTCGGCTCTTTGAAGCGGGTTACGAGATAGTCGAAGTGCAACAGTTCACACTGCATGAGAGCTGGGATGTGCTGAAAAGGTACACGCATCTGCGCCCGGAAAACTTGGCGTTGCGTCAGTCCCCGGGCGCCTGATCAATCACGTATTAACGCGCTGCCACATCTTGTGCGCCTCGGCCCGCTTCTCGTCAAGGTACTCAGCGAGATCCACCGCGCTGACCAGCCAGGGGGATTTCTGGGAGTCACCGGCACGGTAGGTGGGCACCGGTAGGGCTTGGGCGCCGGCTCGGGTGCTGGCGGTTCGGGCGCTGATGCCGAAGTAGCGGGGGGCAACCTCGTCGAGAGGAAGCTCGCTGCGACCGTCGAACTCCGCCAGTAGTCCGAAGTAGGTGTTCATCGTTGGGGCCTCCTTTGGCAATGTTGGAAGCATTGCGTGATTTTTTTGAATACGGCGCCGGTAGTAACGCCGCGGGGCAAGCGTTTATCGGACATGACGGCGTTTCCGTTCGTTGATCTCCTGACACTCGATGCAAGTGTTGGCCCAGGGCGCGGCCTCGCGTCGGGCCGCAGGGATCTCGTCGCCGCACTCTTCGCACTCGTCGTTGGCGGCCGGGGCAGGTGGCAGTCGGCGGTGGGCGAGGGCGCTTTCCATGCGTCGTTCCAGCAGGTCGGTGGCGAAGTCGGCGTTATCAGCCATTGGCCTTGATCTCCTGTACCCGTTGGCCATCGCGGTACGCACATCGGTGATCGATGATGGCCTTTCGCAACTCGTCCTCGCTGTCGAAGGCGATGACGATGGCATGCCGGTGGTGTACCTGGCCGCTATTCTCTGTGAGCACGGCGAGCTCGCCGGCGTCCTGCAGGGTGCCGCGTGGGGCGCCTTGATCGATGCGTTTCCTGCGCATGTCGTCCTCCGTTTTTATCAGCACAACTCCGGCGGGAAGCATTCTTCCTGCGCGGGTGGCGGTGGTGGTTGGAATAGCCGCCGGGCGGCGGCGCGAACTTCTCGGGCCTCGAAGGCCGCGTCTTCCTCGATGGCGCGAACCTCCTCGCTCTGGCGCCATGCTTCGAATCGCTGGACCTGTTCAGCGAGCACCTCCGGTGAGGGCTGGCGGGGCGTGATATCCACCCCCGTACAGTTATTGACACAAGTCCAAGGGGCGCCGGCTCCCTGACCCTCCGCCCGCTGGTGGCGGGGGCGAATCTCCCAGCGAAACAGCCGGGTGAGGTATTCGGCCTGGCGGCCGCGTCCGTCGTTGACGACGAGGCCCCAGGTGGTCTGGACGGTTTCGCCGTAACGCCCGCGCGCCTCGAGGCCCTGATCGACCTCACCTGTGGCATGGCTGAACTCGTCGCGCTGGGTATCCATGCGCGTGACGCGCCAGGGTTTGATAGGCTGGTCACGGCGCGGTGTGTTGGGACCGCCCATGAGGCGCAAGAATTGATCCCACTGGCCGGCGTTGGCGGCCTGGCGAATTTCTGTGAACTGAGCAGCAGCCTGGGGCGTGGGCCGGGTGGCCTCCTCCCACTGGCGTAATTGCTCTTCCTGCTGCTCGGTGAGGCGACGAACCTCCCGCCAGACAGTGACGCTGGGCAGGCCCTGGAACTGGAACTGGCGGATGCCCCAGGTGGTCGCCCAGGCCTCGATGCGCGGGGCACTCTCGCTGAGGTCGTGGCCGTAGCGGTCCTGGTGGTCGCCCTCGACGCCATCGCGGGCGAACTGCTCGCCGTTGATGTTCTTCGAGATGTACTTGGCGACGTAGCCAGCCGCCGTCCCTTTCGTGTAGTCGATCTTTTCGACATCAAAGCGGGCGGTGGTCTTGTGGCCCCAGCGGTCGAGCAGTTCTTCCGGGGACTCGGCCTCGGCGTATTCGCGCAGGATCTCTGTCACGCGAGCCTCGGCACCTGGCTGCATCCAGAGCAGCAGGTGCCAGTGCGGGGTGCCGTCGTGATGGGGCTCGACTACGCGAATGCCGTAGACTCTGAGCCCCTCGCGAGCCAGCTTGGCGCGAGCTTTGGCCCACAGCGCTTGCAGGTACTGTTGAGCCTCGCGCGGGGTGGAACCGTCATACTTGCGGTTGCGCCGTGTGTTGCGCGACAGCACCGGGTGGAAGCGGCTCGGTGTGGTGATGGTGTAGAACATGCCGATGTGCCCGAGGCGTCGGGACTCGGCCTCGGTGTCGTTGATGCGCAGCATCAGTTCGGCACGGCGGTGATCGGGATTGGCTAGGCCCAGTTCGGCCAGCTCGGCGAGGGTATAGACCTGGCCGTCCTGGTTGATGGCCTCGAGAGTTTCCAACAGAGCGCGGTTGCGGACTTTCTGGGAGCGGCGGCGCTCGACCGTCATGTCGCTGCAGTAGATGCCGGCGCGCTTGTGAACGCGATGGGCTTCGCGCTGCACCTGCTCGAGGCGGCGACCGGCGGTGCGTCGCAGCTTGCGGCGCCACCACTGCGAGCAGGTAAGCTTGGCCAGTTGGACCGACTCGTCCAGACGCCGGGGCGGTGCCTCGATGCCGTGGGCGGCGGCGCGCCGACGGGCTGCCTTGAGGGCCATGTGATTGGCCACGCTGAGGCTCATCGGCGGGCGATAGTGCCAGCGGAAAACGGCCAGCAGCGGCACGCAGGGCATCATTGGCGACAGCGCGTTACGCGAGCGGGCGAGGTGTTCCTGGTAGTCGCGAACCTGCTGCGAGAGCGTCTCGCCCAGGGGCGTGACCTCGGGCAGCGCCGGCGGCAACAGGCCAAAGCGACGGCGACGGTTGTAGTCGCTGATGCTCCCAATGAGCTTCTGGCGTTCGTCCTCGGCGGCGCGGGCCTGGGCTTCGGCGTAGCTGACCAGAGCGTCATCATCGTGACTGGCGTTGAGGCCACCGACGGTGAGGCGCTGCTCGATACTGGCCAGCCAGCGACAGGCCGACTGGATGCCCTGGATAGTGGTCGGCTCGAGGCGCTGCAGGGAGGTGGCCCCGCGCTCGAGGTCGCTGGCGATCGGCGCGAAGCGGCGGTAAATGTGGCCAGGATCGACGAGATCCTGCGTGTTGCGGCGCAGCCAAGTATTGCCGGCGGCATTGCCGTGGCGCTTGGCAATGTAGACGAAACCGTTGGCCAGATCCTCGGCCAAGGTCGGCAGGGCCTCGAAGATACGCCCGCGCCACGTCACACATTCGGCGGTACCGAACTGCCTGGATTGCTCGAGCGCAGTCATGCTGACTCCTGGAGGTGCTTGCCGATGATGGATTCGACGCTGATCAACTGCTTTGCGAGCTTTTCGGCAGCACTCTCGAAGTCATTGGCGGCCGCGTATTGGCCAGCCCGACGCAACTGATCGGCGATACGCCGCATATCCCGGTGGCCATTCCAGAGGCTCAGCATGGTCTGGTTGATCATCACGCCACCCCGCGTTCGATGATGGCCAGCCAGTGCAGGGCCGCTTCGGTGTTGCCTTCGGCCAACGCCTGTCGGGCGTGGCCGGCAAGTTCGCGGCTTGGGTGTGGACGGTTGCCGGCGAGGTGTCCACGCAGCCGGCCGGCGTACTGGCTCATACGCTCGATGGCGGCACGTAGAGCATCGCGGGCTGACTTGGGCAGATCATGGATGGCCACGCGGGGGTCAGCCGACATGCGGGCACTGGCTAGCAGCGTGCGGCGCTCGCCGATAGCGAGATCGGCCCAGAGCGCGGCGAGGTCCTCGTCGGCGCAGCGGCTATGCAGTTCGGCGCGCAAGGCACCCCATTCGCCACGGTCCTGCTGGACGGGTTCAGCACTTGACCGGGCCGGTGCGGGAAACGGTCGAATATCGGCAGACATGCGGTTACCTCCCCGGAACGTCTTGAGTTCAGTGTTCAGCGCGGTCGAGGACCAGCAGGCGGCGGCCAACGGGCTGAAATGTGAGGCCCTTCTCGGCCAGGGACGTTGGCGCAACCAGGGCCAGCAGATCGGTAATGGTGAGCGCGACGCGCTCGCCGGCAGGCGTTCGGATGATCAGCAGGCGCGATGTACTGGCATCGACGTCGATGCGGTGATGTTTGTTGATCCCTTCGAGCTCGGCGAAGGCCTGCAGGGTGGCGTCCTCGGCGATGCTTTCGGTCAAGCCACTCTCGGTAACCAGGTGCTCGATGCTGTCCTGGATGGCATCGCAGCGACGCATGGTCTGGTGTTGCCAGAGCCTGGCGGTGGCCAGATTGGCGGGCTCGAGGTGCGGGGCCTGGCCGTTACCGCCTAGGGCGGCACCGTGATGGATGTTGAGCGTCATGGGGTACCTCAGCTTTGCGTAGGTGTGAGTTGCTCGATCAGAGCTCGTCGTGACGCCGGCTCGACCGGGATATTGATGTCGTCCCGAGGTGTCCGGCTGGGGTTGGTTGTAGTGACGAACTCCACCTGCAATTTGCCGCTCCAACTGCAGTGCGGATTGGTGCACTGGGCAAAGACCTCGTAGAAGACCGGGAGCGGCCGCCGGCTGGTGCGTGTGATGGCACGTTCATCGCAGTGCGGGCAGGTGATCCTCACCGATGACCTCCTGGTTGATGGACGGGGTAGATGGCACGGCGGCGTCCGGTGAGGCCGGTGGTGCCCTTGCGCAGGCGTCGACGCAGTAGCCACTCCGCAGCCTGGTCGAGCGATTCGAGCCCTTCGCTGTCACACACGGCCTCGAGGTATTGCTCGAGCTCGGCGTCCAGCGGCAGGCGCATTTCGTCGGGCGTTCGCGGCATGCGGTGCTCCTTGGGGACCTTTTTTGGGCCTGCCCTCATTGGGCGCGCTGAGCGAGAGTGGAGGCATACAGGTCGCCGGCGCCCAGCGTTTCGAGCGCTTCCTTGAGCACCAACTGGCGCAGCAGGGTGGCTTTCGATTCGCCGGTGTACTCCACCAGGGCATCGATCAGCTTGCGTTCCTGTTCATCGAGGTTGATGGCGGCATAGCGGGTGCGAATGCGCTTGACGTCCTGATACATGGCGGCAGTTCCTTGTTCGGCTCAGCGATCGGACTTAGGGGGAAATCCTCGACACCATCGATGACGCCATCCTTGATGCCGAGTAGCACAGCAGCACGGTGGGCCTCGCCCCGCAGTCCCTTCTTGCGGCCGGCCAGCAGGTCGTAGACCAGGTTCTGGTTGAGGTCGTGAGCGCGGCAGAAGCCGGCGACTGTCATACCGCGCCGGTTCAGCTCCGCCCTCGCTTGCTCGCGAGTCATGGGCCGGGGCATAGTGTGGTCCTGTGTGTGTGCGTGTGATTTCAATAGTGGAATCATATGATTCCATTGTCAACGGGAAAGTGAAATCTAATGGATTCTATTGGGATGCGTTTGCGTGAAGAGCGAGCCCGATTAAAGCTCTCCCAGACCGAGCTTGGTGACATCGCTGGCATCACGAAGAACACCCAGATGCTCTATGAAAGCGATAAGCGCAGCCCGAAGGCGGACTACCTCTCAGCAGTAGCGTCTGCGGGTGTCGATATAAGGTATGTAATTGAAGGCATTCGTTTGGATTCAATGCTGGATCAGGCAGGTGCCGCCTATCGCGTTACGGACGGCACACCGATTCCTGCCACCAACACCCCTGGTCCTGGGTTTGCTGAGGTAAATCTTTATGACGTGGAGGGTGCAGCCGGTGCCGGCCGCTCGTTGGAGCAGGAGCGCGTGGAAGGTCAGATTTACTTCCCGGAGGCACAGCTCACGTCGATGGGGATCAGCCCCGAGCAGGTCGCCGGCATTAAGGTGCGCGGTGATTCCATGGAAACCACCCTGGCCGACGGCGACTGGGTACTGGTCAACCTGGGCGATACCGACTTTCGTCAGGAAGGGGTATTCCTGCTGATGATCAGCGGCGAACGCCGTATCAAGCGGGTGCAGCGCCTGGCCGGTGGCGCGCTGTACCTGATCAGCGATAACGAGCACTACCAGCCCGAGATGATCCGCCCCGAGCAGATGCGCGAGGTGCAGATCTTGGGCCGGTGTGAAGTCCGAATCGGCAAGATTTTTTAGCCGTGAGGCGCGTTATTGCAATATTGCAATAACGCGCCTGACATGACCCAAAAGCCCCATCAGAGGGCTGTTTTTTTACGTAAGGGAACAGAGATGAAAAAGACCCTCCTGCTGGCCGCACTTCTATTGGTGGCCACCCCACAAGCCTTCGCCGCCGAGTGGTATGAAAATGGAACTCTACACAACGAGTCTGCCTTGGAGTGGCAAGACGCCAGCCACGCCAACAAGCTAGCTACGGCCGGGGACCTGCTAGCCGCCGCCTATCAGCAGGGGAGCTTGAAGCCCGAAATTGCGAACAAAATCAACGGCGTTGCCGATATTCGCCCGCTTGCTGAAACACTCGTTTCTCAGCTTGATGACATGTTCAAGCCTGAAGCCGACGAGGCCGCTAACCGCAAGATGTTTGCGAATCAAAAGGTCAATGAATCTGCCGCTATGCTGCTCATCATGATGGGCTGGGCTGATATGAGCTGAATTCGGTTGTTGAAAACTACTAGCCCTGGATGATTTGCCCCGACAAAATGCGCGAAGTAGAGGTTTTGGGGGGATGTGTGAAGATTGGGTGGGTTTTTTTAACAAATAGCTTAGATGGATACAGGGAGGGGGTATGCCAGAACTAACAGTGGCAGAGTTTTCTTACCTGGCAGTTATTGATCCAAGAAGAAAGAAGGGAAAAGAGAAAAAATATAAGAACAAAGGCGAGTACAGGCCGTACAAGGATTACTATCGACCTCTTAGAGAAAAAATCAAGGGGCTTTTTAAGCATAATCGAACGTTCAAGGATCTTCGGAATTATGCTGAAGGTGTCGATGAGAAAAAGAGGTCTAATTATAAAGCGATAGCGCTCAGCTTCATCAGATGGGCTGAAGGTAAAAATATCTATCATTATGACCCTAAGGTGGGGGTCTATACTGTCAGCTCAACGAGAGTAAGATGTAATCCGGAGCTGTTTTATAGGGTGAATGGTGAAGATCGGCTAATAAAGCTCCACTTTAGTGGAGCGGAAAGAATGTCTCAGCGTAGAGCGAATTATATTTGTTTTTTGGTTAGTGAATCATGCGAAGTCCCGGTCGAGAGTTGCAGGGTCTTAGATTTAAAAGAGAGAAAAGAATATAGGTTTAATGGGTTTGGTGAAGATTATGCTGACCTAGTCTTGGCAGAAGCGCTTCGTATAGAAGCAGACTGGGAAGAAATTTAAGAAAGTCTATTGCTGGTCATTGGTGGGGAAGGTGTTTTATGCGCAGGAAAGTTGTAAATATGGAAGTGACAGCTACGGCATATAGAATAAATAGTTGTCATTATAAAAATGGTAGGGTGCCTGCGACGGGTTTCCCCTCCCCAAAAGAGGTTGTGGAAGAGCTTATCCGGTGGGGAAAGGGGACTTCCGCTATAGAAAATACATTCACATATGCTACTGGGTTGAGAACTACTCCTAAACAAACCTATTTTGTTGATGGATATTACGATGCAGCCTCTAATGAGGCGGTCGTAGTGCTATGGAAGGAAGTGAACTCTAATAAAGGTGATATCTATGGGCTTCCTCGGTCTGACCAGCCTGGAGCAGCAGGTGAGGTTCAGAAGAATACTTTTGATATAAAAAAATATATCCCGGGTTTTCCAATTTATTTCTGGTTTCGGTTTCATGATAATTCATTGATAGCTTTGCTTTTTGATCATTCTGAAAGAGGGAAGTCGAATCTGGAAAACTATGTTGATGGCTTTATGCGCCATCGGGCTGGGAAGTGGGTTGCTGTTACAAAAGACTAAGTTGGTGAGAAAGATCTTGTGAATTCAGTTCATGGGTATGCGCCTGATGGGGATGTAAAAAATGTTGTGCCAAATGTGCAGCCGAGAGTAAGTTTTTCTATACTTAAAAGTGGCAACACACTTCCTCTTCTAATTGAGAATCTTGATAAGATAACTAGGTTGAGAAGGACTGAAAAATTCCTGATGGCATCAGATGCTGGCGAGGAAAAGACTTCAGCTGAGAGATTTAAGGAAGCGAAGGTTTTTAAGTATGGGATTTTTCAGGGGCTAGGATCAAAAACAAGAAGCTATACTAGTGTGCGGTATAAAAGCGAAATCTCTTGGAGGCCGACTAAAGAAGAGGTTGTTGATCTTCATGAAAAAGCTTTGGAGGCATTTGAGAATGGCGATCTCATAGGGCTTTCTGCTGTAACTAACGAGTCTCAGTCCATCTCGTTTCTTGGGAATGCTGTTAGGGAAGAAGTAGACTTGGAGTTCTCCAAAAGCTATACTGGTTTTATTGATGCTGAAGATCTATATCAGGCAGTGAATAAGAAAAGGAAGTCTTTGCCATAGGGGGGCTCGTCATGTTTCTTCGATTGCTAATCGGGTTTGCTGTGGCAGCGCTGCTGGGTTGGGCAACACATGGACGGCTGGAAGAATTTTCTAGAGAAGACTTTTCAGAAATTCTGTCAGTACTGCTTAATGTTTCCTCCATAATTTTTGCAATTATAGGGGCTTGGATTGCCATAATTTACCCTAATGCGATAAAAGACGTTGGCCATCATGATAGGGAAGATGTAACGCAGACTCTTAATGAGTCTGTTAAAGATGCCAATTATCTCTCTGAACTTTTTCAGATAGTTTTGCTATCCTCGGTTGTTATCGTTAGTGTGATTGTCATTAAGGTGGCGCTCCCGATTTTAAAAGCTTATACCTATTTTGGGATTGAAGTGAGTGTATTAAAGTCCTTGTCAGTCGCTGCTGCTCTTTTTCTAACATTTGCACAAATAAACTCTATCTCTGTGGTTGTTGAGAAGAATTTTCATCTTTTGCAAAGAATTCGTGATAAAGTGAGAAAGGAACGTGTCAAGAATGACTCTTGAATCATGAAATGTGTGGTTGCTTCGCTCTTTATAGCTCCTCTCCGGAGCTCTCAACGAGTGGCGGAGCTCGGTAGAGGGCGAAACTGAAGGGTGAATGAACTGGCAGGGAAAAGATGCGAGTGAACTACTTGGGCCCGGCGTGTCTGGGTATCGATCATCCTGCGCTGGAAGGTTATGATCTGACACGTTTCACGCCAACCTGCTACTTGGTAGAGGTAAGCGAAGACGCCGGCGGGGGTGGCCCGCTAATGGAAGGTGATCTATTGGTGGTCGACGAGCAGAAGCCTGCTCAACACGATGACCTGGTGGTGATGGAACTGGATGGCGAGCAGCGGCTGTTCAAGAGCCACCGGATCGGCGGGCGGATGAGGCTGATTCCCACCGCCGGGCCGCGGGAGTCGCTCTGGGCCCGGCAGTCGGACCTGAGGGGCGTAGTGGTGAGTCAGGCTAGGCAATATGGTCTGTAAAGGATTGCAGTAGATACCCGAGATTGATTAAATGCCCATGTGATTGCCTGTCCCGGAGCCCTATGAGAGTCCCTTGGGGTGGCGACAAGGGCTCTAGTAGCCTGAAAACGCTTAGTCTCTCAGGGCTAGCACTCCTTCGGTGTCCAGGGAGACCTGGCGGTGTACAGGCGTCACACGCCCAGAGAGGCCTTCCTTCCCCTACGCAATTCGTGCACTGAATAAAACCGGCTCTTCATCTATTTCAGTGGGTTAGGTGTCATTTCCAGCCCGCCGAAATGAAACAGGATCGCCGTCTTGAAACGTGCTTTGCTGCGGTATCCCTTGGCCCTGACTCTCAGTCCCCGAATCTTGCCGTTTAATGCCTCGGCCAGCCCGTTGGAAACTCTCAGCCGCATGGCGTTGAGAATGCCCCAGAGCTTCTCTTCCACTAGCCATGCTCAAGTCACAACCGACCAAAGAACTAAAACCTTAGATAAAC
>NZ_BDEP01000016.1 GCF_001662305.1 Halomonas caseinilytica
GTGTGGATGACGCTGACGCCTGCGCCCTGAAGGGGCTGTGTTCGGTGGCGCGGGGCTGGAGACAAGGCCCTGCCCATCGGGCCGATGGTGTGTGGTGCCTCAGTCTCCGGAGGCGATGGCTTTGCGTCTACACTGAGTCAGACAGGGAGAAAGATGTCCTGCTCCCGGAAGGAGCCTCACGGGCCGGCGACCCATCCGGCCACCGGCCGCTGTCCGACGGCTAAAGAGAGGGTTCCATTATGTCCCGCCAAGACTGGCGTCTCGAAGGAGACTGGCTCAAGAACTGCAATTGCGCCTTTGGCTGTCCCTGTGACTTCCAGGCGCCTCCCACCGAGGGGGAATGCCAGGGTTTCCTGGGCATGCGCATCACCTCCGGCCATTTCGGCGATACACGCCTCGACGGCCTGGGGTTCTTCGTGGTGGTGAAGTTCCCGGGGCCGCTGCATGAGGGTAACGGGGATGCTCAGGTGTTGATCGACGAACGCGCCAGCCCTAACCAGCTGGAGGCGCTGTCCGAGATTCTTTCCGGGGCGCATTCCGACGAAGGCACGCTCTTCCATATCTTCAGCCTGATCGTGGCTCGGCTGCACGATCCCGTCGTCGCGCCGATCGAGTTCGAATTCGACCTGGCCGGGCGCACGGCTCGCATCGAAATTCCCGGTGCGCTGAGTTCCCGGGTGGCGCCGATCCGCAATCCCGTGACCGATGAGCCTCATCGCATCCGGGTCGTGATGCCGGAAGGCTTCGAGCATCTCGAGGGTGAGGTGGCCTCGGCGGATATCGAGAGTACCGGTGAGCTGGCCTTCACGACCCAAGGGTCTCACAGCACCTTGGCTCATGTGATCCAGACGCCTCAGGGAGTCGTCGCCTAGAGGGTCGCGACATGGAAGCGAACCCGCTTGAGCGGCTGTTACGCCACGATCGGCGCTGGGTGCTCGGCGGTCTGTGCCTGGTCATCGTTCTGTGCTGGGCTTACTTGATCACCGAGGCTGCCCTGATGGCGCGTGGCGGGAGCCTGCTGATGCCCATGACGGGGGGTGCCTGGTCGCTCCTCGATGCGGGGCTGATGTTGTTGATGTGGGCCTTGATGATGGCGGCGATGATGCTGCCCAGTGCCGCCCCCATGCTTCTGCTGCATGCCACTATGACCCGGCGGCGTCGCGCCCGTGGAGAGGCTGCCGCGGCGACGGGCTTCTTCGCTGCCGGTTATCTGATCGTCTGGATGCTGTTCAGCCTGGCAGCGGTGCTGCTGCAGTACGGATTGCAGCGGGCGGCACTGCTGTCGCCGATGCTGGCGCTCACCAGCCAGGGCGTGGCGGGGCTGGTGCTGATCGGTGCCGGGCTCTACCAGTGGTCGCCGCTCAAGGAGGCTTGTCTGCGCCATTGCCGTTCACCGCTGGAGTTTGTGCTCACCCGGTGGCGCGAGGGCAGGCGGGGCGCCCTGCTGATGGGATGGCACCACGGCGCCTATTGTCTCGGCTGCTGCTGGGTGCTGATGCTGCTGCTGTTCGTCGGCGGCGTCATGAGCCTGCTCTGGATTGCCGGGCTGGCGCTCTGGGTGCTGGTCGAGAAGCTGGCGCCGGCCGGGCACTGGCTGGGACGACTCCTGGGCGGCGTGCTGGTGATCTGGGGCGGAGTGGTTCTATGGTCGGTCCTGACCTGAGGCGTTCCCCATGGATGGGGACTCATCCGCCCTGCTGGCGCGAGATCAGCGCCACGTGATCGAGGAACAGCCGGAACAGTTGCGACTGGCTGGAGACCTCGAGGCGCTGGTAGAGATGCTTGCGGTGGACCTTGACGGTGCCGTCGCTGATGCCCAGCTCGCGGGCCGCCGACTTGGTGGAGTGGCCGGCCAGCAGCAGGCGCACGATTTGCCGTTCGCGTGTCGTCAAGCTCTCCTGGCCGAAGCTGTCGAAGGCCTCTTCCACCGGTTCCCGTTCGTCGAGACACTGGTGGAAGCGGTGCTCCTGCCATTTCCAGTACTCGCCGAGCAGGACCTCCAGCACCGGCGCGATGTGCCGCAACGCCAGCAGGTCCCGGCGGGTGACCCGGGGAGCGTCTTCGCGAAACCCGAGCGACACCACCATGACCACGTCGGTATCGACCCTGGCGAACAGGCCGATCTCGTCGGTGAGTCCCAGGGTGCGGTAATAGTGATGATAGTAGTCGCTGCTCTCGAAGCGGTCCGGCGCCAGTTCGCGCAGGCGGTACGCGCCACTCTCCAGGCCGTCGTACACGGCCTTGAAGAAGGGATCCAGCAGGTAGGCCTGGCTCAGATAGCGTTCGATGCCCTGTTCGCGGCACGTCGGCGGGTAATTGTCGTGAATCAGTAGTGGCCGCCGTTGTCCCTTGTAGGTGTTGATCAGGATGGTGTCGAAACCGACCAGTTCGCGCAGTGTCTGTTCCAGCAGGCTCGGAAAGCCGCTGCCGGCGGCGGCCTGGAACAGGCGGGCCAGCTGACGGTGCCAGGTCAGGCTGGTGGCATTGGCGAGATGCTCGGTAGGGGTCACGAGAATAACCGTGCTGTTGGAGGACGAAACGCTCCCGGCAGCATATCACGGCGACGTTCGGTGAGCCGCCTTGCAATGCGGGGTGGCTAAGCGGCGCCCGGCACCGCATCATGATGGGGCCGAATGCGTAAAAGGGGAGGATCGACGACACCATGCTGGAGTTTCTGCAGGGAGCGGCCTATGGCCTGTTCCTCACTTGCCCGCCGTGGTGCCTGGTCGGCCTGGTGAAGCCCGAACTGGCATTGCCCGTCGAGCATCCGCAGCGCTGGCGTGTGCTGGTGCGCTACGGCGCCGTGCTGCCCTTCATCAGTCTGTTGATGTGGCTGACATCGCTATGGGGCGGCTTCGGTCCCAGCCTTTGGGGCTGGCTGGCGGGCCTGGTCGCCATTGCCGTCGAGCTGCCCCTGGAGCGCCGTTGGCGCCGCTGGCGCTCGCGTCGTCAGCAGCGACGGCACGAGGCAGCGTTGCGGCGCGAGCGTGCACGTTCCGAGGCCGGTGTCGTCGAGCTCGAGCCGTCTCGCCCGCCGCTTGGCGCCGACGAGATTGTTCGGGCCCTGTGTCGCGTCAAGGGCGAGCTGCTGGATGTCGATCGGTCCGAACTGGCGTCCCGAGTCGACCGCCTGCATGGCCGCTATCGGCACGTGAATGAAATACTGGAAGCGCGTTTCGAGCCTGGGGAGCTGGCCTTCGAGCGAGCGCGTTCGTTGATCGAGCAGGTCAGCCTGGGGGCGGTGGACGATTTCGACGCCATGGTCGATCGGGCGAAGGGGATTCGTGGCATGGATGTCGACTATGTACGCCGTCGACTCGCCAAGGATGCCACGCGCCTGTCCGCCGAAGAGACCGAGGCCCTGCGGCGGCGGCTGGCGCTGATCGAGGAGACCGAGATTGCCTTGCGCCGTCTCGCGGCTCGCAACGAGGCGGCCCTGACGGCGCTCGACGATGCCGCGGTGAGGCTGTCCCGGGTGGTCACGGGCCGGCCCAAGGCAGCGCTGGGCGCGGAGCGCGCTTGCGACGAACTGCGGCGTTTCATCGAAGGCGCCGAACGTTATGGGCAGACGCCGCGCTCGTCTGACTGAGCAAGGTGCCTGGCTGACAAGGGAGAAACGCCATGACTGACGCCTCCGCGGATAAACCGGGCAGCCGCCTGTCGCTGCCGCCGGTGGAGCGCATTGCCGAGGAGCTGGAACGGGACGGGGCGGACCATCGAGAGCCCCTGGATCCCGAGCTCGAGGCGACGGCCGAGGCCTTCGTCGAGGAGATCCTGGGGGACAACGCCGGTGCCGCCGCCGAGCAGCGCCGGGCGGTGGACGAAATGGGACTGGACCTTCAGCGTCAGGCCGCCCATCAGAGCGAGATGCTCAAGACGCCACTGCACCAGCTGGCCCGTGAAGGCGAGGATGGCGGGCCGGTGGCCAAGGCGCTGGGCGAGTTGCGAGGCCGAATGAACTCGCTGGACCCGCGTCACCATCGCCTGGAGCCGGGGCCGCTGGACCGGCTGCGCCGCTTCATCCCGGGCATGGGCACTCGCTTGCAACGTTATTTCCAGCGCTTCGAGACGGCCCAGCAAGCGCTCGATGCCATCATTGCCGACCTGGAAGGCGGTCGGGACCGGCTGGCGCGCGACAACATCACCCTGAATGACGACCAGCAGGCCCTGCGCGAGACGCTCGATCAACTGGAGCGCCAGGTCGCCCTGGGGCGGGCGATCGACTCACGCCTGGAAAGCGCCTTGCCGGAACTCGATGAGCAGCGGCGTGGTTTCGTCGAGGAAGAACTGCTGTTCCCCCTGCGTCAGCGAATCCTCGATCTCCAGCAGCAGCAGGCGGTCAGCCAGCAGGGCGTGCTGGCCCTCGAGGTGATCATCCGCAACAATCGCGAGTTGATGCGGGGCGTGGATCGGGCGATCAACGTCACCGTCTCGGCGCTCAGCGTGGCGGCGACGGTGGCCCTGGCGCTGGCCAATCAGCGGTTGGTGCTGGAACGCATCGAGTCGCTCAATGCCGCCACCTCCGAGACCATCGCCGGCACCGCCGAGGCCCTGAAGCGCCAGGGCGTGGACATCCAGACCCGGGCGTCTTCGGCGACGCTGGACATGCAGTCGCTGGAACGCGCCTTTGGCGATGTCATGGGCGCGATCGACGACCTGGCGCACTATCGCCGCGATGCCTTGCCCCAGCTGGCGTCGCAGATCGAGCGGCTGGAAGGTCTGGCCCAGCGGGGGCGTTCGGCAACCGAGCGTCTGGATCGGGGCGAGTCGGCCAGCGACGAGACGCGTTAGGCGTCTGGCTCACTTGAAGCGAGAACTCGCCTTTTTCCACGCGTCCCGCAAGTGTTCCCAGGCCTCGTCAGCCCCCAGGCGCATGTCATCCCAGGCTTCCTCGCTCGAGGCCTGAAGCTCGTCGAGCCGGCGACGTGCCTCGTCGCGGCGCGCCTTCAGGCGGTCGATGTCTTCCTGATGGCGCTCGCGGGTCTGCTCGCCGGCCTGGCGCGCCCGCGCGGCCAGCGCCTCGATCTCGGCATTCCATTCGGCGAGGCTGTCCTTGAGGCGCTCGATAAAGGCGTCACGTTGATTCATGGGGTCCTCCGTCGGGCGTTGACTTCTTCATCTTGACGATCCCGAAGGTCGCCATGAGTTCCCTGAGCATGGCACGTTGCGCGCCAGGCCTGCTATCTTGAGCCTTTCTCGACAGGGATGCCCTCATGAGCGTAACGACCGCCGATGCCGCTGCGAAGCCCTGGGCCTCGCGCAAGGAGATCCTCGGCTGGGCAATGTTCGATTTCGCCAACCAGGCCTATACCCTGCTGATCATCACGGTGGTGTTCGGCGAGCTGTTCACCACGGTGATCGTCGGGGATCGTGGCGATGACTATCGACTGGCCAACTTCCTGTGGAGCCTGGCGCTGGCGATCAGCTATCTGATGGTGGTGATCACCGGCCCGCTGTGTGGCGCCGTGATGGACTATCGGGCCGACAAGAAACGGTTTCTGTTCGCCAGCTATCTGGCCACCATCGGGGCCACCGCCATGCTCTACTTCGTGGCGCCCGGCTACGTGGTGCTGGGGCTGGTGCTGATCGTGGTGTCCAACTATGCCTATTCGATGGGCGAGTCCTTCATCGCCGCCTTCCTGCCCGACCTGGGGCCGCCGGAAGCACTGGGCCGCATCTCGGGCTTCGGCTGGGCGCTGGGCTATGTGGGCGGGCTCTTCGCCGCCGGCTTCACGCTGGTAGCGCTGGGCGAGGCCACCGCCGCTAACTTCGACCGGATACGCTGGGTAGGGCCCTTCGCCGCCGCCTTCTTCCTTTTCGCCGCCATTCCCACCTTCCTGTGGCTGCGCGAGCGCGGCACGCCGCAACCGCCGGGGCTGCCCTATCATCGGATCGCCTGGCAGCGGGTCTCCACGACCCTGCACGAGCTGCGGCGGTTTCGCGACCTGGGCTTGTTTCTGGTCTCTCTGCTGTTCTCCATGGCCGGTGTCTACATCATCATCGCCTTCGCCTTCATCTACGGGGCCCAGGTGATCGGCTGGGACGCCGCGATCCGCAATGTCATGTTCATCATCGTCCAGATCACCGCGGCCGCCGGTGCCCTGGGCTTCGGCGCCATCCAGGATCGCATCGGCACCCGGGTGACCTATCTGATCACCCTGGCACTATGGGTCGCGGCGATCCTGGCGATCTGGGCCACGCCCGAACTTACCGCCTGGCTCAACGCGCACCTCGGTCTCGGTTGGGAGGCACAGCACCTCTTTCTGGTGGTTGGCTGCCTGGCGGGCCTCAGCCTCGGCTCGAGCCAGTCTGCCAGCCGTGCCCTGGTAGGCCTGTTCTCGCCACGCCGCAAGGCCGCCGAGTTCTTCGGCTTCTGGGGGCTGGCCAACAAGCTGGCCGGCGTCGTCGGCATCATCGGCCTGGGCCTGCTGCAGTCGGTAGTCGGCCTGCAGGCCTCGATCCTGCTGTGCGCGGCGCTGTTCATCATCGCCATTGTGATCTGCCTGGGCGTGAGCCAGACGCGCGGCATGCAGGCCGCCAGAGACTGGGAAGCCCGTAATGGCGGGTAACCCCTTTATCGGGGGCGCTCGAGCGAGAAGCGGTCGGTGGTGCGGCTGTAGTCGGCACCGGCGAGGCGGCCGATGGGGCGCAGCGCCTCGATGTTCACGTGGTGGCCATCCCAGACGTCGGCGTCGGCATGCACCACCACGACCTCGGCCAGCACGAGATTGCCCGAGCGCGGGCGGTCGCCGAAGCGAATCACATCGCGTACTCGGCAGCCGAAGGCCAGCGGTGCTTCGCTGATGCGCGGAACCTGCAATCCCGGCATGGCGGTCTTGGTCAGGCCGGCATGCAGGAACTCGTCATCGCCGCGGGGCAGGCTGGCGCTGGTGGCATTGAGCGGCTCGGCCAGTGCTTCTCCGCCGATGTGCACCACACATTCCGCCACCTCGTCGAGATTGTGCAGGGTATCCTTGGCCGCGCCCTGGCCGTCCAGCAATGGCGAGAAGGCCAGCACGGGCGGGTCGACGCTGGCCACGTTGAAGAACGAGAAGGGGGCGAGGTTGGCGTTGCCGGCTGAGTCCAGGGTCGAGACCCAGGCGATGGGACGCGGCGCGATGGCGCCCGAGAACAATCGGTAGAGGAGGTCGGCGCCGAGTTCGCTGGCCTTCCGGGTAGCTGACATGTCGGTCTCCGCGGCGGTGGAAAGCCCTCATCCCAGCATGGGCCACGCCCCGGGTCCAGTGTCATAGTGGTGGGGGCGCTCATCGTGTCGGGGTGGCAAGGGCCGAGGAGGAATCGTGGGGAACGAGCGACGTGAGGTGAGGCGATTCGGTCTCGGCATGATGCTGTTGTTCTGGGCGCTGTTGCTGGGTCTCGGCACCTGGTGGCTGCAGGGCATGCTGGAGCGCCGTGAGAATCCGAATGCCCATCTGGTCAATGTCGAAGCCGGCGAAACGCTGACGCTCGAGCGCAACGCCTCGGGGCATTTCGTCGCCACCGGGCGCATCAATGGCGAGCCGGTGCCCTTCCTGCTGGATACCGGCGCCACCTTCGTGGCGGTGTCCGGCTCTCTGGCCGAGCGACTCGACCTGGAGCGTCAGGGCGAGGCCTGGTTCTCCACGGCCAATGGTCGGGCGCGAGGCCATCTGACCACTCTCGACACGGTCAGCCTGGGTGGCCTGACCGCGCAGGAGGTTCGCGGCTCCATCAGCAACGGATTGGCGGGCGACAGGGCCCTGCTGGGCATGAGCTACCTGGGGCGCTTCGATATTGCGATCAGCGGAGACCGACTGACCCTGCGGGTGCCGGCCGACGTCTCCTCGGAATAGAGCCGGTCGTGGTGAGCCTGTTATGCTGTACGTATGAACAGCATCTCCTCCACTGAACGCGTCTCGGCATCCCTCGATGACCCGCGCTACTACCTGAGCAACTTCCAGTTCGTGCTGGACTGGGTCGCCGCGCGGCACGATGACCTGCTGGACGACGCCGAGCGGGCCTTCCTCGCGACCTTTCCCCGGCTGCCGGTGGCGTCCCGAGCCTTGCTGGTGCGCATGGTGATGCGTCGCGGCGAGGTCTTTCGGCACTCGCGTCTTGAGTACGCCGAGATCGGTGCGCTGGAGCCGGCCCTGTCGCCGCTGCTGGAAGCTGGCTTCGTCGAGGACGATCCCGAGTGCGATGTCGGGGAACTATTTCGCCAGTTGCGACTGCCCGAACTGCGTCAGGCATTGGCCGGGGAGATCGCGGCTGCCGGGCTGTCGCGCTCGCAGGGGAAGGCGGTGTTGCGAGAGGCGCTGGAACCTCACCTGACCCGGTCGCGGCCGTTGACCGAGTGGTGGCCCGAGGCGCCGGATCGCCTGGTGCGTCTGGCGGTGATGCCGCTGTGCGACCGTCTGCGCCTGATGTTCTTCGGTAATATGCGCCAGGACTGGTCGGAATTCGTGCTGGCCGAGTTGGGCGTGCAGCGCTTCGAGACGGTGCCCTTCGATGCCGGCTCGCGGGCGTTCGGTTGCCGGGAGGAAGTCGATGATTACCTTGCCCTTCATCGGTTGCGCGAGCGCCTCGACGAGGGCGAGTGTCCGCTGGAGCTCGGGAAGCGTCTCGACGAGGCGCCGCCGCGCAACGCCTGGCTGGCGAGTCGGCGGGCGCGCTTGCTGGTGCGCCTGGGGCGGGAAGCCGAGCGCCGGGGAAATGTGGATGCGGCCCTGTCGTACTTTGAACGGGCTGGGGAGGGCGAGGGGCGCATTCGTCGGCTGCGCCTGCTGGAACGGCGTGGCGAGCACGCGCTTGCGCATGCCCTGCTCGAGCGGGCGGTTCCGGTCGGCGAGCACGAGGCCCAAGCCCTGTCGCGCCTTCGACCGAGGCTGTGTCGCCGGCTCGGGTTGACGCCGCCAGGCCGGAAGCCGGAAGTGCCCTCCGAACGCTTTGATCTGGCGTTGTCGCCCCACGCCAGCGGAGTGGAGCTGGCCGTGGCCGAGCATCTGGCCGGGCCCGAGGCGCCGGTCCATTTCGTGGAAAACGCCCTGATCTGCGGGTTGTTCGGCCTGCTGTGCTGGGACGCGATCTTCGCGCCATTGCCCGGCGCCTTCTTCCATCCCTTCCAGGTCGGGCCGGCAGACCTGGGGCGCGAGGACTTCGTGGCACGCCGCCGCGACCGGTTCGACGCCTGCCTGGCCGAGCTGGACGACGGGCGGTATCGCCGTAGCATCCTCGACCGCTGGCAGTCCAAGCACGGGCTGGCCGCGACCTTCGTCCATTGGGAGCGGCTATCGCGGCCGCTGGTCGAGCTCGCTCTGGCGCGCCTGCCGCCCACGCACCTGCGGGCCTGCTTCGAGCGGCTGCTGGCCGATCCCATGGCAAACCGTTCCGGGCTGCCCGACCTGATCCAGTTCCTGCCGGATGGCGAAGCGCCGGGCTATCGGTTGATCGAGGTCAAGGGGCTGGGGGATCGTCTGCAGGACAATCAACGCCGCTGGCTACGCTTCTTCCAGGCGGAGGACATGCCGGCGGCGGTGTGTCATGTAACGTGGCGGGAGGCGCCATGACGACGGGCGAGGGATATCGAGTGGCGGTGCGTGCGCTGTGCGAGTTCACCGCCCGTCAGGGCGATCTGGATCATCGGTTCACGCCCGCACCCAGCGCTCGCGAAGGCATCGAGGGGCATGCCCGGGTGGTCGCCCGCCGGGCGGCGGGCTATCGGGCCGAGGTGGCTGTCTCGGGACGCCTGGAGGGCTTGGTCGTCGCTGGGCGTGCCGACGGCTTCGACCCGCACCTTCGGCGAGTCGAGGAGATCAAGACCCACCGTGGTGATCTGGCCCGCATGGGGGACAATCAGCGCGCCCTGCATTGGGCGCAGGTCTCGGTCTATGGTGCCTTGTTGTGCGAGGCCGAGGGGCTGACACGGGTGACCCTGGCGCTGGTCTACCTGGATATTGTCACCGGCACTGAAACGGTGCTGACCCGAGACGCCGAGGCCGGCGAGCTTCTCGGCTTCCTGGCGGGATTGTGCCGGCGCTTCCGGGCGTGGGCGGAGCGCGAGGCGAAGCATCGCGCGCGGCGTGACACGGCACTCGCTGGTCTCGCCTTTCCCCACGACGACTTTCGGCCCGGGCAGCGCGGGCTCGCCGAGGATGTCTACCGGGCGGCGGCGAGCGGCCGTTGCCTGTTGGTCGAGGCGCCCACCGGTATCGGCAAGACCCTGGGCGCGCTGTACCCCACCCTGAAGGCCATGCCACGTCGCCACATCGACCGGCTGGCCTTTCTGACCATGAAGACACCGGGGCGGCGGCTGGCGCTGGATGCCCTGTCGTCGCTCGGTGCCGACACCAGGGATGAGACGCGCCTGCCACTGCGGGTTCTGGAACTGGTGGCCCGGGACAAGGCCTGCGAGTATCCGGACCGTGCCTGCCATGGCGAATCCTGTCCGCTGGCCCGCGGATTCTATGATCGACTGCCCGAGGCACGTCAGACCGCGGTCGAACGTGGCTGGCTGGACCGCGAGAGCCTGCGTGAGCTGGCGCTGGAGCACCAGGTCTGCCCCTACTATCTGGGCCAGGAACTGGCGCGCTGGTGCGATGTGCTGGTCGGCGACGTCAATCACTACTTCGATGACGGCGCCTTGCTGCATGGCCTCGCCCAGGCCGACGACTGGCGGCTGGCGCTGCTGGTGGACGAAGCTCACAACCTGGTGGAACGGGCAAGGGGCATGTACAGCGCAGGCCTGTCCCAGCAGCGGCTCAATCGGTTGCATCGCGAGGCGCCACCGGCGCTGAAGCGCCCGCTGGGGCGCTTGGTACGGCGCTGGCGAGAACTGCTGCGCGACATGCCGGAGACCGAATGGCAGGCCCTGGCCACGATGCCCGACGGCTGGCTCGGTGTCCTGCAGCGAACGGTTTCGGCGGTCGGCGACTATCTGGCCGAGCACCCCGAGGGAGGCGATCCGGCCCTGCGCGACTTTCTGTTCGAGGCATTGGCCTTCGCTCGACTGGCAGAGCGTTTCGGCGATCATTCCCTCTGCGAGCTCCGTCGGCGCGGTCGTGGCCAGGCAGAGCTCGGGATTCGCAACCTGGTGCCGGCGGATTTCCTGGCGCCGCGTTTCGCCTCGGCATACGCGACGATACTGTTCTCCGCGACGCTGAGTCCGCCCGAGTATCATTGCGACCTGCTGGGCTTGCCGGCCGACAGCGTGGTGCGTCGGGTTCCGTCTCCCTTCGATGCCGAACAGCTGGAAGTGCGTTGCCGCGCCGATATCTCGACTCGCCTCAAGGATCGTGAGGCATCCCTGGGGCCGATCGTCGAGGAGCTGGCGGCCCAGTACCGTCGATGGCCGGGACATTACCTGGCCTTCTTCAGCAGCTTTGCCTATCTCGAGTCGGCCCGGGCGCGGCTCGAAGCCGAGCACCCGAAGATACCGGTGAGAGCCCAGCGGCGTGGCATGAGCGAGCCGGAGCGCGAGGCCTTTCTGGCCGACTTCGCGCCCGGCGGCAGTGGCATTGCCTTCGCGGTGCTTGGCGGCGCCTTCGCCGAGGGTATCGACCTGCCGGGCGAACGCTTGGTGGGGGCTTTTGTCGTCACCCTGGGGCTACCGCCCCTGGACCCGATCAACGAAGCGCTCAAGCATCGGCTTCAGGCCCGCTTTGGACGCGGGGACGATTATGCCTATCGGGTGCCCGGGATGATCAAGGTCGTGCAGGCCGCCGGGCGGGTGATTCGCGGCCCCGGTGACCGGGGCGTGGTGGTGCTGATGGACGACCGCTTCGCGCGGCGGGAGAATCGGGCGCTGTTGCCGGATTGGTGGCAGGTCTAGCTGGTGGGCTACGACCTGCCAGCATACTGCTCGTCTTATATCCCTTACCTCTTACCCCTTCAATGATGCGTATCCGGTGTATTGGTGCTTGGCGCTGGCGCTTCGGTGACCACGTCTTCGTCGGCTTCGAACAATTCTTCCAGTTCCTTGGCGGCCTGCTGCGCGGTCTGGATCTGCTGAGCCTCGTCGCCGAAGGTTTCCAGTTGGCGCATCAGGGTGGTCGTGTCGTGGTGGCGGAAGGTGTCCACGGTGTGCTGTGCACGCTGGCGGTCGATACCGAGTGCGACCAGCACTTCCCGGGTCAACTCGAGGCTGGCCGGCAGCAGGTCGCGGACGATGTCCTGGACGCCTGCGCGCATCAGCAGTTGGGCGTGATGGCGATTGCGGGCGCGGGCGAACAGCCGCAGCTGCGGGAAGCGGCGCTGGACGCGCTGGACGATGCGCAGCGATGCCTCGACATCGGAGATGGCGATCACCAGAATGCGGGCCCGGTCGGCGCCGGCGGCTTCCAGCAGGTCGAGCCGAGAGGCGTCGCCGAAGTAGATCTCGTTGCCGTAGCGGCGCACGAAGGCAACGTGCTCGGCATTGATGTCGAGGATGGTGTAGGGAATGTTCAGCCCCTGCAGCGTGCGTCCGATGACCTGACCAAAGCGGCCGAACCCGGCGATGATGATCTGTGGCGAGGTATCGGCGGGGCGGTCGTATTCGCGCTTCGGCGCGGGTGGTGCGAAGCGTGGCCGCACCACTCGGACATGAAGCTGGAAGAGTATCGGCGTGGCGGCCATCGACAGCGAGACGACTAGGACCAGCAGCCCGACCAGGTCGGGAGCCAGCAGGGTCGCGGCACCGGCGGCGGTAAGCAGGACGAAGGCGAATTCGCCACCCTGGGAGAGCAGCACGCCGAGATTCAGGGCATCCCGCCAGTCGGTACCGTAGGCACGGGCGGTGATCACCACGCTCGTCCACTTGGCTGCCAGCAGCAGCGCTGTGAGGCCCAGCACCAGGCCGGGACGTTCGGTCAGCAGGCCGATCTGGGCGGTCATGCCGACGGCCATGAAGAACAGCCCTAGCAATAGGCCGCGGAACGGTTCGATATCGGCCTCGATGCTGTGCCGGTACTCCGAATCGGCCAGCAGCACACCGGCAATGAAGGCGCCGAGCGCCATGGACAGGCCGGCCAGTTCCATCGACAGGGCCGCGCCGATCACGACCAGCAGCGAGGTGCCGGCGAACACCTCTCGGCTGCGGGTGGCTGCGGCAAAGCGGAAAAGCGGCCGCAGCAGGTAGCGCCCTCCGACGATCAGGGCGATGAAGGCGCCAGCGCCGACCAGGGCGTCGCGCAGCATGTTGTCCCAGCCGACTGCCATGGCGGCACCGCCGGCCAGCAAGGGAATGGCGGCCAGCACCGGGATGGCGGCCATGTCCTGAAACAGCAGCAGGGCGAAGCCGAGACGCCCATGGCGTGTGGTCAGTTCTCCCTTCTCGCCGAGCAACTGGAGCACCAGGGGCGTGGAGCACAGCCCCAGGCTGAAGCCTGCCACCAGGGCGGCGATTGGCGACAGTCCCAGCATCAGGGCAAGACCGCCCAGCACCAGGCTGGTGATCAGCATCTGCAGGCCACCGAACCCGAATACCGGCTTGCGCATCAGCTTCAGGCGAGCCGGCTTGAGTTCCAGTCCGATGACAAACAGCAGGAAGACGATACCGACCTCGGAGAACTGCAGTACCGCCTCGGCATCGGGCACCAGGCCCAGCACCGAAGGGCCGATGACGACGCCGGCGATCAGATAGCCGAGGACCTCGCCGAGCCCGAGGCGCTTGACCATTGGCACGATCAACACGGCGGCGGCGAGGAAGATCAGGCAGTTGTAGAACAGGTCGATGGCCACGCGGTCACTCCGTTGATGGGCAAGCACTCAATGTCGGTCCCGGGGCTCGCCACGCTCGCACTTGCGACATGTCAGGGCGAGACCGAGCCGTGAGCGCCGTCCGTGTTCGGTCAGTACCCAGGGGCGTTCGGTCCAGGGTGGTTGATGCCGGACATGCTGGTCATGGCCGCAGGCGAGCTCGGCCACCCAATGGCCCTCCTCGTCGCGATGATAGCCGATGATCGCCTGTTGCATCCGGTGGCTCGTGAAGCATCAGGCCGCCGGAACGCCGGCACGGGGCAGTACCACGTCCCGGGTCAGGGGCGCCAGCGGCAATGTGGCGGCGTCGTCGGGCGAGACCCAGCGCAATTCGGCGATTTCCGCGGCAGCGCGGGGTGGGCCGTCCAGCTCGACACGAAACAGGTGGGCGCACAGCCAGTGGCCGGGCTCGTTGGCTGCCAGGGCGGTGAACTCGCCGAGTGGCTCGAGATGGCGCAGGCGGCACCCCAGTTCCTCGAACACTTCCCGCGACAAGGCATCGGCCGGCGACTCCTGTGGTTCGATCTTGCCTCCGGCTTGCATGAAGGCGGTGGTGTCACGCTTGCGGACCAGCAGCAGTCGCCCACTTTCATCCTCGATCAGGGCGGCGGCGATATGCAGGGTGGGCGCGGTGGCGGCTGACATGGCGAACTCCAGGGATGACGATCGCGCCATTCTATCATCGTCGATCGTCATGGCGGGCGTCGTAGAGGCTCAGGTGCGAGACGACGAGGTCTTCGATGGTGGCCAGGGTGTCGGTATCGAAGGTCTCGAGGGAAAGGCGCCGCAGCAAGGGCTCCCGGGCGATCAGAAAGAACACGATCTGGCCGACCAGGGTGTGGGTCTCGAGGGCGGTGACCGGGTCGTCGGCGGCGCGTCCGGTGAGGCGGGCGATCAGGTGGCTCAATGTCGCCTGGACCACGCCGAAGGCCTGGTTCTGCAGGATATCGAAGGCTTCGCTGGGATGCAGCTGTTCGCGCATCACCATCAACAGCCAGTGGCGGCATTCGGTGTCGGTGGCAAAGGTGCGCACCATGCGCCGCACGATGGCTTCGAGGGTCGCGCGGGCGGTCTCGCGGTCGTCGGGCACGGTGATTGGCTCGTGGATGTCCAGGCGTTCGCGCAGGGCACCGGCGATGTAGCGTGCCGCGGCAAGGTAGAGACCGTGCTTGTTGTCGAAGTAATAGGCGATGGAGCCGATATTGGCCTGCGCCTCGTCGGCCAGCATGCGGGTGGTGGTGACCTTGTAGCCGTGTTCGCCGAACAACCGGATGCCGGCCTGGATCAGGCGGTTGCGGGTCGAGTCTTCGGTGGGCATGGCTCAGGTGGCTCCGTTGCGTTCGGTCGTGTCGATGCCGAAGAAAAGGGTGTAGAGCACCGGCACGACGCCGAGGCTCATGATGGTACCGACCCCCAGTCCGAAGGCCATGGCGGCCGCCATGCCGTAGAACAGCGGGTCATGGCCGATGATCAACGGCAGAAAGCCCAGTACCGTGGTGATCGCCGACATCAGGATTGGCCTGAGTCGACGCGCCGAGGCGCGCACCACGGCATCGCGGGCAGAGGTCTCGGGAGCCAGGGTCCGGCGTTCGATGTCGATGCGGTCGATCAGCACGATGGCGTTGTTGATGATGATGCCGGCCAGACTGTAGAGGCCTAGCATCACCATGAAGCCGAAGTCGGCCCGGGTGGCCAGCAGTCCCAGTGCCACGCCGACGATCACCAGCGGAATGGTGGCGACGATCAACAGGGGGCGCTTGAAGGAGTTGAATTGGGCCACCAGCAGAATGAAGATCAGGCCGAGACACAATGGCAGGTTGGCTTGTAGCGCTGCCTGGCCTTCTGCCGATTCCTTGACCACACCATCGAACTCGATCCAGTGACCGGGTGGCAACTCATCCTCGAGCGCTCGCAGGGCCGGCTCGACCCGGGACACCATGTCCTCGGCGGTGAAGTGGCGGTTGCGCCCCTCGATGGTGATGGTGCGTACCAGGTTCTCGCGGTCGATCCGGTAATAGCCGTTGTCCAGGCGCACGTCGGCGATCTGGTTCAGGAGGACGCCCTCGCCGGCGGCTTCCACGGGATAGACCGTCAGAGATTCGAGGCGCTCGATGCTGGCGCGCTGCCGTTCGTCGTAGCGCATCATCACCGGGATGATGTCGTCGCCTTCGCGGTAGTGGCTGAGGTGGTAGCCGTCGATGGCGCCGCTCAGCGACTGGGCGACGTCCTCGGAGGTAATGCCGGCGTTGCGTGCCCGGGCCTGGTCGACGTCGATGGTCAGCGAGGGGATACGTGCTTCCCAACTCTGGCGAATGTCCAGGGCGCCCTCGACGCCGGCGAGGATGGATTCCACCCTCTTGGCCGCGCTGAACAGGGTCTCTCGGTCCGGTCCCTTGACCTGCACCTGCAGCAGGGAGCTGTCGGAGGGGCCGAGGAACATCCGGGTGACCTGGGGCGAGATGTCCGGGTAGTGAGTGGCCAGGTAGTGACGTGTGTCGTGGATCACATCATCGACACGGTCACGGTCGGCCACGTTGAGCACCATGAAGCCCTTGTTGGGCGCCGGGTCGATGGGCGTCAGCGAGAGAACGAAACGCGGGCCGCCGAAGCCCGAGTAGGCGGCGACGCTGGTGAGGTCGTCACGCAGCGAGGGGGCCTCGAGCAAGGCCTCGCTCAGCTCGCTGACGCGCCGGTCGGTAGCGTTGGCGGCGATGTCGGAGGGGAAGTCGATGGTCACCAGGACCTGGCTGCGGTCCGAGTCGGGAAAGAACTTCTGGGGCACCAGTTGCATCATCGCCACGCCGCCCACCATGGCAAGCCCCATGATGACCAGAAAGATCGCACGGTGATGCAGCACGCGCCGCAGCAGCCGGGCGTAGCGTTCCGACATCCAGCGGAACAATCGGTCGGAGAGGCTCGGGGCGGTGTCGTCGCGGGCGACGCTCGGCAGCTTGAGAAACCGGTGGCACAGGGCCGGGGTGACCGTCAGCGACAGGAACCAGGAGCTGAGCAGGGTGATGGCGATGACGATCGAGATCGAGCGGGTGTACTCGCCGGCAACATGCTCGGCGAGCATCAGCGGCAGGAAGACCAGGATGGTGGTCAGGGTCGAGGAAAATAACGGCATGGCCAGCTCGCCGCCGGTCTCGGACAGTGCCTGATCGCGGGTGGCTCCGGCCTCCAGGCGCGTCTTGAAGTCTTCGGCGATGACGATGGCATTGTCCACCAGCAGCCCCAGGGCGATCACCAGGGTGGCCAGGCTGGCACGCTGCAGGGTCATCTCGGTCAGGCCCATGATGGCCAGGGTGACCAGCATTACCGCGGGAATGATCGAGCCGACGATCAGGCCGGTGCGCAGGCCGAGAAACAGCACTACCACGGCGAGCACGATGACCAGTGTCTGCATGACACTGGACGTGACCCCGTAGACGGCGTTGGCGACCTGTTCGGGCTGGAAGGTCATGATGTCGAGGTCGTAGCCCGCCGGCAGCGTCTCGCGCAATTCGTCCAGACGTGCCTCGATGGAGTGGCCGTAGTCGAGCACGCTCTCGCCCTCGAGCATGGAGATCGCGAAGACGATGGCCGGCTTGCCGTTGAAGTAGGCGGTGCGGTTGGCGGGGTCCTCGTAGCCGCGCTGGATCTCGCCCAGGTCGCGCAGTCTCAGGGTGCCGCCCTCGGGTAGCTGGATCTCGGTGTTGCCCAGGGCGTCGAGGCTCTTGAATTCGCCGGTCACTTCCAGGGCCAGGCGTTGCTCGCCGCTGTCCAGCACGCCGCCGGGCGGGTAGATGTTGCGTCCCTGGATCTGGCTGGCCAGCTCGGAGGGCGACAGGTCGAGTTCGGCGAGGCGTGCCTCGGCGATGTCGATGAAGACACGCTGCTCCTGAACGCCGAGCAGTTCGACCTGCTTGGTGCCTTCGACACCGTACAGGGCGGCGCGGATGTGCTCGGCGATCTCCTGCTGATCGGCCTGGGGAAAGTCGTCGGCGGTCAGTGCCGCGGTGACGACCGCGACATCGCCGAAGTCATCGTTGATGACCGGGTCCTGGGTGCCCTCGGGCAGCTTCGGGGTTGCCGCTTCGACCTTCTTGCGCAACTCGTCCCAGATTTGCTCGAGATTGAAGTAACGGTCCTTGATTTCCACATGCAGGATCGAGCGGCCACGCATGGATGTCGAGCGGATGCGTTCCACCTCGCCGATGGCACGGATGCTCTCTTCCAGGGGTTTGCTGATGTTCTGCTCCACCTGTTCCGCCGGCAGGCCCGGATAGGCGGTGGTCACCAGCGCCTCGCGGATGGTGATCTCCGGGTCTTCCCGAGCAGGCATGGCGAAATAGCTGAAGATGCCGTAGAGCATGGCCACCACGGTGGCCAGGTAGAGAACGGGACGGCGTCGATGGGCGAGCTGGCTGAGGTTCATGGAGGCCCTGGTCATGGTCGCATCAGTTATAGCGTTCCGGACCCTGGCCAAGCAGGCTCACGGTCTGGCCCGGATCGACGAATTCGGTGCCCCTGGCGACGATCCGGTCGCCCGGGGCCAACTCGCCGCGCACCTTGGCGTGCCCCTCGCCGATGTCGACCACCGCCACCTCGACGCTTTCCAGGCGCTCGTCCTCGTCGATGCGCAGGACGTGAGTGCGTTGATCGTCGTCATAGACCAGGGCGGTAAGGGGAATGGGCAGAACGGAGGCGTCGCGAGCGGAACCGGCCAGCGATAGCTCGACCTCGGCGGTCATGCCGGCGTGTATCCCCTTGGGTGGCTCATCCAGGGCCAGGATGACGGGATAGTTGTTGGACGAGCGAGGCTGGGTGCCCAGCTGGGTGAGCGTGGCCGGGGCCGTGATGCCGCCCAGGGCGGGGAAGCTGACCTTGTGGTTGGAGCCGGTCGAGAGGGCATCGATGAGGGTCTCGGGCACACTGGTTTCCACCTCGAAGCCTTCTCGGTCGGAGATGACCTCGAGAATGGCCTGGTTAGCGGCGACCCGCTCCGATGGCTCGGCCTGGCGCGCGCTGACCGAGCCATCGAAGGGCGCGGTCAAGGTCGTCTGCGCGAGATCGCGCTCGGCAAGCTCCAGGGCGGCGACCGCCGAGGCGTGGCGTGATTCGGCGGTGTCCAGCCCCGCTCGGGCAGTATCAAGCTGTGTATCGCTGACGTAGCCCTTCTCGGCGAGGCTCGATTGGCGCTGGTAGTCCTGGCGCTTCTCGATCAAGGAGGCCTCGGCCTCGCGTGCCTCGGCGCGACGCTGCTGTGCCACTAGACGATAGCGCTCGTCATCGAGGGTCGCCAGGGGCTCGCCAGCATTGAAAGGGTCGCCCACGTCGACCGCGACACGCTCTAGCTTGCCGGCGATCTCGAAGCTCAAGGTAGTGTGTTCGGCGGCCTTGACCCGGCCCGAAAGGCGGCTGATGTCGGTGGCGTTGCCGGCCTGGACCACGTGACTGTCCACCACGGTCGGTATCTCGGTGGCGGATGAAGTGTCCGGTGAACAACCGGTCAGCAGCAAGGCGAGACCGGCGAGTCCGCACAGGAGCGTGGCAAGGGCCGACGGTCGATGCGTGGGGGGCATGGTAGCGATCCTCGAGAGTGAAACGGTCAAACGCCGTCAAGGCGGCCGACGTCTCGAGGTAGTGTATTAATCAAATGATTAAATCGCAAGAAACAAAAGACTGCGGAAGTCCCCGCCAGACTCCGGTCGTTATCTCGGGGCGTCGGTATGTCAGCTGTCTTCCAGCTTCCGGTAGTGCCCAGGCACCGTGACACGGTCGCCATTGGGGGTTTGGCGCACGTGCGTGGGGACGTAGACGCGCTTGATGACGCTCTTGCGCTCACTCATGAGAACCTCCTTGCTTGCCATCAACGCCATGCTTCGACCGTACATTAGCCATAAAAGCGGGTGAGAATCAATATTGTTCTGAAAAAATGGACGGTACGTTGCTCGAAAGGGCATGGCACTCGTTCATGGATTGTTGGTGATGTCTGGATGCTGCTGTCAGACAGCATGAATTATCTTGTCGGTGAGGCCTTCTAGACTCGTTACCGTCATTGTTCGGTATAGAAAGGAGGCTTCATGGTGGATCGTACGCTTGACGGCAAGGTGGTCCTGATCGCTGGCGGCGCCAAGAACCTGGGAGGCCTGCTGGCGCGGGATCTCGCGGAAAACGGGGCCGGTGCGGTGGCCATTCACTACAACAGCGATGGCACGCGCCAGGCCGCCGAGGAAACCCGGGAGGCGGTCCAGGCGCTGGGCGCCGACGCTGAGCTGTTCCAGGGCGATCTGACCCGCGCCGATAACGTCACTTCGCTCTTCGATGCGGTGTCCAGCCGGTTCGGCAAGGTGGATATTGCCATCAACACCGTGGGCATGGTTCTCAAGAAGCCGATGCTGGAGATCAGCGAATCCGAGTACGACGCCATGTTCGATATCAACGCGAAGAGTGCCTTCTTCTTTCTCAAGGAGGCCGGTCGCGTGCTCGAGGATCACGGCAAGATCGTGACGCTGGTGACCTCGCTGCTCGGCGCTTTCACGCCCTACTATTCCACCTATGCCGGTGGCAAGGCGCCGGTGGAGCATTTCACGCGCGCGGCGGCCCAGGAGTTCGGCGGGCGCGGCATCTCGGTGACGGCTGTCGGTCCGGGGCCCATGGATACGCCCTTCTTCTATGGCCAGGAGGGGGAGGATGCCGTGGCCTTCCACAAGAGTGCCGCTGCCCTGTCGGCGTTCAGCAAGACGGGGCTGACGGATATCGAGGATGTGGTGCCGTTGATCCGTCACCTGGTGACCGATGGCTGGTGGATGACCGGCCAGACCTTGCTGACCAACGGCGGCTATACCACCAAGTGAGTGGCAAGCGGCCGGGCCGGGAGGTCCGGCCGCGGTGTTTCTCTCTGCCCCTTCGGTACGTCTGACAGGATTCAACGACTAGGCTGGGAGAGGTGAGGTTGGCCTTCAGGGAGGACAGATGCGCACCTTGTTGATCCTGTTGATAGGCATCGTGGCCGTATGGCTGCTCGTCCGATACTGCCCGTCGGCACACCGGCGTCCAGCGGTGGTGGCGTTCGCGCTGGTCTGGCTGGTGGCCTGTGGCTGGAATCTCGCCATCGGCCTCTCTCATGGCTATGCACTCGGTGAGGAGCTGGCGATTCATGCCGTGCTGTTCGGCATTCCTGTCGGGCTGGCATGGTGGCGTCTCTGGCGTCGTGTGCCGCCCTCGGCTTGAGACGCCTCCTTGCCGACGTGTGTCATGGTCGTTTTCGCAACGAGCAGGAGTCCGCATGACATCGGAACGTCCCCATCCGCTGATGCGACCTCGTGACGGACACGAGGCCGCCGTCAGCTATGTCGAACTGTTGTTCGACCTGATCTACGTCTTTGCCATCATCCAGGTCTCGCACTTCCTGCTGGATAACCTGAGCCTGCTGGGCGCGGCCCAGGCGCTGTTGCTGTGGTTCGCGGTCTGGCTGGGCTGGCAGTACAGCGGCTGGATGACCAACTGGTTCGACCCGGACACCACGCCCATCCGGCTGGTGCTGTTCGTCACCATGGCCCTGGCCTTGATGATGGCGGCAGCGCTGCCGGAGGCGTTCAGTGAGCGGGGCCTGATATTCGCCGGTTGTTTTGCAGCGATGCAGGTGGGGCGGTCGCTGTTTATCCTGTGGAGCCTCAAGGGGCATGGCCTCGCGGACTTGACGGCGAACTATCAGCGTATCCTGGGCTGGGCATGCATCGGTGCCGTGTTCTGGCTGGCTGGCGGCCTGGCGGAGGGGACGACACGTCTCATCCTGTGGGCGCTGGCAGTGGCGTGCGAGTATGTCTCGCCCATGTTCGGCTTCCGCCTGCCGGGGCTCGGCCGGTCATACACGCGGCACTGGACCATCGAGGGCGGCCATCTGATCGAGCGTTGCGCGCTGTTCATGATCATCGCGCTGGGCGAGACGATCCTGATCACCGGCGCCACTCTGGCGGGGGCCGGCGACTGGCGCCTCGGCACCCTGCTGGCTTTCGGCGTGGCCTTCCTGGAAACCGTGGCCATGTGGTGGGTGTATTTCCGCATCGCCATTCGCGATGCCTCCCGGGTGATCACTGAATCCGACGATCCCGGCCGGATCGGTGCCTATTTCCACTATGTCCATGTCATCATTCTGGGCAGCGTGATTCTCTGCGCGGTTGGCAGCGAGCTGGTGATCGCCCATCCCGTCGGGCACCTGACGGCCACGGTGACGAGCGTGCTGCTGGCCGGCCCGATGGCGTTCCTGGCGGGCATGGCGATCTACAAGTTCGTCGTCTATGGACGGCCACCGTTGTCGCATCTGGTCGGGCTGGTGTTGATGCCCGCACTGCTGCTGCCCCTGACGGCATCCCACAGTGCGCTGCTGATGCAGGGGGGCAGCGCCATGCTGTTGTTGGGCGTGGGGTGCTGGGAAATGCTGTCGCGTCAGGGCGTGCTGCGGATCTGACCGCCATGGATAGAATCGATCAGTGGCAGGCCTTCATCAGGGTGGCAGAGATGGGCAGCTTCACTCGGGCCGCCGCGGCGCTGGCCTGGCCTCGGGCGACCGTGTCGCTTGCCGTGCGGCGTCTCGAGGAAACGCTCGGTGTGCGGCTGCTGCACCGCACGACGCGCAAGGTGCGGCTGACGCCGGACGGTGAACGTTTCCTGCAGCGAGCCAGGACCCTGGTGGCGGAAGCGGAAGAGCTCGAACGCTTGTTCCGGCTACCGAGCGAGGAAGTGTCGGGGAGGCTGGTCGTCGATGTGCCGAGCCGCGTGGCCAGGCGACTCGTCGCGCCGGCGCTGGGGCAGTTGCTGGAACGGTATCCGCGCTTGCAGGTGGTGCTGGGGGCCTCGGATCGCCATGTCGATCTGGTGGCCGAGGGGGTCGATTGTGTCGTGCGTTTCGGTCCTCTGCAGGACAGTGATCTGGTCGCGCGCCGGCTGGGTCGGGTCGCCCTGGTCAACTGCGCCAGTCCCGACTATCTGAGACGCCACGGCATGCCGCGCCAGGTCGACGACCTTGCCGCGGGGCATCTCATGGTGGGCTACGCCTCGCCGCATAGTGGGCGCGAGCAGGGCTTCGAGGTGGTCGAGCATGGACAGGTTCGGGATATCGAGCTGGCAAGTCGGGTCGTAGTCAACAACGCCGAGAACTACATCGCCTGCTGCCGAGCCGGGCTCGGTCTCATCCAGGTGCCGCGCTTCGATATCGATGACTTGCTGCAAAGCGGCGAGCTGGTCGAAGTGTTACCCCAGCACCGGGCCGATGGCATGGAGGTCTCGCTGCTGTATCCGCATCGTCGGCACCGCGCGGTGCGTGTCGATGTCTTCATGGACTGGTTCGCTGCCATGATGGCGCCGTATCTCGAGACCTCCCTGCCGCGCGGCTAGTTGGCCTCCCGTTCCAGTAGGGCTCGCTTGCGTTCGACGCCCCAGCGATAGCCGGAGAGCTCGCCGTCCTGGCGTACGATCCGATGGCAGGGAATCGCCACGGCCAAGGGGTTGGCCGCGCAGGCTCGAGCGACGGCTCGGGCGGCGGAGGGCGAGCCGATGCGCTCGGCAATCTCGGCGTAGCTTGCAGTGGTGCCGGCGGGAATCTCGCGCAGGGCCTGCCAGACGCGTTGCTGGAACGCCGTGCCGCGAATGTCCAGGGGCAGTTCGGTGCCCAGGGTGGGATCGTCGATCAGGCCGATCACCCGAGCAACCCAGTCCTCGAAGTCATCCGCGCCGGCACAGAGCTTGGCCTGTGGAAAGCGGTCCTGGAGGTCGCGGGCCAGGCTGTCGGGATCGTCGCCCAGCAGGATGGCGCAGATGCCGCGCGGGCTGCATGCCACCAGCACCGCCCCCAGCGAACATTCGCCGACGGCGAAGCGGATGACGGTGTCCGGGCCGCCGCGCTGGTAGGTCGTCGGCGTCATGCCGAGCATGGCATCGGCGTTTTCGTAGAAGCGGCCGCTGGAGCGGAATCCGGCGCCATGGATAGCCTGGGTGATGTCCATGCCCGGATCGCTCAACGCTTCGCGTACCCGGCGTGCCTGGTGCGCCCTGGCATAGGCTCGAGGCGTGAGGCCGGTGACGGCCTTGAAGCGATGGTGCAGGTAGGAAGGGCTCAAGCCGACCCGTTCCGCAAGCTCGAGCAGCCCGAGCGGCTCGTCGGCCTGCTCGATGATCCGGCAGACCCGCTCGACGAGTGCGGTGACCGGGGTGTTGGCCGAAGCGGCGTTCGGCGCACAACGCTTGCAGGGGCGATAGCCCGCCGCTTCGGCGTCTTGCGGGCTGTCGTGGAAGGAGACGTTTTCCGGTTTTGCCCGGCGCGATGGACAGGAGGGGCGGCAATAGACGCCGGTGGTCAGCACCGCGTAGACGAAGCGGCCGTCTGCCGAGGCGTCGCGTTGCACGACCGCCTGCCAGCGGCGGTCGCGTTCGGTGTCGATGGGACGCTGTGGTGCCATGATGAGATTCATCCCGGTGTCCTTTCATTGTGGGCCATGTGTCGAGTAAAGGACACCGGGAAGGGTGGCGCACTCCGCTGCTGGCTTTGCAATCTCACCCAGCGAAGCGTGCCGGGTCGTGCGGTCAGAAGGTCAGTTCCATCCCTGCGTAGACACTGCGGTCCGGCGCCGTGGAGAAGTAGCGCCCGCGCTGGTCGTTGATGACGATATTGTCGTAGTGTTCTCGGTCGAACAGGTTGCTGACGCCGACATAGGCCTTGAGCAGGGTATCGTTGCCGAGCCGCCAGCCGTCGCCGGCGCGCAGGTTGGCCAGCCAGTAATCGTCCACGTTCACGCTGTTGGCGTCGTCGGCGTACATGGAGCCGACGTAACGGGTCTCCAGGGTGGCGAAGCGCTCGCCGACGCCCTGCCAGGTCAACTGGTTGACCCAGGTGCGCTCGGGCAGGCCGGGAATGCGGTTGTTGGCGTGATCGTTGCCGTCGTCGTCCACGTAGTCCTGGAACTCGTAGCGCGCCAGGGTCAGGGCGCTGTCGAGCCGCCAGTCATCGGCGAACTGCCAGCCCAGGGCCAGTTCCAGGCCGTCCTGGCGGCTGCGTCCGGCATTGCGATAGAAGTCGCGACCGTCGCTGTTCTTGTAGGCGATCAGCGAGTCGCGCACCCGGGTCGAGAACAGCGCGACGTCGTAGTCCAGGCCGCTGTCGGTGAAGTGACCGCGCAGGCCGATCTCGCGATTCCAGGCCTTCTGCGGCTCGATGTCGGGGTTGAAGCCGCCGACGCCGGCCGGGTTGGCAAACTCGGTGAAGGTCGGCGTCTCGTAGGCGGTGCCTACCGAGAGGTAGGCCTGGTGGTTGGGCAGGTAGCGATAGTTCACCCCGGCGCTGCCACTCCACTGGTCGAAGGTGCGATCGCCGCTGTTGTCGCCGTCGCTTAAGTAGTCATCGTCGATATCGAAGTCGATGTGGTCGAAGCGGGTGCCCAGCGAGAGGGTCCAGCGGTCGGTCAGGTCGAGGTCGCCCTGGGCGAAGACACCCAGCGAGGAGGCCGTCTGGGTCTCGGCGGCGGCGCGGTTCTGATGGACGCCGTCGATGGTGACGTCGTCGCGGTAGCGATCGTCCTCCTGGCGGGCCACCTCGACCCCGGTGACATAGCTCAGCGGCAGTCCGCCGAGCGACAGCGACTGGCGATATTCGGCGTTGGCACCGTAGTAGTCGCGGTCATAGGCGACGAAGCTGTCGCCGGCATAGGCGAGCTGCTGCTCGAAATCGCGCTGCAGGTAGAAGCCGCGCAGGGTCAGCTCGCCGGGGCCGGCGGCGCGGTCCTCGTACTCGAGGCCGAGGACCTGCTGATCGACCGACTGGCCGGCGTCGATGCGGGTCGGCGAGTAGAAGTTGCTGTCGATCGTGCCTTCACGGTCCTTGGACACGGCCTCGGCGGTCAGGCCGCCGGGATCTTCCGAGCGCGGGTTGTCGAGCAGGTTGACGATGGCGGTGAGAGAGCGGTCGGCGTCGAGCTCGCGCTTCAGCTTGGCGTTGAGCAGATACTTCTCGACGCTGCTGTGGTCGCGATAGCCGTCCATGCCCAGCGCGGAGACGCTGACATGGTGCGACCAGGGGCCGTTGACGCCGCCGTGGCTGACGTTCAGCTTGCGATAGCCGTCGCTGCCGCCCTCGACGCGCAGGCTGGTGCCGGGGTCGCTCTCGCCGTCGGCCGTGGTGACGTCGATCACTCCGCCGGCGGCGTTGCCGTACTGTACCGCCGCCGGACCGCGCAGGACCTCGATGCGCTGGGCGCTGTCCAGGTCGATGGCGTCGAGCTGGGCCTGGCCGTCGGGCAGGGTGTAGGGAATGCCGTCGACCCGCACCCGGATGCCTCGCACGCCCCAGGGCGTGCGAGCGCCGAAGCCGCGGATCGATACCCGCTCGCCCTGGACGAAGTTGTGGCGATTCTGAAGGTAGAGGCCGGGCACGGTGGCCAGTGCTTCGTCGAGGCGCTCACGCTGCTGGCCCTGGGCGATCTTCTCGCGATCCACCACCGAGACGGCCGCCGGTGTGTCGTAGAGTTCTCGATCGAGACGCGGGGCAGTGACCTCGAGAGGGTCCAGCGTGGCCGGCTGGGCCAGGGCCATTCCTGACACGCTCAGGGTCCCGGCGACGAGAAGGGAGGACGCGGCGCGGTGGGGCATGAAGCAACCTCGGTAGTCGAAGAAGGATAGTGCGCGAATGATCTCACCGGAGCGCCTTGGCGACAAATCGGGATGAATCGATTCGGTCTCGCCGACGTAACGAACGAGGGACGCCACCGCCCCCTGGCATCGGGGGCGGTGGCGTGGTGACGGCAGGCTCAGTGGTAGCGCTGGGTCTCGGCCTCGAGGCGCGTGAAGCGCACCGGCGGGCTGTACTCTTCGCCTTCGGGGGCGCGTTCGGGCGCGGGACGGACGCGCCAGCCACGGTGGGTGGCCCACTCCTTGAGGCCTCGGTAGTCGAGCAAGGGGTATTCGCGGGTGTAGGGGTTCGGCGATGACGAGGGAAAGGCGTAGGCCACATGCGGGTAGAGGGCGAAGGCATCTTCGCCACCATGCGCGGCCAGGGCGCGATCCAGGGCCGACTGCCAGTCATGGGCGTCGCGTCGGGTGCCGTTAGCTTGGGATACATGCATCGGTTTGCCCTCCATTGATACACCTGTGCCAGGGCCTTGCCCGGGCGGCGAACGTGCCGGTGGTGCCGAAGCCGCCGGGAGCCATGAAAAACGCCCCACCCAGCGAGGCCGGGTGGGGCGTCATCATCGGAAAGGGGGCGGGCACTGAATGGCCCGTTCCCCATGCGACGGAGGCCGGTGGGTACGCACCGCAAGGTGCGGCCGCACGCTGAAGTTCGAGGTTGCCACCATGTTGCTACCTCCCGTCGCTCGTCGATCAGTCCCAGCTCAATGCGCCGCCGACCTGATATTCGGTGACGCGGGTTTCGAAGAAGTTCTTCTCCTTGCGCAGGTCGATGATCTCGCTCATCCAGGGGAAGGGATTCTGCGCGCCGGGGAATTGCTCCTTGAGGCCGATCTGGGCCAGACGACGGTTGCAGATGAAGTGCAGGTATTCCTCCATGATCGCCGCGTTCATGCCCAGCACGCCGCGCGGCATGGAGTCGCGCGCGTAGGCGATCTCGAGCTCGGTGCCCTCGAGGATCATCTGGGTGCATTCGTCCTGGAACTCCGGCGTCCACAGATGCGGGTTCTCGATCTTGATCTGGTTGATCATGTCGACGCCGAAGTTCAGGTGCATGGACTCGTCGCGCAGGATGTACTGGAACTGCTCGGCGACGCCGGTCATCTTGTTGCGCCGGCCCATGGAGAGGATCTGGCTGAAGCCGCAGTAGAAGAAGATACCCTCGGTCACGCAGTAGAAGGCGATCAGGTTGCGCAACAGTTCCTGGTCGGTCTCCGGGGTGCCGGTCTGGAAGTCCGGGCGTGCCAGCGACTGGGTATGCTTGAGGCTCCAGGCCGACTTGGCGGCCACCGAGGGGATCTCGCGGTACATGTTGAAGACTTCGCCTTCATCCATGGACAGCGACTCCACGCAGTACTGGTAGGCGTGGGTATGGATGGCCTCCTCGAAGGCCTGACGCAGCAGGTACTGGCGGCACTCGGGATTGGTGATCAGGCGGTAGAGTGCCAGCACCAGGTTGTTGGCCACCAGCGAATCGGCGGTGGAGAAGTAGCCCAGACTACGCTCGACGATGCGCCGTTCGTCCGCGGTGAGGCCGTCGGCACTCTTCCACAGCGCGATGTCGGCGTTCATGTTCACTTCCTGGGGCATCCAGTGGTTGGCGCTGCCATCCAGGTACTTCTGCCAGGCCCACTCGTACTTGAAGGGCACCAGCTGGTTGAGGTCGGCGCGGGCATTGATCATCTGCTTGTCGTCGACCTCGATGCGCGCCGCGCCCATCTCCAGCTCCTCCAGGCCGGCGGCCACGTCGAGCTCGTCGATGGACTGACGGGCGCGGGCCAGGCGATCCTGTTCGGCGACCCGGTAGGTGCCGGCGCTGTCGCGGACTTCCGCAGCGGGCGCTTCGGGGGCTGGCTGGGCCGTCGGCTGCGGGGCGGGAGCCGGCTGAGGCTGCTCGGCCACCGCGCTGTCGTCTTCGTGAAAATCGTCCCAATCGATCATGTGCTTTCTCGTTCCTCGGAAGTGAAGAGAGAAGAGGGAAGCGTCATCTTCCCTCTCGACTCCTGGATTATTGGCAGGCCTCGCAGCCCAGCTCGTCCATTTCGCCCGCCGAGGGCGCCCGGGAACCGCTGCCGCTCTTGCCCTGCAGGAAGTCGTCGACGCCGCGCGGTTCCTGTGCCTGAGGCGAGGATTCGGGACCCGGCGCCGGGGCAGCGGAGGGCGAGGCGTTGCTCACGGCGTTAAGGTTGCCGCGGTCGACCGTGGACTTCTCCACCGAGGTGGCGCCCAGGGCGCGCAGGTAGTAGGTGGTCTTGAGTCCACGGAACCAGGCCATGCGATAGGTCACGTCGAGCTTCTTGCCGGAAACGCCCTGGATGTAGAGATTCAGCGACTGCGCCTGGTCGATCCACTTCTGACGCCGCGCGGCGGCCTCCACCAGCCACTTGGGCTCCACCTCGAAGGCCGTGGCGTACTTGGCCTTGAGATCGTCGGGGACACGGTCGATGGCTTTCACCGAACCGTCGTAGTACTTGAGGTCGTTGATCATCACCTCGTCCCACAGGCCACGTTCCTTGAGGTCGTTGACCATGTAGGCATTGACCACGGTGAACTCGCCCGACAGGTTCGATTTGACGAACAGGTTCTGGTACGTCGGCTCGATGGACTGTGAAACGCCGCAGATGTTGGAGATGGTCGCGGTCGGGGCGATGGCCATGACGTTGGAGTTGCGCATGCCCTGAGCGGCGATCTTCTCGCGGATACGATCCCAGTCCTGGGTGGTGGAGGTATCGACCTCGATGTATTTCTCGCCGCGCTCGGTCTTGAGCTTTTCGATGGAGTCGATGGGCAGCACGCCCTGGCTCCACAGCGATCCCTCGTAGCTCTCGTAGCGGCCGCGCTCGGCGGCCAGGTCACTGGAGGCCTCGATGGCGTGGTAGCTGACCTGTTCCATGGAGCGATCGGCGAAGGTCACGGCCTCGTCGGAGGCATAGGCGATGTCCAGGGCATAGAGGGCGTCCTGGAAGCCCATGATGCCGAGTCCCACCGGGCGATGCTTGAAGTTGGAACGCTCTGCCTGGGGGACGGCGTAATAGTTGATGTCGATGACGTTATCGAGCATGCGCACGGCGGTGCGTACGGTCCTCTTCAGCTTGTCGCTGTCGAACTCGCCGTTCACCACATGCTGGGCCAGGTTGATGGAGCCCAGGTTGCACACCGCGACCTCGTCGACCGAGGTGTTCAGGGTGATCTCGGTGCACAGGTTGGAGCTGTGGACCACGCCGGCATGCTGCTGAGGGCTTCTCAGGTTGCACGGATCCTTGAAGGTGATCCAGGGGTGGCCGGTCTCGAACAGCATCGACAGCATCCGGCGCCACAGGTCCTTGGCGCGCACGCGCTTGAAGAGCTTGAGCTGCCCGGTGCGGGTCATTTCCTCGTACTCTTCGTAGCGCTTCTCGAAGGCCGCGCCGTAGAGATCGTGCAGGTCAGGGCAGGTGGCCGGCGAGAACAGTGTCCACTCGCCATCGTCGAACACACGCTTCATGAACAGGTCCGGCACCCAGTTGGCGGTGTTCATGTCGTGAGTCCGGCGGCGGTCGTCGCCGGTATTCTTGCGCAACTCGAGGAATTCCTCGATGTCGAGGTGCCAGGTCTCGAGGTAGGCACAGACCGCGCCCTTGCGCTTGCCGCCCTGGTTGACGGCCACGGCGGTATCGTTGACCACCTTGAGGAAGGGCACCACGCCCTGGGACTTGCCGTTGGTGCCCTTGATGTAGGAACCCAGGGCGCGCACCGGCGTCCAGTCGTTGCCGAGGCCGCCGGCCCACTTGGAGAGCAGGGCGTTGTCGCGGATGGCGCTGTAGATGCTGTCCAGGTCGTCCGGCACCGTGGTCAGGTAGCAGGAGGAGAGCTGGCTGCGCACGGTGCCCGCGTTGAACAGCGTCGGCGTGGAGGCCATGTAGTCGAAGCTGGAGAGCAGCTCGTAGAACTCGATGGCCCGCGCCTCGCGGTCGTCCTCGTTCAGCGCCAGGCCCATGGCGACCCGCATGAACATCACCTGGGGCAGCTCGTAGCGTACCTCGTCGCGGTGGATGAAGTAGCGGTCGTAGAGGGTCTGCAGACCCAGGTAGGTGAACTGGGCATCGCGGGTATGATCGAGGGCGTCGCCGAGGCGTTCGAGGTCGAATTCCGCCAGTCGCGGATCGAGCTGTTCGAATTCGATGCCGCGGGCGATGTAGGCCTGGAAGGCCGGCTTGTAGTAGTCGGCCATTTCCTGGTAGGTGGCCTCGTCGGCGATGCCGAGGAAGGAGAGCGCCTCGCGGCGTAGGTTGTCCTGCAGCAGTCGCGCGGTGACGTAGGTGTAGTTGGGGTCCTTCTCCACCAGGGTGCGGGCGGTCATCATCAGCGCCTGGGAGACGCCATCCACGGTTACGCCGTCGTAGAGGTTCTTCAGCGAATCCTCGACGATCTTGCCCGGCTCGACATGGGGCAGGTTCTCGCAGGCGTCGAACACCAGGGTCTCGACCCGGCCGAGGTCCAGCGGGCGGGTACTGCCATCGGGCGCGGTGACGTTCAGCGTGGGGTGAGGCTTGGTGATGTCGGCGCCGGATTCGGCTCGGGCCCGGGCATGCTCTTCGCGATAGAGCACATAGGCACGCGCCACTTTCTGCTCGCCGGCCCGCATCAGTGCCAGTTCGACCTGGTCCTGGATGTCCTCGATATGCAGGGTGCCGCCGTCGGGCATGCGGCGCTGGAAGGCTTGCTCGATGCTCTCCGAGGCGCGCTGGACGAAGTCGCGGACACGGGAGGACGTCGCGGCGTTGTCACCTTCCACGGCGATGAAGGCCTTGCTCAGGGCCACGGCGATCTTGCCGCCATCGAAGGGCACCACATCGCCGTTGCGCTTGATGACACGCAACGTCTGCGGGGCGGTAACGGAGACGGACGGATGGTCCGGAGTAGCGGTGGTATCCATGGCGCCGGGGTTCCCTACCTTAGGAGTTGAAAATGGGTGATGAAGACCGCCGTTGAGCGGTTGTTGACAGGATTTTTGAAAGTTGCTAAGGGCACACTATCTTGTGTTCCGGTTGAATTGGAACACAAGATAGTGTGCTTTTTTCGGCCCTTCAAGTGGATAAGCTGTGGAGGGGCTGTGAGCATTCAGGGGGTGATTTCGAGGGGCTCGACGAGCCCGCGTGGTTGAGCCGATCACGCGCTTTCGGGTCGTTTCCGGATAAAGCGAAAGAGGCCAATGTCGAGTATCCTTTCCACGGGACGGCCTTTTCCCGCCGGCGGACGCGACCGACCTGCACGTCATGCCGGGTTCTCGGGAGAAGGCATTTGTTCGGGGTGTCGTACCGACGACAACGCTCCGTTGACCGACCACTGCCTGTCGAGGTGACGACTGAGAATGGAAGCTAGTGTGAACTCCCCTGACATGGAACATGTGCTGATAATCGAAGACGATGAGCGGCTGGCCGAACTGACCCGAGACTATCTGGTCGCCAATGGCTTTCGCGTGACGCTGGAGGCCGACGGCAACCGAGGGGCACAATGCATCCTCGACCTGCAACCGGACCTGGTGATTCTGGATCTCATGCTGCCGGGCGAGGATGGGCTGACGATCTGCCGGCGTGTGCGGGACGACTACGCCGGCCCGATCCTGATGCTCACCGCCCGTACCGATGACATGGACCAGGTGCTGGGACTCGAGATGGGGGCGGATGACTATGTGGCCAAGCCGGTGCAGCCCCGTGTGTTGCTAGCGCGCATGCGTGCCCTGTTGCGCCGCAGTGAGCCATCGAATCTCGGGACTGCCGACGCTCGTCTGGTGTTCCGTGATCTCGAGATCGACAGTGGAACCCGCGAGGCCTGGCTGGGAGGCGCGCGTATCGACCTGACCAGCGCCGAATTCGACCTGCTCTGGCTGCTTGCCAGTCATGCCGGGCGCGTACTGACTCGGGAAGAGATCTTCGCGCAATTGCGCGGCATACGGTACGACGGGCAGGATCGCTCCATCGATGTCCGTGTATCGCGGATCCGGCCGAAGATCGGCGACGATCCGCATCATCCGCATCGCATCAAGACGGTGCGCAGCAAGGGCTATCTGTTCGTTCGGGATGCTTAATGACATTGGCTCGCCTGCTGCCACGTACCCTGGTCGACAGTACCTTCCTGCGCGTCTATGCGTTGCTGGCCCTCGCCTTGGTGCTGGCCTTCGGGCTTTCCCTGTCGGCCATCGCTCTGGTCGACCAGGTGCGTCGCGAGCAGTATCAGGAACGGCTGGCCGAGGTGCCGATGACGCTGTTCGCGCAGCGTTTGGGAACGATGGCGCGGGCGCAGCGAGCTGCCTGGCTGGCCCGTCTCGGTGAACGGCTCGGCATCGATCTGTCCCTGCATGCGAGCGACAATTACCCGCTGGGCTATTTCGAACGCTTGCGCCTGTCTCAGGGACACACCCTGGTAAGTCGCACCTCGAGCGGGAACTGGGAGCTGCATCATCGGTTACCCGGCGAGTCCCGGTTGTTGCGGGCCGAACTGGGCGACGTGAGCGAAGCCCAACTGCTGGCGCTGGCGCGCGTACTGGGAGCCTGGCTGGGCAAGATGGATCCGCAAGCCCGGCAAGAGCGGCTCTCGGACCTGAGCAATCCAGCGGTGCCCTTGACGCTAGGCGGCGTGCCGCCAGACGTCGCGGAACGGTTCGAGCAGGTTCCCGAACTCGATGTCGTGGCGCGCTCGCATCCCGCGGATGGCGCGCTATCGCTGTATCTGAGAGGGCCGGGGGAGGTGCGCGAAACCGGTGGCCTGGCCGTCGGGCCCCTGCGAGCCTATCGGCCGCCATCGGTTCAGGTGTTGTCGCTCGTGGTGGTGATGGTGCTCGGCGTTCTGGCGGTGGTCATCTATCTGATCGTGCGAGGCGTGGAATCGCGTGTGACGCGTCTCGAGCAGGCGGCCACGCGGATCGCCGGCGGGCATCTGGATACCCGCGTCAAGGTGCACAGCGGTGACTTTCTCGGGCGCCTGGGGATGGCCTTCAACGGCATGGCGGAGCAGGTTCAGTCGTTGCTGAGGGCCCAGCAGGACATGACCCGTGCGGTCTCTCACGAGTTGCGCACGCCGGTGGCACGGATACGCTTTGCGGTGCAGATGGTCGAGGACATGACCGACGACCCGGCGGTGCGACGCCAGTTGCGCGGTGCGGATAGCGATATCGCCGAACTCGACGCCCTGGTCGATGAGATCCTCACCTATGCGCGGCTCGACAGTCATGCGGTCAATGGCGCGGGCTTCCAGTTCGAGCCAGTAGCGGCGCGCGCCTTGGCCGAGCGGGTCATCGCGTCCCTGGATGGTCTGCACGCCCATCTTACCATCGAGCTGGTCGACGGTCCTGAGGTCGAAGCCACCGCCGAGCCTCGATATCTGCAGCGTGCCTTGCAGAACCTGGTCTCCAACGCCTGTCGCCATGCGGTATCGCGGGTTCGCGTGAGCGTGGAGGGCGAGCCTGGTCTGGTGCGTTTCGATGTCGAGGACGATGGCCCGGGAGTGCCGGAACGTGCGCGCCACGAGATATTCAAGCCGTTCGCCCGCCTCGACGACAGCCGCGACCGACGGTCGGGCGGCTATGGCCTGGGACTGTCCATCGTGCAGAGGGTCATGGCCTGGCACGGCGGCAGCGTGGTGGTGGATACCAGCGCGGTGCTGGGCGGGGCGCGCTTCACGCTGTTGATTCCCTGGCAGGAAACATCCCATGGATGAAACGCATGAACATCGCCGGGCCTAGGACGGATCTCAGGCCGGCTTGATGCCTTCCAGTACCGCGAAGGAGGTTTCCCGGGCGGTACGCAGAAAATCCTCCATCCAGGGCGCTTCTCGGGCGTCCTCGCGGATCGCCGCGAACAAGGTGCTCCATACGCCACGTTCGCCTAGTCGCACGGCCTTGACGTAGTCGCGTTCCAGGTACTCGGTCAAGGCCCAATTGGGTAGCGCGCATACGCCTCGGCCACTGGCCACCAGCTGCATCATCATGATGGTCAACTCGGCGGTGCGGATTTCCTTGGGCTGTACACCGGCAGGGTCCAGGAACTGGGTGAAGACATCCAGGCGTGCATGCTCCACGGGATAGGTGATGAGGGTCTCGCAGGCGAGCGCCTCGGGCGTGACATGCGGCTTGCCGGCCAGGGAGTGCTGGCGGGAGACTGCCAGGAGCCCTTCGTAGCGGAACAGCGGCTCGTAATGGACACCGGGCAGTGGCTGGGGATCGGCGGTGATCACCAGGTCGAGCTGTTCCCGGGCCAGGGCCGGGAGTGGCTCGAAATGATGGCCGCCGGGGATGTCGACCTCCACTTCGGGCCAGTGGTCACGGAAATGGTCCACGGTTGGCATCAGCCATTGAAAGCAGCTATGGCACTCGATAGCCATGTGAAGCCGGCCCTGTTCGTTGCCGGCCAGGCGTGCCAGGTCGCGCTCGGCCATGCGGACCTGGGGCAGCACCTGCTCGGCGAGGGCCAGCAGGCGCAAGCCGGCTCGCGTGAAGGTCACCGGCCGGGTCTTGCGGAGGAAGAGCGGGCTGCCCAGCCGCTCCTCCAGATCCTTGATCTGATGGGAAAGGGCGGACTGGGTCAGGTGCACGCGTTCGGCGGCTTCCACCAGGGAGCCGGCGTCACGCAGGGCAACGAGGGTGCGAAGGTGGCGCAGTTCGAGCATTATCCTGAGCTTTATTCATGTTGAAGATTAATAAGTTTAGTTTGATTCAGTCGTGGTGGCTAGCGAGACTGGGCGGCATCGATCAAACCGCTCGGGATTCACCATGACGCTGACACACGTACTCGGTTATCCGCGCATCGGCGCGGACCGCGAATTGAAGAAAGCCACCGAAGCCTACTGGAAGGGTGAGCTCGATCGCCAGGCCCTCGAGGCCGAAGGGCGCGAGCTGCGCAGGCGCCACTGGGCGGCGCAGCGAGAAGCCGGCCTCGATCTGGTGACCGTGGGTGACTTCGCCTTCTACGACCAGGTGCTCAATGTTTCGGTGCTGCTGGGGGCGGTGCCGGCGCGATTCGGCGCCGAAGACGAACTGGCCCGGGGCGAGGTGGACCTGGACACGACCTTTCGCATGGCCCGGGGCCGAGCACCCAGCGGAGAGCCTGCCGCCGCCTGCGAGATGACCAAGTATTTCGATACCAACTATCACTACCTGGTTCCCGAGCTGCATGCCGGACAACGCTTCCGGCTGGCCAGTTCGCGACTGTTCGACGAGGTCGAGGAAGCGAAAGCCGAGGGCCATGCGGTCAAGGTGGCGCTGACCGGTCCGCTGACCTGGCTGTGGCTGGGCAAGGCGCGTGGCGACAATGCCGAGGACGTCGATCGCCTCGCGTTGCTCGATGAGGTGCTGGCGGTCTATGGCCAGGTACTCACACGGCTCGCCGAGCAGGGCGTCGAATGGGTGCAACTCGACGAACCTGCCCTGGTGCAGGATCTGCCTGCGGATTGGCGGCAGGCCTTCGAGCGTGCCTATCATTACCTGCAGTCGGCGCCGGTCAAGCTGCTGCTGGCAACCTACTTCGGCGGGCTCGGGGACAATCTGTCGCTGGCCGTCGGCCTGCCGGTGGATGGCCTGCACCTCGATGCGGTCAGGGCGCCGGAGCAGGTCGACACGGTGGTGGATAGACTGCTGCCCCACAAGGTGCTGTCGCTGGGCGTCATCGATGGTCGCAACATCTGGCGGGCCGATCTGGTGGCGCTGCGCGAGCGCTTGGCGTCGGTCAAGGCGCGTCTGGGGGAGCGTCTCTGGGTGGCGCCGAGCTGCTCGTTGCTGCATGTGCCGGTGGATCTGGCCGCCGAGACCGAGCTCGATGCCGAGCTCAAGAGTTGGCTGGCCTTCGCCCGGCAGAAGCTCGACGAAACGGTGGTGCTGGGTCGCGCCCTGAGCGGTCGCCTCACGGCCAGCGACGAGGCCTTGCTCGCCGATGCCGCCGCGGCGCTGGCTGCACGCCGCGAGTCGCCGCGCATCCATCGTCCGGCCGTGGCTCAGCGTCTGTCGGCGGTGAGCCGCACCGACAGCGAGCGGGCGCATCCTTATATCGAGCGGGCACGAGCCCAGCGTCGGCACCTGGCGTTGCCGCTGTTTCCGACCACCACCATCGGCTCCTTCCCGCAAACCACCGAGATTCGCCAGACGCGTCGCGCCTACAAGCAGGGCGAGCTGTCCGCCGCCGACTATGAAGCGCGCATGCAGGCCGAGATCGCCGAGGCGGTGTCCCGCCAGCAAGCCCTGGGCCTCGATATGCTGGTCCATGGCGAGGCCGAGCGTAACGACATGGTCGAGTACTTCGGCGAGCAGCTCGAGGGATTTGCCTTCACTCGCTTCGGCTGGGTGCAGAGCTATGGTTCTCGTTGCGTCAAGCCGCCGGTGCTGTTCGGCGATGTGGCGCGTCCCGAGCCGATGACCGTGCGCTGGAGCCGTTATGCCCAGTCGCTAACCGACAAGCCGATGAAGGGCATGCTCACGGGCCCGGTGACCATCCTGCAGTGGTCCTTCGTGCGCGATGACCAGCCCCGCGAGACCACCTGCCGGCAGATTGCCCTGGCCCTGCGTGACGAAGTGGCCGACCTGGAAGCGTCGGGCATTCGCGCCATCCAGATCGACGAGCCGGCGCTGCGCGAGGGACTGCCGTTGCGTCAGGCCGAGTGGCAGGGCTATCTCGACTGGGCGGTGGACTGCTTCCGGTTGAGCGCCGCCGTGGCCGATGATGCCACCCAGATCCACACTCACATGTGCTATTCGGAGTTCAATGACATCATCGCTTCCATCGCCGCACTGGATGCCGATGTCATCACCATCGAGACTTCGCGGTCCGACATGGAGCTACTCGATGCCTTCCGCGATTTCGACTATCCCAACGAGATCGGGCCGGGCGTCTACGATATCCATTCGCCGAACATTCCCGAGGTCGATTGGATGGTGCAACTGATGGAGAAAGCGGCCGAACGGATTCCCGTCGAGCGCCTCTGGGTCAATCCCGACTGTGGCCTCAAGACTCGTGGCTGGGCCGAGGTCGAGCCGGCCCTGGCCAACATGGTCGAGGCCGCACGGCAGCTGAGGCAGCGTCACGCCTGAGCGGCAGGGAAATGCATGACAACGCGCCGCCGGACGAGGGCAAGTCCTCCGGCGGCTGTTATCCTGTAGATTCGATGGACTTCAACTCTACAAGGATATTTGCCATGCCTCGCCTTCCCGCCGTTGCCTTGCGACATCTCGGTGCTTCTCTGCTGGTTCTTGGCCTGGCCGGCTGTGCCACGTCCGCTCACGAGTCTGGCGTCGCGCCGCCGGATTTCGGAGGCTCCGACGATACGGCCAAGGCACCCCTGTTGCCTTCGGCGCTGTTTCCCGGTGATGCCGAGCATTTCGTCGGCTGGCGCTGCATGCCGGACCAGGAACTGGTGACCGCCCATGACGAGAAGACGCTTCGCCTGTGGTCGGCACATGGCGCCTATCGTCTGAGTCCGGCCGTGGTGGCCAGCGGTGCCCGTTACGAGCAGGGGGATTTGAGCTTCTGGTCAAAGGGTGAGGGGGCCGTGGTCGAGAACGACCGAGGTCGCCTGGAATGCCAGCAGGACACCCGACACCGCGTCCTGACCCGGGCGTCGCACCCCGGCGTGATGTTCCGGGCCAGTGGCAACGAGCCGGGATGGCACATCGAGCTGGCCAATGACACGCCACGGATTGCCATGACGCTGGACTATGGCGATCGCGAAGTCACCTTGCCGTATCGCGTGACCTCGCTCGACAACGAGACGGGGAGTGTGACACTGGCCAGCGGTCAGGCGGCGCGGCCTTTCGAACTGCGCATCGAGGCGCGAGCCTGTTTCGACGACATGAGCGGGCAGCCCTGGCCGGCCCGGGTGACTCTGACGTTGAATGATCGGGTGTATCGGGGGTGTGGGCAAGGCATCGCCCCTTAAGATGTGGGGAAAGTGTCTGCGCTCGGTTATACGGCGTTAAACATCAGCTCAGAGTGCTCATTTACGTCTTGCAACTCCGCCTCTTCGCTGATTTTTGCCTTGTCTAGCCTTCGCTCGCCGGCTTTTCGACATTCCGCATGAGATACCTTGTTCGAATGTTTCGAAAGTTAGGTGCGGTTTTTCCCGCTTATCATCGACAAAAACGAACATATACTGGTGATCATTCTTCCATGCCTGCTGTATGAAGGAGATCACCATGACCACTCGCGTTCTCGTTCTGACGTCTTCCATCCTCGATGGCAATTCCCTGGCACTGGCCGAGCATTTCAAGGCTCAGCTTGCCGGGCGGGATGACGTTGCCATCACCACCCGCGACCTGATCGCCGATGAGCTGCCGCACCTGGGGCTGCCGGAGCTTTCCAGCTGGCAGGTGCCGGCGGACGAGCGCACGCCCGAGCAGCGTGAACTGGCGGCGCGTTCCGATGCCTTGATCGATGAGCTCCAGGCGCATGATGTCCTGGTGCTGGCGGTGCCACTCTACAACCTGGGCATTCCGTCACAGATGAAGGCCTGGTTCGATCGCATCCTGCGCGCTGGCGTCACTTTCCGCTATACCGAAGCGGGACCTCAGGGGCTGATCGAGGGCAAGCGAGCGGCAATCCTCGCGGCTCGTGGCGGCCAGTACGCCGGTACTGAGCTCGACAGTCAGACGCCGCATCTCAAGCACATGCTCGGACTGATCGGCATCACCGAGGTCGATACCGTATTCGCCGAGGGACTGGCCATGGGCGAGGCGCAGCGCGACGCTGCCATGGGTGAGGCACGTCAGGCGATCGACGGGCTGGTGGCACGCCTCTGAGGCGTCTATCCCGGTTCGGAGGAGTCGGCGGGCGGTCTTTCGGCCGCCCGCCTTTCGTCATGTGGTGGTCGGCGGCACGGAGCCGGCACCTCGACGATCCATTCTCGGGGTACGAAATGACTGGTGCATAGCATGGGGTCCGGTGCCAGGATACGCCCGACGAGACGGCCCATGGCGGCGCGGTCGTTGCCACGCGCTTCGGTCAGTTGGCGGGTCGTCGGCAAGACACGCCACGCGGAAGCCTGGCGGTCGGCAAGCGCGTAGCGAAACGGATGAAAGCCCGGGAAGCCGAGCCTGAGATCGGTGGCCACCAGGCGTTCCCGGTCGCCTCGGGCGACGATGTCGTAGCGGAGGAACGGGCCGGCGAACCAGTCCAGGCGTTGCCCGGCCTGGCTGGTCAGGGCCGACGATTCCAGCGCGGCCCCGCGCGAGAAGGTTTCCAGCACCGGTGGATGATCGCCATCGAAGACGCCGATCAGTGCTTCATGATAATTGCCACCCTCGATGAGGGTGGCGCGCCACAGCAGAATGTTGAAAGGTGTCGGTTGCACCAGGCGCGGGGCGTCGGTGAGGCCGCGTTTGGCCAGAACCGGCGCCAGGCGATGCTCTACCAGCGTCTTGGCGCCCAGCGAGGCAACCAGGTAGGCACAGGACAAGGCCAGCCCCCAGGCTGGGGCGCGATATCCATTGCCGGTGACCAGCGCCACGATGATGCCAGCCAGCAACGGCAGGCTGTAGAAGGGATCGATGATGAACACCAGAGGCCACGCCGTGGGACGGATATCCAGGGGCCACCAGATCTGGGTTCCGTAGGTGGTCAGGGCATCGAGCAATGGATGGGTCATCAGGCAGAGGCCGAAGAACAGCAGCCAACGACCGAGGCCGATCTCGAGCCGTGGTGCCAATCGTCGGGCGAGCAGGGCCAGGGCCGTTGCCAGGCCGGCGAGCACGAACAGCGAGTGGCTGAACCCCCGATGACGCGTGACATTGGCCACCGCATCGCCGTAATCGATGACCACATCCAGATCCGGCAGGGTTCCCAACACGGCACCGAACAGCACGGCCCGGCGTCCCAGGCGTCGGCCCAGCATGACGCCGCCGATGGCCGCCCCGAGGGCGGCTTGGGTCACCGAATCCATGACGCGCTCATGCCTCGCGACTCCAGGGCGGTGCGGCGGCGAGGATACGACGCTGTATCGGGCAATCGTCGCGATGGGCGCCGGGCAGATATCCCGTGCTCATCAGGAACTCGCCGACGATCTCGGGACCGGTGAAGCGGAAGGTTCGCTTGAACAGCTTTATCCAGTCGGCGTGGGGGAGCGGGTGGTGCCTGTCCAGCCAGGCACGGAAACTGCCATGTTCCTCGCGCAATGTCTGGATCACGCCGGCATTGTGGATCACGGCATCGACCTTCAGGCGGTTGCGGATGATGCCGGCGTCGCTCAGCAGGCGGGCCCGCTCCGCGTCACCGTAGGCAGCCACCCGGTCGATGGCGAAGCCCTCGAAAGCCGAGCGGAAAGCATCGCGCTTCTTCAGGATGGTGAGCCACGATAGTCCGGCCTGGTTGATTTCCAGGACCAGACGCTCGAAGAGGGTGTCGTCGTCTTCCACCGGGAAGCCATATTCGTGATCATGGTAGGGGCCATGAAACGGGTGGGCCGGTGCCAGGTCACAATAGTCGCTCATGGGGCATCGATCTCGTCGCGGTGATGGCGGATCGGTGACAGAATGCCCCCATTCGCTCCCACTGTGAACAAGGAGATTCTCATGCAATACCTGCATACCATGGTTCGGGTCGCCGATCTCGACGCCTCCCTGCATTTCTATTGCGACCTGCTGGGGCTCAAGGAGGTGCGTCGCAAGGAGAGTGAAAAGGGACGCTTCACCCTGGTATTTCTCGCCGCTCCCGCTGACGAGTCGCGTTCGACGGAGCTGCAGGCCCCGGAGCTCGAGTTGACCTATAACTGGGACCCGGAAACCTATACCGGCGGACGCAACTTTGGCCACCTAGCCTATCGTGTCGATGATATCTATGCGCTGTGCCAGCACCTGCAGGACAACGGCGTGACCATCAACCGGCCGCCTCGCGATGGCCACATGGCCTTCGTGCGCAGCCCTGATGGCATCTCCGTCGAGCTGTTGCAGGCCGGTGAACCCCAGGAGCCGCGGGAACCCTGGGCGTCCATGGAGAATACCGGCACCTGGTGAGGTGTCGCCTTCGGGCCGCCTTGCCACGCATGTGGCATCGGCCCGCTGGCGTTGCCTGTCGAGCGGTGTCAGTCGGGACGGACGGCCATGCGTCCGCTGCCGAGGAAGACCAGGGCCAGGGCACTGAACAGGAACATGCCTTGCAGCTCCAGCGCCCAGCCGCCGCTGTCCCCGAGCTGGAAGAGTTCGCCCATGTGCACCAGGACGATGGCGACCAGCATGTTGCCGGCCATCAGTAGTCCCGCCAGCCGAGTCTGCCAGCCGAGGATGGCCATCGCCGGGGCCAGCACCTCGCCGAGCAGCACGCCATACGCCAGCCATGACGGGAGTCCTTGATTGGCCAACAGGTTCTCGATCCACCCCAGGGTGCCGGGATCGAGCAGCTTGGCGATGCCATGGAGCAGAATCAGTCCGCCCACGGCGAGACGCAGGATCAGTTTGCCGAGGGCGTCGTTGCGCAGCGCGTCGAGCATGAGGCCTTCCTCTCATCGAATTGGGTAGTACCAGCATTGTCCCGATTACCGTGCTGGGGCAAGCTGATGCGTCCATGCGGGATCTCCCTGACCCGCATTCTCCAGCCGCAAGGAAGATAGCACGATGACCATGACGTTACGCCGTATCCTGATGATGACCGCCATCGCCGCGGGGCTCGCCGGTTGTGCCAGCGGGCCGGACCCCGACGTCTCGCCGGACGGTGAGGTCTCGGGGGCAGTGGTGGGGCCGCGCTGGAATCTGTTGCTGGTAGGCACCAGCGAGCGGCTCGACCTGTCGCCCACACCGCATTTCCGGATCACGCCCGATGGTCGGGTCAGCGGCCATGACGGCTGCAATCAGTTTGGTGGCAGCGTCGAGCTGGGCGACAAGAATCGCATCGAGTTCGGCGAGCTCCGATCCACCATGATGGCGTGTCCGAACATGCAGGACGCCAAGCGTGTCACGGACATGCTCGATGAGGCTTACCGTTATCTGATCGACCACGACAGGCTGGTGTTCTTCGGTCCCGATCAGCGCGTGCTGGGAGGTTTTCAGCGCGCCGATTGACCGGTAACCGGCTGGCAGGAGTACCTCGGCCGCCCTGGGGGCGGCCGAGTGTGAGAGCCCGAAGCTCAGTAGAGCAGAGCGAACAGCTTGCGCCGATAGGCAACGGTCAGAGGATGGTCGGCGCCCAGGGCATCGAAGACGCGCAGAAGCGTCTTGCGGGCGGCATCGTCACCGTAGGCGCGATCCGAGCGCATCACTGCCAGCAGACCTTCGAGGCCGGCTTCGTACTGGCCATCGGCGACCTGGCGCAGGGCGCGCTGATAGCGGGCGTCACTATCGTCACGATCACCCAGGGCGGCAATCTCCTCGGCGGAAAGCGCCTGTTCACCAAATTCGATGCTGGCACGAACGCCTCGCGCCGGTGCGGCATCGCGTTCTTCCGGCGGCAGGGCCTCGAGCAGCTGCCGGGCTTGTTGTGGCTCGCCGTCGGCCACCAGAGCGCGGGCCAGTTCCACCTGATAGGCGGTATGGTCGGGCCATTGCTGTACCAACTCTTCATAGATGCGACGGGCTGTGGCGCTGTCCCCTGCCTCAAGGGCAGCGGCGGCCTGCTCTTCGGGCGTTTGCTGTGCACCCTCGGGCGCCTGGAAATACTTGCCGAGCCACTCGCGGACTTGCTGTTCCGGTTGCGCGCCCTGGAGCTGATCCACCAGGCCACCCTGGCTGACGAGCTTGACGTCCGGTACTGACTGGACGCCCAGTTGGCCCGCGATATCCGGGCTGTCGTCGATGTTGAGCTTGCCGAGGATGAAGGCGCCGCCGTGCTCCCGGGTGAGCTTCTCCAGCACGGGGACCTGCTGCTTGCTGGGCTCCGACGAGGGCGCCCAGCAGCACAGCAGCACGGGAACCTGCATGGAGGCCTCGAGCAACTGCTGGATATTGCCGCGGTCGACATCGATGATGATATCGGCGTCGGATGGCTGGCCCTGGGATGGGGCGGTGTTCTGTTCCGCGTCGCCGCTGGGAGTGAGCGGCTCGCCGGTGCGTGGGTCGACGATCGGCATGATATTCAGGCCTTGAATGCGAGTGAGTTTGCCATGGAAGATGCGGGTGAAGCGGGTTGGATTCAAGGGGCGGAACGATACGACCTTGCTGGCCCTTGTCATCGAGGGGCCGATGTTGCTTCCTGGATGTTGGTTCGTTCTTTTTACTAATGGTGAGGCCGGAGTGTCCGTTCCCCTCATGACTCGCCTATGAGCTGGCCCAGCTCAGGGCATCTGCCTCAGATGAGATCGCTGGGCCCATGGATGACGCTGGCGAGCACCTGAGCGGCGGCACCTCGGGCGGCAACGAATGTGGAGTCCTCGATCACGCGTAGGGGAGTCTGCTGCGTGGTGCCCAGAAGACGGTTCTGGTGAGCCGCGAAATACGACAGGGCCGGGTCAAGGAGCGGAGCGCCCAACTGGACCAGCGATCCCCCCAGGACGAGCTCGGAAGGATTCTGGGTGTGGTGAAGATTGAGCAACAGGATCCCCAGAGCCTCGCCCGCGCGCCGCAGGGTGAGCTGGACGCTCTCTTCGTGCATCCGGGGTTGCAGGGCTTCGATGAGCCCCTCTTCCTCGGAGATGCCCAGGGCCGCCCGGATCGACCAGCCGCTGACCAGTGTCTCCGCGCAGCCGCGATTGCCACAGTGGCAGTAGAGGCCGCCCGGTTGCAGAACGGTATGGCCGATTTCGCCAGCCAGCCCCTGGAAGCCCCGGGAAAGAAGGGGTTGATTGCCCTCGATCATACCGCTGCCAATGCCGGTACCGGCACTGACGTAGACCAGCGAGTCGGGCACTTGGCCAGTGCGGAAGTAGAACTCTCCGAAGGCGGCCGACTTGGCCTCATTGTCCATCAGCCAGGCGCCGTCCTGCTGCGGCAGGTGGTGGCGGAGTAGATCGAGGAAGCGCACGTCCTTCCATCCCAGGTTGGGCGCCATGCGCAGGACGGCGTCCTTGGGGGCGACAGGACCGGGTAGGGCGACGCCGATGCCGAGAAGACAATAGCCTTCGAGTGCCGGGGATTGCGTCAGCGTTTGCAACAGGTTGGCGAGCAACTCGGCCGTCATTTCAGGCGAAGAGGGAGAAAGTCGCTCGTGGTGAGAGGCCAGTACTTGCCCCGAGAGCGTGCAGGCCACCAAGCGCAGGCCATGAACACCGACTTCGGCGCCGAGAATCGCAAAGTGTTGCTCATCGAGATGCAGGGCGCGGCCAGGACGTCCTCCACTGCTTTTCTGCAGCTCCCCCTCGCGTAACCACCCCTGCTTGAGCAATGACTGCACCCCCGTTCCCACTGTTGCCTTTGTCAATTGGGCGTGGGTGGCAATATCGGCGCGCGTCAGACCTGGAGAGCGGCGAATGAGCTCCAGAATGGCACTGCGATTGAGCCGTTTGAGGAAATGGAGATCGCCTGACCGGTGAGGCCGAAAGCTGGTGGACATCGGGTATCCCTATTGTTTGCCGGTGTTGTTCGGGTCATTTCGGCTCGCCGGGTTGGATGTTTTGTGGCCGAGCTCGACGGCATGGCCTGGGCAGGACGAGGGACGCCTTGAGCCGATGCAACAACGCCGTTACCGAATGATATGCCGACTATCGATGATACCGGGTTTCGCCGGGCGTTGCTGTACGTATACCAAAGTCTCATTGAGTCAGGGGGTGCGGATGATCATTCTGCCACTTAGTAAATAGATAAAACTAAGAGGTGAAGATGAGTGAGGATGCGGGGCATTACCCCAGCCTGGAGCAGCGGGTGGTCTTCATTACCGGTGGCGGTAGTGGCATCGGTGCGGGGTTGACTCGTGCCTTTCACCGACAGGGCGCCCTGGTTGTCTTTGTCGATATCGATGATGCCGCCAGCCAGGCGCTGGTCGAGGAGTTGAAGAGGGAAACCGGCAGGACGCCGCAATATCACCATTGCGACATTCGAGATGTGGCGGCCCTGCAGGCGGTCATCGATGACGTGGGGCGGACACTGGGGCCGATTCAGGTCTTGGTCAACAATGCGGCCAACGATGATCGGTATTCCTGGAAAGACATCGATGTCGAGTACTGGGACGAGCGCATGTCGCTCAATCTGCGACCGATGTTTTTCGCGGCACAGGCGGTGGCGCATCAGATGATGGAGGCCGACGGGGGCTCGATCATCAACTTTGGCTCAATCAGCGTAAGGATGGCTCTTGGAGATCTGACCTCCTACATGACAGCGAAAGCAGCGGTACATGGCTTGACCCGAAGCCTGGCGCGTGACCTGGGGGTACACAATATCCGCGTCAACACCTTGGTGCCCGGCTCGATAATCACCGAACGGCAGCTTGAGAAGTGGATTGGCCCCGAAGAAGAGGCGTCGATCCAGGCTCGCCAATGCTTGAAATTCCGACTGGAAGCTCCTCATGTGGCGCCGGCCGTGCTGTTCCTGGCCAGTACCGCTAGCCAAGCGATTACTGGTCAGGAACTGGCCGTCGATGGTGGGTGGGGGTGATCGCTTTCAGCGGCCTAGAACTCATCCGACAAGCACAATCAAGGAGAACAACATGATCACATTCAACAAGCGGGACGGGGCGCGGTTACGTCGAAGTTATCTGATGGCAGCGATGGCTGCTGCATCGTCACTGACTTCCGGTGTGGCCGTGGCAGATACCACTGTGAATGTGTTGCGGGTCGAAGTGAGCGACGCCGAAAAGCAGTATTACAACGAGGTCGTCGCGGAATACGAAGCCCGTCATCCGGATGTCAACGTCGAGTTCGACTACATCGCCAATGAGGCCTACAAGACGCGTTTGCCAACGCTACTACAGTCCGACCAACGTCCCGATATCTTCTACAGCTGGGGGGGCGAGGGCTTGCGTGACAAGGTGAACGCCGGCTTCGTGCGTGATCTGACCGAGCCTATGCAGGAGGGTTGGCAAGTGTTGTACCCCGACTCAGCGGTGAGTCCTTTCACTCTGGATGGTCGGATTTATGGCGCGCCTCTATATGCCACTGTGGTGGGCTTCTGGGCCAACACGGCCCTGACCGAACAGGCGGGGATCGACGTTGAAGCGATCGAGACGTGGGAGCAACTCGAAAACGCGGTGGTGACGCTGCGAGAGGCGGGCATCACGCCGGTGGTCGTCGGCGCCAAGGACGGCTGGCCCATGCACTTCTACTGGGGATATCTGGCCACACGCCTGGCCGGCGGTAATGGAATCGAAGCCGCCAAGGCAGGTGAAGAGGGCGGCTTCACCAATGAGGATTTCGTTCGTGCCGGCGAAATGCTTCAGGAGTTCGCCGAACTGGACCCCTTTCAATCGGGATTCATGACGACGACCTACGAGCGTGCCAGCGGCATGTTCGGTGATGGCGAGGCGGCGCTGCATCTGATGGGAGATTGGGATTACCTGCCTTCCAAGGAGCGCTCGGTCAGCGGTGAAGGAGTGCCGGACGAGGACCTGGCGTTCATTCGCTTTCCCGAGATACCGGGAGGCGCGGGGAATGCGCATAGTTTCGGCGGCATGAACGGTTTTGCAGTCACCCAGGGCGCTCCCGACGAGGCCATCGATTTCCTGCGCTTTCTGCTCAATGAGGACAACCAGCGTGAGGCCGCGCGGCGGGGAATCTTCGTGCCGGTAGCCAAGGGGTCTGAAGAAGCGCTCATGACACCCTATGCACGCAAGGTGGCCGATATCCTCGCTGACTCAAGCTTCCACCAGGTGTTTCTCGATCAGGCGCTGGGCACCTCGGTCGGTGCGACGGTCAACAATATCAGTACTGACCTTGCTCAGGGGGTGATCACGCCGGAAGAAGCGGTCGAGCGGATCGCTGAGGCCTGGCAGTTCCGGTAAGCGTCGCTCATGCGCGTGCCGGTGACAGAACTGCCGGCACGCAACACGCCCGCCTTGGGATGGAAGTCCACCATGTCAACATTGAATACCCCTACTATATACAAGCGAAATACAGCGGATCGCATCAAGAAGAATGTGGTGAGCGGTAAACTATCTGCTGTTCTTATCCTGCTGCCACCGGCGTTGATTCTTTTTTCATTGTTCGTCATCTTGCCGCTGGTTGATGCCGCTTACTACAGCGGATTTTCATGGAATGGCTATGGGGCGCCTTCCGACTTCGTCGGCGGGCAGAACTACCAGCGGTTGCTCGATCACTCGGTCTTCCATACAGCGCTGTGGAATACCGCGAAGTTGATGCTTGTCTCTCTGATCATACAGATGCCGCTGGCACTGGGACTGGCATTGCTGGTGTATCGCAAGACACCGACCAACACCCTGTTTCGGCTGGTGTTCTTTCTCCCTTACATCCTGGCTGAGGTAGCTGCCGGCCTGATCTGGAGCTTCGTTTTCGACGGCGACTACGGTATTACGGCCTCAATACTTCAGTCGATGGGACAGGAATCCGTTTATGTGCTGGCCGATCGTCAGTGGGCCTTCCCGGCGATCATGACAGTCATCGTGTGGAAGTATTTCGGCTTTCACATGATGATCTATATCGCGGCATTGCAGAGTGTGCCCAAGGACCTGATCGAAGCGGCCAAGCTGGAGGGTGCCAAGCCACGCCAGGTTGCCTGGTTCGTGCAGATCCCGATGATCAAGCACGCTCTGGTGGTGAGCGGGTTTTTCGCCATCATCGGCTCTCTGCAGATCTTCGATATCATCATCCCGATGACCAACGGTGGGCCGTCCAACACAACCCACACCATCGTGACCTATCTCTACACCTTCGGGCTTTCGCGACTGAACATCGGTTTCGGTAGTGCCGCGGCCGTCGTGCTCTTCGTGCTGGCCATCGGAATTGCCTTCTTCTACAAGCGCAGTACCGGCAAGGAGGACCAGGCATGAATGGGACTACCCGCAATACACTGCGTGTGATACTGCTGATTCTGGTCGCCAGCCTGGTCATCGGTCCACTGCTGGCCGCCGTTTTCGGTGGATTCAAGACCAATCCCGAGTTGCGCACGAATCCACTGTGGTTGCCGGAGAGCTGGAACCCGGAAAACTATATTGCCATCTTGCTCGATGGGAATTTCTGGCGCTATCTGGGCAACTCTTTTTTCATCTCCTCGATGACAGTGTTGCTGACCCTTGTGGTAGGAGCGGCAGCGGCCTATGTGTTCGCCCAGATTCGCTTTCTGGGTTCTAAGATGATCCTCTCCTATCTGTTGCTGGGACTGATGTTCCCCTTTGCAGCCGCCATTCTGCCTCTATTCATCAAGGTGAGGGATCTGGGGCTACTGGACACTTATTGGGGCGTCATTCTTCCCCAGACGGCTTTCGGATTGTCGTTGTCGATCCTGTTGTTCAAGGCATTTTTCGACCAGCTTCCCCGGGAACTTTTCGAGGCAGCCTACGTTGACGGTTGTAGCTACCTGCGATTCTTCTGGTCATTCACTCTGCCGCTGTCGACGCCCATTCTGGCGACTGTTGGTGTGTTCGTCTTCGTTCAAAGCTGGAATAACTTCCTGTTGCCATTGGTGGTGCTCAATGATCGTGCCCTTTATACCTGGTCACTCGGCATGATGCAGTTTCAAGGCGAGTATCTGACGCAATGGAACATGATTCTGGCTTTCGTGAGCTTGACGATCATGCCGGCGGTGATCTTTTTTCTCGCTGCCCAGAAATACATCGTGGCGGGTCTCACTGGTGGCTCCGTCAAGGGTTAAGGGAGAACAAAGATGGACAACGTGATTCACAATCCTATTTTGCGGGGCTTCAATCCTGACCCCTCCATTTGCCGGGTTGGCAAGGATTATTATATCGCCACCTCTACCTTCGAGTGGTACCCGGGGGTACAGATCCATCACTCTCGCGATCTGGTCAACTGGCAGCTGGTCTCACGCCCGCTGGCTCGGGAGACGCAGCTCGACATGCGAGGCAATCCCGATTCCTGTGGTATCTGGGCACCTTGCCTGAGCCATGCCGATGGCTTTTTCTGGCTGATATACACTGACATGAAGCGTTACGAAGGCAACTTCAAGGATGGCCACAATTATCTGGTCACGGCGCCTTCGATCGAAGGCCCTTGGAGCGATCCTGTCTACTTGAATTCCAGTGGTTTCGACCCTTCTCTGTTCCATGATGAGGATGGTCGGAAGTGGTTGCTCAACTTGCAGTGGGATTACCGGCAGCGTGAGGGCGGTGACCGTTTCGGCGGCATCCTGCTTCAGGAATATGATGTCGAGCGGCAACGCCTGATGGGACCGATTCACAACATCTTCGCCGGGACCGAGCTGAAGCTCACCGAAGGCCCGCATCTCTATCGGCGGGATGGTTGGTATCACCTGCTGGTGGCCGAAGGCGGTACCGGCTATGACCATGCCGTGACCATGGCACGTTCGCGAAAGATTACGGGGCCTTATCAAGTGCATCCCGACAATCCTGTGCTGACGTCTCGTCAGGATTCGGGCAATCCACTTCAACGTGCCGGCCATGCGGACCTGGTCGAAACAGCGAGCGGCGAAACCTGGATGGTGCACTTGTGTGGACGGCCTCTGCCTGGTACGCGACGCTCGCCACTGGGACGCGAAACGGCGATCCAGAAGGTCGAGTGGGGGGAGGATGGCTGGCTGCGCCTGGCTCATGGCGGCAATGCGCCGGCCATTGAGGTTCCGATGGCTGGAGTCGAGCAGCGATCACCGGCTGTCGAGGAGGTCCATGACTTTGCTTCCGATGCTTTGCCTGCGGTCTTTCAGTGGTTGCGCTCGCCCCGGACCGAGCGGCTCTTTTCGTTGAGCGCGCGTCCTGGCTATCTGCGCTTGTTCGGTCGCGAGTCGGTGGGCTCCTGGTTCGAGCAGGCGCTCGTGGCGCGTCGCCAGGACAGTCTCCACTGCAGTGCCGAGACCACGCTGGAGTTCGAGCCGGAGGATTTGCAACAGTTCGCTGGCCTGATCGCCTACTACAACCGTTTCAAGTTCCATTACCTGGCGGTAACCCGTGGGGATGAGGGCGACAAGGTGCTCAGCGTGATGAGCTGCCACGATGCCTGGCCGAGCGGCAATCTGGAAATTGCCGATACCGGCGGGGTGGTGCTCGATCCCGAGCAGCCAGTACGCCTTGGTCTCGACATTCGAAAGGGCGAACTGCAATTCCGATACGCCCAGGACAATGCTCCCTGGCAGCCGGTCGGCCCGGTGCTTGATGCCAGTCTGCTTTCCGATGAGGGAAGCGGTCGCGCCCATGGCTATTTCACCGGCAACTTCCTGGGCATGGCGGCCCATGATATCAGCGGTCGCGGGATACCGGCGGATTTCGCCGACTTCCGCTATCGCCGTGAAGACGGCTGAGCGGCTCCTGCGCACCCGACAACCACAAATATACGCAATGACGAGATGATCTCATGGCTGAAGTATCGCTGGTCGAAATCGAAAAGACCTTCCGTGGCAAGACCACGGTCATTCCCAACCTCAACCTGCAGATTGAGGATGGCTCCTTTACGGTGTTGGTAGGCCCATCCGGCTGCGGCAAGTCGACCTTGTTGCGCATGATTGCCGGGCTGGAGACGGTGACGCGTGGTGCGATCCGTATCGACGGCCATGACGTGACGACTGCGGAACCCAGCGATCGTGACATCGCCATGGTCTTTCAGTCCTATGCGCTCTATCCGCATATGACCGTGGCACGCAACATCGATTTTGGCATGCGCTTGGCCAAGATACCCGCACAAGAGCGACAGGCGAAGGTCGACGAAGCGGCCAAGCTGCTCAACCTGGAAGACCTGTTGCAGCGCAAGCCGTCCGAACTTTCCGGCGGTCAGCGTCAGCGCGTGGCCATCGGTCGCGCCATCGTGCGTAATCCTGGAGTGTTCCTGTTCGATGAGCCGCTCTCCAATCTGGATGCAGCTCTGCGCAACCGCATGCGTGTCGAGCTCGCCGAATTACACCAGCGACTCAAGGCCACCATGGTGTATGTCACTCATGATCAGATCGAAGCCATGACCCTGGCTGATCGTATCGTGGTCATCAATGCCGGCAAGATCGAGCAGGTGGGACCGCCCATGGAGCTCTACCAACGTCCCGAGACATTGTTCGTGGCCGGTTTCATCGGCTCGCCGAAGATGAACCTGATCACGGGGGCCGTTGCTGAAGCCTATGGGGCCACGACGCTGGGCGTTCGTCCTGAGCACATGGAGGTCGATCGCGATAGCGGAGAGTGGCATGGGCGCATTCGGGTGGTCGAGAAGTTGGGGTCCGATGCCTTCGCTTATGTGGATAGCGAGCAGGTGGGTGCCTTGACGGTTCGCCTGCCTGGCGATGTCGACGTGAAAAGTGGTGACACCCTTTATTTGACGCCTCACCACGAACGACTCCATCCCTTCGATCGGGAGGGAATGCGCTTACCGGATACGGTCCTGGCGAATGCCAGGGCCATTGCCTGATTCCCCCCGAGAACTGTGTCGGGGGCGGGGTGAGGGTGGGTACTTCTCTGCCACCCTGGCCTTCGTTTCTCCACACGAAAACAACGAAGGAGTCATGCTTCTATGAAAAAGCGACGACGCGGTGCCTGCCTTGGCCTGGCGATTCTCCTGGCCATGTTGATGACATCTCAGGCATGGGCCGAAGATGGCTATGATCTATGGCTGCGTTATCAACCCATCACTGATACCGAGGCGCTCGAGACTTATCGTGACGCCATCTCCGGTGTCTTGATCGAGTCTGATTCACCGACCCTCGACATTGCCCGCGAGGAAATCTCGAGAGGCTTGAATGGGCTCCTCGGTAGTAACGTTCCCATGTTATCCGGAGCGCCGGAGGATGGAGCCCTGATCATCGGCACCCCGCAGGGGTCCGAGATGATCGCCGAGCTCGACCTGGAGGGCTTCGATCAGATCAACGACGACGGCTTCGTTATCCACTCCACGTCAGTGCGAGGTGAGCCCGCCACAGTGATCGCTGCCAATACGGATCAAGGGGTGCTCTATGGCGTCTATCACTTTCTGAGGTTGATCCAGACCCAGCAGCCGATCGACGACCTGGCGCTCGTGCAGTCTCCACGGATCGAGCGTCGAGTACTCAACCACTGGGACAATCTCGATCGTACGGTGGAGCGGGGCTATGCTGGCTTCTCGTTATGGGAATGGCACAAACTGCCGGACTACCTGAATCCGCGCTATATCGACTATGCGCGTGCCAACGCTTCGCTGGGTATCAATGGCACGGTGCTGACCAATGTCAATGCCGATGCCACCGTCCTCATGCCTCGCTACCTGGACAAGGTGAAAGCTCTTGCCGATCTTTTCCGTCCCTATGGGATTCGCGTCTACCTGACTGCCCGCTTCAGCGCGCCAATGGAGATTGGTGGCCTGGAAACGGCCGACCCGCTGGATCCTGACGTCCGGGCCTGGTGGCAGTCCAAGGTCGACGAGATCTATGAACGCATCCCTGATTTCGGAGGCTTTCTGGTGAAGGCGAACTCCGAAGGGCAGCCCGGACCAGGCGACTATGATCGTTCGCATGCCGAGGGAGCCAACATGCTGGCCGATGCGGTGGCTCCCCATGACGGCATCATCATGTGGCGAGCGTTCGTGTATTCTCCTGTGGCTGATGACCGGCACAAGCAAGCGTACGACGAGTTCGTGCCACTCGACGGCGACTTCCGCGACAATGTGCTGGTGCAGGTCAAGAATGGCCCCATCGACTTCCAGCCTCGTGAGCCCTTCAATCCGCTCTTCGGTGCCATGCCGAGTACATCTCTGATGATGGAGTTCCAGATCACCAAGGAATATCTGGGACAAGGCACGCATCTGGCTTATCTGGCGCCACTGTTCAAGGAGGCATTGGACGCCGATACCTATGCTCAGGGCGAAGGGTCCACGGTTGCCAAAGTGATCGACGGAAGCCTGAGTGGTGATACGCTGACCGCCATTGCGGGAGTGGCCAACACGGGGACAGACCGCAACTGGACCGGCTCTCATTTCAACCAGGCGAATTGGTACGCTTATGGTCGCCTCGCCTGGAATCATGATTTGAGTGCTGAAGCCATCGCCGATGAATGGGTGCGCATGACGTATACCAATGATCCCGACTTCGTTGAACCGGTCAAGGCAATGATGATGGGGTCGCGTGAAGCCGTCGTCGATTACATGACCCCTCTCGGGTTGCATCATCTAATGGGGGAGAGTCATCACTATGGTCCTGCCCCTTGGATCGCTGACCGGGAGCGCGAGGATTGGACTAATGTGTACTACCATCGCGCCACGCGTGATGGAGTCGGGTTCGATCGTACCTCAGAGGGGACCAATGCCGTTGGGCAGTATGCTCCTCCAGTTCAGGAAATGTTCGAGGATGTCGACCGGACACCGGAAAAGTATTTGCTCTGGTTTCATCATGTCCCCTGGGATCATGAAGTGTCTTCTGGCCGTACCCTCTGGGACGAACTGGTGTACCGCTATAACCGAGGGGTCGAGTATGTTCGTGACATGCGGGATACGTGGGCTTCTCTCGAGGGCATGATCGACGAGCAGCGTTATCGTGACACCGAAGCTTACCTGGAGATTCAGGAGAAAGAAGCAATATGGTGGCGTGATGCCAGCCTGAGCTATTTCCAGACGTTCTTTGGCCAAGAAATCCCCGAAGAATATGAGTTACCCGCCCATACGCTGGAATATTATCAGAGCCTGAAGTTTCCTTTTGCCCCGGGTATCTGATTGAAGCCTCTCTTTCGGGTCACTCGAAGCGAGTGACCCGAAATGGTCGGTTCAGCCCAGCCAATCCATCTAGTGAGACAGTCACCGTCCTTCAGCGAGGCTGTATGGAAGCTTCGTGGGCGGGGCGGTAGCGCCTTATCATTACTGTTAGTAAATTAAAAATACTAACTCTAAGCACGCTACCGAGGTGGTGAGTATATTGGTGTCGTCTGCGAACCATGAATCGAAAGAAAGAGGCTTTATTTTCTACTAAGGTCGTGTTGCTGAATGTGTTCTTGGGGTCGACTATGCCTATATAGTTTGATCATTTTACTAAGTGTCAAGCTATCCTCGGAAGATGTCGTGATGGATGAGGGTTAGCCTTCCGAGAAAGGGTCCGATCGGCTTCGCCGATAGAGAAATGAATGGGCCGCCAAAACGACGTTATCACCATCGAACACAACAAGATGAATGGATGAGTTGGCATGCAATTAGCTCGATACAAGAAGCTCTCTCTCGCAGTGATGCTTTCCATGGGAAGTGGTGCGCCGGCTATGGCGGATGTGACCTATGAAGGAGAAGCCGGAACGCTGAGCGTTGGTGGCGACGTGGAGCTGAATATTAATGCCTATAACGAACACGAAGGGGGAAGCTCCCTTTTCCGGACCCAGTCAGGAGAGCGACTGGGAAGGGATGACCGCTTCAACCAGGATGGCCGAATCCTGATAGACATCAATGGTGATCGGCAGACATCCCGACACTATGCGCGTTTCAAGCTTCAACCGCTATGGAATACCAGTGGCGATACAGGGGTTGACGATGCCTGGTTTGCGGTCGGCTCCCACGCCGGTAGCGAGCTGAAGGTAGGACGGTTCGAGGCGTTTGACCTGTTTCCACTGGGGCAGGATGTTTTCGTCCAGTATAGCGGAAGTACCTCGAACAGCCTCTATAGCGATGGGCAAAGCTATGTCTATCAGGCGAGAGAAGGACGGGGGCGAGGCGATTCAGGGCAAATTGCCTTGAGCCATCGGTTCGGTGACACGATGTACACCGAAGTTGCCACCCTGTTCGGGGATCGGTCCGATCTGTTCGATGGCGATACATACCACGGCTATGATATCGAAGATGACTCCAAGAGTGCCGCCATTGTACGTCCAGTGATTGCCTGGACGCCAGAATCTTGGACCTTTGCAGTGGGGATGGAAGCTAACTTGGTAAATGATTCCGTCATTGATGAGAGAGGAGAGGATATCGGCGATAGAACAGGGTATGGTGCGAGGGTTTCCTATGGGCATGAAGGTCTCGATTTCAACTTAAATTTTGCCCATATGGAGGCTCATGAGGAAAGTAACTCCACTGTGGGTGTCAATACAGTATGGAATAATGTTGGAGTAGGGTATATCTATGCTGAGAACGATATCGATGATGTCAAGCCCGGCGCGAGCATGAAAGATATAACCCCGGCTGGGGTCAATAAGTCGAGCACATTATATTCGTCTTACCGGTTTGCAAATGTCCTGGGAATTAATCAGTTCGATACCTATGTAGGTGCATACTACAGCGAGGTGGATCACGACAATGGCGCTACGGAAACAGACCGATATGGTGCCAGGGTGAGGTTAAAGTATCTTTTCTGAAGCCAGTCCTTTCTATGACTATCTTGTTCGTTCCTGGCGTCCATAACTGGACGCCCTTTTTCAAGGAGATTGGAGATGGAGGGTCGAAAGCCTCTGAGTCGTTCCGCCTATATACTCATCATATGCTGTATTGCTGCCATTGGTGGCTTTCTCTTCGGCTTCGATAGTGGCGTGATCAACGGCACGGTCGAAGGTCTTCAGACCTCTTTCGATTCCGACAGCGTAGGCACCGGGTTCAACGTAGCCTCCATGTTGCTGGGCTGTGCCGTTGGTGCCTTCTTCGCGGGCCGCCTGGCGGACCGTTTCGGACGCCGTACCTTGCTGATTGTATCGGCGATATTCTTCCTGGTCAGTGCCTGGGGGTCCGGTATTGCCGATGCGTCCGTGGAATTCGTGATCTATCGCATTCTTGGTGGCATGGCAGTAGGGGCTGCCAGTGTGATGACGCCAGCCTATATCAGTGAAGTGGCACCCTCGCGCTATCGTGGTCGGCTGGCGACCATCCAGCAGGTGGCCATCATTGGTGGGTTGTTCATGGCATTTCTGAGCAACTACGTGCTGGCCTATATCTCGAGTTCGGCGGTCGCCGAGCTGTGGTTTGGGTTCGCTACCTGGCGTTGGATGTTCTGGATGGAACTGTTGCCGGCGGCGGTGTTCCTTGTGGCGTTGTTGTTCATTCCTGAGAGCCCGCGATATCTGATCAGTAGTGGGCGACAGTCGGAGGCTCGCCACGTGCTGGGCCTGGTGATGTCTGAGCACGAGGTCGGTGACAAGCTCGATGAGATTCATGCCACCCTGGTGCAGGACCACACGCCACGCCTGAGTGATGTGGTCAACCGCGTGGCCGGCAAGGTGCATGGCATCGTCTGGGTCGGGATCGGCCTGGCGGTGTTCCAGCAACTGGTGGGCATCAACGTGGTGTTCTACTACGGCGCAGTGCTATGGCAGTCGGTCGGGTTCTCCGAGGGGGATGCCCTGTTGATCAACGTGATTTCCGGTGCCGTGAGCATCGGGGCCTGCCTGTTGGCCATTGCCCTGATCGACAAGATCGGGCGCAAGCCGCTGCTGTGGGCCGGTTCGGTGGGCATGGCGGTGACGCTGTCCTGCCTGGTGTTCGCCTTCTCTACGGCGACCATGGTCGACGGTAGCCTGGACCTCAGTGATGACATGGGGGTGCTGGCCCTGCTGGCCGCCAATGTTTACGTGTTCTGCTTCAATCTCTCCTGGGGGCCGGTGATGTGGGTGATGCTGGGAGAGATGTTTCCCAATCAGATGCGTGGTTCGGGGCTTGCCATCGCCGGGTTGTGTCAGTGGCTGGCCAACTTTGCCATCACCATGTCCTTTCCCGTCATGTTGGCCTCCATTGGGCTGGCGGGTGCCTATGGCTTCTATGCATTGTGTGCCGTGCTGTCGGCCTTTTTTGTACTGCGTTATGTCCGGGAAACCCGTGGCAAGGAACTCGAGGAGATGGCCTACGACTAGCGGGTCGATCATATCGCGCTTTATACGCGACGCGCCGACTTGCGGTCGGGGCGTCGCCCCTTGTGGCATCACCATCGGAAATGAACAGGGGTGAGCATGGAGACGGAGACTGGCATGAAAGTGGCGGTCGAGCTGGACATGAGTCTGGGTGAGAGCCCGTTATGGTCGGTGGCGCGGCAGACGCTCTATTGGTTGGATATCAATCGTGGCGCGATCTACGCGTGGCAGCCCGAGCGGGAGGCGGCGCCTTCGCGTATCGAGCTGGACGAAAAGGTCGGCTGCATTGCGCTGTGTGAGGCAGGCCTGCTCGCCGCAACGGCCTCGGGCATTGTCAGGCTGCATTGGCCGTTCGATGGTCGGAGCGAACGCCTGGCGGACAACCCTGAGTGGCGAGAAGACGAGGGCAACCGCTTCAACGACGGCCGCTGCGATAGCATGGGGCGCTTCTGGGCGGGAACGATCGCCGCCGATGAGTCTACCCCGTCTGCGGCCCTCTATTGTTTTGAGGAGGGAGAACTGGTGCGGCGCTGGTCTGGCCTTGGCATTGCCAATGGGCTGGCCTTCAGTCCCGATCGGCGCTGGTTATATCATACCGACTCGCTGACGCGGCAGATTCTACGCTATCCCTTCGATATGGAGAGTGGGACCACCGGCAAGCCTCAGGTCTGGGTGGATCTGGAGGCTCAAGGTTTGCCGGGAGTGCCGGATGGTGCGGCCGTGGATAGTGAGGGCTGCTATTGGAGCGCCCTCTATGGTGGAGGGCGTATCGTGCGTTTTTCGCCTCGGGGCGAGTTGATGGGTAGCGTCGAGGTACCTTGCCCGCATCCCACCATGGTGGCTTTTGGGGGGGCTGACCTTAAGACTCTTTATATCACCACGGCCACCCAGCATCTGAAGGCGCCAGAGAGAAGGCGCTGGCCTGCTGCCGGTAGCCTGCTCCGCATGCCCGTATCCACCGCCGGGCTGCCTGAACCCGTGGCCTCTTACTCTTAGGCAGGTCGGTAGCGTGGCGCGCCATGCCGTGTCTCAGGCGTTCGCCGCTTGCGGGCCGCAACCACAGGTTGTCTTGGTGTGTGAAAGCCGTGCCGGGAACTGCTGGCGGGCAGGTTTCTGTCGGTTGGCTGGACGCAAAGAAAAAGCCGGTTCCCTCAGGGAACCGGCTTTTTCGATATTTGGTAGCGGGGACCGGATTTGAACCGATGACCTTCGGGTTATGAGCCCGACGAGCTACCAGGCTGCTCCACCCCGCATCAACGTGGGGCGTATTCTACACATCGTGAGCGCCGCGTCAACCACGGGTTTCGCTGGCACTTTCGTTCGTGCCGCGTTGGTCCATAATCTCAAGTGTCACATGGATGACCGCGCAGGGAGTGACACTGTCAGCAAGGCTCGCAATGGCATCATTCGAGCAAGGTGTGAACTGGAAAGGGAGCTGCCTTATGACAACAGAAACGTCTGTCGCTTGGGTGACGGGAGGAACTGGGGGAATCGGAACGGCGATCTGCCGTGCGCTGGCCGATGATGGGTATCGTGTGGTAGCGGGGTATCGCAGTCCCGACAAGGCTCGAGCCTGGCTGGAAGCTCAGCGGAATGACGGCTATACGAACATCGCGCTCGCGGGGGTTGATCTTTCCAGCCACGAGGATTGTGTGAAAGGCGCCCGGGAAATCCGCGATGCCCACGGGCCGGTCAGTGTGCTGGTCAACTGCGCGGGCATCACCCGCGACGGCACCCTGAAGAAAATGACGTCCGAGCAGTGGCACGAAGTGCTCGATACCAATCTCAATAGTGTGTTCAACACCTGTCGCAGCGTGATCGAGGACATGCTCGAACAGGGTTATGGACGCATCATCAATATCTCGTCGATCAACGGGCGCAAGGGACAGTTCGGTCAGGTCAACTATGCGGCGGCCAAGGCGGGGATGCATGGGCTGACCATGTCGCTGGCGCAGGAGACGGCCACCAAGGGCATTACCGTCAATACGGTGTCGCCAGGCTATATCGGCACCGATATGATCATGGAGATCCCCGACAAGGTTCGCGAGGCGATTCGTGAATCGATCCCGATGAAGCGCTTCGGAACCCCGGAGGAGATCGGGCGGCTGGTGACCTTCCTGGCCGACAAGGAGTCCGGCTTCATCACCGGTGCCAATATCGACATCAACGGCGGGCAGTTCATGGGCTGAGGGCCAGCAACTGCAGCTCCCGCGCCAGCTTCCATGGCGCGGGTTCCCTTCAGGGAGGCGGGAGCTGGGTCAGGCTTTCCAGGCTACGATCCAGCTCGCCCACTTCCCGATCCCACAAGGCCGGCGGGATTGGCCCGGTGGCGAGCAACTCGCACAGCACATCGCGCAGTTCCTCCGCCCGCGAGGGCGCCTGCCCCAGGTTGTCATTCAGGCGCTCCACCTGGATGGCGAGCCGCAGGGGATCGTCCCGTTGAGCGACCTGTCCGCCGGCGAGCAGCGCCAGATGGACGCGCACGCGCGCCAGGCGTTCCTCGACTTCCGTGCGTTCCGGTGGGCTGCGGCGGGCGTCGTTGCGCCGCTTGTGGGCGTATTCCAGGTCGCTCGACAGCGCAGGCTCGCCGCTATGCTGGACATCCTGCGGCGATTCTCCTTCCAGGCTGGCCGCGTCGGCTCGCAAGTGAGCATCGAGCAGTGACCGCACCCGGTGCCAGCGATGAACTTCTTCAGCCAGGGCAAGGCGCGCCAGGCGCTCGCGCCGCGCACGGATGATGCCCGACCAGCGTTTCCGCATGCCCTCGCTGCGCCGGCCATGAGGCAGCGGCTCGAGTGCCAAGGCCTCGTTGATGGCCTCATCGAGACGGGAGGCGTCGTCACTGGAAGTGGGGTGCCAGGCGTCCCAGCGCTCGATCAGGGCCTGCATGGCCTCGAGTTTTGCCTTGTTGCTGCTGTCGTGCTGCTTGCGGGCGGTATCCCGGCTGGCGAATATCTCGTCGCAGAGGTGGCGGAACTCGCGCCATAGGGTCTTCTCTTCATGGCGCGGCGCGCGCCCGAGGGCGCGCCAGCGTTTCTGCAGCGACTTGGCCTGTTCTGCTTGTCGTGCCGCCGGCTGTTCGCTGTCGCGCAGTTGGCGTGCCTCATCGATCAACTGGCGCTTGGCATCAGCAACCTCGCTGGCACGGCGTTCGATCAGGGCCTGGAGGGCATGCCGAATACGTCCAAAGCGGCGGCCGATGGCCTCCGCCTGATCGCGAGGGACCGGCGAATGGCGTCGCCATTGCTGACGGGCTCGGTCGCGGATTTCGCGCAGGGCATCGGGATCTGCCTGGTTCGATGGTTGCTCGAGCAGGGTTTCCAGTTGCTCGCAGAGCGCCTCCCGGGCTTCCAGGTTGCGCTGTCGTTTCGCCTGCTGTTGCTGACGCCATGGCGCCAGGCGTTCGTGGATGCGGTCCGAAGCGGCGCGGAACCGAGTCGATTGCTCGCGGTTGGCGGCGGCATCGCCGAGGTCCTTCCATTCCTTGATCAGTCGGCGATGGTGACGGTCGAGTTCGGCATCACCGAGCGTGTCGTCGTCGGCGAGTGCCGTGATGTCCTGGCAGAGCTGATCGCGCTTGGGCCCTGCCACGAAGCCTCGCCAATCGCGTAGCTCGGCGAGCCGGGCGCCCAGGCGCTTGAGCCGGGCGGTGTCGATGCGCTGGCGGGGAAGTTCGTCGGCCTGCTGGCGCAGGCGCTGATGAAGGCGGCTGGCACCCTTGAAGGCACCGCTTTCCAGTAGCTGCTCGAGTTGAGCCAGATCGTCGCTGAAGCGGGCCAGGCGCGCTTCGAGGTCGTCATCCGCCGGCGCTTGCTGTTGCCGTGCGAGCTGGTCGCGGGCTCGCTTCAGCAGTGGGGAAGGCGGGAGCTCGTCGGGCCAGCCGCAAGCATCGACCAGGGCGGCGAGACGTTCGTCGTCACCGTCCTTCAGGGCCTGCTGGAGGGCGTCGGCACGTTCGTCCAGGCGCACGCGGGCCTGGACGATGCGGTCATAGCTTGCCAGGGCCGCGTCGTAGCGCTGGCGGAGCGCATCATCGGCGAGGTGCTTGTCGGAAAGCGCCTGCCAGCGGCTGGCCATCAGCTGCTTCTGCGATTTCAGGCTGGCGATGTCCTGATCGGCGAGGCGCTCGCCGTGACGCAGGCCGTCGAGGCTTTCCTCCAGCGCCTCGACCAGGGATTCGCGGGCCTGGTCGGCATCCTCGCGCTGGCGGTCGGCGGCGTCCTGGGCGTGTTCGTGGGCTTCGTGGTCACTGATGACCTTGCGGCAGCGTAGACAGGCGTCCTGGTAGCGACGTTCCTGGTCGGCCTCGGGGGTGTCTTCCAGTTGCGTCCATTCGCGTACCAGATGACGGAATCGTCCGGCATATAACGGTTCCCAGGCGCTGTTGGCGTGCGCCTCCAGCTTTTCCAGCAAGTCCCGGCGGCGTTCCCGGGCCGCCGCCAGGGAGGCCGCATCGGTGCGCAATCGGTTGAGGCGTTCGCGAGCGAGACGTGTCACGCGGCGATCCCGCCGAGCCTCGTTGACCAGGCGCGTCAGGCCTGCCTCGCTGGTGACCCGTTCGGCGGCGGCATGACGAACCGCCGCGATGCCGTTCTCGCAGGCTTGCCGAATCAGGGCGGGTTCGGTGTCGAGCCGTGCCAGGGCGGCAAGGCGCAATTGCTGGTTGTCGCCTTCCAGGGCAAGCCGCTCGAGCATCGCCGGATCGTCGAGCGTTTCGGCCAGGGCGATGCGGTGGCCCAGGTCGTGATGGCCCGCCCGACCGATGAGCAGCATGACCAGGCGTTCGCGCAGCTCCGCTGACTCGCCTTGCTCGGCGCGCAGGGTCAACAGGCGATCCGGGTCATCCAGCCGTTCCAGGGCGGCGTGACGCACGCTGCTGTCCTCGTCGACGGCGAGCCGCTCCAGCGCCTGGCGCTGGTCGTCGCGCTCGGGGTCGAGTCGTAAGGTGGCCTGGCGGCGGACCTCGGGGTCCGGGTGCCGCCAGCGTGGGGCGAACAATCGGCGAATCAGTCCTGACATGATGGTCCCGGCGAGGTCGCGGCTTGGCGGCGACACAGTAGGATGAACAGGGGCGGGCGAAATTGGCCCGACAAGTATCTAAGCATGCGTCGGCGCGGCAGAAAAGGGCGTCGAGCAGGAGTGTTGCCGTTACGAGACACTGACACGAAGGGGGCGTTGGGCTTATGATCAGTTGCAGGGTCCGGGGCTCTCGCTTAGCTTGGGAGCTGTATCCCGACCATCACCCGACGTGGAGTTCGGCAATGAGTCTCAAAGTGGAAAGAGACGGCATGGCATTCACCTTCAAGGGCGGTATGTTGCCGATGACGGTCATGGAGTTGGCCAGTGCCGATCCAGAGCACATTCGCGAGCAACTCGCTGGCAAGCTCAGTCAATCTCCGGCCTTCTTCCATCATACCCCGGTGGTGCTCAACGTCGAGCACCTCGATGAGCCGCATCTGGCGCTCGAACGGATCTGCGCGGTATGCCGCGCCCACAAGCTGCTGCCGGTGGCCGTGCGCGGCGGCCCGGATCCTGTCAAGCAATCGGCCTGGGCTCTGGGGCTCGGCTGGTTCCCGCCCCAGGAGGCGGATCGGCCTCGTTCCCTGGAGAGCGTGCCGGTAAGCGAGGCACCGGTGCCTGATGCTGAGGACGACGCGCCCCCCGTGGCCGATGAGATGGCGGGAGGCCGCATCTTTCGCGGTACGGTGCGCTCGGGCCAGCAGATCACCTCGCCCGAGGGCGATCTGGTCGTGGTCGGCGCGGTCAATGCCGGCGCCGAGGTGCTGGCCGGTGGCAGCGTGCATGTCTACGGGCCTCTGCGCGGTCGCGCCCTGGCCGGTATCCACGGTAACACCCAGGCCGGCATCTTCTGCCGCGAGCTGCGCGCCGAGCTGCTGTCCGTGGCCGGCAATTACAAGCGGCTCGAGGATATCGATCCGCGCCTGCTGGGTACCGCGATCCAGGTGCGCCTGAGCGAGGCGCAACTGAGTATCACGCCGTTGGACTGACACGGCCACACAACGACGATTCGGTGGCGCGTGGCGCCGCCCTTTCTCCCAACATGACAAACAGGATGTGACACTTGGCAAAGATCATCGTTGTGACCTCCGGCAAGGGTGGGGTCGGCAAGACAACCAGTGCAGCTGCCGTCGCCACGGGCCTGGCCCTGCGCGGGCAGAAGACCGTGGTGATCGACTTCGACGTCGGATTGCGGAATCTCGACCTGGTCATGGGCTGCGAACGTCGTGTGGTCTATGACCTGGTCAACGTCATTCAAGGCGAGGCGGGACTCAATCAGGCCTTGATCCGCGACAAGCGGATCGACAACCTGCATATCATGCCGGCCTCCCAGACGCGGGACAAGGACGCGCTGACCCTGGAAGGCGTGGAGCAGGTGCTCGAGACCCTGAACAAGGATTTCGATTACATCATCTGCGATTCTCCCGCCGGCATCGAGCGTGGAGCGCAGCTGGCCATGTACTTCGCCGACGAGGCGATCGTGGTCACCAATCCCGAGGTGTCCTCGGTGCGCGATTCCGATCGCATCCTTGGCCTGCTGTCCTCCAAGACGCGTCGTGCCGAGCGTGGCGATGACCCGATCAAGGAACACCTGCTGATCACCCGCTATAATCCGAATCGTGTGGATCGAGGCGATATGCTCAATCTCGAGGACATTCGCGAGATCCTGGCCATCAATCTGGTGGGCTTGATTCCGGAGTCCGAAGCGGTGCTGCGGGCCTCCAACCAGGGCGTTCCGGTCACCCACGACGATGCCAGCGATGCCGGTCAGGCCTATGCCGACACGGTTTCCCGGTTGCTCGGCGAGGAGGTTCCCCTGCGTTTTCATGAATACCAGAAGAAGAGTCTGTTGAGCCGCATGTTCGGAGGAGGCCGCCGGTGAAGCTACTCGATTTCCTGAAGCGCGAGCGCAAGCAGTCCGCCTCCGTCGCCAAGGAGCGGCTGCAGATCATCGTTGCCCACCAGCGCAGCCAGCGGGGGCAACCGGATTACATGCCGATGCTCGAGAAGGAGTTGCTGGAAGTGATCCGCCGCTATGTCCAGGTCGAGGATGATGCCATCAATATCAATCTGGACAGCGAGGACAACTGCTCCGTGCTGGAGCTGAACGTCACGCTTCCCAGAGCGTGAGATGGCGGCTGAGCCGCCGGCGGGGCTGTGCTAGGCTGTGGCTTCATGTCCCAGCCCACTCGGAGTGCATCGCCCATGGCGCAGAAGAAAGCCGCCCCGCTGACCTTCCTGTGGCACGATTACGAGACGTTCGGGGCCGACCCGCGTCGTGATCGGCCGTCACAGTTCGCCGCCATTCGCACCGATGCCGATTTCAACGAGATCGGCGAGCCCGTCGAGCTGTTCTGCAAGCCGGCCGACGACTATCTGCCGCACCCCCAGGCTTGCCTGATCACCGGCATCACGCCGCAACAGGCCAAGCGGCGCGGTCTTCCCGAGGCCGAGTTCGCCGGGCGGATCCAGGCCGCGATGAGCGAGCCGGGTACCTGCGCACTGGGTTACAACAACCTGCGCTTCGATGACGAAGTGGGGCGTCATCTCTTCTACCGCAACCTGATCGATCCCTATGCCCGGGAGTGGCAGAACGGCAATTCCCGCTGGGACCTGATCGATGTGGTGCGCGCCTTTCATGCCCTGCGACCCGATGGCATCGTCTGGCCGACTCGCGACGATGGCTCGCCGAGCTTCAAGCTCGAGGATCTGACGGCGGCCAACGGCATCGAGCATGCGGGAGCGCACGATGCCCTGGCCGATGTTCGGGCGACCATCGAACTGGCGCGACTCTTGCGACGCAGCAATGCCAACCTGTTCGATCACTTGCTGGCCATGCGCGGCAAGCGTGCGGTGGGTCAGGCCATCGATGTGGCATCGCGCAAGCCGGTCCTGCACATTTCGCGCCGTTATCCGGCGAGCCGGGGGTGCAGTGCTCTGGTAATGCCATTGGCGGAGCACCCGACCAACCCCAACGGGGTCATCGTCTATGATCTCGCCGTGGACCCCGAACCTCTGCTGTCGATGGATGCACAGCAGATTCGCGAGCGGGTCTTCGTCAGCAATGATGATCTGGCCGAGGGCGAGTCGCGCATTCCGCTCAAGGTCATCCATCTCAACAAGTGTCCGGTGATCCTGCCTGCCAATGCGCTCAAGGATGCCAGCGGGCCGCATCGGGGCGAGTATGGCGAGATCGTCGAACGCCTCGGCGTGGATGTGGCCTCCTGCCGACGCCACTGGAAGCTGCTGGCGGCGAACCCGGATGTCTCGGCTCGAGTTGCCGAGGTGTTCGCCGGGCCGCCCCCGGAGACACCTCAGGATCCCGACCTGATGCTCTACGCCGGCGGCTTCTTCTCGCCATCCGATCGCCAGCAGATGCAGCGGGTCCGCGACAGCGATCCCTGGGATCTGGTCGGCGCGAGCTTCGCCTTTCAGGATCCCCGGCTCGAGGAAATGCTGTTCCGCTACCGGGCCCGCAGCTACCCGGATACCCTGACCGGCGAGGAGCAGTCGCGCTGGGAGACATTTCGTTGGGAGCGCATGAACGATGCGACGGTTGCCGGCTTCACGCTGCCCGAATTCGCGCGGGAGATCGAGCGGCTCAACCAGGTGGCGCTGACGGATCGAGAGCGTCAGATCCTCGAGGAACTGGTGATGCACGTGGAAGCGATCATGCCGGCCCAGGCCTTCGGCGAATGACAGTGACCGCCGCTAGGTGAGCCCGCCTCGAGACGACATCGCCCGGCCTGTGCCGGGCGATGTCCGTTATGGAACACATGCATCAGCGCCGCCTTGCGGCATGCTATGTCAGTGTTCCTGTTTCGGCAGTGGCGTCAGTTCCGCCTTGAGGGACAGCACGTCGCTGGCGCTGTCGCCCGGGTCGTGGGTGATATTGACCGTGGGCCCTTGCGTCAGGTCGCGCCAGGTCTCGCGAAGCGCGTCGGGCGTCACCTCCATCACGCGTTCGGCGAGTCGCTGCCGGTGGTCGAACCCGGTGTCCTCAAGGGCCAGCGCCTGCCACAGGCGATTGGTACGGCCCGCCAGGCTGGTGTCGCGCTGCAGCAGGTCGTCGCGTACCGCCTGGCGATAGGGGGCCAGGTCGCTGGCCTTCAGGCCGTCGAGGCGTGTGTTGAAGCCGTCGATGAAGGCATCGATGCGTTCCTGAATGGTTTGGCTTGGCGTGTCTGGCGATTGCACCAGAAAGGCGATGCCCGGGGCATCGAGCAGTGGCCGATAGCCGGCGTTGACCACGTAGCCCAGCTGCTGCTCGGTGCGTAGCTGCTGGTAGAAGGGGGTCTCGAGAAGCCGTCCCAGCACCGAGAGCCTGGCTTGTGTCGACAGCTCGCGGTCCGCCCCCTGCAGGTAGCGCATGACCAGGAATTCTTCACGTTCGGTGTCGGGCTTTAATGCGGGAAGCGACTTGCTGGCGCGCAAGGTCTCCAGTTCGGGAATCGCGTCGTGGGAGAGCTGTGGTCGCAGGTCCTCGGCGACGCGGCGCGCCTGCTGTTCTGCCTGCTCGGCGTCCAGGTCGCCGACAGCCATGGCCTCGAGATGCAGCTCGTCGAGGAAGGCCTCGCGGAAGTCGCGCAGTGCCTGGGCATCCAGGTCCTCGCTGGCCGCGAGCAGCGCCTCGGGGGACCACTGCGGGCGAATCAGGGCTTCGGTCAGGGTGCGGCCGGCCTGTCGGTAGAGGTCGTCCTGAGGCGCGTTGCGCCAGCCTCGACGCAGGCGTTCGCGAACCCGTTCGACGCTGTCGGGCTCGATCTTGCCGTCGTGCAATTGTTCCAGCACGCGCTCGATCAGCCGGTCCTGGCGATCCCGCCAGCCGGAAAACGACAGCGTGATGCCCCGGGCGTGTGCATAGGCTTCGAAGCCGTGTCCGGCCAGGCGTGCGGGGTAGAGTGCTTCGTTGAGGCTGTCCTGCAGCCAGCCGGCGAGCAGCCGGGACAGGGCGGCCTTGCGGGCGTCATGGCTGGCGTCGGGGTGCTGAAGACTGAAGCGCCACTCGACCTTGGGGGTGTCGAAGCTGGCATCGCGCATGTGCCAGAACTCGAAGCCCGGCTCGTCGAGGCGTTTCCGGGGCTGCTCGTCCTGTTGGCCGTCGAACAGTTCGAGATCCTCGGCGATGTAGGGGTTGGGCTCGGGCAGCGACAAGCCTGCCAGAGGCTGGGCGCTGTCGTCTTCGAGGGCGACCGGGGTCCAGGGAGTGTCGAACCAGGGCGAGGTACGCTCTCCTTCCACCTCGGGGCCGCTGTAGAGTCTCAGCATGTTGTCCGGACGCAGTGCCGACAACCAGGTATCGATGCCCGAGGCATCGAAGCCGTCCATGCGGTAGGGGGCGTAATTGACGTCCTCGACGGGATAGCGAGAAAGGTTCATCGACAGCCGCATGGCATCGTCCAGGGCGGAGCCGTGCTGCTGGAAGCGGAATGCCTGTTCGGCGAGCCGGGCCTGTTCGTCGTAGCGCCATGCCTCGACGCCGTTGTCCCGGATGGCGCGGATCGCGGCAAACAGGCTGGCCTGGATGCGCTGGATGTGTCGCGAGCCTTCCGGCGTCAGGCTGATGTCCACCTGGAACAGAGCGTGCTGGCCATCGCCGCGGGTCACGCCGGCGGAGAGTCCGTCGGCCCAGCCGGCATCGCGCAATATGGCGAGCAGGCTGCCATTGCCTTCGTGGCCGAGCAAGCTGGCCAGATAGCTGGCCGACTTGTGGCGATAATCGGTGATCGGGTCGGGGACCGGGAAATAGAAGCTCAGTTGGCGGCTGTCACGCAGCGACTTGAGCCTGGCTGCCGCGGGCAGGCGCGACGCGTCGGCGAGTGGTGTCTCGATGATCGGGCGCGACAGGCCCCGGTCGGGCACGTCGCTGAAGTTCTCGCGTACCAGCGTTTCCAGTTCGTCCAGAGGCTGTGGCGCGACTACGGACAAGTGCATGACATGGGCGCCATAGTGATCGCGGTAGAAGTGCTGGATGCGCTCGCGCAGGCCGGGCTCGCCTTCGGGCCTGTCGGCCAGGGTCTCCAGGCTGCCCACCGAAAAACCGGTGGTGGGGTGCTCGGGATTGAGCAGTTGATTGAGCACGTCGTTGCGACGGCGTCCTTCGTTGCGCTTGCGGGCGATGTATTCCGAATGGACGACCTTGCGCTCGTTCTCCAGCCGGTCGGCATTGAACAGCGGATTGACGAAGAAGCGGCTGAAGCGATCCAGGGCGCCGGACAGGGCATCGGGCTCGATGGAGAAGAAATAATTGGTGTCCTGGGACGCCGTGAAGGCATTGTGCTGACCGCCGTGGCGCGTCAGGTAGCTTTGGTAGGCGTCGGCTTCCGGATAGCTTTCGGTGCCCAGGAATAGCATGTGCTCGAGGTAATGAGCCAGGCCGGGCAGGTCATCGGGATCCTGGGCACTACCTACGTCCACGTTCAGTGAGGCGGCGGCCTTGTCGGCCTCGCTGTCGCTGACCAGCAGGGCGGTGAGCCCGTTGTCCAGGGTCAGGACGCGGTAGTCTCGCTCGTCGTGGGGGCTGACGCGGGGCGTGGTGACCTGTTCGGTATCGTGGGTCGCCTGCTGGGCGATGCTGGTGCCGGGCAGCAGCATGGCCAGTGCCAGCGAAGCGGCCAGGCATGGGCGTGATGGTCGGATCATCGTGTCTCCTGTTCGGGATTCCTGCGTAGCATGGGGCCGATGGGGTAGGCGCAGGAGGCTTCCTGGTTGCCGGGATCATTCACCCCTCTTGATACAGGAAAAGCGCCCAACAGTTCCTCGTCTGCCGGCATCAGGCGCTGGCGGGCATCGGCAGTCGGTGTTTGCGGGTCGAGCCAGGGGATGGCGTCGTCGGGCTCGATCACTGCCGGTAACCTGTCGCTCAGCGGAGAGAGCAGGGAAGGGCTGGGGACCGTGATCAGTGCCAGGGAGTCGTTGTATTCGGTGAGGGTAGTGTGAAAGCGGCACCACAGGCCGGCCAGCAACAGAGGACCACGATCGACCCGGGTGACCAGGTAAGGTTGCTTGGCCCGAGGCATGGGACGCCACACGTAGACGCCGCCGACCGGCACCAGGCAGCGTCGGGCCGCGAAGGCGTCGCGAAACATGGCGCGCGATTCCAGTGATTCCGCCCGCGCGCAATGAGGGGCGTGGTCGAGCACCTTGAGCCAGGGTGGCGTCAAGCCCCAGAAGGCCCGGCCGAGCCGGGGGCGCCCCGCCTCCAGGCGAATCAGGGGAAGCGGTTGTCGAGGGGCGAGGTTGGTGCCCGTGAGCGGCGTCTCGTCCACGGCCAGATCCGGCAGCAGGCGGTCGAGAGCGAGGGGCGGAATGTAGAGTCGGCCGGCCATGGGACCTCCGGGATGTGGTGCGACAGGGTAACCAAGACACGGGGGCGAGAAAAGCGACTGTCGTCACCGGGCTTGCGTTGCGCGACAAGGACGATATGCTATTGGAAACAGTGTTCGCTTCCTGTCATGCTCGATGGCATGGCTGGCGCGACTCGCTGTCCTTTCCATACCCCGCGAGGAAGCCGATGGCTCGACCCAGACAGCATGCCCCCGAGACGCTCCATGCCCAGGTCATGGCGGCCTGTGACGCCTGGCTGAAGGAGCATCCGGTGCATACGCTGTCGCTGCGCTCCCTGGCCCGCGAGGTCGGCTGTGCGCCGAGCACGCTGCTAAAGCTCTACGGCAGCTTCAACAACCTCTTGCAGCACGTCAACATCGAGACCCTGGGGCGCTTGCGCGTTGCCATCGACCCCCTCCTCGAGGAAGGCTCGCCGGAGCAGCGCCTCAAGGCGCTGGCGCTGGCCTACTGGGAATTCGCGCGTCGGGATCCCTATCGCTGGCAGTTGCTGTTCGACTACCCGCTGGCCCAGGAAGGCGAACTGGATCGTCGTCAGAGCGACATGATCGAGGCGTTGTTCCTGCGTGTGGAAAACACGCTGAAGGAACACCAGCCGGCACTGGACGACATGCAGGCGCGCCGTCTGGGCCGCACGCTGTGGGGCAGCGTGCATGGCCTGGTGCAGCTCGGGCTCAACGAGCGCCTCGGCTATTGGCAGAGCGAGCCGCTGGAAGTCGAGGAGTTGCTCGATCAGTTGTCGACCACCATGCTGGCTGGCCTGAAGACGCCTCCTGAATCGCCGTGACGCCTCTGACGACATGGGGCGCGCCGCTGCTGGCTCTGGCGGCGCTGCTCTGGTGGATAGCCCGCTCGCCGCGCACCTTGATCCGACGGATGGTGTTCATGACGGTGCACCTGATGTATCGCATGCGCTTCCAGGGGCGTCGCCATATTCCGGCTCATGGCCCTGCTCTGGTCGTCTGCAATCATGTCGGTTTCGTGGATGCCCTGGTGATCGGTGGGGCTAGTCCGCGGCCGTTGCGCTTCATGATGGATCGCCCCATCTACGAATCCCGTTGGCTGAACTGGCTGTTCCGGCTGGTGGGCGCCATCCCCGTCGATTCCGATCGCCGCGACCCGGGCGGTTTGCGGCGTGCCCTCGATCAGGTCAGCCAGGCCCTGCGCGACGGTGAGGTAGTGATGCTTTTCCCCGAGGGGCGCTTGACCCCCAACGGCGATATCCAGCCATTCCGGCGCGGCCTGGAGTTGATCCTGGCCCGGGACGCGGTGCCCGTGGTGCCGGCCGGCCTGGCCGGCTTGTGGGGATCCTGGACCTCGCATTGCGGTGGTCCGGCGTTGAGCAAGTGGCCACGCCGTTTCCGGGCGCGGGTCGCGCTCTATTTCGGCGAGCCGGTGCCTCCCGAGGAAGCCGAACTCGACCGCCTCGAAGCCCGAGTGCGGGCACTCAAGGCGGAGGCGGATGCCTGGGTGGAGAGCGGGCGGCGCGCCTAGCTCGTGGCGACGACGGCGCGGCGTACCGCCTGCCAGCAGCGTGCCGCGGTGATCAGGTTGTCGCGGACCTCGAGGATCTCCATGCGTACCGGGCCGATCTCCAGGCAGACTGGCCCCTCGGGGAAGGATTCCAGGTACTCCAGGATCAAGCCATTGAGGGTCTTGGGGCCGTCGGTGGGGAGCTGCCAGCCCAGCGACTTGTTGATATCCCGGATGTTGGCGGTGCCGTCGATGACGTGGCTGCCGTCTTCCTGGGGATGGATGTCTTGATCCTGGCTGGCCACGTCAGTGGTGAACTCGCCGACGATCTCCTCGAGAATGTCCTCCAGGGTCACCAGCCCTTCCACGTCGCCGTACTCGTCGACCACGATGCCGATGCGCCGCTTCTGCTTCTGGAAATTGAGCAACTGGGTGTGCAACGGGGTCGACTCCGGAATGAAGTAAGGCTCCCGGGCTTCCTGCACGATGGCCGCCTTGGTCACCTCGCCGCGCGACAGGAAGCGTGCCGCATTGCGCAGGTGCAGCATGCCGATGATGTTGTTGATGTCGCCCTTGAAGACCGGCAGTCGGGTGTGCTGGCTAGTGCGTATCTGAGCGAGGATGTCGTCCAGGTCGTCATCAAGGTCGATGCCCGAGACTTCGTGGCGGGGCACCATGATGTCATTGACCGTGACATTCTCGAGATCGAGGATCGAGACCAGCATGGCCTGGTGGCGGCGAGGAATCAGCGGCCCTGCTTCATGGACCACGGTGCGCAGCTCGTCACGGGTCAGGTTGTCGCCGTCGCCTTCGATGTTCTTCACGCCGAGCAGGCGCAGCAGGCCATTGGAAATGACGTTGACCAGCCAGACCAGCGGATAGAGCAGCTTGAGCAGCGGTTCGAGGATCAGCGACGCCGGATAGGCGATGCGGTCAGGCTTCACCGCGGCGTAGGTCTTGGGGGTGACCTCGGCGAAGATCAGGATCGTGATGGTCAGCAGGGTGGTGGCGACCGCGGGCCCCGTGACATCGCCGAAGAAATGGATAGCGATGATGGTGGCGATAGAGGCCGCCAGGTTGTTGACGAAGTTGTTGCCGATCAGGATGACGCCGATCAGGCGGTCGGGGCGGCCGAGCAGGCGCATCACGCGCTGCGCGCGCCCTTCGCCACTACCGGCCCGATGGCTCAGGCGATAGCGGTTGATCGACATCATGCCGGTCTCGGAGCTTGAGAAGAAGGCGGAAAGGCAGATGAGCAGCAACAGTAGGCTGAACAGCAATCCCAAAGGGAAATCGTCGTTCAAGTCTAAGGGTCCTCAATCAAGGGTCAGGCTCGAGTTGTAGGGACTGGGCCGGGCACTGTCAAGGCAACTCAGCCCCGGGTCAGCAATACCTCGAGAACGAACTTGCTGCCGAAGTAGGCCAGCAGCAGCATCAGATAGCCGACCAGGGTCCAGCGGACGGCACGCATGCCGCGCCACCCCAGCCAGTGATGGCAGGCCAGCAGGATGGCGAAGATCACCCAGGCCAGCAATGAGAGTACCGTCTTGTGCACCAGGTGCTGGGCGAACATGTCCTCGACGAACACGAAGCCGCTGGCGATCGCCAGGCTCAGCAGGACCATGCCGGCCCAGATCAGCTCGAACAGGATGCGCTCCATGCTGGTCAGAGGCGGCAGTGACTGGACCACGCCACGGATGTGGTGGTGGCGCAGCGCCTGATTCTGCACACCAAGCAGGATCGCCTGGAAGGCGGCGATCGCCAGGAAGGCGAAGGCCAACGCCGAACTCAGGGCATGCAGGGCAATGCCCGGCGTCATGCCGGGATGACGTTCGGGGCTGGGCAGGCCGATGGCCAGCAGCAGAGTGAGGCCGGCCAGCGGGAAGAGGCCGGCGGCCACATTGAGGACCGGTTTGAACAGGCTGACCACCAGCAGCGTCAGTACCGCCAGGCCGCTGGCCAACACCGCGCTGGTGGACAGGCCGGGCAGCATGGAGTCGCCCTGGTCGAGCAGGCCGATGGCGAGTGGCAGGTGGCAAAGCAGCCCCAGCAGGCCGAAGCTGCGCACCAGTGCGGTGCGCGGGGGCACCCGTCGAGCCAGGGTAAGGCCCTGCCAGGAAGCGGCCGCAACGTAGAGGATGAAGGCCATGACGGCAAGTGGGAGCGCGTGCATCGATGCTATCCGTGCGCCTTCGCCAGCGCCTGGTGACATGAAATGGAACGATTACTATACCGAATCGTCCCGATGCCTGACAGCCGCGAACGAAAGATGATGGTAGCCACTCGTGGAGACTCGTGGTCACAAGGCGTATAATTTTTGGCCATTGCGGGGAAGTCGCGGCTTCCCAGGCCATCGTCAGCGGAGAGGCCCATGTTCCAGAATCTCAGTGATCGTCTATCCCAGACGCTCAAGTCCATCAAGGGTCAGGCGCGCCTGACCGAAGACAACGTCAAGGACACCCTGCGGGAAGTGCGCCGGGCTTTGCTCGAGGCCGATGTCGCGCTGCCGGTGGTGAAGGCGTTCATCGACCGTGTGCGCGAGCGCGCCGTGGGTCAGGAGGTGTCGAAGAGCCTCTCGCCCGGCCAGCAGTTCGTCAAGATCGTCCAGCAGGAGCTCGAGGCGATCATGGGCGAGGCCAACGAAGGGCTGGCCCTCAAGGGAACGCCGGCCGTAGTGCTGATGGCCGGCCTGCAGGGGGCGGGCAAGACCACCTCGGTGGCCAAGCTGGCGCGCTACCTGCGCGAGCGCGAAAAGAAGAAGGTGCTGGTGGTGTCGGCGGACGTCTATCGCCCGGCGGCCATCGACCAGCTCGAGACGCTGGCCAAGGAGGTCGAGGTCGACTTCTTCCCGTCGAGCAGCGACCAGCAGCCGGTGGACATCGCCGAGGCGGCCATCAAGCACGCCAAGATTCAGTTCCACGACGTGGTACTGGTCGACACCGCCGGTCGCCTGGCCATCGATGAGGCGATGATGGCGGAGATCCAGTCCCTCAACCGTGCCGTGTCGCCGGACGAGACGCTGTTCGTGGTCGATGCCATGACTGGCCAGGATGCCGCCAATACGGCCAAAGCGTTCCATGAGGCACTGCCGCTGACCGGGGTGATCCTCACCAAGGCCGATGGCGATGCCCGTGGCGGCGCGGCCCTGTCGGTGCGACACATCACCGGCAAGCCGATCAAGTTCATGGGGGTCGGCGAGAAGGTCGACGCCTTGGAACCCTTCCACCCCGACCGGGTCGCTTCGCGGATTCTCGGCATGGGCGATGTGCTGTCGCTGATCGAGGAAGCCGAGCGTACCGTCGACAAGGGCAAGGCCGAGAAGCTGGCCAAGAAGGTCAAGAAGGGCGACGGCTTCGACCTCGAGGATTTTCGCGACCAGTTGCAGCAGCTCAAGAAGATGGGCGGCATGGGCGGATTGCTCGGCAAGCTGCCCGGCATGGGGCAGATGGCCGAGATGGCCCAGGGGCCTGGTCCCGAGAAGGAATTCGGCAAGCTCGAGGCGCTGATCAACTCCATGACGCCCAAGGAGCGTCGCCGCCCCGAGATCATCAATGGGTCACGCAAGCGTCGCATCGCCGCCGGTGCCGGCCTCCAGGTGCCCGACCTGAACCGCCTGCTGAAGCAGCACAAGCAGATGCAGAAGATGATGAAGAAGGCCGGCAAGAAAGGTGGCATGCAGAAGATGATGCGTGGCATGCCCGGCATGATGGGCGGGGGGCAAGGCGGCCCCGGTGGCCCGGGCGGCATGGGCGGACCCGGCGGCATGCCCTGGCGCTGAGCGTAGCCGGGTGTGTGCAAAAAGGTTTCCAAGCCGGGGAGATTTCCGTAGAATGTCGCGTCTTCACTGGCAGGTCCGCGTCGATTCGCGGGCATCGTCGTGACCGAACGACTCGGTGGTGGGGATCGAAAGCCCACCGCTGAACCGATTGTCGAAGGGTGAGCCTTCGATCGACAACCTCCTTAACTCAACCGAAGGACAGTCAACGCATGGTTACCATTCGTCTGGCACGTGGTGGCGCCAAGAAGCGTCCCTTCTATCATCTGGCCGTGACCGACTCGCGCAAGCCGCGTGATGGTCGTTTCATCGAGCGTCTGGGCTTCTTCAACCCGGTGGCGCGTGGTCAGGAAGAGCGTCTGCGCATCGACCTGGACCGTATCAGCCACTGGCAGGAACAGGGCGCCCAGCTTTCCGACCGTGTCGCCGAGCTGGTCAAGGAAGCCCGCAAGCAGGCCTGAAGGGCCTGATACGGTCGCATGTCCGATACAGAGTCGACCATGAAGACGCGAGCCGAGCGAGAGTCGCCCCCCGAGCATGTCGTGCTGGGCAAGCTGACCAGCCCGTACGGGGTCAAGGGGTGGCTGAGGGTGTATTCGTACACCAGTCCCATGGAAGGCATCCTCGAATACGATGAGTGGGTGCTGCGCCATGGGGGCGTCGAGTCGCGTTACCGGCTGTCCCAGGGACGTCGGCATGGCAAGGGCCTCGTGGCCCGGCTCGAAGGTGTCGACGGCCGTGATCAAGCCGAGACGCTGGCGGGTGCCGAGATACTGCTGCCCACGGCCGAGTTGCCCGAGCTGCCCGGGGACGACGAGTTCTACTGGTACCAGCTGGAAGGCCTCTCCGTCGTCACGACCGAGGGCGTGGCCCTGGGGCGTGTCGAGTACCTCTTCGAGACAGGCGCCAATGACGTCCTGGTCGTCAGGGGACGCGAAGGCGAGAGCGTCGACGCACGCGAACGCCTGCTGCCCTTTCTGCCCGACGAGGTTGTCCGGGAGGTGGATCTCGAGGCCGGTCGGATGATCGTCGACTGGGATCCGGCGTTTTGAGCCGGAGCGACGCGGCGATGTGGGTCGGTGTCGTCTCCCTGTTTCCCGAGATGTTCGAGGCGCTGACTCGCCAGGGCGTCACGGGGCGGGCCGTGGACAAGGGGCATATCGAGCTGGCGTTCTGGAACCCCCGGGACTACGCCACCGATCGGCACCGCACGGTGGATGATCGTCCCTATGGCGGCGGGCCGGGCATGCTGATGAAGGTCGACACCCTGCGTGCGGCCATTCATGACGCCCGTTCGCAAGCAGAGGCTGCTACCGGCCAGCGGCCGAGGGTGATCTATCTGTCACCCCAGGGGCGCCGCCTCGATCAGCGTGGCGCCCGGGAGCTGGCATCTGGCCCGCCCCTGGTGGTGGTGGCCGGACGCTATGAAGGCATCGATGAGCGGGTGGTGGAAGCCGACATCGATGAGGAATGGTCGATCGGCGACTATGTGCTCAGTGGCGGTGAGCTGCCGGCCATGGTGCTGATCGACGCAGCGGCAAGGTTGGTGCCCGGTGTACTGGGGCATCAGGATTCCGCGCTCGAGGACTCCTTCAACGACGGACTGCTGGATTGCCCGCACTATACCCGTCCCGAGGATGTCGATGGGCGGCGGGTGCCGGACGTGCTGCTCAGCGGCCATCATGGCGCCATACGGCGCTGGCGCCTGAAGCAGTCGCTGGGGCGGACCTGGCTGAGACGTCCCGACCTGCTGGAAGGCAGGACGTTGAACGACGAACAGCAGGCGCTGCTCAAGGAGTTCATCGAGGAATACGCGCTGTCCTCCCGTTAGGGCAGGGCGGAGGTGCAGGACGCGGCCCCGATGCGGGCAGCGGACCTGTGTCACCAACGACGCTCCCGTGCCTCGACTCGCTCGAGCGCCGGGATCACGATTCGCCGGCCATCCATTGCCGGTCCGGCGAGTCACGTAATGTTATCGAGGAGTTGAATGTCATGAGCAGCAAGAACAAGGTGATCCAGGCGCTCGAAGCCGAGCAGATGAACAAGGACGTGCCGGAATTCGCCCCGGGCGATACCGTGGTGGTCCAGGTTCAGGTCAAGGAAGGTAACCGCGAGCGTCTCCAGGCCTTCGAAGGTGTGGTGATCGGCAAGCGCAACCGCGGTCTGAACTCCGCCTTCACCGTGCGCAAGGTCTCTCACGGTGTCGGCGTCGAGCGGACCTTCCAGACTTACAGCCCGCTGGTCGATTCCATCAGTGTCAAGCGCCGCGGCGATGTTCGCCAGGCCAAGCTGTACTATCTCCGCGAGCGCAGCGGCAAGTCTGCTCGCATCAAGGAAAAGCTGGCCTGAAGCCCGCCTACCGGGCATGACGCAGCCGATGGCTAGCGTCCAGCGAGACCCCGTCACCGCGCCTGCGGGGCGGGGTTTTTCATGTCGTGGAACGAGCACCGGCGGTGCGGACGCGCGGAGTTGACGGTATGTCGCCCCACCTCGACGACTCTGCCCTGATCGATGCCTTTCTCGATGGCCTCTGGCTGGAGCGGGGCGCCAGCGACAACACCCTGGCGGCCTACCGTCACGATTTGCAGAGCTGGCGGGCGCAACTCGCCGAGCATGGTGCCACCCTGCTGGCACCACCGCCGAAGGCGCTGGCGGACTGGCTGGAGGCACGTCGCGAAGCGGGCTACAAGCTGCGCAGCAATGCGCGGCTGCTCTCCAGCCTCAGGCGCTTCTACCACTGGGCGTTGAGCGAAGGTCGTATCGAGCATGATCCGCTCGCCGAGGTCAGGCTGCCCAGGGTGACGCCTTCGCTGCCCAATACGCTGGAGGAGAGCGAAGTGGAGCGCCTGCTCGAGGCGCCGGATGTCGACACCGCTCTGGGACTGCGCGACCGTGCCATGCTCGAGGTGCTTTATGGCGCTGGATTGCGGGTCACGGAACTGGTCGGCCTGACCACCGATGCGCTCAATCTCCGCCAGGGCGTGGTGAGAGTGCGTGGCAAGGGCGACAAGGAGCGCCTGGTACCGCTCGGCGAAGAGGCCGTGGACTGGCTCTCGCGCTATCTGCGCGGTGCTCGCGGCGCCCTGATGCGTGACGTGACGCGCCCGGCCCTCTTTCCGGGGCGAGGCGATGCCTGCCTGACACGCCAGGCCTTCTGGTATCGTATCAAGGCACATGCCCGCAGCGCCGGCATCGATCGTTCCTTGTCCCCACACACCCTGCGACATGCTTTCGCTACCCACTTGTTGAATCATGGGGCCAATCTGCGTGTCGTACAGCTGCTGCTGGGTCACAGCGACCTGTCGACCACGCAGATCTATACCCATGTGGCGCAGGTCCGGCTCGAGGCCCTGCACGCCGAACATCATCCCCGAGGCTGAATCATGAAAGTATCGACCCTCTCCCTGGCCGGCGGCCTGCTCGCCGCTACCCTGACACTGCCTTCCCTGGTCTGGGCCGACGTGCCTGAGGCCCTCGAGACGCTCGAGGTATCAGGCCACCGCATGCCGGTAAAGGACGTGCGGGAAACCCCCATGGCGGATATCTACGAGGTGCGCCTGGAGACCGGGGAGACCTTCTATACCAACGCCGAGGGGAATTATTTCCTGGTGGGAGACCTTTACGAGAAGGCCGATACCGGGCTCGTCAATCTGACCGAGAAGGCGCGCAATACCGAGCGTGCCAGCCGGGTGGAAGGCATTCCCGATGACCAGCGCGTGACCTTCCGGGGTACCGAGACGCCTCAGGCCAAGGTCGTGGTGTTCACCGACACGACTTGCCCCTATTGTCAGCGTCTCCATGAGGAAGTGCCGCGTATCAATGAGCTGGGCATCGAGGTGGATTATCTGGCCTTCCCTCGGGGCGGCATGGATTCGCCCGGTGCCCGGGAACTGCAGGAGGTATGGTGTGCCGACAACTCGAGCGAGGCACTGTCCGCCGCCTTCCGTGACGAGTCGCTGGAAAGTGACGCAACCTGCGACAATCCGGTCGAGGAACAGTATCATCTGGGGTTGGAACTCGGTGTGCAGGGCACGCCGGCCATCATCCTGCCCGATGGTCGCCTGGTACCCGGCTATGTGCCGGCGGAACGCCTGGCGGCCATGCTCGGGCTGAAAGACTGATAGAGCCGCGCCGTCGAGCGCCGGCGGCGGAGTTCGCTCCGCCACGCTTGGACACATGTCAGAACAAGGGGAAAGACATTGAAACCGGTGAGAGTGGGAATCTGTGGCCTGGGTACTGTCGGAGGCGGGACCTTCAACGTGCTGACACGCAACGCCGACGAGATCGCCCGTCGGGCGGGGCGGCCCATCGTCATTGAACAGGTGGCCTATCGAAGCCCCAACCCCGAGTGCGACATCACCGGTATCAAGACCACCCAGGATGTCTTCGAGCTGGCCTCCAATCCCGATATCGACGTGGTCGTCGAGCTTATCGGCGGGTATGACGTGGCCCGGGAGCTGGTGCTGACCGCTATCGATAACGGCAAGCACGTGGTCACTGCCAACAAGGCCCTGATCGCGGTGCATGGCAACGAGATCTTCCAGGCTGCCCACGAGAAGGGCGTGATCGTGGCCTTCGAAGCCGCGGTGGCCGGTGGCATTCCGGTCATCAAGTCGCTGCGCGAGGGCCTGGGAGCCAACCGCATCGAGTGGCTGGCCGGTATCATCAACGGGACCGGCAACTACATCCTCACGCACATGCGCGACGAGGGCCGGGCCTTCGAGGATGTGCTGGCCGAGGCGCAGGCGCTGGGATATGCTGAGGCCGACCCGACCTTCGATGTCGAGGGCATCGATGCCGCTCACAAGCTGACCATCCTGGCGTCCATCGCCTATGGTGTGCCCCTACAGTTCGAGAAGGCCTACACCGAGGGTATCTCCCGGGTCACCGCCGAGGACGTCGAGCAGGCTGACAATCTTGGTTATGTCATCAAGCACCTGGGGATCTCCAAGCGCACCGACGCCGGTCTCGAACTGCGGGTTCATCCGACCCTGATTCCCAAGGAACGGCTGCTGGCCAATGTGCACGGTGTGAAGAACGCCATCGCCGTGATGGGCGACGCCGTGGGGCCGACGCTCTACTACGGCGCCGGTGCCGGCGCCGAGCCGACCGCCTCGGCGGTGGTTGCCGATGTGCTCGACGTGGCGCGCGACATCGCGACCGATCACCACTATCGCGTCCCCTATCTAGCCTTCAGCGGCATCGGCGAAGGCGATGATCAGCCGCAGATCATGCCCATGGAGGAGATCGATACCGCCTACTACCTGCGTCTGCTGGCGGTGGATCGCCCTGGCGTGTTGGCTCGGGTGGCGACCATCCTCTCCGAAGAAGGGATCTCCATCGAGGCATTGATCCAGAAGGAAGCCACCGAGGGCGAACTGGTGCCGATCATCCTGTTGACGCACAGCACTCGCGAGAAGCACATGAACGAAGCGATCCGTCGCATCGAGTCAATGGCCGACATCGCCGGCTCGGTGACCCGAATCCGGGTGGAGAGCCTCGACGAGCAGGAATAACCCAAGACGTGAAGAGAGAAGAAAAGAAGAGGGAAGGGGGCGCGGCAACGAGGGAAGCAGACCGCCAAACTGGCCCAGTCCACTGGGGCACCAAGGGCATTCTTCCCCCTGCAAGGTGCACAGCCCCTTTCGCTGCGGCACCGGGATTCGTGGGTCGCACCCTTCGTCAGGCGCATTGTGCCGTTGTTCTCTCTTCCAGCCCGGACAAGGTCCGGGCGCTCTTCCAGCTTCCAGCGGCGCAGCCGCGCTCTTCCTTCTAGCGAGGAAATCGAGCAATGCGTTATATCAGTACCCGCGGGCAGGCGCCCGCGCTTTCCTTCGAGGAGGTCGTGCTGACCGGCATGGCCAGCGACGGCGGGCTCTACGTGCCCGAGACGGTGCCTCAGCTCAGCTACGAGGAGCTGGCCGACATGGCCGGGTGCTCCTACGCCGAGATCGCCTTTCGGGTGATGAAACCCTATGTGGGCGGCGAGATCGATGACGAGACCTTCCGCGGCATCGTCCGTGATGCCTACCGCACCTTCAGCCATGACGCCGTGGTGCCGCTCAACCAGCTCGATGCCAACCACTACCTGCTCGAACTGTTCCATGGCCCGACCCTGGCGTTCAAGGACGTGGCCCTGCAACTGCTCGGGCGGTTGCTGGACCATTTCCTCGCCAAGCGCGGCGAGCGGGCGGTCATCATGGGCGCTACTTCCGGCGATACCGGATCGGCGGCCATCGAGGGATGCCGTCATTGCGACAACCTGGACATCTTCATCCTGCATCCCCATGAGCGGGTCTCCGAGGTGCAGCGTCGCCAGATGACCTCGGTGCTGGCCGACAACGTCTTCAACATCGCCATCGAGGGCAACTTCGACGATGCCCAGGCGATGGTCAAGGCGAGCTTCGCCGATCAGTCCTTCCTGAACGGCACCCGGCTGGTAGCGGTGAACTCGATCAACTGGGCGCGCATCATGGCCCAGATCGTCTACTACGTGGCTTCCGCCGTGGCGCTGGGCGCGCCGCATCGCAAGGTCAGCTTCTGCGTGCCGTCGGCCAATTTCGGCAATGTCTTTGCCGGTTACATGGCGTACCGCATGGGCCTGCCGGTGGAGCGTTTCGTCATTGCCACCAATGCCAACGATATCCTGCATCGCACGCTCGCCGACAACGACTTTTCCAAGCGCGATCTGGTCGCCACCCTGGCGCCCTCCATGGATATCGTGGTGTCGTCCAACTTCGAGCGCCTGCTGTTCGAAGCCTATCAGCGTGATGGCAAGGCCGTGGCCGAGCTGCTCGAGCGCTTCCAGGACGAGCCGACGGCCCTGGCCGAGGCGCCGCTGTCGCGGTTGCGCGAATGTTTCGCCAGTCACAGCGTCGACGATGCGACCATCCTGGAAGTGATTCGCGAAGCGCACCAGCGCACCCAGGAGATCCTCGACCCACATACGGCCACCGGCTACCGCGCCGCCGAGCGCGAGCGCGGCGACGAGAGCGTGCCGATGATCACCCTGGCGACGGCTCACCCGGCCAAGTTTGCCGAGGCGGTAGTCAAGGCCGGCTTCCCCGGCGTGCCCTTGCCGCCGCACATGGAAGACCTGCTGGAGCGCGAGGAGCGTTATACGGTACTGCCGGCGGAGCTTTCCGCGGTGCAGGCGTTCGTTGCCGAGAACCGCCGTTAGTTGGCCCCGCCCGCTCAAGGCTGATCCGTCGACAGGTCTACGAGGGGGCGCTGTGAACTCTTTCTTGGGCGCTACCGATGCCATCCATGGCATCGGACCCCCTCTTCGACCTGTCCCCGGCGCCTCTTGCTAGGCTCGTTCCTGCGGGCCTTCATACTTCCCTCCCCCTTGCGGGGCGACGAGCGCAGCAATAGACCAGTGTTTCCCCTAATCAGAGGAGCCAGGCGTGAACGCCCCTGTCGATCTGCATGAATCCCTCAAACCGCGTATTCTGCCTCGCCCGCGGGATGCCGCCGTGGAGCAGCGCGCCCTGGCCGAGGGGCTGAAGCCGCTGCAGGCGCGGATCCTGGCCGGTCGCCTGGGTGGCTATGAGGGCGAACTGGCGCCACTGGTGGCGCCGAGCCTGCGTTATCTGGCGCATCCCGAACGCCTCCAGGACGGGCGGCGTGCCGCCGAGCGCATTGCCCGGGCGGTGACCGAAGGCGAGCACATCGGCATCCTCACCGACTATGACGTCGACGGCATCACCTCTCATGTGGTGATTCGGCGGACGCTCAACGAGCTGTTCGGCATCCCCGAGAACCGCCTGCACAGTTTGATCGGCCACCGGATTCACGATGGCTACGGCATCAGCCTGCCGTTGGTGGAGCGTACCCTGTCGCTCTCGCCGCGTCCGAGCCTGGTGATCACCGCCGATTGCGGCAGCAGCGACGAACCGCGTATCGCCAGGCTTCGCGAGGCCGGTATCGACGTGGTGGTCAGCGATCACCACGCCCTGCCGACGGAAGGCCCGCCGGCTTCGGCCTTTGCCACCGTGAACCCCACACGCGACGACTGCACCTACCCCGACCCGACCATCGCCGGCTGCATGGTCGCCTGGCTGGTCATGTCGCTGACCCGCAGTGTATTGATCGAATGGGGCGTGCTCGAACCGGCCACCCCGAAGCTGTCGCCCTGGCTCTCCTATGTAGCGCTCGGCACGGTGGCGGACTGTGTCTCGCTGGGTGGCAGTGTGGCCAATCGAGCGGTGGTTGCCCATGGACTGACGCTGATCAATCGCATGGAGGCAGCCTGCTGGCGGACCATGGCCCAGCGGCTGGGGGCCGACAGCGTGCCCTTCGATGCCGAGACGCTGGCCTTCCAGATGGGCCCGAGGATCAATGCCCGTTCCCGGCTCGACGATCCCTATGCGGCGTTGCACTTCATGCTGGCGGTGGATGATGCCACGGCGGCAGGGCACCTGGAGACGCTGGATCAGGACAACCAGTCGCGCAAGAGCATCGAGGCCGAGATGACCGAGCGTGCCCGAGGCTTGGCCATGGCCGAGCTGGAGGCCGGGGCACCGGTTCTGGTGGTGTTGCTCGAGGAAGGCCACCCCGGGGTGCAGGGCATCGTCGCCTCACGACTGGTGCAGGCCTTCGGTCGTCCCGCCTTGGTGCTGACACCGGCCGCACAGCCGGGCATGCTCACCGGCTCCGGGCGCTCCATCGAGGCCCTGCATCTGCGCGATGCCCTGCAGCGTGCCTTCGAGCTGGCGCCGGCCTCGCTGCCGCGTTTCGGCGGGCACCGTGGGGCTGCTGGTGTCGGTGTGCCCCGTGAGGCCTTCGACGATTTTCGCCAAGCGTTGCTGCAGGCGGCCCGCGAGCAGCTCGGCGATACGGAACTGGGCCCGCGTGTCTTCACCGACGGGGAACTCGAAGCCGGTCAACTGGACCTGAAGACGCTCGATGAGATCGAAGCGCTCGGCCCCTATGGGCGAGAGTTCGATGCGCCTCTGTTCGAAGGCGTGCTAAGGGTGGAAAGCCTGCGTACCGTGGGAGCCGACGGCAGTCACCTGATGCTCGAGCTATCCAGTGGCGCCACCAGCGTGCGGGCGATCTGGTTCCGCGCCCTGACGCCGGGCGAGATGCCGGCCTTCGACGCCGGCGACCTGCTGCGCTGCGCCTACAAGCTCAACCGCAACCGCTGGCGGGGGCGGGAGTCTTTGCAACTGGTCATCGAGCATGCGGAGCCCGCCTGAGGAAACACTGATTTATTACTACGCTCGATATCTTGGCTGCCGGCGGTACTCAATATCCTCATTTACTGGCGTGTAAACTCCGGTATCTCCGTTCCGGCAGCAGCCAACCTATCTTCGCTCGCAACATAAATCAGCGCTTCCTTAAGTTGGAAGAGTGGGAATAGAGCTCGGCATTCCGCCTATTGCGTCTTCTTCAAGACGCGCAGCGTCGTACTTCCCTCTTCCCTCTTTTCTCTTCCCCTTTAGTACGTTGGCCAGACGCCGGGGGTGGCCAGTTCCAGCAGGTGGCCGTCCGGGTCGCGGAAGTAGAGGCTCTCGCCGCCCCGGGGCCAGTGCGTGCGCCCCTCGATCTCGATGCCATGACTCGTCAGGCGGCGCTCCCAGTCCTCCAGTGCTTCGGCGCCGATGGCGAAGGCCATGTGCGTGCGCCCGGTGCCGTCGTGGGGCGGAATGGTGCCCATCTCGTCAGGCAGCACGACCGTGTCGCGCGTCGCGCCTTCGAGAAACAGCAGCAGAACGGTGCCGCCGCCAGCATCATAGGCAGTGAAGCGCTGATCGGCGGTGAAGGCCGATAGCCCCATCACTTCCTCGAAGAAGGTCCGGGCCCGGACCATGTCGGTGACATACAGGGCCGTTTCCAGCACACCGTCGAGTCTGGGCATGGCGTTGCCTCCTTCTGGACTCTCTCTCATCAGCCTAGCAGGCCATGGGCTCAGTCCAGCCAGAACCACCAGACGATCAGGGCGATCAGGCCGAGTCCAATGAGATTGATGATCCAGCTCATGATGTCGTCTCCCGAGTGTCGGTCGCATCGCGTGGTGTGAACAGGCGCAGCCGACTGGCGTTGCCGACCACGGTGATCGACGACAGCGACATGGCGGCACCGGCGATCATCGGTGACAACAGGGTGCCGGTGAGCGGGTAGAGCACGCCGGCGGCAATGGGAATGCCGATCAGGTTGTAGCCGAAGGCGCCCATCAGATTCTGGCGGATGTTGCGCAGGGTGGCACGGCTGATCTCGATGGCGGCGACCACGCCGTGCAGCGAGTCACGCATCAGGGTGATGCCGGCGCTCTCGATGGCCACGTCGGTGCCCTGGCCGATGGCGAAGCCGACGTCGGCCAGGGCCAGGGCCGGCGCATCGTTGATGCCGTCACCGACCATGCCGACTCGCTCGCCGTCATCCTGCAGGCGCTGGATCTCGGCATGCTTATCCTCGGGCAGCAGATCGGCGCGGAAGTCATCGATGCCGACTTCCCGGGCGATGGCCTCGGCGGTATGGGCATTGTCGCCGGTGAGCATGACGACCTTGAGACCGTCGGCACGCAGCCGTCGGACCGCGGCCACGCTGTCGTCACGCAAGGGGTCGCTGATACCGAAGATGGCGGTGAGCCGGCCATCGACGGCCAGATGGACGACGCTGCGTGCCTGGCGTTGCAGGCGTTCGGCGATGTCCTGGCCGGCGTCGAGCGCGACGCCCTGGTCCCGCAGCAGTCGGGCGTTGCCGAGCAACAGTTCGCTGCCTTCCGGCGTGCGGGCCGTGACGCCGCCTCCGGTCACTGACTGAAAGTCGTGAATATCCGCAGCCGTGACATTCGCCTGTTCGGCATAGGCCAGAAGAGCGTTGGCCAACGGATGTTCGGAGCCGCGCTCCAGAGCGGCCACCAGGGCGAGTGCCCGTTCGCGATCGCCGTCGAGGATCTCGGCCTCGGTGACCCTGGGCTTGCCTTCGGTCAGCGTGCCGGTCTTGTCGACCACTAGGGTCGTCAGGCGGCTGGCAGCCTGCAGCGCCTCGCCAGTCCGTACCAGAACGCCGTGCTCGGCGGCCTTGCCCACGCCGACCATGGTGGAGATCGGCGTGGCCAGCCCCAGAGCGCAGGGACAGGCGATGATCAGCACCGTGGTGGCGGTGACCAGCATGTGGATGACCCGAGGCTCGGCGCCGAGGTTGAACCAGGCCAGCGCCGTGATCACCGCGACGATCATCACGGCAGGGACGAAGATGCTGGAGATGCGGTCGGCGAGCCGGCCGATGGGCGGCCGCGAGTTCTGGGCGCTGGCCACCTGCTCGGTGATGCGGCCGAGTCGGGTATCGGCGCCGACCCGGGTGGCGCGGTAGACCAGCGAGCCCTTACCATTGACGGTGCCGGCGCTGACCTCGTCGCCGACCGACTTGGCCACCGGCAGGGGCTCGCCGGTGAGCATGGACTCGTCGACATGGCTGGCCCCCTCGCTTACTTCGCCATCCACCGGCAGTCGCTCGCCAGGCCGCACGCGCAGGTGATCGCCCTCGCGTACTGCCTCGATCTCGATCTCGCGTTCCTCGCCGTCGCGAATCACGCGCGCGGTGCGGCTCTGCAGATCGAGCAGGCGTCGCAGCGCCTCGCTGGTGCGACCGCGAGCGCGCAGCTCCAGGGCGTTGCCCAGCAGGACCAGTCCGATGACCATCGCCGAGGCCTCGAAGTAGATGCCACGCGCGGCCTCCGGTAGTGCGCCGGAGAAGGCCACCACCGCCATGGAATACAGCCAGGCGGTACCGGTGCCCATGGCGATGAGGGTGTCCATGTTGGCCTGGCGATGGCGCAGGTTTTTCCAGGCATTGAGGAAGAAGTGGCGCCCGGGGAAGACCATCACGGCCAGCGTCAGCACGCCCACCACCAGCCAGTAGAGGCGGCCGGCTCCGATCGGCTGGGGGTGGAAGACGAACATGCTGGCCATCAGCGGCACGGCCAGCGCCAGGGACCAGGCCGCGCCACGCATCAGGCGACGGTACTCGGCACCATCCCGTTCGGCGCGAGTTCGCTCGGCTTCGCGCATGTCGAGCACGGGCTCGGCGCCATACCCGACGCCCTCCACGGCGCCGACCAGCGCATCGAAGTCGGCGTTGCCTTGCACCTGGGCCGTGTGGGTGCCGAAGTTGACGCTGGCCTCGGTGACGCCCGGCACGTTTTCCAGTGCTCCCTGGACGGTTCGCACGCAACTGGCGCAGGTCATGCCGGAAATCGAGAGTCGCCGGGCATGGCCCGTGTCCGTTGCCGCATCGTGTGTCGACGGTGCCGGGGTGTCGGGCGCCGGTGCGTGTTCGTCGGTAGCCGGGCCGGGCGGATAACCGGCCTCGTCCAGGGTCGCATCCAGCGCGTCGCCGGCCAGGGAGGTGGTGACCGTCAGGCGCTTGTCGGCAGGTTCGCCGATCACCTCGGCCTCGGCGTCACGGGCCTGGATGGCGCGTCGCATGCGGCTAACGCAGCCCTGGCAACTCATGCCAGGAATCAGGCGCTCATACCGGGTGCTCATGACGAGGTCTCCTGGCGGGATGAAGTGGAGCCATTCTCGGACTCGAGTGACGCGGGGAAGCTTTCGATCAGCCGACACAGGCTATGGCCATCGGGCGTGCCATCGGGCATGTCGGCCCAGGCGTCCAGCGCCTGTTCCATGCGCGAGGCCAGCGCTTCGAGCTCGCGGATGCGGGCGCGGATCTCCGGGAGTCGCTCGGCCATCAGGTCTCGTACCAGTGGACAGGGCGAGTCCCCATGATCAGCGTGTTCGAGAATCTGGCGAATCTCGGCCACGCTGAAGCCGAGGGTCCGAGACCGCTGAATGAAGCTCAGGCGCTCCAGGTCGGTGCCGTCGTAGCGTTGGTAGCCGTTGTCAGGGTCGCGCTCGGGGGCGAGCAGCCCTTCGCGGGTGTAGTGGCGCACGGTTTCGGCGGTAACGCCGGCTCGACGTGCCAGTTCACTGACTTTCATGATGTCCTCAACGACGTGATGACGATGTCGGCAGTTTAAAACCTTTGTGTAACACATGGGTCAAGGTGGCGTGATGAGTCGATATCGCCAGCTCCGGAACGTTTGCGTAACCGGTTGAAAAGGCAAGAGGTCAAATGGACGTATGACTAAAGTATGAGCGTATTTCGAGTTAAAACGAACGTTTGCACTTGATTGCCGGGAGGAATTTCGCAAACACTGAAGCCACGTGACCGCCCCGCGGCTAGCGAGATAACAATCACCCATCACGACTAGGGATGTCTGCTCATGCAAAACCAGCTCAACAAGCTCACCGTCGCCGTGACCTTGGCGTCCGCCGTCCTGGCGTCCAGTCAGGCTGCTGCTTCGGGCTTCCAGGTTCGTGAACAGAGCGCCAAGGCGCTGGGCAACGCCATGGCCGGGGCGGCAGCCGGTGCCGAGGATGTCAGTTACATGACCTTCAACCCGGCGGCCATCGGCAACGTGGAGGGAACCCAGGTGGCCGGCGGCATTTCCTACATCGACGCCAACTTCGAGTTGACGGATGCGTCGGCGAGTCCCGCCGGACTACCAGTGAGCTATGACCGTGGTGGCTCTCGCGAAGGGGGCGAAGAGGCCTGGGTACCGAGCTTCGCCTTCAAGACGCGGCTCGATGACCGGTTCGATCTCGGTCTGGCGGTGTCGGCACCGTACGGGCTCTCGACGGAATACGACAAGGACTGGATCGGCCGCTATCATGCCATTGAGACCGATCTCACGACCATCGATATCCAGCCGACGCTGAATTATCGCGCCACGGACCGTCTCAATCTCGCCGTGGGGCTGCGGGCCCAGTATGCCGATGCGACGCTGTCCAATGCGATTGACCTCGGTGGGGTCGGGGCGAGTGCTGGCCTGTTGCCACCTTCTGCGATCGGCAATGCTGACGGCAAGGCCGAGGTGACCGGCGACGACTGGGGCTACGGCTACACTCTGGGGGCGCTGTTCCAGGCGACCGACCGCACCCGGCTGGGGATCAGCTACCGCTCCGAGGTGGACCTGACGCTGGACGGCGATGTCAATTACAGCGCCGACAATGCCACCGGCCGGCAGGTCCTGGCGGGAGCCCAGGCCATGGGGCAGTTGCAGGACGGTGGCGGCTCGGCGGATCTGACCACGCCGGCCAACCTCAACCTCGGTGTCTACCACCAGTTGACCGACCGTCTCGCCCTGATGGCCAATGCCGAGTGGACCGAGTGGAGCAGCTTCGATGAGCTCACCGTCGAGTTCGACAGTGGCGGCCAGAGCACCACGACCGAGAACTGGGACGATACCTGGGCCTTCTCGGTAGGCGCCAACTACCAGCTCAATCGGGAATGGATGCTGCGTGCCGGCCTGGGGGTCGACGAGTCACCGGTGCCGGACAGTGAGCACCGTACGCCGCGCGTACCGGATGCCGACCGTCAGTGGGCGACGCTCGGTGCGACCTGGATGCCGACGCCCGACCTGGGGGTAACGGCCGGCTACATGCGAGTGTTCGGTGATGATGGCGACATCGACCAGTCCGGAGCCAAGGCCGAGAACGCCAGTCGTGGCGACCTTTCCGGGACCTATGAAGTCGACGCCAACGTCTTCGCGCTCTCGGTGGATTATCGCTTCTGACGCCAGGATGGCGCGATCTTCGCGCTGCGTGGCAACGACGGGACCCGGCCTTGGCCGGGTCCCGTCGTTTCGCTCCCGACAACGTTCGAGAGCAGGCCGGGCACGCGCCCGGCCTGGGAGACGGCTTGATGCTCAGAAGTTGTAGCGCACCAGCAGGTTCGTCTCGTCATTGTCGATGTCGCTCGCGCCGTCGGCGTCGACGGAGTCGTCGAACTTGCGCTCCAGGGCGATGATCAGGTTCTCATCGAAGGTCAGCCAGGCCGCGCCGGCCAGGTAGAAGGCGCTGCGTGCCTCGGAGGCGCTGTCCTCCAGGCGATTGAACCCGGTATAGAGCTGCACCTTGCCGGGTACCTGGCCCTTGAGGTTGTACAGTGCCACCCCCTCGACGCCACGGGCTTCATCGACGATGCCGTCGGTGGTGTCGACGCCGCTGAAGTTGCCCTCGCGAATCAGGTTGTCGTAGCGACCGCCGGTCAGCGCAAAGTACCAGTTGCCCGGTGTCCAGCGTGCAGCGAGCAGGCCGGCATCGACATTCTGCTGGCGCTTGCCGCCGCCGGCGGTCTTGCCGTCGATGGCGCTGTGCGTGTAGGTCGCGCCCAGCGACAGGTCCTCGGTCGGCTGCCAGACCACGGCCCCCTGGGCGGTATAGTCGCGCTCTAAACCGGTCAGGTTGCCGGTATAGCCGGCCCCGGTCGGCACATCGTCGCGGGAGGTCTGGTAGAGCACCCCGAGGCTCCAGTCGCCCCAGGTATTCTTGTAGGACACCGCATTGTCGGGTCGGCCATTGCCTTCGAAGCCGCCGTCGCCGAAGGCGCCGTTGAAGCTTCCCTGGGCGGTGGCGCCGTTGTACCAGAACCAGTCGGTCCAGTAGGCGACCATGTCGTACCACAGCGAATACTGCTTGCCGATCAGCAGCGTGCCGTAGTCGTCGTGGCGGACGCCGGCATAGAGCATGCGCTTGTAATGGCCGTCATCGCCGTGCTCGAAGAAAGGATCGAAGCCCCATTCGGCGCGTGCCACGGATGACCAGCCGTGTTCGAACTCATGCTCGTGGATGAGACGAATCCGCGAGCCGGCGTTGGTCGGATCGTGGTCATCATCGATGTGGTCGACGAAGCTGCTGCCGGCCGCGATACGACCGCTGATGGTGAGCTTGTCCTGGTCGGTCTCGTAGGCCGTGAAGGCCAGTGCCTGCTGGGTGGCGAGGCTGGCGCCGATGGCGACGACCAGCCCGGTCAGCTTGTAGTGATGGAACATGCCAAACCTTTTGGGTTGTTGTGTTTCTTGTGAATCCGCGGATGGCGGAGCGGCTCGTTGGCGGTCGGATCGACCGGCATCGAGCGAAAGACTGCCGCGTGCGTCACGGGGGAACGCCAGTCGTGATCATGCGGTGCTGCATGAGCGGTCTCCTTTTCGGGTGAATGAAGGGCAGAGCCCTGTCGTATGGCCGCAGTCGCCCTGGCGGACGCCAAAGGGCGTCCGCGGCCGGAGAGAAGCAGTGGTGTCCGTCGCCCGTCAGGCGGCGTCGTCGACGAAGGCCGCCCGCATCAGTTCCCGGGTATAGGCGTCGCGCGGGTTGGCGAAGATGTCCTCGGTCGGCCCCTGTTCGACGACCTGACCCGATTTCATCACCATCACGGTGTCGGCCAGGGCGCGCACCACGGCGAGGTCGTGGCTGATGAACAGATAGGTCAGGCCGTATTTCGCCTGGAGGTTGCGCAACAGCTCGATCACCGTGACTTGCACGGAACGATCGAGTGCCGAGGTGGGTTCATCGAGCAGCAGGAATTCGGGCTTGAGCACCAGGGCGCGAGCGATGGCGATGCGCTGTCGCTGGCCCCCGGAGAACTCGTGGGGATAGCGCTGGCGCATGGCCGGGTCGAGGGCGACTTCCTCGAGGGCCTCGATGACCCGGCGCTCGCGTTGGCGCCGATCGAGTTCCGGGTGATGGACGCGCAGCCCTTCGCTGATGACCTCGCCGACGGTCAGGCGCGGCGAGAGCGAGCCGAAGGGGTCCTGGAAGACGACCTGCAGGCGCGAACGCAGCGGGCGCATGCCGGTGCCATCCAGGGCGGAAAGGTCGCTGTCGTCGAAGCGGATGTTGCCGCTGCTCTTGAGCAGGCGTAGCAGGGCGCGGCCGAGCGTCGACTTGCCGGAGCCGGATTCGCCGACCACCCCGACGGTCTGGCCACGCCGGATGGTCAGGTCGATGCCGCGCACCGCCTCGAAGTACGAACTGGGGCGGAACAGACGCTTCTTGAGGGCGAAGCGCACCCGCAGATCTCGCGCTTCCAGCAGGACCGGTGCGCTGGCCTCGACCGAAGACTTGCCGCCGCGCGGTTCGGCGTCGATCAGCATGCGGGTGTAGTCATGGCGAGGGTTGGCGAAGACCTCGGCGGTGCTGCCGCGTTCGACCATCTCGCCACGGCGCATCACGCAGACCCGGTCGGCGAAATGCCGCACGATGCCCAGGTCATGCGTGATGAACAGGATCGCCATGCCATAGCGGGCCTGTAATGACTTGAGCAGCTGCAGGATCTGCGCCTGGACCGTGACATCCAGGGCCGTGGTGGGTTCGTCGGCGATCAACAGTTCCGGCTCGCAGGCCAGTGCCATGGCGATCATCGCCCGCTGGCGCTGGCCGCCGGACAGTTCGTGCGGGTAGCTGTCGATGCGCCGCTCGGGCTCGGGAATGCCGACCTGTTCCAGCAGCTCGATGGCCCGGGTGCGGGCTGCTCGACCCTTGGCCTTGTTGTGACGGGTCAAGACCTCGATGATCTGGGCACCGATGCGGTGCAGCGGATTGAGCGAGGTCATCGGCTCCTGGAAGATCATCGAGATGGCATTGCCGCGGATGCGCCGCATGCGACGCGGGGTGGCGGCCAGAAGATCCTCGCCATGGAAACGGATCGCGCCATGGGTCCGGGCCAAGTCGGGCAGCAGGCGCATGGTGGCGGTGGAGGAGACCGACTTGCCGGAGCCGGATTCGCCGACCAGGGCGACCGTTTCGCCGGCACGGATGTCGAAGCTCACTCCCTTGACCGCGGCGACGGTACCATCGGGGAGTTGGAAGTCGACGCTCAGGTTGTCGATCTCGAGCAGTGGGGTTGTCATCTTTCACTCCTGGTATCGCTCATGTGCGTGACATGGGAGTGCCGATTTATGTTGCGAGCGAAGAGAGGTTGGTTGCCGCCGGCGCGCAGCAACCGGAGTTGACAGTGTGCTCAATGAGGATTGTGAGCACCGCCGGTGACCAAGATCTCGAGCGCAGTAATAAATCGGTGCTTCCATCAGCGGGTCTTGGGGTCCAGGGCGTCGCGCAATCCATCGCCCAGGAAGTTGAGACAGAACAGCGTCGCCGCCAGGAACACCGAGGGCACCAGCAGCATCCAGGGAGCGCTCTGCATCATGTCGGTGCCTTCGGAGATCAGCACGCCCCAGCTGGTCAGCGGTTCCTGCACGCCGAGGCCGAGAAACGACAGGAAACTCTCGAGCAGGATGACCTTGGGCACGGTCAGGGTGACGTAGACAATCACCGGGCCGATGGCGTTGGGAATCAGGTGGCGAGTGACGATCCGGGAGTCGCGCACGCCCAGGGCGTGGGCCGCCTCGACGAACTCGCGCTGCTTGAGCGCCAGGGTCTGGCCGCGCACGATGCGAGCCATGTCCAGCCATTCCACGGCGCCGATGGCGGCGTAGATCAGCAGGATGTTACGGCCGAACACCACCATCAGCAGGATCACCAGGAACATGAAGGGCAGCGAGTACATGATGTCGACGAAGCGCATCATCACGTTGTCCACCCGGCCGCCGAGATAGCCGGAGATGGCGCCGTACAGCACGCCGATCACCAGGCTGACGAGACTGGCCACCAAGGCCACCGAGAGCGATACCCGGCCGCCGTACAGGGTGCGGGTGAGCAGGTCGCGGCCATTGGCGTCGGTGCCGAGGAAGTGTCCGCCCTCCAGGCTCGGCGGAGCATTGAAGGCGTTCCAGTCGACCTCCGCCAGCCCCCAGGGCAGGACATAAGGACCGAACAGGCAGATCAAGGTGATCACGATCAGCATCACCAGGCTGACCATGGCCGCACGGTTCTGCTTGAGGCGCCGCCAGGCATCGCGCGTCAGGCTTTCGCCGGCAGCCGGCGCTGCATCCGGTCGGAGGTCATCGACCGCGACATGGCGGTCGCCGTCGTGGGTAAGGGGTTCTGTGGTCATGGCTATCCGCTCCCTGCGGTCAGTCGTCATGGCGGATCTGCGGATCCAGCGCGGAATAGATCAGGTCGACGAGCAGGTTCATCAGCACGATCAGCGCGCCGTAGAACACGACCGTGCCCATCACCAGGGTGTAATCGCGGTTGAGCGCGCCCTGCACGAAGTAGCGACCGATGCCGGGGATGCCGAAGATCTGCTCGATGACCACCGAGCCGGTGATGATCCCGGCGACGGCTGGGCCAAGATAGGAGGTCACCGGCAGCAATGCCGGGCGCAGTGCGTGACGCCAGATGACCTGGGACTCGGCCAGCCCCTTGGCCCGCGCGGTGCGGATGTAGTGGCTGCCCAGCACCTCGATCATGCTGGCGCGCATCATCCGCGCGATGTAGGCGATCTGCTGGATCGACAGAGCGATGACCGGCAGCACCAGGTTGGGCAGGGCACCGCCGTTCCAGCCGCCGGCCGGCAGCCAGGCCAGCAGCACGCCGAACACCAGCGCCAGGATCGGGGCGATGACGAAGTTGGGGATCGCGATACCGGCCAGCGCCGTGCCCATCACCAGGTAGTCGATGGTCGAGTTGCGCTTGAGCGCGGCGATCACGCCCAGCGGCAGGCCGAGCAGCAGGGCCAGCAGGATCGCCAGCCCGCCGATCTCCAGGCTGACCGGGAAGCCCTGCATGATCAGCTCGGTGACCGAGAAGTCCTTGTACTTGAAGGAGGGGCCGAAGTCGCCCTGCAGCAGGTTGCCCATGTAGCGCAGGTACTGCATCGGCAGGGGCTCGTCCAGATGATAGGCAGCCATCAGGTTGGCCTCGATCTCCGGCGGCAAGGCGCGCTCGCCGTCGAAGGGGCCGCCGGGGGCGATGCGCATCAGAAAGAACGAGATGGTGATCACGATCAGCATCGTGGGAATGGCCTGCAGCAGCCGTTTCAGCGTATAGCTCAGCATGACGGCCTCCGGGGCATGGAACGAGGTTGTGGGACGGTAGGGAACATCACGGGGCTAGTCCTCGAGCTGGATGTAGCGCAGTGGGTGAACGTCGATGGCGGTGGTCTGCCAGCCCTTGACCTCAGGGGCGACCAGGTGAGCGCTGACATAGTCGTAGAGCGGCAGCAGGGCATGGTCGTCGAGCAGCATCTGTTCGGCCCGGGTCATCAGTTCGGCGCGGCGTTCGGTGTCCAGCTCCCGGGTGCTGCGCTCGACCAGGGCGTCGTAGTCCTCGTTGCGATAGCCAGTGCTGCGCTGGGCGGAGCCGCCCTCGGCATAGGCGTTGAGGAAGTCGTAGGGGTCGTTGATGGTGGCGACCATGCCGTAGCGGGCGATCTCGAAGTTGCCCTCGTTGACCGTCGCGTAGTGCACGGCCGCCTCGGCGTTGATCAGCTCTACCTCGACGCCTAGCGGCTTCCACATGGCGGCCACGGCCACGGCGATCTTCTTGTGGTCCTCGAGGGTGTTGTAGCGCAGCGTCACGCGCAGGGGGTTGTCGGGGCCATAGCCGGCCTCGCGCATCAGTCGCTTGGCCCTGGCGAGCCGCTGTTCCATCGGCTGCTCGGCGAGTGCCAGCGAGCCGTGGGTGCCGCCTTCGGTGGCGCGTGGCACATACCAGTACGAGGCACGTTGCCCCATGCCGAGGATGCGGTCGGTGATCACCTCGCGCCGCACGGCAAGGCTGAGCGCCTCGCGCACGCGCTCGTCAGCCAATGGCTGGCCGTCACGCAGGTTGAACATGTAGAAGTATTCGGCGACCAGCGGCCCCACGCGGAGGGACTCGCCGAGATTGTCCTTCACCCAGTCGAAACGCGAGGCGGGCACGCCGGAGTAGGAGATATCCAGGTCGCCGGCACGAAAGCGGTTGAGGGCGGAGCCGATGTCGTCGATGGGGTAGAAGGTCACGCCGTCCAGCGAGACCGTGTCAGCGTCGTAGAAGTGAGGATTCCGCTCGAGATCGATGCGCGCCTGGGGGCGCCATTCCCGCAGGATGAAGGCACCGCTCGACACCATGGTGCCGGGACGGGTCCATTCATCCCCGGCCTGTTCGACGAGGTGGCGGGGCAGGGGGGCGGCCTCGCTCATGGCTAGGGCTTGCAGGAAGTAGGCGGTGGGTTCGTCGAGCTGGATGACCAGGGTGTGGTCGTCCGGTGCCGAGACGCCCAGCTCGCTCGGCTCGGCCTGACCGGTATTGATCGCCCGGGCGTTTTTGATCGGGTAATAGAGCTTGGCATTGTGGCTGGCGATGGCCGGTTTCAGCAGCCGCCGCAGGGCGAAGACGGCATCGTCGGCGGTGATCGGCGTGCCGTCGGACCACTCGGCCTGGCGTAGCTGGAAGGTATAGGTGGTGCCGTCGTCGCTGATAGTCCAGGACTCGGCGAGGCCGGGGACCAGGCTGCCATCGGCGGCGTAGGTCACCAGGCGCTCGAACAGCGCGCGGGTGATACGGGTCTCCCAGACACCGTTGGTCTTCTGGGGATCGAGGGTGCCGGGCTCGGCACCATTGCCGACCTGCAGGACGGCGGCAGGGGCGCTCTGCGTCGCGCCGGCCATCAAGGCAGCCAGCAGCGCCGCACGCGTGAAGCGGTGAGAGAACATGGAAGCATTCCTTCGCCAGAGAACATCGATGGTATGGCGCGCTCGACCGGGGAGCGCACCGTTCAGGAAACACTGCTTAAATGCCTACACGTGCAAATCGCTGCGTTGCATGGTGCTCGAAAGCTCGCCTAACTAATTGTTATGTCTCGCTTTCTGTGCTCCGTGCGCCTTGCGCTTCACGACGCTCGGCGATTTATGCAGCGTTTCCTCGACAGCCTGAGGATCACTGATCGAACGAGATCCAGCGTGAAGGGTGATCGTCCTCGACGTTGTCTTCCCAGCCGCTGATGGCCGGATTGACCAGGTTGCGCGACACGTAATAGAGCAGCGGCAGGACCGCATAATCGTTCAGTGCCGTCTGTTCGGCTTGCTCGAGAAGGGCTTCGCGCTCGTCGGCATCCAGGGTGCGGGCAGCCTGGTCCGTCAGGTCGTCGAACTCGGCATTGGAGTAGGCACCGTAGTTGTTGCCGACGCCGCTGTGCAGCAGGCTGAGGAAGTTCTCGGCGTCGTTGTAGTCGGCGATCCAGCCGGCCCGGGCGATGTCAAAGTCACCCTCGGCGATGGTCTGGTAGTGCACCGTGGCTTCCGAGTTGATCATCTCGACTTCGACGCCCAGCGGGCGCCACATGGCGGCCAGGGCAACGGCGATCTTCTTGTGCTCGTCGTTGGTGTTGTAGCGCAGGCGCAGGTGAAGCGGGTTGTCGGGGCCGTAGCCGGCCTCCTCGAGAAGCTGCCGGGCGCGTGCCATGCGCTCGTCCATGCTGCCTTCCTGCGGTATCTGCTGGACGTCATAGTGGTGGACGCCCTCGGGCACGAAGGAACGCGAAGGCAGGAAGGTGCCACCCATGATCTGTTCGGAGAGCACCTTGCGGCGCACCACGAGGCTGAGCGCCTCGCGCACCTTTGGATCGGCGGTCGGGTGGCCCTCGCGGTGGTTGAAGACGTAGTAGTAGCTGCCCAGGTAGGGGGCCATGTGGGTAGCCTCGGGCAGTTCCTCCTGGAGCATGCCGTACATGCTGGAGGAATATTCGCGCATGATGTCCAGCTCGCCGGAGCGAAAGCGCGAGACGCCGGCGTTGCGATCCTCGATCGTGTAGTAGTTGACCCCGTCCAGGGCGATCTCGTCGGCGTCGTAGTACTCGGGGTTGCGGCTCACGCTGATGCGCGACTGCGAGACCCACTCCTCGGGGGTGAAGGCGCCGTTGGTGACGATGTTGTCGAGCTTGACCCAGTTCTTCCCGTATTCCTCGACGGCGTGCTTGGGCGCCGGGTAGGCGGTGTAGTGGGTCAGCAACTGGAGGAAGTAGGGCGTGGGCGAGGTGAGTTCGACCTGGAAGGTGCGGCCGTCGTCGAGGGAAGCCACGCCCAGGGCGTCTAGGGGCTTCTTGCCGGTGTTGACCGCTTCGGCGTTGACGACCGGATAGAGCATGTAGGCGTATTTGGAGGCGTTCTTCGGGGCGAGCAGGTGTTGCCAGCCGAACACGAAGTCCTCGGCGGTGACCGGTTCGCCATCGGACCAGGCGGCGTCCTCGCGAATGTGGAAGGTATAGGTCTTGCCGTCGTCGGAGACCTCCCAGGAGGTTGCCATGCCGGGCAGCACCTCGCCGTCCGGAGCCTTCTTGACCAGGCCTTCGTAGACATCCATCAGAATCTGGGACTCCCAGATACCGCCGGAGACCTGGGAAGTATCGAAGGAAGCGAGTTCGCCGGTGACGCCCAGGTTGAGGGTCTGCGCCGCCACGGGCGATACCAACAAGGCTGAAGCGAGCGCGATGGCGCCCGCCAGAGGGGTACGAATCTGGGTCATGGACTTCTTCCCTGACGTTGTTGTTGTGGTCGGCACGCGGTATCGGTGCCGCTCTTCCTGACCTTCGAACGAGCGCGTCAATAAGTCCATGTGAAATTTCACATAGCGCGTTACGAATCTTGCATGGCCCCGGAGTGACGCCGTTCGTACGGTCGTTTGGGCGGGATGGGATGACGCTGTACGGGCATTTGGCTACAATGCCACTCTTTTCCCCGCCGCCAGGATTCGTCCTGGCGGACATTTCACTGCGGAATCAGGCGAACGCCATGCAGGAAGTCAATCCCATCAATCACCTCATCAAGGACCTGTCTGAGCGGACAGATGTCCTGAGGGGGTATCTTTGACTATGCCGAGAAGAAGGAACGGCTAGAGGAAGTCACCCGCGAACTCGAGGATCCGGACGTCTGGAATGATCCGGACCATGCCCAGAAACTGGGCAAGGAGCGGGCCACCCTGGAGATGGTGGTCAGCACCATCGACGCTCTGGAGCAGGGCCTGAATGACAGCCGTGATCTGCTCGAACTGGCCGAGATGGAAGAGGACGCGGATACCGTCGACGAGGTGAGCCGCGAGCTGGAAAACCTCCAGGCCAACCTCGAGAAGCTCGAGTTCCGGCGCATGTTCGCCGGCGAGATGGATCCCAACAACGCCTATCTGGACATCCAGGCGGGCTCGGGCGGCACCGAGGCCCAGGACTGGGCCAACATGCTGCTGCGCATGTACCTGCGCTGGGCCGAGCATCATGGCTTCAAGGCCGATCTCATCGAGCTGTCCGCAGGCGAGGTGGCGGGCATCAAGTCGGCCACGGTGCATATTCAGGGCGAATACGCCTTCGGTTGGCTGCGCACCGAAACCGGCGTGCATCGGCTGGTGCGCAAGAGTCCCTTCGACTCCGGTGGGCGACGGCACACCTCCTTCGCCTCGGTCTTTCTTTCGCCGGAAGTCGACGACAGCTTCGAGGTCGAGATCAATCCGTCGGATCTGCGTGTCGACACCTATCGCTCCAGTGGTGCCGGTGGCCAGCACGTCAACACCACCGACTCGGCGGTGCGGATCACCCACGAGCCGACCGGCATCGTGGTGGCCTGCCAGAGCCAGCGCAGCCAGCATGCCAACCGTGACTTCGCCATGAAACAGCTGCGGGCGAAGCTGTGGGAACACGAGATGGACAAGCGCAACGCCGCCAAGCAGGCCGCCGAGGACTCCAAGGCGGACATCGGCTGGGGCAGCCAGATTCGCTCCTATGTGCTGGACGACCAGCGCATCAAGGACCTGCGTACCGGCGTCCAGTCGAGCAGTTGCGAGAAGGTGTTGGACGGCGATCTGGACCAGTTCATCGAGGCGAGCCTCAAACAAGGCCTATAGCCTGCTGCGCTCGCCGATACGGCGTTGCCCCTCAGCGTGAGCGGCCTCTTGACGACTCGTCGACGCCGCTGAGCTGAGGGGCGCCTTGTCTCGGCGTCGCTTGCGCGGCTCTAGGTGAGATGTCTGTTATTCGACACCATGATTTCAACAGGTAGCGACATGGCTAACCAGGACCCTTCCCAGGACGAAAACCACCTGATCGCGGAGCGGCGCGGCAAACTGGCCGAGCGCCGGGAGCGCGCCGCCGCCGGTGGTGGCAGCGCCTTTCCCAATGATTTCCGCCGCGACAGCACCGCCGCCGAGCTACAGGCCGAACTGGGCGACAAGGACAAGGCCGAGCTCGAGTCGCTGGGGCGTCCGGCCGCCGTGGCCGGGCGCATCATGCGCAAGCGTGGCCCTTTCATCGTCATCCAGGACGCCTCCGGCCAGATTCAGCTCTACGTCGACAAGAAGGGGTTGCCTGCCGAGGTCCTCGATGACATCAAGGGCTGGGACATCGGCGACATCGTGGCCGGGCGCGGTCCTGTGCACAAGTCGGGCAAGGGCGATCTCTACGTGATGATGGAAGAGGCGCGCCTGCTGACCAAGAGCCTGAGGCCGCTGCCCGACAAGTTCCACGGCCTGACCGACATGGAAGCTCGCTATCGCCAGCGCTACGTCGACCTGATCATGAATCCCGACTCGCGGCGTGTCTTCGAGACGCGTGCCGGCGTGATCAGTGCCATGCGTCGCTTCTTCGAGAACCATGGTTTCATGGAGGTCGAGACGCCGATGCTGCAGCCGATTCCCGGCGGCGCGACGGCTCGTCCCTTCATCACCCACCATAATGCGCTGGACATCGATATGTACCTGCGCATCGCCCCTGAGCTCTATCTCAAGCGCCTGGTGGTGGGCGGTTTCGAGAAGGTCTTCGAGATCAACCGCAACTTCCGTAACGAGGGGCTGTCCACCCGCCACAATCCCGAGTTCACCATGGTCGAGTACTATCAGGCCTATGCCGACTACCGGGATCTCATGGACTTCACGGAGGCCATGCTGCGCACCGTGACCCAGGAAGTGCTGGGCGATACCACCGTGGTCAGCACCGTGCGCGACAGCGAGGGCGAGGTGCTCGAAACCTTCGAGTACGACTTCGGCAAGCCATTCGAGCGCCTCAGCGTGTTCGATGCCATCCTGGCCTACAACCCGGACATCACCGCCGAGGCGTTGGCCGACGAAGCCGCGGCACGGCAGATCGCCGAGCGCCTGGACATCGACGTCAAGGATGGCTGGGGACTCGGCAAGGTCCAGATCGAGATCTTCGAGAAGACCGTCGAGCATCGCCTGCAGCAGCCGACCTTCATCATCGACTATCCTACCGAGGTCAGCCCGCTGGCACGCCGCAAGGATACCGATCCCTTCGTCACAGAGCGCTTCGAGTTCTTCGTCGGCGGTCGCGAGCTGGCCAACGGCTTCTCCGAGCTCAACGACGCCGAAGACCAGGCCGAACGCTTCGCTGCCCAAGCCGCCGAGAAGGATGCCGGCGACCACGAGGCCATGTACTACGATGCTGATTATGTGCGTGCCTTGGAGTATGGCCTGCCGCCCACGGCGGGTGAGGGCATCGGCATCGACCGTCTGGTGATGCTGCTGACCGATAGCGCCTCGATCCGTGATGTGCTGTTGTTCCCGGCTATGCGGCCTTCTGGAGATTGAAGGCGCTGCGCGTCGGCCAGGCGGCGTTGCGCGGGGACTCGCTTTGCTCATGTACAAACTCGTACATTCCGCCAGCGAATCCCTGTGCGCCTAGCCTGGGCCTAGCTCGCCACCTTTCGCATGCCTTGGGGGGGGGCGGCTCATGGGCGAATCGGCAGATCGGTCGGGAAATGTTGGTAAGGGGCGCTCCTGGCGCCCATAATGGTCAGCGTTTCGACGTCGAGGAGACCGTGATGAAACTGCTCAACCGCTCCGCCCTGAGTGTCAGGCCGACCCAGTCTTTCGTCGACTGGATCAACGCCCTGGAGCCCACCGTGGGCGACGACGACCTGGCCCTGGAGGACGTCGAACGGGAAAGTACCGTCTACCTGATCCCGGAGATGGACACGCCCGAAAACCTCCAAGCCTTCGTGCGCGAGCGCTATCTCGAGATCCTCGAGACCGAGCTGCGCGCCTGGGAAGAGGATGAACGTCAATGGCCCGAGACGCTCGACTGGTCGCTCTTCCAGCGTTTCCTGCGCATCGAGCACAGTTATCTGGCCATCGACCTCGACGACGAGGCGGCCCTGGAGGTTGCTGAGGTGGATGATTCGATGCTGCTGGAGACCGACCAAGACTGAGGAAACGCTGCTTAAATGCCTGCGCGTGCAAATCGCTTCGTTGCTCGGTGCTCGAAAGATCGCCTAACTAATTGTTATGTATCGCTTTCTGTGCTCCGGGCGCCTTGCGCTTCACTACGCTCGGCGATTTATCCAGCGTTTCCACGGTGCTGAATTCTTGACGAGAAGCGCCTGCTCTCACTGACTTTTCGTACAAGACCAGCGGGGCGCCGGGGGCAAGCCGGAGAGGAGGTCCGGCGCCAAGGGTGAGGAGCACTGCTCTGAACGGGCTGGCCATGGATGGCCAGCACCGGTCCTGCAAGCGGAGCAGGATGCGAGAGCGCCGCTGGGCGTCGGTAGCGTACAGGTAGGTATTTACAGCGCCTCCTCGCAGGCTTGTCCCCGGATCAGCCCCGGGTGGTTCATTTCCTGCGTTAGCCCTGTCCCCGCGCCGGTTTTTCCGTGGAATGGATCCTGGTTCATGAGTCGACTCTTCGCGACCCGAGAGGGTGATGATGGTCTGCCCGGCCCCGAGCGTCGTCTGGCCGTGTTGGCGCTGATCTTCGGTACCACCATGGCGGTGGTGGATGCCACCATGATCAATCTGGCGTTGCCTTCCATTGCCGCCGATCTCGAGGTAACGCCGGCCAGCGCCGTCTGGGTCACCAACATCTTCCAGGTGGCGTGTGCCGCCTTTCTGCTGGTCTTCTCCGGGCTGAGCGAGGTGATCGGGCGCCACCGCCTTTATGTCGCGGGGCTGGCGCTGTTCGCGGCGTCGGCGGCAGGCTGTGCCCTGTCGCGCGACCTGGACACCCTGCTGGTGTTTCGTGCCCTGCAGGGCTTGGGGGCCGCGGCGACCCTGTCGATCGGACCATCGCTGTACCGCACCATCTTTCCTTCCCGACTGCTGGGCAGCGCCCTGGGGCTGAGCTCCCTGGTGGTGGCCACGGGATATACCGCAGGGCCGGCCATCGGCGGTCTGGTGCTCTCCGTGGCCGACTGGCCCTGGTTGTTCGCCCTGCCGGTGCCGATCGGCGTCGTGGCCGTCGGGCTGGCCTGGCGAGCACTGCCTCGGGAGCCGGGGCGCCGCGGAGGCTTCGACGCGGTGGGGGCCGGCTGCTCGATTCTTGCGCTCGGTGCGCTCTTCCTGGCCATGGATGGCGTCGGGCATCAGACGCCTGTCTGGCAATCCCTGGGCTGGCTGGCGTTGAGCCTCGTGGCCGGCGTCTTGTTCCTGTGGCGTCAGCGGCGTGCGCTTCATCCCCTGTTGCCCTTGACGCTGTTCCGCCAGCGTCGTTTCAGTCTGGCGGTGTCGGCCTCTGGGCTGGCCTTCATCGGGCAGGGGCTGGCTTTCGTGGCCCTGTCGTTTCTCTATCAGCAGGACATGGGCTTCTCGCCCCTGGAAACGGCCTGGCTGTTCACGCCCTGGCCGTTGGCGATCATGGTGGCGGGGCCGCTGGCCGGGCGTCTCGCCGACAGGGTCAACCCCAGCCTGCTGTCCTGCCTGGGGTTGGTGGTACTGATCGTGGGGATGGTCGCGCTCGCCGGCCTGGAGGCCGAGGCCGGCGTGGCCGATTGCCTGTGGCGAACGGCGTTGTGCGGGCTCGGCTTCGGCATGTTTCAGCCGCCCAACAATCGCGAGTTGATGGCCAGTGTACCGGCCGAGCGCAGTGCCAATGCGTCTGGCGTGATGAGTACCACCCGTACCGTGGGGCAGGCCATGGGCGTTGCCCTGGTCGGCGCTTGCCTGTCGATCGGCGCGCCAGTCCAGATGGCGCTCTGGGGTGGCGCCGCAGCCGGGATGCTGGCATTGCTGGCGAGTCTCGGTCGGGTGTCCCGGGCAGGCGAGGCGGCGCGTATACGTCGTCGTGCCGCCAGCGAACGCGTACAATGAGGACGACATTCACCATCGGGGAGCCGACATGAGCACCCAGTCGACCATCGAGAAAAAGCTCCAGGCCCTCGAGCCCACCTTCCTGACGGTGGAGAACGAGAGCCACATGCACAATGTACCGCCGAACGCCGAGACTCACTTCAAGGTGACGCTGGTGTCGTCGCGCTTCGAGGGCATGATGCCGGTGAAGCGACACCAGCAGATCTACGCCTTGCTGGCCGATGAACTGGCCGGGCCGGTACATGCCCTGGCGCTGCACCCTTATACGCCTGAAGAATGGCAGTCGCGAGGAGAGGCGCGCCCTGATTCGCCGAACTGCCGGGGCGGCGGGGCCTCGTGACCACCGAGCCGCATCGGCTGCAATACCTCGAGGCCATGGGGCTGACGGCCTGGGTGGCGCGCTATCGCCTGCCCAACGCCTGTCCCACCGACGCCTGCGAGTGGGAGCCGGAGCCGGCCGCCGAAGGCGCTAGGGCGCCCGGCGAGCGCCTGCATGCGCTGTTGGAGGATGCGGCCGAGGCGCCGTCGACGGCCCCCTCGTCGAAGGAGCCGGCCGCCTCCCGGCTCCCGCCGGGACAGGGCAAGGCGCGCGCCCTGCTGGGGGATCTGGTGCCGGAAGACGCCTCCGCTCCGGTCGAGATGCCCTCCGAACCGGCGCGCTCCTCGTCGGTCGAGCCGGCCGGCGAGGCACTGCGCTTCACCTGGCAGGTGGCTTGCCTGGACGGGCGCTGGCTGCTGGTGCTGCCGCGCGATGCCGGGCCAAGCGACGTGGAGTATCGTCTGCTCGGCAACTTGCTGCGGGCGGCGGGCGTGATACCCGCTCGACCGCTGGGCTTCGAGAGCTTCCGCTGGCCTCCGCTCGAAGGGTTGGCGGTCGAGGCGCCTCTGGAAGAAGCACAGGAAGGGCTGCGAGCCTTCCTGAACGGCCGTCGACAGCGGGGCTGGGGGCCGGAGAGGCTTCTGGTATTCGGTGACGATGCTGTCCTGGGCGACCTGCTGGTGCTTGCCGATGGACGCAGCGGTTTGCTGGCGATGCCCGTATGGCAGGGCCCCGACTTGAGTGAGCTTGCCGGTAGCGCCGAGGCCAAGCGGGCGCTATGGCCCCGCGTGCAGGGCTGGCGGCGCGACTGGCGAGTCGGCGACGAAGCGAGCTGAGCCGATATGTCTGATCCTTCTTCGGTGGTCCTTCTGAGGCCGTCGGCCCTGGCGGCGCTGGTCGAGCTGGAGCGTGTTTCCCAGGTGTATCCCTTGTCGGCGGCCAGGTTGAGGGCGGCGTTGAGGGATGATGCCGATGTGGTGTTCGGTCTCGAGGAGCAGGGCGAGTTGATCGGTTATGCCATCCTCTCGCGCCAGCCGTTCGATGCCGAGCTTCAGGCCATTCTGGTGGCGCGCCATGCACGTCGTCGTGGTTTGGCATTTGCGCTGATGCAGGCGGTGATCGATCAGGCGCGGGCCTGGAAGAGCGAGCGGCTGCTGCTGGAAGTCAGGGAAGGCAATGCGCCGGCGATCGCGCTCTACCGGCGCATGGGGTTTGCCGAGGATGGGCGCCGTCGCGACTACTATCCCTCGCTGGACGGCGCCGGGCGGGAGGGCGCCTTGCTGATGTCACGCCGCCTGGGTGGGGCGTGATCCGGGACTCAGCCGGGCTGCTGCTGGGGCGCCGGCTGCTCTTGCTGTTGCTGTGACGACGACTCGGTCTCGATATCGTCGAACTTGCCCAGCAGTGCGGACAAGCGACGCTCCCATTCCTCGCGTTCCTGCTTGAGGCGGGCGTTTTCCTCGCGCAGCTCCTCGGCTTCCATCTTCATCAACTCCAGGGCCTCGACGGCGCTGGAGACTTTCTGTTCGAGCTGGTTGAAGAGTTCGATACTCATCCGTTTCTCCTGATGATGTCCTGCTGAGTCGGGTCCGGCCCGCCGAAAGCGTCCTGCCATCGGCAGCGTAACGCTACCGACGGGGCTCAGCAAGCGTCTTCGGTGGGTGAGTCCTTACCCGTGGGCCGCCGCCGATACAGTCGCCCGGTGCTGTCGCCCGCGCGGACCTCCCGATGCAGGAGCCAGCCGGCGGGTACCTCCGGGGCGAGGGTCGATTCGGTCTCCAGATAGATGCTGGCGTCGTCGCTCAGCCAACCTTGTTCGAGGGCCGCGCAGCAAGCGGCCGCCAGGTCCTGGCGGAAGGGCGGGTCAAGGAAGACGAGCGAATGCGGTGTCGGGTCGGTGGCGAGAAACCGCATGGCATCGGCGTTGATCACCCGGGCGCGGGTGATGCCTAGCGTGGCCAGGTTGTCTTCCAGGGCGCGGCTCGCTCGACCGTCGAGCTCGACCAGGGTGGCGTCGTGGGCGCCGCGTGACAGGGCTTCCAGGCCAAGGGCGCCGGTGCCGGCGAACAGGTCCAGGACCCGCGCACCGGACAGGGTGGGACCCAGCCAGTTGAAAAGGGTCTCCCGGACCCGGTCGGGCGTGGGACGCAGGCCCGGCAGGTCGAGTACGGGAAGCCGGCGGCGGCGGTATTCGCCACCGATGATGCGCAATTGGCCCTGGCCACGGGCGCCGTCTTTTCGGCGGGGCGTGCGCGAGGGGCGGGAAGGGGAACGGCGTCGAGTCATGGGCGCCGATTGTAGCTGGCGCCTTGTCCACAGTCATGGTGCGCGATGGTAGGATGTGACGATTCGTTCACCCGCGAGGCTGAATCCCCCCATGTTCGGTTTTTTCAAGCGTAAGAAAAAGCAGGAAGAACAGGCGTCCCGGACGCCTGAACAGGAAGTCGAGCGCGACGAGGCAGCGCCTGTCGACGACGAGACGGCACCGTCCGAGGTCGAGTCGGCCCCTGAGATCGAGCCCGAGCCGACGCCTGAGGTCGAACCAGAACCTGCGCCCGAAGTCGAGCCCGAGCCGGCGCCTGAGGTCGAACCGGAACCCGCGCCCGAAGTCGAGCCCGAGCCGACGCCGGAGATCGAGCCGGAGCCCGCGCCTGAAGTCGAGCCCGAACCGACGCCGGAGATCGAGCCGAAGCCCGCGCCCGAAGTCGAGCCCGAGCCGGCGCCGGAGATCGAGCCGGAACCCGTGCCCGAAACCGAGCCCGAGCCGGCGTCCGAGTCGGCGCCAGTTGCTGTCGCCCCCCGGGAAAAGCCCCGTGGCACGAAGAAGGGCTGGTTCGCACGCATCAAGGATGGGCTGGGCAAGACACGTGCCAATCTGACCGATGGCTTGGCGGGGCTGTTCCTCGGCCGCAAACAGATCGACGATGATCTGATGGAAGAGCTCGAGACCCAGTTGCTGATGGCCGATGTGGGAATCGAGGCGACCACCGAGATCATCGATCGACTTACCGATCGGGTCTCGCGCAAGGAGCTCAAGGATCCCGAGGCGCTCTACAAGGCCCTCCAGGAGGAGCTCTCGAGCTTGCTCGAGGGGGTCACCCAGCCCCTGGAACTGCCGCCCAAGGGGGAAGGCCCCTTCGTGATCCTGGTGGTCGGCGTCAACGGTGTCGGCAAGACCACCACCATCGGCAAGCTGACGCAGCGCTTCCAGCGCGAGGGGCGCAGCGTGATGCTGGCCGCCGGCGACACCTTCCGTGCCGCCGCCGTGGAGCAACTCAAGATCTGGGGCGAGCGCAACGACGTGCCAGTGGTGGCCCAGCATACCGGTGCCGACAGCGCCTCCGTGGTCTACGATGCCCTGGCGGCGGCCAGGGCGCGTGGCATCGACGTGCTGATCGCCGACACGGCTGGGCGCCTGCATAACAAGTCGCACCTGATGGAGGAGTTGAAGAAGGTGCGGCGAGTGATGGGCAAGCTCGATGCCGAGGCCCCGCACGAGGTGATGCTGGTGCTCGATGCCGGCACCGGCCAGAACGCCCTGTCTCAAGCGTCGACCTTCAACGAGGCGGTGCCGGTCACTGGTATCACTCTGACCAAGCTCGATGGCACCGCCAAGGGCGGCATCATCTTTGCCCTGGCGCAGCAGCTCGGCACGCCGATCCGCTTCATTGGTGTGGGCGAGACGCTGGATGATCTGCGTCCGTTCGCGGCCCGCGAGTTCGTCGATGCGCTCTTCGACAGGGACGATGCCGCGGCATGATCGCCTTCGAGCATGTCGGCAAGCGCTATGGCGGGCGCTTCGATGCCCTGGCCCACCTCAACTTCCGGGTCGAGCGTGGCGAGATGGTCTTTCTCACCGGGCATTCCGGGGCCGGCAAGAGTTCGCTGCTGCGCTTGATCATCCGTCTCGAGCGCCCCAGCCGAGGGCGTATCCTGGTAGCAGGCCATGACATCGATCGCCTGCATCATACCCAGGTGCCCTTCTATCGGCGTCAGATCGGGGTGGTCTTCCAAGACCATCAGTTGCTGTTCGACCGCTCGATCTATCATAACGTGGCGCTGCCGCTGGAGATTCAGGGCATGGAGCCGCGGGAGGCCTCGCGCCGGGTGAGGGCGGCGCTCGACAAGGTCGGGCTGCTGCATCGTGAACGTGCATTGCCCATCGAGCTGTCGGGCGGCGAACAGCAACGGGTGGGCATCGCCCGCGCGGTGGTCAACAAGCCCGCCCTGCTGCTGGCCGACGAGCCGACGGGGAACCTCGATCCTCAGCTGTCGGCCGATATCATGTCGCTGTTCGAAGACTTCAATCGGATCGGCACCACGGTGATGGTGGCCAGTCACGACCTGGCGCTGATTGCGCGCCTGCGGCATCGTACCCTTCGCTTGCATGAAGGGCGTCTGGTGGCCGACGAGGAGGCCGTATGAGCTCTCAAGGACAGGAGCGGAGCCGACGCGGCGCCCGGACCCATCGCGCCAGCGCCGGGGGGCGATGGCGCAGCTGGGGCCGCCACCATCGGGCCATGAGCCTGGACAGTGCCCAGCGGCTGTTGCGTTATCCGCTGAGTAGCTTGTTGACCATGCTGGCCATCGCGATTGCGCTGGTGCTGCCGGCGGGGCTCTGGCTGGCCCTGGACGGGGCTCGGCTGCTCGATGCCGAGCTCGACGAGAGCGCTACCCTGACAGCCTATCTCGCCGATCGGGTCGACGACGGCGAGGCCGGGCGCATTGAGGAGGCGCTCTCGGCGCATGAGGGCGTGGCGGAGACCCGCTTGATCACCGCTGCCGAAGGCATGGCCGAGTTTCAGCAATCGCTGGGGCTCGAGGATGCCCTGGCGCGCTTGCCCGGCAATCCGTTGCCGGCCAGCGTGGTGGTCACGCCCGCCGATACGTCGCCCGAGTCCGTGCGTCGACTGGCAGGTGAGCTGGAGGCCGTGAGTGGCGTCGAGGAGGTGAGACTCGACTTCGCCTGGCTGGAGCGTCTGCGTCATCTGGCGGAACTCGGCCAGAGGGTCACGCTGGCCTTGGCCGTGCTGTTCGGTATGGGCGTGCTGCTGGTGGTGGGCAATACCATTCGCCTGGCCGTCGAGAATCGCCGTCAGGAGATCGAGGTGGTGACCCTGATCGGCGCTACCCATCCGTTCGTGCGGCGTCCTTTCCTGTACAGCGGCGCCTGGTACGGCCTGGGAGGCGGCATTCTGGCCTGCGGGCTGCTGACGCTCGGCGGCGATTGGCTGTCCGGGCCGGTCTCGGCCCTGGCGGCCAGCTACGGCGCCAGTTTCGCCCTGCCTGCCCTTGGATTCGGGGGGTCGGCAATACTTCTCGCATGTAGTACACTACTTGGCTGGCTGGGGGCCTGGATCGCGGTCAGTCGTCATCTGGCGCAGATTCGCCCCCGCTGATGCCATGGGTCACGAAAGTTTCATGGCGAATTCATCGCAAGCCGGAACCAAATCGGTCCCGTGTCGTCAAAGGCAGCGATTACCGATTCCACACATGGGTTTCGAGGGAGACAACCTGCACATGAGCACCAGTCTTCTGCCGGTGGGCCACCTTTCACCGGGCCACGACCTCAATGGTTACATCCAGGCGGTGAACGGGATTCCCATGCTCACCGTGGACGAGGAGCGTGAGCTGGCCTTTCGCCTCCATGACGAGGGCGACCTCGAGGCGGCGCGCCGTCTGGTGATGTCTCACCTGCGCTTCGTCGTGCATATCGCGCGGAGCTATTCCGGCTATGGCCTGGCTCAGGCGGACCTGATCCAGGAGGGCAACGTCGGCCTGATGAAGGCGGTCAAGCGCTTCGACCCCAATCAGGGCGTGCGTCTGGTGTCCTTCGCGGTCCACTGGATCAAGGCCGAGATCCACGAATTCGTGCTGCGCAACTGGCGGATCGTCAAGGTTGCCACCACCAAGGCCCAGCGCAAGCTGTTCTTCAACCTGCGTGGCGCCAAGAAGCGCCTGGCCTGGCTGAACAGCAATGAGGTCGAGGCCATCGCCAAGGACCTCGACGTCAAACCCGAGGTGGTGCGCGAGATGGAGGGGCGTCTGTCGGCCCATGATGCCGGCTTCGATGCCGCGCCCGGCGAGGACGAGGAATCCGCCTATCAGGCGCCGGTGCACTACCTGGACGACGCTTCCCAGGATCCGGCCACGCAGCTCGAGGACAGCGACTGGGAGGAAGACTCCACCCAGCGTCTGCAGGCGGCCCTGTCCGAGCTGGATGAGCGTTCCCGCGATATCCTCCAGCGCCGCTGGTTGAGCGACAGCAAGTCGACGCTCCACGATCTGGCCGATGTCTATGGCGTGTCGGCCGAGCGCATTCGCCAGCTCGAGAAGAACGCCATGAAGAAGATTCGTCAGCACATCGGCGATACCCTGGCGGCGTGACCAGCTTCGCGTGAAATGCCCCATGAGTCAGCTATTGAGGCGACTTCAGGCATCCGGCGATTCAGCATGCACAAGAAAGCCCCGGCCAATGGCCGGGGCTTTTGCGTTGGTGGCTGTTGCCGGGAGCGTCAAACGGTCTGGGGCGTTTCTCGAAGCAGGCGAGCGGAGAGCGCCTGCCATTGGTCGTCCCAGTGCTCCGTGGGCAGACGCTTAAAATCGCTGCGCACGTACTGGGAGATACGCCCCTCGACTTGGGCCAGCAGCATGTTGGCGGCGGCCGGGATCGGTAGTACGGGGCGTCGTCCTTCACGCAGTTCGGCCTCACGCAGTATCTGCTTGAGCTGGGTTTCCAGGCGCTCGAAGAGCTGATGGATGCGCTTGCGCAGCCGGGCAGTCTCGCCGGTCAGGGCATCGCCACCGAGCAGGCGCGACAGGCCGGGATTCTTCTCGGCGAAACCGAGCAGCAGGGTGAGGATCTGGCCGCAGCGTGGCACCGTTTCGGGCACCTCTTCGAGGATGCGACCGATGCGCTCGAACAGCGTCTGTTCGATGAATTCGATGAGCCCCTCGAACATGCGCGCCTTGCTGGGGAAGTGGCGATAGAGCGCCGCTTCCGAGACGCCGACCTGGCGAGCCAGGGCGGCGATGGTGATGCGTTTGCCGCTGTCTTCCTCCAGCATCAGCGCCAGCCCTTGCAGAATCTGGTCGCGGCGGCTGGAGGTCGGGGTTTCCTGCGTCATGATGTGCTTTTCTTGTCAGTCGATGGGAAAGGGTCAAGCGTCGTGCGTCGCCTCGTCTCCGGCATTGGTGATCAGGGTGCCCACGCCGGCGTTGGTGAAGATCTCGAGCAGGGTGGCGTGGGGGACTCGGCCGTCGATGATATGGGCGCTGGCCACGCCGCCCTTCACGGACTCCAGGGCGCAGCGGATCTTCGGCAGCATGCCGCCATGAATGGTGCCATCGGCGATCATGGCGTCGACCTGGGCGGTGCTGAGACCGGTCAGCACTTCGCCGTCGGCATTCATCAGTCCGGCCACGTTGGTCAGCAGCATCAGCTTCTCGGCATCCAGTGCCTCGGCCACCTTGCCGGCCACCAGGTCGGCATTGATGTTGAAGCTGCGGCCTGACGCGTCGACACCGATCGGTGCGATCACCGGGATGAAGTCTCGGCCGGCGAGCATCTCGATGAGATCGGTGGAGATGTGCTCCACTTCGCCCACGTGGCCGATGTCGATGATTTCCGGCGCCGTCATCTCCGGACTCTGGTGCTCGACCTTCAACTGGCGGGCACGAATCTGGGCGCCATCCTTGCCGGTCAGGCCGATGGCCTTGCCGCCGCACTGGTTGATCAGGTTGACGATGCCCTTGTTGACCAGCCCGCCGAGCACCATTTCGACGACGTCCATGGTCTCGGCGTCGGTGACGCGCATGCCGTTGACGAAGCGCGACTCGATGTTGAGCTTCCCGAGCAGCTCGCCGATCTGCGGGCCACCACCGTGAACGACCACCGGATTGATGCCGACTTCCTTCATCAGCACCATGTCGCGGGCGAAGGAATCGATCAGCGGGTCCTCGGTCATGGCGTTGCCGCCGTACTTGACCACCACGGTCTTGCCGGAGAAGCGTTGAATGTAGGGAAGTGCCTCGGAAAGCACTTCCACTACCTGGCGTGGGTCACGGGTCTGTTCGGTCATGTCGGGTTCCGTGTCGAGGAGCGAGGCGTCAGAGCGTAATCTCGAGTGTCGGGTCTACCTGCTTGAGGGCGTCGGCGAAACGGGCGCGTATGCGTGCCAGTGCTGCCTCGCTCTTGCCCTCGAAGCGCAGCACCAGCACCGGGGTGGTGTTGGAGGCACGGCACAGTCCCCAGCCGTCCGGGTAGTCGACGCGAATGCCGTCCAGGGTGGTCTTGACGCCGTCGTCACCGAAGTCGCCTTCCCGAGCCAGGCGCGCGACGAGGTCGAACTTGGTCTCGTCGGTCACCGTGACGTTGATTTCGGGAGTGCCGATATCCTGAGGATAGCGCGCGAAGAAGGCGTCGGCGTCGAGAGATTGGCGCGACAGCACCTCCAGCAGGCGAGCGGCGCCGTAGAGGCCGTCGTCGAAGCCGAACCAGCGCTCCTTGAAGAAGATGTGGCCGCTCATCTCACCGGCGAGCAGTGCGCCGGTTTCCTTCATGCGCGCCTTGATCAGTGAGTGGCCGGTGCGCCACATTTCCGGTGTGCCGCCTGCCTGCTCGATCACCCTGCCCAGGTTGCCGGTGCACTTGACGTCGAAGATCACCCGGGCGCCGGGGTTGCGCTCCAGCATGTCCTCGGCGAACGCCATCATCAGATGGTCGGGATAGATCAGCTGGCCCGAGGGCGTGACCACGCCGAGCCGGTCGCCGTCGCCATCGAAGGCCAGGCCGATGTCGGCCCCCCTTGCCTGGACCTCGGCGATCAGGTCCTTGAGGTTTTCCGGCTTGCCGGGGTCCGGGTGGTGATTGGGGAAGGTGCCGTCGATCTCGGCATAGAGCGGGATGGTCTCGGCGCCGAGGCGTTCCACGAGCTTCGGGCCGAGCTCGCCGGCTACACCGTTGCCGCAATCCACCACGGCCTTGATCGGTCGCGTCAGGACGACATCGCCGAGGATGCGCTCCAGGTAGGCATCGCGCAGATCCTGCTGGCTCACCTGCCCTTGGCCTTCGGTCAGGTCGCCTTCCTCGAGGCGGCGGTGCAGGTCGGTGATGGTGTCGCCGGAGAGCGTCTCGCCGCCGAGCACGATCTTGAAGCCGTTGTAGTCGGGCGGGTTGTGACTGCCGGTGACCATCACGCCGGAAGCCGTGCCCTCCACGACGTGGGTGGCGAAGTAGAGCACCGGTGTCGGCACCATGCCGATGTCGATCGCGTCGCAGCCCGAGGCAGTCAGGCCGCGCGTCAGGGCCGCGAGCATGCGAGGGCCGGAGAGGCGACCGTCACGCGCGACGATCACCCGGGACTCGCCCTTCGCTCTGGCGGCACTGCCGATGGCCCGGCCGATGCTTTCGACGCCGGGTTCGGTGAGGGTGTCGTCGACCACGCCGCGGATGTCATAGGCGCGGAAGATGGAGGCGGGCGCAGAGTGGGTGCTGTCTGTCGTCATGTCATCGGTCCTTGATCGTGAAAGAGGTCAATGGCGTCGCCGGGATCAGTGACGCCCGGAGCTGCCGAAGCCGCCCATGCCCCGTGCGCTGGCATCGAAGTCATCGACGACCTCGAGGTCGGCCTGCACCACCGGCACCAGGACGTACTGGGCCAGGCGTTCGAAGGGCTCCAGCGTGAAGGTCGTGTGGCCCCGATTCCAGACCGAGACCATCAACTCGCCCTGATAGTCGGAGTCGATCAGCCCCACCAGGTTGCCGAGCACGATGCCGTGCTTGTGGCCGAGCCCCGAGCGGGGCAGGACCATGCCGGCGAGTCCCGGGTCGGCGATGTGGATGGCGAGTCCGGTGCGTACCAGCTCGCAGTCGCCTGGCTCGAGTGTCAGGGGAGCGTCGAGCAGGGCTCGCAGGTCCATGCCCGCGGAGCCGGCAGTGGCGTAATGGGGCAGGTGATCGCGCATGCGCTCGTCGAGCAGCTTGACGGCGAGACGGGGGCGGTCGGGAAATGTCGGCATCGGGTGTCTTCCGGAATCGAGGTGTCAGGCGTGGTGAAGGGGAGCCAGTCGGGTCAGTGCCCGTCGCAGAATGGCCTCGGCCAGTCGTGACTTGGGCTGCGGGGGCTGGGGATCGCGGTCGATGGCGTCGCCGTCGCGCCAGAGCAGCACGGCGGCGTTGTCGTCGGCACCGAAGCCGAGTCCGGCCCGGGAGACATCGTTGGCCACCACCATGTCGAGTTGCTTGCGTGTCAGCTTGTCCCGGCCATAGCGCTCGAGGTCACGGGTCTCGGCGGCGAAGCCGATGACGAAGGGACGGCGTGCGTCCCGAGCGGCGATACGGGCGATGATGTCGGGGTTCTTCACCAGGCGCAGGGTCATGGCGTTTTCATCGTCACGCTTCTTGAGCTTGTGTTCGGCCGGTGCCTCGGCGCGATAGTCGGCCACGGCGGCACAGCCGATGAACAGGTCGCAATCGTCGGCGAGGCGTTCGGCGGCCGCCAGCATGTCGTCGGCGCTTTCCACATCGTGCCGGGTTACGCCGGACGGCGTGGGCAGGGCGACCGGACCGCTGATCAGGTGCACTACGGCGCCCAGGGCCACAGCGGCGGTAGCCAAGGCATAGCCCATCTTGCCGGAGCTGTGGTTGGAGAGATAGCGGACCGGGTCGAGGGCCTCGCGGGTCGGCCCGGCGGTGATCACGACCTTCAGCCCCTCGGCAGGGCGCTTCACCGCTCCGGACAAGCCGGCCATGATGTCCTCCGGCTCGAGCATGCGACCAGGCCCCACGTCGCCGCAGGCCTGGTCGCCGCTGTCGGGGCCGAGCAGGTGCCAGCCATCTTCGGTGAGCTGACGGGCGTTGCGCGCGGTGGCGGGATGGCTCCACATGGCCTGATTCATGGCCGGCGCCATGAACTTTTCGGCATGGCTGGCCAGGCACAGGGTGGTGAGCAGGTCGTCCGCTTGGCCATGGGCCAGGCGCGCCATCAAGTCGGCGGTCGCCGGGGCAATCAGGATCCGGTCGGCCCAGCGGGCCAGCTCGATGTGCCCCATGCCGGCTTCAGCCTCGGGGTCGAGCAGGGAGGTGCGTACTGCCTCGCCGGTCAGGGCTTGGAGCGTCAAGGGCGCGATGAAGGCCTGGGCGCCCTCGGTCATGACCACGCGTACCTCGAAGCCCGCCTGCTTGAGAAGACGGGCCAGGTGTGCGCTCTTGTAGGCGGCGATACCGGCGCCGATCCCGAGCAGGATGCGTTTTCCGGGCAATGCTGACATGGCGGTGTCCAAGCGTGAATCCGGTCGTCTACCTTACCATTCGCGGGTGATCTTGCGTAGCCGGCTCCGAGCGACGGCGCCACACCATCGACATGGCGTCTACACTAGAGGCGAAGGGTTGCCGTTGACGCGGCAGGGGCGGCGTGCATGGCCAGGATAAGGACGATGGACATGCACGGGAGGCAAGGATGTCGATTCGCGACTGGCCGGAGGGCGAGCGCCCTCGGGAAAAACTCTTGGCGCTGGGCTCGGAGGCGCTGTCCGATGCCGAGTTGTTGGCGATCTTCCTGCGCGTCGGGGTGCCGGGGCGCTCCGCCGTGGATCTGGCGCGGGATCTGTTGTCGAGCTTTGGCGGCCTGCGCCCCTTGCTGGAGGCCGATCAACGGACCTTCTGTGCCGAGCGCGGGTTGGGGCAGGCCAAGTACGTACAGTTGCAGGCGGTGCTGGAGCTGGCGCGGCGCCATCTGGCCAGCCGGCTGGATCGCGAGGCAGCCCTGACCTCGCCGGGACTGGTCCGCGACTACCTGTCGTCGCGATTGCGTCACCTCGGGCATGAGGAATTCGCCGCTCTCTTTCTCGACAGCCAGCACCGGGTGATCCGCTACGAGTCGCTGTTCCGGGGAACGCTGGACAGTGCCTCGGTGTACCCTCGTGAAGTGGCACGCCGAGCCCTGGAGCTGGGCGCCGGCGCGATGATCTTCGCGCACAACCATCCCTCCGGGGTGGCCGAGCCGAGCGACGCCGACCGGCGGATCACCGAGCGACTCAGGCAGGCGCTCGCGTTGTTCGAGATTCGGGTGCTGGACCACTTCGTGGTCGGAGATGGCGAGGTAGTATCCTTTGCCGAGCAAGGCCTGCTATAATCTCGCGTCTCGCTTGTCTGGCCCGGCCAACTCTGGTATAAAGTGCAGCCTTTGAATTCCCTTGGGTCAAATGACACGGGGTCGCCCCGGTTTGCCCGACAGGTTTTGAACACTCAGGATAATATCCTGGCCAAGCGGTTGGAGGCTCTCATGTCCAAAGTATGTCAGGTTACCGGCAAGCGCCCGGTGACTGGTCACAACGTATCTCACTCTCAGCGCAAGACCACGCGTCGTTTTGTGCCGAACCTGCACACCCACCGTTTCTGGGTGGAAGCCGAGAAGCGCTTCGTCAAGCTGCGCGTCTCCACCAAGGGTATGCGCATCATCGACAAGAAGGGTATCGATGCGGTGCTCAGCGATATCCGTAAGCGCGGCGAGACCGTTTAAGACACTCCAGCGCCCGATCCATCAGGGAGAAGAGTCATGCGTGACAAGATCAGAATGGTGTCCAGCGCCGGTACCGGCCACTTCTACACCACCGACAAGAACAAGCGGAACACCCCGGACAAGCTCGAAATGAAGAAGTTCGACCCGGTGGTCCGCAAGCGTGTCATCTACAAGGAAGCCAAGATCAAGTGATCGCGATGCCGCTGCGCTGATGCGCGGCATCCTGGCCGTCGGCCCCGTTCGCAACAGCGTGCCGGGTCGTTCGATGGCTTCCTTCCGCAGGTAGTTAGAGCCTGTCCGCCTGAACCCGGCCCGATGGTCGGGTTCTTGCGTATGTCATCCCGATGCCGGAACTCCCGTCATGCCCGAGCTTCCCGAGGTCGAAACCACACGTCGAGGCATTGCCCCTCATGTCGAGGCGCGCGAGATCCGTGAGGTGATCGTGCGGCAGTCGCGCCTGCGCCATCCGGTGCCGGAGGATCTCGTCGATCGCCTGGTCGGGGCGCGCCTGGGCCGGCTGGAGCGTCGCGCCAAGTATCTGCTGGTGCCGGTGGTCGGGGAGCAGGGCGGGACCCTGCTGTGTCATCTGGGCATGTCCGGCAGCCTGCGCATCGCACGGCTGGGCGAGCTGCCCAAGAAGCATGATCATGTCGACCTGGTGTTCGATGACGGCGGTATCCTGCGCTACCACGATCCGCGTCGCTTCGGCTTCATCGATTGGCTGGACGGCGATGCCGAGCAGGATCGGCGGTTGGCGAAGCTAGGGCCGGAGCCGCTCTCGGAGGCCTTCGATGGCGAGCGGCTCTATGCCATGTCCCGGAAGCGACGGCTGGCGGTCAAGCCCTTCCTGATGGATAACGCCGTGGTGGTCGGCGTCGGCAACATCTATGCCGCCGAGGCCCTGTTCCTGGCGGGTATCGACCCGCGCCGTGAAGCAGGGCGCATCTCGCGCAAGCGTTATACGCGCTTGGCCGATGCCATCCGAGAGGTGCTGGCCGCCGCGATCACGCAGGGGGGAACGACGCTGAGGGATTTTGTCAGCGGCACCGGCGAGCCGGGGTACTTCGCCCAGCGGCTCAATGTGTATGGCCGCGACGGTGAGCCCTGCCGACGCTGTGGCGCCGAGTTGCGTCTGGTGACCCTGGGGCAGCGTGCCAGCGTCTTCTGTGCCGGGTGCCAGCGCTGAGCTGGTGGCCCTGCCCATTTCTACATCAATCACGAGATTTCCGATGACCGCTCTACGCTCACTGCGCCTCAAGAAGAACGCCGACCGGCGGCTGAAGGCCGGCCATCTCTGGCTGTATTCCAACGAGATCGATACCGGCGCCACACCGCTCAAGGACTTCGCGCCGGGCGAGCAGGCGGTGGTGGAAGCCGCGAACGGCAAGGCCATGGGCGTGGCCTACGTCAATGCTCACTCATTGATCTGCGCGCGCCTGGTCTCCCGCGATGCCGGCACCGTCCTCGATCGCTCGCTGCTGGTGCACCGTCTCAATCAGGCCCTGTCGCTGCGCCAGCGCCTGTTCGCCAAGCCCTACTATCGCCTGGTGCACGGTGAAGGCGACCTGTTGCCCGGGCTGGTGATCGATCGTTTCGACGATGTCCTGGTGGTGCAACTCAATACCGCCGGCATGGAGGCCGTACGCGAGCCGTTGCTCGATGCCCTGGACAAGGTGCTGTCGCCGCGCGTGGTGGTGCTGCGCCATGATACCAGCGGTCGCCGCATGGAAGGACTCGAGGGCGGCGTCGAGGTGCTCGGCGACGAGCCGCCCGAGAACGTCGAGCTGGAAGAGAACGGCGTGCGCTTCATCGCACCGGTGCTGGATGGTCAGAAGACCGGCTGGTTCTTCGATCATCGCGCCAACCGAGCTTGGCTCAACGGCCTGGTGGCTGGCAAGCGGGTGCTGGATCTGTTCAGCTATGTCGGTGGCTGGGGCATTCAGGCGGCCGCACACGGCGCCAGCGAAGTCCTGTGCGTCGATGCCAGTGAGCGCGCGCTTCAGGGCGTGGCCGAGAACGCCGAGTTGAATGGTCTCCAGGAGCGCGTCGCGGTGGGCGAGGGAGATGCCTTCGAGGCGTTGGCCGCTCTCAAGGCCGACGACGAGCGCTTCGACGTGGTGATCCTCGACCCGCCGGCCTTCATCAAGAAACGCAAGGACACGGCCGCCGGAGAGCGTGCCTATGGCCGGCTCAACCGCGAGGCGATGCGCCTGCTGGGGCGCGATGGTCTGCTGGTCTCGGCTTCCTGCTCCATGCATCTGGGCATGGATCGTCTCACGGATGTGGTGCGTGGCGCCGCTCGTCATCAGGACCGACATGGCCAGGTGATCTTCCAGGGGCATCAGGGGCCGGACCATCCCGTGCATCCCGCCATTCCCGAGACCTCTTATCTGAAGGCGCTGGGGGTGCGGGTCTTCCGCGACTAGTTTCTGTGAAAAGTGCCTGCGCTCGGTTATACGGCGTTGAAAATCTGCTCAAAATGCTCATTTACTCCTTGTAAACTCCGCTTTTTCGCAGATTTTCGCCTTGTCTAACCTTCGCGCGTCGACTTTTCAGACAGTGCTTGGGGCCTGTGAAAAGTGCCTGGCCCCGTCGATGGTGCTGAGGAGTGCTCATCATGAGGAAGGTCGCGTCGTGAGGGATATCGATTTCGTCCGCGTCTTCGCGCACTCGAATCCACTGCTGGTCAGCCATGTGGCCAATCTGCTCGAGTCGGCCGGCATCCCGGTGGAGCGTCGCAACATGACGCTGGGCGGCGCTTCGGGAGAGCTGCCGCCTGTCGAGTGCGAGCCCGAAGTGTGGGTGGCGCCTCACAATCGCGCTCAGGCCGAGGACCTGATCCGGGCGAGCCGGCAGGGCGAAGCGCGTCCCGATTGGGTCTGTCCCGGTTGTGGCGAAGTGCTCGAAGGTGTCTTCGATGGTTGCTGGAGGTGCGGCCGCGATCGACCATGATGTCGCCACCAGCCTGGATCTCGACCCCAACAAGCGACAGGGAGTATGCCGTCATGTCCTGGGACCTGCCCGATCCTTTCATCATTGATCTTGACGTCGCGCCGTCGAGTATCGACGACTATGGCCATGCCAACAACGCCGAATACCTGCGCTGGGTGGAGCGCATCAGTTGGCGTCACTCGGAGCATCTGGGGCTCAGCCTGGCCCGCTATCGCGAGCTGGATCGTGCCATGGCGGTGCACCGGCACGAGCTTGACTACCTGGCGCCGGCTTTCGAAGGCGACAGGCTGCAACTGGCGACCTGGATCGTCGATTGTGACGGCCGCCTGACGCTGACGCGCCGTTTTCAGCTCAGGCAGCGCGAGGGTGGCCAGACGTTATTGCGTGCCCGCACTCGTTTCGCCTGCATCGAGCTTTCCAGTGGCCGCCCTCGGCGCCTGCCGGATGAGTTTCGGCGTTGCTACGGAGCGGCTCTGGTCAGCGAGTGACCGGTGGGCGCAAGTCTTTCTGTCTGATCTTCTTCTGGCAGATGTATTTTCGATGTCGCGGCGGTCTTGTCCGCGTTTTTTTTGTTTTTCTTCCGTGATCTCTGCGTGTATGCACTGTTGTGCTGTAATGGGATGAGTACGCTGTTGTCCACCGTTCGCCCATCGGAGGAATCCTATGAAGATCGCCGTGCCGAAGGAAATCAAGAACCACGAATATCGCGTAGCCTTGACCCCCAGCGGGGCTCGCGAGTTGGTCGGCCGTGGCCACGAGGTCATTGTCCAGGCCGCCGCCGGCGAAGGCGCCGGCTTCAGCGACGCCGACTTCGAGGCGGCCGGCGCTCGACTGGAGGCCGATGTGGCCAGGCTGTGGGATGAGGCCGAGCTGATTCTCAAGGTCAAGGAACCCCAGGCCGAGGAAGTCGCCAGGCTGACCCGCGGGCAGACCCTGTTCACCTATCTGCACCTGGCGGCCGAGGAAGCGCTGACCAAGGGGCTGCTCGAAAGCGGTGCCACCTGCATTGCCTACGAGACCATCACCGCCTCCGAAGGCGGCCTGCCGTTGCTGGCGCCAATGAGCACCGTGGCAGGCCGCATGGCCGTCCAGGCCGGTGCGCACAGTCTCGAGAAGGCCCAAGGCGGTTCCGGTGTGCTGCTTCCGGGCGTGCCGGGCGTGGCGCCGGCCAGGGTCACGGTCATCGGTGGCGGTGTGGTCGGCGAGAACGCCGCTCGCATGGCCTTGGGGCTGGGTGCCGAAGTGACGGTGCTGGACAAGTCCATTCCGCGCCTCGAGACCCTGGACGACCGCTATCAGGGCCGCATGAAGACGGTATTCTCCACGGCCGATGCGCTTGAGGAAGCGGTGCGCGAGTCGGATCTGGTCATCGGCGCCGTGCTGGTGCCCGGGGCCGCCGCGCCCAAGCTGATCACGCGGGAGATGCTGTCCGACATGAAGCCTGGCAGCGTGCTGGTGGATGTGGCCATCGACCAGGGTGGCTGCTTCGAGACCAGCAGGCCCACGACTCATGCCGAACCGACCTATGTGGTGGATGGCGTGGTGCACTATTGCGTGGCCAACATGCCAGGCGCGGTGGCACGCACCTCCACCCAGGCGTTGACCAACGCCACCCTGCCGTTCGTGCTGTCGCTTGCCGACAAGGGCTGGCAGAAGGCGCTGGCCGACGACGACCACTTCGCCGCGGGGCTCAATGTTCACGACGGCAAACTCACCTACCGTGCCGTGGCCGAAGCCTTCGGGCTGGAGTATGTGGAAGCCGCCACCTTGATCGGCTGAGACGGGGCCGACTCGTTGACGAAAGGCCAGGGCTGCCGCGTGGAGTCCTGGCCTTTTCTCGATCTGAGGTTGGTCTCTTTCCCTAGCGACGACTGCGATGCCTCGTCAGGGAGCTCCTGACGAGGGGCGCCGGGACCAAGCCGAAGAGGAGATCCGACGCCAAGGGTGAGAAGCACTGCTCCGAACGGGCTGGCCATGGATGGCCAGCACTGGTCCTGCAAGCGGAGCAGGATACTACGAGAGCGCCGCTGGGCGTCGGTAGTGTACAAGGAGGTATTCACAGCACTTCCTCGCGATCAGCCCCGGGCAGATACGACTCTCTGCACTAGCCCTGCGACTTGTTCCCGGCAGGTCGCCTTGACCGGGGCCTCGCGTTACCATGGCGGGCATTCCAGAGTCAGCAGAGTCCCGCTTTCATGACTGCAGCATCCGACAAGACCCGTGTGCTCACGGGCATCACCACCACCGGTACTCCCCACCTGGGCAACTATGTCGGCGCCATCAAGCCCGCCATCGCCGCGAGCCAGGACCCGAGCGTCCAGTCCTACTATTTCCTCGCCGACCTGCATGCGCTGATCAAGAGCCAGGACCCGAAGCGGGTCCAGCAGTCGCGCCTGGAGATCGCCGCCACCTGGCTGGCCCTGGGGCTGGATACCGATAATGCCATCTTCTATCGGCAGTCGGACATTCCCGAGATTCCCGAGCTGACCTGGATGCTGTCCTGCGTCTGCGCCAAGGGCCTGATGAATCGTGCCCATGCCTACAAGGCGGCGGTGGCCGACAACGAGCAGGCCGGTCATCCGGACCCGGACAAGGGCGTGACCATGGGGCTGTTCGGCTATCCGGTGCTGATGGCCGCCGACATCCTGATGTTCAACGCCCAGCGTGTGCCGGTAGGACGCGACCAGATCCAGCACATCGAGATGGCGCGCGACATGGCCGGCCGCTTCAATCACCTCTTCAAGGGCCAGTACTTCACCCTGCCCGATGCGGTGGTCGACGAGCGGGTCGAGGTTCTGGGCGGGCTCGATGGACGCAAGATGTCCAAGAGCTACGACAACACCATCCCGCTGTTCGTCTCCGAGAAAAAGCTGCTCAAGTTGGTGCGCAAGATCAAGACCAACTCGCTGGAACCCGGCGAGCCCAAGGATCCGGATAGCTGCACGCTGTTCCAGATCTACTCGGCCTTCGCCAGTCAGGAAGAGGCGGCCGAGATGCGTACCGAATACGAGAACGGGATCGGCTGGGGCGAGGCCAAGAACCGGGTCTTCGAATACCTCAATGAACAACTTCGCGAGCCGAGGGAGCGCTACCAGGCGCTGCTGGAAGATCCTGCTCACATCGAGAACGTGCTCCGCCAGGGGGCCGAGCGTGCCCGTGCCGAGGCCGCGCCTTTCATGGATCGGCTGCGCCAGGCGGTAGGTCTGGGACGTTTCGTCTGATTCGCCACGCTGAACGGCGCCTCCAGGAGCCTTGGTCTCCATGGGCGGTGCGCCGACGTGGTAGAGTAGCGCCCAAGTCGCCGCAGAGCGTCACGGCCCGGATTCCAGAGACAGCAGAGACGAACCGATGACCAGAGAAGCCAAGCGCCCCCTCTATATTCCCTACGCCGGGCCCCCCTTGCTCGAGATGCCGCTGCTCAACAAGGGGAGTGCCTTCACTCGCGAGGAACGCCTCGAGTTCAACCTGATCGGCCTGTTGCCGCAGAATGTCGAGACCATCGAGGAACAGGTCGAGCGGGCCTATCGCCAGTATCGCCAGTGCCAGAACGATCTGGACCGGCACATTTATCTGCGCGCCATCCAGGACGACAACGAGACACTTTATTTTCGTCTGGTCTCCGAGCATCTCGAGGAGATGCTGCCGATCATCTATACCCCCACGGTGGGGCAGGCCTGCGAAGAATTCTCCAACATCTATCGCAACCATCGTGGCCTGTTCATTTCCTATCCCGATCGGGACCGCATGGACGATATCCTGCGCAGCGCCACCAAGGACAAGGTCAAGGTGATCGTGGTCACCGATGGTGAGCGTATCCTGGGGCTGGGCGATCAGGGGATCGGCGGCATGGGAATTCCCATCGGCAAACTTTCCCTGTACACCGCCTGTGGCGGCATCAGCCCGGCCTATACGCTGCCGATCACGCTCGATGTGGGCACCAACAACCAGGCCCTGCTCGACGACCCGATGTACATGGGCTGGCGACATCCGCGTGTCTCCCAGGCAGAGTACGATGCCTTCATGGCAGACTTCATCGCGGCCGTGAAGCGTCGCTGGCCTCAGGTGCTGCTGCAGTTCGAGGACTTCGCCCAGGCCAATGCCATGCCGCTGCTGGAGCGTTACCGCGACGAGCTGTGCTGCTTCAATGACGACATCCAGGGAACTGCCTCGGTCTGCGTAGGCACCCTGATGGCGGCGTGCAAGGCTCGGGGCGAAGGCGTGGCCGATCAGCGTGTGGTCTTCGTGGGAGCAGGGTCCGCCGGTTGCGGCATCGCCGAGCAAGTGGTGGTGGCCATGCAAGCCGAGGGCCTGTCGGAACAGGAGGCCCGGGCGCGCGTCTTCATGGTCGACCGCGAGGGGCTGGTGACCTCGGAACAGTCCTGGCTACGCGATTTCCAGCGGCGGTTGGCGCAGGACCCCTCGCTGGTCGAGGGCTGGGACGGGCAGGCGCTGCTCGAGGTGGTCAAGCAGGTGCGTCCGACGGTGCTGCTCGGTGTTTGCGGCCAACAGGGCCTGTTCACCGAAGAGGTGATCCGCACCATGCATGCCGGTTGCCCTTCGCCGCTGGTGATGCCGCTTTCCAACCCGACCTCCCGAGCCGAAGCGTTGCCGGAAGACGTGATCCGCTGGACCGACGGCCAGGCCATGGTGGCCACGGGCAGCCCCTTCGCGCCGGTGGAGTATCAGGGACGCCAGTATCCCATCGCCCAGTGTAACAACGCCTATATCTTTCCGGGCATCGGGCTCGGTGTGGTGGCCGCCGGTGCGCGCCGGGTCACCGACGGCATGCTGATGGCGGCTTCCCGTGCCCTGGCGGCGGAAGCGCCGGTGGCCAAGACCGGTGAAGGGTCGGTGTTGCCGGCCCTGTCGAAGATCCGGGATCTGTCCAAGGCGATCGCCTTCGAAGTGGCCGCCCAGGCGCAGAAGGAGGAAGTGGCCCTGAAAAGCGATGAAAAGGCCATCCGTGCCGCCATCGAGCGCCACTTCTGGTATCCGGAGTATCGGGATTATCGGCGCCGTTCCTTCTGACATCGTCGGCGTGCGGTGATGTGCCCCTGCTGCGCGTTGGCGTTGCTCGCAAGATAGCGACCCGCCACAAAGAAGCCCCCGCCGGTGAACCGGCGGGGGCTTTTGCGTCAAGGGGGAAAGGCGGCGATCAGGCCGCGCCGATCATCTTGCGCAGAACATAGTGCAGGATGCCGCCGTGGAGGTAGTATTCCAGCTCGTTGGCGGTATCGATGCGACACAGAGCCTCGATGCGTTTCTCACCCTTGGGACTGGCGATGGTCACCTCGACCTTGCCGCCCGGTGTCAGCTCCGAGAGGCCGGCGATGGAGATGCGCTCGTCGCCGGTCAGACCCAGGGTCTCTCGGGTGTCGCCCTCGGTGAACTGCAGCGGTACCACGCCCATGCCGATCAGGTTGGAGCGGTGGATGCGCTCGAAGGATTCGGCCAGCACGGCACGCACGCCGAGCAGTCGAGTGCCCTTGGCGGCCCAGTCACGCGAGGAGCCGGTGCCGTACTCCTTGCCGGCGATGACCACCAGCGGCGTGCCTTCCTGCTGGTACTTCATGGCCGCGTCATAGATGGACATCTGTTCGCCGGATGGCACGTGGCGGGTCTCGCCGCCGACCACACCGTCGAGCATCTCGTTTTTGATGCGCACGTTGGCGAAGGTGCCGCGCATCATGATCTCGTGGTTACCGCGACGCGAGCCGTAGGAGTTGAAGTCCACTGGCTTGACGCCGCGCTCCTGGAGGTAACGACCGGCGGGGCTGTCGGGCTTGATGGCGCCGGCCGGCGAGATGTGGTCGGTGGTCACCGAGTCGCCGAGCAGGGCCAGGATGTGGGCCCCCTCGACATCCTCGGTGGCGGCGGGCTCACGCCCCATGCCTTCGAAGAAGGGCGGATGCTGGATGTAGGTTGAGTCATCGGACCACTGGTAGACCTGGCTCTCGGGTACGTCGATGGCCTTCCAGACGTCGTCGCCGTCGAAGACCTCGGCGTATTCCTTGCGGAACATCTCGGTCTTGACCTTCTCCACCGCCTCGGCGATCTCCGCCTGGCTGGGCCAGATGTCCTTGAGATATACCGGCTGGCCATCGTCGCCGGTGCCGAGCGGCTCGTTGGCGAGGTCCTTGCGCACGTTGCCGGCCAGGGCATAGGCCACCACCAGGGGAGGTGAGGCCAGCCAGTTGGTCTTGACCAGCGGATGTACCCGCCCCTCGAAGTTGCGGTTGCCCGACAGCACCGAAGCCACGGTCAGGTCGCCGGCCTCGACGGCTTTCTCGATGGCCTCCGGCAGCGGTCCGGAGTTGCCGATGCAGGTGGTGCAGCCATAGCCCACCAGGTTGAAGCCCAGTTCGTTCAGGTCATCCTGGACGCCGCCGGCGGCGAGGTAGTCGGTCACCACCTTGGAGCCGGGGGCCAGCGAGGTTTTGACCCAGGGCTTGGTCTTGAGGCCGCGTGCCAGGGCGTTACGCGCCAGTAGACCGGCAGCCATCATCACGCTGGGGTTGGAGGTGTTGGTGCAGGAGGTGATGGCAGCGATCACTACGGCGCCGGGGTCGAGCCGGAAAGCCTCGCCTTCCATGTCGACTTCCTGGCTGTCGTGATGCTCGTAGCTTTCCTCGACGCCCACGGCGGTCTGGCCGCCTTCGGAGAACAGGCGACCCTTCTCGGTGGCCGGCAACGGTTTGCCGTCCTCTTCCATCACCTTGGCAAAGGCCGTCGGCATGTCCTTGAGGGCGACGCGGTCCTGGGGGCGCTTGGGACCCGCCAGGCTGGACTCCACTTCGTCCATGTCGAGGTGCAGGGTGTCGCTGAAGATCGGCTCGTGGCCGGGTTCGCGCCACAGGCCCTGGGCCTTGCAGTAGGCTTCGACCAGCTCGACCTGGGCGTCCTCGCGGCCGGTCAGCCGGAGGTAATTGAGGGTTTCGTCGTCGACCGGGAAGAAGCCGCAGGTGGCGCCGTACTCGGGGGCCATGTTGGCGATGGTGGCGCGGTCGGCCAACGGCAGATCGGCGAGGCCGTCGCCGTAGAATTCGACGAACTTGCCTACCACGCCGCGCTCGCGCAGCATCTGGGTCACCGTCAGCACCAGGTCGGTGGCGGTGATGCCTTCGCGAAGCTTGCCGGTGAGCTTGAAGCCGACGACCTCGGGAATCAGCATCGAGACCGGCTGGCCGAGCATGGCGGCCTCGGCCTCAATGCCGCCCACGCCCCAGCCGAGCACGCCCAGGCCGTTGATCATGGTGGTGTGGGAATCGGTGCCCACCAAGGTGTCGGGATAGGCGAAGGTCTTGCCGTCTTCTTCCTTGGTCCACACCGTCTTGCCCAGGTACTCGAGGTTGACCTGGTGGCAGATGCCGGTACCCGGCGGTACCACCCGGAAGTTGTCGAAGGCCTGCTGACCCCAGCGCAGGAACTCGTAGCGCTCGCGGTTGCGCTCCATCTCGATGGCCACGTTGTCGCGAAACGCCGTGGGGTTGCCGAACTTGTCGACCATCACCGAGTGGTCGATGACCAGATCGACGGGCGACAGCGGGTTGATGCGCGAGGGATCCTCGCCGAGACCCTCGACGGCGGCACGCATGGAGGCGAGGTCGACCACGCCGGGCACGCCGGTAAAGTCCTGCATCAGGACCCGGGCCGGGCGGTAGCCGATTTCGCGGTCGGATGAGGCGTTCTGCTGCCAGTCGACCAGTGCCTGCATGTCTTCGCGGGCGACGCTGGGGTCGGAAGCGAAGCGCAACTGGTTCTCGAGCAGGATCTTGAGCGTCATCGGCAGGCGGTCGATGTTGCCAAGGGCTTCGGCGGCTTTCGGCAGGCTGTAATAGTGGTAGGTCGTGCCTGCGGCCTCGAAGGTCTGCAAGGTATCCGGTGTGGACTCGGTGCTCATTGCTATCCTCCTGTCACGGGGAGTGTCGAACCATCCTGGGTTCGTAGTCTTACATGGTCATGATAGAAGGGGTTTTCAACCATTGCGCCAGGGCGTTGGCCTTGAAACGGCGCCTGTCATCCCCATTTCCGTTGGATTGAATGTTGGTCGGAGGAGCCGTGCACGAGGACGCGCTGGAGAGCCGATCGGTTCGTTGTCCCTACTGCGACACGCCCTTTGCGTTGCTGGTCGATGCCTCCCAGGGGAGCCACGCGACCTGGGAGGATTGCCCGCGCTGCTGTGCCCCGATCCAGGTGCGTATCGAGGTGTCGTCGATCAGCGGGGACATCGTGTCGGTCACCCTGGGGCGCGACGATGATGTACTGTGAGGCGTGCCGATCTGGTGAATCCCTGTTGTGCACGGCACAATAGGTTGCGGCTATGCATGCCATAGCGTCGAGCCAATGGTTCGGCGGTCGTGGCTGGCCTAGTGTGATATCCCCTTTTTCATCATCGTTGACACTTCTACGACTGCAAGGAGCTCCAATGAGCGTACTGGTTGGACGTCAAGCGCCCGATTTCGAAGCCGCGGCTGTCCTCGGCAACGGCGAGATCGTCGAGAACTTCAAGCTTTCCGACAGCCACGGCAAGTTGCGCGTGCTGTTCTTCTGGCCGCTGGACTTTACCTTCGTCTGCCCCTCCGAGATCATCGCCCATGACAATCGTTTGGCGCAGTTCAAGGAGCTCGGTGTCGAGGTGATCGGCGTGTCCATCGATTCTCAGTTCACCCACCACGCCTGGCGCCGGACCTCTCCCGAGAAGGGTGGCATCGGTGAGGTTGGCTTCCCGATCGTGGCCGATGTCAAGCACGAGGTCACCAATGCCTACGGCATCGAGCATCCGGATGCCGGCGTGGCGATGCGTGCTTCCTTCCTGATCGACGAGAATGGCGTCGTCCAGCACCAGGTGGTCAACAACCTGCCGCTGGGCCGCAACGTCGACGAGATGCTGCGCATGGTCAAGGCGCTCAAGTTCCACCAGCAGCATGGCGAAGTCTGCCCGGCTGGCTGGGACGAAGGCCAGGAAGGCATGAAAGACACCGCCGAGGGGGTCGCCAAGTACCTGGGCAACCACGCCGAGGCGCTCTGAGCGCCGCAGGGCAAGTTCGGGGGCGGCGGTTGCCGCTCCCGGCAGCGGCCCGACCGTAGTGGCCTGCGCCATGCCGATGGTGCGTCGGCATCGCCCAGTCCGTTGCGTTACCCATTGCCAGAGTTGCGAGGTATCCCATGAGCGAAGCGCGCCACGAACGCCTGATCATTCTCGGGTCCGGGCCGGCCGGTTACACGGCCGCCGTCTATGCGGCCCGGGCCAACCTCAAGCCGTTGTTGATCACCGGCATCCAGGCCGGCGGCCAGTTGACGACCACCACCGATGTGGACAACTGGCCCGGTGATGATGCTGGGGTCCAGGGGCCTGAGCTGATGGAGCGGATGAAGCGGCATGCCGAACGTTTCGAGACCGAGGTGATGTTCGATCACATCCACGAGGTCGAGCTGAGGGAGCGCCCCTTCACGCTCAAGGGCGACAACGGCACCTATACCTGCGACGCGCTGATCATCTCCACGGGCGCCAGCGCCCGTTATCTGGGGCTGGAATCCGAGAGCCGCTTCATGGGGCAGGGCGTGTCGGCCTGCGCAACCTGTGACGGTTTCTTCTACCGCAATCAGGATGTCGTGGTGGTCGGTGGCGGCAATACCGCTGTCGAGGAGGCGCTGTATCTCTCCAACATCGCGTCGAAGGTGACCCTGGTGCACCGCCGTGACAGCCTGCGTGCCGAGAAGATCCTGCAGGACAAGCTGTTCGACAAGGTCGAGAACGGCAATATCGAGGTGATCTGGAACCATACCCTCGACGAAGTGCTCGGCGACAATACCGGTGTGACCGGGGCGCGGCTCAAGTCCACCGAGGACGGTAGCACCCGCGAGGTCGACGCTCCGGGCGTGTTCATCGCCATCGGCCACAGCCCCAACACCGGCATCTTCGAGGGGCAGCTGGACATGGCCGGCGGCTATATCAAGGTCCAGTCGGGGCTCGAGGGCAACGCTACCGCCACCAGCGTCCCCGGCGTCTTCGCCGCCGGCGACGTCATGGACCACGTCTATCGCCAGGCCGTGACCTCCGCGGGCAGTGGCTGCATGGCAGCCCTGGATGCCGAGCGGTATCTCGACGAAAGCTAGAAGCGTGTGGCTGACGCTGCCAGAAGAATGAAGACCGGCGCTGCGCGTCTGGAAGGGAGAAGACGACCCTGCCCCTAAGTCCTGGAGCTAACCTGTCTTTCTTCTTCCTTCTTGGGTCTCAATAATGCGGCGGTAGTTCGTCCTCGGGGCCAGGGAGCGCCATGTCGTTTTCCTGCAGGGCTTGTTGCTGGTCACGAATCTTGCGTTGCATCAGTTCGTTGAGTCGCTCGAGTTGGGCCAGGCGTTTTTCCTGCTGTGCCACGCTGCGGTCCAAGGTGTCCAGCCAGTCCTCCTGATAGGCGTATCGGCTTTCCAGGGCGGTCAGGCGTGCCTGGAGATCGGAAAGCGTGTCATCTTGCTTCATGATAGAATCCTTGTGCTGCATGCCACCGTTCATCGTGGCATCGGTCTCGGTTCGGGGGCGGTGCATCGCGCCGTGAAGTGCCTCGTTACCGCGTTATTCCTTCCTTTCTATTACGACAAAGAGAGCATCAGACGTTTATGAATCGAAAGGTCGTGTTGCGTTGCAGTCTCATCAGCCTGTTGCTGGCCGCGCCGTCACCGTTACTGGTGGCCTTGTTCGTTTATCTCGCCGGTGGCGCCATGTCCAGGGAGATAGCCGCCAGTCTCGAGATAGGGGGCGTGGGCATCGTCTATCTGGCCGTGGCTCTGGCGGTTTTCGTTCTTTTGCTGATCGCCACCCTGGCAGTCAATGCCCTGACGCCTCAGTTGGTCAACCTGGCCGAGGTCGAGGACGATGATCGCGAGATCGGCGAGGTCAAGTGGTTCAATGTCAACAAGGGGTACGGTTTCATCACTCGCGACAGTGGCGAGGACGTGTTCGTGCATTTTCGAGCCATTCGCGGCCGTGGGCATCGCACCCTGGCCGAGGGCCAGAAGGTGAAGTACCAGGTGTCGCGCAATGAGCGGGGCTTGCAGGCCGACGATGTCACCGTGATTACCTGAAAACCGGCCTGCACTTGATCATACTGTGTTGGAAGGTCGTCTCGAGATGCTCATTTAGCAGCTAGCAAACTCCGCTCTCTCGACGACCTTCCGCCTTGTCTGATCTTCGTTCGGCGCGGTTTGTCTTCCACCTGAACCAGCGTTGCTGAAAGAGGGGGAGAAATATCTTCCCTCTTTTTTGCTTTCTTTCCTTCCCCTTCTTCCCTCTTACTGCCCTGAATCCGGCCAGTCGATGGTCGCTTCCTGGCCATCGGGCAGGACCTGGAGGAAGCGGTCCGGATCGTCGCCGGGCTGCCAGCCGCCAAGGGAGCAGCGGACCTCGCAGCCAAGCTTGCTCGCCGCCTCGCGAGCGCAGTCGCTATCCGTCGTCCAGGGCGTGTCGGGGCTGTCGAACCACAGGCTGGCGAAGCCGTCGGCGGCCTTGACGACGAGCAGGATAGCGATGGCATGGCCGTCATGCTGGGCCTGTGTGCGCCAGCGGTGCTTGCCGGCCGAGGCCAGGGGCGGGGCGCCGAGGGCATGGCCCAGCCAGGCATTCAGTGCCTCGAGGTCGGCATTGGCCAGGTAAATCTCGATATCGGGATACGCTTCCATGACTACCTCCGGCTCAGGACCGTGATGCGCCGTTGATGAACAGGCGAGCGAGCACGGCCTCGTAGATCCGGCTCAGATCGTCGAGGTCGGCGGCCCTGACGCGTTCGTCTACCTTGTGGATGGTGGCGTTCAGGGGGCCCAGCTCGACCACCTGGCTGCCGAGGGTGGCGATGAAGCGACCATCCGAGGTGCCACCGGAGGTGGAAAGCTCGGGCCGACGTGACATGACGTCCTCGACGCTGGCCAGAGCGGCATCCACCAGCTCGCCCTCGGCGGTCAGGAAAGGTTCGCCGTTGAGGGTCCAGTCGATGTGGAAGTCCAGGCCGTGTGCCTCGAGGATGGCTTCGGTGCGCTGACGCAGCGCCTCGTGTGTGACCTCGGTGGAGTAGCGGAAGTTGAAGGTCGCTTCCACATCGCCGGGAATCACGTTGGTGGCTCCGGTGCCGGCGCGCAGGTTGGAGATCTGGAAGCTGGTGGCCGGGAAGAAGGCGTTGCCACCGTCCCAGTGCTCGCGCACCAGAGCGTCCAGCGCCGGTACGACTTGGTGGATGGGGTTGCGGGCCAGGTGAGGGTAGGCCACGTGGCCCTGGATACCACGAACATGCAGCACGCCGCCGAGCGAGCCGCGACGGCCGTTCTTGATGACGTCGCCCAACCACTCGGTGGAGGAGGGCTCGCCGACGATGCAGTAATCCAGGCGGTCGTGAGACTCGCGCAGGTGCTCGACCACCGCGCGGGTGCCATCCACGGCCGGGCCTTCCTCGTCGGAGGTGATCAGAAAGGCGATACGGCCGGGATGATCCGGGTGCTCGGTGACGAAGCGCTCCACGGCAGTGAGCATGGCGGCCAGGCTACCCTTCATGTCTGCCGCGCCACGTCCGCACAGCATGCCGTCGTCGTCGATGCGGGGCTCGAAGGGCGGATATTGCCAGTGTACCTCGGGGCCGCTGGGTACCACGTCGGTATGGCCGGCGAATGCCAGTACCGGGCCATGATGGCCGTGTACGGCCCAGAAGTTCTCGACATCGCCGAACGGCAGTCGCTCGATCTGGAAGCCGAGGCGAGCGAGTCGCTCGATCATCAGTGCCTGACATCCCTGATCATCGGGGGTGACGGAGGGACGTCGCATGAGCTCCATGGCGAGTTCGAGCGTGGGGGACAGGGTCTTGGCGGTCTCGGATGAGGTCATGCGGGATTCCGGCGGGCCGGCCCCGGGCGCGTCAGCGCCCGGGGAGCGACTCAGTTGTGGGCGTGTAGCGCTTCGTTCAGGGCGATGGCGCTCTTGTTGGTCAGGCACTCGATGCGGCCGTTCAGGGAGTTGCGACGCAGCAGCAGGTCGTCCTGGCCGGCCAGCTCGCGTGCCGCCACAGAGCGGACCTCCTTGCCCTGGTCGTCGAGCAGGGTGACCTTGGCGCCGGCGGTGATGTAGAGCCCGGCTTCGACCGTGCAGCGATCCCCCAGCGGGATGCCGATGCCGGCGTTGGCGCCGATCAGGCAACCTTCACCGACCTTGATGACGATGTTGCCGCCGCCGGACAGGGTGCCCATGGTGGAGCAGCCGCCGCCAAGGTCGGAGCCCTTGCCGACCACCACGCCGGCGGAGATCCGACCCTCGACCATGCCGGGACCTTCGGCACCGGCGTTGAAGTTGACGAAACCTTCGTGCATCACCGTGGTGCCTTCGCCGAGGTAGGCGCCGAGGCGCACCCGGGCGGTATCGCCGATGCGCACGCCACTGGGGACCACGTAGTCGGTCATCTTGGGGAACTTGTCGACGCAGTCCACCGAGAGGGTGCGCCCCTCGAGACGGGCCTTGAGACGCCGTGCCGGCAACTCCTCGATGTCGATAGGGCCTTCGTTGGTCCAGGCGATGTTGCGCAGCAGCCCGAACATCCCGGTCAGGTCGGTGCCATGTGGCTTGACCAGGCGATGAGAAAGCAGATGCAGCTTGAGATAGACCTCAGGCGCGCTCTGAGGCGCGTCGTCCTCGGCGATGAAGGTGGCGACCAACGGTCGTTGGCTGGCGGCCAGGGATTCGGCGAGCTCGGCCTGGGCCTCGTGGCCGGCGGCCTTGAATGCCTCGGCAAGCTCGGCGCAGTGTTCCGGCAGGAAACTGACAGCGGCGTTGCCGGCGGGGGCATCGAGCACCTTGGCGGCGGCTTCGACCAGGCTGGCATCGGGGTTCAGCAGGGGCGCCGGATAATAGATTTCCAGCCAGTCGCCCTGAGTGTTCTGGGTGCCGATTCCGAGTGCAAAGCTGAGCATGTGGGGTCCTCTCGAATGAAGAGGCGCCGGAGCGCCTTACAGATTGTCGTAGTCGCCATCGCGGAAGCCGACGAGAATATCGTCGCCGGTGTCCAGCAGCGGGCGCTTGAGCAGAGTGGGGTTGGCCAGCATCAACTCGCGGGCCTTGTTGGCATCGATGTCGGCCTTGTCGGCGTCGTCGAGCTGCCGCCAGGTGGTGCTGCGCTTGTTGAGCAGGGTCATGACCGGCACGTGCTCGAGGATGTGCTCGAGCAATGGGGCGGAAAGGCCATCCTCGCGCAGATCATGGGTCTGGAAGGGAATGCCCTTGCCTTCGAGAGCCTTGCGGGCGCGGCGGCAGGTATCGCAGTTCTTGATCATCATCAGCGTCATCATGGATTCGTCTCCCATCCGACGGTTTGTTCGATCAGGTGGCGCATGCGCTGCGCCGCTTGTGTGGTGGCGTCGAGGTCATCGACCAGGGCCAGGCGCACTCGACCGGCGCCAGGGTTGTGGCCGTCGGTGCCAGGCCGGCCCATGTAGCTGCCCGGCAGCACGCTGACGTGCTGCTCGGCATAGAGTGCTCGGGTGAAGGCTTCGTCATCGCCACCGGGCACCGCCGGCCAGAGATAGAAGCTGGCCTCAGGCGAGGGAAAGTCCATCACCGGAGCGAGGATCTCGGTGACGGCGGCGAACTTCTCCCGATAGGCATCGCGGTTGGCGCGAACGTGCGTCTCGTCGCGCCAGGCGGCGATGGAGGCGCGTTGCAGCGGCAGCGACATGGCACAGCCATGGTAGGTGCGATAGCGGCGGAAGGCCGAGATCAGATCGCTGTCGCCGGCCACGAACCCTGAGCGCAGTCCCGGCAGGTTGGAGCGCTTGGAGAGCGAATGGAAAACCAGGCAGCGCCGATAGTCATGGCGCCCGAGACGCGCGCAGGCCTGCAGAAGTCCTGGCGGCGGGGCGGATTCGTCCAGGTAGAGTTCCGAGTAGCACTCGTCGGCGGCGACGATGAAGTCATGTTCGTCCGCCAGCCGGATCAGGCGCTCGAGCTCCTCGAGCGGGGTCACCGCGCCGGTGGGATTGCCCGGCGAGCAGACGAAGACGATCTGTACCTCGCGCCATGTCTCGGCCGAGACGGCTTCCAGGTCCGGTCGGAAGTCGTGCTCGGCACGGCAGTCCAGGGTGAGCGTCGTGCCGCCGGCCAGCAGAGTGGCGCCCTCGTAGATCTGGTAGAAGGGATTGGGTACGGCGACCCGGGCTGGGCGTGTCCGGTCCAAGGCTGCCTGAACGAAGGCAAAGATCGCCTCCCGCGTGCCGTTGACCGGCAGTACCTGATGGTCGGGGTCGAGGGCGTCGAGCTCGAAACGCCGGCACGCCCAGTCGGCAATGGCCTCGCGTAGCTCGGCGAGGCCTCCGGTGGCCGGGTAGCTGGCCATCTCATGACGGTGATCGACGAGGGCTCGCAGTGCGCCATAGAAGGGGGCATGGCGAGGCTCTCCGATGGTCAGCGGGATAGGGGGAAGCGACTCGGGCGGTGCAATGCCGGCCTTGAGGGCGGCGAGTCGCTCGAACGGATAGGGCTGGAGCGCGTCGAGGTCGGGATTCATGAGTGTCCAGTCGGAGCCTTGATCGGCGTCGTTGTGTTGTTTCGCGTCGCGCGGGCAGGAGGTCGATTATAGGGAAGCCCCGGTAGGGCCTCAAACGCGCCGGTCAGCCTCGCACGTCGAGCACCTCGATCAGGCGCTCGCGCAGGCGACGCTGACGCTCGGGATCGGTGAGCGGCGCTCCGGCCTTGTCGGTGATGAAGAAGACGTCCTCGACGCGCTCGCCCAGGGTGGCGATCTTGGCCGCCGAGAGCGCGATGTCCTGCTCCATGAAAATACGACCGACGCGCGCCAGCAGCCCGGGGCGGTCCGGGGCGGTCAGCTCGAGCAGGGTGCGTTCGTTGGCCGGGTCCTGCCGGATGATGACCTCGGTGGGTACGCGAAAATGCTTGAGTTGCCTCGGTGTGTGTCGGGTGACGATCTGCGGGTAGTCGTCGGGATCGTCGAGCTCTTCCACCAGGTGGCGGCGAATTTCCTCCAGCCGGCCGGGCTCGCGAATGGCATGGCCATGATCGTCGAGGACGATGAAGGTGTTGAGGGTCCAGTTGTTGCTCGAGGTGGCGATGCGGGCGTCGTGGATCGACAGCCCCAGTTGTTCCATGGCCGCCGAGGTGGCAGCGAAAAGATCGTCCACCGAGCGGGTATGGATGAAGACCTTGGTGCCGCCTTCGGCCATGTCGGCAGTGGGAGCGCTGAGCAGGATCAGCGGCAGTTCGCTACCGTCGTGGGCGAGGATGCCCTGGGTCTGCCAGGCAATCTCGCTGGGGGCGTACTGCAGGAAGTAGTCCTCGCCCAGCGAGGCCCACAGACGGTCCACCCGCGCCATGTCGGCCCCGACCGTGGTCAGCAGGGAGTGGGCCTCGTCGCGTGTCTCACGCACCGAGTCGTCGCGTTCCATGGGGTTCTCGAGACCGCGACGCAGGGCGCGCCGGGTTTCGCCATGGAGCTGGCGAAGCAGGGAGGCGCGCCAGCCGTTCCACAGTGTCGGGTTGGTGGCATTGATGTCGGCCACCGTCAGCACGTAGAGGTAGTCGAGCCGTGTCTCGTCGCCGACGCTGCGGGCGAAGTCGCTGATGACTTCGGGATCGGTGATGTCGCGCTTCTGGGCCACCATGGACATCAGCAGGTGATTTTCGACCAGCCAGCTCACCAGGCGGGTATCGCGTTCCGAAAGGTCGTGCTCCCAGGCGAAGGCCTCGACGTCCCGGGCGCCGATCAGGGAATGGTCTCCGCCGCGTCCCTTGCCGATGTCGTGGAACAGGCCGGCGATCCACAGCAGGTCCAGTCGGGGCAGTTGCTGGACTAGGTCGGCGGCGACGGGGAAGTTCTCACGCGCCTCGGGCTTGCGGAAACCATGGATGCACTTCAGCAGTCGCAGGGTATGGGCGTCCACGGTGTAGATGTGGAAGAGATCGTGCTGCATCAGTCCGACCGCCTGCCCGAAGACCGGCAGGTACTTGCCGAGCACGCCGTAGCGGTTCATGCGCCGGAGCTGGCGGGCCACGTTGCCCCTGGAGCGCAGCAGCGCCATGAACAGGCGCTTGTGGTGAGGGTCGGCTCGGTAGCGGTCGTCGATCAGATGGCGATGATCGCGGATCAGGCGAATGGTGTCGGCGCGCACGCCCTCGATCTCGGGATGTTCGGCCATCAACAGGAAGAGCTCGAGCAGTGCCGAGGGAGATTCCTGAAACAGCGTCCGGGAGCGGGCCTGGATGTAGCCGCCCTTGATCTCGAAGCGCTCGTTGAGAGGCACGGTCTCGAGCGACTCGCCGCCACGCAGGATGGCTTCGTCGAAGTGCTGCAGCAGCATGTCGTTGAGCCTGGCGAGCGCGGTGACGTGCCGGTAGTAGCGTTTCATGAACTGTTCGACGGCCAGACGCTCCGGCGTATCGTGGTAGCCGAACATTTCAGCGATGGTGCGCTGGTGGTCGAACAGGAGCCGGTCCTCGGCGCGTCCGCTGAGCATGTGCAGTGCATAGCGCACCTGCCAGAGGAAGGCCTGGCCCTGGCTGAGAATGTGCAGTTCGGCATCGTTCATGAAGCCGTGGGCCACCAGATCTTCGTAGCGCTGGGTGGCGAAATGGCGCTTGGCCACCCAGCCGATCATCTGGATGTCGCGCAGCCCGCCCGGGGAGCTCTTGATGTTGGGCTCCAGGTGGTACTCGGAGTTGTTGAAGCGATAGTGGCGGCTGATCTGCTCCTGCCACTTGGCCTCGAAGAAATGGTCCGCCGGCCACAACCGTTCCGGCGACAGACGGTGCTGCATGGCCTCGCGCAGCCGTTCGGGGCCGGCCAGGGTGCGGGACTCGATCAGGTTGGTGATCACCGTGACATCGGCGGCGGCCTCGTGGGAGCAGTCCGAGAGCGAGCGCACGCTGTGGCCGATCTCCAGGCCAATGTCCCACAGGAAGGTGATGAAAGCGGTCAGGGGTTCGCGGTAGGGGGTGTCGTCGTCCCGTTCGAGCAGCAGCAGTAGGTCGATGTCCGAATGGGGATGCAGTTCGCCCCGGCCATAGCCGCCCACGGCCAGCAGGGCGATGCCGTCGTCGGGCCAGTCATGCTGCTCCCAGGCGATCGCCAGCAGGCGATCCAGGCAGTGGGCGCGCCCATGCACCAGGTCGCGAATGTCGGCGCCGGCGCGGAAGCGTTCGTCGAGCCGTGCCTGGATCTCGCCCAGCGCGGCCTTGAAGGGCGCGATGGGCGAGCGGCTGCCGCCGAGCTCGGTACGGAACTTCTCGATGTCGAACAGCGTCTCGTCGGGCTCGAAACGGTAGTGGTGGAGCAGCATGATGGCCGGCTCAGCGGTCGAGGAACGAGAGGTCTTCGTCGCGACGAGCGGTGAGGACCTCCACGCCGTTGGCGGTGACCAGCAGGGTGTGCTCCCACTGGGCGGTGAGTCCCTTGTCCTTGGTCACGGCGGTCCAGCCATCCCGGAGAACCTTGGTGCGATGATCGCCGACGTTGATCATCGGCTCGATGGTGAAACACATGCCTTCCGCGAGGGTGATATCCGCCTCGGGGGCATAGCCATCGTAGTGGAGGATCTGCGGCTCCTCATGGAAACCGGCACCGATGCCGTGCCCGCAGAAGTCGCGCACCACCGAATAGCCGTTGGCCTCGGCGTGCTGCTCGATGACCCGGGCGAGGGTCGAGAGCCGCACGCCCGGGCGAACCTCGGCGATGCTCTTGTACAGACACTCCTGGGTGACGCGCGACAGCCGCTCGCCCTGGATGGTCTCGCCGATGATGAACATCATGCTGGAATCGCCGTGATAGCCGTCGGCGGTCTTCACCGTGATGTCGATGTTCATGATGTCGCCTTTCTTCAGCTTCTTGGCGTCATCGGGGATGCCGTGGCAGACCACGTGATTGATCGAGGTACAGATCGACTTGGGAAAGCCATGGTAGTTCAACGGGGCAGGGGTGGAGCCCAGCTCGTTGACGATATAGTCGTGGCAACGCCGGTCGAGTTCGCCGGTGCTGACACCGGCCTGCACGTGAGGGGTGATCATTTCCAGCACACTGGCGGCCTGTCGGCCCGCCTCGCGCATCTTCTCGATCTCGTCGGGCGTCTTGATGGGTACGTTCATGGAAGCTCGGATTCAGGGGTGGCATCGCCGCCGATCAACGCGTCGGTCACGGTGGAGGCGCGTCGGCGACTTCATCTCGAAGGTAATCCATGGTATAAAGCTGCGCGCCTTCCTGCAATCGCCGATCCCGTTCGTCCCCAAGGTGTCGGGCGGAGGTACGGTCGGAAGGTGTGAATGCAAATGCAACGCCTTGAAAACACACATGCACCGGCACATGGTCCCGGGTGCCGTCGGCGCGACCGGCGGTCGGATCCATGGGGTGCATGGAGGCCTAACCCGATTTTTCAGGAGTCATCCATGGCACACGTCAATATGCGTGACCTGCTGAAGGCAGGCGCTCACTTCGGTCACCAGACCCGTTACTGGAACCCGAAGATGGGCAAGTACATCTTCGGCGCACGTAACAAGATTCACATCATCAACCTCGAGCATACCCTTCCGGCCCTGAACGAGGCCATCGATGTGGTCGAGAAGATGGCGGCCGCGAACAACAAGATCCTGTTCGTGGGCACCAAGCGCAGCGCCAGCAAGATCATCAAGGAAGAGGCCAATCGCGTCGGCCAGCCGTTCGTCAACCATCGCTGGCTGGGCGGCATGCTGACCAACTTCAAGACGATTCGTCAGTCCATCAAGCGCCTGCGCGAACTCGAGTCCATGCACGAGGATGGCACCTTCGAGAAGTTGACCAAGAAGGAAGTGCTGATGGCGACTCGCGAGCAGGACAAGCTCGAGCGTTCCATCGGTGGTATCAAGAACATGGGTGGTCTGCCCGATGCGCTGTTCGTGATCGACGTCGACCATGAGCGGATCGCCATCAACGAGGCGAACAAGCTGGGCATTCCGGTCATCGGCGTGGTGGATACCAACTCCGATCCGGATGGCGTCGACTACGTGATCCCGGGCAACGATGACTCCATCCGCGCCATTCAGATCTACGTCAAGGCCGTCGCCGACGCCTGCGCCCGTGCGAAGGAAGGTCGTCCCGACGAATTCGTCGAGGTCACCGAGGAAAGCGCTGGCGACGACGCCGCCGCTGCCGAGTGATCGAGGGCCCGGCAGGGCCGTGAATATCGCGCCGCTTGCCGGCGATCCGTCGCCGTGACGGTGCAAGGGGGCTCCGGCCCCCTTGCTTGCGCCCCGGGGCGGAAACGGGATGCGCCGGGCCTTGCCCGGCCCCCATCTTCCAGGTCGAACCATTCAGAGGACACTACCATGGCAGCTATCAGCGCCTCTCAGGTCAAGGAACTGCGCGAGCGTACCGGGCTCGGCATGATGGAGTGCAAGAAGGCACTCACCGAAGCCGGTGGCGACATCGACACCGCCATCGAGAACCTGCGCAAGAACTCCGGTCTCAAGGCCGCCAAGAAGGCTGGTCGTACCGCCGCCGAAGGCGCCATCGTCACCCGCGTCGCGGAAGACGGCAGCTATGGCGTGATGGTCGAGATCAACTCCGAGACCGACTTCGTGGCTCGTGACGACAACTTCACCGCGTTCGCCGACAAGGTGGCCGATGCCTTCTTCGCCGCCAAGAGCGAAGACGTCGCCGCCATCATGGAAGGTGAGCTGGAGGCTGATCGCGAGCAGCTGGTACAGAAGATCGGCGAGAACATCGGCGTGCGCCGCAGTGTGGTCGTCGAAGCGGCATCCCAGGGTGGCAGCCTGGTCGGCGCCTATGTCCATGGCGGCCGTATCGGCGTGCTGACCGTGCTCAACGGCGGCAATGACGAGACCGCCAAGGATGTGGCCATGCACGTCGCAGCACTCAACCCGGCCGTCGCACTTCCCGAGAATATGCCTCAGGAAAAGCTGGACGCCGAGAAAGCGATCATCCTGGCTCAGCCGGACATGGCCGGCAAGCCGGAGCAGATCGCCGAGAAGATGGTCCAGGGCCGTCTGAAGAAGTACCTGGCCGAGAACAGCTTGACCGAACAGGCCTTCGTCAAGGATCCGAACCAGACCGTCGCCGAGTATGTCAAGGCTGCCGGTGGCGAAGTGGTCAGCTTCACCCGTTTCGAGGTGGGCGAGGGCATCGAGAAGGAAGAAGTCGATTTTGCCCAGGAAGTGATGGAACAGGCCAAGCGTAGCTGAGGTCAGAGGTTCCAGCATGACGATGGCGTGCGCGATGGCGCACGCCATCGCGTATCCGGTCGGTGTATCCGGCCACCCACGTCCATTCGCCGAGTTCCGGGAGATCCACGCATGAGCAGTGCCGAGCAAACCGCTTCAGCCAAGTCCGACAAGCCCCGCGCCGACGTCTCGAAGTACAAGCGCATCCTGCTCAAGCTTTCCGGCGAGGCCCTGACCGGCGACGCCGAGTTCGGCATCGATCCCAAGGTGCTGGACCGCATGGCCCTGGAGATCGGGCAGCTGGTCGGTATCGGGGTTCAGGTCGGCATCGTGGTCGGCGGTGGTAACCTGTTCCGTGGCGCCGCCTTGCATGAAGCCGGCATGGAGCGTGTCACCGGCGACCACATGGGCATGCTGGCCACGGTCATGAATGCCCTGGCCATGCGTGATGCCCTCGAGCGCTCCAACATCCGTTCGCGCGTGATGTCGGCGATTCCCATGAGCGGTGTGGTGGAACATTATGATCGTCGGACGGCCATCCGCTACCTGACATCCGGCGATGTGGTGATCTTCTCCGCGGGAACGGGCAATCCCTTCTTCACCACCGATTCTGCGGCCTGTCTGCGCGGGATCGAGATCGATGCCGATGTCGTGGTCAAGGCCACCAAGGTGGACGGTGTCTACGACAAGGACCCGGTCCGGCACCCCGATGCGGTCAAGTACGAACAGCTTTCCTATGATGACGCGCTGGACCAGAAGCTCGGTGTCATGGATTTGACCGCCATCTGCCTGGTGCGGGACCATGACATGCCGGTTCGCGTGTTCAACATGAACAAGTCTGGGGCGCTGCTGAACCTGGTGGTGGGCGGCAGGGAAGGCACGCTGATTGATAGAGGGTGACATCGTGATTGACGATATCAAGAAGGATGCGGAAAGCCGCATGAAGAAGAGCCTCGACGCTCTTCACCACAACTTCAACAAGATCCGCACCGGTCGGGCTCACCCGAGCATCCTGGATGCGGTGACCGTTGAGTATTACGGCAGCCAGATGCCGATCAACCAGGTGGCATCGGTCAATGTCGAGGACGCCAGGACCCTGACCGTGGTTCCCTGGGAGCAGAGCATGGTGCCGAAGGTGGAAAAGGCCATCATGACGGCCGAGCTGGGCCTCAATCCGGCCAGCGCCGGCAACGTCATCCGGGTGCCGATGCCGATGCTCACCGAGGAAACCCGCAAGGGCTACATCAAGCAGGCGCGCCAGGAAGCCGAAAATGCTCGGGTGGCAGTGCGCAATGTGCGTCGCGATGCCAACCATGAGCTCAAGGCGATGCTCAAGGACAAGGAAATCACCGAGGACGATCAACGTCAGGGTGAGGACGAGATTCAGAAACTCACCGACAAGATCGTCGGAGAGATCGACAAGGCACTGGAGTCCAAGGAGCATGACCTGATGCAGGTCTGAGGGCGTGGCGGTGCCTTGCAAGGGCGCCGCCGCCACCGCACGCTTGTATTCCATTCGCCATGCGAGACATCATGACGTCACCGCAGTCCCTTCATCTCCCGCTCTCCGGGGACGCCCCCCTGCCACGTCACGTGGCCATCATCATGGACGGCAACAATCGCTGGGCCAAGGCGCATGGCCTGTCCGGCGTGCGTGGCCATCATGCCGGTGTCGAGGCCGTGCGCGCCGTCATCCGCCGAGCCGCCGAGCGGGGCGTGGGCACCCTGACGCTCTTTGCCTTCTCCAGCGAGAACTGGCGGCGGCCGGCCACCGAGGTCCAGGCTTTGATGGAGCTGTTCCTGATGGCGCTCAAGCGTGAAGTCAAGAAGCTTCACGAGCATGACATCCGCCTGTCGGTCATCGGGGAGCGCGAAGGATTCTCGTCGACGATCCAGAAGCATATCGAGGCGGCGGAGGCCTTGACCGCCGACAATACCGGACTGCACCTGGTGGTCGCCGCCAACTACGGCGGTCGCTGGGATGTCACGCGGGCCGCACGGCGGCTCGGGGAACGTGTCAGTGCCGGTGAGCTGGATCCGAGTCACATCGATGAGTCGGCCATGGAAACGGAGCTGTGCCTCGGCGATGCTCCGCCGGTGGATCTATGCATTCGCACCAGTGGCGAGTGTCGCATCTCCAACTTTCTGCTGTGGCAGATGGCCTACGCCGAACTCTATTTCACACCGGTGCTGTGGCCCGACTTCGGGGGCGAAGCCTTCGACGAGGCCCTGGCGGATTTCGCCGGTCGGCAGCGGCGCTTCGGCATGACCGATGAACAGGTCGAGGCGCAAGGTGCTTAGACAACGTGTCATCACCGCTGCCTGGCTGGCACCGCTGACCTTGGCGGGTCTGTTTGGCCTCGAGGGCATCGCCTTCGCGCTGTTCACGGCATTCGTGGTGCTGCTGGCCGGTTGGGAGTGGACCCGGCTGGCCGGCCTGACGTCGCTGCGCTGCCGTGGGCTGGCGATCGCCGGCCTGGGAGTTGCCCTCCTGTTGCTCGGCCTGGTGGGCGCCACCCATGCCGTCTGGCCGCTGTATCTCGGTGCCGCGGGTTGGCTGCTCAATCTCTACTGGGTGACGGGCTATCCGGCACGCCTGGCGCAGTGGCGTTCCACTGGCGTGCGGCTGGCGATGGGCGCCTGGGTGCTCCTGCCGACCTGGGTGGGCTTCAATGTGCTGCGCGAAAGCGGGGCGGTCTGGCTGCTGTTCGTGCTGCTCCTGGTCTGGGGCGCCGATATCGGTGCCTATTTCGTCGGGCGGGCGTTGGGGCGGCGTAAGCTGGCCCCGAGCGTCAGTCCCGGTAAATCCTGGGAAGGCGTGGCGGGTGGCGTGCTGGTCAGCTCGTTGCTGGCGGTGGCATTCGCCATCTGGCAGGGCCTGGGAGCGGTCGGCGGCCTGGGGCTGCTTGCCGTGACGATCATCGTGACCCTGGCTTCCGTGCTGGGCGATCTGCTGGAAAGCATGCTCAAGCGCCATCAGGGCCTGAAGGACTCCAGTCAGCTGTTGCCCGGCCATGGCGGTGTTCTGGATCGCATCGATAGCCTGACCGCTGCCGTGCCCTTGTTTGCCCTGCTGCACCTGGGAGTCTCCTGACCATGTCCAACGCCTCGCCGCTTGCCGTCACCGTGCTGGGGGCTACCGGTTCCATCGGGACCAGCACCCTCGATGTCATCGCCCGCCACCCGAGCCGCTATCGGATTCATGCACTGTCGGCGAACCGGGCCCGGCATCGTCTCCTGGAGCAGTGCAGGGCGCACCGGCCACGGCTGGCCGTGCTGGAACGGGAAGAGGACGCCGCCTGGTTGCGTGAACAGCTCGCCGACGCAAGGCTGGATACCGAGGTGCGCGCCGGTGCCGAGGCGCTGGTCGAGATCAGCGAGGCGCGCGAGGTCGATGTGGTGATGGCCGCCATTGTCGGGGCCGCCGGCCTGCTGCCGACCCTGGCGGCGGTGCGGGCCGGCAAGCGGGTCCTACTGGCCAACAAGGAAGCCTTGGTGATGTCGGGGGGGCTGTTCATGGAAGCGGTGGCCCGCTCCGGGGCCACCTTGTTGCCCATCGATTCCGAACACAATGCCATTTATCAGTGTCTACCCACCGAGCATCGCGGAGGGCTGGCGCAACATGGCGTCACGCAACTCCTGCTGACGGCCTCCGGTGGCCCTTTCCGCGGCTGGAGTGCGGCGCGACTGGCAGACGTGACGCCCGAGCAGGCCTGTGCCCATCCCAACTGGTCGATGGGACGCAAGATCTCGGTCGACAGCGCCACTCTGATGAACAAGGGGCTCGAGTTGATCGAGGCATGCTGGTTGTTCGACGCGCGCCCGGACCAGGTGCAGGTCGTGGTGCACCCGCAGAGCGTGATCCACTCCATGGCCGCCTACAACGACGGCTCGGTGATCGCCCAGTTGGGGAATCCCGACATGCGGACGCCGATCGCCCACGGGCTGGCCTGGCCGGAGCGCATCGAGTCCGGCGTGCAGGCACTGGACCTGTTCGACGTGGCGCGCCTCGACTTCGAGCGGCCCGATGAAGCGGCGTTTCCTTGCCTGCGTCTGGCCCGTGAGGCCATTGCTGCCGGCGGGACGGCGCCGGCGGTGCTCAATGCGGCCAATGAGGTTGCCGTCGAGGCCTTTCTCGATAGACAACTGGGCTTTGCCGGAATTGGCGAGCTGGTGGCGCGAGTTCGGGATATCTGCCCGGTGGAGCCGGCCAGTGAACTCGGTGGCATCCTCGAGGCTGATGAACGGGCGCGACGTGAAGCGCGGGAGTGGCTGGCATGCCGTTGATGCCACTGTCTGACCGCCTGACCGGTGCGTGCCCTTGTCATGTCGGTGGATTCCGGCGCCGGAAGGGCGCCGTCGGTAATCCGAGAGATCGGGATGATTGCCTGGGCTGCCAGGCTGACAGGAGACTGCCGTGGGCCTGATCCAGAATGTGCTGGCCGTGATCGTGGTGCTCGGCCTGCTGATCACTTTCCATGAATTCGGCCACTTCTGGGTCGCGCGCCGCTGTGGCGTCAAGGTACTGCGTTTTTCGGTCGGGTTCGGCAAGCCGTTGTGGTCGCGCTACGACCGTCATGGGACCGAATTCGCCGTGGCGGCGATTCCCCTGGGCGGCTATGTCAAGATGCTCGACGAGCGCGAGGGGCCGGTGCCACCCGAGGAGCGGCACCGTGCGTTCAATCACAAGAACGTCTGGCAGCGTATCGCCATCGTGGCTGCCGGCCCCTTGGCCAATTTTCTGCTGGCGCTGGTCGCCTACTGGGCGCTGTTCGTCGTTGGCACCACGACCGTGGTTCCGGTGATCGGCGAGGTGACGCCCGGCTCGCCGGCTGCCGAGGGCGGGCTTGCGACCGGCCAGGAGATCACAGCGATCGAAGGCGAGGCCGTGCGCTCCTGGGAAGAGGTCAACCTCGAGCTGGTCTCGGTGATCGGCGCCAGTGGCGACTTGACCGTCGCCACTCGGGATGAGGGTGACAGTGTCGCCCGCGAGCATCGCCTGCCCGTGCAGGATTGGCTGGTGCGCCAGGACCCGCCCCGTCCGCTGGAGACGCTGGGTATTGCGCCCTGGCGTCCCGAGGTGCCGGCGGTGATCGATCGCCTTGCCGATGGCGAACCGGCCGCTGAGGCCGGCCTGGCGAGCGGCGACAAGATCCTGTCGCTCGACGGCCAACCGGTGGATTCCTGGTCGCACTTCGTCGAGCAAGTGCAGGCCCGCCCTGGGGAGCGCCTCGACATCGAGGTGGCGCGCGATGGCGAGACGCTGACATTACCCCTGACACCGCGGGCCAGGGAGCAGGAGGATGGCACGCGCGTCGGTTATATCGGCGCCGGCGTGGCACCGGTCGCCTGGCCGGAGGAATATCGCCGTGATATCCGTTACGGCCCTCTGGCGGCATTGGGGCAGGCGGCGAATCGCACCGGCGACATGACGCTGTTGACCCTGGATGCCATCCGCAAGATGCTGGTGGGACTCATCTCTCCCTCCAATCTTTCCGGTCCCATCACCATCGCGCGTATCGCTGGCGACTCGGCGCGTTCCGGGATGGAAAGTTTCGTCAGCTTCCTGGCCTATCTGTCGATCAGCCTGGGAGTACTCAACCTGTTGCCCATTCCGGTGCTGGATGGTGGGCATCTGCTCTACTACATCGTCGAGGTGGTACGTGGCCGGCCCGTCTCCGAACGTGCACAGGCCCTCGGTCTGCGGATCGGATTGGCCCTGGTCGGGACCCTGATGCTGATGGCGCTGTATTTCGACCTGATGCGGCTCTGGTAAAACCGCGCTGCGGCTTGTCAGTTGCCCGTACAAATGTATAAGGTGCCTGTCTGGACAGGTAGGCAGATCAACGCGAGCGAATGACTGCATGAAGATCAAGACCATCGGAATGGCGGCGCTGCTGCTTGCCGGTGCCAATACGGCACAGGCCGAATCCTTTGAAGTTTCCGACATCCGGGTGGAAGGCCTGCAGCGGGTCTCGGCCGCTTCGGTGTTCAATGCCTTTCCTGTCAGCGCCCGGGAGCGGGTCGATGACCGCGAGCTGGCGGAGGCAGCGCGCGACCTGTTCGCGACCGGGCTCTTCGACGACATTCACCTGGCACGCGAAGGCGATGTGCTGATCATCCAGGTGGAAGAGCGGCCGACCATCTCCCGCCTCAACATCGAGGGCAACCAGCAGATCCAGGACGAGGACCTGCGGAATGGGTTGAGTCAGGCCGGGCTGGTCGAAGGCCAGGTCCTGCAGCTTTCCACTCTCGAGGAGATCCAGCGTGAGCTGGCCGGGCTCTATCAGTCCCAGGGGCGCTACAACGCCACCATCGATACCGAGGTCGAGCAGGTCGGCGCGGGGCAGGTGCAGGTCAACATCGACATCGATGAGGGCGATGTGACCAAGATCCGCCAGATCAATATCGTCGGCAACGAAGCCTTCGACGACGAGACGCTGCGCGATGTCTTCGAGCTGGAGGATCAGCCCGGCTGGTTCTTCGGCTGGTTCACCAACGATTCCTATTCCCGTGAGGCATTGTCCGGGGACCTGGAACGTCTGCGTTCCTTCTACATGGATCGTGGCTACGTCAACTTCGACATCGATTCCACCCAGGTCTCCGTGGCGCCGGACAAGTCGCGGATCTTCATCACCATCAACGTCAATGAAGGCAAACGGTACCGAGTGGGCGACGTTCGCTTCGCCGGGGACTTGCGCATCCCCGAGGACGAGGCGCGGGAGTTGCTTCAGATCCAGAGCGGCGAGGTCTTCTCGCGCAGCGATGCCATTGCCTCTTCCGAGGCGATCCGCTCGCGGCTGGGGGCCGAAGGCTTCGCCTTCGCCAATGTCGACAGCATTCCCGAAGTCAGCAACGACGGTGAGACGGTGGACCTGACCTTCCAGGTGGAGCCGGGACGTCGTGCCTATGTGCGACGCATCGAGTTCGTCGGCAACACCACCACCCAGGACGAGGTGCTGCGTCGGGAAATGATCCAGATGGAGGGGGCGCCGGCCTCCACCGAGTCGATCAGCCAGTCCCGCCAGCGTCTGGAGCGTCTGGGCTTCTTCAAGCAGGTCGAGGTGCAGACCGAGCCGGTGCCGGGCGCCAATGACCAGTTGGATGTCACCTACGAGGTCGAGGAGCAGCCTTCCGGCTCGATCTCCGCAAGCCTCGGCTTCTCCCAGAGCGCCGGGGTGATCTACGGTGCCTCGCTGTCCCAGAACAACTTCCTGGGGACCGGTAATCGCGTGAATATCGGTGCGCAGAAGAGTGACACCTACACCAACGTCAACTTCGGCTTCACCGACCCCTACTGGACCCTCGACGGCATCTCGCGCGGTTACAATCTGTACTACCGCGAGACCGATTATGAAGATTCCGACATCTCGACCTACTCGACGGATGCGCTGGGGGCCGGCATCAACTTCGGCTACCCGATCAACGAGCTGACCCGCCTCAACTTCGGGGCGACCGTCGAGGACCTCACGGTCAAGACCTACCGGGATACGCCTTCCGAGATCGAACGCTATGTCCAGGATGAGGGCGATCATGCCCAGGCGTTGAAGCTGTCCGCGAGTTGGACACGCAACGAGCTCAACCGGGGCATCATGCCCACCGCGGGCAACTATCAGCGTCTGTCGCTGGAGGCGTCGGCGCCGGGCAGCGATGCCGAGTACTACAAGGCACGGGCCCAGGCGCGCCACTTCTTCCCGCTCAACGAGGAGCAGACCTGGTCGCTCAAGTTCCGTGGCGAGGTCGGCTACGCCGATACTCTGGGAGGCGACGACCCTTATCCGTTCTACGAGAACTATCTGGCCGGTGGCCTGGGGTCGGTGCGTGGTTTCACCACCAATACGCTGGGCACGGCGACCACGGAGCGCAATCAGGGCGATGACAAGACGCTCGGCGGGAACGTGCTGGTCGAGGGCAGTGCCGAACTCATCTTCCCCATGCCCTTCGTCGATGACAAGCGTTCGGTACAGCCGTCGGTCTTCGTGGATGCCGGTAACACCTTCCTCACCGAGTGCTACCCGGTTCTGGAGGGAGACAGCTCCCAGTGTGATTCCGGCGTCGATCTTGGCGAGCTGCGTTACAGTGTCGGTGTCGGTGTCTCCTGGTTGACGCCAGTGGGGCCGCTGACCTTCAGCCTGGCCGAGCCGATCAACGACAAGAGCGGCGACGATACCCAGTTCTTCCAGTTCTCGCTGGGTCAGACCTTCTGATCCCCGAGGCACGACACAAGGAGTCGATGACATGCGCAAGCTGACTGCTGCTCTGTGCCTCGGGGCGATGGGGATCTTCGGATCCCTGCAGGTCCAGGCCGCCGATGTGGCCATGCTCGATTGGCAAAAGGCGCTGCTCGAGACCGATGCCGCCCAGCGTGCGATGAATCAGTTCCGCAACGGCATTCATGCCAAGCAGCAGGAAGCCGAGTCGCTGGGGCAATCCCTGCAGGCGATGCAGCAGAAGTTCCAGGATGGCGGGCAACCGAGCCCGGAAGAGCAACAGGCATTTCGGGACAAGGGGCAGCGTTTCGAGCAACTGCGCCAGGAAATCCTCCAGGCGCGCCAGGAGGCGGAACAGCGCTTCATGGAGGGCGCCAAGCCCAAGCTCGACCGGGCCATTCAACAAGTCATCGATCGTCACGATGTCCAAGTACTGGTGGCTCCGCAGGGGGTGGTGCATGCCGAGGGCGACCTCCCCGACCTCACCGGTGAGGTAACCGAGCTACTCAACTCGCTCAACTGACCGGGCCCAGCCTGCCAGAACCGGAATTCCATGAACCAAGACGCCCACTCCCTGACACTCACCGAGATTGCCGCACGCCTTGGAGCTGAGCTCCGAGGCGACGGTACCCAGCGGGTGAGTGGCCTGGCAACGTTGCGTGATGCCGGGCCGGAGCACATCACTTTCCTGGCCAATCGGGCCTATCTCAAGGATCTGGCGGACACTCGGGCCGCTGCCGTACTGCTTCATCCCAGCCATGCGGCAACCTGTCCGGTGGCCAGCCTGACGCTGGACAATCCCTATCTCGGCTATGCCGAGCTGTCACGGCTGTTCGACCCGCTGGCCAACCGCGAGTCGGGTGGCGTGCATCCCACGGCGGTGGTCGCCGAAACCGCCCGACTGGGCAAGGGGGTGAGCATTGGTCCCCAGGCGGTCATCGAGTCCGGCGTGAGCCTCGGTGACGGGGTGATCGTCGGGCCAGGGTGCGTGATCGGCGCCGATACTCGAGTCGGCGCCCATTCCCGGTTGCATGCCAATGTCACGCTCTATCACGGAGTGATCGTCGGCGCACGGGCCATACTGCACAGCGGCTGCGTGATCGGAGGTGATGGGTTCGGCTTCGCTCACGATGGCCGGGAATGGCACAAGATCGCCCAACTGGGCGGTGTGGTGCTCGGCGATGATGTCGAGATCGGCAGCTGTTCGAGTATCGACCGAGGTGCTCTCGGCGATACCGTGATCGGCGACGACGTCAAGATTGATAGTCAGGTGCAGATCGCGCACAACGTGCAGATCGGCGAGCACAGTGCCCTGGCCGGTTGCGTCGGCATCGCCGGCTCCACGCGAGTCGGACGTCACTGCATGCTGGGGGGCGGCGTCGGGCTGTCGGGCCACCTGACGATCTGTGACGGCGTACAGGTTACCGGCATGAGCCTGGTCACCAATTCCATCCATGAGCCGGGGATCTATTCCTCGGGTACCGGTGCGATGGACAACGCTCAGTGGCGGCGCAACGCCGTGCGCTTCAAGCAACTGGACGATATCGCGCGACGCTTGAGCCGCCTGGAAAAAGCCGGGCGTGACGCTTGAGGCCGTGTTGCGGGGCGGTATAATCCCCGCCCTCCCGTCGGCCTGGAGCCGATGGTCATGCCCGTCGCGTGGGGCGGGCCACCTGTCATGTCAGAGGTCGCTACGATGGTAATGGACATCAATGAAATTCGTGAATATCTGCCCCACCGCTACCCCTTTCTGCTGGTGGACAGGGTGACGGAACTTGCCCTTGGCGAATCCATCGTTGCCTACAAGAATGTCAGCATCAACGAGCCGTTCTTTAACGGCCATTTCCCGCATCACCCGATCATGCCGGGTGTGCTGGTGATCGAGGCGATGGCCCAGGCATGCGGTATTCTCGGATTCAAGACTGTGAACAAGCTGCCGGCCGATGGCTATGTGTATTATCTGGTCGGAAGTGACAATGTTCGCTTCAAGCGCCCGGTGATGCCCGGTGACCAGTTGCGCCTGGAGGCACTGGTGGAACGCGAGAAGCGGGGTATCTGGAAGTTTGCCTGCAAGGCCACCGTGGACGGCGATGTGGCGTGCGAGGCCGAGATCATCTGTGCCGAGAGGAAGGTCGCTTGATTCATCCCACCGCCATCGTCGACCCCGGAGCTCGCCTGGCCGATGACGTCGAGGTCGGTCCCTTCTCGGTGATCGGCCCGGATGTCGAGATCGGCGCCGGTTCCCGTATCGGGCCTCATGTCGTGCTCAAGGGCCCCACGGTACTCGGCGAACGTACGCGCATCTTTCAGTTCGCCTCGGTCGGCGAGGACTGTCAGGACAAGAAATATGCGGGCGAGCCGACCCGCCTGGTCATGGGCGATGACAACGTGGTGCGCGAAGGCGTCACCCTGCATCGCGGCACTGTCCAGGATCGGGGGGAGACGACCATCGGCTCGCGTAACCTGTTCATGGCCTATGCCCACGTCGGGCATGACTGCGTGATCGGCGATGACTGCATCCTGGCCAACCAGGTCACCCTGGCCGGTCATGTGACGCTGGGCAATTTCTCCATACTCGGTGGTCTGTCGGCCGTGCACCAGTTCTGTCATTTCGGCGAGCATGCCATGGCGGGCGGAGGCTCGATCATCACCAAGGACACCCCGGCCTACGTGATGATCAACGGCAATCCCGCCCAGGTTCACGGCCTCAACCTGGTGGGGCTGCGGCGCCGCGGGTTCAGCAACGAGTCGCTCAAGGCGCTGGGCGATGCCTATCGCCTGGTTTACCGCCAGGGGCTGACCGTCGAACAGGCGCTGACCACTATACGTTCGCGCTATTCCCTGCCGGAGACCGAGACCTTCGCGGCCTCCATCGAAGCGTCGTCACGGGGCATCATTCGCTGAGCGAGGCGGTGCCATGGGCATGCAACGCATCTATGTCGTCGCCGGGGAGCTTTCCGGCGACATCCTCGGTGCCGGGCTGGTACGTGAGTTCAAGGCGCGTCATCCCGAGGCGGAATTTCGTGGCATCGGCGGGCCGCGCATGATCGCCGAGGGCGTCGACAGTCGCTTCCCCCTGGAGACTTTGTCCGTGATGGGGCTGGTCGAGGTGCTCAAGCACCTGCCCAGGCTCGTGGGTGTGCGCCGGACCCTGCGGCGAGACGCACTCGACTGGCAGCCCGACATCATGATCGGCATCGATGCTCCCGACTTCAACCTAGGGCTGGAGCGCCAGTTGCGCGAGGCCGGCCTGACCACGGCGCATTATGTCAGCCCCTCTGTATGGGCCTGGCGCCAAGGGCGGGTCAAGGGCATCGCGCGCGCCGTGGATGCCATGTTGACCTTCCTGCCTTTCGAGGCGGCCTTCTATGCGCGCCACCGGGTTCCGGTGGCCTATGTCGGGCATCCCCTGGCCGATGAGCTGCCGCTGACCAACGATAGGGCGGCGGCTCGTGAAGCGCTGGGTCTCCCGGCCCATGGCACGCTGCTGGCGGTGTTGCCAGGGTCGCGATCCAATGAAATACGCTTCCTGGGGGCGACCTTCCTGGAGGCTGCCGAGCGGCTATGCACCGAACGCCCGGAACTGAACGTCGTCATTCCCGCCGCCACGGCGGCTCGTCGGGAAGAGCTGGAAGCCCTGCTGGCCGAGCGCGAGGCCCTGAGCGGTCGCGTGACCCTGGTCGAGGGACGCTCGCGGGAGGCCATGGTCGCCAGCGACCTGGTGCTCCTGACCTCGGGCACCGCAGCCCTGGAGGCGATGCTGTGTCACCGCGCCATGCTGGTGGCCTATCGCATGGCCCCCATGACGCACTTTCTGGCCAAGCGTCTGGTCAAGACCGAGTGGATCTCGCTGCCTAACCTGATCGCCCGTGAGACGCTGGTCCCCGAATTGATTCAGGACGCGGCCAGTGCAGATGCCATTGCCGCCCGACTGGCTGAGTTTCTCGATGATGACGAGGCACGTGCGGCTCTGGAGGAACGCTTTGCCGCCATGCACGCGGAGCTCCGTCGGGGTGCCAGCCGGCGTGCCTGCGATGCCATCGAGGCACTGGTGGAAGGACGGGCGTTGCCGGCCTCGGTGGCGCCGGAAGGGGCGCTGCGGGAGGAGACCGGTTCATGAATGCCAAGACATTGCCACCTCTGGTCATCGATTACCACGGCGAGCGGTTGGCCGGTGTCGACGAGGTGGGGCGAGGCCCCCTGGTCGGGTCCGTGGTAGCGGCGGCGGTGATTCTCGACCCCGCCGATGCCATCACCGGACTGACCGATTCCAAGAAGCTGACCGCCCGGCGACGCGAGGCGCTCGATGCCGAGATTCGCGAACGGGCAATGGCCTGGTCGGTTGCCGAGGCCACGGCCGAGGAAATCGACACGCTGAACATCTATCACGCCACGCACCTGGCCATGCGGCGAGCCATCGATGCCCTGAGTCCCGCTGCCGAGTATCTGCTGGTGGACGGTAATCGCCTGCCCGGGCATCATGTGCCGGGACAGGCGGTGGTCAAGGGCGATGCCCGTCACGCGGCGATTGCCGCCGCCTCGATCCTGGCCAAGGTGGCTCGCGATGCCGGCATGCAGGCCCTGGATGCCCGATATCCCGATTATGGTTTCGCTCGTCACAAGGGCTATCCGACTCGCGAGCATCTGGCCGCCCTGGAGCGCCTGGGGCCACTGCCCGAGCATCGGCGTTCATTTGCGCCGGTGAAACGTCAGCTGGCGCTGTTCTGATCCACCAAGCCCCGAGTTCATCATGACCACACCCTTCGTCCATCTGCGCGTTCACAGTGAGTTTTCCCTGGTCGACGGTCTGATACGCCTCAAGCCGTTGATCAAGGCGGCGGTGGATCAGGGAACCCCGGCATTGGCGCTGACCGACGAAGCCAACCTCTTCGCCCTGGTCAAGTATTACACCGGCGCCCAGGGGGCCGGCCTCAAGCCGATCATCGGCAGCGACCTGTGGCTGACCAATCCGCATGACGATGAGCACCCGTATCGCCTGACGCTGCTGGCGATGGACGGGACCGGTTATCGCAACCTCACCGAGCTGATTTCGCGCGGCTGGGTGGAAGGCCAGCGACAGGGCCGGGCGTTGCTCGATCGCTCCTGGGTGATGGCCCAGAGCGAGGGGTTGATCGCGCTTTCCGGTGGCCGCGAGGGAGACATCGGCCGTCATCTGCTGTCCGATCACCACGCCGAGGCACGCGCCTTGCTCGACGAGTGGAACGCGGCCTTTCCCGGTCGCTATTACCTGGAGCTGACGCGTACCGGCCGCGCCCTGGAAGAAGAATGCGTGCACCTCTCGGTGGATCTCGCCGTCGAGACGGGCACGCCGGTGGTGGCCACCAATGATGTGCGCTTCCTCGAGCGCGAGGATTTCTGGGCCCACGAGACACGGGTGGCGATCGGTGAAGGCAAGGCGCTGGATGATCCGAGGCGCGAGCGTCATTACACCGAGGAGCAGTACCTCAAGAGCCCCGAGGAGATGGCCGAGCTGTTCTCCGATATCCCCGAGGCGCTCGAGAACAGCGTGATGATCGCGGCGCGCTGCAACGTCGATGTTCGCCTGGGTGAGATCTTCCTGCCCGAGTACGGGATTCCCGAGGGCATGACCCAGGAGGAATTCTTCCGCAAGGTGTCCCACGACGGCCTCACCGAACGCCTGGACTTCCTCTATCCGGCCGAACGCTATCCCCGGGATGGCGCGGAATATGCCGAGATCGACGCGCGTTATCGCGAGCGCCTCGACTTCGAGCTCGACATCATCTTGCAGATGGGCTTTCCCGGCTACTTCCTGATCGTGATGGACTTCATCCAGTGGGCCAAGGACAACGATGTCCCGGTCGGCCCCGGGCGGGGGTCCGGTGCCGGCTCGCTGGTGGCCTATGCACAGAAGATCACCGATCTGGACCCCCTCGAGTACGATCTGCTGTTCGAGCGCTTCCTCAACCCGGAACGTGTCTCCATGCCCGACTTCGACGTCGACTTCTGCATGGAGAAGCGTGATCGAGTGATCGAGTATGTGGCCGAACGATACGGACGCAATGCAGTCTCGCAGATCGTCACCTTCGGCACCATGGCCGCCAAGGCGGTGGTGCGCGACGTGGCCAGGGCGCAGGGCAAGCCTTATTCCCTGGGGGACAAGCTTTCCAAGCTGATTCCCTTCGAGGTGGGCATGACACTCGGCAAGGCGATCGAGGACGAGCCCCAGCTTCAGGAATTTCTCGAGGCTGACGAAGATGCCCAGGAAATCTGGGACATGGCGCTCAAGCTCGAGGGGATCACCCGAGGTACCGGCAAGCATGCCGGCGGTGTGGTGATCGCGCCGACCAAGCTGACCGACTTCTCGCCGTTGCTGTGCGACGAGGATGGCAGCGGCCTGCGGGTGCAGTACGACAAGAACGACATCGAAGACGCCGGCCTGGTCAAGTTCGACTTTCTGGGGTTGCGCACCCTGACCATCATCGACTGGGCGCTGGAGATGGTCGACAAGGTGCGGGCCGCCAAGGGCGAGGGACCGCTGAACATCGACACCATCCCGCTCGATGATGTGGCGACCTTCGACATGCTCAAGAAGGCCGAGACGACGGCGGTCTTTCAGCTGGAATCGCGCGGCATGAAGGAGCTGATCAAGCGTCTGCTGCCCGACTCGCTGGAAGACATGATCGCCCTGGTGGCCTTGTTCCGTCCGGGTCCCCTGCAGTCGGGCATGGTCGACGACTTCATCAACCGCAAGCACGGCCGGGCCGAGGTCGCCTATCCTCACCCCGACTACCAGCATGAGCTGCTCAAGCCGGTGCTCGGCCCGACCTACGGCATCATCCTGTATCAGGAGCAGGTGATGCAGATCGCCCAGGTGATGGCCGGCTACAGCCTGGGCCAGGCCGACCTGCTGCGCCGAGCCATGGGCAAGAAGAAGCCCGAGGAGATGGCCAAGCAGCGTACCGGCTTCCTCGAGGGCTGCGAGGCCAACGGCATCGATCGCGACCTGGCCGGCAACCTGTTCGATCTGGTGGAAAAATTCGCCGGCTACGGCTTCAACAAGTCGCACTCGGCCGCTTACGCCCTGGTGTCCTACCAGACCGCCTGGCTGAAGGCGCATTATCCCGGCCCCTTCATGGCGGCGGTTCTCTCCACCGAGATGGACAACCTCGACAAGGTGGTGCCCTTGATCGAGGAGTGTCGGCATCTTGGGCTTACCGTGACACCGCCGGACGTCAATGTCGGTGGCTTCAAGTTCACCGTCGATGCCGATGGCCGGGTGATCTATGGCCTGGGGGCGATCCGTGGTGTGGGCGAAGGGCCCATCGGGGCCATCGTCGAGGCGCGGGAGTCGGAGGGCGAGTTCCGTGACCTGTTCGACTTCTGCCGTCGCGTCGACCCCCAGCGCATGAACAAGCGGACCCTCGAGGCATTGATCCGCGCGGGCGCGCTGGACAACCTGGGGCCCAGCCGGGCGGTGCTCACCGCGGCGCTGGACGATGCCCTCAAGGCTGCCGCCCAGAATCAGGCCAACCAGAACCTCGGCATGATGGACATGTTCGGCGATGCCCTCTTCGACGATCCGGGCGACGACGAGGCTGACGTCTATGCCGATTATCGTCGCGTTCGCGACTGGTCCGACAAGGAGCGGCTGGCCGGCGAGAAGGACACCCTCGGGCTTTATCTCACCGGACATCCGATCGACGAGTACGAGCAGGAACTGTCGCGCTTCGTCTCGACCCGGATTGTCGATCTCAAGCCATCTCGTGAGCCGCAGCGGGTAGCCGGGCTGGTGGTGAACGTGCGTACCATGAAATCCAAGCGCGGCGATACCATGGCCTTCGTGACCCTGGATGACCGCACCGGCCGCATCGAGGCCTCACTGTTCGGTGAGCTGTTCGATTCCCTGCGCGGTCGCATCGATACCGACCAGGTGTTGATCATCGAGGGCGAGGTCTCCACCGATGACTATTCCGGTGGCCTGCGGCTGCGCGGCAAGGACGTCACCCCGATGGTCGATGCCCGGACTCGCTTTGGCCAGGCGGTGGAGCTGTCGCTCGATGGGGCCGGGGTCAACGGCCGGCTGGTCGACAGCCTGCGTGACAGCCTCGCGCCATATTGCGATGATGGCGGGTTGCCGGTTCGCTTGCGCTACCGTAATGCCGAAGCCACCGGCTGGCTGGAACTGGCCGAGCAGTGGCGAGTCCAGCCCAGCGACGAACTGCTGCTCGCCTTGCGCGAGGTGCAGGGGCAGGATGGCGTGCGCCTCAAGTACCGATGATCAGGTGGCGGGCCCGCGTACCGTGTACAGGGCCCGTCTTGCGTGGGATTGTCAGGGTGCGATAATGCCCGCCATTCGACGATTTTTCCCTCGGTCATCCCGCGGCCGACGAGACAAGGCTAGCCCATGAATCCGAATTACCTAGATTTCGAACAGCCCATCGCCGAGCTTCAGGCCAAGATCGAAGAACTGCGCATGGTCGGCAACGACAGCCAGGTCAACCTGAGCGATGAGATCGGCCGGCTCGAGGAAAAGAGCCGCAAGCTCACCGAGTCGATCTTCAAGGACCTGAGCGCCTGGCAGGTCTCGCAATTGTCCCGGCATCCGCAGCGTCCCTATACCCTGGATTATCTGGAGCACGTCTTCACCGACTTCGACGAGCTTCACGGCGATCGTCGCTTCGCCGACGACGCCGCCATCGTCGGCGGTGTGGCGCGTCTGGATGACAAGCCGGTCATGGTCATTGGCCATCAGAAGGGCCGTGACGTGCACGAGAAGGTGCGTCGCAACTTCGGCATGCCGCGCCCTGAAGGCTACCGCAAGGCATGTCGCCTGATGGAAATGGCCGAGCGCTTCCGCATGCCGGTGCTGACCTTCATCGATACCCCGGGCGCCTATCCCGGCATCGATGCGGAAGAGCGGGGGCAGAGCGAGGCCATCGCCTATAACTTGGGCGTGATGTCGCGCCTCAGGACGCCGATCATCTCCACGGTGGTGGGCGAGGGCGGTTCCGGTGGCGCGCTGGCCATCGGTGTCTGCGATGAACTGGCCATGCTGCAGTATTCCACCTATTCGGTGATCTCGCCGGAGGGCTGTGCTTCCATCCTGTGGAAGAGCGCCGAGAAGGCTTCGGAAGCGGCCCAGGCCATGGGCATCACGGCCGAACGCCTCAAGGAGCTGGGATTCGTCGATACCTTGATTCCCGAGCCTCTGGGCGGCGCCCATCGTCAGCCAGCGGTCACCGCCGACCGGATCAAGACCGCGCTGCTGGAGAGCCTGGATCGCCTCGAGGCCATGGAGACCGATGTGCTGCTGGAGCGGCGGTATGAGCGGTTGATGTCTTACGGCGCCCCTGTTTGATATCGAGCCTTTCGGCGCTCGACCAGGCGGCGTTGGAGACGACCTCAGCCTGCTCCTCTGCCCGCCTGTGAACGCCGCGGCTTCGGTCTTCACCGCCTTGCGACCCACAGGGATGTGGGAAGTGCGTTGGCCCGTCGGGAACGGGCCTAGCCCTGATCGTCGCTCGAAGAGGCCACGGGGTCGCTGGATGGTCGCGATGCTTGGAGCAAGGTTCAGCGAGCCCATTCATCGCTTCGTTTCGTCCGAGCGGTTTCCCTGCCCATGAGCGCCGAGCCTTCTTCCCTGCAAGCCTTGATCGACGATGCCCTGGCGGCGACGCCGCCGGGGCGTACGGTCTGGGTGGCGCTGTCCGGTGGACTCGATTCTTCCCTTCTGTTGACGCTGGCGGTGGAGGCGAGCCGACGCCATCCACGGCCGCTGCGTGCCTTGCACGTTCATCATGGCCTGCAGGCCGCTGCCGACGACTTCGAGTGCCATTGTCGCGAGCTTTGCGAGCGCCTGGGCGTGTCGCTGTGCGTCGAGCGGGTGAATGTCGAGGTGTCGAGTGGCGAGGGCCTGGAAGGTGCGGCACGGCGCGCCCGCTATGCAGCCTTTGCGCGTTGCGTGGGAGAGGGCGATACCCTCTGGTTGGCCCAGCATCGTGACGATCAGGCTGAAACCTTCCTGCTGGCGGCACTGCGTGGTGCTGGCCTGCGCGGCCTGGCCGCCATGCCTGTCGAGCGTGAGCAGGCCGGGGCGCGGCTGGCACGCCCCTGGCTCGGGGTTTCCCGGGCAGCCCTGGAGGCCGAGGCGGCGCGCCGAGCGCTTGCCTGGGTCGAGGATCCGAGCAACGCCGAGACTCACCAGGATCGCAACTTTCTGCGTCATCGCGTGATGCCGGTACTGGCGCGGCGCTGGCCCGAAGCCAGTGCGTCGCTGGCGCGCAGTGCCGAATTGGCCGGCGAGGCCGATGGCCTGCTCGATGAGTTCGCCAGTGAGGATCTGGCGCGCTTGGGCGGGAATCCGGGCTGTCTGGCTGTCGATGCCCTGCAAGCCTTCTCGGCGCCGCGCTGTCGCCTGTTGATTCGCCATTGCCTGAGTCGCCAGGGGTTGCCAGCGCCGCCGGCCAGGCGACTGGATAGCCTGCTCGACCAGCTCGAGGCGCGCCGCGATGCCGAGGTGCGGGTCGCCTGGTCGGGAGGTGAGGCTCGGATCTGGCGCAAGACGCTGTACTTGATGGCACCTCCCGTGTCGCTGCCGCCTGACTGGCGAGGCGAATGGGACGGTCGGTCGCCGCTGGTGACGCCGCTGGGTGAATTCCGCATGGGGCTCGTTCGCGAGGATGGCTCACCCGCGCGCCTGACGCTGGCGCCTCGTCTCGGTGGAGAGCACTTGCGACTGCCGGGGCGGGGGGCGCGCGATCTCAAGCGCGTGCTGCAGGAGCGCGAAGTGCCTCCCTGGGAGAGGGCGCGAGCATGGGTGGTCTGGCAGGGCGAATGCGTGGTGGCGGTAGGCGGCCCCGCGGGGTGGCTGGCGCTCGCCGAGGGATGGCGAGCGCCCTGAGCTCAGATCAGCGTCAGTTCCAGGCCGGCGGCATGCTGGTAGGCGACTTCTTGCTCGAGATCGGCCAGCAACAGGTTGAGATCGTCACTCTCGTCGCAGTGCAGGGTCAGCGCCTCGCCCGAGGCGCGAAGCTCGGGTTGGGCGGGCGGCTGCTCGGGACGCGAGTGGTTGAGCAGCACCGCCAGGCGCAACAGGCGTGCCAGGCGTCCATGGGGAACCTGCTCGGACGAGGGCAGGGCCTGCCATTCCTTGGTCGGGAACTTGCGTCGGTGGGCGCGGACGAGAAAGGCGAGCAGCCGCTGTTCGGGACGCGAGAACCCTGACAGATCGGAGTGTTCCAGCAGGTAGGCGCCATGTCGATGGAACTGGCTGTGCGAGATGGCCAGCCCGATCTCGTGCAGCCGGCTTGCCCATTCAAGGAAGCGAGCCTGGTCATCGTCCAGCGCCCAGGCATCGCGGACCTGCGCCAGCAGTCCCAGGGCCGTGGCGGCGACGTTGTCGGCCTGCCGGCGGTCGACGTCGTAACGTTGTATCAGGGCATCCAGCGTTTTCAGGCGTGGGTCTTCCGGGCTGTTGCGGCCGACGAGGTCGTAGAGCACACCTTCGCGCAGGGCGCCGTCGGCATAGCGCATTTCCTCAAGGTCGAAGGCTTCGAAGATGGCGACGAGAATCGCCACCCCGGCGGGAAAGACGCGTGCGCGGTCCGCCTTGAGTCCGGTCAGGGAAACCTTGTCCAGGCGCTTGGTCTTGATCAGGCGCTTGCGCAGGTCGAGCAGGCCCTGGCGGGTTATCACCCCTTCGGGAGACTTGCCGGCGGCGGCGATCACGGCGGCGGCCGCCTTGATGGTGCCACTGGAGCCGACCGGATCCAGCCAGCCGATCTTCTGGTAGGGGCGGCGGATGTTGGCGAGCTCCGAGAGCGCGGCCAGCTCGGCGCGTCGCATGCGCTTCTCGCTGAGTTCGCCGTTGTTGAAGAAGCGGCGGGTAAAGGTCACGCACCCCATGCTGAGACTTTCCAGGGCCAGGGGGTCGAAGTGCTCGCCGATGATGAGTTCCGTGGAGCCGCCGCCGATGTCGACGATCAGCCGGCGACCGTCCTCGGCCAGGGCGTGCGCCGCGCCAAGGTAGATCAGACGCGCTTCCTCGCGACCGGCGATGATCTCGATGCGGGTGCCCAGCAGGGCCTCGGCCCGATCGATGAACGCCTGGCTGTTGTCGGCGCTGCGCAGGGCGTTGGTGCCGACGACCCGCAGGTTACGTGGCGTGATGTCTTCGAGAAAGGGCGCGAAGCGGGCCAGGCAGTCCAGGGCTCGCGTCATGGCGGCCTCGTCGAGCAGGCCGTCCTCGCCGACGCCATCGGCCAGCTGCACCTTTTCTCCTTTGCGGGCAACCACCTGCAGCCGGTCATGCTGATAGTTGGCGACCAGCAGGTGGAAGCTGTTGGAGCCGAGGTCGATGGCGGCGAGGCGTCGCGGCTCTTCCTGTGTCGTCGTGCCGCTCGGGGCGGCGTCCGGTCTGTCCTTGAGCGCTGTCATGACGGGTCCTTCAGGGTGACAGGTCAAAGGTTGCGGGCCCCCGTGGAGCTTGTCAATCGTCGAACGCATGGGGGCTTGCGTTTCGCCGCGGCGTTGACTAGTATCGGGGCGTTCGCCTGTTCCGAATGCTTTCCGACCGCTCAACGGCGACTGCGCCGCGGTCAAACTCCAAGTCGTCAGATAGCCCACTGCATCAGCCCGTGATATTGGTCTTCGGCCAGATCCGCTGATTCAGGCGAAACTAACCTGCTCCCTCGATATACGTTCATGGTCGACATCCCCGTACTTGGCGGTTGTCCCTCCATGGCCATAGGATCCGCGCAAACGAGAGCAGCCTGTCCGGGCTCTGAACGCACCCAACTATGGCGTTTCCGTCTCGCCTTCTGTCCATCACGGCGCATATCGCCCGGCTTTCAAGAGCAACGTCTGAACACACCGATGAATCTTACCGAACTCAAGCAAAAGCCCGTGCCGGAACTCCTGGAGATTGCCCGCGAAATGGGCATCGACAATCTGGCGCGCTCCCGTAAGCAGGACATCATCTTTGCCATTCTCAAGAAGCACGCCAAGAGCGGCGAGGCCATCTACGGGGATGGTGTGCTGGAGATCCTGCAGGACGGGTTCGGCTTCCTGCGTAGCGCCGACAGTTCCTATCTGGCCGGCCCCGATGACATCTACGTCTCGCCTTCTCAGATCCGGCGCTTCAATCTGCGCAAGGGCGACTCCATTTCCGGCAAGATTCGTCCGCCCAAGGAAGGGGAGCGTTACTTCGCGCTGTTGAAGGTCAGTCAGATCAACTTCGACAAGCCGGAAAACGCCAAGCACAAGATCCTCTTCGAGAACCTCACGCCGCTGTTCCCCCAGGAACGACTGCGCATGGAGATCGGCAACGGCTCCACTGAGGATCTGACGGCGCGGATCATCGACCTGACCTCGCCCATTGGCAAGGGACAGCGTGGCCTTCTGGTGTCTCCGCCCAAGGCGGGCAAGACGCTGATGTTGCAGAACATCGCCACGTCCATCACCCGCAACAATCCCGAGTGTCACCTGATCGTGCTGCTGATCGACGAGCGGCCCGAGGAGGTCACCGAGATGTCGCGCACGGTGCGTGGCGAGGTGGTGGCCTCGACCTTCGACGAGCCGCCGGCACGTCACGTGCAGGTCGCCGAAATGGTCATCGAGAAGGCCAAGCGACTGGTCGAGCACAAGCGTGACGTGGTGGTCCTGCTCGACTCCATCACGCGCCTGGCCCGGGCCTACAACACCGTCGTGCCGTCCTCGGGCAAGGTGCTGACCGGTGGTGTCGACGCCCATGCCCTCGAGAAGCCCAAGCGCTTCTTCGGTGCGGCACGTAACATCGAGGAAGGCGGCAGCCTGACCATCATCGCCACGGCGCTGGTCGATACCGGCTCCAAGATGGACGAGGTGATCTTCGAGGAGTTCAAGGGCACCGGCAATATGGAGGCCCACCTGGACCGCAAGCTGGCCGAGAAGCGTGTCTATCCGGCGCTCAACATCCGTCGCTCCGGCACCCGCCGCGAAGATCTCATTGCCTCCGAGGAGGAAATGCAGCGCATGTGGATCCTGCGCAAGCTGCTCAATCCCATGGAAGACGTGGCGGCCACCGAGTTCCTGATCGATCGCTTGAAGGATACCAAGACCAACCTGGAATTCTTCGAGGCCATGAAAAGACGTTGATTCTGGCCTGCAGCACTCGACGATGCGGCGTTGGAAAACAGCTCAAGCTGCTCATTTACTAAAGTAAACTCCGCACTTTCGCTGTTTTCCGCCTTGTCTCGTCTTCGCTCGCAACGGCCAGCTCTCAACGCCTCGCCGCTCTTCTTCATTTTCGGGTCGATCGGCGCAGGGGTGTCGGGCAATGGCGCCCAGGCGCAGCATCCCGAAGGGGCAGCATGATATGCTGCCCCTTTTGCTGTGTGTCGTTCGGGAAACGGGAAGGCCGCATGAAGTACAAGGATCTGCGCGAGTTCATCGCGGTGCTGGAGCAACAGGGCGAGCTCACGCGCGTCACTGCCGAGGTGGATCCCTATCTCGAGATCACCGAAATCTGTGACCGCACTCTGCGTGCCGGTGGCCCGGCGCTGCTGTTCGAGAACGTCAAGGGACACGACATGCCGCTGCTCGGCAATCTGTTCGGAACGCCGAGGCGGGTTGCCATGGGCATGGGGCAGGAGTCGGTGAGCGCGCTCGGCGAGGTGGGCGAGCTGCTGGCCTTCCTCAAGGAGCCCGAGCCGCCCAAGGGGTTCCGCGATGCGCTGGACAAGCTGCCGGTCTTCAAGCAGGTCATGCGCATGGGCCCCAAGACGGTTCGCAAGGCGCCGGTCCAGGAGCTGGTGTATGAGGGCGACGAGGTCGATCTCGACCGCTTGCCCATCCAGCATTGCTGGCCAGGCGATGCCGCGCCGCTGATCACCTGGCCGCTGGTGGTGACCCGGGGGCCGAACAAGTCGCGCCAGAATCTGGGCATCTATCGGCAGCAGAAGCTCTCGCGCAATCGCTTGATCATGCGCTGGCTGTCCCATCGAGGCGGTGCGCTGGACTATCAGGAGTGGCGCGAGTCGCATCCCGGCGAGCCTTTCCCGGTGGCGGTGGCGCTGGGGGCCGACCCGGCGACCATTCTCGGCGCCGTGACGCCGGTGCCCGATACGCTCTCCGAGTACGCCTTCGCTGGCCTGCTGCGCGGGTCGCGCACCGAATTGGTCAAGGGCGGGCATGTCGACCTCGAGGTGCCCGCCTCGGCGGAGATCATCCTCGAAGGCGTCATTCATCCCGACGACACGGCGCCGGAAGGCCCCTACGGCGACCATACCGGCTACTACAACGAGGTGGAGGAGTTTCCGGTCTTCACCGTGACGCGCATGACCATGCGACGCGACGCCATCTATCACTCCACCTATACAGGACGCCCTCCGGACGAGCCGGCGGTGCTCGGGCTGGCGCTCAATGAAGTGTTCGTGCCCATCCTGCGCAAGCAGTTTCCCGAGATCGTCGACTTCTATCTACCGCCCGAAGGGTGCTCTTACCGCATGGCGGTGGTGACCATGAAGAAGCAGTATCCGGGCCATGCCAAGCGGGTGATGATGGGCGTGTGGAGCTTCCTGCGCCAGTTCATGTACACCAAATTCGTGGTGGTGCTCGACGATGACGTGAACGCCCGAGACTGGCGGGATGTCATCTGGGCGATCACTACGCGCATGGACCCTGCCCGGGATACCGTGATGGTCGAAAACACGCCCATCGATTATCTGGACTTCGCCTCCCCGGTGGCGGGGCTCGGTTCCAAGATGGGGCTGGATGCCACCAGCAAGTGGCCAGGTGAGACCGAGCGCGAGTGGGGCCGACCCATCGTCATGGACGAGGCGGTGAAGGCCAGGGTCAGCGAGCGCTGGGCAGAGCTTGGCATCGAATTCCCCGACACCGACAAGAGGCATGCATGACAGCCAGAACCCTGACTTGCCGGGTAGCAGAGGTCGAGGACCTCACGCCCGACGTCTTTCGCGTTTATCTGGAAGGCCGTGCCGAGGCCGTGGCCCACGCGGCCGGCCAGTATCTCGAACTCGATATCGGTGAGGGGGAATGGGTGCCTTTCTCCATTGCCAATGCCCATGGCGGGGATGGGCGCATCGAGCTGCATATCCAGCATTGGCCGGAACGCAGCAACTCAGCCAAGCTGCGTGAGTTACTGGTGGAGGCCGAGCAGCTCAGGCTGCGCCTTCCCAGCGGCGACTGCATCATCGATCCCGACAGTCGGCGCCCCTTGCTGCTGGTGGCTGCCGGCACCGGCTTCGCACAGATGAAGGCCATCGTGGAGTCGGCCCTGGCCGAAGACCCCGAGCGTCATGTCGAGCTGTGGTGGGCGGCCAAGGAGCGTCGGGATTTCTACCTGGAACGCTTGCCCCGGGAGTGGGCTGCGGCGTATCCCCATGTCCACTTTCACGGCGTCAGCGAGGCCGGGGTGGCGGCGGATTTCGATGACGAACGGGTGAGTGGACACCGTGGGCGCGTGGACGAGGTGCTGGCACAGCGGCTTGCCGATGTCTCCGCCCACGATGTCTACCTGTCCGGCTCGCCGGGCATGGTCTATGCCTGTGTCGATGTCCTGGCATCGCTTGGGTTGGTGCCGTCCCGGGTGTTTTCCGATGTCTTTGCCTACGCGCCGAGAGAGCCTCTGGTGCCGACCGTAGGGAGTCTGGTCAAGGAGAGAAGGGCATGAGCGCGGCACCGATCCTGATCACCGGCGGGGCACAGCGACTCGGTCGGCACTGTGCCGAGCGGTTGTGTGACGATGGCCATCCGGTGATCGTCACCTATCGTCGCGAACGGCCGGCACTGGATGCCCTGCGCGAGCGTGGCATCGTGACGCTGCAGGCCGATTTCGGTGACGAGGCGGGCATTCGCGATTTCATGGCGCGGCTTCGGGAAACCACCTCGTCGCTGCGGGCCATCGTCCATAATGCCAGCGACTGGTTACCCGATGCCGAGGGCGGTGAGGCCGGCACCAACTTCGAGCACCTGTTCCGGGTGCACATGCTGGCGCCTTACCTGATCAACCTCGAGGCGCGCGAGCTTCTCGAGGCGTGCGGCGAGCCGTTGCGCGACATCGTGCACATGACCGACTACGTGGCGACCCGAGGATCGCGCAAGCATATCGCCTATGCGGCTTCCAAGGCGGGGCTGGAGAACCTGACGCTGTCCTTTGCCGCCCGCTATGCCCCCACGATCCAGGTCAACGCCATCGCGCCGGCCATGATCATGCTGGGCGAGAACGACGATGAGGCCTATGCGGAGAAGGCCAGGGCCAAGTCGGCGATGGCCACGATTCCCGGCCCCGGCGTGATCTACGAGAGCCTGCGCTATCTGCTCGACAACCGCTATGTGACCGGGACGACACTGCCGGTGGATGGCGGCCGACACCTGCGCTAGTGATGCCATCGACGGTGTGGAGCACATGAGCGCTTGTCATCGGCGTCACGACACGGCAGGATGTTGGGGAGATTTCAGGAGACGACCATGCCCGCGAGCCCTTGCACCCGATTCCTACGTTCCGCCCCGCAGGCGGCGTATGGTCGTGGGCAGCGTTTCGAGGGCCGGTGGCCCGGCTATCGCTATTGGTTTAGCGACGGCGTGCCGGCGGTCGTGTCCTGACGCCAAGACAGCGAAGGACACCACCGCGAGGCTCGCCCCACCCAGGGTTGCCTCCATCGACGAAACCCCCGGACGGCAACCCCGCCCGGGGGTTTTGTGTTTTGTCCCATGCATTCATCGAGGAGAACGACCATGACCGTCAACCATCGCTTCCATGCCGACCGCCGTATCCTGGGACGGGACTATTACGGTTACGGCTGGCGATTTAGCGTTGCGTGGTCGGGCCTGGATGCCACCTCCGACCGTGAGCTTGCCGGTGGCACGACGACAGCCAATCGATGTTCACGCTCACGGAGTTGAAGCTCATGAATGCCCCCGTTTCCTCGCTTTCTCGACACGCCCTGACCGACCGTACCGGCGAGACTGTCTTGCCAACCCCGGAAGCACTTCGTCACGACGTCTCGCTTGCCACGCCGCTCGCCGGTCGTATCCAGCAACACCGCCAGGCCATCCGTGACATCCTTGCCGGCCGCGATGACCGTCTGCTGGTGATCGTCGGCCCCTGTTCGATTCATGATCCCGTCGCCGCCCTCGACTATGCTCGCCGCCTGGCCGAGCTGGCACCGCGTATCGACGATCGCATCCTACCGGTGATGCGGGTCTATGTAGAAAAACCTCGCACTACCGTGGGCTGGAAGGGGCTGGCCTATGACCCGGATCTCAATGGTCGCGGTGACATGGCGCGGGGCCTTTCGCTGTCGCGCCGACTGATGCGAGACATCGCTGAACTGGGGCTGCCGGTCGCCACCGAACTCTTGCAGCCGATGCTGGCCGCCTATCTGGACGACCTGCTGTCCTGGGTCGCCATCGGGGCGCGTACCACGGAGTCCCAGCTGCATCGGGAACTGGCTAGCGGGCTCGAGGCCGTCGTGGGGTTCAAGAATGCCACCAGCGGAGACATCGGAGTCGCGCTGGATGCCATGCATGCCGCTCGGCACCCTCATCAGCATTTCGCCATGGCGCCGGATGGAAGCCCGGTGGTGCGCGAGACTGCCGGCAATCCTCACACCCATGTGGTCCTGCGGGGCGGGCACGGTGAACCCAATTACCGGGCTCCCCAGGTGGCGGCGAGTCGCCGGGCCCTGGCGGACGCGGGTCTCTCGCCGCGCCTGATGGTGGACTGCAGCCATGCCAATGCCCGCAAGGACCATCGACGCCAGAGCGAAGTGATGCTCGACGTGCTGGGGCAACGCCTGGCGGGCGACGATGCCTTGATCGGCCTGATGCTCGAGAGCCACATCCACGAGGGCAAGCAGCCTCTCGAACCCGATCATCTACGCTATGGCGTCTCGGTGACCGATGCCTGCATCGGCTGGGAGACGACCGAGCACCTGTTGCTGACGGCGGCCGAGAAGTTGCGCCGGGCTTCGCCCGGCGCTGGAAGTTGAGAGCTGTAAGCTTTAAGTAAAACTTTTCTCGTCGTCCTGGGTGGCCGCATGCCGGCTTACGGCTTTCAGGCACGCGCCGCGTAGGCGTAAAGCAGCGTTTCCTGGGCGCTGATCGGGGCGGCGTCGCCGGGCGTCTGCTTGACGTAGGTGCCGTCGCCCTGCAGCAGCCAGCTCTGGCAGTTGTCCACCAGATAGGTCTCGAGATCCTTGCGCACCCGTGCGGCCAGTTTCTTGTCGAGCAACGGGAAGCAGGTCTCCACGCGATGGAACATGTTGCGTGCCATGAAGTCGGCGCTTGACCCCCAGGTTTCCGGCTTGCCGTCGTTGTGGAAGTGGAACACCCGGGTGTGCTCGAGGAAGCGGCCGATGATCGAGCGCACGCGAATGGATTCGGAAATGCCGGGCAGGCCGGGGCGCAGGCAGCACATGCCGCGGATGATCAGATCACATTCCACGCCGGCCTGGGAGGCGCGGTAAAGCGCCTGTATCAGCTTGGGCTCGGTGAGTGAATTGCACTTGATGATCAGGTGAGCCCGCTTGCCCTTGCGGGCATGCGCGGCTTCGCGATCGATCATTTCCACCAGGCGCTCGTGCAGGGTGAAGGGCGCGTGCAGCAGCTTTTCGATCTTGCGTGCCCGGCCCATGCCGGAGAGCTGCTGGAAGACCTTGTGGACGTCGGCGCACAATACCGGGTTGGCGGTGAGCAGGCTGTAGTCGGTATACAGCTTGGCGGTCTTGGAGTGGTAGTTGCCGGTGCCGAGGTGGGCGTAGTGGCGCAGTTCGCCGCGCTCGCGACGCACGATGTGCATCATCTTGGCGTGGGTCTTGTAGGCCATCACGCCGTAGATGACGATGGCGCCGGCCTCCTGCAGCCGCGAGGCGAGAGCCAGGTTGTCGGCTTCGTCGAACCGCGCCCGCAGTTCGATCACCACGGTTACTTCCTTGCCGTTGCCAGCGGCTTCCACCAGTGCATTGACGATCGGCGAGTCAGCGCCGGTGCGGTAGAGCGTCTGCTTGATGGCCAGTACATCCGGGTCCCGCGCCGCCTCGCGCAGCAGTTCTTCCACGGGGGCGAAGGACTGGAAGGGGTGATGAAGCAGGATGTCGCCCTCGGCCATGGCGTGCAGCACGCTGTCGCGCTTGCTCAGCGCCTTGGTCTGGCCGGGGATGAAGGCGCGGTAGAGCAGTTCGGGACGATCCACTTCGCCGAGCACCGACATCATGCGGGTCAGGTTCACCGGGCCATTGACCCGGTAGAGGTCCGCCTCGCCCAGTTCGAACTGCTTGAGCAGGAAGTCGACGAGTTCGTCGGGACAGTTGTCGGCTACCTCGAGGCGCACGCCGCTGCCGTAACGGCGTGACAGTAGCTCGCCACGCAGCGCGGAGGCCAGGTCGGAGACGTCCTCGGGATCCACGGAGAGATCGGCATTGCGGGTCAGCCGGAACTGGTAGCAACCGCGCACCGACATGCCTGGGAAGACCTCTTCGGCATGGGCGTGGATCATCGATGACAGGAAAACGTACTCGGTGAAGCCTTCCTCGCACAGCTCACCGGGCAGGGCGATCACTCGGGGCAGGGAGCGTGGCGCCGGCAGGATCGCCATGCCGCCCTCGCGGCCGAAGGCATCCTTGCCTTCCAGCTCGACGATGAAGTTCAGGCTCTTGTTGACCAGCCGCGGGAAGGGGTGTGACGGGTCCAGGCCGATGGGGCTGATCACTGGCATGATCTCGGACTCGAAATAGTCACGGACCCATTCGCGTTGTGCCTCGCTCCAGTCGCCGCGGCGCCGGAACCTCAGGCCCTGCTGCTCCAGTGCCGGGATGAGATGCTCGTTGAGGATGCGATACTGGCGCTCGACCTGCTCATGAGCGATCTGGGAGATCTCGGCCAGTACCGAGCGGGGCGGTCGGCCATCGGCGCCGGTCGTCTCGTCGCCCAGGGCCACCTGGTTCTTGAGGCCCGCTACCCGGATCTCGAAGAACTCGTCCATGTTCGACGAGAAGATCAGCAGGAACATCAGTCGATTGAGGAGCGGATGCGCCTCGTCCAGTGCCTGCTCGAGGACCCGTACGTTGAACTGCAGATGCGACAGTTCGCGATTGAAGTACAGACCCGGGTCGGTGAGATCGGCTTCCGGGTCCGGCATCGCCTTGGGCTTGATGCCGGTGCGTGTCTGGTTGAGTCGAGGTACCGGGGCCTCGCCGCTCGGGGTGATGTCCAGCTCGCTTTTGGCCTCTGGGCGATGCGATTCTTCCATGGGAGATCCCTGCTGTCGTCAGCCGGCGGGGCTCCCGTCCGGCGTTCAGGTGTTATCGGAACCGTCGGCGAGCAGGCGAGCCGCTCGCTTGGCGAAATACGTCAGGATGCCGTCGGCACCGGCGCGCTTGAAACACATCAGCGACTCCAGCATGACCGCGTCGGCATCCAGCCAGCCGTTGTCGAAGGCCGCCATGTGCATGGCGTACTCCCCGCTGACCTGGTAGGCGAAGGTCGGCACCCGGAGTTCGTCTCTCACGCGACGCACCACGTCCAGGTAGGGCATGCCGGGCTTGACCATTACCATGTCGGCGCCTTCGGCCAGGTCCAGGGCGGCTTCGTGGAGGGCCTCGTCACCGTTGGCGGGATCCATCTGGTAGGTGGCCTTGTCGGCGCGTCCCAGATTGCTGGCCGACCCCACGGCGTCGCGGAAGGGACCGTAATAGCTCGAGGCGTATTTGGCGCTATAGGCCATGATCCGCGTATTGTGCAACTGCTCTTTCTCCAGCACTTGACGAATGGCACCGATGCGCCCGTCCATCATGTCGGATGGGGCAATGATGTCGGCGCCCGCCTCGGCGTGGGACAGTGCCTGCTTGATCAGGGTCTCCACGGTGCGGTCGTTGAGCACATAGCCCTCGCTGTCGAGGATGCCGTCCTGCCCGTGACTGGTATAGGGGTCCAGGGCCACGTCGGTCATGATGCCGATTTCCGGTACGGCGCGCTTGAGTTCGCGCACGCTGCGCTGGATCAGCCCGCTGGCGCTGTACGACTCCTCGGCCAGCTCGCTCTTCAGCGATGGCTCCACCACCGGGAAGAGTGCCAGTACGGGAATGCCCAGGTCGCGGGCCTCCCGAGCCTCCTCGATCAGCAGGTCCAGGGATAGCCGCTCCACGCCGGGCATGGAGGGCACCGCTTCACGCTGGCCTTCGCCCTCGAGCACGAATACCGGCCAGATCAGGTCGGCAGGCGTCAGGGTGTTCTCGCGCATCATGCGACGCGAGAAGTCGTCACGACGCATGCGCCGCATGCGTGTGGCAGGGAACTGGCGTGAGGTCATGAGGCTCAAGGCGATTACTCCGACTGGTGACCTGGGCCGCCAAGGGGAAGTCTGGCGGCCCGAGATGACATTGTGATGACAATGCCTCGAGTATATCAGCGTGGCAGGGTCTCGAAAGATGCGTCTTGTCGCACCCTTGGCGACTCTCTAGAGTGAAGGGTTCACATTGACTGACCCCGCCCGGCGAAACCGGTGGGAGCACGCGTTCAAGGAGACGAGCATGAGCAAGCAGGTGGCAGTGATTCTGTCGGGGTGCGGGGTGCAGGACGGCTCGGAGATCTACGAGACCACCCTGACCCTGCTGCGTCTGGACCAACTGGGCATCGGATATCGCTGCTTCGCCCCGAACATCGATCAGCACGATGTGATCGACCACCGCAATGGGGAGTCCCAGAGCGAGGAGCGTCGCAACGTGCTCGTCGAATCGGCACGGCTTGCCCGAGGTGATGTCGCGCCACTCGAGGAGCTGGAGGCCGATGAGTTCGACGCCGTGATTCTGCCGGGTGGCTTCGGGGTGGCCAAGAACCTTTCCACCTTTGCCGAAGACGGTGCCGATCTGGTCATCCAGGCTGGGCTCGGGGAAGCGCTGGCGGACTTCTACGAGGATCGCAAGCCGATCGGCCTGATGTGCATCGCTCCCGTCATGGTGCCGCGACTGCTGGGGCCGGGGATTGCCGTGACCGTCGGTCACGATCCGAGCGTGGCCGGCGCGATCAGCGCCATGGGCGGGCTGCACCGCAGCTGCGGTGTCGAGGACATCGTCGTGGATTTCGAGAACCGTGTCGTCACCACGCCGGCCTACATGCTGGCAACCCGCATCGGCGAAGCCGCCACCGGGATCTTCAAGCTGGTCGACCGTATCGATGAGCTGATGGATCTTTAAGCTGGAAGAGCGGTGCTTCGCGCCTGGAAGCTTCAAGCGGGAGGAACAGTGCCTCGATGGCTTTGCTATCGAGGCGCTTTGCATTCATTTGCCTTTGAGCTTAGAGCTTATGGCTCGTCGGCCGCATCCGCGTCGCGCTTTCGCTTGATCAGCCGGCCGAACAGCAGCCCCACTTCGTAGAGCAGATACATCGGTATCGCCAACAGGCTTTGCGAAACGACGTCAGGTGGGGTCAGCAGCATGCCGATGACGAAGCAGCCGAGCACGACGTAGGGGCGTTTGCGGGACAGGCTCTCCACGGTGGTGGCGCCAGAGAGGATCAGCAGGAAGGTGGCGATGGGAATCTCGAAGGCCACGCCGAAGGCGAAGAACAGCTTGAGGACAAAGTTGAGGTACTGCTGGATGTCGGTCATCACCGCGACGTTCTCGGGCCCGGCCTGGGTAAAGAACTGGAACAGCAGCGGGAAGACCACGTAGTAGGCGAAGGCGGCGCCGGCGTAGAAAAGCGCGATGCTCGAGGCCAGCAGCGGGAGGGCCAGCTTCTTTTCGTTGTCGTACAGGCCCGGGGCGATGAAGGCCCAGGCCTGGTGGAGCACGAAAGGTACGGCAATGAAGACCGCCACCATCAGGGTCAGCTTGAACGGCGCGAGGAAGGGCGAGGCCACTTCGGTGGCGATCATCTGCGAGCCTTCCGGCAGCAGCGCCATCAAGGGGGTGGCAACGAAGGTGTAGATGTCGTTGGCGAAGGCGTAGAGCCCGAGGAATATCACCAGGATGACCACCACGGCGCGCATCAGTCGTGAGCGCAGCTCGATCAGGTGCTCGATCAGCGGGGCGTGCTTTTGCTCCTGTTGGCTCATCGGGAGGCGGCGTCCTTGTCGGCATCTTTAGAAGTGGATTCGTCGGAGCGACGCTCGATGCCTGTGTCGTGGGAGGGCTCATGGCCCGTGGAAGGGGCGTCATCGGTGCTGGGGGTGTCGGTCTTGGCGAGGCCTTCCACATCGCGCTTGACGCGATCGACACTCTCGTCGAGCTTTTTCTGCTGCTCGTCGAGCTTGCGGCGCAGCTCTTCTGCCTCGAGCTGGCTGTTGATCTCCCGCTGCATGTCGGAGACGGAACGCTTGATGCGGCCGATCCAGAGTCCAGCGGTACGGGCCGCGCGAGGCAGGCGCTCGGGACCCAGCACCAGCAGGCCGACGACGGCGAGGATCAGGAGTTCGAGAAAGCCGATGTCGAACATGGCGGCTTACTTGCGCTCGTCCTGTTCCTCTGCCTTGCGCTCGGCCTTGACGTCGTAGGTCGTGCCTTCGTCGTCGTGGCTGACGCGCGCCTGAGGATCGTCCGTGCTCTTGTCGTTGCCCTTTTCGTCCTCGTTCATCGCCTTCTTGAAGCCTTTCACGGCACCGCCCAGGTCGCCGCCCACATTGCGCAGTTTCTTGGTGCCGAAGATCAGGATGATGATGCCGAGCACGATCAGCAGTTGCCAGATACTGATACCACCTAACATGGAGACTTCCTCAGGTTTTGGCTTCGGAGCTGCCGAAGCGAAAGTGCGAATCGGGAGCGTCGATACGGCGACGGTGTCGGCGTTATCGAGCGGCCTTCTCATCGTGCCCGGAAACGCCCAAGCGCCGGGCCAGTTCGTCGAGCACCTGGCGATGATCCAGGTCCAGGTGCGAGAGCATCACCAAGCTATGAAACCACAGGTCGGCGGTCTCGGCGACCAATGCCTGGCGCTGGTCGTCCCCGCCTCCCTCGGCGTCCTTGGCCGCCAGCAGTGTCTCGGTGGCTTCCTCGCCGACTTTCTCGAGTATCTTGTTCAAGCCCTTGTGATGCAAGGCGGCCACGTAGGAGTCTTCCGGGTCTGCATGGCGACGCTGTTCGAGCACGTCATGAAGGCGTTCGAGAATATCGCTCATTGTTTAAGATTCCGTTACAGGGTGATCAGTTCCAGGCCAACAGCAAGGCGCCCAGCAGGGCGGCGCCGAGCACCGGCCAGGGCTGTCCGTCGGCCCATTCGGCCAGTGGTTGCCAGGCCAGGGCCACGGCCACCAGCAATATGCCCAGGCGCAAGCGCCGATGACGGCGGCTCTGCCGCCCGAGGCGTTGGCGGATATCATCCACGGCCTCGGACTGGCGGCGTTGATGCTGATGGCCGCGCTCGGCCCGGGCCAGCGCCTGGTGGGCCAGTACGGGAAGTTCCGGTAGCTGGCGGGAGAGCTCCGGGGCCTGGCGCTTGAGAGATTCCCAGAACCCGCGTGCGCCGGCACGCTCGCGCATCCACTGCTCGAGGAAGGGCTTGGCCGTGGCCCACAAGTCCAGGTCTGGATAAAGCTGGCGCCCGAGGCCCTCGATATTGAGCAGGGTCTTCTGCAACAGCACCAGTTGCGGCTGGACTTCCATGTTGAAGCGCCGTGCGGTCTGGAACAGGCCGAGCAGTACCTGGCCGAAGGAGATGTCCTTCAGCGGTTTCTCGAGAATCGGCTCGCAGACGGTACGCACGGCGGCGGCGAATTCGTTGGCCCGGGTGTCCTCGCCGACCCAGCCGGACTCGATGTGCAGAGCGGCGACCTCGTAGTAGTCCTGGTGGAAGAAGGCCAGCAGGTTGCGAGCCAGATAGTCCTGGTCCTCGCGGGTCAGGCTGCCGACGATGCCGCAGTCGATGGCGATGTACTGCGGATCCCGGGGTGTCTCGCGGGCCACGAAGATGTTGCCCGGGTGCATGTCGGCATGGAAGAAGTTGTCGCGAAAGACCTGGGTGAAGAAGATTTCCACACCGCGTTCGGCGAGTTTCTTGAGGTCGGTGCCCTGGGCCTCGAGTGCGGCCGTATCGGCCACGGGGACGCCGTGGATGCGTTCCTGGACCATGACCCGATGGCGGGTCAGGTCCCAGTGGATTGCCGGTACGTACAGCAGCGGCGAGTACTGGAAGTTGCGCTTGAGCTGGGAAGTATTGGCGGCTTCCTTGGTCAGGTCGAGCTCGTCGAACAGCGTCGATTCGTAGTCGCGCACCACCTCGACCGGTCGCAGGCGGCGGGCCTCGGGAATCCGTGCCAGGATGCCGGCGAGCCGGTACAGCAGCGCCATGTCCTGGCGCATGACTCTTTCGATGCCGGGGCGGATAATCTTGACTACCACATCCTCGCCGCTGTGAAGGGTCGCGGCGTGAACCTGCGCGATGGAGGCCGATGCCAGGGGCTCGGTGGCGAAGCGGGCAAAGGCCTCGTCGAGTGACATGCCGAGTTCCTGCTCGACCAGCGCGCTGGCCTGTTCGCCGGGGAAGGGCGGGACCTGGTCCTGGAGACGCTTGAGCTCATCGGCGATATCCGGCGGCAACAGGTCACGACGCGTCGACAGCACCTGGCCGAACTTGATGAAGATCGGCCCGAGGGTCTCCAGGGCCAGACGCAACCGCTCGCCGCGGCAGCGCGGGCCGGTGGGGATCAGGCGCAGCGGCGACACCAGGAAGAGCCCGCGCAGCCACCAGGGCATGCGCGTCAACGGCAGCAGGGTATCCAGCCGATAGCGGCTGATGACCCAGGTGATGCGCAGCAGGCGCGAGATCATGCCGAGGTCTCCGGGGCGGTCAGCCGACGGCGCAGCCGTTCGAGGCGCGCCTCAAGGCGATCGGTGGCGAGTTCCAGTTCGGTGAGGTGGTCTCGCATCACCTCGAACTGATGCTGTCCCGGCAACCACCTGGCCTCTTCGAAGACATACTCGGCCACGTCGGCGCGTAACTCGCGCTGGGTGCGAAGCCCCCAGCGACCGACGCTGCGCATACCCTCGGCCAGGCTATGGGCGGGCACGTCGCCGAGCCAGCGTGCCAGTTCGCCTTCCCAATCCAGGTCGAGGTCCAGCAGCAGGTCGCGGACTTCTTCCAGCAGGTGGACGCGGCCTCTGACCGAGAGCTTGCCCTGAAACATCAGGCGCTCGATGGAGGCGCCGCCGAGCAGCTCGCCGAGGGTCTCGGTGTCGAGCTCGACGATGGCATCGAAGGAGGCTTCATCGGGCTCGTCCGGGCGCAACAGGTCGATGCCGCCGGAGTGGAAGTGGGCGCTCAGCGCCAGGGAGGGAGCTTCCAGGCGCAGCAGGATGCATTTTCCGGCCAGTCGCGCCAACCGTGAGGGCGCGGCGGGGTCGCGGGCGAGCAAGGCATTGAGGGTGCGTTCGAGGCCGGCCAGCAAGAGGGTCGATGTCATCTCGGCCTCACAGTTTGATGCCGCGATGCAGGGCGACGATGCCGCCGGTGAGGTTGGTGTACTCGACGCGCTCCAGGCCGGCGGTTTCCATCATTCCCTTGAGGGTCTCCTGGTCGGGGTGCATGCGAATCGACTCGGCCAGATAGCGATAGCTGTCGGCGTCGCCGGCGACGCATTCGCCCATGCGGGGCAACAGGCGGAAGGAATACTCGTCGTAGGCTCGGTTGAGCAAGGCGCTGCGGGGCTTGGAGAACTCCAGGACCAGCAGTCGGCCACCGGGCTTGAGCACTCGTGTCATGGAACGCAGGGCGGCGTTCTGGTCGGTGACGTTGCGCAGGCCGAAGGCGATGGTGATGCAGTCGAAGCTGTTGTCGGGAAAGGGCAGGGTCTCGGCGTTGGCCTGCACGTACTCGACATTGCCGCCCACGCCGCGATCAATCAGCTTGTCACGGCCGACCCGCAGCATGGATTCGTTGATGTCGGCCAGAACCACGCGGCCACGTGGGCCGACCAGTCGCGAGAACCTGAAGGTCAAATCGCCCGTGCCGCCGGCGATATCGAGCACGTTGTGGCCGGGTCGTACGCCGGCTCGCTCGATGGTCAGGCGTTTCCAGACCCGGTGGATGCCAAAGGACATCAGGTCGTTCATCACATCATAGCGGGATGCCACCGAATGGAAGACGTCTGCCACGCGGGAGGCCTTCTCCGTGACCGGGACTTCCTGGTAGCCGAAATGCGTGGTGTGCTTGTCGCTGGTCATGCGAGGGGCTCCCGAATCAGCTGCACTGAAGGAGGCGAGGCCAGGCCTCGCTCGATGGGGCGATATTGTAGCGCCCCGTGACCGCCCTTGTCTTGACGCCGATGCCGGTCACCCAGCCGGGGAAGCGGAAGAGTTCTGGGGGCGGCAAGAACATCCTCGCTTGTCCCTACAGTTGCTTGATCTCGATGCCCATCGGCTCTCGCGAGGCGCCGGCTTCCTCCAGGCGTTTCAGGTAATCGGCCCAGTTGGCGTCACGGTGCTGGATGAGGTCGTGCAGATAGTCCCAGCTGTACAGGCCGCTGTCGTGGCCATCGTCGAAGTGCAGCTTGATCGCGTAGCGGCCGACCCGCGAAATGTTGGCCAGACCGACGTCCTTCTTGCCGACCTGCAGGGTGGCGGACTCGGGGCCACCGTGGCCCCGCACCTCGGCGGACGGCGAGAAGACGCGCAGATATTCCACCGACAGACGCTGGCTCGTGCCGTCGGCGTAGCCGAGTTCGAGCTCACGGGCCTGCTTGTGGTAGTGGATCTTGGTGGGGATCGGAGCGGACATGGGCACCTCCGGTGAGAGGAAAGACGGAAGAGGGAAGGAAGAAGAAGGGCTCCTCTTCTTCCTTCAAGGCGCGAAGCGCCGATCTTCCTTCTCTAAGCGGCGCGGCCGCAGCTTAGAGGATATACCGCGAGAGGTCTTCGTCGACGGCGAGTTCGCCGAGTTGCGAGTCGACGTAGGCGGCGTCGATGGTCAGTGTCTCACCGAGGTCGGAACCCTTGAAAGAGGCGTCCTCGAGGAGTCGCTCCATCACCGTGTGCAGGCGGCGGGCGCCGATGTTCTCGGTGCCTTCGTTGACCTTCCAGGCGATCTCGGCAATGCGCTCGATGCCGTCGTCGGTGAATGCCACCTTGAGGCCCTCGGTGGCGAGCAGTGCCTCGTACTGGCGAGTCAGGGCTGCCGAGGGTTCGGTCAGGATGCGCTTGAAGTCGTCCGGCGTCAGGGCGTTGAGCTCGACGCGGATCGGCAGTCGGCCCTGGAGTTCGGGGATCAGGTCCGAAGGACGCGACAGGTGAAAGGCGCCGGAGGCAATGAACAGGATATGGTCGGTCTTCACCATGCCGTGCTTGGTGGAGACGCTGGAGCCTTCGATAAGCGGTAGCAGGTCGCGCTGCACGCCTTCGCGGGAGACCTCACCGCCGCTGGATTGACCGCTTCCCTTGGCGACCTTGTCGAGCTCGTCGAGGAAGACGATGCCATGCTGCTCCACCGCCTCGATGGCGCGCTGCTTGATGTCGTCCTCGTTGACCAGCTTGGCGGCTTCCTCGTCGCGCAGCAGGGCGAAGGCGTCCTTGACCGCGACGCGGCGGGTCTCGGTCTTCTGCTTGCCCATGTTGGAGAACAGGCTCTGCAGCTGACTGGTCATTTCCTCCATGCCGGGCGGCGTCATGATGTCGATGCCCTGCCCCTGAGGCGTGACCTCGATATCGATTTCCTTGTCGTCGAGCTGGCCTTCACGAAGCTTCTTGCGGAAGGTCTGACGGGTCGCGTTGTCGGTGCGTGGTTGATCTTCCTGGCCGCGCGGTGGCGGCAGAAGGGCGTCGAGAATGCGATCCTCGGCGGCGTCCTCGGCCCGATGGCGCACTTCATCCTTGGCCTGTTCGCGGACCAGCTTGATGGCCGCCTCGGTGAGGTCGCGAATGATCGATTCCACGTCGCGGCCCACATAGCCCACCTCGGTGAACTTGGTCGCCTCGATCTTGATGAAGGGGGCGCCGGAGAGCTTGGCCAGGCGGCGGGCGATCTCGGTCTTGCCCACGCCGGTGGGGCCGATCATCAGGATGTTCTTGGGCGTGACTTCCTGACGCAGCTCTTCGTCGAGCTGCATGCGGCGCCAGCGGTTGCGCAGGGCGCTGGCCACGGCACGCTTGGCGTCCTGCTGGCCGATGATGTACTGGTCCAGGGCGTGGACGATCTCGCGGGGGGTCATCTGGGTCATGATCAGAGCTCTTCCAGCGTGACGTGGTGGTTGGTGAACACGCAGATGTCGCCGGCGATCTCCAGCGACTTCTCGGTGATCTCGCGGGCCGGCAGGTCGGTGTTGTCGAGCAGGGCGCGCGCCGAGGCCAGGGCATAGTTGCCGCCCGAGCCGATGGCGATGATGCCGCGCTCGGGTTCGACCACATCACCGTTGCCGGTAATGATCAGCGAGGCGTGCTTGTCGGCCACCGCCAGCAGCGCCTCGAGGCGGCGCAGGGCGCGGTCGGTTCGCCAGTCCTTGGCCAGCTCGACGGCGGACTTGACCAGATTGCCCTGATACTTCTCGAGCTGGGCCTCGAAGCGCTCGAACAGGGTGAAGGCATCGGCGGTGCCGCCGGCAAAGCCGGCCAGTACCTGGCCACGGTAGAGGCGACGCACCTTGCTGGCGTTGCCCTTCATCACGGTGTTGCCCAGAGAAACCTGGCCATCGCCGGCCAGGGCCACCTGGTCGCCGCGACGCACGGAAACGATCGTGGTCATGGAGGGGACTCCTTAGGGGAGCAGGGCTCCCGATGACTTGCGGCGCCAGCTGGCTGGCGCCGTGAGAATGCGTTGTCCGAGTAGGTGCGGGCGGGGGAGAGGAAATTCAACCGCCTGGCGGGGCGGCAGAGCCGCCGCCACTCAGTTCTGCAGTTGGATCAGCAAGGGCTCGATGCCCTGGGTGACCATCAGGTCCTGGGCTCGGGTGAGCTCGTTGCGATCAGTATAGGGACCGGCCTGGACGCGGTGCCAGGTGGTGCCGTCGCCGGTCTTGACCTCGGTGATATTGGCCAGCAGGCCGAAGTTCTTGAGGCGATCGGCGAGCTGCCTGGCGTCGGCGGTCGAGCGGAAGGAGGCGGCCTGAAGCATGTAGCGTCCATCGGCCTCGATCTCCGGTTCGTCGGCCGAGGCTTCCGAGGATTGGGTAGTATTGGCGGCGATGACCTGGGCGATGGGATCGTCCGCCGAGGCCTGTGACTCGGAGGCCTCGTCCTGCGACGTCGACTCTTTACGTTTCGGCCGTGACGGCGGTGAGTCGGGCACCTGCCCGCCCGGCGCGACCACTTCGGATTCCGGCAGCAGGGTATAGAATTCGAAGGTCGGCATGGGCGACTCGTCCGATTTTGCGTCCTGTTCCTTGGACGTGTCGTCCTCCGGCGGCGTCTCGGATGACGGGGACTCCGACCTGGCCAGGGGCGTCTCCGGCGCCTCCTGCCAGGGCGCGGTGCCATGCTGGTGCTGGGAGATCAGAAAGCCGGCCACCAGACCGGCCAGCCCCCATAGCCATCCCGGCAGGCCACGACGTGGCGCCTTGCCCTTGGACGAGCGGCGTTGGCTGGTGGCGCCGCGCTTGCGTGGCGGGGTCTTCTTGCGGGTCGCCATGGATTACATCTCCTCGGGGGCGCTGACGCCCAGCAAGTCGAGTCCGTTGCGCAGTACCTGGCGCGCGGCCAGGCCCAGAGCCAGGCGGGCGTTGCGTTGAGCATCGTCCTCGACCATCACCTTCACCGCGTTGTAGCAGGTGTGGAATTCGGCAGCGAGATCCTGGAGGTACTGGGCGATCTGCTGGGGTTCCCGGGAAAGGGCGGCGCGCTCGACGACCTCGGGGTAGCGGGCCAGCCGGTTGAGCAGGGTCTTTTCCTGTTCGGCGTCGAGCAGGGCCAGGTTGTCGATGGCGAGTTCATGATCGAAGGGACGCTCATCGGCCTCGGCCTTGCGCAGCATGCTGCAGACCCGAGCGTGGGCGTACTGGACGTAATAGACAGGGTTGTCGTTGGACTGGGAACGGGCCAGGTCGATGTCGAAGGTCAACTGGGAGTCGGCGCGACGCGCGGCGAGGAAGAAGCGTGTGGCATCGCGTCCCACCTCGTCGATCAGGTCGCGCAGCGTGACGTAGCTGCCGGCGCGCTTGGAGAGCTTCACCTCGACGCCGGAGCGGGTGACCAGCACCATCTGGTGCAGTACATAGTCGGGCCAGCCGTCGGGGATGCCGGCTTCCAGTGCCTGGAGCCCGGCACGCACCCGGGTCACCGTGGAATGGTGGTCGGCTCCCTGCTCGTTGATTACGGTGGTGAAGCCACGCTCCCACTTGTTCAGGTGATAGGCGACGTCGGGCAGGAAGTAGGTGTAGTCGCCGTCGCGCTTGCGCATCACCCGGTCCTTGTCATCACCGAAATCGGTGGTGCGCAGCCAGGTGGCGCCCTCGTGCTCGTAGGTATGCCCCTTCTCCGCCAGGCGTTCGGCGGTGGCCGCGACCTTGCCGTCTCGATACAGCGAGGATTCCAGGAAGTAGACGTCGAACTCGACGCCGAAGGCGCGCAGGTCCAGATCCTGTTCGCGGCGCAGATAGGCCACGGCGAAGTCGCGAATGGCGTCCAGGTCGTCCGGGTCGGACTTGGCGGTGACATGTCGGTCATCGGCGTGGACGGTCTCGCCGGCCAGGTAGGCCTTGGCCACGTCGGTAATATAGTCGCCCCGGTAGCCGTCGGCGGGCCAGGCGTCGTCTTCGGGGGTGACGCCCCGGGCTCGGGCCTGCACCGATAGGGCCAGGTTGGTGATCTGGGCGCCGGCGTCGTTGTAGTAGAACTCGCGGGTGACATCGAAGCCCGAGGCTTCCAGCAGCCGGCTCAGGCAGTCGCCGATCGCGGCACCGCGGCCGTGACCGACGTGCAGCGGTCCTGTCGGGTTGGCAGAGACGAACTCCACCTGGACCTTCTGTCCCTGGCCCACCAGATTGCGCCCGAAGGCATCACCGCTGTCGAGCACCTCGCGGACCACCTGGGCGGCGGCGTCGGTGGCGGCGAAGAAGTTGATGAAACCGGGGCCGGCGATCTCGACCTTGCTGACGGCCTCGCTGGCGGGCAGGGCAGCCACCAGCTTCTCGGCCAGCTCGCGGGGCTTCAGGCCGGCTGGCTTGGCCAGCATCAACGCCAGATTGGTGGCGTAGTCACCGTGGGCCTTGTCCTTGGCGGGATCGACCTTGATGGTCGGGGCGAGCTCGGAGGGCAATACCGCCTGGCGCTGGAGGTCTTCCAGGGCGCGCTCCAGAAGCGAGATGATGGTGTCTTTCATGGAAAGTCTTCGATGTCCTGTGGCGCGGGCAGTCAGGGAGTGGCTGAAGGCATTGCCCGTATGGGCATTGCGTGCAGTGTCTCCTCGGTGCTCGCCCGTTTGTGGGCAATTGGCCGCATATTATCGACAATTGTGGGGCGGCTTTAAACCCTCGTCCCGGCTTTGCCGGGAGCTAGAAGCTGGAAGAACGGCGCCAGACGCCTTTAAGAGCGAAGGAATATCTCGACATCTTGGGGGGTGTGGTGGGTTCAGCCTTTCTTCCCTCAGGCCAGCGTCTGCGGGTCGATGTCCAGCGACCAGCGCACGCGCCTTGCGCTGGGTTCGGCTTCGAGCCAAGCGATGAGCCAGGCGCCGGCTTCATGGAGCCGGCTGCGCTTGTCAGCGCCGAGCATTACCTGCATGTGGTAGCGATTCTGGCGGCGCTCCATGGGCGCGGGGACGGGGCCGAGACAGTCGACGTTCAGGCCGCGTTGCTCGATATGCTCTCGGGTCGCCTCGGCGACTCGCTCGCCGAGTGCGTTGACGTCGCTGTCGCGTGGGCTCTCCAGTCGCAGCAGGGCCAGAAAGCGAAAAGGGGGCAGGCTGGCGGCGCGCCTTTCCTCGAGCAGTTGTTCGGCCAGGGCGTCGTATCCCCGGTCCGCCAGGAGCTTGAGATTGGGGTCGTCGGGATGCAGGGTCTGCACCAGGACGCGGCCGGGATGGGAGGCCCGGCCGGCGCGGCCGGCGACCTGCTCGAGAAGCTGGGCGCTGTGCTCCAGGGCGCGGAAGTCGCTGGCATAGAGGCCGGCGTCGGCATTGACCACGACCACCAGGTTGACGTGGGGCAGATGGTGGCCCTTGGCCAGCATCTGAGTGCCTACCAATAGGCAGGGCTCGCCCCGGCGCACTTCGCCGAGGGTGCGCTCCAGGGCGTCGCGTCGCCGGGTGCTGTCGCGATCGATGCGATGCACCGGTAGGTCGGGGAAGCGTTGCGCCAGGGTTTCCTCGGTGCGTTCGGTGCCGCTGCCCAGCGGGCGGAGGTCGGCGCTGCCACAATCGGGGCAGGCGTCGGGCAGGCCCTGTCGATGGTCGCAATGGTGGCAGGCCAGCATCGCTGGCTGGCGATGCAGGGTCATGTGGGCATCACAGTGAGTACACTCGGCCAGCCAGCCACAGGCGTGGCAGGCCAGCGTGGGAGCGAAACCGCGGCGGTTGATGAATACCAGCACCTGGTGGCCGGCGTTCAGTGTCGTCGTGATGGCGTCGAGCACCGGAGCGATCAGGCCGCCTTGGCGAGGGCGGCCGCGCAGATCGACCAGTTCCAGGCGGGACGGGGCGTGGCGGCTGGCACGGCGCGTCAGGCGCAGGTGGCGATAATCGCCGGCCCGCGCGCGCTGCAGTGACTCCAGAGACGGCGTGGCGCTGCCCAGCACCACCGGAATGCCGTGGTGGTGGGCGCGGATCACCGCCAGGTCCCGAGCGTGATAGCGCAGCCCTTCCTGTTGCTTGAAGGAGCCGTCGTGTTCTTCGTCGACAATGATTGCGCCGGGGCGGGCCAGGGGGGTGAAGATCGCCGAGCGGGTGCCGATGACGATGGGCGCCCGACCGCTGGCAGCGGCTTCCCAGGCATCCAGGCGTTCATGATCGGTGAGGCCGGAGTGCAGTGCCACCACCGGTACCTGAAAGCGTTTCCGGAAGCGTTCCAGGGTCTGGGGCGTCAGTCCGATCTCAGGGACCAGGACCAGGGCCTGGCGTTGTCGTCCGACGACCGCTTCGATCAGTTGTAGGTAGACCTCGGTCTTGCCGCTGCCCGTGACACCGTGCAGCAGGCAAGGGTGGAAGCGGTCCAGCCCTTCGTGGAGCGCCGCCATGGCGGCGGCCTGCTCGCCGTTCAAGGGCAAGGCCGGCTCGGCAAGCGAGGGACCTTTCGGTGGGCCGCTGCCGGTGACGGGCTCTTCGTGACGCTCGATGAGCCCCTTGTTGACCAGTGCCTTGAGTTGGTCGCGGGTGAAGGACTGGGCCAGTACGGCCTGGGTGACCAGGCCATGCGGGTGCTGGCGCAGCATGGTCAGCAAAGCGGCCTGCCGCGGGGCGCGCTCGAGTCCTGCCGGAGCGTCGGCTTGCCCTGCCGGCGTCACGGTCCAGCGCTCGCGGGTGCGTGCCGTCAGGGCACGGCCCTGTCGCAGCAGGGCGGGCATGGCATGGTGCAGGGTATCGCCGGGGGCGTGCTGATAGTAGCGAGCGGTGAAGCGGCACAGCCATAGCCAGTCGTCGGGCAAGGGAACGTCGTCCAGGCGGGCGTCGATCGGTTTGAGGTCGGACAACGGGAGCTCGCTGTCGTCACGACATTCGATGACCACGCCGACCACCTGGCGTCGCCCGAAGGGCACGCGTACTCGCAGGCCCGGTTGCCAGCCGTCCGACGGGGCCGGCCCCGTCGGGCGATAGTCGAACAACCGGCGCAATGGCGAAGGAATGGCGACACTCAATACACGGGGCATGGAGCGGGGAGAATCGGACAATTGGCCTCCGGTGCCGGCTCTGCTAGAATGCTCCGCCGCCGCGTCACCCTGTGATGATGCGGGCAGCCGGTTTGCACGTTCCGATAAACCGTATGCGGTGCCTGGCAGAAGATCAGGTGGCGGCATACAGCTTTGCGAGGCTCAAGATGAAACAAGGTATCCACCCGAATTACAAGACGGTCAGCGCGACCTGTTCCTGCGGCGCCACCTTCGAGGTGGGCTCCACTGCCGGCCAGGAGCTGTACCTGGACGTCTGCTCTCAGTGCCATCCCTTCTACACGGGCAAGCAGAAGCAGGCCACTACCGGTGGCCGTGTCGAGCGCTTCAACAAGCGCTTTGGTGCTGCTCTCAAGCGCTGAGCCGATCCTTTGCGGCCGCTTGCCGCCGCGATGGACGAGAAGAACCCGCCCCTTGGAGGCGGGTTCTTTTTTTGCCGGTGACATCGTGTCGGCAGGTTGCGGCGCAGCAATAAAGAATGCGTTATGGCTAAGCTGTTTGTCATAAGTTTCATCAAATGGATGTCATCATCGCTGAATTGGCGGAAAAACTTGCTTAGTTTCATTAAGTTGAGAAATGGAAGTTTTTTCTATAATCTGGATATCCATTGAATCGCAGATCGGATCCTCAGCATGACAGACGCGAAGAGACAGGCAGCGCTGGACTATCACGCGAAACCCATTCCCGGGAAGCTGTCGGTGGAGTTGACCAAGCCCACCGCTACCGCACGGGATCTCGCCCTGGCCTACAGCCCGGGCGTGGCGGAGCCGGTCCGCGAGATCGCGCGAGACCCGGAAAATGCCTATCTCTATACCGGCAAGGGAAATCTCGTTGCTGTCATTTCCGACGGTAGCGCCATTCTAGGCCTGGGCAATCTCGGGCCCCTGGCCAGCAAGCCGGTCATGGAAGGCAAGGGCGTGTTGTTCAAGCGCTTCGCCGGCATCAATTCCATCGATCTCGAGGTCAATGCCGAGAGCCCCCAGGCCTTCATCGATACCGTGGCACGCATCGCCGATAGCTGGGGCGGCATCAATCTCGAGGACATCAAGGCGCCGGAATGTTTCGAGATCGAGCGCGCCCTGGTCGAGCAGTGCAACATCCCGGTATTCCACGATGACCAGCATGGCACTGCCATCGTGACCGCGGCAGGAATGCTCAATGCCCTGGACATCGCCGGCAAGTCGCTGGAGAACGCCAAGATCGTCTGCCTGGGCGCCGGTGCGGCGGCCATCGCTTGCATGAAGCTGCTGGTTGCCTGCGGGGCGCACGCCGAGAACCTGGTGATGCTGGATCGCAAGGGGGTGATCCACAGCGGTCGCGAGGATCTCAATCAGTACAAGGCGATGTTCGCCGTCGATACCGACAAGCGCACCCTGGATGACGCCATTGAAGGGGCCGATGTCTTTGTCGGGCTGTCCGGTCCTGGTCTGATGAACGAAGAGCATATCCGCCGGATGGCGGACAATCCGGTTGTGTTTGCCTGCACCAATCCCGATCCGGAGATTCATCCTGATCTGGCACGGGAGACGCGCCCGGACGTGATCATGGCCACGGGGCGCTCGGATTATCCCAATCAGGTCAATAACGTGCTGGGCTTTCCCTTCATCTTCCGGGGGGCCCTGGATGTGCGAGCGACCCGTATCAACGAGGAAATGAAGGTGGCGGCGGTCCATGCGTTGAAGGACCTGGCCCGCGAGCCCGTGCCTCAGGCGGTGCTGGAGGCCTACGACAAGGAATCCATGAGCTTTGGTCGTGACTACATCATTCCCACGCCGGTCGATGTCCGCTTGCTCGAGCGGGTTTCCTCGGCGGTCGCGCAGGCGGCGGTGGATTCCGGCGTGGCACGTCGCCCTTATCCTGCCCATTATCCGCTGAAGACGGTGGATGATGTCTATGGGTAGTACTGCTTAAACGCCTGCGCGTGCAAATCACTGGTTTATAGTCGCCATCCTTGGCGACTACCCTACGAGCCCGTCTAAAAGACGGTTCAAATTCGCTCCTGGCGAATTGGTACGCGGTGCGCGAAAGCTCGCCTAACGACATGTTATGTCTCGCTTTCTGTGCTCCGGGCACCTTGTGCTTCGCGACGCTCGGCTATTTATTCAGCATTTCCATGCGGCGGCTGACCCGTGATTCCGTGTAATGCATGTCGACGCCGCCGGCCCCAGGGCCGGTGGCGTCGTCATTATGGTTCACCAGTCGTAGACCAGCGAGGCGGTGGTGGTGTGATCGGTCTTGGCCATTGCATCCTCGGGAGGTCGAGAGTTGTGCTCGATCTCATGAGAGAGCTTGAGGGCCAGATGATCGTTGAGACTGGCGGTCAGCGAGGACAGGGCGCGCGATGTGAGGTTCTCGCGCGTGTGTTCGAGAGAGAGCTCCTGGCCGAAGGAGGCCGTCTCGGAAATCTTCCACTGATAATCCAGGGCGCCGTAGGCCACGGCCAGGTTGCGATCATCCGTATCCGGCAAGCTGTCGTGACGGTAGCCCGGCCCGACTTCCAGGGCCAGCGTCTGTCGGTCGTCGTTCAGCATGCGGCGACCATAACCGGCGATGGCGGTGATCTGGTAGTTGTAGCCACTGAAGCGATCCTTGTCCCAGCGCGTGAAACCAAACAGATAATCCGAGCCGTTGAGATCGTAGCGCTCGCGGGCGGTCGCCTGATAGCGTTCGGCACTGGTCTCGTCGTCCTGAGTGACGTGGCGTATTTCGCCGCGCAGGCTGTGCGTGAAGGGGCCTGTCAGCCAGGCCAGGTGGCCCTTGGTGATCAGTGTCTGGCTATCGGTGTTGCCGGAAAGGCTGGTGTAGCCGAGCTCAGCCGTACCACTCCAGGTGGGGGCGTCCTGCTCGGGTGGCGGTGGCGAATAGAAGGGGCGGGCGCTGGCATCGCCGACGAGCGCCAGCAATCCCAGGCCGGCCCACAGGAAATGGCGCACCTTGAGACGCATGATGATCTCCCGGTCATCGTGAATGAAAGCGGGGTGACGTCCAGGCGATGAGAGGGGCGGCGTCCTGCCGCCCCATCCATGGGTGGATCAGAAGATGGCTTCGTAGATGCCGGTACCCTGTGAGCCGCTTTCTTGCTCGACTTCCCGTTCCACGCGACGTGGCTGGTAGCCGGGCAGGTGGTCGGCGCGGAACAGCTCCGTTATGCCGCCGCCCTGGTCATCACGCAGCAGGCGGCCGGTGTCGGGGTCCACGCGTCTTTCGACGACATCCTCGGGGCGCTCGGGAATCCGCTCCGGGCGACCGTCGAGGGCCTGTCCCATGAAATCGACCCAGATCGGCAGGGCGGCCTGTGAGCCGTATTCGGCGGTGGGCGAGTTGTCGTCCTTGCCCACCCAGACGGTCGTCGCGAGGTCCATGTTGAAACCGGCGAACCAGGCGTCGCGCTGGTCGTTGGTGGTGCCGGTCTTGCCGACGATGTCTTCTCGTTCCAGGGCCAGGGCGCCTCGTGCGGTGCCGCTTTCGACCACTTCACGAAGCATGTCGCGGAGGATGTAGACCGAGGATGGAGCGGCGACGCGCGGTGCGACCCGATAAGTCTCGCCATCGATCTCGGTGGTCGTCTGGTCGGACGTGCAATCGCGGCAGGCCACCTTGGGGTCGGCCTTCTCCACCAGGGAATGGTGTTCGCCGCGGGTCACGCGCTGGATGAACCAGGGCTGGATGCGGAAGCCGCCGTTGGCGAGTGTCGCATAGGCGCGGGTCATCTCCAGGGGCGTCAGGCTGGCGCTGCCCAGGGCAAGGGAGAGGCCGTGAGGCAGGCGCTCCGGGTTGAAGCCGAATTCATCGAGGAATTCGAGGGTGCGATCGAGCCCCAGAGACTGCAGCAGGCGGATCGTGACCAGGTTGCGGGAACGGGCCAGCCCTTCGCGTAGCCGGGTCGGACCCAGGAAATCGCCGCTGGAGTTGCTGGGACGCCACAGCTCGTTGCTGCCGTCCTGCATGACCACGGGGGCATCGTTGATCACGGTGGCCGGGGTCACGTCGCCGCTGTCGAGCCCCGCCAGGTAGATGAACGGCTTGAAGATGGAGCCGGACTGGCGGCGGGCCTGAACGGCGCGATTGAACTTGCTGGCGTCGAAGTCAAAGCCGGCTTGGAGCGCCAGGATGGCCCCCGTCCGAGGATCCATGACGACCAGCGAGCCCTGAGCGTCGGGCTGCTGGGAAAGCCGCCAGCTGCCGTCCTCGCGTTGCATGATGCGCACCAGCGAGCCGGGAGCGGCGATGTCGGCGGCATTGTTGGGCGCGGCACCGCGGCTGCGCGCACTGAGGTAGGGGCGGGCCCAGTCGAGGCCGTCCCAGTCGAGGGTCTTGATCTCCTTGTCGCTGGTCAGCACGCGCATCTCGCGCCCCTCGCTCTCGACCACGATGGCCGGTTGCAGCGGACCGAGCTCAGGAGTGCGCTCGAGCACCTGCAGCCAGTTGCTGACGTCGCCTTCGATGCCTTCGACCGTGGTCTGGCTGCGTTCGGCGGCGCGACGCGCGGTCTGCATGACTTCCGGTGATTCGGAGAGTTCTTCCTCCAGTCCCTGGCGCTCCGTGCGTTCCTGGGCTTCCGCGATACTGCGGGGGATGTCGGTCTGTTCGGGACCACGCCAGCCGTGACGGGTGTCATAGGCGATCAGGCCGTTGGCCAGGGCCTGCCGGGCCATGGGCTGGAGTTTGCTGTCGAGGGTCGTCGTGATGCGGTAGCCCCCGGTGTAGGCCTTGTCGCCGAAACGCTCGGTGGCGAACTGGCGCGCCATTTCGGCAACATAGTCGGCCCGGACTTCGGCCTTGGCGACATGGCGCCGCGCGGTGATCGGTGCCTGAACGGCTTCCTCATAGGCGGCTTGATCGATGAAGCCAAGATCTCGCATGCGGTACAGGATCCAGTTGCGGCGGATCAGGGCGCGCTCGGCGTTGGCCAACGGATTGAAGGTAGAGGGAGCCTTGGGCAGACCGGCGATCATGGCCTGCTCGGCCAGGGTCAATTCGGCCAGCGGCCGATCATAGTAGACCTCGGCGGCAGCGGCGATGCCGTAGGAGCGATGGCCGAGGAAGATCTTGTTGACGTAGAGCTCGAAGATATCTTCCTTGCTGAGGATCTGTTCCATCTCCAGCGACAGCAGGATCTCGCGAACCTTGCGGATATAGGTGCGGTCGAGGGTCAGCAGGTAGTTGCGCGCGACCTGCATGGTGATGGTCGACCCGCCCGACTGAATGGCACCGCCGCTGGCGACCAGCTCGACGGCGGCGCGGGCCAGCCCCTTGGGGTCGACGCCGTGGTGGTCGAAGTAGCTGGAATCCTCGGCGGCCAGCAGGGCCTGGACCATGCCCTGGGGAATTTCGTCGAACTCCACTGGCAGGCGTCGTTCTTCACCGAACTCGCCGATCAGCTTGCCGTCGCGGGTGAAGATGCGCAGCGGGGTCTGCAGCTCGAAGTCCTCTAGCTGGCGGACGTCCGGTAGTCCCGGGGCGAAATACAGTGCCGCGCCGACCACGGCCAGCACCGAGGCGGTGGCAAGTGAAACCAGCAGCCAGAGTGCTGAGAAAACCAGGGTTCTGAGGAACTTCATGAAAACGCGGTATCCGTGCTGAGAACGAGAACGTCGTAGCGAGGTGCGAAGCGTGGTCGTGCAATGCGAAGGCCATTATAGGAAGACGATGCAGGGACCACCAGCGTTGACAGGTGGCGACAGTCTCTTTGTGCGAAATTTGCCATTTGCATCTAACCTTCTAGAACGGGCTTGCGATGGTGATCGCCGAGGCGCAGGGAGGCGCTGGAGGTCCGTGGCATGACTCGCACCGGAGGGTGTGAGCAGTGTTGCACTTCAAAACAGCCGTCAAGGGATTGATCGGTGTCGATATCGGCTCGACGGCCGTCAGGCTCGTCGAGTTGCGCTGCATGGGTGGCGAGCCACGGGTTTCGGGCCATGGTGTCGTACCCTTGCGCGCGGGTGCGGTGATCGAGCATCGTATTCAGGATGATGATGCCGTCGTCGACGCCCTGTCGCGTGCCTTGGCAGATATCTCCCCCCTCGGCAAGCGAGCCTGTGCCGCGGTGCCGGCCGAGGCCGCCATCGTCAAGACCCTGAACCTGCCCGCCTCGCTCGGCGAGGACGATATCGAGTCCCGCCTTCAACTCGAATCCGACAAGCATATTCCGTTTCCGTTCGGTGAAGTCGCCTTCGATTTTCAGCCGCTGGGGCGGCTCGACGACGATGCCGATCTGCAATCGGTGTTGCTGGTCGCTTGCCGTCGCCTTGCCGTCGAGCAGCGCGCCGAGCTGTTGACCCGTGCCGGTCTCATGCCCGTGGCCGTGGATGTCGATACCTTTGCCGTGGAACGGGCAATGACCGCGCTCGGGGCCGGCTTCGCACCGCCTGCCAATGACACGGAGGGAATGGCGCTGGTGGATGTCGGCGCCGACGGCAGCGCGTTCTATATTCTGCATCGTGGGCGCGTCGTCTACCGCCATGATATGGCGCTGGACGGGCGGGAGCTGATCGAAGAGAGGCGTATCCCCGAGGACTTTGTCGCATCCCTGGCCCGGCAGGTCGGGAGGGCCTTGCAACTCTATTACACCGCGGGGCGGTGCTGTGTCGTGCGTCGCCTTTCCCTGGTGGGGCGTGCCGGCATGTTGCCGGGGGTCGCGGAGTGTCTGGCGGAAGAAAGCGGCATGCAAGTGACGGTGCTCAATCCGCTGGATGGCGTGCGACCGCACCCGCGCGTCGATGACCGTTCGCTGGCCAGGGATGCGCCGGAGCTGTTGATCGCCCGTGGCCTGGCGATGCGGGGGCGGGCATGAGCATCGAGATCAATCTGCTGCCGTGGCGCGATTGGCGTCGGGAGCGGCGCCAACGACGCTGGCGCGTCATGCTGTTGTGCGCGCTGCTGCTCGGCGTGGCGACGGGGTATGGAGCGGAGCGCTATTACGCCTCTGTTCTCGATGCACAACGGCAGCGTCATGCCCTCATCGAGCGTCATGCCCAGGCGTTACGCCCCGCTGTCCTGGCCGCCGAGCGTCAGCGCCGGCGCATCGCGGACCTGGAGCAGCGCCAGGCGGCGTTGCAAGAGCACCTCGACAGGCGTGCGGAGGTCCTGGACATCTTCAATGGGCTGGCCGGCACGCGGGTGGATGGCGTGCGCTATTCGGCCCTCGAACAGCGGGAAGCGCTGCTGGTATTACGGGGCTCGGCCGACAGCCATCGGCGGATCGCCACGCAACTCCAGGCCCTGGAGGCGTCCTCTGTCTTTGCAGCGCCCTCCTTGTCGGAAGTGGAGCCCTTCTCGGGTGGGTGGCGTTTCCGGTTGAGCGTGGTGCTCGCCAACTGGGGAGAGCGTTCGATATGAGCTGGAAAGCCGTCAGGCAGCGTCTGGAAAGCCTGGAGTGGCGCGAGCTGGACGTTCGCGACGCCGGCCATTGGCCCCTTGGCCTGCAGGGGGTGTGCTGCGGGATCATTGCGGTCGTGCTGGGGGGCGTGAGTTATGCGTATCTGGCGGTGCCGACCATCACGGCGCTGGAGGATGCGCGTCGCGAGGAGCACGCCTTGCTGGAGGCCTATCGCGATGATGCCGAGCGCGCGGCCCACTTGCCGGAACTGCGTGAGACAGTGGCGGCGCTCGAGAAGCGGCTGGCCGATATGACGCCCCTCTTTCCCGAGTCGGCCGACATGACGTCGCTGATCGACGACATCGGGACAATGGCGCAGGAGCGTCGGTTGGATATCGAGGCGATACGGCTCGGAGCCGCCGAAGAGGCGGCGTTTGTGGTCGTTCATCCCATCTCGATTCGCGTGACGGGCTCCTATCATCGGCTCGGCGGCTTCATCGGCGATGTCGCCAATCTGCCACGCCTGGTGACCCTGCATGACGTGCGGCTGGCGATGGTCGATGGCCGGCCGAGGCTATCGGCACATGCCCGGGCTTACAGTGCCCGCATGCCGGGCGGCGGGGAGAAGAGTGAATGACACGATGGGGGCGAGTGGGACTGCTGGGGCTGGCGGTATTGTCGGCGGGCTGTCAGGACGCGGGTCTCGAAGCCCTGGAACGGCGCCTCGAGGCTTGGCGTGTCGATGCCGTTGCCCCGGCCAGGCAGGCATTGCCGGCAGCGCCTGAAGAGGAGGTCATGAGCTATCGCTTTGCCGACGCTCCGAGCCCTTTTGCGGTCCCGGAATCAGGGGAGGGGCGTGCCGATGTGGGTGAGGTGGCGTCGCGGGAGGTGTCGCGGACGCCGCTCGAGGATCTGACAATCGAGGCGCTGAATCTGGTGGGAATCCTGAGGATCGCGGACGAGGCCTGGGCGTTGGTGAGAACGCCGGAGGGGCGGGTGCACCGAGTGGGGGTTGGTGCTCGTCTCGGACGACATCGAGGTCGCATCGTCGCGATCGGCGAGGCGGAGGTTCGTCTGGTGGTGAGGCATCCCGATGGCAACGGGGATTGGAGCGAGCGTGACGTCACTCTGGCACTGGATAGCTGAGGGTTGAGTGACGGTGGCGTCGTGGTGACAGCATGGAGGCTGGCAATATGGCAAGAGTGCGAAATGGAGCGGTGGGCGCTGTCGTGCTGGTGATGATGCTCACCGCGGCGTTGTCCCGTCAGGTGTGGGCAGAGGCGGCTGCCGATGCGGCAGTTGATGATGGCGTGCCGCCGATTTCGCTCAACCTCCGGGATGTCTCGATACGTACCGCGCTGGCGGCCATTGCCGATGTCACCGGCCTCAACCTGGTGGCCAGCGACAGCGTGTCGGGGCGAGTAACCTTGAATCTGGTGGATGTGCCCTGGCAGCAGGCCTTGGCCTTGATTCTCGAAAGTCATGGATTGGCCAGTCGTCGGCGGGGCAATGTCATCATGGTGGCGCCCGCTGCGGAGCTGGCCAGGCGGGGCCGGCAGGAAGCGCTGGCTGGGAGTGCGATCGAGCCTCCCTTGGTGACCGAGCACCTGCGGATCAAGTATGCCAAGGCGATGGATCTGGCGGACATGCTGCGGGGCGAGACCGGGATCGGCCTGTTGACGCAGCGCGGTCGGGTCGCCGTGGATGCACGGACCAATACGCTGCTGGTGCAGGACACCGCCGATCGCGTTGCCGCGATTCGGCGGATGCTGGCGCGTCTCGATGTGGCGGTGCGGCAGGTGCGCATTGAGGCGCGCATCGTCATCGCTCGGGATAGTGTGGCGCGTGAGCTCGGCATCGACTGGGGAGTGTCCGCCAACGAAGGGCATTCTCCAAATGGGATCAATGCCGCTGGTGCCTCCAGCGGCATTGCCGAGGATGGAGGACTGGCCGTGGACCTTGGAAGCGCTCGTTCTCCGGGCACCACCTTCGGTTTCGGCTACTTGTCCGGGGACGTGCTGCTCGACCTGGAATTGCGCGCCCTGGAAAGCGAGGGCAAGAGCCGCATTATCTCCCAGCCTCGGGTGATCACCGCCAATCAGCGTACTGCACTGATCAAGCAGGGCACCGAGATTCCCTATCAGGAGGCGACGTCCAGCGGCGCCACCAATGTCGAGTTCAAGGAAGCCGTGCTGTCCCTGGAGGTCACGCCCCAGATCACGCCGGATGATCGCATCATCATGGAACTCGCGATCAACAACGACACCGTGGCTCAAGAGACCTTCGGTGGCGCGCCGGCCATCGATACCAACCAGATTGCCACCCAGGTACTGGTCGACGACGGCGATACCGTGGTGCTCGGCGGGATTCTCACCACCGAGCAGGTGCGCCAGTTGTTCAAGACGCCCCTGCTGGGGGATCTACCGATGCTCGGCCACTTATTTCGCTATACCGAGAACAGCAGCGATCAGGTAGAGTTGTTGGTATTCATTACGCCCCGAATACTGGACGACAACCTGGCGACTCACTGATGCCGGCATTACCCAACCTGATCCTGGTCGGTCCCATGGGGGCCGGGAAAAGTACCATCGGCCGCCTGCTGGCGGCCGACCTGTCACGAGACTTCCTCGACAGCGATCACGAGATCCAGGCGCGCTGCGGCGCCGATATTCCCTGGATCTTTGATGTGGAGGGCGAATCGGGCTTTCGCGACCGCGAGTCCCAGATGATCCGGGAGCTGGCCGAGCGTGAACAGGTGGTCATCGCGACGGGCGGCGGGGCCGTGCTGCGCGAGGAGAATCGTCGGGTGCTGCGCGAAAGCGGTACCGTGATCTATCTCTATACCACCGTGAACCAGCAGCTTCGGCGGACTGCGAAGGATCGCAATCGCCCGCTGTTGCAGCGCGACGACCGCCGCCAGGTGCTCGAGGAGATGTTCGTGCTGCGCGATCCGCTCTACCGGGCCACGTCCGACATCATCGTGCGTACCGACCGGCGGGGGCCGCGTGCCGTGGCCAGCGATATCCTGCGTCGCGTGGAGCGGCTGGTCGATCCACTCCAATGCAAGGCCTGATGCCATGACGCAATCCCATGATGCCACGCAATCCCATGATGCCCTGAGCACCCTTCGGGTGGCGTTGGGCGAACGCAGCTACCCCATCCACATAGGACCGGGTCTGCTGGGCGATTCCCGGTGGCTGACGCCCCATCTTGCCGGCCGCCAGGTGATGGTGGTCACCAACGAGACGGTGGCGCCCTTGTACCTGGACGCGTGCAAGCGCGGCCTGCCGGACGATCTGGACGTGCATGAGCTGGTGTTGCCGGACGGTGAGGCAACGAAGACGCTGGCGAGTGTCGAGCGTATCTGGGACGCTCTGCTGGCGGCCGGGTTCAATCGGCGCTGTACCCTGATCGCCCTGGGGGGCGGCGTGATCGGCGACATGGTCGGCTATGCCGCTGCCAGCTATCAGCGTGGTGTGGCCTTCATCCAGGTGCCCACGACCCTGCTGGCCCAGGTGGATTCCTCGGTCGGTGGCAAGACCGGTGTCAATCATCCTCGTGGCAAGAACATGATCGGTGCCTTCTGGCAGCCTCGGGCGGTGCTGATCGACACGGATACCCTGGCGAGCCTGCCGCCTCGTGAACTGTCTGCCGGGCTCGCCGAGGTCATCAAGTATGGCCTGATTCGGGATGCCGGCTTCCTGTCCTGGCTCGAGGAGCGGATGCCGGCGCTGCGAGGCCTGGATGCCGCTTCCCTGACAGCCGCCATCGAAAGAAGCTGCAGTCTCAAGGCCGAGATCGTCGCCGAGGACGAGACGGAGCAGGGGGTGAGGGCACTGCTCAACCTGGGGCACACCTTCGGTCATGCCATTGAGGCGCATCAGGGGTATGGGAACTGGCTGCATGGCGAGGCCGTGGGGGCCGGCATGCTGATGGCAGCGGGGTTGTCGCATCGGCTGGGTTGGCTCGAGGAGGCCGATGTAGCGCGGGTTCGTTCGATTCTCGAGGCTGCAGCATTGCCGCTGGCAGCACCGGCTGACATGGGCGAGTCGGACTTTCTGTCGCTCATGCGCCTGGACAAGAAGAATGTGGATGCGCGCTTGCGCTTGATTCTGTTGCGCCGTCTCGGCGATGCCTGCGTTCATGACGAGACGCCCCCCGAGATGCTGAAAGAGTTGCTGGAGACCTTTCCTCGTCAATAAAGCAGGAACTGGCCCGAGTGCTGTCGACGACGCCCGCGCGAATAGCGCGGGCGTCGTCGTCATGGGGGAGTGTATAGGTGGTGACTTGCAAGAATTCGCATGCCATATGCCATATCGGCATGGCGGTTCGAGGCATTGTGCGACTAAAGTCTTATTAGTGATTTTGTATCTCAAAGGGTGCTCAAGGTGTTTTGCAAGCCGTTGAGTTGGTAGGGGTTTTTTGTTGATCGTCCGTGCAAGTCACGGATTTGATGGAGAAAATGCGGAGATATAGGGGCGAAGGCCGTTGCGTCGTGGGAGGGGGCTGGCTATTCTGGTCGGCCTTTTGCCGTGCAGTATAAAGAGCCAAATAGTGGTTCTGTGTAAAAAGAAAAACATTAAAATATAACACATAAAATCTGCCAATAAAACACTCTTCGTAGCTGAGGCACGTCCATGAACCGAGGTCTCCACCAGCCCGACGAATTCCGTGACAACTGTGGGTTCGGCTTGATCGCCCACATGGAGGGGCAGGCCAGCCACGACTTGCTGAAGACTGCCATCGAGTCGCTGACCTGCATGACGCATCGCGGCGGTATCGCCGCCGATGGCAAGACCGGCGACGGCTGCGGCCTGTTGTTGAAAATGCCCGAGTCCTTCATGCGCGAGGTGGCGCAGGAGGTGCTTGGCATCGAGCTGGGCGAGCGTTTCGCTGTCGGCTCGATCTTCCTGCCCGACGACGATGCCCGGGAGGCTCGGGGCCGGGAGACGTTGGAAGCCGAATTGACCCGGCGAGGGCTCAAGGTGCTGGGCTGGCGCGAGGTGCCGGTGGACCCCAGTGTCTGCGGTCCCATGGCGCTGGATTGCCTGCCGCGTATCCGGCAGTTGTTCGTCGAGCCCGGCGAATCCACCGGTGACACCTTCGATGTCGATCTGTTCATGGCGCGCCGTCATGCCGAGCAGGCGTTGCGCGATGACGAGGACTTCTATGTCTGTTCGCTGTCGCCCGAGGTGGTGTCCTACAAGGGCCTGGTGATGCCGGTGGATCTTCCCGCCTTCTATCACGATCTGGGCGATGCGCGCCTGGAGACGGCCATCTGCGTCTTCCACCAGCGTTTCTCCACCAATACTGCACCGCGCTGGCCCCTGGCCCAGCCGTTCCGGCTGCTGGCCCACAACGGCGAGATCAATACCATCCAGGCCAACCGTGGCTGGGCCAACTCGCGCAAGGAAAACTTCACCAGCGACAGGCTGCCCGACATTGCCGAGCTCGACGAGATCGTCAATACCACCGGTTCCGACTCCTCGAGCATGGACAACATGCTCGAGGTACTGCTCACCGGCGGCATGGATCTGCATCGCGCGGTGCGTATGATGGTGCCGCCGGCCTGGCAGAACGTCGAGATCATGGACGGCGACCTGCGCGCCTTCTATGAGTACAACTCCATGCATGCCGAACCCTGGGACGGGCCGGCCGGTGTGGTCATGACCGACGGTCGCCAGGCGGTCTGCATGCTCGACAGGAACGGGTTGCGCCCGGCGCGCTGGGTCATCACCCGCAACGGCTACATCACCCTGGCCTCGGAGATCGGCACCTACGACTACAAGCCCGAGGACGTGGTGGCCAAGGGGCGGGTCGGTCCGGGACAGATCCTGGCCGTGGATACCGCGACCGGCGAAGTCCTGCACACCGAGGATATCGACTCGCGGCTCAAGTCGGCCTATCCCTACAAGCGTTGGCTCAAGCAGGAGGCCAGCTACCTGGAGTCGGCGCTCACCGAGCTGGCGCGGTTCCAGAACATGGATGCCGACGCCCTGGCCGTGCAGCAGAAGATGTTCCAGATCAGCTTCGAGGAGCGCGATCAGATCCTGCGTCCGCTGGCGGAAAGCGGTCAGGAGGCCGTGGGCTCCATGGGCGACGACACGCCCATGGCGGTGCTCTCCAGCAAGCAGCGGTTGTTGACCGACTATTTCCGGCAGAAGTTCGCCCAGGTCACCAATCCGGCCATCGACCCGCTGCGCGAGTCGATCGTGATGTCGCTGGAAAGTTGCATCGGCGCCGAGCGCAATGTCTTCAAGGCAACGCCGGAACATGCGCATCGCCTGATCCTGACCACACCGGTGCTGTCGCCGCGCAAGTTCACGGCGCTGGTCTCCCAGGAAGACCCGGCCTTTGCCAGCCATACGCTGTCGTTGGCCTATGACCCCGAGACCACGGGGCTGAAGGGGGCCTTGCAGGCGCTTTGCGCCGAGGCCGAGAAGGCTGCCCGCGGCGACAAGGTACTGCTGGTGCTGTCCGACGCCGGTCTGGAGAAGGGGCAACTGCCCATTCACGCCGCTCTGGCAGTGGGGGCGGTGCATCATCACCTTGGCCGCCTGGCGCTGCGGCCTCGCGTCAACCTGATCGTCGAGACCGGTTATGCTCGCGATGCCCATCAGATGGCGGTGCTGTTCGGGGTCGGGGCCACGGCGGTCTATCCCTGGCTGGCCTATCAGGTCATGGCCGACATGCACCGTACCGGTGAGCTGGTCGGCAATCCTGCCGATGCCCGGGAGAACTATCGCAAGGGGCTGCAGAAGGGGCTGTTCAAGATTCTCTCCAAGATGGGGATCTCGACGCTGGCCTCCTATCGTGGCTCCCAGTTGTTCGAGGCCGTGGGGCTGGCCTCCGAGGTCATGGACATGTGCTTTGCCGGCATGGCCTCGCGCATCGAGGGCACCGGCTTTGCCGAGCTGCAGTTGCAGCAGGAGTTGCTGGCCAAGGATGCCTGGAAGCCGCGCAAGAGCATCTCGCACGGTGGCTTGATGAAGTACGTGCACGGGCACGAATATCACGCCTACAACCCGGATGTGATCAAGGCGCTGCAGGAGGCCGTCCAGGAAGGCGATTACGCCAAGTGGAAGAAGTTTGCGTCGCTGGTCAACGACCGCGAGCCGGCCACCATTCGTGACCTGCTGCGGCTCAAGCCTGCCGAGACGCCGCTGCCGCTGGAGGAGGTGGAGCCCGTCGAGAACTTGCTGCCGCGCTTCGACAGTGCCGGCATGTCGCTCGGCGCCCTGTCGCCGGAGGCCCACGAGGCCCTGGCCCAGGCCATGAACGAGACCGGCGGGCGCTCCAACTCCGGCGAGGGGGGCGAGGATCCGGCCCGCTACGGCACCATCCGCAGTTCCAAGATCAAGCAGATCGCCTCCGGGCGTTTCGGCGTCACGCCGGCCTACCTGGCCAATGCCGAAGTACTGCAGATCAAGGTGGCCCAGGGCGCCAAGCCCGGGGAGGGCGGTCAGTTGCCCGGTGGCAAGGTCAACGAGCTGATCGCCCGGTTGCGCTATGCGGTGCCCGGTGTGACGCTGATCTCGCCACCGCCGCACCATGACATCTACTCCATCGAAGACCTGGCGCAGCTGATCTTCGACCTCAAGCAGGTCAATCCCGATGCCCAGGTCTCGGTCAAGCTGGTGTCCGAGCCCGGCATCGGTACCATCGCCACCGGCGTGGCCAAGGCCTATGCCGATCTGATCACCGTCTCCGGCTATGATGGCGGCACGGCGGCAAGCCCGCTGACCTCGATCAAGCACGCCGGCAGCCCTTGGGAGCTCGGCCTGCCCGAGGTCCACCAGGCGCTGCGCATCAATGGCCTGCGCGACAAGATTCGCCTGCAGACCGATGGTGGCCTGAAGACCGGACTGGACGTGATCAAGGCGGCGATCCTCGGCGCCGAGAGCTTCGGCTTCGGTACCGCCCCGATGGTTGCTCTGGGCTGCAAGTACCTGCGTATCTGCCACCTCAACAACTGCGCCACCGGTGTCGCCACTCAGCACCAGGCCCTGCGTGACGAGCATTTCCGCGGCACGGTGGACATGGTCAAGCACTACTTCCGGTTCATTGCCGAGGAAGTGCGCGAGCTGATGGCTATGCTGGGTGTGCGCCAGCTCACCGACTTGATCGGACGCACCGACCTGCTCGAGGCCATCGAGGGGGTGACGGCTTCCCAGCGCCGGCTGGACCTGTCGCCGCTGATGACCAACGACTTCGTGCCGGCCGAGGCGCCGCAGTTCTGCCGCGTCGAGCGCAACGTGCCCCATGATCCGGGGGCCAAGAACCAGGAGGTGCTTCAGGCTCTGAAGGCGGCCATCGAGGACAAGTCCGGCGGAGAGTTCGCGTTTTCCATCACCAACTGCGATCGCTCCGTGGGAGCGCTGGCCTCCGGAACCATCGCCAAGCGTTATGGTGAAGCGGGGCTCGAGGATGCGCCGGTGACCGCGCGCTTCCGTGGCGTGGCCGGCCAGAGCTTCGGGGTCTGGAATGCCCGTGGCCTCCACCTCTACCTGGAAGGCGATGCCAACGACTACGTCGGCAAGGGCATGAACGGTGGTCGGGTGGTGATCGTGCCGCCGCGCGAGAGTCGTTTCGAAAGCCACAAGACGGCGATCATCGGCAATACCTGCCTGTATGGCGCCACCGGCGGCAAGCTGTTTGCCGCCGGTACCGCCGGCGAGCGCTTCGGGGTGCGCAATTCCGGTGCCCAAGCGGTAATCGAAGGCGCCGGCGATCACTGCTGCGAATATATGACCGGTGGTCTAGTCGCCGTGCTCGGCGAGACCGGTGTCAACTTCGGCGCTGGCATGACGGGAGGCTTTGCCTACGTGCTCGACGAGGACCGCACCTTCGTCGACAAGTACAACCACGAACTGGTGGAGATCCACCGGGTCAATACCGAGGCCATGGAGGCCCATCGTCGACACCTGAGGGAAGTCATCGAAGAGTTCGTCGCCGAGACCGGCTCGCAGCGCGGCCGCGACATCCTCGAGGACTTCAGCGACTTCATTCGCCACTTCTGGCTGGTGAAACCCAAGGCGGCGAGTCTCGCCAGCCTGCTGGACCAGTCCCGGCGCCAGCCGGAGTGAATGAGGCGATCAGGTTCGTACCAGAGGAGCACAGAACATGGCCAACCGCTTGAACAACGATTTCCAGTTCATCGACGTGGGTCGTCAGGACCCCGAGAAGAAGCCGGCTCGCACTCGAGCGAAGCAGTTCGCCGAGATCTACGAGCCGTTCAAGCCCCAGGACGCGGCCGCCCAGGCGCACCGCTGCCTGCACTGCGGTAATCCCTACTGCGAGTGGAAGTGCCCGGTGCACAACTACATCCCCAACTGGCTGCAACTGGTCAGCGAGGGCAACATCCTGGAGGCCGCCGAGCTTTCCCACCGCACCAATTCGCTGCCGGAGGTGTGTGGCCGGGTCTGTCCCCAGGATCGGCTGTGCGAAGGCGACTGTACGCTCAACGACGGCTTCGGCGCGGTGACCATCGGCTCGGTGGAGAAATACATCACCGATACCGCCTTTGCCATGGGCTGGCGCCCGGACATGTCCAAGGTAGAGTGGACCGACAGGAAAGTGGCGATCATCGGGGCCGGCCCGGCAGGGCTCGGCTGTGCCGACATCCTGGTGCGCAACGGGGTCAAGCCGGTGGTGTTCGACAAGTATCCCGAGATCGGTGGCCTGCTGACCTTCGGCATTCCCGAGTTCAAGCTCGAGAAGACCGTGATGGAGCGGCGCCGGGCGGTGTTCGAAGAGATGGGCGTGGAGTTCTGCCTCGGTGTCGAGATCGGGCGCGACATGCCCTTCGAGCAACTGCTCGAGGAGTATGATGCCGTTTTCCTCGGCATGGGCACCTACAAGTACATGGAGGGTGGCTTCCCTGGCGAGGACCTGCCGGGCGTGCACAAGGCGCTCGATTATCTGATTGCCAACGTCAACCACTGCCTGGGCTTCGAGAACGACCCGGGGGACTATGTGTCCCTCGAGGGCCAGAAGGTCGTGGTGCTGGGCGGCGGCGACACCGCCATGGACTGTAATCGGACGGCCATCCGCCAGGGCGCGGCGTCCGTGACCTGCGCCTATCGCCGTGACGAGGACAACATGCCCGGCTCGCGCAAGGAAGTGGCGAACGCTCGCGAGGAAGGTGTGGAGTTCCTGTTCAACCGCCAGCCGGTGGCGGTGATCGGCGAGGATCGAGTCGAGGGCATCAAGGTGGTGCGCACTCGTCTCGGCGAGCCCGACGAGAACGGTCGCCAGCGTCCCGAGGTCGTGCCCGGCTCCGAAGAGGTGGTGCCTGCCGATGCGGTGGTCATCGCCTTCGGTTTCCAGCCGAGTCCGGCGCCCTGGTTCGAGACCGTGGGCATCGAGCTCGACGAGAAGGGCCGGGTCAAGGCGCCCGAGGAAGGTGCCTACGCCTTCCAGACCACCAACGAGAAGATCTTCGCCGGCGGCGACATGGTGCGTGGCTCGGACCTGGTGGTGACTGCCGTGTTCGAAGGCCGTCAAGCGGGCGAAGGCATCCTCGATTATCTGGATGTGTAAGCCCTGGACGCTGTTCAGGAGAGGGAAGGGGGAAAAAGAGGGAAGAACGCCCGGACGTTGTCCGGGCTGGAAGGGGGAAGAAAACCCGAACACCGAGCTGGCAGTCTGTAACTCGACGTTTGCGGCGGAAGCACTGATGGTCGGCGGCGCCGGTGGCAGTTAGGAGCGGAGGTCCTTTTCCATGGATGGAAAAGGTAGCGCCCAGGGAAGGGTTTACAGCGCCTCCGCGTAGAACTGCCGCCGGGAAGCCGTGGCAGGACAAAATTGAGCACGAGGCCGTCATCTGCTACTCTGTGGTCCCATCCTGGCGCGGCTTCCTGCCGGGCCTACCGATCACGTTTCGACAGGTTCTCCATGACACGATATATCTTCGTGACCGGCGGCGTTGTGTCCTCACTCGGCAAAGGCATCGCGTCGGCCTCGCTGGCGGCTATTCTCGAGGCGCGCGGCCTCAAGGTCACCATGCTCAAGCTCGATCCCTATATCAATGTGGATCCGGGCACCATGAGCCCATTCCAGCATGGCGAGGTATTCGTCACCGAGGATGGCGCCGAGACCGACCTCGACCTGGGGCACTACGAGCGTTTCATCCGCACGAAGATGTCCCAGGCCAACAACTTCACCACCGGCCGTGTCTATGAGCACGTGCTGCGCAAGGAGCGTCGCGGGGATTATCTCGGGGGCACCGTGCAGGTGATCCCGCACATCACCGACGAGATCAAGCGCCGTGTCTATGAGGGTGGCAAGGGCTTCGATGTGGCGCTGGTCGAGATCGGCGGCACCGTCGGCGACATCGAGTCGCTGCCGTTTCTCGAGTCGATTCGCCAGATTCGCAGTGAGCTGGGCGCCAGCCGAGCAATCTTCATGCACCTGACGCTGGTGCCCTACATCAAGACCGCCGGCGAGACCAAGACCAAGCCGACACAGCACAGTGTCAAGGAACTGCGTTCCATCGGCATCCAGCCGGATATCCTGATCTGTCGGAGCGAGGTCGATCTCGAGGAAAGCGAGCGCCGCAAGATCGCGCTGTTCACCAATGTCGAGGAACGAGCGGTCGTGCCGCTGCAGGATGCCGATACCATCTATCGTATCCCGCTGATGCTGCACGAACATGGCCTGGACGAGATCGTCTGCGACAAGCTGCGTCTGGAGGCCGGCGAGGCCGATCTCGGCGAATGGATCAGCGTGCTCGACGCCAAGCTCAATCCACTCAAGTCGATCAACATCGCCATGGTCGGCAAGTACATGGAACTGCTCGACGCCTACAAGTCGCTCAATGAAGCCTTGACCCATGCCGGCATCCAGTCCCGCATCAAGGTCAACATCGACTATGTCGATTCCGAGGACATCGAGCGCCATGGCCCCGAGCGCCTGGCCGGCAAGGATGCGATCCTGGTGCCCGGCGGCTTCGGGGAACGCGGGGTCGAGGGCAAGATCGCCACGGCCCGGTTCGCCCGGGAGAACAAGATTCCCTTCCTGGGCATCTGCCTTGGCATGCAGGTGGCGGTGATCGAGTTCGCCCGCCACATGGCCGGCTGGGAAGACGCCAATTCCACCGAGTTCACCCGCGAGACCCAGCACCCGGTGGTGGGCCTCATCACCGAATGGATCAGCCCGGAAGGCAAGATCGAGCTGCGCGACGAGGCCTCGGATTTGGGTGGTACCATGCGTCTGGGCGGGCAGGTCTGCCGCTTGGCGGCGGGAACGCGGGCTCGCGAGGCCTATGGCGACGACGAGATCGTCGAGCGTCACCGCCATCGCTTCGAGGTCAACAACCAGTTCGTCGAGGCGCTGGAAAAGGCCGGCCTGGTGGTCTCGGGCAAGAGCGTCGATGGCTCCCTCGTGGAGATGATCGAGCTGCCCGACCACCCCTGGTACGTGGCCTGTCAGTTCCATCCGGAATTCACCTCGACACCCCGTGACGGCCATCCGCTGTTCACCGGTTTCGTCAGTGCGGCGCTGGAGCACAAGGCGGTACGCAGCCGCGCTCAGTCCACCCCGCAGGAGTGATCGATGACCGATCCCGAACGCCCCATCGAATTCGCCGGCCTTCGGGTCGGCAATTCGCTGCCGCTGACCCTGTTCGGTGGCATGAACGTGCTGGAATCCCGAGAGCTGGCCCTGGAAGTCGCCGAGGCCTATGTCGAGGTCACCTCCCGGCTCGGCATGCCCTATGTGTTCAAGGCCAGCTTCGACAAGGCCAACCGCAGCTCCATCCATTCCTTCCGTGGCCCCGGCCTGGAGGATGGCGTGGCGATGCTCGCCGAGATCAAGGAGCGCTTCGGGGTTCCGGTGATCACCGATGTGCACGAGCCCTGGCAGGCCGCGCCGGTGGCGGAAGTCGCCGACGTCATCCAGTTGCCGGCCTTCCTGGCCCGCCAGACCGATCTGGTGGTGGCCATGGCCGAAACCGGCGCGGTGATCAACATCAAGAAGCCGCAGTTCCTCGCGCCCCACGAGATGCGCCATATCCTGCGCAAGTGCGAGGAAGCCGGCAATGACCGCCTGATCCTCTGTGAGCGAGGATCGAGCTTCGGCTACAACAACCTGGTGGTCGACATGCTCGGCTTCGGTGACATGAAACAGACCGGCTATCCGTTGTTGTTCGATGTCACCCACTCCCTGCAACGTCCCGGCGGCCGTGCCGATAGCGCCGATGGCCGCCGCGCCCAGGTCGCCGAGCTGGCGCGCGCCGGTGTGGCCGTGGGATTGGCGGGACTCTTTCTGGAGGCGCATCCGGACCCGGACAATGCCAAATGCGATGGTCCCTGCGCCTTGCCTCTGGACAAGCTCGAGCCCTTCCTGGCGCAACTCAAGGCACTGGATGACCTGGTGAAGGGGTTTGACCCGCTCGAGATTGCCTGATTTCTTCAACGCTGACTGACTCATATAAGGACGGCACGACCTATGACCAAGATCGTCGATATCCGCGCCCTCGAGGTGCTCGATTCACGTGGCAATCCGACCGTACAGGCCGAGGTGCGCCTGGAGAGTGGTGCCGTGGGCGAAGCCTGCGCGCCCAGCGGGGCTTCCACCGGTTCCCGTGAGGCCCTCGAGCTGCGCGACGGTGACAAGTCCCGTTATCTTGGCAAGGGCGTGTCGAAGGCCGTGGCGGCGGTCAACGGCAAGATCCGCGAGCGCCTGGTGGGCATGGACGCGCGTGACCAGGGGGGCCTGGATGGCGCCATGCTCGAGCTCGATGGCACCGACAACAAGGCACAGCTCGGCGCCAACGCCATTCTGGCCGTGTCCCTGGCAGCGGCCAAGGCGGCGGCCAATGCCAAGGGCATGCCGCTCTACGCCCACATTGCCGAGCTCTACGGCCAGCCGGGCCAGTACCTGATGCCGGTGCCGATGATGAACATCCTCAACGGTGGCGAGCATGCCGACAACAACGTCGACATCCAGGAATTCATGATCCAGCCGGTGGGGGCCGAGAGCTTCCGCGAAGCCCTGCGCATGGGAGCCGAGGTATTCCATGCCCTGAAGAAGGTGCTGGCCGGTCGTGGCCTGGCGACCGCCGTGGGCGACGAGGGCGGCTTCGCGCCGAATCTCGACTCCAATGCCGAGGCGCTGGCGGTGATCAAGCAGGCCGTGGCGGATGCCGGCTATGAGCTCGGCCGTGACGTCACCCTGGCGCTGGACTGCGCCTCCAGCGAGTTTTACCGGGATGGCCAGTACGCCCTGTCCGGCGAGGGCAAGTCTTATGATGCCGCAGGCTTTGTCGACTACCTGGCCGAACTGTGCGACCAGTACCCCATCGTCTCCATCGAGGATGGCATGGACGAGTCCGACTGGGAGGGCTGGAAGGCATTGACCGACAAGCTCGGTGACAAGGTGCAGCTTGTCGGCGATGATCTCTTCGTCACCAATACGCGGATTCTCAAGCGTGGCGTCGATGAAGGGATCGGCAACTCGATCCTGATCAAGTTCAATCAGATCGGTTCGCTGTCCGAGACGCTGGATGCCATCAAGATGGCCCAGGATGCCGGCTTCACCGCGGTTATCTCGCATCGCAGCGGCGAGACCGAGGATACCACCATCGCCGACCTGGCCGTGGGCACCAGTGCCGGCCAGATCAAGACGGGCTCTCTGTGTCGCAGTGACCGGGTGGCCAAGTACAACCGCCTGCTGGTGATCGAGCGCGATCTGGGTGAGCGTGTGGACTACCCCGGGCGTGGTGCGATCAAGGGGCAATAAGCGAACACTGTTGTTTTTGGCTCGACGTCTTGTAGGAGATTTCCTACAGATGGCCGGAGACATTGACGACAAAATTCCTACGAAGACCGGTGCCTTGCGTATCGGTCTTTTTTTATCCCGTTGATATAAAAGGATATTTTCTCATGGCTATTCACTGCCACGAGAGTGGCAGCGCAATTTGCCTCACTTGAGAAGGTTCTCAGTCATGCCACAATGTACTCGGGACAAGGGAGAGCGGAGCTCTTCCGGCAGGATGCCACGGGATGCAGTCTCGAGTGCGCTTGGTGTGACAGGAGGTCGCCTCCGAGCAAGGATTGCACTCGCAGGATGTAGAGCGAAGGGATTCGCTCAAGGATTGGCTAGGAGCGGGCGGCCTACGGGCCGCCTTTTTTTGCCTGATGTTTCTCCTTGGACATGGCAGCAGACGCAAAGATGCCGGATGTCGTGAGACATCCGGCATCTTCGTGTTCCGCCATCGGCATGGGCACGCGAGCCGGTGCTCGGTCGCCAAAGCCGACTATCGCAGGGGCATGGGCAGGCGCGCCTGCCGTGCTGGCTCAGCGTTCCAGGTATTCCAGTTTGCCTGCCTTGCCGTCCCACTGCTCGGCGTCTTCCGGCGGATCCTTCTTCTCGGTGATGTTCGGCCAGGTCTCGGAGAGCTCTGCGTTGATCTCGATGAACTGCTCCTGCCCCTCTGGTAATTCGTCTTCCGAATATATCGCTTCGGCCGGGCACTCCGGTTCGCACAGGGCGCAGTCGATGCACTCGTCGGGATGGATCACCAGAAAGTTGGGGCCTTCGTAGAAGCAGTCCACCGGGCAGACCTCGACACAGTCGGTGTACTTGCACTTGATGCAGTTTTCGGTGACGACGAATGTCATGTCTGTCTCCCTTCCTCGGGCCGGCTTGCGCCACGGCCAATCGGTCTCGTATGATGAGTTTAGGTTATAAAAACCGTTACTTTTATAATATAGTGAGCTTATTGGCCCCATTCTAGTCGGGCCGCCACGCTGACCGCAAGGCGGCTAGAGCCTTTCCTTCCAGTGATACAGCCATTCCAGTGCCTGACGCGGTGTCATGTCGTCCAGCCCCAGGTTGCCGAGGCTTTCCACCATGGGATGCGGGGCACTGGCAAAGAGATCGGCCTGTTGAGGGGCACTGTTCGAGGCAGCGTCCTCGCCCGAGGGCTGGGGGCGCTGGCCCTGATCGATCTCCTGCTGCTCGAGGCTGGCAAGCTTTTCCCGCGCACGAGCGATTACGCTGTGAGGCACGCCGGCGAGCTGGGCGACCTGCAGGCCGTAGCTCTGGCTGGCCGGGCCATCCTCGACCCGGTGCATGAAGACGATGCCGTCCTTGTGCTCCGTGGCGGTCAGGTGGACATTGGCCACGCCTACTGCCTGTTCAGCCAGCGCCGTCATCTCGAAGTAGTGGGTGGCGAACAGCGTGAATGCACGGCTACGGGTCAGTTGTTCGGCACTGGCCCAGGCCAGCGACAACCCATCGAAAGTGCTGGTGCCGCGCCCGATCTCGTCCATCAGTACCAGGCTATGATCGGTGGCATTATGCAGGATGTTGGCGGTCTCGGTCATTTCCACCATGAAGGTGGAGCGCCCGCCGGCCAGGTCGTCCGAGGAGCCGATGCGCGTGAAGATGCGATCCACGGGGCCGATCGAGGCGGCATCGGCGGGCACGAAGCTTCCGGTGTGGGCAAGCAGGGTGATCAGGGCGGCCTGGCGCATGTAGGTCGACTTGCCGCCCATGTTGGGACCGGTAATCACCAGCATGCGCCGTTCATCGTCCATGTTCAGGTCATTGGGCACGAAAGGGGCGTCGCTGACCTGTTCCACCACCGGGTGGCGGCCGCCGCGAATGGTGAACCCTGCCGTTTCGGGCAGTTCGGGGCGCACGAAGTCCAGCGCCCGAGCGCGTTCGGCCAGGGTGGCGAGCACGTCCAGCGCCGCCAGGGCCTGGCCGGTGGCCTGGAGCGTGGCGAGCTCGGCGTTGAGGTCGTCGAGCAGGCCGTCGTAGAGCAGCTTCTCGCGGGCCAGTGCGCGGGACTTGGCCGATAGTGCCTTGTCCTCGAATTCCTTGAGCTCGGGAATGATGAAGCGTTCGGCGTTCTTCAGCGTCTGGCGGCGAATGTAGTCCACCGGCGCCTCCCGGGCCTGGGCCCGGGGAATCTCGATATAGTAGCCGTGGACCCGGTTGTAGCCGACCTTGAGGCCGGTCAGGCCGGTGCGTTCGCGCTCCCGGGTTTCCAGCTCGATCAGGTAGTCGCCGGCGTGTTCGGCCAGGCCGCGATGCTCGTCGAGCTCGGCATCGAATCCCTCGGCGATCACGCCGCCGTCACGGATCACCACCGGCGGATTTTCCACCAGGGCTCGGCTCAGCGTATCGGCCAGTGTCGGGTAGGGGTGGATGCGCCGCTTGAGGTCGTCCAGGGCGGTGCCTTCCTCGAAGCGGGCAAGCTCCGTTTCGAGCTCGGGCAGGGCGTTCAGGGCGTCGCGCAGCCTGGCGAGATCCCGGGGGCGGGCGCTGTAGAGGGCGACCCGGGCCAGAATGCGTTCCACATCGCCGATTGCCTTGAGGGCCTCGCGGGGGGCGACGAAGCCATCGCCGTCGAGCAGGGCGGCAACCGCGGCCTGGCGGCCCGACACCTGGGCGCGATCGCGCAATGGCCGGTTGAGCCAGCGCTTGAGCAGGCGCGAGCCCATGGCGGTGGAGGTGGTATCGAGCACACTGGCCAGGGTGTTGTCGGTGCCGCCGCCAAGGTTGACGCCGATCTCCAGATTGCGGCGGCTGGCGGCATCGATCACCACGGCGTCGTCGCGGCTTTCCACGCCGATGGCGGTGACGTGGGGCAGTTGCGAGCGCTGGGTGTCGCGGGCGTAGTCGATCAGCACGCCGGCGGCGGTGATGGCGGATTCCAGGTGTGCACAGCCGAAGCCTCTCAAGTCCTGGACGGCGAACTGGTCGCACAGGGTGCGGGTGGCGCTTTCCAGGTCGAACAGCCAGTCGTTCTGCCGGCGAAGGCCTTGATGTGCCTCCAGGCCGGGCGGCAGGATCAGGCTTTCGGACACCAGCAGCTCGGCCGGATCCAGGCGTGTCAGCTCGGCCAGGGCTTCGGTCTCGTCTTCGACCTCGAGCACGCTGAAGCGACCGCTGGAGAGCTCCAGCCAGGCCAGCCCCCAGCGTTCGCCGGCGGCGTGCAGCGCGACCACCAGGTTATCGCGACGGGCATCGAGCAGTGCCTCGTCGTACAGGGTGCCCGGGGTGACGATGCGCACGACCTTGCGCTCCACCGGCCCCTTGGTGGTATTCGGGTCGCCCATCTGCTCGCAGATGGCCACCGACTCACCGGCAGCGACCAGTCGCGCCAGATAGCCCTCGGCGCTGTGATAGGGCACCCCGGCCATGGGAATCGGCTTGCCCGCCGACTGGCCACGCTGGGTCAGGGTGATATCAAGCAGGGCGGCGGCTCGCTTGGCATCATCGAAGAACAGCTCGTAGAAATCGCCCATCCGGTAGAAGAGCAGCACGTCTGGATGCTCGCGCTTGATCTTCAGGTACTGAGCCATCATCGGAGTATGTTGAGCGCTGGCCTGTGACATGGGCTTCCTTGGCTTGCCGGTGGTGATGGAGCGAAGAACGACAGCGGAATCATGGCGACGCACACGTCATGCATGTCGCGGACAAAGCCAGTATTCTACGCTCAAGGACGTTCGGCGTCAGGAGCGCCGTCGCTCAGTTACCAGCGGCCTGGAGGACATGCCATGGCGGTACATGCCGAAAGCTCGGAGCCCCTTGATCCGGCAAGGCTTGCCGAATACCTGGGACGCCTGTGCCGGGAACGGGGCATCGTGGTCAGTACCGCGGAGTCCTGTACCGGCGGTGGCGTGGCCAGCGCCATCACCGGGGTCGCCGGAAGCTCCGATTACTTCGAAACCGGTTACGTCACCTATGCCAATACCGCCAAGACGCGCCTGCTCGGGGTTCCCGAGACCGTGCTGGCCGAACATGGTGCGGTCAGTCGGCAGGTGGTCGAGGCCATGGTAGCCGGGGCCTGCGCCGAGAGCGGGGCCGACCTGGCCGTGGCCGTCAGTGGTGTCGCCGGCCCCGGAGGCGGCACCGACGGCAAGCCGGTGGGGACCGTCTGGCTGGCCTGGGGGAATGGATGGCAGCGCGATGCCGAGTGCCGACACTTCGCCGGCGACCGCGATGCCGTGCGCGAGGCGGCGGTGCGTGAAGCGCTGGTAGGCCTGATACGCTGGCTGACGCCGCATGGGTAGCGGACCTTCGGGGCTGGCCGAGCGGCGCTTTTTTCGTCATACTACTGTGCAATCATACAGTGAAGAGGGTGTGGTCATCGGCCATCCCTCCATCATTCGCTATCGCTTAGGAGGCCTGTCATGGCTCAGGACGAAAACCGTTCCAAGGCGCTGAACGCCGCGCTATCCCAGATCGAGCGACAGTTCGGCAAGGGAACCGTGATGCGGCTGGGTGACACGCCGCGTGTGGCGATGCCAGCGGTTTCCACCGGCTCGTTGGGTCTGGATATCGCCCTGGGCATCGGTGGCCTTCCTTATGGTCGTGTGGTGGAAGTCTTCGGCCCTGAATCCTCGGGCAAGACGACCCTGACGCTCGCGGTCATCGCCGAGGCGCAGAAACAGGGCAAGACCTGTGCCTTCATCGATGCCGAACACGCGCTCGATCCCAGCTATGCCGAGAAGCTCGGCGTCAATCTGGATGACCTGCTGGTCTCCCAGCCCGATACCGGCGAGCAGGCGCTGGAAATCTGCGACATGCTGGTGCGCTCGGGAGGGGTCGATGTGATCATCATCGACTCGGTGGCGGCCCTGACGCCGCGTGCCGAGATCGAGGGCGAGATGGGCGACTCCCACGTCGGCCTGCAGGCTCGCCTGATGTCCCAGGCCCTGCGCAAGGTGACCGGCCACATGAAGAACGCCAACTGCATGGTGGTGTTCATCAACCAGATTCGCATGAAGATCGGCGTGATGTTCGGCAGCCCCGAAACCACTACCGGTGGCAACGCCCTGAAGTTCTACTCCAGCGTGCGTCTGGACATTCGGCGCACCGGCTCGGTGAAGCAGGGCGACGAGGTCGTCGGCAACGAGACGCGGGTCAAGGTGGTCAAGAACAAGGTGTCGCCGCCATTCCGCCAGGCCGAGTTCCAGATCCTCTATGGCAAGGGCATTTACCATGCCGGCGAGGTGGTCGACCTGGGGGTTCAGTGTGGCCTGGTCAACAAGGCGGGGGCCTGGTACAGCTATCAGGGCAACAAGATCGGCCAGGGCAAGGCCAACGCGGCTCAGTTCCTCGAGGACAATCCGGAGATGATGGAGGAGATCGAAAGTCAGATTCGCGCCCAGTTGCTGGCGACGCCGGAACCTCGCGAGGAAGAGGGCGAAGCCGAGGCCGAGGCCCCGATCGGTGAAGGCGGCGAGCGTGAGGACGGCCTGCTCTAAACGATGCGCGAGACGGCCGAGAGCACACCCCGGGAAGACGCCATCCGCCTGTTGGCGAGGCGGGAGTATGCTCGACGCGAGCTGCGCGAACGCCTGACCGCGAAAGGGCATGCCGGCGAGGACGTCGATGCCTGCCTGCTAGAACTCGAAGAGCAAGGCCTGCAATCGGACGCGCGCTTTGCCGAAAGCTTCCTGCGTGCCCGGGTCGCCCGTGGGCAGGGGCCAATCAAGTTGCGCGCCGAACTCGAACGCCGGGGCATCGACGATGATACCGCGCGCCAGGCCTTTGCCGAGCTGGCGTCCGAGGTCGACTGGTTCCAGCTGGCCGGCGACGTGCTGTCGCGCCGCTTTCCGGGGCCGGGCGAGACGCCGCGGGAGCGGGCTCGGCGAGAGCGTTTCCTTGCGGGCAGAGGATTCGATTTCGAGCAGCTTCGCCACGCTCTGGCGCATGCCTGGGACGAAAACTGAGATCGCCCCGAGGCAGCCCCGCCCCTCCTGCCCTGTCGTTGTTTGATCTCTGCGCTATAATGGCTCCCTTTGCGGAGGAAGCGCTGCCGCAATGCCTGCTTGGCTCGCGGCGTTTCGATCCCTGTGCGATGGCCGCCAGCTCGATCGGAGGCGCCGAACGGGTATCGGCCTCGGTGCGAGCGCCGAATGACACGGCAAGACGCGCGCAGGCATTCGATCAGTGCTTCCCAGTGCCCCGGGCGGCGAGCCCTGTCCGGAGGGCCTCCATGCTCATCGTCACGGATATTTCATGAAAAGTGCAGACATCAGACAGGCCTTTCTGAGCTACTTCGAGGAGCGTGGGCACTCCATCGTCCCGTCGAGCTCCCTGGTACCGGACAACGACCCCACCCTGCTGTTCACCAACGCCGGCATGGTGCCGTTCAAGGATGTCTTCCTGGGACGCGATCCACGCCCCTACGTGCGTGCCACCTCGGCCCAGCGCTGCGTGCGCGCCGGTGGCAAGCACAACGACCTGGACAACGTCGGCTACACCGCGCGGCACCATACCTTCTTCGAGATGCTGGGCAACTTCAGCTTCGGGGACTACTTCAAGCGCGATGCCATTCACTTCGCCTGGAACTTTCTCACCGAGGTGCTCGGTCTGCCCAGGGAGAAGCTCTGGGTCACCGTCCATGTCAGCGATGACGAGGCCGAGCGTATCTGGAAGGACGAGGTCGGCATCGATCCCGAGCGCTTCTCCCGGCTCGACGAGGACAACTTCTGGCAGATGGGCGATACCGGCCCCTGCGGGCCGAGTTCCGAAGTCTTCTACGACCATGGCTCCGAGGTGTGGGGCGGCCCTCCCGGGAGTCCCGAGGAGGATGGCGATCGCTACATCGAGGTCTGGAACCTGGTGTTCATGCAGTACGATCGCGATGCCGCCGGCAACATGAACCCGCTGCCCAAGCCGTCCATCGATACCGGCATGGGGCTGGAGCGCATCGCCGCGGTCATGCAGGGCGTGCATTCGAACTACGAGATCGATCTGTTCCAGAATCTGCTGGCCGCTGCCGCCGAGGCGACGGGGCATGACGACACCACGGCGCCTTCGCTGCGCGTGATCGCCGATCATATCCGCTCCTGTGCCTTCCTGGTGGCCGATGGCGTGCTGCCCTCCAACGAAGGGCGCGGTTATGTGCTGCGGCGCATCATCCGGCGTGCCGTGCGCCATGGCCACAAGCTCGGTGCCCAGGGCTGCTTCTTCTACAAGCTGGTGGCGGCGCTGGACGCCGAGATGGGCGAGGCTTATCCCGAGCTGCGCGAGGCCCGGGGGCAGATCGAGCGCGTTCTGCTCAAGGAAGAGGAGCAGTTTGCGCGGACCCTGGAGCATGGCATGGGCCTGCTCGGTGAGGCGCTGGATGCGCTCGAGGGGGACACGCTGCCCGGGGAGACGGTGTTCAAGCTCTACGACACCTATGGTTTTCCCTATGACCTGACCGCCGATGTCTGCCGCGAGCGTGGCGTCTCGCTCGACGAGGCCGGTTTCGAGCGCGAGCTGGAGGCCCAGCGTCAGCGCGCCCGGGCGGCAAGTCAGTTCGGCGTCGACTATGGCGCGGCGCTGGAGCTCGAGGGTCAGACCGACTTCACCGGCTATGATCGACTCGAGGATCGCGCCACTGTGGTTGCGCTCGTCGACGAGCAGGGCAATGCCCTGGCACGGCTCGAGGCCGAGCAGCGGGGCGTGGTGGTGCTCGATCGCACACCCTTCTACGGGGAGTCCGGCGGGCAGGTCGGCGATACCGGCTATCTCGAGCTCGAGGGCGGGCGCTTCCTGGTCGAGGACACCCAGAAACAGGCCGGGCACCATCTGCATCGGGGGCGCCTGCTGGAAGGCGGACTCGAGGTCGGCGCCAGCGTGACGCCGCGTGTCGACCCGAGCCTGCGTGCCGCAACGGTGCGCAATCACTCGGCCACTCACCTGCTGCACCAGGCGTTGCGGATGGTGCTGGGCGAACATGTCCAGCAGAAGGGCTCGCTGGTGACCCCGGAGCGACTGCGTTTCGATTTCAGCCACGCCGAGCCGATGACCGCCGAGCAGCTTGCCGAGGTCGAGCGCCTGGTCAATGAACAGGTGCTGGCCAACGCGCCGACCCGCATCGAGCACATGACGCTCGACGAGGCCAAGGAAAAGGGAGCCGCGGCGTTGTTCGAGGCCAAGTATGCGGACAGCGTGCGGGTGTTGACCATCGGCGCCGACGACTTCTCCATCGAGTTGTGCGGCGGCACGCACGTGGCACGCAGCGGCGACATCGGTTGTTGTCATATCGTCGCCGAGACCGGCATCGCCAGTGGCGTGCGCCGCATCGAGGCGATCACCGGGGAGGGCGCCCTGGCCTACTTCCGCGACCAGGAAGCGCGTCTGTCCCGCATCGCTGAACGCCTCAAGGCCAAGCCCGAGCAGGTCGAGGAGCGCGTGACATCGCTGGTCGAGCGCAACCGCGACCTGGAGAAGGAACTCGAGCGCCTCAAGGCCAAGCTGGCCAGCGCCGCGGGTAGCGACATGCTCGGTGAAGCCCGCGAGGTCAAGGGCGTCAAGGTGCTGGCCAAGCGCCTCGAGGGCGTTTCCGGCAAGGAGCTGCGCGGTCTGCTCGATCAGCTCAAGAACAAGCTGGGCTCGGGCATCGTGGTGCTCGGCGTGGGTGACGAACAGGCCGGCAAGGTCAGCTTGATCGCCGGGGTCACCGACGACCTGACCGGACAGGTCAAGGCCGGTGAGCTGGTCAATCACGTGGCGTCCCAGGTCGGCGGCAAGGGCGGAGGTCGCCCCGACATGGCCCAGGCCGGTGGCCGTGATGTCCCGGCCCTGCTCGGTGCGCTGGAGAGCGTGCCCGTATGGGTCGAGTCCAAGCTCTGACGCTCATCGGGGCCGAAGGCGTGATGCCTTCGGCCCTCGGTTTATAAGGACAACCGTTTTCATTCGAACGTTAACCCGGATACGAGGGACAACGATAAATGGCACTATACGTACAGAAGTTCGGCGGCACCTCGGTGGGCTCCGTGGAGCGCATCAAGGCCGTGGCCGAGAAGGTCAAGGGCTTCCGTGACGAGGGGCACCAGGTGGTGGTCGTGGTTTCCGCGATGAGCGGCGAGACCAATCGACTGATCGGCCTGGCCAACGAGATCAACGACGAGCCGACACCGCGCGAGATGGACATGCTGGTGTCCACCGGCGAGCAGGTGACCATCTCGCTGCTGGCCATGGCGCTGCATAAGCTCGGCGTACCGGCGACCTCCTATACCGGTTCCCAGGTCGGCATCATGACCGACAGCGCCCACACCAAGGCGCGCATCCAGCGCATCGAGACCGAGGACATGCGCCAGGACCTGGACGATGGCCAGGTCGCCGTAGTGGCCGGCTTCCAGGGTGTCGACGAGGAAGGCAACATCACCACCCTCGGTCGCGGTGGCTCCGATACCACCGGCGTGGCCCTGGCCGCGGCGCTGGGCGCTGACGAGTGCCAGATCTACACCGATGTCGACGGCGTCTACACCACCGACCCGCGGGTCTGTGCCCGGGCGCAGCGCCTGGACACCATCACCGTGGAGGAGATGCTGGAACTGGCGAGCCTGGGCTCCAAGGTCCTGCAGATCCGCGCCGTCGAGTTCGCCGGCAAATACAATGTTCCGCTGCGCGTGCTGTCCAGTTTCGAGGGCGGCCCCGGCACCCTGATCGTCGCAGACTCCGACAATGACGAGGACTCCATGGAAGAACCGCTGATCTCCGGTATCGCCTTTACCGCCAACGAAGCCAAGCTGACCCTGCTCAACACGCCGGATGTGCCCGGTGTCGCCTCGAAGATTCTGGGGCCGATCGCCGATGCCAACATCGAGATCGACATGATCGTGCAGAACGTGGCACCGGCCGGTGATTACACCGATTTCACCTTCACCGTGGCCAAGAGCGACTACAAGCAGACCCTGCGCATCCTCGAGGATCAGGTGCTGCCGGCACTGGGCGAGGGCGAGGTCAAGGGCGATGACAACATCGCGAAGGTGTCGCTGGTCGGTGTCGGCATGCGCTCCCATGCCGGCGTGGCATCCAAGATGTTCCGCGTGTTGTCCGAGGAGAACATCAATATCCGCATGGTTTCCACATCCGAGATCAAGATCTCCGTGGTGATCGACGAGAAGCATATGGAACTGGCGGTTCGCGCCCTGCACACGGCCTTCGGACTCGACAAGGCCGATATCGAAAGCGAATAACGGCGCCCAGGTTCTCCGACAGCTTCTACGCTGGTAGGGAGTCCATGACACTGAAGTGAAACGGGCTTCCCTTCAACGTGGTGTTTCGGTGTCATGGTCGTTGCTATTGGCTCGGGGGCGACATCGTGCCATGGTGTCACGCGCCGTCGTCCCCGTAAGTGGCAGCATCCCGTAGCCAGAAGTCTGAAAAGGAGATCAGTCATGCTCATCCTGACCCGCCGTGTCGGCGAAACCCTGATGATCGGTGACGATATCACCGTCACCGTTCTCGGGGTAAAGGGCAACCAGGTCCGTATTGGCGTCAATGCCCCCAAGGACGTCGCCGTGCATCGTGAGGAGATCTATCAGCGTATTCAGCGCGAGAAATCCGACGACGATATCGACGACGAGACGTCATGAGACTCGTTACCGGCGTGGCTACACGCCGGTAGGCAAGAGAAAAATCCTTCGAGTGCTGGACAATGGCCTTTTAAATCGGTAGGATGCGCACCGTGCCGATGAGGGAGAGGTGGCCGAGTGGCTGAAGGCGCTCCCCTGCTAAGGGAGTAAGGGGTTAATAGCCCCTTCGAGGGTTCGAATCCCTCCCTCTCCGCCATGTTCGGCACGGTGAAGGTAAGCGCCCGTAGCTCAGCTGGATAGAGTACCTGACTACGAATCAGGCGGTCGGAGGTTCGAATCCTCCCGGGCGCGCCACTTTCCCTACAGACGAGTCCTCACTTGTCGACCCTAGGGGGATTCACCGTCAATTTCAACGAGTCAGCTCGTTGCGCAATGCGCCCGTAGCTCAGCTGGATAGAGTACCTGACTACGAATCAGGCGGTCGGAGGTTCGAATCCTCCCGGGCGCGCCAGATCCCGACCCGTCCTCCATGAGAGGGCGGGTTTTCGTTTTTTGGCAAGCTTGCCACTAGCTGGACCGCTTTCCCTGGAGGGATGAGTCCTGCGATCGTTCGAGGCGCCGTTGCTATGCAACGAGCGCCTCTTTTTTTGGTCATTCCTTTTTGGCCACCTTTTTTTGGTCATTCCTTTTTGGCCACCTTTTTTTGGTCATGCTCCGATTACGCCGTTTCGTCCGCGGTGGCGGGGCGGGGCGAGTGCTCGGGTGGCCTGGCGGGCGACATCCATGGGGTGGGAGAGGCCATGTGGGTGAGGCTCGTGCGTTCCACGACGAAGTCGACGAAGGTGCGTACCTTCGGCGAGATCAGGCGCCCTCCCGGGAAGACGGCATTGAACTCGACTTCCGGGCCTTCCCATTCCGGCAGGATGCGTTTCAGTTGGTGACCATCCGGCCCCAGGCAAGCGACGGCTTCACTGGTCAGCATCAGGCCCGAGCCGTCGAGCAACAGCCCCCGCAACACGAAGGGATCATTGGCGACGGTGACGGGGTCCAGCTCGACTTCCTGCTGTTGGGCGCCCCGGTGCAACTGCCAGAAGTAACGCTGACCACGCTGGTCGGTGCTCTTGGCCAGTGCGGGATGAAGCTTCAGGTCGGCCGGCTCTTTCGGCTCGCCGTGGCGCGCGATATAGCGGTTGCTGGCATAGATGAAGGAGCGGTATCGCGCCAGGGGGCGAGCGACCAGGCTGGAATCTGGCAGCGGGCCGATGCGCAGTGCAACGTCGATCTGCTGGGCGACCAGGTCGAGCCGTTCGTTGGAGAGTACCAGGTCGATCTTCACTTCCGGGTAGAGGGCGCGGAAATCCCGCAAGAGCGAGGAGGTGAAGTCGGTGCACATGGTGAAGGGAGCGGTGACTCGCAGCCAGCCGCGAGGGTTGCCTTCGAGCCGTTGCACGGCGCTCTCCGCCTCGCCCAGATCCTGGACGATACGATGGCAATAATCGTAATAGACGCCGCCGGCCTCGGTCAGGCTCAGTCGGCGGGTGGTGCGATTCAGCAAGCGCGCGCCCAGGCGTAACTCCAGTGCCTGAATCTTGCGGCTCACGGTGGTCTTGGGGATGCTCAGCAGTTTGGATGCTGCAGTGAAGCTGCCTTGTTCCACGACCTTGGCGAAGATCAAGGCATCGTTGAGATCTTGCTGCATCGTCATCGTCCTGTATGGGTCAGCGCACTGTCCCGGAGGTGGGACAGTATTTCCCTGATCCCCCGGCTAATCAATCCTTCCCTCAAGCTCTATGGTGATGCGCTGCATCGCATGCCGGCGTGTCGATTTTCCATCGTCCCGTGCGATTAGTAGGCATCTACGACATGTCATCCGCCATGATCTGGCGGTTGTCGGCAATCCATTCGCCGTCACGAGTTGACCGAGGGGCTACCATGAACGTCCACAAGATGTTCCCGCCGTCGTTGCGTCCGCGTCCTTTCATGGCGATCGCCGTCTGGATGGGGCTCACCTTGCTGGTTGGTTGCGACAGCCAGGCCGACAGTGCTGCTCAGCCGGAGCCACCACCTCCTCAGGTTAGCGTGGCCGAGGTCGTGGTCAAGGACGTGAATTTCTGGGATGAATTCACGGGGCGCATCAATGCGGTGGACGAGGTGGAGCTGCGCCCGAGAGTCGCGGGGTATCTCGATGAGATTCATTACGTCGAGGGCCAGACCGTGGAGAAGGGCGATGTGCTGTTCACCATCGATCCACGTCCTTATCAGGCCGATCTGGCGCGGGCCGAGGCCGAGCTTGAGCGTGCCCGTGCCCGAGCCGAGCTGGCTCGCAGCGAGGCCGCCCGGGCCGAGACCCTGGCCAAGTCCCGCTCGATTTCCCGCGAAGAGCTGGATCAACGCCGGGCTTCCGCCGCCCAGGTCGAGGCCGAGATCCTGGCCGCCCGGGCCGAGGTGGAAAGGGCGCGCCTGAACGTGGACTTCACCGAGGTTCGCGCGCCCATCTCGGGGCGCACGGGGCAAGCCTTGGTGACCGCCGGCAACCTGGTATCGGATGCCACCTTGCTGGCGACCATCGTGTCGCTGGACAAGGTTCATGTGCATTTCCACAGCGACGAGCAGACCTTCCTGAACTACGACGAACTGGCCCGTTCCGGTGAACGCTCGAGTTCACGCGAGTCGCGAACGCCGGTCCGGGTCGGGCTGGCCAATGACGCCGGCTATCCGTATCGGGGCGAGGTGGACTTCGTGGATAACCGGCTGGATGCCGCGACCGGTACCATGCTGGTCCGTGCTGTGCTGGACAACAGCGAGGGGCGCTTCACGCCCGGCATGTTCGCCCGGGTGCAGTTGCGCGGAGGCAGTGCCGAGGATGCCATCCTGATCGACGACAAGGCGGTATTGACCGATCAAGACCGCAAGTATGTCTACGTCGTCGACGATGAGGGAGTCGCACAGCGCAAGGACGTTCAGCCAGGCCGCATGGTCGATGGCCTCAGAGTGATCCAGACGGGACTGGCGCCAGCAGATCGCGTGGTAGTGCGGGGCGCGCATCGTATCTTCTTTCCTGGCATGCAGGTAGCAGCGGAAAGCGTCGACATGGAAGGCGCCTCCGCGCCTGCCGATCTGGCCGCTCACTAGGCTGCGTACGGCAACGGCCTGGTCCTTGGCCGTCGAGGCTTCACACAGCGCCTAGTCGCTTCATCAATCGATCTGCTTTCGCGATGGCCTTCCGGGTGCCGGAGGTCGATCGAGCTTCATCACCGATCTTTGCAATGGGGTGGGCGCCAGGCGTCTGGCCCGAGGGGGAAGTGTTGCCATGGATTTCGCGAAGTTCTTCGTCGACCGTCCGATCTTTGCCGCGGTACTGTCGATTCTCATCTTTGCCGCCGGGGTGATCACCATACCGCTGATGCCGGTCAGCGAATATCCGGATGTGGTGCCGCCTTCGGTGGTGGTGCGAACGGCCTACCCCGGCGCCAATCCCAAGGTCATTGCCGAGACGGTGGCGACGCCGCTGGAAGAATCGATCAACGGTGTCGAGGACATGATGTATCTCAAGTCGGTGGCCGGTTCCGATGGCGTGCTGCAGATGACCGTGACCTTTCGTCCCGGCACCGACCCGGATGACGCGGCCGTCAAGGTGCAGAACCGGGTCAGCCAGGCGCTGGCGCGGCTACCCGAGGACGTGCGCCGTCAGGGCGTGACCACGCAGAAGCAGTCGCCGACCTTCTTGATGGTCGTGCACCTGACTTCGCCGGATGGCCGCTACGATACGCTTTACCTGCGCAATTACGCACGCCTCCACGTCAAGGATGCGCTGTCGCGGATTCAGGGCGTCGGAGAGGCGCAGATCTTCGGGGGGGCGATTACGCCATGCGGGCCTGGCTCGATCCGGACAAGATCGCGGCGCGCGGGCTGACCGCTGGCGACGTGGTGCAAGCGATACGTGAGCAGAACGTCCAGGTCTCGGCCGGTCAGCTTGGCGCCGAGCCCATGCCTGACAGTGACTTCCTGACCCTGATCAATGCCCGGGGGCGGCTGACCACCGAGCAGGAATTCGGCGACATCGTGCTCAAGAGCAGTGACGACGGCGAGCTCGTGCAGTTGTCCGATGTCGCCAGGCTGGAGTTGGGCGCCGGCGACTACACCCTGCGCTCACAACTGGATGGCAAGGACGCGGTCGCCATCGGCGTCTTTCAGGCGCCGGGCGCGAATGCCCTGGAAATCCAGGAACAGGTCATCGATACCATGGATGAACGGGCCCAGTGGTTTCCGGAAGGCGTCGAGTACGAGGCGGTGTACGACACCACCATCTTCGTGCGCGATTCGATCGAGTCGGTGATCAAGACGCTGCTCGAGGCGGTATTGCTGGTGGTGCTGGTCGTCACGCTCTTCCTGTAGACTTGGCGCGCCTCGATCATTCCCCTGATTGCGGTGCCGGTCTCCGTGGTGGGGACCTTTGCCGTGCTTTACCTGCTGGGGTTCTCGATCAATACCTTGACCTTGTTCGGCCTGGTGCTGGCGATCGGCATCGTGGTCGACGACGCCATCGTGGTGGTCGAGAACGTCGAGCGCAACATCGGGGAAGGCCTGGCCCCGCTTGCCGCCGCGCACCAGGCGATGAGGGAAGTCTCGGGGCCGATCATCGCCATCGGCCTGGTGCTATGTGCGGTATTTGTGCCGATGGCGTTCCTGTCCGGTGTCACCGGGCAGTTCTATCGACAATTCGCGGCGACCATCGCCATCTCCACGGTCATCTCCACGATCAACTCCTTGACCCTGTCGCCGGCACTGGCGGCGATGCTGCTCAAGCCGCACGGCGCTTCCAGGGATCGCCTGACGCGCTTGATCGATCTGGCATTCGGCTGGGTGTTTCGTCCGTTCAATCGCTTCTTCGGCAGCAGCTCGGAAAAATACCAGGGGGCGGTGTCTCGTTCGTTGCATCGGCGGGGCGGCGTGTTTGCGATCTATGTCCTGTTGCTGGTGGCGACAGGAATGATGTTCCAGGCGGTTCCGCCGGGCTTCATTCCTACTCAGGACAAGCAGTACCTGATTGCCGGCGTCAAACTGCCGGAGGGCGCTTCTCTATCGCGTACCGATGAGCTGCTGAGCCAGGTCGGTGAGATGGCCATGGAAAGCGAGGAGGTGACGCACTCGATCGCCTTTCCGGGGCTCAATGCCTTGCAGTTCACCAATACGCCCAACAGCGGCGTGGTGTTCCTGACCTTGTCACCGTTCGAGGAACGCAGCCGCTCGGCCGCCGAGATCAATGCCGAGGTCAACCAGAAGATCGCCGGCCTGCAGGACGGCTTCACCTTCTCGTTCATGCCGCCGCCGATCCTGGGGCTGGGCAACGGCAATGGCTGGCAGATGTTCGTCGAAGACCGTGCCGGCCTGGGGTATGGGGCCTTGCAGGAGGCGGTGACGAATTTCCAGGGGGCGATTTCGCAGACCGATGGCATGGGGTTCCCGATCACCAGTTACCAGGCCAACGTGCCCCAGCTGGATGCCGAGGTCGACCGGATCAAGGCCAAATCCCAGGGCGTTCCGCTGACGGCGTTGTTCGATACCTTGCAGACGTACCTTGGCTCGACCTACGTCAATGACTTCAACCAGTTCGGTCGTACCTGGCAGGTGATCGCTCAGGCCGATGCCTCCTTCCGCGACAGTGCTGACGACATCGCCAACCTGCGTACTCGCAACGATCAAGGCGAGATGGTGCCGATCGGCTCGATGGTGACGGTCGACCAGACCTTCGGGCCAGATCCGGTGCTGCGTTACAACGGCTATCCTGCCGCCGACCTGGCCGGCGAGGCGGACCCTCGCGTGCTTTCCTCGACACAGGCGATGGAGGCGCTCGAGGAACTTGCCGCCGAGGTATTGCCCAACGGCATGGACATCGAGTGGACGGACTTGAGTTATCAGCAGGCCACGCAAGGCAATGCCGCGCTGGTGGTATTCCCGTTGTCGGTGATGCTGGTGTTCCTGGTGCTGGCCGCACTCTACGAAAGCTGGACCCTGCCGTTGGCCGTGATCCTGATCGTGCCGATGTGCATGCTGTCGGCGCTGCTTGGCGTATGGTTCATGAAAGGCGACAACAACATCTTCGTTCAGGTGGGCCTGGTGGTGTTGATCGGCCTGGCATGCAAGAACGCCATCCTGATCGTTGAGTTTGCCCGGGAGCTGGAGCGCCAGGGGCGCGGTATCGTCGAGGCCGCCCTGGAAGCCTGTCGTCTGCGCCTGCGCCCGATCATCATGACCTCGATCACCTTCACCGCCGCGGTGGTACCGCTGATGCTGGCCAGTGGTGCGGGTGCCGAGGTGCGCCAGGCTCTCGGCGTGGCCGTGTTCGCCGGCATGCTGGGCGTGACGCTGTTCGGGCTGTTTCTGACGCCGGTATTCTATGTGGCATTGCGCAAGCTGGTGACTCGCGGCGAGCGCGTACCGCTGCCGACGGCCGGTCATGAAGGGGGGAAGGGCTGAAGCGTCGAAGAGGGCGTGCCTGAGGTCGGACGCGTCCTGTCGGCAACCTGAGAGGCGCGGGCCATCGGCTCGCGCCTCGTTGGCTTCGGGGCTGCCCGTTCATGCCGTCAGAGCTGGCGCCTCTGGCGTCATCGATGCCCGCAATCCCGCCAGGAAATCCTCCAGTTCGGTGACCCGCCGCAGGGCCTGGAAGCAGCGTGCTGCCTCGGAGTCCCGCCCGCGCATGTGGTTCATCCACTGCTTTAGTCGAGCCACCACCACCTTCTGTGGAAGTATGTTACGCTGCGTTGCAGCATAATCGAGCAGCGTCTCCGCCTTGGTGGGCCAGCCGGTGGAGGGACGCCGTTCCCCGGTGGCCTGCCAGTGGCGGATGCGGGGCGCCAGGCCGGGGTCGGCCAGAGCGCCGCGGCCGAGCATGACATCGGGGCATCCCGAGAGGGTTCGGGCCTTCCAGTAATCCTCGAGGGTCCAGATGTCGCCGTTTGCCACCACGGGGATCGACAGGTGCTGGCGGATGCGTCCGATCCATTCCCAGTGCGCTGGGGGGCGATAGCCCTCGTTGCGGGTACGGGCGTGGACCACCAGTTGGCGCGCACCGCCGTCCTCGGCGGCACGGGCACAGTCCAAGGCCAGGCGGCGGTCGGCGAATCCCAGGCGGATCTTGGCCGTCACCGGAAGCGTGTCGCCCACGGCACCGTGAACGGCGGCGACGGCGGTGCGCAGGCGGTGAGGGTCGCGCAACATGGAGGCACCCCCGTCGTGGCGGTTGACCAGCTTGGCGGGGCAGCCGAAGTTGAGGTCGAGGCTCGTCGCGCCGAGCGACAACGCCTGACGCGCATTGGCCGCCAGGGCGGCAGGGTCCGAGCCGAGCAACTGCAGATGCACGGGGATGCCGCTGGGGGTACGGGGATCTCCGCTGGCCAGTTCGGGGCAGTGGCGCAGGAAGACGCGCGGCGGCAGTCGTGTGTCCACCACGCGCACGAATTCGGTCACCGTCCAGTCGATGCCTGCGGAGCGGGTCAGCAGATCTCGCGTCGCGGCATCGATGACCCCTTCCATCGGGGCTAGGCCGATGCGGCCTGAATGTAGTAAATTAACAACGTCGACTTCCACCATGGCGTCATTGTAATCCATCGCGAGGGTGGCAGGTTATAGCCTCAGCATCCATGCGCTCGTCATCGGCAAGCGAGGTGGCGGCGCAAACGAGGAGTAGACCGCATGCAGGATACACAGTTATTGAACGAAGGCTTTGCCCTGATGGGGCTCGGCATGGGGTTCGTCTTCGTCTTCCTGACCGTTCTGGTGATCACCACGACCCTGATGTCCCGGATCATCGGACGTTATTTCCCCGAACCGGCGCCGGCGAATGCTCCTTCGGTCTCCGGGCGGCACGCGCCGGCCCGCGACGACGATGTCATGGCCGCGATCAGCGCCGCCGTGCACCGCCATCGTCGCCGTCATCGCCGCTGACCAACAACGCGCCGCTGGCGGTTCGCGCTTCGCTTCATGACGACACATTTCGGTTACAACGATAAGGAAACCCGCATGACTGAGAACGTCCGTCCGCTCGGCATCACCGACGTGGTGCTGCGCGATGCCCACCAGTCGCTGTTCGCCACGCGCCTGCGCCTGGACGACATGCTGCCCATTGCCGAGAAGCTCGATCGTGTCGGCTTCTGGTCGCTGGAGTCCTGGGGTGGCGCTACCTTCGACGCCTGTATCCGCTATCTCGGCGAAGATCCGTGGGAGCGGATACGGGCGTTGAAAGAGGCCATGCCCAACACGCCTCAGCAGATGCTGTTGCGGGGCCAGAATCTGCTGGGTTACCGGCATTATGCCGATGATGTGGTCGATCGTTTCGTCGAGCGGGCCAAAACCAACGGGGTCGACGTCTTCCGCGTCTTCGACGCCATGAACGACCCGCGCAACCTGGAACGCGCCATCCGCGCGGTGCGCGCCAACGAAGGGCATGCTCAGGGCACCATCTCCTATACCGTGAGTCCGGTCCATACCATGGAGAGTTGGGTGGAACTGGCGCGTTCCATCGCCGACATGGGCGCCGATTCCCTGGCGATCAAGGACATGGCCGGCCTGCTCACGCCTTACGATGCCTTCGAACTGGTGTCGCGCCTGAAGAAGGCGCTGGACATTCCCATCCACTTGCACAGTCACGCCACCACCGGCATGTCCACGGCCACGGCGCTCAAGGCCGTGGAAGCGGGGGTCGACAACGTCGATACCGCCATTTCCTCGATGTCGATGACCTACGGCCACAGTCCGACCGAATCGCTGGTGGCCATCCTCAAGGGCACCGAGCGCGACACCGGGCTCGACCTCGAACTGCTCGAGGACATTGCCGGCTATTTCCGCGAGGTGCGCAAGAAGTACGCCGCCTTCGAGGGCGCGCTCAAGGGCATCGACTCGCGGATTCTGGTGGCGCAGGTGCCGGGTGGCATGCTCACCAACATGGAGGGCCAGCTCAAGGAGCAGGGCGCTGGCGACAAGCTCGACGACGTCCTGGCCGAGATCCCTCGGGTTCGCGAGGACCTGGGTTACATTCCCCTGGTGACGCCGACCTCGCAGATCGTCGGCACCCAGGCGGTGATGAACGTGATGATGGGCGAACGCTACAAGTCCATCTCCAAGGAAGTGCAGGCCCTGCTCAAGGGCGAGTACGGTGCCGCTCCCGCGGACTTCGACGACGCGCTTCAGTCACGCGTCCTCGATGGTACGCAGCCCATCACCGAGCGTCCGGCGGATCGCCTGTCACCGGAAATGGATCGTCTCGCCGAGGAATTGGCGAACAAGGCCGACGAGGACGGTATTCGCCTGGCCGAGGACGAGCGGCGGATCGACGATGTGCTGACCTATGCGCTCTTCCCGCAGATCGGTCTGAAATTCCTCGCCAATCGCGATGATCCCGAGGCCTTCGAGCCGGCGCCCCAGGCACCGGAGGATGAGGCCGCCTCGACGACCAGGCCGCCGGCGAAGGCTCAGGTGCCGGCCGCCGAGTCGACCGGTCCCGAGACCTATACCGTCAAGGTCAATGGCAAGGCGTACGTGGTCGAGGTCGCCGAGGGCGGTGAGATCGATCGGGTGCAGGAGCAGGGCAGCAGCCCGGCGCCTTCCGAGCCGGCCGCTTCGTCGGGCGAGGCCATCACGGCGCCCCTGGCGGGCAATATCTTCAAGGTCAACGTCAAGCCGGGAGACAGCGTTGCCGAGGGCGATGTGGTGATCATTCTCGAGGCCATGAAGATGGAGACCGAAGTGCGTGCCGCCAGTGCCGGTACGGTGTCGGAGGTCAAGGTCAGCGAGGGTGACAGCGTGGCCGTGGGCGACGAGCTGATCGTTCTCTAAGGATGGACTCATGACAGACAAGCTATTGACCCTGTGGCATGGCTCCGGGCTCTACAACCTGGACTGGGGCCAGGCCGTGATGATCCTGGTCGGGCTGGGGCTGCTCTACCTGGCGATCAACAAGAAGTTCGAGCCGTTGTTGCTGGTGCCGATCGGCTTTGGCGGCATCCTGGCCAACATTCCCGAGGCAGGGCTGGCCCTGTCGGCCGCCGAGCAGGCCGCCCATCAGGCCGGCCCCGAGGTGCTCGAGCGCCTGGCCTCGGCACTCAAGGTGACGCTGGACCCGGCCGCCGGGATCGAGGGCGCGCGACATCTGGTGAGCGAGGCGCTGCATGGCGATACCTCGCCGGCCCTGGTGAGGGCGGCGAATGACGCGGCGGCCGGTGCCGGCTACGCCCCCGGCATGCTTCATCAGTTCTACAGCGTGGCCATTGCCTCCGGCGTGGCGCCACTGGTGATCTTCATGGGTGTCGGCGCCATGACCGATTTCGGTCCGCTGCTGGCCAACCCGCGCACCCTCTTCCTGGGGGCCGCCGCGCAGTTCGGCATCTTTGCCACTCTGCTCGGTGCGGTGGGTCTCTCGGCAATGGGCGTGATGGATTTCTCGCTCAAGCAGGCCGCTGCCATCGGCATCATCGGCGGTGCCGACGGGCCGACCTCGATCTATGTTTCGAGCCTGCTGGCGCCGGAGTTGCTGGGCGCCATCGCCGTGGCGTCCTATTCCTACATGGCACTGGTCCCGCTGATCCAGCCGCCGATCATGCGCGCGCTGACCTCGAGTCGCGAGCGCGAGATCACCATGACCCAGCTGCGGCCGGTCTCCAAGCTGGAGAAGATCGTCTTTCCGCTGGCGCTGTTGATCCTGGTCGTGCTCTTCCTGCCCGATGCCGCGCCGCTGCTGGGGATGTTCTGCTTTGGCAACCTGATGCGTGAGTGCGGCGTGGTGGAGCGGCTCTCCGATACCGCCCAGAATGCCCTGATCAACACCGTGACCATCTTCCTCGGGCTTTCGGTGGGTTCCAAGCTGATGGCGGATCGTTTCCTGGCGCTGGAGACGCTGGGTATCCTCGGTCTGGGCATGGTGGCCTTTGCCATCGGTACCGCCTGCGGCATCCTCATGGCCAAGCTGCTCAACCTGGTCAGCAAGCAGTCGATCAATCCGCTGATCGGCTCCGCCGGGGTCTCGGCGGTGCCCATGGCCGCGCGGGTGTCCAACAAGGTGGGGCTGGAGTCCAATCCTCACAACTTCCTGTTGATGCACGCCATGGGGCCCAACGTGGCTGGCGTCATCGGCTCGGCCGTGGCCGCCGGGGTGATGATCAAGTACCTTGGTTGATTCCACCGCCTCTCCTTTTCCACCACCTCTCCATCGCTTGCGATGACGATACGGCGCCCATCGGGCGCCGTATCGCGTTCCGGCTCGCCATCGTCCTGTCATCTTCCGCTCCTAGCCTATAAGGCATCGGCGCTGCGGCGCCCGACTGGAGGGAGTGGCGGATGCTCGATATCGAGGAATCCCTGCTGGGCAAGGCCCCTCGAATCGCGACCTGGCCCGCTTGGGTGAGGGGAGCGCTGGTGGCTGGGCTGCGCCGACTGGTGCACGAGCGTGAGGTCAATGCCTTCCTGGCACGGTACGGGCGACTCGGCTGGCTCGAGTTCATCGACCAGGTCTTCGACTACTTCCGGTTCGGCTATACCCTGTCGTCCCGGGATCGCGACAACATTCCCGCCACCGGCCGGGTGGTCATCGTGGCGAATCATCCCCTGGGGGCCCTGGATGGTCTGGCCCTGCTCCGGATGGTCGCCGAGCTACGACCCGATGTGCGGATCCTCGCCAGCGACCTGTTGCTGCAGATCGCTCCCCTGCGGGAGGTGATCCTGCCGGTGGATAACCTGACCCGGAAGGGCTTTCGCCGCAGCCTCGAGCGCATGATCGGCGCGCTCGAGGAAGACCGTGCGGTGATCGTCTTCCCTGCCGGTGAGGTTTCCCGGGCGGGGCCTGCCGGCGTTCGCGACGGCAAGTGGCTGTCGGGGTTTCTGCATGCCGCGCGTCGTACCAATGCACCGATCCTGCCGGTACATGTCGGGGGCCGCAATTCATCGCGTTTCTATAGCCTGTCGTCAATGCGCGGGCCGCTGGGTACCTTGATGCTGCCCAGCGAAATGTTTCGCCAGCGCGACCGACAGATTCCCTTGCGAGTCGGGGGCCTGATTCCGCTGGCACGCTTCGACCGGGACGACCTGACCACGCCGGTCAAGCTGAAGCTGCTGCGCAAGCATGTCTATCGGCTCGGGCGTGGTCGCAAGGGCGTGTTTGTCAGCGAGACCGGCATCGCCCGTCCGGAAAATCGCCAGCGCCTGCGGGAGGAACTGCGCGAGGCGCGTTGCCTGGGCGAGACGGCGGACGGCAAGCGGATCCTGCTGTTCGACAGCCGGCCCGACTCGGCGGTGATGCGCGAGATCGGCCGCCTGCGCGAGATCACCTTTCGTCGCGTCGGCGAGGGAACCGGAAACAAGCGCGATCTGGACGACTTTGACAACCACTATCGCCACTTGATCCTGTGGGACGATCAGGACCTGGAGATTGCGGGCGCCTACCGGCTCGGCGAGGTCGGCGAGATTCTCGATCGGCTGGGCGTGTCGGGGCTTTACAGCTCGACGATCTTCCAGCTCGAGCCGGCACCCTGGTCGCAGTGGCGTCATGGCCTGGAGCTGGGGCGAAGCTTCGTGCAGCCACGCTACTGGGGGCGCCGCAGCCTAGATTATCTCTGGGTCGGCCTCGGTGCTTACCTGCGCGAGCACCCTGAGGTTCGCTGGCTGTTCGGGCCGGTGACCATTCCCAACCTGATGCCGCCTCTGGCCAAGGAGCTGCTGGTGGGCTATTACCAGCACTACCATGGCGACGGCGACACCCGGATTCGGCCTCGGGCTCCTTTCCGACTGTCGCGAGCCGGACAGCAGGAAGTGGAGCGGTTGCTGCGGGGTGACGATGCCAAGGAGGATTTCCGGCGTCTGCGCCATGCCCTTCATGCAATGGGCGCCGGCGTGCCGGCGCTCTACAAGCAGTATATCGACGTCGTCGAACCCGGCGGGGCGCGCTTTCTGGCTTTCGGCGTGGATGCCGGCTTCGGCTACTGTACCGACGGACTGGTGGTGGTGGACGTCACGCGCTTGAAACCTGAGAAGCGTGCGCGCTATATCGGCGAGATGGCAGGGCGCGATGCAGGGCGAAACGTGGCGGCTGCCGAACCGGCGGTTCCCGTGTCGTCCGCACTCGGTGACTAAGGCGTGTCGAGCAGGGTCATGCGGCCCTTGAGTCGGGCATTGAGAGGCTCGAGATCTCGTTCCATGTCGCTTGGCCAGCCCAGGGTCAGGATCACGCCATCGGCCTGATAGTCGGCGTGCTCGATGGGGATGTCATGCTCGCCGCACCAGGCGCGGGCCCCGGCTTCGCCAGCGAAGTCGACCCTGAGGGTCAGGGGCCTGCGCTCGATGACCTCGCGCCTGGGCAGGGTGTCGAGGGCCTCGCTGACGGCTTGTGCGTAGGCCCGCGCCAGGCCTCCCGTGCCAAGCTTGATGCCGCCGAAGTAGCGGATGACCACGCAGCCGACTTGCCCGAGTCCGGCGCCTTCCAGCACCTGGAACATGGGGCGGCCAGCGGTGCCGCCGGGTTCGCCGTCGTCGGAGAAGCCGATGGCGTTCTGTTCTCCGGGAGGGCCGGCGATGAAGGCGCTGCAATGGTGACTGGCGCCGGAATGGGTGCGACGAGCCTCGGCCAGCAGGGCCTCGAAGGCCGGCGAGTCCGGGATGTGGGCGGTCCAGGTGATGAACCGGCTGCGCTCGATTTCCAGCTCGGTTTCGTGCCAGGCGCCGTCGGCGATGTCGGGGACAGCGTAACGCATCAGGCGGCGAGGTCCGGTTGGCGCACCACACCCATCACCATGCCCAGTACCTGGATATCGCTGTTGTGCAGGTAGATGGGGGCCATCGACTCATTGGCCGGCTGCAGGCGCACGCCGGACTTCTCGATGTAGAACTTCTTCAGGGTAACCTCCTGATCGTTGATCATCACCACCGCGGTCTCACCGTTCTCGGCGCTCTCGCGACGCTCGATGATAATCACATCCCCATCGAAGATGTTGCAATCGATCATGGAGTTGCCGTGCACACGCAGGGCGTAGGTGTTGCGCCTGACCATGCGCGAAGGCACCTCGATGCTGCCGGCGTCGAGGCAGGCTTCGATGGGCATGCCTGCCGAGACACGGCCAAGCAGGGGAATCTCCACCAGATCCTCGGCGTCGATGGGCGACCAGGAGGCAGCCAGGGGCAGGTTGGGCTGACGGAACAGGTACTGTGCTGTGGAAGTTGGCATGGCGCGACGTCTCTCCGTTGGCGATGACTGTCGATTCATACAGTACTTTGCCAGCATAGCAGGAGACAGGAATCTGGCAAGGGCATTCCGAAAGGCCAGTAATCTGCAAAGTGTGCTCATTTTGATGGCACTTTTGTATACTGGATATGCAAATCTTTTGCGTGTACAGTTTCGGCCAGATTCCCCGGTTCGGAGTACGCCTTGAGCCTCTGCCTGGAAGCCCGAAAGCTGGCCTGTGAACGGGATGATCGTTGGCTGTTTCGCGATCTCGAACTGGTCATCCGCGGTGGCGAGGTCCTGCGTGTCGAAGGGCCCAATGGCAGCGGCAAGACCACTCTGCTCAAGATCCTCTCCGGCCAACTGACAGATTACCGGGGGGAGCTCTTCTGGCAGGAGGAGCCGTTGCACAAGGCGCGCCGGGACTTTCTCGCCAATCTGCTCTATCTCGGCCACGCTCCAGGCGTCAAGGCGGCCTTGACGCCACTCGAGAATCTGGCCTGGTATCAGGCCCTGGCGGGTGCCGGGAGCGCCGAGGCGGATCGAATGTCGGCCCTGGAGGCGGTAGGGTTGGCAGGGTTCGAAGATCTTCCAGCCGGCCAGCTTTCTGCCGGCCAGCAGCGTCGGGTGGCGTTGGCGCGCCTCGAGCTGACGCCGCGCCCGCTCTGGATCCTCGACGAGCCCTTCACTGCCATCGACCGCGAGGGTGTTGCCGATCTGGAAGCACGCCTGGCAGCGCATGTGCAGGCAGGAGGAAGCGTGGTGCTGACCACGCATCAGGCGCTGCATGTACCGGTACCGATGCGCCGCATACGGCTGGGCGAGGGGCATGGCCATGTCGCGTCCTGAGGCCCGTTCGGCTATCGTGAGCCCTGATCGGGCACGAGGCGTCGACGCCAGCCTCACGTCGGCGCTGTACGCGACCATGCGGCGAGACCTGATACTGCTGCTGAGGCGTCCTGGTGCCGTGCTCAATCCCCTGGCGTTCTTTGCCCTGGTGATCACCCTGTTCCCGATCGGCATCTCGCCGGATCCGGAACTGCTGGCGATCATCGCGCCGGGCCTGCTATGGGTGGCGGCGTTGCTCGCGGCCTTGTTGTCGCTGGATGGCCTGTTTCGCGAGGATGCTGAAGATGGGGCCCTCGAGCAGTTGCTGCTGGCTCCCCATCCCTTGCCGGCATTGGCGTTGGCCAAGGTGGCGGTGCACTGGCTGACGACCGGTCTGCCATTGGCACTGATGGCCCCAGTGCTGGGCGTCATGCTTTCGCTGCCACTCGGCAGCTACGGGGTGCTGGCGTTGTCGCTGGCGCTGGGCAGCGCCACGCTGAGCGTGATCGGCGCCATCGGCGCGGCCTTGACCGTTGGCGTCTCCCGGGGTGGGGTGCTGCTGTCGTTGCTGGTCCTGCCGCTCTATGTCCCCGTGCTGATCTTCGGTGCCGGCGCCGTTCAGGCAGCGATTGCAGGCAGCGGCGTGGCAGCGCACCTGGCCTTGCTTGGCGCCTTGCTGGCGGCAGCCCTGGTGTTTGCGCCCTGGGCAATCGCGGCGTCGCTGCGTATCAGTCTCAACGGTTGAGGTATCGTCACGTCAATGTGGGCCTTCATTCACAAGCTCGGTTCCCCGAAAGTGTTCTATGCCCTCAGCGCGCGTCTGTCGCCCTGGTTCTGGACGGCGGCCGCCGTGCTGATCGGGACCGGGGGCGTCTGGGGGCTGGCCTTCGCACCGGCCGACTATCAGCAGGGTGACAGCTTTCGCATCATCTATGTTCATGTGCCGGCGGCCTTCCTGGCTCAGTCGATCTTCGTCGTCATGGCTCTGGCCGGACTGGTGTTCATGGTCTGGAAGATCAAGCTGGCTGACATGGCGGCCACGGCGATGGCTCCGCTGGGCGCCGGCATGACCTTCGTGGCGCTGTTGTCCGGTGCGGTGTGGGGAGTGCCGACCTGGGGAACCTGGTGGCAGTGGGATGCCCGCCTGACCTCGATGCTGATCCTGTTCTTCTTGTACATCGGCGTGATCGCCCTGCGCGGGGCCTTCGGCAGTCGCGACGCTGGCTCGCGGGCGGCCTCGGTGCTGACCATGGTCGGGGTGATCAATATTCCGATCATCAAGTACTCGGTGGACTGGTGGTACACCCTGCACCAGCCCGCCACCTTTTCCATTACCTCGCGCCCGGCGATGCCCACCGAGATGTGGTTGCCGTTGTTGATCATGGTGCTGGGCTTCTATAGCTTCTTCATCGCCGTGACCTTGACGCGAACACGCAACGAAATCCTGCGTCGCGAGTCTTCCAAGCGTTGGGTGCGCGACCTGGTCGGGGAGGCTGGCTGATGGCTTTCGATTCGCTCGCCGCCTTTTTATCCATGGGCGGTTACGCACCCTATGTCTGGCCCGCCTACGGCGCCACCCTGCTGTTGCTGCTCGGTGTGGTATGCCACCTGAGCCTGGAGCGTCGACGGCTGTGGCGCGAGCTGCGTCGCCGCGCGAGACGCGAGCGGCACCAGTCGCGAGACGGAGGAACGACGCCATGAGAGCCAGACGCAAGCAGAGGTTGCTCGTCATTCTTGGCCTGGTCGCCCTGGTGGCGATTGCCGTGGGGCTGACGCTCTATGCCTTGCGCAGCAATATCAACCTGTTCTTCAGTCCGGTGCAGATCGTGGCTGGGGAAGCGCCACTGGAACGCCAGATTCGTGCCGGTGGCATGGTCAAGGAAGGTTCCGTGACGCGCGATCCGGAAAGCCTGGACGTGACCTTCAGCGTTACCGATTACGTCGAAGAGGTTCGCGTGCACTACAACGGCATCCTGCCTGATCTGTTCCGCGAGGGGCAGGGCGTGGTGGTGGTCGGTCGGCTGCAACCCGAGGGCTGGGTACGCGCCGACAAGGTGCTGGCCAAGCACGACGAGAACTACATGCCGCCTGAGGTGGCTGAGGCCCTGGAGGAGGCCGGCTATGCGCCGGAGGACTATCAGGACAAGGCCGCCGAGGTGGGAGAACGGCTGGACGCCGAGCGGCGTGCCGGCCAGGAGTGATGCGGAGTCGCCATGCTGATCGAGATGATCCCCGAGATTGGCCATTTCGCCTTGGTCATCGCCCTGCTGATGGCGGTGGTGCAGGCGTTTGTGCCGCTGGCCGGGGCGGCAACGCGTCGGCCGTTGTGGATGGCCTATGCCCGCCCCATGGCGACCGGCCAGTTCGCCTTTTTGATCGTGGCCTACGCCTGCCTGACGGCCAGCTATCTGCTGGATGACTTCAGCGTGGCCACGGTGGCCAACAACTCGAACTCGATGCTGCCCTGGTACTACAAGTTCAGCGCTGTCTGGGGCAACCACGAGGGTTCGGTGCTGTTGTGGAGCCTGATCCTCGGCGCCTGGACCTATGCCGTCTCGCATTTTTCCCGGGAGCTGCCCCGGGACATGCTGGCCCGGGTACTGGGCGTGATGGGGCTGATCAGCACGGGTTTCTTGACGTTCGTGCTGGTGACTTCCAACCCCTTCGCGCGGCTGTTGCCCAATGTGCCGACCGATGGTGCCGACCTGAACCCGCTGCTGCAGGATATCGGCCTGATCATCCACCCGCCGATGCTCTACATGGGGTATGTCGGCTTCTCGGTGGTCTTCTCCTTCGCCATCGCGGCCCTGATGGGCGGCCGTCTGGACGCGGCTTGGACACGCTGGGCGCGACCCTGGACCAATGTGGCCTGGGCCTTTCTCACCGTAGGAATCGCACTGGGTAGCTGGTGGGCCTACTACGAGCTCGGCTGGGGCGGCTGGTGGTTCTGGGACCCGGTGGAGAATGCCTCGCTGCTGCCCTGGCTGGCTGGCACTGCGCTCATCCACTCCCTGGCGGTGACCGAGAAGCGGGGTGCCTTCAAGAGCTGGACGGTGCTGCTGGCCATTTCGACCTTCTCGCTGTCGTTGCTGGGCACCTTCCTGGTGCGTTCAGGCGTGCTCACCTCGGTGCATGCCTTCGCCAACGATCCATCGCGGGGGCTCTTCATCCTGGTGCTGCTGGGTATCACCGTGGGGGCGTCCTTGCTGCTGTTCGCGTTGCGCGCTCCAAGAGTCGGCCATCGGGTGGGCTTTACCTGGCTGTCTCGCGATGCCTTGTTGCTGATCAACAACATCCTGCTGGTGGTCATGACGATCACGGTACTGCTGGGGACCCTCTACCCGTTGCTGCTCGATGCCTTCGGGCTCGGCAAGATCAGCGTGGGGCCGCCTTACTTCAATGCCCTCTTCGTGCCGCTGACGGTGCTTCTCTGCATCTTCATGGGCCTGGGGCCGCTGGCGCAGTGGAAGCGCATGAGCGTTCGCGTCCTCTGGCGTCGCACCTGGCTGGCCGGTGGCATGGCCCTGGTCATTGCCGGAGCCGTTCCACTGCTGTACGACGGCGAGTGGAATCTGCAGGTTTCGCTGGGGCTGGTGGCGGCGTTGTGGATCGTACTGCCGATGCTGCGTGGGCTGCTGGACAAGACGCGCCGCGGGCCCTCGCGGATGGCTGCCCTGCGCAAGCTGTCGCTGGCCTACTGGGGCATGCTGCTGGCGCATCTGGGCGTGGCCGTGACCATTGTCGGGGTCAGCGTGGTGGCCAACTACTCCATCGAGCGCAATGTCCGCATGGGCGTCGGCGATACGGCCAGTCTGGCCGGCTATACCTTTACCTTGACCGAGCTCGCCGAGCGCCGCGGACCCAATTTCGTCGCCGATACGGCGCGCCTCGAGGTGCAACGAGGCGATAATGACCGGCATTTCGTGATGATGCCGGAGAAGCGCCTGTATCTCGCCACCGGCATGCCGATGACCGATGTAGCCCTGCGCCCGGGGCCACTGCGTGACCTCTACGTGGCCATGGGCGAGAAGCTGGAAGATGGTAGCTGGGCCTTGCGGCTCCAGTACAAGCCCCTGGTACGCTGGCTGTGGTTGGGTGGCCTGTTGATGGCGATCGGCGGGCTGCTGGCGGTGATCGATCGTCGCTATCGTCGTGCGGTGACGGCCCGTGACCCGGAGCGTGCTGCCCTCGAGGACTCGCGGGAGGTCAGTGCATGAAGCGTCGAGTGCTACTGTTGTTGCCGTTGTTGGGATTTCTCGTGCTGGGCGCTGTCTTGTATCGCGGTTTGTCGATGGACCCATCGAACCGTGATTCGGCCATGGTGGCCCGGGATTTCCCCGAATTCGAATTGACCACCCTGGCCGACCCCGAGCGCCGGGTGGATGCCTCGTTGCTGAAGGGGGAGGTGACCCTGGTCAATGTCTGGGGAGAATGGTGCCCGACCTGCAAGCAGGAAATGCCCCAGCTGCTCGAGCTGGCCGAGCGTGGCGTACGGCTGGTGGGGGTCGACTACAAGGATACCCGAGCCAAGGGGCGCGCCTTTCTGGACGAGTTCGGCGATCCCTTCGAGGTCAACATCTTCGATCCGGAAGGTAGCCTGGGCTTCGATCTCGGCGTCTATGGCGCGCCGGAGACCTTCCTGGTCGACGCCGAGGGGGTGATCCGCTATCACCATACTGGCTATATCGCTCCTGACGATGTCTCCCGCGTGATCATGCCGGAGGTGGAAAAATGGCGCGACTGAATGTCTGGCTGTTGATCCTGCTGGCGGCGCTGTCGCTGCCGACCCTGGCCGCCGTCGAGGTGCGCCAGTTCGACGACCCGGTCATGGAGCAGCGCTATCGCGACCTCACCGCGACGCTGCGTTGCCCCAAGTGCCAGAATCAGTCGATCGGCGATTCCGATTCTCCCATCGCCGGCGACATGCGAGAGCGCGTCTACCAGCAGTTGCAGCAGGGGCGGTCGGACAAGGAAATTCTCGACTTCATGGTGCACCGCTTCGGTGACTATGTGCTTTATAATCCACGCCTGGAGGGACGTACCCTCTTGCTGTGGGGCTTGCCCGCAGCCCTGGTGCTGCTCGGCGTCGTGCTGGTGCTCATGCTGGTGCGGGCCCGGCGCCACGTTGCGGCGCGCGGGCTCAGCGAGGCGGAGCGTGCCCGACTCGATGCCCTGGTTCACCGCCAGGGCGTGGATCGAGACACCCATCAAGACACCGTTCACGATAAGAGGAACGAATGACCCAGCTCTGGTTCGCCTTCGCCCTGCTGTTGCTGCCGGCCTTGTGGTTGTTGATCCTTCCGCTCCGTCGGGCGGAGGGGGTGCGGGCAGCCCAGCAGGTCGCCGAGGCGAACGAACTCGATGTCGAGCAGAATCTCGCGATCTATCGTCGCCGCCTGGCATCGCTGGAAGCGGCGAGGGAGCGGGGAGACATCGGCGACGAGCGCTTCGAGGAAGACCGGCTGGAGCTGGAGCGCAGTCTGCTCGAGGATACCGAACGGGCGAACCGCCGCCCCTTGAAGTCGGCCTTGTCGGGCCGTCTGCTGGTGCCGATCGCGATGATCTTCCTGGTGGTGGCCAGCGTGTTCTGGTACCGCCAACAAGGGGCCGAGGGCGACCTGGCGTTGCGTGCCGCGCAGCAGCAGGTCCTGCAGCAACCCGATGCCTCGGTGAGCGAGCTGGTCGAGGCACTCGAGCAACAGGCTGCACGCCAGCCGGAGAATGCCAATGTCTGGCGCTCGCTGTTCCCCCTCTATCGTGACACCGGACGGGTCGCGGAGGCCGAGTCGGCCCTGCACCGCTTGATCGAACTGGAAGGCCGGCAGCCCGCGCTGCTGGCCGAGCTGGCGCAGTTGCGCTACTTCGCCGAGGGCCGCACGCTGGGCGAGGATACCCAGGCACTGGTCGACGAGGTGCTCGCCGAGGCGCCCGACCAGCCCACGATATTGGGCATGCTGGGTATCGAGGCGTTCGAGAACGGCGAGTACCGGCTGGCCATCGATCGCTGGCGCCGGGCCATTGCCGGCATGAGCGACAACCGTTCCGCCGAGGCCCTGCGCCAGGGCATCGAGACCGCCCAGCGTCGGCTGGCGGCTGCCGGGGAAGCGAGCGACGAGGAACGACGCAACATGACATCGGGGAAGAACGAGTCGCCCGATGCCGTCATCGACAAGGTAGTCGAATAATTCATGCGCCTGACATCCATTCGCCTGGCTGGCTTCAAGTCCTTCGTCGATCCCATCAGCGTTCCCTTCGATGGCAACATGACGGCCATCGTCGGGCCCAACGGCTGTGGCAAGTCCAACATCATCGATGCCGTGCGCTGGGTCATGGGGGAATCCTCGGCCAAGACCCTGCGTGGCGAGTCGATGGCCGACGTCATCTTCAATGGCTCCACCGGCCGTAAGCCGGTGGGCCAGGCCTCCATCGAGCTGATGTTCGACAACCGTGACGGCTCCATGGGCGGTCCCTACGCCCAGTATGCCGAGATCTCGGTGAAGCGTCAGGTCACCCGTGAGGGGCAGTCCAGCTACTTCTTCAATGGTCAGAAGTGTCGGCGTCGGGACATCGCTGACCTGTTTCTCGGCACCGGCCTGGGGCCGCGCTCCTATGCCATCATCGGGCAGGGCATGATCTCGCGGTTGATCGAATCGCGTCCGGAGGAATTGCGCGCGACCCTCGAGGAAGCGGCCGGCATCTCCAAATACAAGGAGCGTCGTCGCGAGACCGAGAATCGCATGCGTCGTACCCAGGAGAATCTCGAGCGCCTGGAGGACATCCGCGAAGAACTGGACAAGCAGCTGGAGAAGCTCAAGCGCCAGGCCGACGCGGCGCGACGCTACCAGACGCTCAAGCAGGAAGAGTACCAGCTCAAGGGAGAGCTGGCGCTGCTGCGCGGCCGTGCCCTGAAAGCCAGTCAGGACGAGGAGCAAGCACGGGTCGGTGAGCTCGAGACCGCCGTGGAGCGTGAAGTGCTGGGCCTTCGCCAATGCGAGACGCGTCTGGAAGAGGCCCGGGCGGAACATGATCGCCTGGCGTCCGAACTCGAGGGATACCAGGCGCGCTTTCATGAAACCACCACCGCGATCGCTCGTCTGGAGCAGGATCTCGAACATACCCGCGCCCGAGACCAGCAACTGGCCCGCGACCTGGAAAGCGCCCGCCGTGAACTGCATGACCTGAAGCAGGTGGGCGAGGACGACGGTGAACGTCTGGCCCGGCTCGACGAGCGTCTCGAGACCCTGGGGCCCGAGCAGGAAGAGGTGGCCGAGCAGCTTGCCGAGTTGGAAGCCGCCCTTGAGGAAGCCGAACCCCTTGCCGAGGAGGCCGATGCTGCCTGGGAAGCCTTCGGCGAGCGCTGGCAGGAGGATAGCCGTGAGGCCGAGCGCGCCCAGGACCGCCTGCGCGAGCAGGAGTCGCGGCTCGAGCGCATCGAGGAGGACGCGCGCAAGCGCCGCCAGCAGCGCGAGGAACTTCCCGACATTGCAGCACTCGAAGCCCAGCGAAGCGAGGTCACGGAACGCCTGGCCGAGCTCGAGGAGCGGCTGGCGTCCAGCGAGGAGCGACGCGAGACCTGGCAGGAGAGCCGCGATGCCGCCCGTGAGCGGGTTCGCGACGCCGAAGAGGCACGGGAGCTCGAACGCCAGCGGCGCAGTACCTTGCAGGGCGAGCTGGCTTCCCTCGAGGCCCTGATTCAGGCAGCGCTCGCCGATCATGATGAGCACCTGGATGCCCACCTGGCCGAGCATGGCCTGGAAGGCAGCGCTCGGCTCGGCGAGCGGCTCGATGTCACGCCGGGCTGGGAAGATGCGGTCTCCTGGGTGCTGGCGCCCTGGCTCAAGGCGCGCGTGGCCTCGCCGGACGATGGCGCCCGTGTTCTCGCCCCCGAACTGAACGCCGAACTGGGGTTGCTGTCAGGAGAGGAGCGTTTGGCGCCGCCCGGCAGCCTCGCCGCCGAGGTGTCGGGGGCCGGGGCGGCAACCCAGTGGCTGGCGACGATTCGCTGCGCTGCCTCGCGGGAGGAAGCCTGGGCCGGCCAGGCATCTCTGGCGCCCGGCGAGAGCCTGATCACTGCCGATGGCCTCTGGGTGGGCGACGGCTGGGCCCGGCATCGAGGCGGTGAGGAGGGCCCCGATGCCTTGCTGGTCAGCCGCCGTCGCGAGGCCGAGGTACGCGAGGAGCTGGCGGCGGTGGAAGCACGGCTCGACGCGCTGGAGGCTCGGCTCGCCGAGGCCAACGAGGAGGTCGAGCGGGCCGAATCCGGTCTGGAGGAGGTCCGTATCGAGCAGCGTGACCTGGATCAGCAGCGTCAGCAGCTGGCCGTCCAGGACAGCGGGCTGGCCAGTCGTCTCGAACATCTCCAGGGCCGAGCCGCCGAGCTTGCCGAGGAAGTCGAGGGGCTGGAGGCGTCCGCCGAGGAAACGCGCCTGGCCATCGAGGAAACGCGGGAACACTGGCAGGCCGCGATGGCTCGGCTCGAGGAAGGTGCCGAAACGCGCGAGCGTCTGGAGCGGGAGCGCCGCGAGGCGCGCGAACGGCTGACATCGTTGCGGTCGCGACAGCGTCCTCTCGCCGAGCAGTCCCAGCGCCTGGCGCTGGAGCATCAACGCCTGACCACCGAACGTGCGGGTCTGGCGGAACAGCAGGGACGTTCCGGCGAGGCCCGCCAGCGTCTCGAGCAGCGCTGCGCCGAACTGGAAGAGGAACGCGAAGGACTGCATGAGCCCGATGAGGAACGCCGTGAACGGCTCGACGAGTTGTTGCATCGTCGCGAGCGCGAGGAGCGAGAGCTCAACGAGGCCCGCTCTCGTGCGGCCTCCCTGGTCGAACGGCTACGCGAGGATGAACAGGCGCGCCAGACCCATGAACGCCAGCTCGAGGGCATTCGCGAACGCCTGCAGGAATCGCGCATGCAGGTCCAGGCCCTGGCCCTCAAGGCCGAGGCCCAGGACGAGCAGCTAGGTGAGTTGGGACACGATGCCGCTGCCCTGGCCGAGTCGCTGGACCCGAATGCCACCGAATCCGCCTGGCAGACGCGGCTGGAGGAGGTCGGCGAGCGTATCCGCCGGCTCGGCGCGATCAACCTCGCGGCCATCGAGGAATACGACCAGCAGGCCGAGCGGCGCGATTATCTCGAGGCCCAGCATGTTGAACTCAGCGAGGCGCTGGAGACCCTGGATCGGGCGATCCGGCGTATCGATCAGGAAACCCGGACGCGTTTTCGCGATACCTTCGAGCGAGTCAATACGGGTCTGCAGACACTTTTTCCCAAGATCTTCGGCGGCGGGACCGCATGGTTGACCTTGACCGGCGACGATTTGCTGGAGACCGGGGTCGCCATCATGGCCAGGCCACCGGGCAAGAAGAACAGCACCATTCATCTGCTCTCCGGGGGAGAAAAGGCACTGACTGCGTTGGCCATGGTTTTTGCTATCTTCCAACTCAATCCGGCACCCTTCTGCATGCTGGATGAAGTGGATGCACCATTGGATGATGCCAATGTGGGACGCTATGCCAAGCTGGTTAAGGAAATGTCGGAGTCGGTCCAGTTCATCTATATCACCCACAACAAGATTGCCATGGAAGCGTCGGAGCGACTGATGGGGGTGACCATGCAGGAGCCCGGGGTCTCACGTCTGGTTTCGGTGGGCGTCGAGGAGGCGGCGGCCCTTGCCGAGGCGTGATGAGGCTTGAACGATAATGGTGAAAGGGTTTACAAGGAAGGTAACAATGTTGCATTGCAGGTACGTACAGGGATTGATGAAGGGCGATTGCGCAGGGCCTTGTCGACACTCGGTGAAAAAAATCCGAGCTTGACAAACAAAAAAAGTGGTCCTTTTTCGGGCAATCGCGCTATGCTGTTGTCGAACAACCTTCAGGCATGGCGCCTTAGCAAAAGGCATGACGACCCATGGAACTTAGAGAGTGGCTGATCATTCTTGGGCTAGCATTGGTGACCCTCATCGTGATCGATGGGGTGCGCCGCCTCCAGCGCCAACGTCAGGTGCCGCGTCTTGACCGGGCCGGTTCAGAGCCGGCGGACGGTATGACGGCGGATTCCGATGAAGACCCAGAGGCGGCGGCGCGCGAGGCCGAGCTGAGCTGGGAACTGCCCAACGGAGGGGCGCGTGTCGTCAGGCCGGCTGAGCAGGCGGCGGTGCAGCCCAAGCCGAAATTGCAACGACAGGATCACCCGGGCCCCTCCAGGGTGCTTTCCGAGTTCCGGCGTCAGCGTCGGGATGACGATGACGTGGCCCCGGAGGTCGGAGACGTGTCGGCTCGCCCGGCATCGAGCGTTGCTGCCGATCCCGGCCCCCGTGACGCCGAACCGCAAGCGGAGGCACACGAGGAGGTTGCCACGCCGCATGCCGATGTGGCGGCGAAGCGTGAAGCGCGCAGCGACGATGGGGCGCGGCGCGAGCCCGCGCTTGGCCTCGAGGATGGAGCCAGGGATGAGCGGACTTCGGAGAACGATCGCCAGCCGGCTGAAAGCATGTCCGAGCCTCTGGCGGCCGATCCCGACGATCACGAGACCTATCACGACGATGACGAACGATATCGTCTGGTCGATCTCGAGGGCATGGGCGATTCGCTGAAGAGCGGTTCGCGGCGAGTGGGCGCTTCCATGCATCGGTTCGGTTCCTCCTTGCAGAAGACCCTCGCCGAACGTCGCGACCAGAAGCGCCAGGAGAGAGAGCGCAAGGAACAGGAACGCGCGGAACGCAAGCAGCGTGAGCAGGCCGAACGCGAGGAACAGGCGCGTCGCGAGCGCGAGGAGGCCGAGGCCAGTGCGGCTCGCGAGGCAGAACGTCGTCGCTTCGAGGCCGAAACCGCCGAACATCATGATCCCTTGTTCGGTGATGACGCCGCAGCCTCACGCTATCACGACGAGGACGCACCAGCCTCGACCGAAACGGCGGAAGTGCCGCAGGACGATGATGTGGTCAAGGCGCATCCGGTGCTGGAAAAGGCCATGCGCCACGACGTGAGCGCCGAGCATGCCCGCCAGGCCCTGAGTCACGCCGAGGAGATCATCGTCATCAGCGTGATGTCGCGCGAGGAGCGGGGATTCTCCGGGGCGGCCCTGCTGGACCTGATGCTGGCCTGCGGTCTGCGTTACGGCCGCGACATGGGCATCTTCCATCGCTTCGAGACCGAGGATGCCGAGAGTCCGCTGCAATTCTCCATGGTCAATGTGGTCAAGCCGGGGACCTTCCCCATCCATTCCATGGATGACTTTCACACGCCGGGCGTTACCCTGTTGATGCCTCTGCCGAGCGCCACCGACACCTCAGCGGCCTTCGAGGCGATGGTCGAGACGGCCATGGTCATCGTCCGTCACCTGGGCGGCGAATTGAAGGACGAGAACATGAGCGTGATGACGGCGCAGACGGTGGAATTCGCCCGACAGCGTGTGCAGGAGTTCGAACGCCGCAATCGACTGCATCGTTATCAGGTAAACTAACGACCGGGCTGCGCCCGGAGCTGCAAGCTTGACGCTTGGAGCTGGAAGAAGACCACCTCCGTAGCCTTGCTACGGAGGTGGTTTGGTTTACGCTGCCTTTCGAGCTTCGAGCTTCGAGCTTCGAGCTTCGAGCTTCGAGCTTCGAGCTTCGAGCTTCGAGCTTCGAGCTTCGAGCTTCGAGCTTCGAGCTTCGAGCTTCGAGCTTCGAGCTTCGAATCCCTCGCCAAGGACCGAGAAACGGAATGTCATGACCCAGCCCGATCCCACGATTCAGGACGAGGCGAAGCGCCTGCGCGCCGAACTCGATGATGCCAATCACCGCTATTATGTGCTCGACGAACCCCGCCTGACCGATGCCGACTATGACCGCAAACTGCGGCGTCTGCAGGAGATCGAGGCAGAGCATCCCGAGCTGGTGACGCCCGACTCGCCCACTCAGCGGGTCGGCGCCGCCCCTGCCGATGGGTTTCCCGAGATCGAGCACGCCGTGCCGATGCTGTCTCTGGATAACGCCTTCGACGAGGAGGAACTGGCTGCCTTCGTCAAGCGTGTCGCCGACCGACTCGAGGTCGATGGCGAGTCGCTCGCCTTCTGTTGCGAGCCCAAGCTGGACGGCGCGGCCGTGTCCCTGGTCTATGAGCATGGCGCGCTCGTTGCTGGCGTGACCCGCGGCGACGGCCGCACCGGCGAGGGCATCACCTCGAACCTCAAGACCCTGAAGTCGATACCGCTGAAGCTGCGTGGCCGGGAGTGGCCGGACTTGCTGGAAGTGCGTGGTGAGGTGACGATGCGCCACGCCGACTTCGAGGCCATGAACGACAAGGCCCGGGAAGAAGGCGGCAAGGTCTTCGCCAATCCGCGCAATGCCGCGGCGGGTAGCCTGCGCCAGCTCGACCCGCGCATCACCGACAAGCGCCCCCTGGAGTTCAGCGCCTACCAGGCGGCCCGCATCGAGCCGGATGCCGGCGATGCCAGCCATAGTGCCCTGATGGCCCGTCTGAGAGAGTTCGGGTTTCGCACCAGTGCCGAGCTCCAGGTCGTCCTCGGGGCCGAGGGCGTGATCGAGTACTGTAGGACGCTTGGCGAGAAGCGTGATTCGCTGGGGTATGACATCGACGGTGTGGTGATCAAGGTCGATGACCTGCGCCTGCAGCGTGAGCTGGGCTTCGTGGCGCGGGCGCCGCGCTGGGCCATCGCCTTCAAGTTTCCCGCCCAGGAGCAGACGACGCGCCTCAACGACGTGGAGTTCCAGGTCGGCCGAACCGGTGCCATCACGCCCGTGGCAAGGCTCGAGCCGGTCTCGGTGGCCGGGGTCACGGTCTCCAATGCAACCCTGCACAATGCCGACGAGATCGACCGGCTCGGAGTCATGATCGGCGATACCGTGGCGATCCGGCGTGCCGGTGACGTCATTCCTCAGGTGGTGCGCGTACAGGAAGAATATCGACCCGACGATGCCCGGCAGATCGTTTTCCCCGAGCGGTGTCCGGTCTGCGATTCCCAGATAGAGCGGCTCGAGGACGAGGCCGTGGCGCGCTGTTCTGGTGGGCTGTACTGTGCCGCACAGCGCAAGGAGGCCCTCAAGCATTTCGCCAGCCGTCGCGCCCTGGACATCGAGGGCCTGGGTGAAAAGCTGATCGACCAGCTCGTCGAACTCGACTGGATACAGACACCGGCCGACCTGTTCGCGCTCGAGGCGGAGCGCCTGGCGACGCTGCCGCGCATGGGCGAGAAATCCTCGCAGAATCTGGTGGCGGCCCTGGAGAAGGCCAAGGCGACGACGCTGCCGCGTTTCATCTTCGCCCTGGGAATACGTGAGGTGGGTGAAGCCACCGCGGCCAACCTGGCGCGCCACTTCGGCACCCTGGAGGCGCTGATGGAGGCCGGGCGCGATGCCCTGGAGAAGGTGGAGGACGTTGGTCCCATCGTCGCGGCCCATGTGCATACCTTCTTCCAGCAGCCCCATAACCGCGAGACGATCCAGTCGCTGATCGATGTCGGACTGCGCTGGGAGGAAACCGAGGTCGAGGCCGGTCCGACGCCGCTGGAAGGCCAGACCTGGGTGCTCACCGGCACCATGGAGAGCATGACCCGAGACGAAGGCAAGGCCCGCCTGCAGGCGTTGGGTGCCAAGGTGGCCGGTAGTGTCTCGAAGAAGACCGCTTGTCTGGTGGCCGGCGAAGCCGCCGGCAGCAAGCTGACCCGAGCCGAACAACTCGGCGTGGAGGTCATCGACGAGTCGACGTTCCTCGAACGCCTGGAGGCCTGGGAGAAGGGAGATGCACAGAATGGGTGATCGCTTCATCGAAGTGCCGTACCGGATGCTGCCGGCCGACACCCTGGATGCCCTGCTGGAGGCTTTCGTGACCCGCCAGGGGTACGACACCAGTGACACCGAACAGGGCATGACCGGCTGGACGACCCAGCTCAAGCGTCAGTTGGAAGAGGGTGAACTATTGATCGCCCACGACCTTGAGACCGAGACCACCGAGGTCATGACGCTGGCGCAGTGGCGTGCCTTCGGGCGTGATCTGGCCGACGGCGAGGAAGAGGGCTAGGCGTCTCTGCGCCTGTGCAGGGCGAGGCTTGGCCGCTGCGGGAGCGCGTTGTCTTCAGCCACCGCGAATCAAATCGCGGATCAGTCGTCGTCCCGGGTGCAGGTGATCGACCAGCGGCGCTTCCAGGGGCATCGGCTCGTCACAGATGCGCGAGGCGATGACCTCGGCGCACAAGGGCGCGCTGGCCAGTCCTCGGGAGCCATGGGCGGTGCTGATCCACAACCCAGGATGATGCTGTCCGGCAATGTCGGGAATACGGGTGGCGTCCTTGGCCAGCACCGCATAGGCCTCGCGCCAGGCGGCGGCGTCTGGAACGGGGCCGGCGTAGGGTGTCTTGTCGGGGCTTGCCGCACGCACCGCGGCGCGCCCTTCGAGCGTTGTGGCGTCGAGCGAGGCGCCCGATGCTTCCAGGGCCGCGGCATAGCCGGGAAGGGTGCGGGTCAGCTCGTCGCGATTGGTCCGGTGGTCGGCGTCGCTCACCCGGGCATCCGTCTCGTTGGGCCTGAAGGTGGCGCCGAAGGTCAACTGTCCCTCCAGAGGAGGCGCCACATAGCCGCCCGCGCAGATCACTCGGTTCGGCGCGGGGGCGCCTTCGGGCAGCGTCAGGCTGGAGACTTGTCCACGCACCGGCTGGAGCGGCAATTCGGCGGTCTGGGCGAAGCCATTGGCCAGGCTTGCCGTGGCGATCACCACCTGGTCGGCCTCGAGTTCGCTCGCTCCTTCGTCGACCGTCATCGACAGTCGCCACCCTTCGGGCGTGGCGGTGATGTCGTGCACCTCGCCACGCTGGAGGGTCACACCGGGCGTGGCAGCGAGGCGTCGACACAGCGCATCCGGACGTACCCAGCCGGCAAGTGGGTATTCGAGTCCGTCGCTTTCGACCGGGATACCGGCGAGCTGGCTGGCCTGAGCGGACGAGATGGCGCGGACCACACTCTCGGGCAGTGGATGGTTGTCGAGAAAGCGTGCCTGGCGCTTTGCCTCGCGTGGGCCGGTGGCGAGTTGCAACACACCGCAGGGATGCCACAGGGTGCCATCCGGGTCCAGTGCATCGAGCCAACGTCGGCTGTGCAGCAGGCCGGCCAGATAGCAGCGACTCTGGTCGTTGGTCTCGGCGGCAAGCTTGACGTAAAGCATGCCCTGGCGATTGCCGGAGGCACCGGCACCGGGGGCTTCACGGTCGATCAGCGTGACCGGCACGCCGCGCCGAGCCAGGGCGGCGGCCACGCTGGTGCCGGCGATACCGCCACCGATGACCGCGACCCGCTGCCCCGGGCCGGGAGCGGGAGGCGTGAACCAGGGCGTGGCGCGGCGCCGTTCGTCCGCCGGGGGATCGAGGATCTCGCCGGCGAGCATTTCGCGCTTGCGGCCGAAGCCGGGCACCTTGCGCCAGGCGAAGCCGGCGGCCGCGAGACCGCGCTTGACCACGCCGGCACAGGTGAAGGTGGCAAAGGTCGCGCCGGGACGCGAGCGCGCCGCCATGGCGGCAAACAGCGTCGGTTGCCACATGTCGGGGTTACGAGCCGGCGCGAAGCCATCCAGGAACCAGGCGTCGACACGGCCGTCGAGGCATCGCAGACGCTCGGTCGTGTCGCCGAAGTGCAGATCCAGGGTCACGCGCTTGTCGAGCCACAGGCGATGCACGCCGCTCACCGGCTCGGGCCATTGTGCCAGCAGAGCCGCCGCGCGGCCGGCCAGGTCCGGCCAGGCCTCGAGGGCACGGGCCAGGTCCCGGCGCTCGAGCGGGTAGAGTTCCGTGGAGACCAGATGCAACCTGGCATGGTCGGGTGCGTGGGCATCGAAACAGGCCCAGGCGCAGAGCATGTTCAAGCCGGTGCCGAAGCCGGTCTCGCCGATGACGAAGGGACGACCCTCCGGCCAGGCCCGAAAACGCTCGGGCAAGCGATTGGCCTCGAGGAAGACGTGCTCGGTCTCGGCACGCCCGTCGTGGCGGGAGAAGTAGACATCGTCGAACGCGCTGGAATGCGGTGCACTCATCCCGCCGTCGTCGGACCGCCAGTCGAGGTGGGCCCGGGGCAGGCCGGCAAGCGGCGGCAACGGATCGTGGGCGGGCAAGGCGTAACTCCGCATCTGTTGGTCAAAGTTTGATCGATGTCAGCGTAGCGGCATGAGGACCGGCCCGGAGAGATGCGTCCGCGGCGTTTCAACAATGTTATCCACAGCAACTGTGGGAAACCCGCGGTGGATAACTCAGGGTCGGGATCAGGGCAGTACGCGCTTGAAGGGCTTCACGGTCACCTTGGCGTAGACACCGGCAATGACGAAGGGGTCGGCGTCGGCCCAGGCCTGCGCGCTTGCCAGGTCGTCGAATTCGGCAACCACCAGGCTCCCGCTGAAGCCCGCGTCGCCCGGCGATTCGCTGTCGATGGCAGGGTGCGGGCCGGCCAGTACCAGGCGGCCTTCGTCGCGCAGTGCCTCCAGGCGGGCCAGGTGATCGGGACGTGCGGCCAGGCGCCGCTCCAGACTGTTGTTCACATCTTCACTGATGATGGCGTAGAGCATCACGAATGGTCCTCGGTAAAGCGGCTGGCGCCGCGTGAACGAGAGGGCTCGGCATTGACCCCCATGGGTCGCGCGAGCACCATGGACGTTATTCTGACAAAGACACCTGCCGGCGTCATGCCAATGAATGCACTTCCCGAGCGTTTCGAGGGCGAGGCGCTCGCCATCGACCTTCACATGCACTCCACCGCCTCCGATGGTGCCCTGTCGCCCGAGGCGCTCGTCGAGGCGTGCGCGGCGCGTGGCTTGACCCACATGGCGCTGACCGATCATGACACCGTCGCTGGTGTCGAGCGGGCGCGGGTTGCGGGCGAGCGTCACGGTGTGGTGGTGCTGCCTGCCACCGAGCTGTCCTGCCAGTGGCGGGGCATCAACATTCATGTGGTGGGGTTGCTGCCGTCGGGCGCCCAGGGCGAGCTGGCATCGGGGCTGGAGCGCCAGGCCGAGGCGCGTGAACGCCGCGCCATGCAGATCGCCGAGCGGATGGAGCGGGTCGGCCTCGAGGATGCGCTCGCTCGCGCTAGGGAAGAGGCCGGTTCGGATCGTCCCCTGGGGCGTCCGGACTTCGCGCGGGCCTTGGTGGCGGCGGAGCTGGTGCCCGACATGGCCACCGCCTTTCGACGCCACCTGGGCAATGGCAAGGCTGGCGATATCAAGGCCCACTGGCCTTCTCTCGCCACGGTGGTGGCCTGGGTGCTCGATGCCGGTGGCGTGGCGGCGCTGGCGCACCCGTTGCGCTACGGCCTGACTCGTCGCAAGCGCGGACAACTGCTCGACGACTTCCATGCCGCTGGAGGTCAGGCGGTGGAGCTGGTCAGTGGCTTCCAGAACCCTGATGTCACGCGTGACCTGGCGCGCCAGCTGGCCGAGCGAGACCTGCTGGCCTCGCTCGGCAGCGATTTTCATTTCCCCGGCGGCCACCTGGCGCCGGGGAGCATGACGCCGGTACCGCGAACGTCGGTGGCGCCGGTCTGGACTCATCCAGGTATTGCGGCCGTATTCGGCCACTCCGTGCCGGCGGCCTGAGCCGGCGAATGTCCTCGACAATGCCAATGAACAGGGAGCGCCCATGAGCCAGTTCTTCCAGATTCATCCGGAAACCCCCCAGAAGCGACTCATTGATCAGGCGGTCCGTATCATCCGCGATGGCGGTGTGGTCGCCTATCCTACCGACTCCGGTTATGCCCTGGGCTGCCATCTCGGCGACAAGAAGGCCATCGAGCGCATCAAGTGGTTGCGCTCCCTGGACGACAAGCACAACTTCACCCTAGTGTGCTCGGATCTGTCCGAGATCGGTACCTACGCCAAGGTGGACAATGCCGTCTTTCGTCTGCTCAAGGCGCATACGCCCGGTGCCTATACCTTCATCCTCCAGGCCACCAGTGAAGTGCCTCGGCTGTTGCTGCATCCCAAGCGACGTTCCATCGGCGTGCGGGTGCCGGACCATCCGATTCCCCGGGCGTTGCTCGATGAGCTGGGCGAGCCCCTGATGAGCGTGACGCTGATTCCGGTGGGCGAGGAACTGCCGATGACCGATGCCGAGGAAATCCGCGAGCGCTTCGGTGCACACCTGGATCTGGTCATCGATGGTGGTGCCTGCCACCTGGAGCCGACCAGTGTCGTCGATCTGCGCGAGCTCCCGCCCCGGGTGGTACGCGAGGGGCGAGGGGATATCGCACCCTTCACAGAATGATCCGCCTCTGGCCCGACCCCGTGTCGGGCCTGTCACGATGCTTGGCGACGCGCTCCGCCCTTGAAGCGCAACACGATCAAGCCGATACCGGCGATCACCAGGCCGCCCCCGATCAGCTTGTGGGGGCCCAGCGTGTCGCCAAGTATCAAGACGCCGAGCCCCACGGCCAGCACCGGGACCAGCAGCGTCAATGGCACCACACGATTGACGGGGTGGCGACGCAGCAGGCCATACCAGGCGCCATAGGCGACGATCGAGGACATCACTGCTGTGTAGAAGACGGCTCCCCAACCGACCCAGCCGGCCGCGCCGAGGGCGGCCAACTGATCCCGCTCGAACCACCAGGAGCCCAGTGCGACCTGGGGAATGGCGAACAACGCTACCCAACCGGCCAGGGCCAGGGGGGACACATTGGGACCGCGCTTGATCAGTAACTGAGAGATGGCCCAGCCGAGCGCGCTGGTGAGCAGCAGGGCGGTAGGCAGGGGAGCGGGCAGTGTCGGGCCGCCGGCCAGTACCACCATCCCGCCGAAGGAGAGGATCAGGCCGATGAGGCGCCGCAGTCCCAGGCGTTCCTTGAGTACGATCACCGCCAGCAGGGTGGCGAAGGGCGTGCCCATCTGCACCAGCAAGGCGCCGGTACCCGCTTCGGCCTGGCCGAGCCCGATGAACAGCAGGGCGAAGTGCAGCGTGCCGAAGGTCAACGACAGCAAGGCCAGAAAAGGGAGCTGGTGGCGGGCGACCGGGTGGAAGGGCACGAGCAGCAAGGCCACCAGGGCAAAGCGCAGGGTGGTCAGCAGCAAGGGCGGCATGTCGGTCACCCCGACCTTGATGACGATGATGTTCAGCGCCCAGATGACGATGACACCCAGGCCGATGGACAGGTCACGTAGCGGCACGAGACTTCCTTGGTCGATGGTTAGCAGGAAGTCGTCAGCATATCAGACCCGGTGCCGGGCGTGAGGTGAAGGAACCGCCTCGCTGAGCCCCCATGGCGGCCCTGGGCCGCCATGAAGCCTCCCGCCGATGCTTTCCGAGGCAGGCCGGGCCTTGCACGAAAGGTCGACGAGCGCCGGCACGTGTCGCCCAGAGCCTAGAAGGTCCAGCGGATCATGGCCTGCGGGAAGGACTCGTCGGTGTCCGCCAGGCCGAACTTGTTTTCCCAATGCTGGTACTCCATGCCGATGCCGAGATGCTCGGTGGCATGCCAGACCAGTTGTGGCTGGGTCAGCAACTGGGCTTCCAGGTCGCCTTCCTCGGTGATGTAGTCAACGAACCCCTCGAAGGTGAAGTCTGCACCGCCCAGTGTGAAGGGCAGGTTCCAGACTGCCGTGTACTGCTCGGAACTGCCGCGGGCGGCACTGCTCTCGTCGTTGCGATACATGGCGTAGAGCTTGAAGAACTGGAAGCCCGGGATCTCCAGGTCGGCGGACAGCCCTGCCATGTGGATGGTCTTGCGTACCGAGGAGTTACGGTCGATATCCAGCTGCCCGGTGACGTAGAGATCGCTGACTGGTCCAGCGGAGAGATCGCGGCCGGTAAGCTCGCCGATATTGCCGCGCAGGTTCCACTCTGCGTGCACGCTGCCAAAGTCGTTCTCGCCTTCGCTGCCGTGATCGAGGTTGGTGACATCGGCGAAGAAGAAGCTGTCGCCGTAGGTCCAGCCCGTGGCATTGGCCAGTGTCAGGATGGCGTGTTCCTCGTTGTCGATGGGAAAGCCGGCCCCTGCCTGGTCCTCGTAATTCCAGCCGTACAGGGCTTCCACCTTGGTGGTGCTGAAAAGGGCCGCATTGGCGCTCTGGGCCACGCATAGCGACGTGGCGGCGGCCAGGGCGAGTCGGGTCTTGTTGAGCATCATGGTTCTCCATTGTCGGCTGTTGTCGTTGGAGTGGGCCGATGCCTCGGGCGCCCAGCCGTCGGGCAATCCGGCACTGTCGGTGGCAAGGTGCGCCACGGAGCGGCTGAGAGACGCGGTCGAAGCTTGTTATTGTTTTCATCGCTTGTGAACAAGCGAGGCGATGGTGTGTGACAGTGCTTGTATACAGTTATAAGTTTTAGAGGATTCCTTATCAACGATTTTTGTGTACATAAGTGTTCATCGAAATATGCCGACGCCGCTTGAGGGCCCCCTTGTGGGGAGCCGTGTCTTGCATGCATATTGAAAGGCCGTGAACAACGGAGAACCCCGAGATCAGGGAGCATCGAGCAGGACCGATGACCCGGCCGATGCAACGAGCTGCTGACAGGCCAGGGAGCGTGGCGATGCTCTGGACGGACGGCTCGGGGTTTCCGTCGTGTCTTTTGATAATCAATAACCACGACGCGGACACCAAGGACTCGCCATGCCAACGACCCGCCCCCTCGCAAGATTCGCCGCCACCCTGGCCGGCGCCGCCCTCCTGACGTCGGCGTTGACCGTCCAGGCCCGGGAGCTTTCCGTTTCCACCGTCTTGTCCGATGCCTTCCCGTGGGGACAGGCTGCGCAGAAATGGGCCGAGCTGGTGGAAGAACGCTCTGACGGCGAGTTGACGCTGCGCGTCTATCCCAATGCCCAGCTGGTCAGCGGTGACCAGACTCAGGAATTCTCGGCCATGCGCTCCGGCTTGATCGACCTGGCAGTCGGCTCGACCATCAACTGGTCGCCCCAGGTGCCGGCGCTCAACCTGTTCTCGTTGCCCTTTTTGTTGCCTGATGAGGAAGCCGTCGATGCGGTGACCGGTGGTGAGGCCGGGCAGATGATCTTCTCCGCCATCGAGGACAAGGGTGTTGTGCCGCTGGCCTGGGGGGAGAACGGCTTCCGCCAGCTTTCCAACTCCAGCGGTGCCATCGACGAGCCAGTCGACCTCGAGGGCCTCAAGATTCGCGTGGTGGGCTCGCCACTGTTCCAGGACACCTTTTCTGCCCTGGGCGCCAACCCGACCCAGATGAGCTGGGCCGATGCCAAGCCGGCACTGACCACCGGTGCGGTGGATGGTCAGGAAAACCCTCTGTCGGTGTTCGATGTGGCACGCATCGACCAGGTGGGGCAGACGCACCTGACCCTGTGGAACTACATGAACGACCCGCTGGTGTTCGCCGCCAACCGACAGGTGTGGGGCTCGCTCTCCGAGTCGCAGCGCGAGATGCTGCGCGAGACGGCCGTCGAGGCCGGTGCCTGGGAGATCGCCAAGACGCGCGAGGAAGAAGCGGCGCGGCTGGAGGCGATCCGCGAGCGCGGGGTGAAAGTCGCTGAGCTTTCCGAGGCACAGCATCAGGCCTTCGTCGAGGCCACCGAGAGGGTTCATGAAAAATGGGTGCCGCGAATCGGCGAGGCCATCGTGGAGGCGGCCCGCCGCGACATCGACGCGGAGTGATGCCTTGAATGCGTCCGGTCGTGGTACCGGGCGTTCCCTTATCCGTCAAGAATACCTGTCATGAAACGTCCGGACGCAAGACTCGAGCGTGTGCTCGCGACCCTGGCCATCCTGATCATCGGCCTGATCAGCCTGGCCAACGTGGTGGTGCGCTATGTCACCGATGCTTCCTTTGCCTTCACCGAGGAATTTTCGGTCTTCCTGCTGGTGCTGTTGACCTTCGCCGGTGCGTCGGTGGCGCTGCGTCGCCACCGCCATATTCGCATCGGTCTGCTGGAGCGGGCCTTGCCGGACGCCGTGCGTCCTGCCCTGATCCTCTTCCAGGGCCTTTGTGGCCTCGTCGTATTGGGGCTGATCGTCTGGTTTGGTGCCAAGCTGGCCTGGCAGGAGTACCAGTGGGAAACTCGCTCGCCTGGTCTCGGGCTGCCCCAGTGGTGGTATCTGGTCTGGCTGCCGCTGCTTGCCATACTGATGCTGTGGCGCCAGTGCCAGCAGACCCTCGACCGCCTGCGTGGGGAGCTCGATGATGAGTCCTGACCTCTGGATGCTGCTGGCCTTCGCCGGCCTGCTGATCGCCGGGGTGCCGGTGGCTTTCTCGCTGGGCCTGTCCGGAGCGGTGGGCATCGTCGCCGGGTTGTCTCCTTCGATGCTGGCGACCCTGGGCACCAATACCTACAACAGTGTCGCCAAGTATCCCTTGATCGCCATCCCGCTGTTCATCCTCACTGGCTTGATCTTCGAACGTGCGGGAGTGGCGGCACGACTGGTGCGCTTTGCCCAGGCGCTGATCGGCCCTCGTCATGGCGGGCTGGCACTGGTGGCGGTGCTGGTGTGCATGATCATGGGCGGCATGAGCGGCTCGGGGCCTGCCGATGCGGCGGCCGTTGCCATGGTGATGCTGCCCAGCATGACGCGGGCCGGCTACCCGCGCCCCTTTTCGGCGACGCTGATCGCCGCCTCGGCATCCACGGCGATCCTGATCCCGCCTTCGGTGGCGCTGATCCTGTACTCCATCGTGGTGCCGGGGGTGGATCTGCGGGCATTGTTCGCTGCCGGTCTCTTCCCGGGGATGCTGGCCGGTGCGGCACTGTTGGTGCCGGCCTGGTGGCTGGCGCGCCGCTATCGCTGGGAGGCACCGGAAGACGCCGAGCGTCCCCCGCTCGGCGAGAGCTTTCGTCAGGCCATTCCGGCGCTTTTCGCACCGGTGCTGATCCTCGGCGGGTTGCGCAGTGGCCTGTTCACGCCCACCGAGGCGGCGGTGGTGGCCGTCACCTATGGCGTGGTGGTGGGGCTCTGGCTGACCCGCGAACTCGGTTGGCGCGACCTGTGGGAGCTATTCGGCGAAGCCGCCGTGATCTCCGGCGTGGTGATGCTGATCATTGCCCTGGCCGGCATCTTTGCCTGGGCCGGCACCACCCTGGGCACCTTCCGGCACCTGGCGGAGTGGGTGATCGGTCTTTCCGACAACGGGACGCTATTGCTGGTGCTGATCATGCTGGCGGTGCTGGTGGCCGGTATGTTGTTCGATGCCATCTCGATCTATCTGATCCTGATGCCGATCCTGATACCGGTCATGCAGCATTTCGACTGGAATCCGGTGTGGTTCGGCATCCTGCTGGCGATGAACATTGCCATTGGCCAGTTCACGCCGCCCGTGGCGGTCAATCTGATGGTCACTACCGAGGTGGCCCGCGTACGCCTGGAACAGACCGTTGGCTGGGCGATGGTCTTCGTGGTGGCCATGGCGAGCGCCCTGGCGCTGGTGGCCATCTTCCCCGGCATCGCACTGTGGTTGCCCGAGGTGCTCGGCTATAACGTCTAGCCCCGGCTCCGCTCCTGGCCTCCATTCCCGGGTTTCGTGGCCTGTGCTGCGAAGCGCGTGTCCGCTTGCCGCTAGTTGCTGACCAGGGTGTCGAGCCACTGCTGGTGCAACGCGCGGCTGGCGTTGTCGAACAGCACGAAGCGAACCCGCCGAACGGCCGGGCAGTCTGGTAGGGTGGCCAATACCGTGGACAGGGCGATGCGTGCCGCTTCGGAGGCCGGATAACCGAAGGCGCCGGTGGACAGCGCCGGAAAGGCCAGTCGCCCGATATCGTACTGTTGGGCCAGGTGAAGGGCGTTGCGGTAAGCGTCGGCCAACAGGGTATCGGAGGGTTCGTCGATGCCGTAGACCGGCCCCAGGCAGTGGATGACATAGTGGTTGGGCAGCGCGAAGGCCTCGGTGATCACCGCCTGGCCGGGCTGGATAGGCGCCAAGGGGCGGCAGGCTTCGGCGAGCGCCGGGCCGGCGGCGCGATGCAGGGCGCCTGCCACGCCGCCGCCACTGCGCAGGGCAGCGTTGGCGGCGTTGACCACCGCCTCCATGTCGTCCTGGCGCGCAATGTCCCCTTGTGTGCATTCGATGAGCGGGTCGGGAGCCTGCATGTCGATTTCCTCGTCCGGGGCTATGCTTTATCAGTCTGGGATCAGTGAGACATGACGGCAACCGCCGTGCCGAGACACGCTGTTGCGCCGTCGGCCGTCAGACATGAAAATTAACGAACGCTAAACGTTGTGGCCGGCTAGACTGTCACGGCAAAGACAGCCAAGATGCCGCACCATGTTGCTGCAGTTTCCGCTAAAGTAGGAAGGGGCGGTCAATCCGCCGACGATCGTCGACAGGAGATCGCCGATCGAACGCTTCGACCATAACGTCACAATGAGGTGTGTCCATGAAACGCCATGTTTTCTCCGCCGCCACTTTTTCCGGCGCCTTGCTCGGGGCTGCGATGTTCGCATCGCCGGCCATGGCGCAGGAAGAAGAGCAGTTCATCACCATCGGTACCGGTGGTCAGACCGGCGTCTATTACGTGGTCGGTCAGTCGGTGTGTCGCTTGGTGAACCGGCTGGAAGACGCCAACATCAAGTGCAACGCTCCCTCCACCGGCGGCTCGGTGGCCAACATCAATGGCATCCGCAGCGGTGAGCTGAACATGGGGGTCGCCCAGTCCGACGTTCAGTACCAGGCTTACAATGGCACCGGCAACTTCGAGGGCGATGCCTACGAAGACCTGCGGGCGGTGTTCCGCGTCCATGGCGAGCCGCTGACCCTGCTGGCCCGCGCCGATTCCGGCGTCGAAACCCTCGACGACCTGGAAGGCAAGCGTGTCAACATCGGCAATCCGGGGTCCGGGCAGCGCAACACCATGGAAGTGGTGATGGATGCCAAGGGCTGGACCGAAGATACCTTCTCCCTGGCTTCCGAGCTGGATGCCGCCGAGATGGCTTCCGCTCTCGCCGACAACAACATCGATGTCATGGCATATGTGGTCGGCCATCCCAACGGGGCCATTCAGGAAGCCACCACCACCGTCGATTCCCGCCTGGTCCCGCTCAATGACGAGACCATCCAGGGACTGGTCGAAGAGTATCCCTATTATTCCATGTCGACCATTCCGGGCGGCCTGTACAAGGGCAATCCGGATGACGTCGAGACCTTCGGTGTGGCGGCTACCTTCGTGTCCTCCACCGACACCGATCCCGACGTCGTCTATCAGACTGTCAAGGCAGTGTTCGACAACTTCGATCGCTTCAAGCAACTGCACCCGGCCTTCGCCAACCTCAACCCCGAGGACATGGTTTCCGAAGGGCTGTCTGCACCGCTGCACGAAGGGGCGGCGCGCTACTATCGCGAGCAGGGCTGGATCGAGTGATCGGGACTGGATGAGATCGCGTATCTCATGGAAGAATGCGCGGCCCCTTGTCGAGGGGCCGCGCTTTACGTTGGTGGTGCCGGTCGGTCGCCGGCGACGCACGGGAAGTGTCAACCGATTCAGAGCAGGACATACATATGACTGAGGATAACAAGAGAGGGCCAGGCGCCGAGGTCGATCTCGAGGATATGGTTGCCTCGAGTGACTCGGGTGCCCGCAAGCCAGCGGGAATGCCGGGCAAGCTGCTGGTGGGCATTGCTGCGGCATGGTCGCTCTTTCAACTGTGGATCGCCTCTCCGCTGCCGTTCATCCTGGGCTTCGGGGTCTTCAACGCCACCGAGGCGCGTTCGATTCACCTGGCCTTTGCCTTGCTCCTGGCGTACATGGCTTACCCGGCGTTGAAGCGCTCGCCGCGTAACCGTATTCCATTGATGGATTGGGGGCTGGCCATTCTGGCGGCGGCTGCCGCGGCCTATACGTTCGTGTTCTACGATCAACTGTCCCAGCGACCCGGGGCGCCGATCCTGCAGGACGTCATCGTCGGGGTGATCGGTCTGCTGCTGTTGCTCGAGGCCACGCGACGCGCCCTGGGGCCGCCGCTGACGATCATTGCCAGCATCTTCATCATCTATTCCCTGGCGGGCCCCTGGATGCCCGGCATCCTGGCTCACCGCGGCGTGAGCCTCGATGGCTTGATCAACCACCAGTGGTTGACCGGCCAGGGGGTGTTCGGCATCGCTCTGGGGGTGTCGACGAGTTTCGTGTTCCTGTTCGTGCTGTTCGGTGCCTTGCTGGATAAGGCCGGCGCCGGCAACTATTTCATCAAGGTGGCCTTCTCGCTGCTGGGGCACTACAAGGGTGGCCCGGCCAAGGCCGCTGTGGTGGCGTCCGGCATGACCGGCCTGATATCCGGGTCGTCGATCGCCAATACCGTGACGACCGGTACCTTCACTATCCCGATGATGAGGCGGGTCGGGTTTTCCGCGGAGAAAGCCGGCGCCGTCGAGGTGTCCTCGTCGGTCAATGGCCAGATCATGCCTCCCGTGATGGGGGCGGCGGCCTTCCTGATGGTCGAGTATGTGGGCATTTCCTATGTCGAGGTCATCAAGCACGCTTTCCTGCCGGCGTTGATCTCCTATATCGCCCTGATCTACATCGTGCACCTCGAGGCGCTCAAGGCGAACATGCAGGGGCTGGAGAGCAGCAATCCGGCCAAGCCGCTGGCGCGCAAGGTGATCGGCTTCCTTGGTGGCCTGTTGCTGATGATGGTGACCGCGCTGGTGGTCTATTACGGGCTGGGATGGCTCAAGCCGGTGCTCGGGGATGCCACGCCCTGGGTCGTGGCCCTGGCCTTGGCGGCGATCTACGTGGCCCTGCTCAAGCTGGCCTCGGGCTATCCCGAGCTTGAGCTCGACGACCCCAACGAACCGATCTACAAGCTGCCGCAGACACGCCCCACGGTGATGGTCGGCCTGCAGTACATCCTGCCGGTGATCGTGCTGATCTGGTGCTTGATGGTGGAGCGTCTGTCGCCGGGGCTGTCGGCCTTCTGGGCCACCGTCTTCATGATCTTCATCATGCTGACCCAGCGTCCCATCACAGCATTGTTCCGCCATCGCAGCAATGTCGGTGCCGATATCCGCGAAGGCTTTCTGGACCTGTGGAACGGCCTGGTGACCGGCGCTCGCAACATGATCGGCATCGGTATCGCGACGGCTACCGCCGGTATCATCGTCGGGGCCGTCTCCCAGACCGGCGTGGGCCTGGTGCTGGCCGATGTGGTCGAGATCCTGTCGATGGGCAACCTGCTGCTGATCCTGCTGTTCACCGCAGTGCTCAGCTTGATCCTCGGCATGGGGCTTCCCACCACGGCCAACTATATCGTGGTATCGGCCCTGCTGGCGCCGGTGATCGTGACGCTCGGCGAGCAGAATGGCCTGCTGGTGCCGCTGATCGCGGTGCATCTGTTCGTCTTCTACTTCGGCATCATGGCCGATGTCACACCGCCGGTGGGGCTGGCGTCGTTCGCCGCTGCGGCGGTGTCGGGGGGCGACCCCATCCGCACCGGCTTCCAGGCTTTCTACTACAGCCTGCGTACCGCTGCGCTGCCTTTCCTGTTCATCTTCAACACCGACCTGCTGTTGATCGATGTCTCGCCCCTTCAGGGCGTGTTGATCTTCGTGGTGGCGACGGTGGCGATGCTGATCTTCGCGGCGGCGACTCAGGGCTTCATGATCACCCGCAATCGCTGGTACGAGTCGATCCTGCTGCTGCTGGTGGCGTTCACGCTGTTCCGTCCCGGTTTCTGGATGGACATGATCCATGACCCGTACCGTTCTATCCCGCCGACGCAATTCGTCGAGGCGCTGGGCAATGTCGACGAGGACAGCACCTTGCGCTTGCAGATTCGAGGGGAGGGGCCCTACGGCGACCCGTTGACGACCTACATGACCCTGCCGGTGCCGGATGGCGACAGTGGCGAGGAGCGGATGACCAACCTCGGACTCGAGCTGCGCACGGAGGGTGACCGAGCCGTGGTCGACATGGTGACCTTCGGTAGCCAGGCGAAGGAGCTCGGCTTCGACTTCGATCAGGAGATCATCGAGGTACAGGCACCCGTAGAGCGTTGGACGAAGGAATGGATGTGGATACCGGCGTTCCTGGTCTTTGCCCTGGTGGTATTGCTGCAGCGTCGGCGCCGGGATCGCGGTCGCGACCCGGTAGCGGCCTGAGGAGGTAAGCCATGTACAACAAGATCCTGTTGCCGGTGGACCTCAACGAGGAGGCCTCCTGGTCCAAGGCGCTGCCCACGGCACTGACGTTGTGCCGTAGTTTCGGTGCGTCCCTGCATGTGGTCACCGTACTGCCTGATGTCCAGATGCCCTTGGTCGGCGGGTTCTTCCCCGCGGGATTCGCCGACAAGGCGCGCAAGGCGGTAAGCGATGCACAGCATGCGTTCATCCGTGACCATGTGCCGGAGGATGTTCAGGTCCAGAGCGTGATCGTCGAGGGCTCGCCCTGGGAGGCGATCATCAAGGCATCCAAGAAAGTCGAGGCCGATCTGATCGTCATGGCCTCACACACCAAGCGAAAGTTTGCCGATTATGTCCTCGGTCCCAATGCTGAGCATGTGGTGCATCACAGCAAGGTGTCGGTGATGATCGTGCGCTGACCGGTGCGCAGGCCGGCCGCCGTGCCCCGGACGCTGCGGGCGTCCCGGGGCATTGTGTGACGAGACTGTCACTGCATGTGGCACGTGAATCGCGTAGGCTTGTCGACATGATCGGCAATCGAGATGTCTCCCATGTCTGTGCTTGCGATGATCGTTGGCCTGGTGGTGGCGACCATGGGTACCGCCGTCCAGGCAATGCCCTTGCCATCGCCAAGCGGTGAGGTGGTCCTCACGATCCGGGGCGATATCGAGCATCCCAATGTCGGCGATGAAGCTCGCTTCGATCGTGCCATGCTCGATCGCCTGCCATCTCGCACCATCGTCACGAGAACGCCCTGGCAACCCGGCACGGGCCGCTTCGAGGGCCCGCTCTTCTCGGCCCTGCTGGAGGCTGTGGGGGCCAACGGCGATGAAGTGAGAGTCAGGGCCTTGAACGGTTTCGAGGCCGACATCCCGGTCAGCGATTTCGAACGCTACGACGTCATCCTGGCCATGCGTCGTAATGGCGAGCCGATGACGATCCGCAACTTCGGGCCCTTGTTCGTGGTGTATCCCTTCGAGGAGCATCCCGAACTCATGACCGAAGCCATCCGCTTTCGCTCGGTATGGCAGGTGCATCACATCTTCGTGTATTGATCCCCGTGGGAGAAATCGGTGCTGCAGCAATACCCTCTGCGTCTCAAGCTCGGCGCCATTTCCGCGCTGGTGCTGTTTGCCGGCGCCTTGCTGGTGGTGGGGCTGGTGGCCTGGCGACAGGACAGCCTGATCTGGCGCGTGGGCGAGGATGCCACCTGGCATGCCTACAAGCTGGATCGCGATGTCGTGCAACTGCGCAATTTCCTGGCGGTGCAGGAACCCGGCGAGGGCGCGCTCGAGGATGTCCGGCTGCGCTTCGAGCTCCTCTATAGCCGACTCACGCTGCTGAAGGGCGGCGAGATCGCCGATCTCATCGCGGCCATTCCGCTGGCCGAGCAATTGTCCGGCAAGATCGAGCAACATCTCGAAGCGCTCGATGCCATCCTGAGCGAGGCCGATACCCTGGATGCCGCGACACGCGCCAGGATGAGCCGTCAACTGGTGGCCCTGAGCGAACCTACCGAACGCTTGATCGTGACCATCAATGGCCATCTGGCAGAGGCCTCGACCCGCGAGCGCGGGCGCCTGAAATGGCTGTATGGCCTACTGCTGGTGTTGATTCTGGCGATGAGCGTGTCGGCGATGATGGTGGTGACCTTCCTGATTCGCGAATCCCGCGACAATGCCGCCGCTCGTCGTGCCCTGGAAGCGCTCAGCGACGAGCTGGAGGTCACGGCGCGCCGGGCCGAATCGGCCAGCCAGGCCAAGTCGGAATTTCTCGCCACCGTCAGCCACGAGATCCGCACCCCCCTCAATGGCGTGATCGGCATGAGCGAATTGCTGGTGGAGCATCGCTTGCCGGAGGGCGCCCGACACTATGCCGACACCATCCACGACAGTGCTCAACGTCTGCTCGAGCTGATCAACGACATCCTGGATTTCTCCAAGATCGAGGCGGGGCGGCTGGACCTGGAAACCCGCTCGTTGTCGCTTGCCGAACTGGTGAATGGGGCGCTGTCGCTCTTCGCGCCCCGTGCCGAAGCCCAGGGGGTTCGGCTGGTGGCATGGATCGATCCTGCCTTGCCGACGCATGTCGTCAGCGATCCCGGTCGCCTGCGCCAGATCCTGTTGAACCTGCTGTCGAATGCCATCAAGTTCACCGCGCAAGGCGAGGTGCGCGTGGAGGCGTTCGTCACCGACGAGGGCGAGCTGGGCATCGATGTCATCGATTCGGGTTGCGGTATCGATGAGCAGCGCCAGTCGAAGCTGTTCGAGCCCTTTCAGCAGGGTGATCCCTCCACTGCCCGGCGCTTCGGCGGCACGGGGCTGGGGCTGGCGATCTGCAAGCGGTTGACGGAGGCCATGGGCGGACGTATCGGCATGGAAAGTCAGTTGCATGTCGGCAGTCGCTGCTGGGTTCGCTTGCCGCTGGTGGTGGGCGCCGAGGATACGGCCCTTCCGGAGAGTGGTGCCCGCCGAGAGGATGACGACCTTTTGAGTGGTGCCAGGTTGCTGGTCGTGGAGGACAACCCCGTCAATCAACAGGTGGCCACCGCCATGTTGAACAAGCTGGGGTGTCGTGTCGGCCTGGCCAGTTCCGGCCACGAGGCGCTGGAGCGTCTCGAGACGGAGCGTTTCGATCTCGTCTTCATGGATGTCCAGATGCCCGACATGGATGGCCTGGAGGTGACGCGCCAGATTCGCGAGCGTGGTGGCTGGATGGCGGAGGTGCCGATCGTCGCCATGACGGCCGGCGGCCCCGGTGGCGACCAGGCCCGATGTCTGGCCGCTGGAATGAATGGCTATCTGGTCAAGCCGTTGTTCCAGGATGCCCTGCAGGCGATGTTGCGCCGCCATCTTCATCGGGGCACGGATGAGGTGGGGACAACGAGCGTTTCGCCGGGGGCGGAGCAGTGGCTGGATGAGGAGGTCATCGGTGCCCTGAGGGAAAGCCTCGGCGATGATGATCTGGCGGCCCTGCTGGCGCGCTACCGTGATCAGTCCCGTGAGCATCTGGCGGCATTGCGGGACGCCGTGACGCGCCGCGATGGCGAGGCGATGCGACAACAGGCCCATCAACTCAAGGGGGAGTCTGCCAGTCTGGGAGCGGTGAAGGTCGCCGAAGCGGCCTTGCGCCTGGAACGTGCCGGCAAGGAGGCCGCCCTGGATAACGCGGAAGCCGAAGTACGGCACCTGGAGACGCTTCTGGCGCGCACCCTGCAAGCGTTCGACGACTTGCTGCCGCGATGATGAATCACGGGTCGGGTGGCTGGCGCGTCAGGCGCGGGCTCCTCGCCGCCGGCTCGGGGATGCGGTGCGTCGATGCAGGGTTCGGCTGATGACATGATGGCCGGGGCGGTAGTCGCCGCTGGCCGCCGACTCGGCGCAGGCCAGGGTGGTGGCGGCGATGCGGGCATGGTCCTGGACCGCCGAGTCCACCGCCAGGGGCAGAAAGTCCAGCAGTCGGTTATCGCCGAAGGTCGCCAGGCGAAGATCATCGGGCAGCCGGCCCTCTGCCAGCAGGACGTCGAAGACACCATCCAGCAGCGTGTAGGATGCGGTGATGAGCACGTCGGGCAGTCCATGTCGATCGAGCAGTTCGCGCATCAGCTCGGCGCCGGCGGCGCGATCGTAACGTTTCGCGCTGTGCAGGCTGGCCGCCACATCGTGCCGGGCCAGGGCGTCCTGAAAGCCAGCGCGGCGTTCGCGGCTGATCGAGAGCTCGGGTACCGCATCGAACCAGGCAACGCGCTCTACCGGAGCGTCCAGCGCCGCGAGAGTGAGCCGCTCGGCGGCATCCCGGTCATTGCTGACCACGCTGGTGAAATGCGCCGGGTCCAGGCCTCTGTCCATGGCCACCACCGGTAATCCGCTTTCCATCAGATCCCGGTAGAAGGGTGCCTCCATCGGCAGGCAACTGGCGGTGATCAGCGCATCGCATCCCTGGGCCCTCAGTGCCAGGGCCAGTTCGCGTTCACCGGCCATGTCGTCATCCGAGCCGGCGATCAGCAGGTGATAGCCGCGTTGTCGGGCGCCTTGTTCCAGCAACTTGGCCAGGCGCGCGTAGCTGGCATTTTCCAAGTCAGGAACGATCAGTCCGAGCAGCCGGCTGGAGCCGCGACGCAAGGCGGCGGCCTGGGCATCGACCCGGTAGTGGTAGCGACCCACCACGGCCATGACACGGTCGACAGTGTCCTGACTGATGCGGCGTTCCCGGGCCTTGCCGTTGATGACATAGCTGGCGGTGGTACGAGAAACCCCGGCCAGTCGGGCGATTTCAGCGAGCGTCATGGGTCCATCCGATGCAAGTGAGGCGGTGATGTCGACGATGCCGCGCTTGGTTTCTGCCAAAGTCGTAGACGTTTTAGCTTGCCATACAGTATGAATCGATCCAGCATTGATATCATCAAGGTGACACGATTCAGCATAAAAGCTATCCCTGTCGCGTCACCATCGAACAGGAGAGACGCATGCTGACGCTACGCGAGAGCGACATTCTGCTCGGCTGCCGGGCCGAGGACTGGCGTTCGGCCCTGGACCTGGCCGCCGAATCCCTCGCTGGGGCGGGACTGACCGAACCGGCATACCGGGAGGGACTGCTTTCCCGGGAGACGCAATCTTCCACCTATCTGGGCAATGCCATCGCGATTCCCCATGGCACGCCCGAGAGTCGTACCCATGTGCTGCGCACCGGCGTCAGGGTGCTGCAGTTCCCTCAGGGGGTTGAATGGCATGACGGTCAGCGGGTGCATGTACTGGTGACCATCGCCGCCCAGAACGACGAGCATCTGGACATCCTGCGCCAGTTGACGCACGTGCTGGACCGCGACGATGTCGCCGATCGTCTGGCCCGTGCCGATGATGCCGAAGAGGTGGTGACACTGTTGTCGCGAGTTCCCGCCAAGGCACGGCTCGACACCGAAACCCTGTGCCTGGGGGTGCCCGCCCGCGACATCCGGGAACTGGCGCTGGCGGGAGCGGCTCGGTTGCGCCAGGCCGGCTGCGTCGAAGATGGCTTCATCGCCGAGATGGCGGGGATGGCTCCGCGACGTCTGGGCCAGGGAACCTGGCTGGCCATGGCCGAGCGCAATGTCTCGGTGCCGGCCTTGTCGTTGGCGACTCCTGCCACGCCCTTCGAGGTGCAAGGCGAGAGCGTGAATGGCGTGTTCTGTCTGGCGGCGCGCGATGACGCTCACCTGGAACTGCTGGAGCGACTTGCCGCCTTGCTGGAAGAGGGTGGCATCGAGACGCTGCGGCATGGTGATGCCGAGACGGTGCTGGCCCGACTGGCGGGTGAAGGGGCTGCGGCGCATACCCAGCGCGTGCGGGTGCTCAATGCCCATGGCCTGCATGCGCGTCCGGCCAAGCAGCTCGTTCAGGTGGCACGGGAGCAGGCCGTGCCGATCCGGGTTCGGTTGGCGGAAGGCGGTGCCGAGCCGGTGTCGGCCACCAGCCTGACCAAGGTCATCGGGCTCGGCGCACGCCGCGGCCAGTGGCTGGTGTTTTCCGCCGAGGGTGAGGGCGCCGAACAGGCGCTGTCGACCATCGGTGAGGCCGTCGTCGACGGGCTTGGCGAAGCCGTGGAACCCTTCGACGACAGCCACGAATCCGTGCCGGCGGCTGCGACGACCGACGAGGAAGGCGCGCCTCAGCCCTTGCCGGAAGACACCGCTTATCAGGCGGTGGCCGCCTCGCCGGGCCTGGCCATTGCGCCTGTGTTCGTGATGCGCATGCCGCGCTTCGATTACCCACAGCGTGCCGATGATCCCGCCGCCGAGACGCAGCGACTCGAAGCGGCGGTCCGCGAGGGTGGCGAGCAGCTCGCGGCACTGGCGCGCAGCGCGCGGGGCGGAGAGGTCGCCGAGATTCTCTCCATGCATGAGGAAATGCTCGACGACCCGGAATTGCTGCAGGCTGCCCGTGAAGGCATCCAGGAAGGGTATTCCGCCGAGGCTGCCTGGTGGGATGCCATCGACGCAGCCGCTCGGGCCCAGGAGATGCTGGCCGACCGGCTGCTCGCCGAGCGGGCCGCCGACCTGCGCGACGTGGGGCGGCGCGTGCTGGGGAGACTTTGCGACGTGGCCTTGCCCGAGCCGCCGGCACATCCCTATATCCTGGTGATGGACGATATCGGCCCCTCGGACGTGGCGCGCCTCGACACCGAGCGCGTGCGCGGCCTGTTGACCGCCAGGGGCGGTGCCACGGCCCACAGCGCCATCCTCGCTCGGGCCCTGGGCATTCCCGCCGTGGTGGGCGCCGGCGAGCGAATCCTGTCACTGGAAAACGAGACCCCCCTGATTCTCGATGGCGAGCGGGGCCGGATCGTGCCCGCGCCGGGCGAGGCGCGTCGTCAGCGTGCCGAGCGGCAGCTGGCCGATCGCGAACGCCGCGAGCACGAGGCTTGGGAAGCCCGTTTCGCGCCGGCCACCACCCGCGATGGGCATCGTGTCGAGGTGGCGGCCAACCTGGGCAATACGGCCCATGCCGCCGATGCAGTGTCGCGAGGCGCCGAAGGCGTCGGCCTGCTGCGGACCGAGTTCCTGTTCATGGCCCACGCCGAGGCACCGGATCTCGAGACCCAGATGGCGGAGTACCGCGAGGCGCTGGATGCGCTGGATGGGCGTCCTCTGGTGGCGCGCACGCTGGACGTGGGGGGCGACAAGCCCTTGCCGTACTGGCCGGTGCCCCAGGAAGACAACCCCTTCCTCGGCTTGCGCGGCATTCGCCTGGCGCTGACGCGCCCCGACGTCCTGGCCACGCAGCTGGAAGCCCTGCTGAGGGCGGCCGTCGGCAGGCCGTTGCGCATCATGCTGCCGATGGTCAAGGATGTGGCCGAGCTGCGTACGGCCCGGGGAATGCTCGATCGACTGCTCGCCGACATTCCGGGCGACGAGCGTGCCACCGATGTGCAACTGGGCGTGATGATCGAAGTGCCCTCCAGCGCCTTGCTGGCGGCCAGCCTGGCTGTGGAGGCGGATTTCTTCTCGGTGGGTACCAATGACCTGACCCAGTACGCCCTGGCCATCGACCGTGGCCATCCCGAACTTTCTGCCCAGGCCGACGGCTTGCATCCGGCCGTGCTTAGGCTGATCCAGATGACCGTCGAGGCCGCCCATGCCCAAGGCAAGTGGGTCGGGGTCTGCGGGGAACTGGCCTCGGATGCCATGGCGGTGCCGGTGCTGGTGGGACTCGGGGTTGACGAGCTATCGGTGAGTGCCCGCCAGGTGCCGATGGTCAAGGCGCGATTGCGCGAGTTCGACCTGGCAAGTGCCCAGGAGCAAGCGCGGCGAGCGCTATCCCGGGCGACCGCCGACGAGGTGCGTGACGCCCTGGAGGAGGCATGATGGCAGCGGTTCTGGTCTTGAGCCTCAATCCAGCACTCGACCTGTCGGTCGACCTCGAACGCCTGTCGCCCGGTCGCGTCAACCGAACCCGCGCGACGCATCTGGAGGCCGCCGGCAAGGGGGTCAACGTGGCCAGGGTGCTGGTGGCGCTGGGACACGAGGTGGCCGTGTCGGGCTTTCTCGGTGCCGACAACGACGGTGCTTTCCGCCGTACCTTCGAGACCCTGGGCATCGAGGATGCCTGTCTGCGCGTACCCGGCGAGACCCGCACCAACGTCAAGCTGGCCGAGGACGACGGACGTGTCACCGATATCAATGGTCCTGGCGTGACCATCGACGCCAATGCCTGGCAGCGGTTGATCGACGAGCTGGAGCGGCGGCTCGCGGCATCGCGCCATTGCCCCGGGGCGGTCGTGATCGCCGGCAGCCTGCCGCCCGGCGTGACGCCTGATCGGCTCGGCGAGCTGGTGGCCCGAGGGCGTGCAGCGGGCTTGCCGGTATGGGTGGATACCAGTGGCCCGGCGCTCGATGCCGCCATCGTGGCAGGGGCCACGGCGGTCAAGCCCAATGAACATGAACTTGCCGCCTGGGCCGGCCAAGCGGCGCTGGATGACGCGGGGCGGCGCGCGGCGGCACGCCGGCTGCGCGATGCCGGCGTCGAGGAGGCGGTGGTTTCCGCCGGTGCCGAAGGGGTGCTGTGGCTTGGCCGTCGTGGTGCCTGGGAGGCCAGGCCGCCTCGAGTGGAAGCGGTCAATACCGTGGGGGCCGGCGACACCTTGGTCGCGGCGTTGTTGCACGGTGTGCTCGAGGAAACATCGTCCGAGGATACGCTGCGCCTGGCCACGGCCCTGTCTGCCGAAGCCGTGCGGCATATCGGCGTGGGACGCCCGGGTGCCGATGATTTTTCCGAACTCCAACGACAGACTCGCGTGTATCGCCTGGACGCCGGCGATGCCGCAGAGGGAGCGCTTGCATGAATGTGATCCTGATCACCGCCTGCCCGAGTGGCATGGCCACGACCTACCTTGCCGCGCGTCGCCTTCAGAGCGCCGCCGAACGCCTGGGCTGGAAGGTGACGGTCGAGGCGCACGGCGAGGCGCGAGCCGTCACGCCGGTCGACGAAGCGACCCTGGAAGCCGCCGAGCTGGTCGTGGTGGCGGCCGATCGAATCCCCGACGCTGCGCGCTTTGCCGGCAAGCGTGTCTTCCAGGGATCGATCGACCAGGCATTGCCTGATCCCGAGACCTTCCTAGCGCGCGCCGAGCGTGATGCCGACGTCTTCACGCCCGAGGAGGAGGCGGACGAGACGCCAGCGAGTGAGGCCGGGGGGCAGCGCATCGTCGCCGTGACCGCCTGCCCGACGGGCGTGGCGCATACCTTCATGGCGGCCGAGGCACTCGCTGAGGCGGGACGCTCGATGGGGCACGAGATCCGGGTGGAAACCCAGGGCTCGGTAGGGGCTCAGGATGCCCTTACCGCCGATGAGATCGCCGCCGCCGAGGTGGTTATCCTGGCCTGCGACATCGAGGTGGATCCCACGCGTTTTGCCGGCAAGCGGACCTATCGCACCTCGACCGGCAATGCGCTCAAGAAGCCGCGGCCGACCATCGAGGCGGCCCTGGCGGATGCCGAGGTGGAACGCGAGGGGGCGGCCTCCAGCGGCGGCGACGCCAAGAAGAGCATCAAGGAGAAGGGCGTCTACAAGCACCTGCTGACCGGCGTCTCCTTCATGCTGCCGATGGTGGTAGCCGGCGGTCTGCTGATCGCTCTGTCGTTCGTGTTCGGCATCGAGGCCTTCAAGGAAGAGGGCACGTTGCCCGCCGCTCTGATGCAGATCGGCGGGGAGACGGCATTCGCGCTGATGATTCCAGTACTGGCCGGCTATATCGCCTATTCCATCGCCGACCGGCCCGGCATTGCACCGGGGATGATCGGGGGCATGCTGGCATCCAGCATCGGGGCCGGCTTCATCGGCGGCATCCTGGCGGGTTTCCTGGCCGGCTACACGGCCTGGGCGGTGACCCGGTACATCAAGCTGCCGGCCAGCGTCGAGTCGCTCAAGCCGATCCTGATCATCCCGCTGCTGGCCAGCTTGGTCACCGGTCTGGTGATGATCTATGTGGTGGGCGAGCCGGTAGCTGCCATTCTTGCCGCCCTGACGGCCTTTCTCGAGGACATGGGCTCGGCCAATGCGGTGCTGCTGGGTGCCTTGCTCGGCGCCATGATGTGCTTCGACCTGGGCGGGCCGGTCAACAAGGCATCCTATACCTTCGGTGTGGGGCTTCTGGCCTCGGAGAGCTATGCGCCGATGGCGGCGATCATGGCCGCCGGCATGGTGCCGGCCATCGGCATGGGCATCGCCAGCTTCGTTGCCGGCGGCAAATTTTCCGAGCCGGAGCGAGAGGCCGGCAAGGCATCTTTCGTGCTCGGCCTGTGCTTCATCACCGAAGGCGCCATACCCTTCGCCGCCAAGGACCCGCTGAGGGTGATTCCCGCCAGCATGGTCGGAGGAGCCCTGACCGGCGCGCTGGCGATGCTCTTCGGTGCCAAGCTGATGGCGCCTCATGGCGGCATCTTCGTGCTGATGATTCCCAATGCCATCACCCCGGTATTGCCCTACCTGCTGGCCATCGTGGCCGGTTCGCTGGTCACCGGGCTGGGCTATGCGCTGATCAAGCGCGGCGACAAGGCGGTGTCGGTAGCCGCGGAAGGCTGACGCGGGGGCCGTCGGTACTGGAGGGAATCCCCCGGCTGGTGTATTTTCTGCTTCCCTGTCACGGAGGCCCCTACCCGGGCCGACGTCTTGTCGGCGACCCCCTACCCCGGTCGCCGAATCGCGAGGAGATACACGATGTCCACCGCCCCCGTTACCCTGATGGTAGCGCGCCGCGTGGCACGCGGGCGCTACCGATCCTTCACGGCCTGGCTCGATGAGGGCCGCGAACTCGCCGCCGATTTCCCGGGTTATCTGGGCTCCGGCATCCTGGCGCCGCCACCCGGCGACGACGAATATCAGGTCATCTTCCGCTTCCGGGATGCCGAGACCCTGGCGGCCTGGGAGCACTCCGCGTCCCGGCGTGCCTGGCTGGCACGCGGCCGGCGACTGTTCGAATCCCCTCATGAGCATCGTGCCACCGGGCTGGATAGCTGGTTTCACGAGGCTCCGGGGCAGAAGACGCCGCCACGCTGGAAGCAGGCCGTGGCGATCTGGCTGGCCTTCTTTCCCGTCTCCCTGGGGCATCAGGCCATGTTCGGCGAGACGCTGGCCGCCTTGCCGCTGGTCTTGAGGGTGCTGGTCGGCACCTTGATGCTCACGCCGGTGATGGTGTTCGTGTTCATTCCACTGTCGACTCGCCTGCTGGCGCCCTGGCTGCATGGCAGAGGGGCCCCCCTGGCGCGTCTTTGGCGCCTGTGGCACCAGCGTAGGGCGTAGGCGCTACGTCCGTTTCGACGCTTCCAGGGGCTGTCCTGCCAAAGGCGTATGTTCCACTGGCGCCACATGACCAAGACTGAGGGTTGCCATTCATCACTGCCAACCTGCGGAGTCATGCCATGATCTACGCCAACCCCGGAACCCCTGGTGCCCTGGTCGAGTTCGCCACGCGCTACGGCAACTATATCGGGGGTGAGTTCGTGCCGCCGGTGAAGGGGCGCTATTTCGACAACGTCAGCCCGGTCAACGGCCAGGTGATCTGCGAGATCCCTCGTTCCGATGTCGAGGACATCGACAAGGCCCTGGATGCGGCCCACGCCGCGGCTCCCGCCTGGGGGAAGACGGCCGTCGCCGAGCGTGCCAACCTGCTGCTGAAGATCGCCCAGCGTATCGAGGACAACCTCGAGATGCTGGCCGTCGCCGAGACCTGGGACAACGGCAAGGCGGTGCGCGAGACGCTCAACGCCGATCTTCCCCTGGCCGTCGATCACTTCCGCTATTTCGCGGGCTGTATTCGCGCTCAGGAAGGAGCCACGGCCGATATCGACGCCAACACCGTGGCCTATCATTTCCATGAGCCGCTGGGCGTGGTCGGGCAGATCATTCCATGGAACTTCCCGCTGTTGATGGCCACCTGGAAGCTGGCCCCGGCACTGGCCGCCGGCAACTGCGTGGTCCTCAAGCCCGCCGAACAGACGCCAGCCTCGATCCTGGTGCTGATGGAGCTGATCGGCGATCTGCTGCCGGCCGGCGTGATCAACGTGGTCAACGGCTACGGTGCCGAGGCCGGCGAGGCGCTGGCGACCAGCAAGCGCATCGCCAAGATTGCCTTCACCGGCTCGACCCCGGTGGGCTCGCACATCCTCGAATGCGCCGCGGCGAACATCATTCCGTCCACCGTGGAACTGGGGGGCAAGTCGCCGAACATCTACTTCGCCGACATCATGAATGCCGAGCCCGAGTTCATCGACAAGGCCGTCGAAGGACTGGTGCTGGCCTTCCTCAATCAGGGCGAGGTCTGTACCTGCCCGAGCCGGGCGTTGATCCAGGAGTCGATGTACGACGATTTCATGGGCAGGGTGGTCGAGCGGACCCGGGCGATCAAGCGCGGCAACCCGCTGGATACCGAGGTCCAGGTGGGCGCCCAGGCCAGCCAGGAGCAGTTCGACAAGATCATGTCCTACATGGACATCGCCCGTGAGGAAGGCGCCGAATTCCTCACCGGCGGTGAGCGTGAAAGCTTCGACCCGGCCTATGATGGGGGCTTCTACATCCAGCCGACCCTGCTCAAGGGCAACAACCGGATGCGCGTCTTCCAGGAGGAAATCTTCGGCCCGGTGGTGGGGGTGACCACCTTCAAGGATGAGGCCGAGGCGCTGGCCATTGCCAACGATACCGAGTTCGGCCTGGGTGCCGGGATATGGAGTCGCGACATCAACGTGGCCTTCCGCATGGGGCGTGGCATCCAGGCCGGACGAGTGTGGACCAACTGCTACCACCAGTACCCGGCGCATGCCGCCTTCGGGGGCTACAAGAAATCTGGCGTCGGACGCGAGACTCACAAGGTGGCGCTGGAACACTACCAGCAGACCAAGAACCTGCTGGTCAGCTATGACACCAATCCCATGGGCTTCTTCTGATCGCCAAGGAAAGGCAATCGATAGCGAGGGGCGCGACACCGGTCGCGCCCCTCGTATTTGCGTGCTCGCTCAGGCGTTGAAGGCGCTGAGGTCGAGGGGATGGCTATGGCCGAGCCACATCGCGCCCTGGGTATGGTCGAACAGGTCATCGTCGGTGCCCAGGTGCACGAAGACGTCCAGGTCGCCGCGATTGAGCGCCAGCCAGGGCACGAGTTCGGCGAAGACCGCCGGGGCGAAGGACAGCTGACAGCTCCATAACGGATGGGGTCCCACCGGGCGCTCGTGAAAGCGCCCCACCTGGATGTCGAAGCGCTCGGCGGCCGCCTCAGCGACCCGCTGCGCCTCGGCCAGGCCGGCGGCATCACGGTAGTAGAGATGGGCATGGTAGTAGCGAATATGGGGGGTATCGAGGGAGCTGGAGTCGGGCATGGGAGCCTCCTGGGCTGAGATACTCCCCAGCCTACCCGACCCGGACCTCATCTTCACTGGGGCATGAACGACGACGGCGACCCAAGGGTCGCCGTCGTGACGAGCGTCAGTCTCAGGCCGGCGAGGCCTCTTCGGGCGGCTCGCCCACCGAGCCGGGCATGGCCTGTACGTTGCCGGTCTTGCCGGCCAGCGCCAGGAAGTGCAGATGGCGTTCGTACTCGGCGAGCACATCACCGATCACCTGACCTCGGGTATAGCCATTGAGGTCCTTGTCCGCGCCGCCTTCCGTCAGATAGACATCGAGGCGCACATAGTAGTCGTCATCCACCGGCAAGAAGCTCGGTGTGCGCAAGCGGTGGGCCCGAACCTGATAGACGAAGCTGGCGGCGTCGTCGAACTCCACCTGCAGCGTCAGATGGGGCAAGGGTTCGCCGTCGACCGTTTCCTCGTTCACCGTCGCCGTTTGGCCTCGACTCTCGAGTTCCTCGGCGAACTGGTGCAGGGCCGGGCGAATGGCATGTTCGATAGTGGCGGCAGCACCGGCGCGGTTGGAAGTGTCCAGAGCTCGGTCCAGACGTTCGCGCCAGTCGCCGCCTGGTGCGGCACCGCTGACATGCTGGCGCGCGTCGGCCTTGGTGCTTTCCAGTTTCAGGGCCCGTGTCATGCCGGCCATGATGGCAAAGATCACCAGCGAGAAGGGCACGGCGGTAATCACCACGGCACTCTGCAGGGCCGACAGGCCGCCGGCCATCAGCAGGGCCACGGTGACCAGGCCGATCGCCACCGACCAGAAGATGCGCAGGCGGATCGGGGCATCGTGGTTCACATCGGACAGGATCGACGTGAAGTTCGCCAGTACCAGGGCGCCGGAGTCGGCTGAGGTGACGAAGAACACGATGCCGAGCAGGGTGACCACCGAGGCGGTGATACCGATGTACGGATACTGCTCGAGGAAGGTGTAGATGGTGGTCTGCGGCGAGTTGAGCGCCTCCTGGCCGAGTTCCGCGAGTCCCTGATTGGCCACCATCTCGATGCCGCTGTTACCGAAGATCGACATCCAGGCCATCATGAAGCCGAGCGGGATCAGCAGGGCGCCGATGACGAATTCGCGAATGGTGCGACCACGCGAGATACGGGCCAGGAAGAGGCCGACGAAGGGCGTCCAGGCAATCCACCAGCCCCAGAAGAAGATGGTCCACCAGCCCTTCCACTGCTGGGCATCGGGCCCGGCGAAGGCATAGGTATCGAAGCTCTTGCCGACGAAACCGCTCAGGTAGTCGCCGGCGTTGAGCACCAGGGCATCGAGCAGGTGCAGCGTATCGCCCTGAAAGAGCACGAACAGCAGCAGCAGGGCGGCCAGTCCCATGTTGAACTCGGAAAGACGGCGGATGCCCTTCTCCACGCCGGTGACCACCGAGATGGTAGCCAGGATCACTACCAGCACGATCAGCACCACCTGGGTGGAAAGGCTCTCAGGCACGCCGAACATGAAGGTCAGCCCGTAGTTGAGCTGCATCACGCCGATACCCAGGCTGGTGGCGATGCCGAAGACCGTGGAGATCACGGCGGTGATATCGACGGCGCTGCCGATGGGGCCGTGGATGCGTTTGCCGAGCAACGGGAAAAGGGCGCTACGGATGGCCAGCGGCAGGCGATGACGGTAGCTGAAATAGGCCAGTGCCATACCCATCAGCACATACATGCCCCAGCCGGTCAGCCCCCAGTGAAGGAAGGTCTGGGGAACGGCGGCGCGCATCGCCGCGGCGCTCTCCGGTGCCATGTCGGGTGGTGCCAGGTAGTGGGACAGCGGCTCGGCAACGCAGAAGAACAGCAGGTCGATGCCGATGCCGGCGGCGAACAGCATCGAGGCCCAGGAGACCAGCGAGAACTCGGGCCGGGAATGGTCGGGCCCCAGGCGGATGTTGCCGACGCGGGAGCAACCGATGACGATCACGAAGACCAGATAGACCACGGCGGCCAGCATGTAGTACCAGCCGAAGGTATCGTTCACCCAGGCCAGGCCGGCGTCGAAAAAGGCGCCGGCCTCCTCGGTAAACGTCATGGTCAGGATCAAGAAGACCAGGATCCCGGCCACACTGCCGTGAAAGACCGTGGGGTTGATCCGGTCGCGCCTCTCGGGAATGGCATGGTTATCCGACATTCAACATATCCTCCTGCTGTTTTGGTAGCTCTTTTTTGAATGAATGTTCAAATAAAATACGCACATCCTTCGTTGACTGCAAGTCGAATGGCGGAATCGACCGGGTGACGGGGGCTGCAGGAAAAATGTCGGTGTCATGACGCAAGACGCCCGGCACGGGGCCGGGCGTCTTGTGAAGCGTATCGAGCAGTGCGGGAAGGGGAAATCAGCCGTCCATGGGCTCGGGGGGCTTGGGACCGTGGCCATGGTCATGCGGTCGACCGGGGCCATGACCTTCGGGGCGCATGGCGTTGCCAAGCGCCTTCATCTGTTCGTCGTTCAGGTACTCGGACAGTGCTTCATGATGCGACTGGAAGAGGTCTTTCCAGGCTTCGCGGCGCTCCTCGGGACCCTCGAATTCCTGTGCTTTCAGGGCTTTGGCTTGAGTCCGGAATTCATCATGCTGCTTTGCCAGGGCGTCGCGGGTCGCGTCGGAGAGTTCCCACTCGTCGAACAGGGCCTTGACGCGTGCTTCGCGTGCCTGTTGCCGCTCGGCGTGATGTTCTTCACGCACCTGTTGCTTGGCCTTTTCGAGGGCGGCCTTGCCATCGTCCCCGAGGATCTCATCGACCTGTTGGCGGTGTTCGGTACGGAGCTCGTCCATCGACTGGTGATAGGCTTCGCGGGCTTCCTTGAGTTCATCGCGGGTCTGCTGGTCGATACCGGCTCGCTCGAACACTTCCTGACGGATGTCATCGCGGTGATCGCCCGGGTGAGGCGCATGATCGGGAGCGGCATGGGCCGCGAGCGACAGCGGCGCGACGAGAGCGGCCAGTACGGCGGGCATCAGCAGCTTGCGGGAAAGCGATGTGGTCATGAACAGACTCCTTGTGTCCTGAAGTGACACGGTCAGTATTGTCCGCTGGCGTGCAAGGTCGGTGTATCAAGCGTGCAAACACAGAGGAGGCAGGAGGGCAATGATGTTCAATACCCACCCGCAGGGTGTGCGTATCCTTGCCTGGCATTGTCCCGCGAAACAGGAGAGGCGCGATGACGCTCAGCTTGCTGCTTTCCATGTCGGCCTTCGCCCTGGCCGCATCGATATCGCCGGGACCGGTGAACATCGTGGCCCTGTCCGCCGGAACCCGTCACGGTCTGCGCGCCAGCCTGCGGCATGTCGCAGGTGCCTCCCTGGGCTTCACCCTGCTGTTGGTGCTGATAGGGCTTGGCCTGCATGAGCTGCTGACTCGCTGGCCGGGCATCATCGAGGGCGTTCGCTGGGCTGGGGTGGCCTTTCTCGGCTACATGGCGATCAAGCTCGGCATCGACGATGGCCGGCTCGGGGATGACGACAACGCTCGTGGGCCTTCCATGCTGCAGGGGGCGATCATGCAATGGCTCAACCCCAAGGCCTGGCTGGCTTCGCTGGCGGGGATGGGAGCCTATGCCGCCAGTGGCGAGGTCGACCTGATCTTGCGCTTCGCGTTGCTGTATCTGGTGATCTGTTATCTGTCGATCGCCTGTTGGGCCGTGGCCGGCGCCTTTCTGCGGCACTGGCTACGTGATGCGTCCCAGGTACGCCTGGTCAATCGCGTCCTGGCATTGCTGCTGGTGGTCAGTGCCGGTTATCTGGTGGTGGCGGCGAGGTAATGGCCCGGCGTGGTGGCCCGCAGGCGCTTGAAGGTGCGCTGGAAGTGCGCCTGGTCGGCGAAGCCGCAATCGAGCGCGACCTCGGCAATGGGGTGGCCGGCCCGTAGCCTGGCACAGCCGAGCTGAATGCGACGGTTGATGAGGAAGGCGTGCGGGGTCATGCCGTAATGGGCCTTGAAGCGGCGCACCAGGTAGGAGCGCGATAGGCCTGCTGCCTGACAGACATCGTCAAGGCCGATGGCCTCTGTGCAGTGGGCATCGATGTACTCCGCCGCGCGTTGCAGACCGAGAGGATGCGCCTCGAGGGGCTGCAGCCGGGGAGCGAGTCGACGCTGCATCTCGACGACCAGTTCGGTGGCCCGGGTTTCCCGGGCCAGGCGTGTGGTATCGGGGGCGAACAGGGTGTCGCAGAGCTTGACGAGCCGTCGATACAGTACCGGATGCCGGCTCGAGCGGGCGGAGAATGCCTGGAAGTCGAGGTGCGCGGGTGCGCCGAGCTCATGCTGCAGGCCGGCCAGCCAGTCGCGGTCGAGATAAAGCATGTCATACGACCAGGGGCGGTCGTCGATGGGGTTGCAGGCATGAACCGCTTCGGGGTTCATGACCACGACCGTACCCGGGGTGACGGTTTCCGTGTGGCCCTGATTCCAGTAGGTGCTGCGCCCTCCGGTGATGGCGCCGATCGAAAAGGTCTCGTGGCTGTGCTTGGCATAGCAGACGCGACGCCCGTCCGTGACCCGGCGTGCCTCGAGAAATGGCAGAGTGGGGTCACGCCAGAAGCGCATGACGTCCCGATGGCGTTCCATATCGCTTTCCCTCGTCTGGAATCTTCAGACTAGCCTCCGGAAAGGACTGGCGCCATTCGTCACTCTTCGGGTTGATACTTGTAGCCCACGCCGTAGACCGAGCGAATGATCTCGCGGTCCGGCCAGATATCGGCGATCTTCTTGCGCAGCTTCTTGACGTGGCTGTCCACGGTGCGTTCGGAGACGATGCGGTGGTCACGGTACATGTGATCCATCAACTGTTCGCGAGAGAAGATGCGGCCGGGTGAGTGCATCATCACCCGCAGAAGCTGGAACTCTACCGCGGTCAGCGCCAGGTCGTGCCCATCGGCCATGGCACACCAGCCATCATCGTCGAGCACCAGGTCGTCGGTACCCGTGTGCCGGTCGGCGTCGGCCGCCCGGCTGCGGCGCAGCACGGCGCGGGCGCGGGCGACCACTTCGCGGGGGCTAAAGGGTTTGCAGATGTAGTCGTCGGCACCGAGCTCCAGCCCCAGCAGGCGATCGACCTCCTCGACCCGGGCGGTAAGCATGATGATGGCCACCCTGGGCCAGCGCTGGCGGATCTCGCGGCACAGGGTCAGGCCATCGGTGCCCGGCAGCATCAGGTCCAGCAGGACCAGCTCGGGCGGTGCCTCCTGGGACTCGAACCAGGGCAGTACCGTATCGCCGTGATCGAGGTGGTGCGTGGCATAGCCGCTGCCTTCCAGGTAATCGGCCACCAGGCGAGCGATCTTGGGTTCATCTTCGACGATCAGGACGCTGTCGGTGGTGATGTGGCTCATGTGTCAGTCCCTCTGAGCTGGTGATCGGTGATGGCCGGAAAGGTCAGCGTCCAGCATAACCCGCCCAGTGCCGAAACGCTGGGTATCATCTCGGCACCATGGGCCCGGGCCAGTGCCATGGCGATGGACAGTCCCAGGCCGCTGCCGCCACTGGCTCGGCTGCGCGACCCCTCGACCCGGTAGAGACGCTCGGTGAGGCGTGGCAGTTCGGCCTCCGACACGCCGGGCGAGCTGTCCTCCCAGCAAAGTTGCCAGGACTCGTCCTGCCGTGCGAGCGTGACCCGCAGGCGGCCGGGCGAGCTGGTATAGGCACAGGTGTTGTCCAGCAGGTTGGTCCAGAGTTGGCGCAGGCGCTGGGTATCGCCGCGAATCCAGGCCGGGCCGTCGATGTCGGTATCGAGCGAGATGTCTTCGTCGGCGAGCCAGCCTTCGGCCTCACCGAGGCGTGATGCGAGGCTGTCGGCCAGATCGAGTGGCGCCAGCTGGACTTCGAGGGCACCGGCATCGCTCTGGGAGAGCAGCCTCAGGTCGGAGACCAGGCGCTCGAGCTGGCCGACCTCCTGGGCCAGCGAGCCCAGGCTGTCCAGGTTCAAGGGACGCACGCCGTCCTGCATGGCCTCGATCTCGCCGCGCAGCACGGCGAGCGGGGTGCGCAGTTCATGGGCGATGTCCGAGACCCAGCGGCTGCGGGCCTCACGGCTGGCTTCCAGCGTGGCGGCCAGGACGTTGAAGTCGTGCGCCAGGTGCGACAGCTCGTCGCCGCCGCGTTCAGTCAGGCGGGTGCTGTAGTCGCCCTCGGTGAGACGTCGAGTGGCCAGCGTCATGCCGCCGGTGCGGCGCCCCAACCACCACGACAGCCCGCCGGCGAGCAGCAGCGACGCCAGGCCCAGAGCGGCGACGATGATCGCCAGGTTGCGGCGTTGCTGGGAGAGGAAGATGCGGTCCATGCGCGCCATGAGCTGCTGAGGCGGCCGGTAGCCCAGGGTACCGACCTGTTCGCCATTGTTGATGATCGGCAGCCAGCGCAGCTCGGCGGCATCCCGGTCGTTGTCCGGGGGCAGGCCGATCACCGGCAGGCCGCGGGCGTCATGCAGCACGAAGTCCCGGGGATCGCCGAGTCGACGTTCGATGCCTTCCGGTGGTGGAGCGTCGCCGGGCCATAGCTGATGGCGAACCAGGTGATGCCAGGCGCGTGGCGACTGTCGCAGCCATTGCCAGTCGCCGCGCCGCGACCACTCGTCGGCGAGACCTTCGGCCAGTGTCTCGGCGCGGCGGGTCTGGGTGCGGTCGAGGTATTCGATGAAGCCCTGGTCGAGGCTGCGCGATACGGCGATGAACACCAGCCCCGCGATAGCCACGTTGACCACCAGAATGATCACGAACAGCTTGATGCCGAGTCGCGAGAAGGAGGGGCGGAAGGAGCGCATACGCGGGGATTCCTCGGGCAGGGAGCATCGCCTCAGGATACCGTCACGGGGAGCCGGCATCGTGCAATCCCGGTGAAAGTCGTCGGCTGATCAGGGACAACTGTCGCCGACGACCAGCTCGGTGTGCAGCAATTGGGCTCGGGGTGTCTCCAGTCCGAGGATCATGCGGGCCGCGACACGCCCTTTCTCGACGCTGTCCTGGCGCATGGTGGTCAGGCGTGGGGATCGGTACTGGCCTTCGGCGATGCCGTCGAAACCGGTCAGGCGAAGGTCCTCGGGAACGCGCAGGCCGCGTTGTTCGGCCAGGGTCAGGGCGGTGAGCGCGATGCGGTCGGACATGCACAGCAGTAGATCCGGCCGCTCGTCATCGGGAAGATCGAGGATGGAGGCGATCACCGGGGCGCAGACGTCATGGGTATTCTCCTCGATATTCCACATCGGCACCGAGGTCGGATCGATGCCGTGCTCGTCGAGGGCACGATGAAAGCCGGTGAGCCGCGAACGCGTGATGGTGCGATCGGCCGGAAGCAGTTCCTGGTCGGGGGCGACGCGATCGTTACAGGGGTGCTTGGTGAGCCGCAGGTTGATGATGCCGGGACGCCGCGACGATGTCTTCAAGGCATGGCTGGCGATGGCATAGCCGGCCGGTTCGTTGTCGATATGCACCGTCGGGTAGCCCTCGAGGCTGAAGTCCACTGCCACCAGGGGGCGCTGGTCCGGCAGCGGCAGGTCGTCGAGCAGCATCAGGCTCGGCATCAGGCCGTAGACGATGAAGCCGTCCGCGATACTCGACGAGCCGGGGACCTGAGAGGCATTTTTGCGGCCCGAGAGCAGCAGCATGGTATGGCCGTGCGCGTCGAGCACCTCGGCGATGCCCGACAGCAGCTCGCTGGCCACCGCATCGTTCAGGCTGTAGGTCAGGCTTTCTGCCAGAATCACCGCAATGATCCGCGAACGACCGGTGCGCAGGCTGCGTGCCTTGGCGTCGGGGCCGCGATAGCCCAGCTGCTTGGCTTCGTTGAGGATGCGTTCGCGCAGCAGCGGCGAAAGCTGGTCGGGGCGGTTGAAGGCGTTGGAGACGGTCGCCGTGGAAACGCCGAGCTTGGCGGCCAGCTCCTTCAAGGTGATGCGGCGGGGCAGTGAGGACACTTTCGTTTCCCTGCTAAGTGCTTCGTTGTCTAGGATACCGGTCTTCCGTTCCCCGGGACAGTGTGGCCATTCCAGCCGGGGCTTGATCTGCCGGGCGAGCAGTGATCGATACACGTCTCGCCCGACTGAGGCCCTGGGAGCGTGTCGTCCGTGGGGGGCCTGACAGCGGGGATGACGGCAGCCCCGGCCGAAGATGCACCGACCGGGCGAGGGACATGACCTTACCAGCCGCGGCGACCGAGACGCTCGAGTTCACGACCCAGTTGGCGGACGGCAGTGGCACCGTCCAGCTCGCCGGAGAGCACCCGGTGAGTATGGTTGAAGAAAGCGTTGGAGACTCGCGCATAGGCGTCGCCGGTCACGGTGGCGGGTCGCGCTACGCCATTGGTCAGGGTCTCGTAGATATCGCTCATGGAAGGGTTGCTGGCCAGCACCTGCTCGTCCTGGTAGAGCGACTCGATGGTCGGGTTGCGGCCCATTTGGACGGCGTGGGCCTTCTGCTGCTCCTGAGAGGTGATGAAAGCGACCAGCTCGGCGGCCAGTTCGGGATGCTCGGAATAGCGCGAGACGGCGAAGTTCCAGCCGCCCAGCGTTGCCTTCGACTCGCCCTCGGGACCGTGAGGTAGCGGCGCCATTCCGACCTTGCCGGCCACCTCGCTGCCGTCGCCGTTGGCCAGCGACCAGACGTAGGGCCAATTGCGCAGGAACAGGGCGTTGCCGGACTGGAAGATACCGCGGGTCTCTTCCTCGGTGTGGTTCAGCGCGCCTTCCGGCGAGATGGTGCCGATCCAGGAGGCGGCCAGGTCCAGGGCCGCGGCGGCACGGGGATTGTCGATGGTCACTTCGCCCTTTGCGTCGACGAGGGTGCCGCCGCCGTGGCTCGCCACCCATTCCAGGGCGTTGCAGGTCAGCCCCTCGTAGGCCCGGCCCTGGAAGCTGAAGCCCCAGAAGTCGTCGTTGCCGGCCTCGCGCTCGGCGGCCTGAATGTCGGTGGCGGTATCGGTCAGCTCCTGCCAGGTCTCGGGAACCTCGTGGCCGTATTTCGCGAGCAGGTCCTTGCGATAGTAGAGCACGCCGGCGTCGGTGTACCAGGGCATGGCCACCAGGCGGTCGTCGATGGTGTTGTTGTCGATCAGCGCCGGGAAGAAGTCGTCGGCGATGTCATCCGGCAGGTACTCGGAGAGGTCCACCAGATGGTCGTCGAGCATGCCCGGCCAGACGATGTCGACCATCAGCACGTCGACATCGCTGGACTCGCTACCCAGCAGTTGCTGGTAGAGCGAGAGTTTTTCGGTGGGGCTGTTTGGCGTGGAGACGACCTTCACGGTATTGCCGGTCTGTTCGGCCCACTGCTGGGCGGCGATCGGACAGTAGTCGGAGGTGTCGCCGGCGCCGCAGGCGATGGCGATCTCCGCTGCCAGAGCATTCTGGGCGATCAGAGTCGAGCCGCCCAACAGAAGCCCGGCGAGCAGGCGATGGTGGGCAGGCGAAAGGTGAAACGATGTTTTCATGGGCTACCTCATCTTGTTTGTCGTTGTTGGGGCTTCCATCCCGCCTCCAGTGCGTATCGGGTAGGTGTCGAACGTGTCGCGGCCCGGCAACCGCCGTGTACGGGGCAGGGCCGGCGGTATTGGTGGAATCAGGCCGCCTGGCGTTGCCTGGCGAGGCCGAGGGCCTGGTCGGCGGTGTCAAACAGGTGAACGTGCTCGAGTTCGGGCACCAATGCCACCCGCTGGCCGATCTCCCAGCGGCTGGGGGCTTCGCTGCGATGGATCAACAAGGTGTCGCCGGCCTTGGGCTCCAGATAGACGTAGACCTCGTTGCCCAGGTACTCGACGTTGACGATCTCGAAGGCGTTGTCTCCCTGGGCCTCGGCCAGGCTCAGGTGCTCGGGACGCACGCCAAGGCTCAGGCCAGTGCCGCGGGACTGGCCACCGGCATCCTGGGGCAGGGTCAGCTCGCCGAGGCCCGGTGCCTTGATCCTGCAGCCCTCGTCATCGCCGCCGAGGAGTTCGGCCGGCATGAAATTCATGGTCGGCGAGCCGATGAAACCGGCGACAAATCGCGTGGCCGGCCGCTGGTAGAGCTCCTGGGGGCTGCCGACCTGCTCGACGCGGCCATCGCGCAGCACCACGATCTTGTCGGCCAGCGTCATGGCTTCGACCTGATCGTGGGTGACGTAGACCATGGTGGAGCCCAACCGGTGGTGCAGGCGGGCGATCTCATTGCGCATCTGTACGCGCAGCGAAGCGTCGAGGTTGGATAGCGGCTCGTCGAACAGCAAGATGCGCGGTTCACGGGCCATTGCCCGGCCCATGGCCACCCGCTGGCGCTGGCCGCCGGAGAGTTCCTTGGGCTTGCGATGCAGCAGTTCCTCGAGTTGCAGGATACGGGCGGTGGCCATCACCCGATCCTCGACGGTCTCGTTGGCCATCTTGGCCAGCTTGAGGCCGAAGGCCATGTTCTCGTAGACCGACATGTGCGGGTAGAGCGCATAGGACTGGAACACCATGCCCACACCGCGCTCGCGGGGCGGCAGGTCGTTGACCACGTCATCGGCGATCCTGAGTTCGCCGTCGGTGATCGACTCGAGTCCGGCGATCAGCCGCAGCAGAGTCGACTTGCCGCAGCCCGAGGGACCGACGAAGACCACGAATTCGCCATCGCCGATCCGAAGGTCGACATCCTTGATGATGTGGGTATGACCGAAGACCTTGTTGAGCTTGTCGAGCGTCACGCTTGCCATCTGGCGACTCCTCGCCGGCCCATCGGGGGCCGGCCTGCTTGGTGTTGTGTTATCGATCGATCTGGATAAAGGCGGCCTGGTAGGGCGGCAACTGCAGCATCGTGCCCTCCAGGGTGGTAGTGAAACCGTGGCCGTCGAGCGGTGTGCCGGTTTGCGGCAAGGTGGCCTGCCGGGTATCGCCGTCGAGGTTGAACACGCAGAGGAGCCGCTCATTGCCCTTCTCGCGGATAAAACCGAGCAGTTCCTTGCCGACGTCGACCAGTTCGAGATCGCCGTCGAACAGGGCTGGATGGGCGCGGCGAAAGGTCAGCAGACGGCGAGTGGCGGCCAGAACCGAAGTGCTGTCGTCCTGTTGGCGTGACACGGCGCACGGCAGGTGACTCGCTTCGACCGGCAGCCAGGGGTCCACTCCCTCGGCGGTGAAGCCGCCATGCTCCGTTTGCTCCCAGGGCAACGGTGTGCGACAGCCGTCGCGACCCTTGAACTCCGGCCACAGTACCTTGCCGTAGGGGTCCTGAAGACGTTCGAAGGGCACCTCGGCTTCGGGCAGGCCGAGCTCCTCGCCCTGATAGAGGCAGACACTGCCGCGCAGCGACAACAGCATCGCCAGGGCCACCTTGGGATAGGCGACCGGATCCTTGCCGGCTCCCCAGCGGGTGGCGCTTCTTACCACGTCGTGATTGGAGAGTGCCCAGCACGGCCAGGCATCGCCGGCCAGCCGCTGGAAGCGTTCGAGCACCTCGCGGATGTAGGCAGGCGAATGGGCCGTGTTGAGCAGGTCGAAGGTGTAGGCCATATGCAGCTTGTTGCCGCCGGCGGTGTATTCGGCCATGCGCTCGAGCGGATTGTCGTCACCGATCTCGCCGACGGTGGTGGTGCCGGGAAACTCGTCCATCAGTACGCGCAACTCGCGCAGGAAGTCGAGGTTTTCCGGGCGACTCAGGTCATGGACGTGGCGCTGCCAGGTATAGGGGTTGCTGTCCGGCGCGCCGAGCGTCTTGGCCTCGCCGGCGGGCACTGGCGGGTTGTCGCGCAGTTCGGCGTCGTGAAAGTAGAAGTTGACGGTGTCCAGGCGGAAGCCGTCGACGCCGAGCTCCAGCCAGAAGCGCATGTTGTCGAGCTGGGCTCGGCGAACCTCGGGATGGTGGAAGTTGAGGTCCGGCTGGCTGGCCAGGAAGTTGTGCAGGTAGTACTGCTGGCGACGCGAGTCGAAGGTCCAGGCCGAGCCGCCGAAGATCGACAGCCAGTTGTTGGGTGGCGTACCGTCGGGCTTGGGGTCGGCCCAGACGTACCAGTCGGCGCGGGCGTTGGTGCGATTGGCGCGACTCGCCTGGAACCAGGGATGCGCCTCCGAAGTATGGCTGATCACCTGGTCGATCATCACCTTGAGGCCCAGCTCATGGGCGCGGGCCAGCAGTGCCTTGAAGTCGTCGAGGGTGCCGAACATCGGGTCGACGTCGCGGTAGTCGCTGACGTCGTAGCCGAAGTCGGCCATCGGTGAAGTAAAGAAGGGCGACAGCCAGATACCGTCGACGCCGAGGCTTGCCACATAGTCGAGCTTGCCGGTGATGCCAGGCAGGTCGCCGATGCCGTCGCCGTTGGCATCCATGAAACTGCGTGGATAGATCTGGTAGATGACGCCGCCGCGCCACCAGGTCAGGTTGTCTTGCATGGTCTTGTTCATCGATGGCATGTGGCTTATCCCTTGACGGCGCCGGCCGTGAGACCGGAGACGATGCGTTTCTGGAAGATCATCACCAGGATGACCAGCGGCACGGTGACGGTGACCGAGGCGGCCATGATCGGGCCCCAGGGCAGCTCGTGCTGGCTGCCGCCGGAGATCAGGGCGATGGCGACCGGTACGGTGCGCTGGTCGTCGGTGAGGGTGAAGGTCAGGGCGAACAGGAACTCGTTCCAGGCGGCGATAAAGGCCAATAGCCCCGTCGTGGCCATGGCCGGCCACATCAACGGCAGAAACACCTTGGTGATGGTGATCCAGGGCGTGGCGCCGTCCATGATCGCCGCCTCTTCCAGTTCCATGGGTAGCTGTCGCATGAAGGTCGTCAGCACCCAGACGGTGAAGGGCAGAGTGAAGATGGTGTAGCTCAGTATCAGCCCGCCTGGGTTGTTGTAGAGGTTCAGCGTTCGTATGACCTCGAACAGTCCGGAGAGCACCGCCACCTGGGGAAACATCGACACGCCGAGGATTGTCAGCATCACCGTGGTGCGGCCGCGGAAGCGCACCCGGCCCAGGGCATAGGAGGCGGTGATGCCCAGCAGCAACGCAATGGCCACCACCGACAGCGAGACGACGATGGAGTTGAAGACGGCGCGTACGAAGCTCTTCTGGGTGAAGATCTGCACATAGTTGCTGAAGTCCAGTGAGGACAGCCAGAAATCGACGCGAAACAGCTCGCTGGAGGGTTTCAGCGAGGTGATTACTGCGTAGTAGAAGGGGAAGATGGCGTAGACCAGTACGATCGCGATCAGGGCGTAGAGGCCGACGCGCTTGGCGAGCTTTATCAGTTGATACTGGTTCATTGATCGACTCCCAGTTGACGGCGGCCCAGGTAGAGGTAGATGACCACGGCCAGGGCGATGATCAGGAACAGCAGGGTGGAAGCGGCGCTGCCGTAGCCCACGTCCTGAAACTCCACCAACTGCTGGCGGGCATAGATCGACATGGTCATGGTGCTGGTGGAATTGGAAGTCAGCACATAGATCACGTCGAACACGCGCAGGGCGTCGAGCAGGCGAAAGATCACCGCTACCAGCAGCGCCGGGGTGATCAGTGGCAGAGTCACGCGGAAGAACACCTTGACCGGATGGATGCCATCGACCTCGGCAGCCTCGTAGCAGTCCCTGGGCAGCATCTGCAGGGCGGCCAGCACCAGCAGGGCGACGAAGGGGATGGTCTTCCAGACGTCGACCATGATCACCGCCCACATGGAGAGGTCGGCATCGGCGGTCCAGGCCAGGGGCGCGTCGATCAGCCCCAGAGCCATCAGGACGTGGTTGATGATCCCGAACTGGTCGTTGAGCATCCAGGCCCACATCTTGGCCGAGACGATGGTCGGGATGGCCCAGGGAATCAGCACCGCCGCCCGCACCAGCATGCGGCCCTTGAATTCAGCGTTGAGCAGCAGGGCGACGATGATGCCGAACACCACCTCCAGCGAGACCGATACCAGGCTGAAGTAGACGGTATTCCACACCGAGTTCCACCACACCGGGTCGGTGAGCAGGCCATACCAGGCGCCGTCGTCGTAGACCAGATAGTTCTCGAAGCCGATCAGCGCCGCGCCGGCGGTATCCGATAGCGAGGCATCGGTGAGACTCAGATAGAAGGTGCGCAGAAGTGGCCAGCCGGCGACCAGGGCCAGCGCGACCAGCATCGGTGCGAGAAAGGTCCAGGCGGCGCGGACTCGCTGACGACGCACCTTGGTGCCGCGGTAGCCCGCCGGGTTGCGCCGCGCTGCCTGGGGTGCCTGTTCGGTGACGGGAGTCGACATGGAGATCTCCTGAGTTACCAGCGACGACGCTTGATGCGCGAGAGCTCGCTGTCCAGATCGGAGACAGCCTCGGCGCCGCTCTGGTTGCCGGACAACACCTCATGCACGGCGTTGAAGAAGCCGTTGCTGACCCGGCCGTAGTTGTCGCCGGTGACGGCGGAGGGGCGAGCCACGGCGTTGGTGAAGGTGTCGTAGAGGGTGCCGAAGAAGGGCACCGCTTCGAGCACCTCCTCGTCCTTGTAGAGCGACGTGAGGGTGGGGTTGTAGGCCGCCTCGATGGCGCGTCGTTTCTGTTCGGCCTCACCGGTCAGGAAGGCCACCAGCTCGGCGGCGAGATCGGGATGCTCGCTGTACCTGGAGACGGCCAGGTTCCAGCCGCCCAGGGCAGCGGCGCTGTCGCCATCCGGCCCGTGGGGCAACTTGACCACGCCGACCTTGCCGGCCACCTCGCTGTCCTCGCTCTGGGCCAGTGACCAGGCGTAGGGCCAGTTGCGCATGAATACGGCATTGCCGGACTGGAAGATGCCGCGGGCCTCCTCCTCGGTGTAGTTGAGTACGCCCTGCGGGGCGATCTCGCCGATCCAGCTCGCGGCCAGGTCCAGCGCCGCGGCGGCATTCTCGTTGTCGATGGTGATCTCGCCGTCAGCGTCGACGAGGGTGCCGCCGCCCTGGCTGGCCACCCACTCGAGGGCATTGCAGGTCAGTCCTTCGTAAGCGCGGCCCTGGAAGACGTAGCCCCACATCTTGTCGTTGCCGGCCTCGCGCTCGGCGGACTGGATCTCGGTGGCGATGTCAGTCAGTTGCTGCCAGGTCTCGGGTGGCTCGACACCATGCTGCTCGAGAAGGTCCTTGCGGTAGTAGAGCACGCCGGCGTCGGTGAACCAGGGCATCGCCACCAGCCGGCCGTCGACGGTGTTGTTGGCGACGATGGTCTCGAAGTGACCGGCGGCGGCGTCCTTGCCGAGCGTTTCCTGGAGGTCGAGCAGGTGGTTGGCCAGCAGTCCTGGCCAGACCACGTCGATCTGCAGCACGTCGATATCGTCGGAGCGTGCCGACAGGATCTGCTGGTAGAGTGACAGCCGTTCGGTGGAGGAATTGGGCGTGGAGACGATCTCCACCTCATGGCCGGTTTCGGCCTCCCAGGCCTCGACGCCCTGCTCGCAGAGCGCAAGTTCGGCGCCTACCGCGCCACAGGAGATGGTCAGGTCAGCCGACAGGGCCGGGGTAGCACTCACGGCGCCCAGCAGAGCGAGGCCGGAGGCGATCAGGGGCTGGCGTTGCATGGCATTACCTCAGTCGCTTGTTGTTGTAGCGCTTGTTGTAGAGCATCGTCTTAAACGATTAAGACATGATGTTCAGTTAAGCGATGCAGGAACGGCTCCGCAACCTAGACTTTCGTCGCGAATACCGGGCAGATAAATGTACGATCTTGTTTGTTTACTATTTTTTCTGCTCATTCTTTATGGTTTAGACGTAAGTCGTGTTTTTTTTACGTCATGTTGTGACTAGTGTCTGAAACGATTAAGTCTCGATGTGCGCCATATCGATCGTCTTCGTGCCGGCAAGCCTGGCAGGCGTCACCGGACGAAATCCTTCGCGACAACAACAAAGGCATTATCACGATGACATTTCCGACCCCACGCCCGCGCAAGTCACTGCTCGTCATGGCCGTCGCCACTGCCATGAGCACCAGTGGCATGGTCAGTGCTCAGACGACCAGCGATCTCGAGGCTCGGCTGGCCGAGCTGGAACAACGCATCATTGCCGCCGAGCAGCGTGCTGCGGCTGCCGAACGACGTGCCGACCAGGCCGAGCAGGAGGTGGCTCAGGAGCAGGCTGCCGGTGCTTCAACCGACAGCCGGGACATCGAGTCACGGCTCGCCAAGGTGGAGCGACACGCCAGTGGTGAAGAAGGCTTCTCCTTCAACGCCTATGCCCGTTCGGGGCTGCTGATCGGTGAGAACGGCAAGAGCACCGAGGGTGGCCCCTACTTGACGCCTGCTGGGCAGCAGGGCGGTGCCGTGGGACGTCTGGGCAACGAGCCGGATACGTACGCCGAGGCGGTTCTCAACTACAAGATGCGCTTCGATAACGGCGCCAAGGCGAAGTACACCACCATGATCGCCGATGGCGTCACCACCAGTAATGACTGGACATCCGACGAATCGAGTCTCAACGTGCGTCAGGTCTATGCCGAGTTCAGCGATCTGCCAAGCTTTACCGGTGCCTTCGAGAATGCCTCCATCTGGGCAGGCAAGCGCTTCGACCGCGACAATTTCGATATTCACTGGCTCGATAGCGATTTCATCTTCCTGGCCGGTACCGGTGGCGGTATCTACGACATGCAGCTTGCCGACAACTGGAAGTCGAATCTGTCCGTTTATGGCCGCAGCTTCACCGACTTTCCGGTCGATAGCCATAATCCAGCCGAAGAGTCCGGCAGTACCGACAACTTGATCCTCACGACCAATAATTACTTCGGTAACTGGCAGTGGATGCTCAGCGGCATGAATGCCACCGACAACGATGAGCGTCTGACCGAAGGCAACATCAGCGCCGCGGATAATGGCGTACACACCATGGTGGCCTATCATGGCGACAGTTTCTTCGGCCTGGGTGACGGTAACTTCAAGGCGGCGGTGATGCATGGCCAGGGGCTGGGTGCCGAGACCAAGAGCATCGGTTCCAACGGCAACTTGAGCGAGGATGCCACCGCGACACGCCTGGGCCTTTATGGCACCACCTACCTGGCGCCCAACTGGCGCGTGGCGCCGGCGATTCTGGCTGAAACCAGCGAAGACCGTTACGTCGAGGGTGACCAGTATGACTGGGCAACGTTCAATGTTCGCCTGGCCAATGAGCTGACCGAAAATTTCGAGATGCAGTATGAAGGCAGCTACCAGTGGATGGATATCTCGCCCGAAGGCTTCGGCGGCAACAATGCCGTGGAAGGGGATTACACCAAGCTGACCATCGCACCGACCTTCAAGCCGGAGGTGGGAGGCTTCTGGAAGCGTCCGGAGATCCGGGTGTTCGCCTCCTGGAGCGACTGGGACGAAGCACTCAACGACTACTCGGCGGACGATGCCTTCGGTAGCGACGGCTTCACCGGCGGCGAGTGGGCCTTCGGTGTGCAGTCGGAAGTCTGGTTCTAGGAACTTGATCCGTTTGGTTGTGATGCCTTGCCCGCGCCTTGCGCGGGCTTTTTGTCTTAGAGCGTCAGCAGAAACAGGATCAACGGCGGCGAGAGCAGCGAGAGGATGAAGCCGCTGACCACGGCGACCGGCACGCAGGCAACACCGCCGTGCTGCTGGATCACCGGGAGAGTGAAGTCCATGGAGGTGGCACCACCATAGCCGATGGCCAGGGCGGCATGACGTTGGATGACCAGCGGAATCAGCACGAAGGCGACGAGTTCACGGAACAGGTCGTTGAGAAAGGCGATGCCGCCGAGCAGCGGCCCGAGCTGGTCGCCGATCAGGATGCCGGACAGCGAATACCAGCCGAAGCCGGCCGCCATGGCCAGCCCCTCGCTCCAGCGCAGGTCGAGCAGCGGGGCGGCCAGTAGTCCGCCGATCAGCGAGCTTGCCGCCAAGACGCTGGCGATGGCCAGGCCGAAGCGGTTGAGCAGGATCTGCCTGAGCGGCATGCCGGAGTTCCTGAGCTGGCAACCGATCAGGGCGAGCAGGGCGTAGAGCACCCATTCGGACAGCGTCTCGGCCCAGGCGAACAAGGGCTCGCCCAGTGGTCCTCCGGCGACCAGGCCGAGGATGACGCCGGCCAGCACCATGCCGATCAGCGACAGCGAGCCTGCCATGGCGGCCAGCTTGCTGGTGGGGGCGTCCGCCACTGCCCGGGAGGCATCGACCTCGAGACGTAGGCGACGCGACAGCCAGGCCAGGGCCGTCAGGTTGCAGGCCGAGATCACGGCGCACAGCAACAGCGATTGGCCGCCCAGTTGCGCCAGCTTGCCACCCAGGTCGTCGAGGCCGGCCAGGCTGATGCCCATCAGCAGCAGGATCACGTAGATGGAAACGTTGACGCCCCGGTTGATCCCGGCCATGAGCCCCGTGTGGCGAACGCGCACCAGATAGCCGAGCACCAGGGGGAGCAGGACGATCAACAGGCCACTCAACATCGCGATTTTCCTTCCTTGGATAGATACGCCGCCGGCCTCGAGTCTGCCGGCAAATCTCCCACTCTAGGCGTTTTCGTTACCTGGCGGAAGGCCGCGGGTCAGGGAGCGTTTAGGTGGGTGAGCGTCAGGTGGCTGCGCCGCTCGCCATCGCGGTAGTAGCCCATGGACAGCAGCAGGCCCGGCATTCGGGGGAGGAAGTCGAAGACCAGGCGACGATCCGGCTCGCCCGGCTCGGTCACCTCCACGCGCAGCGCCTCGAACCGACCTGCGGGGAGTTCCAGCATCTCGCGTCCCGTCACCCGGTAATCGACGCGCTCCTCGTGCCCGCGATGGTCGAGATAATGCACTCGGCACTCCGAGGTGCAGTCCCCGTCGATGGCCTGCCGCGACAGGGCGAACAGGGCGCTCTGGCGGTCCGGCCAGGTCTGCAGGGCGTCGCGTTCGAGTCGATAGGAGCGCTGGATGCCCAGCAGCGAGTAGCCGGAGGCGTAGTAGAGCGATTGAACCTGGCCGTCCTCGTCGAGACGGAAGCGGCCCATCTCATGACCGCTGATGCCCGGCAGCTTGGTACTCATCTCGCTCTGCCAGCCGATGCCGGTGCGCTGCAGCTGATGCTGAATGTCGGCGTCGGGCCAGCCTGCCACCTGCAGGTGATAGCGGGCATCGAAGGGCTGCGGTGGCGTTGCGGCCGTGGCGGAACCGGCAAGCAGCAGGAGCAATGGCAGCAGCCACGAGGGGCGTAGCGGCAAGGCAGGCATGAAAGGTCCTCTCGGTGTCGACAGCCCTGGGAACGCGAAGGGAGACGCGGGGTTCCCGAGGATAGGTAGAACCGGCGGCCATGGCCAGCTTCATGCGGTTCGCCTGGCTGCGCTCGTCGCCTCGGCGAACATGACCTATGCTGGCGGCAGTAGCGCCACTCCAATCACTCAGGAGGTTCATCCCCATGGCCAGGTTACTGCTCATCGCCGGCGATTTCGTCGAGGACTACGAGATCATGGTGCCCTTCCAGGCCTTGCAGGCCATGGGCCACACGGTCGACGCCGTGTGTCCGGACAAGCGCGAGGGCGACCGGATCCGTACCGCCATTCACGATTTCGAAGGTGATCAGACCTATACCGAGAAGCCCGGACATGACTTCATTCTCAATGCTACCTTCTCCGAGGTGTCGGCGGCCGACTACGACGGCCTGGTGATTCCCGGCGGGCGTGCCCCGGAGTACCTGCGCCTGGACGAGCGTGTCCTCGAAGCGGTGCGTCACTTCTTCGAGCATGACAAGCCAGTGGCCGCCATCTGCCATGGCGCCCAGCTGCTGGCCGCCGCCATCTCCCTGTCGGGATTTCGTGTCTCGGCCTACCCGGCCTGCGCACCGGAGGTGTCCCTAGCCGGTGGCGACTATGCCCAGATCGAGGTCGATCAGGCCATCACCAGCGGCAAGCTGGTGACCGCCCCGGCCTGGCCTGCACATCCGGCCTGGCTGGCGCGCTTCAACGAACTGCTGTAAGCCGCCGGTTCCGATGGCCCCGGTCGTTCGGCTCAGCGCCGGGCCGAGAGGGCCTCGCTGAGCGTTACCGGGTAATTTCCGTCGCCTGGGGCAAGCTGGGTCAGGCTTTCCGGAAGGCGCTGCCGGGTCTGTGCCACGCGTTCCCGGGCGGACTCCGCCAGTGCCATGGTCTGAGGATCGGGTTGGCCCTGCGTCACGCTGCGCACCAGCAGTGGTGAGCCATCGAGTTGCTCGTCGCGGCCGGCGATGGTGTCGCCAGCGAGGCGCCCGGCGGCGTCGACGTGGCGATAGACCTGCTTGCGCCCCGGCAGGTTGGCCTTGCCCGGCGAGTGCTTGATGCGCGGCTCGCCGGCGTATTCGACCAGCTTGTAGGAGAGATCGATGACCGGGGCATCGGCCGAGGCGCCCAGCTGGGTGCCGACGCCGAAGGCATCGATAGGGACGTCGGCGGCGAGCAGGGCATCGATGGCGTGCTCGTCCAGGCCACTGCTGGCGACGATCTTCACGTCGTCGAGGCCGGCCTCATCGAGCAGTTGGCGGGCGCTGCGCGCCAGTTCCTCGAGGTGGCCCGAATCGAGCCGGATGGCGCCGATGCTCAGGTCGGGTTCCTCGTGCAGCAGGGCGATGACCTCGCGTACGCCCGCCAGGGTGTCATGGGTATCCACCAGCAGGGTGGTGCCCGGCATGTGGCGGGCAAAGGCCCGAAAGGCCTCGCGTTCGCTGTCGTGGGCGAGGATATAGCTATGCGCCATGGTGCCGTTGAGGGGCAGGTCGTGGCGCAGGCCGCCGAGAACGTTGCTGGTGCCGGCCAGCCCGGCGGTGCGATAGGCACGCACGCCACGCACCGCGGCATCCACGCCGTGCATGCGACGCAGGCCGAAGTCGACCACCGGTCGGCCGCGGGCGGCCATGACCAGCCGTATCGCCTTGGAGGCCAGCACCGTCTCCAGCTGCACCAGGTTCATGATCAGGCTCTCGAGTAGCTGGGCCTGGGCGATGGGCGCATCGACTTCCAGCAAGGGCTCGTTGGCGAAGACTGGCGTGCCTTCCGGGAGGGTCCAGATGTCGCCCTCGAAGCGCCAGTTGGCCAGCCAGTCGAGGAAGGCGTCATCGAAGCGTCCGGTCTCGGCCAGCCGCGCGATGGCGCGCTTGCCGAAGCGTAGCCGGCTGACGAGTTCGGCGGCGTGCTGCTGGCCACAGGCGAGCATGAAGCGCCGTTCGGCCGGCAGGCGACGGAAGAACAGGCTGAAGGTCGCCTGATCGTCCATGCCTTCGCGCCAGTAGGCCTGGGTCATGGTCAACTGGTAGAGATCGGTGAGCAGCGCCAGCTCGTCTTCTTCCACCGTCAGTGGGGCGGTCATCGGCATAGTTCGGCACCGGCATCGGAGAGGGTCTCGCGGCAGGCCTCGATGGCATCGGGGTCCACGGCCGCGCTCAAGTCTTCGAGAAGGCGCGTGGCGAAGCCCTCGCGCAGTGCATCGAGGGTCGTGGCCTTGACGCAGACATCCAGTGCCAAGCCACAGACCGTGACGCGTTCGACCCCGCGCTCGCGCAGGTAGTCGCCGAGCCCGGTGTCGTCGAAGGCAGAATAGGCGTCGCGATCGAAGGCGGTGGCCTTGCTGACGCGAATGGTCGTGTCGGGTAGCGCCAGCTCGGCGTGGAAGGCGGCGCCGGGCGTGTCCTGCACGCAGTGCACCGGCCAGGGGCCGCCTCGATGGGCGAAGCTGACGTGGTCCACCGGATGCCAGTCCCGGGAGGCGACGATCAGGGCGCCGGCCCGCCGGGCCTCGGCCATCTCAGCGTTGATGCCCGGGACCAGGGCGTTACCGCCGGCCACGGCCAGGGCGCCGCCCGGGCAGAAGTCATTCTGCATGTCGACCACCAGCAGTGCGTCGCGGCGATCATAGTCTTGAGTGACCTGAGACATCGCGCACCTCCTTCACGGGGAGTCGGTGGGTGACACCTGCGAAGGCGTCGGTATCGCTTTCGCTATTCATCAGCGTACCGCTTGCGGGGGCATTCGTGTAGGTCGTGGCCTCAGTAGCCGGCGTCCGGATCGATGGTCGGCTGGGGCGTGCCGCTTTCGAAGGCCCGGATGGCTTCGGCGACCTGGTCGACGGCATCGCCCAGTGGGGTGGGGCCGGCCATGTGCGGTGTGATCAGGATGCGGGGGTGCCGCCACAGCGGGCTGTCCTCGGGGAGAGGTTCCACCGGGAAGGCGTCGAGCAGGGCTCCACGCAGTTGTCCCGCGTCCAGCGCTTCGAGCAGGGCGTGTTCGTCGATCAGCGAGCCACGCCCGGGATTGATCAGGCTGGCGCCTTCGGGCAGCAGCGCCAGGGTGCGCGCGTCGATGAGGTGTCGGGTCGCGGCGGTGCCGGGCAGCAGCAGTACCAGGCTGCGTATCTGGCCAAGCAGGGTATCGAGCCCTTCGTCGCCATGGTGGCAGGTCACGTCGTCGAGCTGCTTGGGCGAACGGCTCCAGCCATGCACCGGAAAGCCGTCGGCGGCCAGGGTCGTGGCGACCTTGGCGCCAATGGCGCCGAGCCCCAGCACGCCGACCGGCCAGTCCGCCTTGTCCGTCATGGGTCGTTCGCGCCATTCCGTGGCGGCTTGCTGGCGGGCGTAGCGATCGAAGTCGCGCTGGAAATGCAGCACTCCGTAGCGGACGTAGTCGGCAATCGGGCCGGCCATGCCGGCGTCGCGCAGCTTGACGATGGGGATGTCGCGGGGCAGGGCGGGGTTGTTCAGCAAGGCATCGACGCCGGCGCCGAGGTTGATGATGCCCTTGAGCCGGTCGAGTTCGGCGAGCAGCTCGGCGGGAGGCTGCCAGGCCGCCAGGTAGTCGATGTCCCGGTGCTGTCCCACGCCTGCTTCGCTGGTCAGGATCTCGGCATCGGGCAGGCGTCGGGCGAGGGCGTCGCACCATTCGTCGGCACGGTCGTGATGGACGAGTACGCGCGTCATGTCCTGCTCCTGCTGGCTAGTAGACGAATTGCATCATGGGGGGTGGCGCCTCGTCGAGCAAGGTGACCAGGCGCTGGAGACCTTCCTCGAAGCGCTCGATGTCGGGCTCGGCACCGACGCTCAGGCGTACCCGCCGCGGGGCCGCCGTCTGTTCCACCATGAAGGGCACGGCGGTGGTGATGGCCACGCCTTCCTGTTCGGCCTGTTGCTGGAGTTCCTCGGTGCGCCAGGCAGTAGGCAAGGCCAGCCAGACATGCAGGCTGGTGGGGCGGGCGGTGTGTTCGTGACCGCTCAACAGGCGAGTGGCCAGTCGCTGGCGTTCGGCGAGCAGCTCGCGCTGTTCGCGGGCCAGGCTTTCCAGGGTGTCGTCGGCGATCCAGGCGTCGGCGATCTCGAAGATCAGTGGCGTGGCCATCCAGGTGGTGGCGCGCATGCGGGGCAGGGTGTGGTGCAGCTGCCCCCGGGGCACGCTGAGATATCCGGCTCGCAGCCCCGGCACCGCCGCCTTGGTCAGGCTGGTGACGTGAAAGCCCAGGTGCGGCACGCGTGCGGTGAGAGGCGTCAGGCCGGGAGGCTCGAGCAAGGCATGCACATCGTCCTCGATGAGCCAGACACCATGACGCTCCAGTACCTCGGCGACGGCATCGCGGCGTTCTTCGTTCATGGTGGCGCCGGTGGGATTGAGCTGTGTCGGCGTCAGGCAGACGGCGCGGGGCTTGAAGCGTCGGCAGGCGATGTCCAGGGCCTCGGGCAGCACGCCCTGGTCGTCGAGGGCCACGCCGCGCAGCTGGAAACCCAGGGTGCGGGACAGGGCAATCAGGCCATGGTCGGTCAGGGCTTCGGTCAGCACCAGGTCACCGTGCTGGACGATCGTGGAAATCGCCAGCAGCAGGCCGTGGGCGGCGCCATTGCAGAGGATTCGATCATCCGCGTCGCCGGGGACGCCGAGGCGCCGAGACAGCCATTCGCTGGCCCGTTCGCGTTGATGGGGGAGCCCGGCGATCGGGCGGCTGGCGGTGACCACCTCGGGACTGGCCTGTTCGGCGAGCTGGGCCAGGGTCTCGCGAAAGCGCAGGTGATGACCCGGCGGGCAGACCGGGTGGGCGATGGACAGGTCGATCAACGCCCCCTCGTGGCGCGGTTCGGGGTTGCGCAGATAGGCGGATTCCCGGGTATCGTCGAGGGCATTGATCCAGGTACCGCTGCCGGTACGTGCCTGGACCAGCCCCATCTTTTCGGCCTGGGCGTAGGCGCGGGAGACGGTCTGGACGCTGACGCCCAGTGTGTCGGCCAGTTGACGATGTGGCGGCAGTCGGGTGCCTGGCGTCAGCTCGCCCTGACGTATCGCCTCGGACAATGCCCGGGCGATGGCGAGGTACTTGGGGCCCGTATGGGAAAGATAGGGCGTCAGATCAATTGTCATGATTCAATAAAGCCTTTGACCGCCCGCCAATGGATGGTGATAGTATCCGATTAGCGATATTGACCGGTAATTGTCATGAGACATGTTAACAAATGTCATGACAATGACCATGGCCTCCAATGCGGTCGGCAAGTTTGCGCTATGCCCCGGTGCCTCGGGAAAAGAGGCAGTCGGATATTGGTGACATGATCGTTTGGCGAGCGATTTCATGATTCAGGTTTCATTACCCTTCACCCGTGAGGAATACGCTGGCCGGCTATGGAAGGTACGCACCGAAATGGCGAGCCGGGGTATCGACGTACTGATCATCAGCGACCCGTCCAACATGGCGTGGTTGACCGGTTACGATGGCTGGTCGTTCTATGTGCATCAGTGCGTGCTGCTCGGCCTCGAGGGCGAGCCGGTCTGGTATGGACGACGCATGGATGCCAATGGGGCGCTGCGCACCTGCTGGATAGATCCGGACAACATCACCTATTACCCGGATCACTATGTCCAGAATCCGGACATGCATCCCATGGACTACCTGGCCCAGACGATCCTGCCCGATCGCGGCTGGCACAAGGGTGTCGTGGGCATGGAAATGGACAACTATTACTTCTCGGCCAAGGCCTATCAGTGCCTGCTGAGGGAACTGCCCCATGCGCGTTTCATGGACGCCAACTCGCTCGTCAACTGGTGTCGTGCCATCAAGTCGCCCCAGGAAATCGAGTACATGCGCGTCGCCGGCAAGATCGTCGCCGGCATGCACTCGCGTATTCTCGAGGTCATAGAGCCGGGGCTGCCCAAGAGCAAGCTGGTGTCGGAGATCTACCGGGTCGGCATCGAAGGCTGGACGTCGCCCGAGGGCCAGGTATTCGGTGGCGACTATCCGGCCATCGTGCCGATGCTGCCCACCGGGCAGGATGCGGCGGCGCCTCATCTGACCTGGGACGATTCGCCGTTTCGCGAGGGCGAGGGGACCTTCTTCGAGATCGCCGGCGTCTACAAGCGCTATCACGCGCCGATGTCGCGCACCGTCTACCTGGGGCGTCCGCCGTCGGAGTTCGTGCGCGCCGAGTCGGCCCTGCTCGAGGGGATCGAGAGTGGACTGGAAGTGGCCAGGCCCGGCAATCGTACGGCCGATATCGCCATGGCATTGGGTGCGGCCATGGACAAGTACGGCTTCGACCGGGGCGGCGCACGCTGCGGCTATCCCATCGGCATCAGTTATCCGCCGGACTGGGGCGAGCGCACCATGAGCCTTCGCCCTTCCGACGAGACGATCCTCGAGCCGGGAATGACGTTTCATTTCATGCCCGGCCTGTGGGTCGAGGACTGGGGCCTCGAGATCACCGAAAGTATTCTGATCACCGAAAACGGTTGCGAGACGCTGGCCGATTTCCCGCGCCAGCTGTTCGTCAAGTAAGGAGCCCCCATGAGCAAGCAACCCGGCCCGCAACGGCCCAGCCCGATTTCCGCCACCGTCGACTTCGAGGCCGACGGTGTCCAGCATGGCTTTCTCAAGCTGCCGATTTCCAATGACGAGTCCGCCTGGGGTGCGGTAATGATTCCCGTCACCGTGGTCAAGCGTGGCGAAGGCCCCACCGCGTTGCTGACCGGCGGCAATCACGGCGACGAGTACGAGGGCATCACGGCCCTGCAGAAGCTGTCCAGCCGACTGAGGGCGGAGGATGTCCAGGGGCGGGTGATCATCGTGCCGATGATGAACACGCCCGCCTGCACGGCCGGTCGCCGGACCTCGCCGATGGATGGCGGCAACCTCAATCGCAGCTTCCCGGGAGACCCGGACGGCTCCGTCACCGAGAAGATCGCCGACTACTTCACCCGGGTGCTGGTACCGATGAGCGATGTTGTGCTCGACCTGCACTCCGGGGGGCGGACGCTGGACATCATTCCGTTCGCTGCCTCCCACGTGCTCGATGATGCCGACCAGCAGCGCCGTGCCCTGGAAGGGGCCAAGGCCTTCGGGGCGCCCTATGCCATCATGATGTTCGAGCTTGATGCCGAGGCGCTGTTCGATACTGCCGTGGAGCGCCAGGGCAAGATCTTCGTGGCCACCGAGCTGGGTGGCGGCGGCACCTCGACGCCCGAGAGCCTGGCCATCACCGAGCGCGGCATCGATAACTTCCTGGTGCACTACGGCCTGGTCGAAGGCGAGCTACAGCTGCCCGATGCGCCCCAGGTCTACCTCGACATGCCCGATGCCAGTTGCTACGTGCAGAGCGAGCACACCGGCCTGCTCGAGCTGACCGTGGCACTGGGCGAGGCGGTGACGCAGGGGCAGGTCATTGCCCGGGTCTATGACATGACCCGCAGCGGCGTGGCGCCCATCGAGTATCGCGCCGGGCGTGACGGCGTGCTGGCCGCACGGCGTTTCCCGGCCAGTGTCAACATGGGTGATACCATTGCGGTGATCGCCGAGGTCGTCGAGTCGCTCGGCTGAATACGGACAATCAGGTAGCCCCATGAAGCTCGATCGCTATGATCTGAAGATCCTCGAGATCCTGTCTCGGGACGGTCGTATCACCAAGTCGAAGCTGGCCGAGGCCATCAATCTCTCGGTCAGCCCCTGCTGGGAGCGTGTGCGACGCCTGGAAAAGGCCGGTGTCATCGAAGGCTATGGTGCCCGGCTCAATACCGACGTCCTGGTCAAGCGCACCCCGGTCTGGGTCCAGATCGAACTCAAGGCCCACAATGCCGAGAGTTTCGCGCGCTTCGAGGCGCTGGTACACGACACGCCGGAGGTGACCGAATGCGTGGCCGTCGGCGGCGGGCTCGATTATCTGGTCAAGATCGAGGCGGCCTCCATCGACACCTATCAGCGCCTGATCGACGATTGGCTGACCTCGGATGTCGGCATCGAGCGTTATTTCACCTACATCATCACCAAGACCGTCAAGCGCCCGTCGGCGGGCATTTCCGCCGATGACATCGCGACATGAGACGCCACGACGTCGTGCAGAAAAAACACCAAGTCAGTCGCTCGGGAAAAAAAATCCTCATGCCTCAGGCGGCTTGCTTCGAAAAGTCCTGAACCGTCATCTCCCTTACCATGGAGGCATCACACGGCCAGCGCCGTGGTTGTCTTCATGGTCGGCGTCGCCTGGGCGTCGGCATGTCAGGGGAGGTGCTTATGACGCTGTCCAACCAACTCAGCGATCTGCGACTGTTCCGTCAGTATGCCTATATCGACGGCAAGTGGACTCACGGCGATAACGGCCGTGAGGAAGCTGTCTTCGATCCGGCCACCGGTGAGGCCATCGGCCATATCCCGGTGCTGGAATCCGAGCAGATCCGGGGCGCGGTGGACGCCGCCGAGGCGGCTTTCGTGCAATGGCGCGCGCTGCGCGCCGACGAGCGCTGCGAGCGCCTGCTGGCCTGGTATGACCTGTTGCAGGCCAACCGCGAAGATCTGGCTACCATCATGACCCTGGAGCAGGGCAAGCCCCTGCCCGACGCCCGTGGCGAGGTCGAGTACGGAGCCAGCTTCGTGCGCTGGTTCGCCGAGGAGGGCAAGCGTACCTTCGGTGATACCATCCCCAGCCATATTCCCAATGCCGCCCTCGGTACCATCAAGGAACCGGTGGGCATCGCCGCGCTGATCACGCCTTGGAACTTCCCGCTGGCGATGATCACCCGCAAGGCCGCCGCCGCCATGGCCGCCGGTTGCCCGGTGATCGTCAAGCCGGCCCACGAGACTCCTTACTCGGCGCTGGCACTGGCCGAACTGGCCGAGCGCGCCGGTATTCCCGCCGGGGTCTTCAACGTGGTGCTGGGTGATGCCCCCGAGGTGTCGAAGCTGCTGTGCGATGACGAGCGCATCAAGGCGCTGTCCTTCACCGGCTCCACCCGGGTCGGCCGTCTGCTGCTGGAGCAGAGTGCGAACACCGTCAAGCGCGTGTCGCTCGAGCTCGGCGGCAATGCCCCCTTCATCGTGGGGCCGGACATGGATCCTCGGGAAGCGGCCTTCGCGGCGGTGGCGGCCAAGTTCCAGACTGCCGGCCAGGACTGCCTGGCGGCCAACCGCATCCTGGTTCACGAGTCGATCCATGACGAGTTCGTGGCACAGTTCGCCGAGCGCATGGCGGCGTTGACCGTGGGCAACGGCCTGGAAAGCGAAGTGGACCTGGGGCCGCTGATCCACCGCCAGGCGGTCGAGAAAGCCTCGGCCATCGTCGACGATGCGCTGTCTCGCGGGGCTACCCTGGTGGCGGGCGACCAGCGCGAGGCGCCCGGTCCGAATTTCTTCATGCCGACCCTGCTCACCGGCGTGACGCCGCAGATGCAGGTGTGGCGCGAGGAGAACTTCGCACCGGTGGCGGGCATCACGTCCTATCGCGACGACGACGACGTCATCGAGATGGCCAACGATACCGAGTACGGCCTGGCGGCCTATGTCTACACCCACGACATCCGCCGCATCTGGAAGCTGCTGCGGGCGCTGGAGTACGGCATGGTCTCGGTCAACTCGGTGAAGATGACCGGCCCCCCGGTGCCCTTTGGCGGCGTCAAGCAGTCGGGGCTGGGTCGCGAGGGCGGTGTGACCGGTATCGATGAGTATCTGGAGACGAAGTATTACTGCTTGGGTGCCCTGGGCTCCGTTTCCGGGAGCTGAGCATGCGGCGCTCGGTCAGGCGGTGTTAAAAATTGGCTCAAGCTGCTCATTTACTCAATGTAAACTCCGCTTTTTCGCCGATTTTTGCCTTGCCTGACCATCGCTCCTCGCAGAGCTCTTTCGCCTGGAGTACTGCGTAACCTGCTGCCGAATCGCCGATCCCAGGAATCGCCGGGACAAACCGAATTCGATGAACCTTCTCTCCGGCGGAGCCGGGGGGCCTTACTGGAGAAGCGCATGACCACGCACAAGGATCTGATCGATCGCGATCGCAAGGTAACCTTCCACGCCTCCACGCACCTGCGCGACTTCGCCCAGGGCGACGCACCGGGCCGCGTGATCACCGGCGGCAAGGGCATCAAGATCGTCGACAAGGACGGCCGCGAGTTCATCGACGGCTTTGCCGGCCTGTACTGCGTCAACATCGGCTATGGCCGCAGCGAGGTCGCCGAGGCGATCTACCAGCAGGCCCTGGAAATGTCCTATTACCATACCTATGTGGGGCACTCCAACGAGCCGCAGATCGCGCTTTCCGAGAAGATCCTCGAGCTGGCCGGTCCCGGCATGTCCAAGGTCTACTACGGCATGTCCGGCAGCGATGCCAACGAGACCCAGCTCAAGATCGTGCGCTACTACAACAACGTGCTCGGCCGCCCGCAGAAGAAGAAGGTCATCTCGCGGATGCGCGGCTATCACGGCTCCGGCATCGCCTCTGGCTCGCTGACCGGGCTGAAGGCATTCCACGATCATTTCGATCTGCCGATCGAGACGATCCGCCACACCGAGGCGCCGTACTACTATCATCGCGCCGCGGAGCAGGAAGGCATGACCGAGCGGGAGTTCTCCAAGCATTGTGCCGCCAAGCTGGAGGAGATGATCCTGTCCGAAGGACCGGACACCGTGGCCGCCTTCATCGGCGAGCCGGTACTCGGCACCGGTGGCATCGTGCCGCCGCCCGAAGGGTACTGGGACGAGATCCAGGCGGTGCTGGCCAAGTATGACGTGCTGCTGATCGCCGACGAGGTGGTGTGCGGCTTCGGTCGCACGGGCAGCGACTTCGGCAGCCATCACTACGGTATCAAGCCAGACCTGATCACCATCGCCAAGGGCCTGACCAGCGCCTATCAGCCGCTTTCCGGCGTGATCGTCGGCGACCGTGTATGGGAAGTGCTCGAGCAGGGAACCGGCGAGTACGGCCCGATCGGTCACGGCTGGACCTACTCCGGCCATGCCCTGGGCTGTGCCGCCGGGCTGGCCAACCTGGCGATCATCGAGCGCGAGGGCCTCACCGCCAACGCCGCTGAGACCGGCGCTTACCTGCAGGAGCGCATGAAGGCCACCTTCGCCGATCATCCGGTCGTCGGCCAGGTGCGTGGCGTGGGCATGATGGCGGCGCTGGAGTTCTCCGCCGACCCGGCGGCGCGTCGTCACTTCGATCCGTCCCTCAAGGTCGGGCCGCGCATGTCCGCCGCCGCCCTAGAGGAAGATCTGATCGCACGTGCCATGCCGCAGGGCGACATCCTCGGCTTTGCGCCGCCGCTGACCACCACGCGCGAGGAAGTCGACGAGATCGTCGCGCGCACCGAGCGGGCGGTGAACAAGGTGACCGATGCGCTGACGCGGGAAGGTGCCATCCAGGCCGCCTGAAGCTGTTGCAAGCGTTGAAGGTCACTGCGATGTGACGATAATCGCCGTAGGGTTTTCCCTGCGGCGATTGTGTCTTGGTGTTGCATGACCCTCGAGGAGAGAGGAGAGGTGAGATGTCGCAGCCATCGCATGGCGTGACGCTGGCCGGGATCTACGCGGCGCGTCGGCGCATCGCCGGGCAGGCGGTACGCACGCCGCTGGTGTGCGCCGAGACCCTATCGCGGCGCTTCGAGGCCGAGATCCTGCTCAAGCTGGAGACCCTGCAACCCACCGGCGCCTTCAAGCTGCGTGGCGTCGCCAACATGATCGCGGCCTTGCTGGAACGCCACGGCCGCGAGGCGCTGACGGCAGGCGTGACCACCGCATCCACCGGCAATCATGGCCGGGCGGTGGCCTATGCCGCCTCGTGGCTAGGCGTGCCAGCGGTGATCTGCCTGTCGCGGCGGGTGCCCGACAATAAGGTTGCGGCCATCGAGGCCCTGGGCGCCGAGGTGCGGCGCGTCGGCGACAGCCAGGACGAAGCCTCCGACGAAGTCGCGCGACTGGTGGCCGAGAGTGGCATGGTCGCGATTCCTCCTTTCGACGATCCCTTGATCGCCGCCGGTCAGGGGACCATTGGCCTGGAACTGATGGAGGACGCGCCGGATCTCGACCACGTTCTGGTGGGGCTTTCCGGCGGCGGCCTGCTGGGCGGCATCGGCGCAGCCCTCAAGGCGATCCGTCCGTCGCTGGAAGTGACCGGTGTGAGTCTGTCGCAAGGCGCGGCGATGCATGACAGCCTGCTGGCCGGCCATCCGGTGGCAGTCGAGGAGGTCGAAAGCCTCGGCGATTCGCTGGGCGGTGGCATCGGGCTGGACAATCGCTGCACCTTCGCGTTGGTACGCGAGGTCATGGATTCACACTGGCGAGTCTCGGAACGCGCCATTGCCACGGCCATGGTCGAATTGCTCGAACACGAGAAACTGCTCGTCGAGGGTGCCGCCGCCGTGGGATTGGCGGCCCTGAATGAACATGACCTGGACGTGCGGGGGCGCAAGGTAGCGCTGGTGCTCTCCGGTAACGCCGTGTCGCTGGAGGCGCTTGATCGTGCCCGTGCCCTGGCGGGACGATGAGCGTCGGCGTTGTGCCATTCGTTCTTCACGCTTCCCGGGAGGTTTTCCATGCAGCTCTATCAGCGCGATGCCATTGCCCGAGCCGTCACCCTCGATCGTGATGCGCTGGCGGCGGTGGAGGCTGGGTTTGCCGCTCTTGGCCGGGGCGAGGTGGTGCAGCCGCCGATCCTGTCCATGGCCATCGAGGAGGCCAACGGTGAGGTCGACGTCAAGACGGCGCACATTCGTGGCGCCGAGCGCTTTGCCATCAAGGTCAGCCCGGGATTCTTCGACAATCCCAGGCTCGGCCTGCCAAGCCTCAATGGCCTGATGATGGTGTTCTCCGCCAGGACAGGCCTGGTGGAGGCGGTGCTCTTCGACGAAGGCTATCTGACCATGATCCGGACCGCTCTGGCCGGTGCCATCGCCGCCAAGCACCTGGCCAGGGAGAACAGCCATCGCGTGGCCGTGCTCGGTGCCGGCGAGCAGGCAGAGCGACAGGTGGAAGCCTTGCGGCTGGTGCGTGACATCCGAGTCGTCGATGTCTGGGCTCGGCGTCGGGAAGCCGCCGAGGCGTATGCCGAGGCGCTGCGCGGTCGTGGTCTGGAGGTCAATGTGCACACGGATGTGCCGGCGGCCTGCGAACGGGCCGACATCATCGTCACCACCACGCCGTCTCGGGAGCCGCTGCTGCAGGCTCGAGACCTGCCGGAGGGCGTGCACGTCACGGCGATGGGTTCCGACAGTCCCGGCAAGCGCGAACTGGACACGTCCTTGCTGACTCGTGCCGATGCCTTCGTCTGCGATACACGGGCTCAGAGCGAGGCCAATGGCGAACTCAAGGCCTTCGCCGGCCATGAAACGCCTTTCAAGGTTCACGAGCTGGGACAGGTGATCGCGGCTCGCGAGATGCTGCGGCTGTCGGACGCCACCATCACGGTCTGCGACCTCACCGGCACCGGCGTGCAGGATACGGCCATCGCCGATTACGCCTTGTCCCGGCTGTCGGGCTAGGGGCGCTCGGGCTTGCCGACGATGGGCAAAGGGACCAATCTTGAAGCCGAGGATGTCTGCATCAACCCCTTGTCGAGGAGAGCGTGATGAGCCGACGCGTACTGGCCTTCGATGTCTATGGCACCCTGATCGATACGCATGGCGTGGTCGCCGAGTTGCAGACCCGCCTGGGGGATCCGTCCACGGCGATGGAGTTCTCGCGGCGCTGGCGCGACAAGCAGCTGGAGTACAGCTTCCGACGCGGGCTGATGGGCGCTTACGTGGACTTCGCGCGCTGTACCCGGGAGGCGCTGGACTTCATCGACCGGGCGCTGGGCGTCGGCTTGTCCGATACCGACAAGGAACATCTGATGGGCGCCTATGCGAGCCTGCCGGCCTTCGCCGATGCGAGAACGGCACTGGCCCGTCTCGCCGAGACCGGCATCACTTGCGTGGCCTTTTCCAACGGCAGTCGGCAGGCGGTGGCCGGGCTGCTCGAAGGTGCCGGGCTGAGCGAGTACTTCGCTGATATCGTCAGCGTCGAGGAGGTCAGACGCTTCAAGCCGGACCCGGCGGTCTATGCCTACCTGCGCCAGCGTCTCGAAGTCGAGCCCGGTGATACCTGGTTGATTTCCAGCAATGCCTTCGATGTCATCGGCGCGCGCCATGCCGGGCTGCATGCCGCCTGGGTCCGTCGCAGTCCGGAGGCCCCCTTCGATTCCTGGGGCATCGATCCCGACATCACGGTTTCCGATCTCGAGGGATTGGCCGACTACCTGAACTAGATGAGGCGGGCCTTGGCGTGAGGCCGCCATTCAGTGTCGAGGGGCGTCGTCGGTCGTCCGGTCTTCCGTCGGCGGCTCGAAGCGTCGCCCCGCGTGGTGCAACAACTCGAACTGGCGATCACACTCGCGGCAGGCGCTGCACATCGTCAGGTGAAAGCGTAGCGAGAAGCGCTCGCGAAGTGTCAGGGGACGATCCCGCTTCATTGACATCAGTCGGGTCGCGTCCTTGCACATCAGCATGGGTGAGTCTCCTTCAACCAGCCACTTTCGATGCAGGTGCGCAGTCTCAGTCGAGCGCGGTGCAGCATCACCCAGCAGTTGCTTTCCCGGATGCCGACTTCGCGGCAGATGTCGCGGGTGGAGAGTCCCATCAGTTCACGCAGCGAGAAGACGCGTGCGAGGTTGTCCGGCAAGCCGATCATGCAGGCATCGAAGACCTGCCAGAAGGCTTCGTTCTCGAAGGTTGCCTCGGGCTCTCCCCAGGCGCTTGGACGGGCGTGTTGCTCCCACCGCCCGTTCCGCTGGAAGAGCCGATCGACGACCTCGTCGCTGGCCTCGTTCTCCATGGGCTGCCACTGTCCGCTTTGCTGCTGGGCCCGCAGGGCGTCGAGCAGCTTGTGCTTGAGGATGCCGAACACCCAGGTTTCGTAGCCGGAGCGTCCGGAGAAGGCGTCGCTCTTTTCCATGGCGGTCACCAGGGTGTCCTGGACGGTATCCTCGGCCTGGGTCTTGTCGCGCAGATGCAGCAGGGCGAAGGACACCAGACGGGGCCGCACGGCCTCGAGGCGTCGGCGATAGCGTGTCGCATCGGCAAGGCTCTCGGTGCTGTCGTTCACGTGTCTCCCCCTGTCGCGGGTTGTCATCGGGCCGTTCGGCCTTGTCTTCCCTGCATCGACAAGGGTATATGAATCCTGTCTTCAACGCCGATGGGCTGCTTCGGTCAGCCAGGCGTTCACCAGCCAGTCCAGGGACAGGCGACCCGGGCCGCGTAGTATCAGGGTCAGCAGGCTGCCGGCCCAGAGGCCGTGGGTGATCCAGGCGTCGGGATAGACGAAGGTCTGGATCACCAGCGTCATGAACAGCAGCCCCGTGGCGGTGAGGCGGGTAGCGAGACCGCCCCACAACGCCAGTGACAGGCTGAACTCGGCAAGCGTGGCCAGATAGGCCGCCAGGGCCGGGGGAATCAGTGGCAGATCGTATTCGTTTTCGAACAGAAAGAAGGTGCTTTGCGTGATGCCGCTGGCATCCACCTTGGTCAGGGCGGAAAGGAAGAAGACGCTGCCAAGGACGACACGCATCAGCAGCAGCACGGCATCCAGGGAGCGACGATCCAGCCATGGGACCAGGTGGTGATAATAGCCCCTCAGGGGCTTGAGCAGGGGCGATGTCATGGCGTGACCTCCTCGTGGCGGGACAACGTCAAGGCACCGAGGCCGAGCAGGGTGCCAAGCGCTTCGCCGGCTTCCTCCGGGTCGTGGCGTCGGCCGCAGTCTGTCAGGGCATCGCCGAGCGTCACTCGTGTCGCGAGCGCGTGATAGAGCGCTCCACAGGCCGGTGTGACCGACTGGATGTCAACGTTTCGGCCACGCCGCACCAACAGCCAGTGCCATCTGCCCGGCGCCCCGACGCCGGCTCTCGCTTCGCCGCGCTCCAGGGCCCGCCACAAGCCGAGCACATCGTGGCAGCCGATCAGGTGGCGGGTGGCAGGACAAGGCGAGCACGCAAGGGCACCGGGATCGGGCGAGCGGGCCAGTGCCTCGGCGTCCAGCGGCGTGGCATCGGCGGCATGGCTGACATCGAGCCGAGCGCGTTCGAGGCGGCAGATGTCGATGACATACGGGTAGTCGGCCAGCGTCGGCAGGCTGTCGAGCATGTCGGCAAAGTGGTTCCCGTAGTGGACCAGGCGGGGCTCGTCGGGAAGGTGTCGACGCACGTAGTCGCTTGCCACGGCGGTGAAGAAGCGTTCGCCCAGCAGTGTCCGGGTATGCGGAAAGGTGCTGGACAGCGCCTCGATCAGGCTTTTCCGGACGTTGTTGCGATAGACGTCGAGCCCCGGCTGCGGGCCAAGGTCGGGATCCGTGGCGTCGGGGGCGTGCAGGGCCTCGGCGAAGCGATGCTGCCAGTCGGCCAGGGAGATCGTCATGATATCTCCTCCATCGTGGTGGCCAGCGGGCGATGCGCGGGATGATGATGGCGCGCCAGGTCGACCTCCTCGAGCCAGCGGGACAAGGAGGGGAGGCGGGTGTCCCACTCGATCAGGGTCGGGACGTTCGGCAACCAGCGCGATAGCTGGGCATAGCGTTGCCATACGGCATCGCAGACGGGACTGCCGTGATCGTCGATGCGCAGCGGTGGAACGGCCTCGGTGTCGAGATGGTGGCCGGCGAGGTGGAATTCCCCCACGGCGGATAGCGGCAAGGCGTCCAGGTAGGCATCGAGGTCGCGCCCGAGGTTCTGGGCGCTGATGTAGGCGTTGTTGATGTCCAGCAACAGTCCGCAGCCGGTGCGTTCGACGAGCTCGGCAAGAAATTCCGCCTCGCCCAGCGTGTTGTCGAGATGCACGTAGAGACTGGGATTCTCGACCAGCAGCCGGCGGCCGAGCGCCTGTTGTGTTGCGTCGACGTGTCGAGTCACCACGGCCAGGCTCTCGCGCGTCAACGGCAGCGGCAGAAGGTCGTTGTAGACGTCTCCCTGGAGGCGACTCCAGGCGAGATGTTCCGAGACCAGTGGCGGGCGCAGCTCGTCGACCAGTTGGACGAGCCGGTGGAGGTGGGCGGTATCCAGCGGTTCGGCACTGCCCAGCGACAAGCCGACGCCATGCACCGAAAGCGGGTAGCGTTCGGTAATGGCGGCGAGGTCGTCGCGAAATGGACCGCCCGCACTCATGTGGTTCTCGGCATGCAGCTCCAGGAAATCGACGTCGGCGTGCCGGGACAGGAGTTCCGGAACGTGGCGGTGCTTGAGCCCGATGCCCTGGGCGCCGGTTGGCAGCGTGGTGGTATCCATCGGCATGTGAACCTCCTCTCGGCGACCACCATGGCCCGCGGATGCGGGCCATGAACCTTGTCATTCCGTGTCAGGGACGGTCGATCTCGGTCAGGCTGCCGTTACCGTGAGGTGTCTCGATGCTGGTGCAGGTGCCCTCCGGCACCAGCTTCCAGGCATTGCCCTGGTAGTCGACGGTGGACGTGCCGGCGCAGGTGGTGCCGGGGCCTGCCTTGCAATCGTTCTGGCCTGCCAGGGCAACGCCATAGCACTTCTCCATGGCCTGCTTGTCGGATTCCTCTTCGTCGGCGTAGGTGGTCGCCATGGCCCCGGCCTGGGCAATGGCGGTGGTAATGACGGCGGCCATCAGCATGGAATGTTTCATGGTCTGTCTCCGTGCGCGTTGTTGTGATGTGCCATCTCGCATTGCGTCGATACGTCGATGGACATCCTTTGGTCGAGACAGCCCTTCAGTCCTTACACACGTCATGCCGAAAATCGGCGATCAGGGGCTTTCACAGTTCGATGATCGGCCCGCCGGCCGCCTCGGCATCGGCACGATCATGGGTCACCATCAGAGTCGGCAGGCCATCCCGATGCACGCGTGCGAACACCAGGCGTCGCATCTCGTCGCGCAGGCCGGTGTCGAGCTTGGAGAAGGGCTCGTCCAGCAGCATGGCGCGGGGCCGGGCGAGCAGCACTCGCATCAGGGCGACCCGGGCGCGCTGGCCGCCCGAAAGGGTCGCCGGGTCGCGTTCGGCAAAGCCCGCCAGCCCGATGTCGTCGAGCGCCGTGGCCACTTCTTCTCGACGTTGCCGGCGCGAGCCGCCCGCCGGCATGCCGAAGGCCAGGTTGCCGCCTACGTCGAGGTGCGGAAACAGCAGCGGGTCCTGGAACAGCAGGCCGAGTCGCCGCTGCTCGGGCGGCAGACAGCCGAGGTCGGAGTCGCCCAGCAGGATGTGCCCCGAGGCCCGGAAGCCGAGCGGCAAAAAGCCGGCGACATGGGCCAGCAGGGTCGACTTGCCGACGCCGGACGGCCCCATCAGTGTGAGGACCTCGCCTGGGGCGACACTGGCCGAGACCTCGATCAGTGGGTGGCCGTCATGCGTGATGACGATCTCTTCCAGGCGCAGGGTGGCAGTGCTCATGCGGTGTCTCCGGACAGCATCTGGCGGCGATGTCGCCACCACAGTCGGGGCAGGGTCATGGCCAGAGTGAAGCCAATGGCGGGCAGGGCGAGCTGGAACAGGGCATAGACGGCGGTGAGGCGTCGATCGCCGCCGCTGGCCAGGTTCACCGCCTCGGTGGTCAGGGTCGTCAGGCGACCGCCGCCGAGCAGCACCGTGGGCAGATATTGGCCGACGCTGACGGCGAAGCCCACGGCACCGGCGACGAGGATCGGCGCGGTGAGCATGGGCAGGCGGATACGGAGAAAGACGTTGGCGGGCGAGGCGCCCAGGGAGGCGGCGACCTGGCGCCAGCGGGGATCCTGTCGTCGATAGCTTTCCGCCAGGGAGAGGAAGGTGTAGGGCAGCACGAACAGGGCATGGCCCAGCATCACCGCCGGCCAGCCGGCCGTCAGCCCGATCTGGGCTTGCCACTGCACGAGGCCCTGCAGGAAGGCCACCTGAGGGACCAGCAAGGGCAGGTAGAGAATCAGCTGAGCGCCGGCGCCCAGTGGGCGGCGACGATGTGTTTCGGCTTCCAGGCAGCCGAGGGTCAGCACCAGGGCGATGGCGGTGGCGGCCAGCCCGATGGTGACGGTGCTCGAAAGGGGATCGCCGAGGCCCGTGGCAGCCTGCTGCCAGGCATGCAGCGTCAGCGGCGCGGGCCAGGCTTCCGGGAAGGGCCAGTAACCGGCCAGCGACCAGAGGATGAGGCCTGCCAGGGCGGCGACCAGTACCCCGATGGCGAGCCAGGTCGTCAGGCTGCCAATGCCTCGCCCCAGGCGTTCGCCGCGCAGCCGGTGTCCATCGCGCAGCCAGCCGGCTGCCAGTCGCGAGACCAGGCGCTCGCCCAGCCACCAGATCAGCAGGGCGCCGGCGGTGACGCCGAGCTGCAGCAGTGCTCCCGCGGCGGCCTGGAAGCGCATCGCGAGGTCGGGATCGCCCAGCCAGCGCACCACGGCCACGGCCAGGGGTGGCGGCGTCGAGGGACCGAGAATCATGGCCACCTCGATGTTGGCGGTGGCGAAGACGATGACCGCGTAAAGGGGCAGACGAATCAGTGGGTAGAGGGCCGGCAACACGCCCTTGAGAAAGGCATTGATCCGCCCATAACCCAGCGCGCGTGCCATCATCAGGCGTTCGCCGGCGCGGCACTGGGGCAGGGCGGCTAGGCTCATCAGCAGCAGGAAGGGGATCTCCTTGAGCGTCAGCCCGAGTGCCAGGGCCAGGCCGAGCGAGTCCCCCGGAAACAGGTAGTCGGGCGGATAGACCCAGCCGCTGAGCCAGGGCGAGACCAGGCGACTGGCCAGGCCCGAGGGCGTCAGCAGAAAGGCCAGCCCGATGGCGGCGGCGGCGTGAGGCACCGCCAGCAGTGGCGACAGCAGGCGCCGTATCGCACCGAACGCGCGTGTCTCGAGAAAGGTGGCCAGGCACAGCGCCACGATGCCGAATGTCGCCAGGGCGCTGGCCAGTCCGGTGAACAGGCTCAGGCGAATCATGTCGACGAGGCCGGGCGTGTTGCCGAGCGCCTGCCAGTGGGCCAGAGTCCAGGTCTCGCCGCCCAGTGCCGGGTGCCAGCCGAAGGCCGGGGCGACGACGCCGGCCAGCCCCAGGAGTACCGGCAGGATCAGCAACGCCAGGGCAACGGTGGGCGCGGTGCGTATCGCGGTCACGAAGCTTGGCATCAGGGGCGCGCCCTATCGTCAGCTATCGCCATAACGTACTTGCCACTGTGCTTCCAGGGCCTCGACCCAGCTCGGATGGGGTTCGGGCAGGACGCGTTGCAATGCGTCGGGCGGTGGACTGGCGGGATGGCGGTCGCCCTCGAAGGCCTCGCGCTCGGCGGCCTCGAGGCGTCGCATGTCGAGGACGCTGGGATCGCCCCAGACATCGATATCCAGTTTGCGGGCCTGGGCCTCGGGCGACAGCAGGAAGTTGGCCAGCACCATGGCGCCGGCCTTGTGGCGCGCGTTGAAGGGAATCGCCACGAAATGGACATTGCCCAGGGTGCCACCTTCCAGCACATAGCTGCGAGTGCTGGGCGGCAACTGATGATCGGTCACGGCGGCGGCCGGCTCGGCCGGATTGAAGGTGAAGGCCAGCGACAGCTCGCCATCGCCCATCAGGCGCTTGAGTTCGGGGCCGCCGGAGGGAAAGTGTCGCCCCTGGCGCCAGAGATGAGGATGCAGGGCATCGAGATAGTCCCAGAGCGGTGCCATCACGGCGTCGACGTCGTGACGCGAGGCCGGTTCGGCCAGCACTGACGGTGCTTCGACCTGCGAGAGCAGTACCTGCTTGAGGAAGGTGGTGCCAAGGAAATCGGGCACCAGGGGGTAGGTGAAGCGACCGGGATGTTCGCGGGCCCAGGACAACAGCTCCGACATGTTGCGTGGCGGCGTCTCGAGCCGTTCAGCGTCGTAGTAGAAGGTCAACTGCGCCTTGCCCCAGGGCGACTCGTAGCCTTCGGTTGGCAGGGTGAAGTCGGTGAGCACCTCGGGGTTGTCGTCGGGAGCCGTCAGCGAGAAGTTCGGCAACCGGCGCGCGAAGGGGCCGAAAAGCAGGTCGCGTTCCTTCATGGCGGCGAAATTCTCGCCATTGATCCACAGCAGGTCGACGTTGCCCGCGTCGTCGTTGCCGGCGGCGCGCTCGGCCACGATCCGGGATATCGTCGTGGCGATGTCGTCCACCTTGACGTGCACGACGTCCAGGCCGTAACGCTCGTCCAGTCGTTCGGCCACCCAGCCGATGTAGCGATTGATGGCAGGATCGCCTCCCCAGGCGCTCCAGTAGACGGTCTGGCCGCGGGCCTTGCGCTCGATGGCGGACCAGGGTGCTTCCAGCAGCGATTGGGCGTCGGCGGCCAGGCTCGGGATGGGGGCGATCGAGGCGGTGGCCAGGGCGAGGGCAAGGACGAAACGGCGTGACATCGGCGGCATCCAGGTCGAAGGCATCCCCTGATGGTAACCGTTGCTACGCAAAGAAAAAGGGCGTCACCGCGACCGGGACGCCAAACGAGCCAGCATGCCAGGCATGCAGGGATGAGGCGGCCATGGGCCGCCACGAGAGAGCGGGTTGGCACGAGGGGCCCTTGCCACCGGGTGCCTGGAGATGCGCCTCAGGCCAGGCGCTGTCCCGAGACACTGGGATGAAACAATGGCTGGATGGTGTTGCCGTCCGGGTCCTTGCAGTAGAGGCTGCGCCCACCGTCGGCATGGTCGTGAGGGCCGCGCACCACCTCGACGCCCTGCGCCACCAGATAGTCGTGCCAGGCGTCGACATCGTCGCGCTCGTCGACGACGAAGCCGAGGTGATCGAGGCGTTGCGGATCGCCGCCGGTCTCCTGTTTGGCGCGGGCCAGGGAGAGATTGTCGTTGCCGAGCGTTAGGTAGACCAGGTCGTCGTGGGCGCGGCGCAGGATGTCCATGCCCAGGACGTCGACGTAGAAGCGCTCGCATGCCTCGAGATCCTGAACCTGCAGGGCGATATGACGCATGCCGTTGAACGGAGCGGGGCGTTGCATGAGGCCTCCTTGTGCGCGATCAGGGTTGAAACGTATAGTGGAAAATATTTTCACAGATAGAGTTGTTCCACAACCCCAAGGAGATCCTCATGTACTGCATCATCGTCCAGACGCGGCTCAAGCCCGGCACCCGGGAGCGCTTTCTCGAGGCCATGCTGCCCAATGCCGAAGCCTCGGTACGCGAGGAGCCCGGCTGCCATGCCTTCGATGTGATCGAGGATCGCGACGAACCGGACCTCATTCATCTCTATGAGATCTACACTGATCAACAGGCCCTGGTGGCCCACAAGGAAACGTCCCACTACAAGGAGAGCCGTGCGGTCGTCAATGAATTGATCGCCGAGCAAAAGGTGATTCGTGCCGATGTCCTGGCGATGAATCCCCGGCGCTGAACATGCCGATGGATCGGCGGGACGTGCTAGGTTGTCTCCCGTTTCGAGGTGAGGCGCATGTATCGCGAGCCGAGGCAGCATCCGCGGCGTTCCGTCATCTGGCTGTGCCTGGCCTGCCTGCTGCTGGCGGGTGCCCTGCTGGCGTGGCAGGCCGTGGCCCAGCAGGCGGAGCGCGGGCAGGAGAGAGACTCGGCGCTGGTGATGACTCTCGAGGGAGCCATCGGACCCGCCACCAGCGATTACTTCCAGCGCGGCCTTTCCATGGCCGAGCAGGAGGGCGCCAAGCTGGTGGTGGTGCGTCTCGATACACCGGGCGGCCTGGATGCCTCGATGCGCGACATGATCAGTGCCATGCTTGCCGCCAACGTGCCGGTGGCCTTCCATGTCGCGCCCGCCGGTGCCAGAGCCGCCAGTGCCGGCACCTACTTGCTCTATGCCAGCCATGTGGCAGCCATGGCGCCGGCGACCCACATGGGCTCGGCCACGCCGGTCCAGCTCGGAGGCGGCGGCGTGCCAGGCATTGGCGGTGAACCCGAAACGCCGGACGAAAATGAGGGCGCCGGCGATGATGCCGGTGGCGCCGAGTCGGAGGAGACGACCGACACGCCGGACGCCTCGGAAAAGCGTCGTGGCGAGACGGCCATGGAGCGCAAGGTGCTGGAGGATGCCGTCGCCTATATTCGCTCCCTGGCCGAGCGACACGGGCGCAATGCCGACTGGGCCGAGTCCGCGGTGCGCGAGGCGAGCAATCTCACCGCCGGGCAGGCGCTGGAGCGGAACGTCATCGATGTGGTGGCCACTGACCTCGATGATCTACTCGCCCAGGTCGACGGTCGCGAGGTGGTCATGGCCGACGGGCAGCGCGCTCTCTCCACCAAGGAGCTGGCCATCCAGCGCTTCGCCCCGGACTGGCGCACCCGGCTGCTGGCGGTGATCACCAACCCCAATGTCGCCTATTTCCTGATGATCATCGGCTTCTATGGCCTGATCTTCGAACTTTCCAACCCCGGCAGCCTGGTGCCCGGTACCGTGGGCATCATCTCATTGCTGCTGGCGTTGTTCGCCTTTCAGGTGCTACCCATCAACTATGCCGGTCTGGCGTTGATCCTGGTCGGGCTGGGGCTGATCGTCGGCGAGGCGCTGATGCCCAGCTTCGGGATTCTCGGCATGGGCGGCATCGTGGCCTTCGTGATCGGATCGGTGATGCTGATGGATGCGGATACATTGAACATCTCGCTTCCCCTGATCGGCGGTGTGGCCCTGGTGGCAGCGGGCCTGATGCTGTGGGTGGTGACGCGCTTCATGGGACTGCGTCGGCGCCCCGCACGCACCGGACCGGAAGAGCTGCTGGGCAGCGAGGCCCGCGTGCTCGAGGGCTTTCGCGGCGAGGGTCATGTGCGCCTGCACGGCGAGCGATGGAATGCCCGCAGCGAGGTATTCCTCGAATCTGGCCAGGTCGTACGGGTGGTCGACATGGACGGTCTCACGGTCGTGGTCGAACCCACCGATGCCACTGCCACAGGCGTCAACGATGAGGAGAATGCGTCATGATGCTTTCCTATCTCGTGCCGGCCGTCCTGGTGCTGCTGTTGCTGGCGGCCTCGATTCGTATTTTGCCGGAGTACAAGCGCGGCGTGGTGTTCTTCCTGGGACGCTTCCAGTCCGTCAAGGGGCCGGGGCTGGTCATCGTCATCCCTGCCATCCAGAAGATGCAGGTGGTCGATCTGCGGGTGATCACCATGGATGTGCCCGAGCAGGACGTGATCTCTCAGGACAACGTCACCGTCAAGGTCAACGCGGTGCTCTATTTCCGGGTCGTGGACCCGGAGAAGGCCATCATCCAGGTAGAGCACTTCGTCAACGCCACCAGCCAGCTTGCCCAGACGACCCTGCGTTCGGTGCTGGGCAAGCACGATCTCGACGAGATGCTCTCCGAGCGCGACAAGCTCAATGACGACATTCAGGAGATCATCGATGCCTCGGCCGAGGGCTGGGGCATCAAGGTTGCCAACGTGGAGATCAAGCACGTCGACCTGGACGAGAGCATGATCCGCGCCATCGCCCGCCAGGCCGAGGCCGAACGCGAGCGGCGTGCCAAGGTGATCCATGCCGAGGGCGAACTCCAGGCCTCGAAGAAGCTGGTCGAAGCCGCCAATATCATGTCGGAGAATTCGGCCGCCCTGCAGCTGCGCTACCTGCAGACTATGAGTGACATGAGCAACAAGAACGCCTCCACCATTGTGGTGCCGTTGCCCATCGACATCATGGAAGCCTTTCAGCAGGCCAGGGGCGGAAGTGCCAAAGCGTCCGGCAAGGCGTCGACAACGGATGATACGCCCGAGTCGTGAAGGCGCCGCGGTTGCTTTCGATAGGAGGTGCTCTCACGGGGGTGGGTGCGCCTCGTGATGAACTCTGATAACATGCGCCGCTCTCGCCGGGTGGTGCAGCGATGCCGGTCGAGGCACTACCGTCAAACCAGAGCAAGGATCGAACCACCGTGATGACGCCTCTGGCAGGGCTGGCCACGCCGCCCTAGCGCTTTCCCCTCCCCAAGCCGCGAGCATGCTGTTCCGCGGTGTCATGGATATCGCTCCGATATCCCGGGTGCCCCTGCATCCGTCCTGGCGATTTTCGCCTGCTTTCGATCGATGACGACAACACCGCCAAGTTGGCTGGGCAAGGTGCGCTTGTGACACGCTCCGGCGCCCCTGTGACACGATCCTCCATTCCTGACTGGACCGTAGCATGTACGAAAAAATGAAACTGAGTTGGTTCTCCAACCTCAAGGGTGACACTCTCTCGGGCATCGTCGTTGCCCTGGCGCTGATTCCCGAGGCCATCGCCTTCTCGATCATCGCCGGTGTCGACCCCAAGGTCGGCCTCTATGCCTCCTTTGCCATCTGCGTGATCATCGCCTTCGCCGGTGGACGTTCGGGAATGATCTCGGCGGCCACCGGTGCCATGGCGCTGCTGATGGTGACGCTGGTCAAGGAACATGGTCTGCAGTACCTGCTGGCCGCCACGCTGCTCACCGGCGTGCTGCAGATCATCGCCGGGTATCTGCGCCTGGCCGACCTGATGCGCTTCGTGTCACGGTCGGTGGTCACCGGCTTCGTCAACGCCCTGGCGATCCTGATCTTCATGGCGCAGCTTCCCGAGCTCACCGATGTGACCTGGCACGTCTATGCCATGACCGCGGCGGGGCTCGGCATCATCTATCTCTTCCCTTATGTACCGGTGATCGGCAAGACGCTGCCGTCACCGCTGGTCTGCATCCTGGTGCTGACCGGGGTATACCTGGCCACCGGCATGGAGATCCGTACCGTGGGCGACATGGGGGAACTGCCGGACAGCCTGCCGATATTCCTGTGGCCGGACGTGCCGCTCAACCTCGAGACGCTGGCGATCATTTTCCCCTATTCCGTGATGCTGGCCGTGGTGGGGCTGCTCGAATCGATGATGACCGCCACCATCGTCGATGAACTGACCGATACCGGCAGCAACAAGAACCGCGAGTGCAAGGGCCAGGGCATCGCCAACATCGGTGCCGGGCTGCTCGGCGGCATGGCGGGCTGCGCGATGATTGGCCAGTCGGTGATCAACATCAAGTCGGGCGGGCGTCGTCGCCTGTCGACGCTGATCGCGGGCGTCACGTTGCTGATGATGGTGGTGTTTCTCGCCGACTGGGTCTCGCAGATTCCCATGGCCGCCCTGGTGGCGGTGATGATCATGGTGTCTATCGGGACCTTCAGCTGGACCTCGATCCGGGATCTCAAGAAGCACCCGCTCTCCACCAACATCGTGATGCTGGCCACGGTGGCCGTCACGGTCAGCACCCACAACCTGGCCATCGGCGTTTTCGTCGGGGTGCTGCTGGCGGCGCTGTTCTTCGCCAACAAGGTCGGCAATATCCTCTATGTCGGCGTCGAGGATGGCGAGAGCGAGCACAGCCGGGTCTACAAGGTAGTCGGCCAAGTGTTCTTCGCCTCCTCCGAACGCTTCGCCGCGGCCTTCGATTTCAAGGAGAGTGTCGAGAAGGTCATCATTGATCTGTCCCGGGCGCACTTCTGGGATATCACCGCCGTGCAGGCACTGGATCGCGCAGTGATCAAGTTCCGCCGCGAAGGGACCGAGGTGGAGCTGATCGGCCTGAACGAGGCCAGCGCTACCATCGTCGATCGCTATGCCATCCACGACGACCCGGAAGCCGTCGAGAAGCTCATGGGCGGACACTGAGGACTTCCTGCGGCCGCCCCTGTGACGGGGCGGCTGCGATGGTGTAGAACGTGAGTAACGAGACAATACACGCCAGCTTCAGGACAGACAGATGACAGAACAGGTGATGGCCGCCATCGACGGCTCGCAATTTTCCGAGGGGGTCTGCGACTACGCGGCCTGGGCCAGCTTGGCGCTCGAGGCACCGCTGACCTTTCTGCATGTGGTGGACAACCACCCTCAGACCGCCGAGGCGGATCTTTCCGGCAATATCGGCCTTGGGTCGCGGGAACATCTCCTCGAAGAGCTTTCGCACCTGGATGAGGAGCGTGCCAAGGTCGCCCAGGAACGCGGACGGCTGATGCTCAAGGCTGCCAGCGAGCGCGCCATGGAGGATGGTGTCGCTGAACCCGCGACGCGCCAGCGCAACGGGACCCTCGTCGAGACCCTGGACGAGCTGGAAGCGGAGATACGCCTGCTGGTAATCGGCAAGCGCGGCGAGACGGCGCATCAGGCCAGTGAGCATCTCGGCTCCAACCTGGAGCGTGTGGTGCGGGGCCTGCATCGCCCGATCCTGATGGTACCGGAGGCCTTCAAGCGGCCCGAGCGGGTGATGATCGCCTTCGATGGCAGCAAGACAACCCGCAAGGGCGTGGAGATGCTGGCCAGCAGCCCACTGTTCCAGGGCATCCCGGTGCATGTGGTGATCGTCGGTGCCGAGACCGGCGACAATCGCTCCCAGCTCGACTGGGCATTGAAGACGCTGCGCGACGCCGGCCACGAGGCGGAGGGTGCCATTCGTGCCGGCGAGGTCGAGGAGACCCTGCGGGCCTACAAGGATGAGCAGGATATCGACCTGCTGGTCATGGGCGCCTACGGCCATTCGCGCATTCGCCACCTGCTGGTGGGCAGCACCACCACGGCCATGTTGCGGCGCGCCAGCCTCCCCGTACTGCTGCTGCGTTGACGGCGAGGGGCGCGTGTCAGCTGCCCCGGGCTTCCGGGGTAGCCAGCACGGGCTGGGCGATGGCCCAACCGCTGGCCAGCAGGATCAGCATGCCGACCAGCACCTGAGTGAAGGACGCGCCGAGATCCAGGGCCACGCCGAGGATCGCGGGAGCAATGCCGGTGGAGAAAACCATGCAGGCGGTCAGTGTGGCGCGCAGCGTGCCCAGATGGTCGGCGCCCCAGACCCTCACCAGCAGGCTGGTGGCGATGGATTCCTGCGCCCCCATGGCAAGCCCGCCACCGACCATCAAGGCCCAGACGCCAGCGTTGCCACCGTGAAGAATGGCGATCAGCAGCGCCACTACATAGGGCAGGAGATACAGCCTCGCCATTCGTGCCGGGCCCAGGCGGTCGACCCACCGCCCCCCGAGCAGCGCACCGGGTAACTTGGCGATGCCCATGCCGGTCAGCGCCAGGGCATAGATCGCCAGGCTGCTGTTTAGGTCCTCGGTCATCCGTGCCTGATAGATGAACAGGCCCGTCATGGTGACCGGCAGAATCATCAGCAAGGGCAGCAGTTGCCAGAAGCGACGTTCGCGAAAAGGGCGGGGGCCGTCGTGGCGTCGGGTACGGTCCGGCCGCTTGCCCGGCGCCTGGGGCCAGTTGCCGCGCCACAGCAGTGGCATCCACAGCCCGGCCAGCAACAGGCAGAACAGCCACCACAGCTCGCGCCAGCCGAGCCACACCAGCAGTGCCGCGATCACCGGGGGCAGCAGGGTCTCGCCCAGCATGATGCCCATTCCCGCGAGCCCGAGGGCGCGGCCGCGCATGGTCGTGAATTCGCGTCCGGCCAGGGTATTGCCCAGATGGGACATCATGCCCTGGCCGCATAACCGCACCAGGCCAAGGCCCAGCAGCCCGATGCCCCACCAGGGCGACAGCGTCAGCAACAGCACGCCGAGCAACAGTGCGGCAAGGATGGTCAGGGCGAATCGGCGCGGCGATATCCAGTCGATGCTGGGACCGAGACGCAGCATGGCAAAGCCGGCGATCAAGGTGACGAGCGAGTAGGCGGTACCGAACTGGCCCGCGCTGAGAGCCAAGCGTTCTGAGATCGGCGCCTGGAAGAGGCCGACGAAGTAGCTCTGGCCAAGACTCGAGGAAAACAGGGCCAGAAAGGCGATGCTCAGCAGACCATGGTGGTCGCGCAGGAGGGTGCGGTACCCCATGACGTTCCTCCCTGAAACGGCGAATGCGATATCGGCAGCGAGATGGCAGGATGACAGATGTGTCCCCGATCGCCAGACCATGCAGGATATCATTCATCGGGCGAGAGGCTGGACGCGGCATATCAGCCGGAGACGATCATGAACCACCCCGAACTGGAGATGGCGGCCGTCGAGGCGCGGCTGCATGAGCTGAGAGCCGATTTGCAGGCGCAGAGCGAGGCCAGCCAGGAGTCGCGCGACACCGTGATGCTGGACCAGACCTCGGTGGGGCGCCTTTCGCGCATGGATGCCCTGCAGGGCCAGGCCATGGCCAAGGCCGAGGAAGAGCGACGCCAGCTCTCCTTGCGCCGGATCACCGCCGCCTTCGCACGAATCGAGCGTGGTGAGTACGGCGAATGCATCGAGTGTGGCGAGTGGATCGGGGCCAAGCGTCTGACGTGGGACCCGTTGGCATTGAAGTGTATCGAATGTGCCGATTGATCTGGTGCGTCTCGCTGCTTTTTCACGATTGCCTGGGGTAACATGCCTTGTTATCCATCATTGCCAGGAGAAACGTGAATGAGTATCCAGCGCCATGACACCAAGGCACGCATGAGCCGTGCCGTCATCCACAATGACGTCGCCTACCTGTGTGGCCAGGTGGCCGGCCCCGAGGCACGCCACGGTGACATCACCGTCCAGACCGAGAGCATGCTGTCCCGCGTCGACGACTTGCTTGCCGAGATCGGCTCCGACCGCGAGCACCTGCTCACGGCCACCATCTACCTCAAGGAAGGCAGTGACTTCGCCGCCATGAACGCCGTCTGGGACGCCTGGGTGCCCGAAGGGCACGCCCCGGCGCGTACCTGCGTCTGTGCCCCGATGCCGGCCGACGAGCTGAAGGTGGAGATCACCGTCACTGCCTTGGTGAAGGGCAAGCAGTGAGGTATCGCTGCGCTCCGGCGGCAGCAGGCCACTCCCTCAACGCTTGTGACATGAAGCGGCGCCTCCCGGGACTATACACCTAATCCATGCCCGGCACGTCCAACGGTGCTTCCTTCGGTCTGAACCGTCGCGACAGCGCATCCACGGCGATATTGAGCGCGGCGGTCACCAGCAGCAGGAAGAAGGCGATGTCGAACATCAGGTACTGGAAGTTCTCGTCGATGTAATAGCCTAGGGTGGCCACGCCCAGCATGCCCAGTATCGCCGTCTCGCGCAGGATCACTTCGGCGCGGTAGTAGAGCAGCGCCAGCAGGCTCGGGTAGAGGCGTGGAAGCAGCTCGTAGGCCAGGCGGCCCGAGACGGGCAGGTTGGGCATGCCGGGTGTCAGGCTGTCGGCATGGCGGGCGATGAGAAAGGCGATCAGCGCGCCGTTGTGCAGGGCGAGCGCCAGCCAGGCCGGAAGCATCGAGGGGCCCAGCAGCAGCAGGAAGATGAACGCCAGCATCAGCTCTGGGGTGGAGCGCAGCAGAACCAGTAGCCCGCTGCCCGCCAGGCGCGAGACGCGATTGCCGAAGTGACGGCTGGCCAGGGGCCACATGGCGAGGGCCACCAGCAGACTACCCACCGTACCCAGCAGGCCGAGCAGCAGGGTGTTGCCGATGGCCGGGGCCAGATCGGGAATTCGCGTCAACCAGCTGGCGAGTCCCGGCCAGTCCCATTCGAGCAGTGGCCGCGGCCAGATGTCCTGGCTGACGAAGCGCCACAGCAAGGCGCCATCCACCGAGGGCCAGGGGCCGAGCAGAAAGGCGCCGCCGATGGCCAGCACCGGCAACAGCCGCCGGTGGCTCCACCAGGGCAAGCTGGCGATCAGCAGATAGAATAGCCAGAGCAGGGCGCCAGCCTCGTGGTAGCGACCTTCGCGAAAGGCCGTCTCAAGCTGGAATCCAAGGGTCGGCAGGCCGACGAAGCCCAGCAGCACACTGGCGCGCAGGCCACATTCGAAGCGGTAGCGGGTATAGGCGACCAGTCGCGGCCAGGCCAGCGGCAACTCGGTGTAGACGAAGCGCACGAGCCGGCTGCCTCCGGGAGGCAAGGCATCGACGGGTGCCCTGGGCGTCTGTTCGAGGATCTCGGCATAGACCTTGGCGAAGATGCCGGCATAGGGAATGGCCAGGGCGGCCAGGGCCGTCAGGGCCGAGAGCCCGAATACCTGCAGGAACAGCAGGGCCCAGAACAGTTCATGGATGGCGCGCAGGAAGGCGCAGCCTGAGCGGATCAACCGGGATCTATGGAAGAGCAACGCCAGGGGAAAGCCGAGCACCACGCCGGCCAGGGTTCCCCAGAGGGCAACCGATATGGTCAGTCCCAGGGCATGAAAGGGCGATTCCACGGCGCCCCAGGCCGGCCAGGCAAGCCCCTGGGCCATTCGGGCGAGTTCCGCCCATGGGTCCCGGGTGACGATCGACAGGTCCGCCAGGGGCAGCAGAAGCAGCGCCAGCGCCACCAGTGTCAGGGTGTGGCGGGCCAGTCGGGGCCCCAGGGCGTCGCCGGTGAACCACAAGGGGCGAGCGGGTGGCGTCACGGTCACGCTTGCCCCCGATAACAGGGCAGTGGACGGGGCTGTGATGCCGCCGCCAGCGTGTCGGAAGCGGCGCTTGCCCCGGCATCGGGGTAGAGAGCGTCGAGGTCGTCGAGCGTCAACTCGGCGGTGGTGGCGTCGAGCACCAGGTGGCCATCCCGCAGTCCCCAGACCCGGTCGAAATGCGACAGTGCCAGCTCGCGCTGATGCAGGGCGACGACGCAGGTGTCGTGCTGTGCATCGATTAGCGACAACAGGCGCAGCGCCTGGTGGGGATCGACGCTGGCCACCGGCTCGTCGCCGAGGAACAGGCGGCGCCTCTGGTAAAGGGCGCGGCCGATGGCGGTACGCTGGCGCTGGCCGCCGGACAGTTGCCCCACCGGACGCCGCATCAGCTCATCGATGCCGAGTTGCCCGCAGAGTTCGGCGATTTCCCGCCAGGGCCCACGCAAGGGGCGCACCAGGTTCCACAGGTTGGCCAGGGCCGAATGCTCGGCCAGACGCCCCATGTAGATGTTGTGGTACACCGCCAGCCCCGGCACCAGGCCGTGGTGCTGAGGGCACCAGGCGACGTCATCGCCCAGCCGGGCGCGCAGGGCCGCCAGCAGCGTCGACTTGCCGGCGCCGCTGGGACCGAGCAGGGCGACGCGCTCGCCAGGATGCAGCACCAGGCTCAGGCGTGGCAGCACCACCCGGTCCCCATGACCGAGGTCGGCGCCTTCCAGGGCCAGTAGCGGGGCATGGCGTTCCGACATGTCAGCGCAGCAGGCCGAGCGATTCCGCCACCTGCTCGATGGGTGCGTACATGGCGTTGTCGGCCGGGATGAAGGCCGAGCGCGGGAAACTCTGCAGCAGCTCGGGGTCGTCCATCGCCAGAAGGGCATCGCGAACCCGGTTGCCGAAGCCCTCGCCGAAACGTTCGTCGGCATCGCCGCGCAGGGTCCACTGGTAGTCAGGGTAACTGGGGGTCGACCAGATCACCTCGACCTTGTCGGTATCGACGCGGTCATCCTCGACGGCCGCCTCCCAGACGGCGTAGTTGACCGCGCCGAGCTCGTAGGTGCCGGACTCGACGAGGGCGATGGTGCGCGAATGGTCGCCGGAGAAGCCGACCCGCGAGAAGATCGCTTCGGGCGGCTCGTCGAAGCGCTGGCGCAGGAAGTGCTCCGGCATCAGCCGGCCGGACGTCGAGGTCTTCGAGCCAAAGGTGAAGCTCAGGTCGCGAATGTCGCTCGGCAGCTCGTCGGTGGCTTCCAGGCCGGTGGAGCGGTGGGCGATGAAGTAGCTCTTGAACTCGGCGTCCTCCTTGCCCTGGGCGAGTGCCCGGGAATCCGGGACGAGGCGACGGGCCTGAACGCCGGAGAGGCCGCCGAACCAGGCGAGCTGCACCTGATCGTTGCGAAAGGCCGTGACCGCGGCGCCGTAGGATTTCACCGGCACGTACTCCACCTCGACGTCCAGTTGCGCCTCGAGATAGTCGGCGACCTTCGAGAAACGCTCGATCAGACGCGACTGGTCCTCGTCGGGAATGGCGGTGAAGCGGAAGGTCTCGTTGGCCTGAACCCCTTGGGCGAGCAGGGCCAGGGCGGCGGCAGTCGCGGCGATCCAGCGCATCGGCGGTCTCCTGATGGGAAAGAGGCCGCCATTGTTGTGGCTCGCCGGCGACTTGGCAAGCGGCGCCCCATCAGCGAGAAGCCGGGTAGCGGGTTTCCTTCAGGCTGTCCTTGATCTTCTTCAGGTGGGGCAGGAAGTCCTCGCCGCGCCTCAGGGTGACGCCGGTGGCCAGGACGTCGATCAGCGCCAGCTGGATCATGCGCGAGGTCATCGGCATGTAGTGGTCGGTGTCTTCCGGGGCGCTCACGGCGAGGATTTCGGTACACTGGTCGGCCAGCGGTGAGTTCGGGTCGGTGATGCCCAGCACGATGGCACCGTTGTTGCGGGCCTGGGCCGCAATGTCGACCAGCTCGCGGGTGCGGCCGGTGTAGGAGAGCACGACCACGACATCGCCGGTATGACAGGCGGCGGCGACCATGCGTTGCATCAGGACATCGATATAGGCCGAGACGGGGATGTTGAAGCGGAAGAACTTGTGCTGGGCATCCTGGGCCACGGCCCCCGAGGCGCCGAGGCCGAAGAAGTGCAACTGCTTGGCCTGGGTGAGATAGTCGACGACGCGCTCGACGCGAGCCGAATCGGTTTCGCGTCTCGCCAGGTCGAGCGCGGCGATGGTGGCGCCGAAAATCTTGCTGGTATAACCCTCGGCACTGTCGCCGGGCTCCACAGCCTGGCTGACGTAAGGGGTGCCGCCAGCGAGGCTCTGTGCCAGCTTGATCTTGAAGTCGGGATAGCCCTTGGCATCGAAGCTGCGGCAGAACCGGTTGACCGTGGGCTCGCTGACCGAGGCGGCGTGCGCCAGACTGGCAATGCTCATGCTGGTGGCGGAGCCTGGATCGGCGAGGATGACGTCGGCGACCTTGCGCTCGGAGCGGTTGAGTTCGTCGAGTCGGCGGCGGATGCGGTCCAGCAGATCGTGACTGACCATGGGCAAGGTTGTCTCCATGATGGCGGGCCAATGCCCTGACTTGAGGAAGCACTGCACGAATGCCTCCGCGTCCATGCCTGACACCGCTCGGCGATCTATGCAGTACTTTCCAGGTGGTGATTTAACTACATGATGGTCGGTATCCTAGCGCGGGAGCCTCAGGGGAGGCCATAGTCAGTGGCGGGGCGTTCACTGAGCGTTTTGCCTTTAGTAGTAAATTTACAGAATATTTTGGTGATTGGCGCTCGCTTGCGCTAATATTTTGGTAAGTTAACCAGATGGGGGCGGACATGAGTCAAGACACGCGGTCCCGGTCGGCGCGGTCCTCCGATGCCGTCGGAACGGAGGTCGATTTCGTGCTGTTCGGCGCGCTGGGCGACCTGTCGCAGCGCAAGCTGTACCCCGCGCTGTATCAGCTCGACCGGGAAAACCTCCTGGCCAAGGGCACGCGGCTGCTCGGTGCGGGACGACAGGAGGTGGACCTCGAGGGCTTCAGGTCTCGCGTGGAGGCGGCGCTCAAGGAGTACGTCGATGCCGAGGAGCTGGATCGCTCGGTGCTCAAGCGCTTTCTGGCCCGGCTCGATTATCGCTGTGTGGACGCTACCCAGCCCGAAGGTTATGCCGGCATCCGCGAATGGCGACAGGATGCGGGCGAGCGCCCCATGGTCGTCTACCTGGCGGTGGGCGCCAGCCTCTATGGCGATATCTGCCGCTATCTCCAGGAAAGTGGCAGTCTTGACGAGCACAGCCGCGTGGTGGTCGAGAAACCCATCGGCTATGACCTCGAGTCCTCTGCCGAGATCAATGACGCCATCGGTGCGGTCTTCCCCGAATCGCGCATCTATCGCATCGATCACTACCTGGGCAAGGAGACCGTCCAGAACCTGATTGCCCTGCGTTTTGCCAATCCGCTGTTCGGCACCCAGTGGAACCAGAACCATATCTCGCACGTGGAAATCACCGTGGCCGAGAAGGTCGGCATCGAAGGGCGCTGGGGATATTTCGATCAGGCTGGCCAACTGCGCGACATGGTGCAGAATCATCTGCTGCAGCTGGTCTGCCTCATTGCCATGGATCCGCCCGCGAACCTCGATGCCGACGCCATTCGCGACGAGAAGGTCAAGGTGCTCAAGGCGCTCAAGCCGTTCACCGACGACATGCTCGGTCGCGACGTGGTGCGTGGCCAGTATATCGCCGGCACCAGCGATGGCGTTCGCGTGCCGGGGTATCTCGAGGAGCCCGACGCCAATACCGAGAGCCACACCGAGACCTTCGTGGCGATGAAGACCGAGGTGGCCAACTGGCGCTGGGCCGGCGTGCCCTTCTATCTGCGTACCGGCAAGCGCATGCCCGAGAAGCTCTCGCAGATCGTCATTCACTTCCGCCAGCAGCCGCATTACATCTTCGACCCCGATCAGCGTGCCCTGGCCGCCAACAAGCTGGTGATCCGTCTGCAGCCGGATGAAGGAATCGCCCTGCAGGTACTGACCAAGGATAGCGGCCTGGACAAGGGCATGCGGCTGCGCCCGGGGCCGCTGCACCTGGATTTCCATAGTGCCTTTGCCAAGACGCGGATTCCCGATGCCTATGAGCGTCTACTGCTGGAAGTGATGAAGGGACAGCAATACCTGTTCGTGCGTCGCGACGAGGTCGAGCATGCCTGGCAGTGGTGCGACAGCCTGATCAATGCCTGGCAGTCGCGAGAGGAATTGCCGCGACGCTATCCTGCCGGCTCCTGGGGGCCGGTGGCCTCGATCGCCATGATCACCCAGGATGGTCGTAGCTGGTATGAGGATTACTGATATGACACGCGATCAGGCGCCACGCGAGCGACTCTCGCTACAGCTTGCCGAAGCCGTGGCCGAGGCGCTGAGAACCGATCTGGCGCAGCGGGAGCGAGTGCTGCTGGTGGTGTCCGGCGGTTCGACGCCGGTCCCTTTCCTGCGCGCCCTGTCGGAGATGCCGCTGCCCTGGTCTCGCGTCGAGGTGACCCTGGCCGACGAACGCTGGGTGGCCGAGAGCGATGACGACAGCAATGCGCGGCTGGTACGCGAGCATCTCCTGCGCAGCGAAGCGCACCGGGCGTGCTTCGTGCCCCTGACCAGCGATGCCGCCACGCCCGAGGAGGGCGCGGCCGAGGTGGCCGAACGTGTCGGTGGCCTGGCATGGCCGGCCAGTGCCGTGGTGCTGGGCATGGGCGGCGACGGTCATACCGCCTCGCTGTTTCCGGACAGTCGCGAGCTGGATCTGGCGCTTTCCACCACCGAGCCTGTGGTGGCGGTGCGCACGCCCAGCCAGCCGCAACCGCGTATCAGTCTGAGTGCCGATAGGCTGCATCAGGCGTATCGACACTTCCTGCACATCACCGGCGAGGCGAAGCGCGATGTTCTGGGCAAAGCGCTCGCCGGCGATGACACCCGGGCGCTGCCGATTCGTGCCTTCCTGGCCAGCCCGCTGGGTATCTACTGGGCCCCTTGAGTCAACCCGTCACCGGCCCCGCATCACGGAGAATTACATGACCATCGATAAGCAACTGCCATCCACGCGGACCACCGAACTCGACAGCATCTGCCTCAAGGCCGAGGTGATTCCGGTGCTGGCTATCCGGCGCGTGGAAGATGCCGTACCGCTGGCGACAGCCCTGGTCGAAGGGGGGCTAAGCGTGCTCGAGGTCACCCTGCGCACCGACTGTGCCCTGGAAGCCACGCAACGCATCAAGGAGGCGCTTCCCCAGGCCAGCGTCGGCATCGGCACCGTGCTGACGCCCGCGCAGTATCGTCAGGCCGAGCAGGTTGGCGCCGACTTCGTGGTGACGCCGGGGACCACCGAGGCGTTGTATCGCCACGGCGTGAGCAGCCCGGTCCCGATGTTGCCCGGTGTGGCCACCGTGTCCGAACTGATGATCGGCTGGCAGTTCGGCTATCGCCGCTTCAAGTTCTTCCCCGCCGAGGCCAGTGGCGGCGTCAAGGCGCTCAAGGCATTTGCAGGGCCGATTCCCGAGGCGCGCTTCTGCCCCACCGGAGGGATCACCCTGGAGAACGCTGATGACTACCTGGCGCTCAAGAACGTGATGTGCGTGGGCGGCTCCTGGCTGACGCCGGCACCGCTGGTCGAGGCCGAGGACTGGAACAGCATCCGTGAACTGGCCAAGGAAGCGGCCCAACGTTTTCACCACTGAGCCATGCTCGGTGGTTACCTGCTCTCTCTCGGCAGCCTGATGCTGTCTTTTTCTCGCCGGCCCACAGGGCCGGCTTTTTTTTGCTCATGGCGTGGCGATCAACTCGAGACTCGGGGCCGATGGGCCTTGGAAGGAGCGAGGCCAGATGCCGGCCTTCGAGCCGGCTGGCTCAATCGAGGTCGTTGCGGGTCGGCAGGGCCGAGTAGGCGCCGGGGCGGGCCACCGCATGGGCGCCGCAGCGGCAGGCGAACGCCAGGGCGTCCTCCAGCAGGGCGGTGTCGCGATGCCAGTCGTCGTGGTAGTGCTCGGCGAGCCGGGTCAGCAGGCCACCGATGAAGGCGTCGCCGCCGGCCGTGGTATCCACTGCCTGGACCGGCGGCGGGGCGAGGCGCATTTCGGTGTCCCGTTGCCTGAGGCGTGCCTCGCCGGGCCCGTCGGTGATGACGATGACCTTGACGCCGGCCGCCAGCCGTTCGGCCAGCCAGTCGTCTTCGGGGTGTTCGGCTCGCAGGTAATCGAGTTCATCGGTGGAAAGCTTGAGCAGGTCGGCGCTATCCAGGAGCCGAGTGACCAGGCTGATCTCCGCCTCGCCGCTTGCCCAGAGATTGTGACGCAGGTTGGCATCGACGCTGACCAGGCAGTCGGCACGTCGGGCCATGCTGGCCATGGCCAGGGTGGTGTCGGCGATGGTCGGCTCGGTCAGGCTGTTGCTGCACAGGTGGAGCAGGGCAGGCTCGCCAAAGATGCCGGCGGGAAGGTGGTCGAGGCGATACAGCAGGTCGGCGGCGGGCGGACGATAGAAATCGAAGGTGCGCTCGCCGTCGGCATCGCGCGAGACGAAGGCCAGTGCCGTGCGTGCCTCGCGGGTACGGCGCACGCCGGAGACATCGACGCCGTGGGCGGCCAGTTCACGAGCCAGGAAGTCGCCGAAGTAATCCTCGCCGAGCATGCCGAGGAATTGGCTCGGCAGGCCGAGGCGGGCGCAGGCCACGGCGACGTTGGCCGGAGCGCCGCCGGCGTAGGGCGTGAAGGTCTCCGGCCCCTCGTGGGCATCGCCCAGTCGGCTGGAAAGCATGTCGACCAGGGCCTCGCCGAAGGCGATCAGTCGGTGCATCGGACGCATCCCTCTTGGTTGTGGTTGTTGGTGGCGAGTGTCTGACGATCCTGCGGCCTAGGGCGAAGGCCGGCGCGGTCAGCTCGCTCGTGACAGGGTCGTGCCCAGCAGGTGCTGGGCACCGGGCACCAGCCAGACCGGGTCGAGCCGGGTGTTGGCCGATTCGACGCACAAAAAGCGCCGTGCGGCCGCCAGCGAGGTATCGGCGGGTGGTGTGTCGCCCGGATTCCATACCACCACGGAGTCGCTGCCCTGGCGGGCGATGCGCAGGCGCCGCTGGCCGTCGTCGAGCCATGTCTCCGCGTTGCTGTGGTAGATACGGTCGATGCCGCTGCGCACGCCGAGTTCGCCTTGCTGCTCGCTCTCGGCGAAGTCTTGGAGCTTGTCGAGGTAGCGGGCGCCCGCCAGGCCTTCGACACGGCAGGCGAAGGCATCGTCTACCGCCAGATAGCTGTGCAGGGCGCCGGTGATCTTCACCGGTGTCTCGCCGGTGTGTTCGGTGATCAGTTCGACATGCAGGCGCTGGGCGTTGGCCTGGATCACTGCACGAGGCATGAGTTGGCTGTGCAGGCGTTCGAGCGGGCTGAGGTGCAGCTCCACGCCTTCCTCGTGCTCGTCCACGGCGTCGAGGCGCCAGTCAGCCTTGCGTGCGGGGCCGTGCATGGGTCCCGAGCGGTCGGAGGACTCGTCGGCGGTGTGTTCGTCGGCGAACCAGGGCCAGCACAACGGAATGCCGCCGCGGATCGCGCCGGGTCGCTCCTGAGGCGTTGGGGTGACCCACAACCAGCCGCCGGGCACCAGGGCGTCTTCGCGCTGGTCCGGGCTTGAGGTGGTGGCGTGTGCTTGCGTGGCTTCGGGCGCCCAAGGCTGATAGTGCAGGACCTGGGCCCCTTGAAGCGAAACGGCGAGCTCACCCCAGGCCTCGTTGGCCAGCCAGACCTCGCGACCGGCCCATTCGGCGCGGCGTTGACCCTGGGTGGCGTCCAGCAGGGCGCGCAGCGTTTCGGGAATCATTCGACCTCCTCGAGGGTCATTCGACCTCTGGATTGTGCAGGGCCTCGGCGGCGCCCAGCAGGCCCGTCCAGGGGGCGGTTACCACATGCACCGGGATATCCGCGGTGTAGTCGCTCATCCGGCCTTTGGCGGCGAAGGCTTCCAGAAAGCGGCTATCCGGCAACCAGTCCAGCAGGCGTGGCAAGATGCCGCCACACAGGTAGACACCGCCACGTGCTCCGATGGTGAGCGCGGCATCGCCGCTGACGTCGCCGAGGATCTTCAGGAAACGCAGCAGGGTATCACGTGCCACGGGGTCGTCGCGCCTGGCCGCTTCCGTGACCTCGGCAGGGGCCTGGTAGCGCGGATGGGCACCCTTCAGCGAGCAGTGGGCGGCATACAGGTCCAGCAGCCCCTGGCCGCAGAGCAGGCGTTCCACCGAGATCCGGCCATAGCGGTTGCGGAAGTAGCGCAGCAGGTTCTGCTCACGCTCGTCGGTGGGGGCGAAGGTCACGTGACCGCCTTCGGTAGGCAGCGGGATCCAGGCTTGGCGGCCGGGGAAGACCCCGGCCACGCCGAGCCCGGTGCCGGGACCGATAACCAGCCGTGTGGCGTGTGGCGCCGTCGTGCCTTCCTGCAGGGTCACCAGTTCGTCGTCATCGACGTGGGGAACCCCCAGTGCCTGGGCCATGAAGTCGTTGATGACCTTGAACAGGTCGAGGTTCAGGGCTTCGCGAACTGCTGTCTTGGTGAAGTCCCAGTGGTTGTTGGTCATCACCACCCGTTCGCCGTGGACCGGGCAGGCGAAGGCCAGGCAGGCCTCGCGGGGCGCGAGGTCTCCGGTGGCGCCGACGCGGTTCAGGTAGTCGCGCGCTGCCTCGACGACGCCGGGGTAGTCGGCGCAGGGCAGGCTCTGGATGTCGTGGGGCGCAAAGGCGCCCGGCGTGACCAACGCGAAGCGGGCGTTGGTGCCGCCGATGTCGCCGATAAGTGCGGGTCGGGTCATCGTGAACTCGTATCGTCAGGTCGTCGCGCGCGAGTGGGGCGGTACCGCCGTTCGCCACAAGGTCCTCCGACGGACGCGGGCCGGGGCATCGTGGAAGTGTCCTTTCCGCCACTCGATGCGGGTCGGGTCATGGGGCATCTCAGGCGTCTTCGTCGTGGATCTGGCCCTGCTGGCGGGCGAGGTCGTCGGCCTCGAAGCCACCGAAGACCCCGGCACCTTCCTCACCGCGCATGGCCAGATGGCGGAAGCCGGAGAACAGCTCGCGACCGAGGCCTACGTGGTAATGGTCCAGCTCGGCGACATGCTTCTCGCGTTCGGCCCAGACATGGGCGTCCACCTTGGCCTCCAGGGTGCCGGCGTTGGCGTCCAGGCGCACGATGTCGCCGTCGCGCAGCTTCGACAACGGACCGCCGTCCAGTGCCTCGGGGCTCATGTGGATAGCTGCCGGGACCTTGCCGGAGGCGCCGGACATGCGCCCGTCGGTGACGAGTGCCACCTTGTAGCCGCGGTCCTGCAGCACGCCGAGATAGGGCGTCAGCTTGTGCAGCTCGGGCATGCCGTTGGCCTTGGGGCCCTGGAAGCGCACCACGGCGATCACGTCGCGGTCCAGCTCGCCGGCGTCGAAGGCTGCCTTCATCTCGTTCTGGTCCTCGAAGATCCGCACCGGAGCTTCGACCACGCGGTGCTCCTCTTCCACCGCCGAGACCTTGATCACGCCGCGCCCCAGGTTGCCGTCGAGCACGGTGAGGCCGCCGGTGGGCGTGAAGGGATTGGCCACCGGACGCAGGATTGCCTCGTCCAGGCTCTTCTCCGGCCCTTCCCGCCAGACCAGCTTGCCGTCTTCCAGGAAGGGTTCCTGGGTATAGGCGGTCATGTCGGTGCCGAACACCGAGGGGATGTCGGTGTGGATCAGGCCGGCGCCGATCAGCTCGCGGAACAGGTAGCTCATGCCTCCGGCGGCCTGGAAGTGGTTGATGTCGGCCTGGCCGTTGGGATAGACCTTCATCAGGCTGGGCGTCACTGCCGAGAGGTCGGTGAAGTCTTCCCACGTCAGGGTGAGGCCCGCCGCCGCGGCCATGGCCACCAGGTGCAGGGTATGATTGGTGGAGCCGCCGGAGGCCAGCAGGCCTACCACGGCATTGACGATGGCGCGCTCGTCGATCTGCCGGTAGAAGGGGCGATAGTCGCCGCCGGGCTCGGTGTTGCGGATCGCCTGCTCGGTGGCGAAGCGGGTCAGCGCCTCGCGCATCTCGGTGCCCGGGTTGACGAAGGAGGTGCCCGGCAGGTGAAGGCCCATCATCTCCATCATCAACTGGTTGGAGTTGGCGGTGCCGTAGAAGGTGCAGGTGCCAGGGCTGTGATAGGACTGGGACTCCGCTTCCAGCAGGTCTTCACGGCTTGCCTTGCCTTCGGCGAACAACTGGCGGATGCGAGCCTTTTCCTTGTTGGGCAGGCCGCTGGGCATGGGGCCGGCGGGCACGAACATCGCCGGCAGGTGGCCAAAGCGCGCCGCGGCGATGAACAGCCCCGGGACGATCTTGTCGCACACGCCGAGATACAGGGCGGCATCGAACATGTTGTGGGAGAGACCCACGGCGGTGGCCATGGCGATGACGTCGCGGGAAAACAGCGACAGCTCCATGCCCGGTTGTCCTTGGGTCACGCCATCGCACATGGCTGGTACGCCGCCGGCGAACTGGGCGGTGGAGCCCATGGCACGGGCCGCCGACTTGATGGTCTCGGGGAAGGTCTCCAGCGGTTGGTGAGCGGAGAGCATGTCGTTGTAGGCGGAGATGATGCCCAGGTTGGCACTGTTCAGCATCTTCAGCGCGTTCTTGTCCTCGGTGCCGCAGGCGGCGAAACCGTGGGCCAGGTTGCCGCAGGAAAGCTCGGCACGGTGCACGCCGCGTCGATGCTGATCGTCCATGCGCTGTTCATAGAGGGCGCGGCGTTCACGCGAGCGCTCATGGATGCGCTCGGTGACTTGCTGGACGGTGGCGTTGAGGGGCGTGGGGGCTTGGGCCATGGGGCACCTCGGCAGCGTTATAAAGAAATTTTGGTAAATTTAACAAAAATATCGCGAGTCACTTGGCCATGATAGGGCTTTTTTGGCTGTTTTTGTAATTATTCTACCCAAAAGGATGAGGTTATTGATGCCGCTTCCCGATAGCCGGCGGGGTGGCGAGTGAGGACGGGGCTACGCACAATGTAGGCGTTGCGTCGGTTGCTTGTCAGCCGCCCCGCCCCATGCCTGGAGACGCCATGACCCGATTATGCCTTGGAGAACCATCCCCCATCGAGGCGATACCGGCAGCGGCCTGGAACGCCCTGGCAGGCGATGACGATCCCTTCCTGCGCCACGAGTTCCTTTCTGCCCTCGAGGATACCGGGGCCGTGACGCCGGAGACCGGCTGGGTGCCCCGCCACCTGACGTTGTGGCGAGGGGAAGAACTGGTTGGCGCCTTGCCTCATTATCTCAAGTATCACTCGTTTGGCGAGTATGTCTTCGATTGGGCGTGGGCGGAGGCCTGGGAGCGTGCCGGAGGGCGTTACTATCCCAAGGCCCTCAGCGCCATTCCCTTCACGCCGGTGCCGGGGTCTCGCCTGCTGCTGGCCGACGACGTCGATCCGTTGCAGGCGCGGTGTCGGCTGGCGGCAGCCTGGGAGGAGGGCGATGTCTCGAGCTGGCATTTACTGTTCGCCGAGCAGGCCGAGGTCGATGCCTGGCGACAGGCGTGCCCGACGTTGCTTCCTCGTCATGGGGTGCAGTTCCAGTGGCGGGATCGCGGATTCGGTGACTTCGATGGATTCCTGGCGACCCTGACGTCCAAGCGTCGCAAGGCCATTCGCCGTGAACGCCGACGGGTTGCCGAACAAGGCTTTACCCTGCATCGCCTCGAGGGCCACGAGATCGGCGACGAGGATCTGGCTCACTTCTTCCAGTGCTACCAGATCACCTATCTGGAACGGGGGCAGCGGGGCTATCTCGGAGAAGCCTTCTTCGACCGGCTGCGTCGTGACCTGCCCGAATCCCTGTTGCTGGTCCAGGCTCGTCTGGAGGGGCGGCGCGTGGCGGCCGCATTGTGCCTGCAAGGGCCCCGGACCCTCTATGGGCGTTACTGGGGCAGCGAGGTGGTGGCGGATAGCCTGCATTTCGAGACGTGCTATTACCAGGGCATCGAGCATTGCCTGACAACGGGGCGGACCCTGTTTGATCCCGGCACTCAGGGAGAGCACAAGTTGACGAGAGGATTCGCCCCACGCCGCCTGACATCGCTGCACCATATAGCGGATCCTCGTCTGCGGGATGGCGTGGCGCGCTTCTGCGAAGAAGAAAGCGCCCATGTGGTGGCCTACCATGAGGCGGCAGAGCGTGCCTTGCCGTTTCGTGGGTGAGGCCGGCGGGGGAAGATGGCATAATGCCGCCATTGCAATCTGTTGACGGAATTCTCGCATGCTCAAGTGGTTGGCCGTCGTGCTCGTGGCACTGCTGGTACTGCTGCAGTATCGCCTGTGGCTGGGCGAAGGCAGTGTGCGCGAGCTCGCCGAGGTAGGGCAGCGCGTGGAGCGCCTGGAGGCCGAGAATGCGCCCTTGAGGGCGCGCAACGAACGCCTGGCGGCCGAGGTGGTGGACCTCAAGACCGGTCTAGACGCCATCGAGGAGCGTGCGCGCAATGAAGTGGGCATGGTGCGCAGCGACGAGCAGTTCTTCTGGGTGCCCGATGCGGGCGATGGGGAGGCGGCTCAGTGACGCCGACGCTCTGGCTGGTGGTGCCCGCCGCGGGGTGCGGACGTCGCATGGGCGCCGATCGGCCCAAGCAGTATCTGACGCTGGGCGGGCGAACCGTCCTTTCGCATACGCTGTCTCGCCTTCACGCCGCCTTTCCCGAGGCGCGTCTGTGTCTCTGCCTGGATGCCGATGACAGCCACTTCAATCCCGCCTGGGTGCCGTTCCGCGATTGGCGCCGAGTCGACGGCGGCGTGGAACGTGTCGACTCGGTGATCAATGCCCTGGAGGCCATCGTGGCCGAGGAGGGCGATGAGCAGGCACTCGTCCTGGTGCATGATGTCGCGCGACCCTGCGTGGATGCCGGTGATCTGGCCCGTTTGTTTGCCGTGGTGGATGACGACCCCGTCGGCGGCCTGCTGGCCGCGCCGGTGGCCGATACCATGAAGCGGGACGATGGTGCCGGCCGGGTGGCACGGACCGAGGATCGCGCGGGCATGTGGCACGCCTTGACGCCCCAGGGGTTTCGGTTGGGGGTGCTGCGTCGTGCCCTGACACGAGTCCGGGCCGAGGGCGTGACCGTGACCGACGAGGCCTCGGCGGTGGAGGCCCTGGGGCTGGCGCCGCGACTGGTCCCCGGACGGCGCGACAATCTCAAGATCACCCATCCCGAAGATCTGGCCCTGGCCGGCCGTATCCTGGCCGCCCAGGCATCGGATGAGCGTTCAATCGGCCATGAGGAGTGCCGCTGACACCATGATGCGAATTGGCCACGGTTTCGATGTACACCGCTTCGGCGAAGGCGACCACCTCAAGATCGGCGGCGTCGCCATTCCCCATACGCATGGCTTCGTTGCCCATTCCGATGGCGACGTCCTGCTGCATGCGGTCTGCGATGCGCTGCTCGGTGCCTGCGCCCTGGGGGACATCGGTCACCATTTCCCCGATGACGATCCAGCCTGGGCTGGCGCCGACAGCCGCAGGCTGTTGCGCCATGTGGTGGCGCTGATCGCCGAGCAGGGCTGGCGAGTGGGCAACCTGGATGCCACGGTGATCGCCCAGGTGCCGCGCATGGCGCCGCATATTGCTGCCATGACCGCCAATATCGCCGAGGACCTGGGCGTCGAGCGTTCCTCGGTCAACGTCAAGGCGACCACCACCGAGCGTCTCGGCTTTACTGGTCGCGGAGAAGGCGTGGCCGCCGAGGCGGTGGTCCTGCTGATGGGGCGTGCGAATGACTGAGACGCCTCCCGTCTGGCCACCCCATTGGCCTCGGGTGCTCGATGCCCGTTTCGGCCCGCCCCGCCCCGGTGCTTACCGGGCCTGCCCCGAGGATTTCCAGGTGGAGGAAATCCTCGGTTTCTCGCCGGAAGGGGAGGGGGAACATCTCTGGCTGTGGATCGAGAAGCGCGGCATGACCAGCGACATGGTGGCGCGTGCGCTGGCACGAGCCTGCGAGGTGTCGCCGCGGTCGGTCGGCTATGCCGGGCTGAAGGATCGGATCGCCGTGACGCGGCAATGGTTCTCGGTGCATTTGCCAGGTCGCGCCACACCGGATGACCTGCCGTCCCGCCTGGCGGGGCAGTCCCTCGCGCTGCTGGAGACCCGTCGCCATCCGCGAAAGCTGAAGCGCGGCGTGCATCGCGGCAACCGCTTTCACCTGCGGTTGACCGGTGATGTCACGGTCATGCCCGGACTGGATGAACGCTGGTCATGGCTGTGCCGACACGGGGTACCCAACTACTTCGGCCCCCAGCGATTCGGTCCGGATGGCCGCAATCTGCATCGTGCGGCTTCGTTGCTGGCGCGAGGATGGCGGAAGCGTGACGATCCCCAGGGGATGCTGCTCTCGGCGGCACGCAGCTATCTCTTCAACGTCCAGTTGGCCGCACGTATCGAGCAGGGCACCTGGGACTCGCCGCTCGAGGGCGAGGCCGTGATCCTGGATGGTTCGAGCAGCCAGTTCGTCATCGAGCGGCTCGACGATGAGCTCCGCGACAGGGCCGCGCGTCTGGATATCCATCCCAGTGGCGTGTTGTGGGGCCGTGGCGAGTCGGTGGCCTGCCAAGAGGCCCTGGCGTCCGAGCGCGATCCGTTGGCAGCGCACCAGCCGCTATGCGAGGGACTGGTGCGTGCCGGTGCTCGTCTTGCGCGGCGGCCGTTGCGACTGCGTCTGGCCGCCCCCGGTCTCGAGCGCGATGCCGAGGGTGCGGTATGGCTGTCGTTCGAGTTGCCGCCGGGGGCCTATGCCACCTCGGTGCTGCGCGAACTGATCGATCACCCGACCCTGAATTTCCAGCCGTCCCCGTCCGGGGACGATGAACGAGGAGCTCCGGATGCGCCGACTGCTGCTGTCCAATGACGATGGTGTCCATGCCCCCGGCCTGCAGGCATTGTACGATGCGCTGCTCCCGCATGCCCGTTTGCGGGTGGTGGCGCCCGACCGCGACAAGAGCGGTGCCAGCAACTCGCTGACACTGACGCGACCGCTGGCGTTGTCGGCCCTGGAGAACGGCTTCTACAGCGTCGACGGGACACCGGCGGATTGCGTCTACCTGGGGGTCAACGGTGTCTGGGAGGAGCGGCCCGACCTGGTCATCTCCGGGATCAACCATGGCGGCAACCTCGGCGATGACGTGCTGTATTCCGGCACCGTCGCGGCAGCCATGGAGGGGCGCAACCTGGGCATGACCGCCATCGCCATGTCACTGGTGGGCCGGCATCATTTCGAAACGGCCGGTCGTGTGGCGGCGAGTCTCGTGGGGGCTGCCGATCAGCTGTCGTTGCCGCCGCGCAGCCTGCTGAACGTCAATGTGCCCGATCTGGCCTGGGAGGAGCTACGTGGCTTTCGGGTGACCCGGATGGGTTACCGAGGGCCGGCGGCGCGTCCTCTGGAGGTGCAGGACCCGCGTGGCCAAAAGCGGTACTGGATTGCACCGGTGGGCGAGAATGCCGATGATGGCCCGGACACCGACTTCGCCGCCGTGGAAGCCGGTTTCGTTTCTATCACGCCGCTGCAGACCGACCTGACCCGGCATGCAGCGCGCGACGACGTGCAGGATTGGCTGAATGCACTCACCTGACCTTCGCGGTGTCGGCATGACATCGCAACGGACCCGAGATCGCATGGTGGAGCGTCTGGCCCGGCAGGGCATTCGCGATCGACGCGTGCTGGAAGTGATGGCTCGTGAGCCTCGCCATCTCTTTCTCGATGAGGCACTGTCGCATCGTGCCTACGAGGACACCTCCCTGCCCATCGGGCACGGCCAGACCTTGTCGCGCCCGTGGATCGTGGCGCGCATGAGCGAGCTGGTCGTCCAGGCCGGGCCGTCCCGGGTGCTCGAGATCGGTACCGGCTCCGGCTACCAGACATTGGTACTGGCTCGCTTGGTCGCGGAACTCTGGTCGGTGGAGAGGATCAATGCACTGCACCGCCGCGCCGGCGATCGGCTGCGCTGGCTGGAGGCGGACAACGTCCAGTTGCGACTGGCCGATGGCGGACACGGGTGGCCCGAGGCGGCCCCCTTCGAGGTTATCCTGCTCACCGCCTGCGCCAGCGAGATGCCCATGCCGCTGCTGGCCCAGTTGACCGATGGGGGCGTCATGATCGCCCCGGTGGCGGACAAGGGGGGGCGCCAGTGGCTCGTTCGGGTCCGTCGCAATGGCGATCAGTTCGAGCGAGAGCGTTTGGAGCCGGTGCGTTTCGTGCCGTTGCTGGAAGGAGTCATTCGTTGAAGCGTCATCTTGGCCTCTTGCTCAAGGGTGCCGGCATGGGAGCCGCCGATGCGGTGCCTGGGGTTTCCGGAGGCACCATCGCCTTTGTCACCGGCATCTATGAAGAGCTGATTCATACCATCGAACGCTTCGGTCCCGAGGCCTTCGGCGTCTGGCGTCGGCAGGGACTGGCCGGACTGGTCGAGTATCTCAACCTGCGTTTCCTGGTGCCCCTGCTGGCAGGTATCGCGATCAGCCTGGTCAGCGTCGCCCATCTGGTGGTGTGGTTGATGGAAGTGCAGCCCCTGCTGCTCGATGGCCTCTTCTTCGGCCTGGTGGCCGCTTCGGCGCTGGTGGTCTGGCGTCATCCCGTGGAGTGGCGATGGTGGTACCTGATGCCACTGGTCCTCGGGTTGCTGCTGGCGCAATGGTTGCCTGACCTGATGCCCTGGGTGTCACAATTGGGCAGTACCCATCTGGTGCTGGCAACGGCAGGGGCCATCGCCATCAGCGCCCTGTTGCTGCCGGGCGTTTCCGGTAGTTTTCTGCTGCTGACCATGGGACTTTATGGCACCGTGATGGAAGGCGTTCGGAGCTTCGATCTGGGCTTGCTTGCCGTGTTCGGAGGTGGTTGCCTGGTCGGCCTGTTCGTTTTTTCGCGTCTGCTGTCCTGGCTGCTCAGGCACTGCCATGGCGCCACGCTGCAGATGCTGGTGGGGTTCATCGTGGGCTCATTGCCGACCCTCTGGCCCTGGCGCCAGCTGGCGTCTTACCAGATCGGGGAGGACGGGCAGATGATCCCGCTCGATTACCATTACCTGACCCCGGGAGATTTCGGTGTCGTCACCGGTGATTCCGCCCAGCTACCGGCCGTGCTGGCATTGATGCTGGTCGGTGCCGGCCTGGTGCTGTGCGTTGACCGTCTCAACCGCGGCCCTGATACACCGCAGGCCGGTTAGCATGATAGCGTAGACAAGGACAAGGAGGAGGGTTCCAATGCATAAGGGGCTGCTGATCTCGGGGCTTGCGCTGGTACTGGCCGGTTGCGCCACCTCGCAGAGCGAGGCGCCGCCGGTACAGGTCGAGGACCTGTCGACCGGCCGGGCGGCATCCGTACCCGCCGAGTATACCGTCAAGTCCGGTGACACCCTGTACGGGATCGCCTGGCGACACGACATGGATTATCGTGACCTGGCCGAGATGAACAACATCGCGCCGCCCTACAATATTCAGCCCGGTCAGCGGCTGGTGCTGGGTGGCGACGATGGCTCGGCTCGCCAGGCGTCGACCGGAGCCGATAGCGGCACCGGACGCGACGGTGGCGAAGGCGCCGTCGCCACTGGCGTGGCGGCGGCCGGTGCCGTGGCCAGTGGCACCCAGAGCGGTGGTTCGAGTGGCGACGAGGATGGCTCGCTGGACTGGTTGCTGCCCGAGGATGCTGCTGCCGACGGCGCGTCGAGTGATGAGGCGAGCGCCGGTGTGCCCGGCCCGGTCTACGAGGATGAAGATAAGCCCGCCTCCGCCGAGGAAGAAGCGGCAGCCGACGAGTCGGATGACAGCGACGCGGCCGATGAGGAACGCGAGAGCAACGACGACGGCGAGACCGCCGAGGCGTCGGCCGACGAGGACGCCGGTTCATCATCGACCGAGACCGCCGATGCCTCTGAGGCGCAGGAATCCTCGGCTGCACAGGATACGCAGGACGAAGGGCCGCGACGCTACACGCCGGTGGACGACGTTCCCTGGCAATGGCCGACCGACGGTAGTGTCGTGGGGGGCTATGGAGAAGGCGACAGCATCACTGCCGGCATTGATATCGGTGGTCAAAAGGGGCAACCTATCAAGGCAGCCGGGCCTGGCATCGTGGTGTATGCCGGCAGTGGGGTACGCGGCTATGGCAAGCTGATCCTGCTCAAGCACAACGATCAGTACCTGAGTGCCTATGCCCACAACGACACCCTGCGCGTGAAGGAGAATGACGTGGTCCGGGCCGGCGAAGTGATCGCCACCATGGGCGACAGCGATGCCCAGGATGTCAGGCTGCATTTCGAGGTTCGCAAGGATGGCCAGCCTCAGGATCCCCTGGAGTATCTGCCCGCACGTTGAATGGCGTGTCCAACGAGCCTCTCCCGAGTCACTGTCGGAACGTCATACAATAATAACCTCGGGCATTGATCGTGATCAGCATGACGAACGATGTCCAGCCGCAACCATGGGGTAGCAATCGATGAGCATGCTTGAACGGGACCTTCAGGATGTGAATCTGGAGTCGGCCGCGGAGGCGGACGACGACGCCGTCGAGACCGTCGAGATCGAGGCCGGCGCGGTCGATGACAGTAGTGACGAAGCCTTCGAGAAGGCGCTCAGCCGCGAGGATCGTCATCACCACCACAGCCTGGACGCCACGCAGATCTACCTCAACGAGATCGGTTTCTCGCCGTTGCTGACGCCCGAGGAGGAAGTCCACTATGGGCGTCTTGCTCGCCAGGGCGATCCGCAGGGGCGTTCGCGAATGATCGAGTCCAACCTGCGACTGGTGGTCAAGATCGCGCGACGCTATCTCAACCGGGGGCTGACCCTGCTCGACCTGATAGAGGAAGGCAACCTGGGGTTGATCCGCGCCGTCGAGAAGTTCGATCCCGAGCGTGGTTTCCGCTTTTCCACCTATGCCACCTGGTGGATTCGCCAGACCATCGAGCGGGCGCTGATGAATCAGACCCGCACCATTCGTCTGCCCATCCATGTGGTCAAGGAGCTCAACATCTACCTGCGGGCGGCACGGGAGCTGACCCAGAAGCTCGATCACGAGGCGACCGCCGAGGAAATTGCCGACCATCTCGACAAGCCGGTCGCGAGCGTCAAGAAGATGATGGGGCTCAACGAGCGGGTCTCGTCGGTGGATTACCCGGTGGGAAGCGAAAGCGACAAGCCGTTGATCGAGACGCTCACCGACGACAATGACCTGGGACCCGAGTCCACCCTGGTGGATGGTGACGTCAAGCAGCATGTCGACGAGTGGCTGGCCGAACTGACCGACAAGCAGCGCGAAGTGGTGGTGCGGCGTTTCGGTCTGCGCGGCCACGAAGCCTCGACCCTTGAGCAGGTGGGCGAGGAGATCGGTTTGACGCGGGAACGGGTTCGCCAGATCCAGGTCGAGGCGCTGAAGAAGCTGCGCCGCATGCTCGACAAGCAAGGCCTGGACCTGGACGCCATCTTCGAGTGACCGGCCTTGGCCGATTGCCATCGAACCAAAAGCCAGGGCATTGTCCTGGCTTTTTGGTTTTTGGGCGATAAAAAATCCAGCAAGTGATATCCAATTTAGATGAATGGACTGGATAGCTGCATGACTTTGGTGACCTATTCGATGGATGTCATGGCATTCTGAGCGGTGATCGTCGTTCAGGATTTCATCTTGCTGGAGTGACCCATGCCCCGTCCCTTGCGTGCTGACATCGACCTCGAGGCGCTATGCCACAACTATCGCCTCGCCCGAGACCTGGCGCCGGACAGCCAGTCGCTGGCGGTCCTGAAAGCCGACGCCTATGGTCATGGACTGGTCCCCTGCGCCCGCGCTCTGGAGGGGCTGGCGCCCGCCTTTGCCGTGGCGTGTCTCGAGGAGGCGGAAGCGCTGCGCGAGGGCGGCATCACCGCACCGATCGTCTTGCTGGAAGGCGTCTTCTCGGCCGAGGAGCTGGCGAAGGTGGACGCCCAGGGTCTCTGGATGGCGGTGCACAGTGACTGGCAGGTCGAGGCGCTGCTGCGTCATCGGCTTGAAAAGCCGGTCCCCACCTGGATCAAGGTCGATTCCGGCATGCACCGCCTGGGTTTCTCCCCCGAGCGCGCGATATCGGTCTGGGCGCGTCTGAGCGCCGCCCCGACACAGGCGTGTGATCTGCATCTGATGAGCCACTTCGCCACCGCCGATCATGCCGATACCGAGTATTTCCAACGCCAGATGAGCGCATTGCGCGCACTGGCCGAGAAGCTGGGCGCACCGACCTGCCTGGCCAACTCGCCGGCCACCCTGGCTCGGCCGGAGAGCCACGGGGCCTGGAATCGGCCCGGCGTCATGCTCTATGGCAGCGATCCTCTCGAGGCCTCCAACACGGCGAGCCGTCGGCTGTCACCGGTGATGACGCTGCGTTCTGAGCTCATCGCCGTGCGCGATCTCGACGAAGGGGAGCCGGTCGGCTATGGCGGGCGCTGGCGAGCACCACGCCCGTCACGCATCGGCGTGGTGGCTTGCGGCTATGGCGACGGTTACGATCGCCATGCCTGCGATGGCACGCCGGTCCTGGTCGAGGGGCGCCGCACGGCGCTTGTTGGCAAGGTCTCCATGGACATGCTGACGGTGGACCTCACCGACCTGCCCGAGGCTGAGATCGGCAGCGAGGTGGTGCTTTGGGGATGCGCCGCCAATGGCGAAGTGCTGTCGGTGGATGAGGTGGCCCGCTATTGCGATACCATCAGCTATACCCTGCTGACCGGGGTGCTGCCGAGGGTGCCCAGGCGGTATCATGGCGGCTGAATCCGAGTGTGAGAGCCCCATGTCCGAGCAAGCTTCCGCGACCCGTTTTCTTCATCCCCGTTACTGGCCGACCTGGCTGGCCATCGGTGCCATGCATGTCGGCGCCTGGTTGCCCTGGCGGCTCAAGCTCTGGGTCGGCAAGCTCATCGGGCTCGCTGCCTGGCGTTTTGCCAAGCGTCGGCGGCGTATCACCGAGACCAACATCCGCTTGTGCTTTCCCGAACTCGACGATGAGCGGCAACGTCGCCTGGTCCGGGACACCTTCATTGCCAACGGCATCGGAATTCTGGAGACGGCCACCGGCTGGTGTCGGGACCCGGAGCATCTGCGCCATCGTGTGGTCTTCGAGGGCCAGGAGCACATGGCTCGGGTGCAGGCCGAGGGCAAGGGGGCGCTGATCATCGGCATTCACTTCTCGACGCTGGATCTTGGCGGCGCCCTGCATTCCCTGTTCTTTCCCGCTGACGTGGTCTACCGACCCCATGACAATGCCCTGTTCGAGCGCTTCATGACCCGGGCGCGCAACCGCATCTTCGGCACCGCCATCGATCGCCACGACCTGCGGGGCGTGGTTCGCCGAATCAAGTCGGGGCATCATGTCTGGTATTCCCCGGATCAGGATTTCGGCCGGGAGGCCAGTGTCTTCGCGCCGTTCTTCGGTGTCGAGGCGGCGACCATCAAGCTCACCGCCAAGATCGCCCGCATGACCGGTGCGCCGGTCATGCCACTGATCTTTCATCGCAATCCCGACGATTACACCTATCGTCTGGAATACCTGCCCGCTCTGGAGGACTTCCCCTCCGGTGATGAGGTGGCCGATGCCACCCGCATCAACGCCGTCATCGAAGCCGCCATCCGCCGACATCCCGAGCAGTACCTGTGGCTGCATCGTCGTTTCAAGACACGACCCAACAAGAGTGACCCCAAGCTATATGATGTGTGAGCCACGGGCCTGCTCATGGGCAGGTCCGTGTCGCTACGTCGATCGATGGCATGCGTCGCGGTCACGGTGACCGTGCGTCCAGGCTATCTGGCAGATTCAGCCGGTGGTAGCCCCGGTTCAACCGCTGGTTGACGAACGTTCGGTCCAGCGTGTGTCGGCTGTTCGCGTCGAGGCACTCGACGACCCGGTCGGCAAACTGCTGAAGGGTGGCGAGGTATTGCGAATCGGCGGTGACCGAAAGCGATTTCAATGCCTTGAGCAGCCCCAGCAGAATGCTCTGGTCCTCCATTCCATAATGGAGAATGGGTGTCAGCAGGCGATGTAGAAGGCTGTCGAAGGATTCCAGTTGCCAGCAGACACGCACTTCACCATGGCTGTCCCGTAATCGATTGGCCATCCTCGTGTCCAGGTAATGGCTCAGCAAGTCAGTGATGCGATGGAGGCACAGGCGGGCAGTGCCGGGGTCGTTGATGCCGGGAGACAACGCCTTGATGGCAATCTCCATCAGTTGGGTCATGCCATGAGCGAAGTGCTCCCCTACGGACTCTCCTTCCAGTTGGGTCAGTGTCTCGAGAAAGGAGCTGCGCCACTTTTCATCGGGAGCCTGCTTGCCTTCAAGGCGAGCGATCGGCTGGCCCTTCAGCACATAGTCGCCAAACTGGAAGTCGAGATGTATGACCCCGCCGATACGTTCGGCCAGCTTGGCCATGGCGGGCAGGTCGGCGTTCTGGATGTATCCGGCCTCACCGGCATGCAGTGGATGACAGGGGGCTTGCAGGGGCGGCGTGATGGGCTGGTATTGCCATCGGGCTTCCTTTTCTCTGTCATGGCGCTGCTTCATCGAGGACAGGGTGTCGGTATGCAGGCTGCTGATGACGGCATCGATCTGGATCGACTGTGACACGTTGTGGATGAAGTAGACGAACAGAGCCAGACAATGCAGCACCATGACGCAGGCGGCATACACGGCAATGGAGCGCCACATAGGGTCACCGTCGATCGAGTAGGGCACGATCAGCAGCATCAGGATAAACAGGATGGTGCCGAGATAGTGGCCGAGAACCAGCTGGTGACGGCGCGCGGAGATCAATCCGAACACCAGCTTGTGGGAAAAGTTGGCTCCGGCCTGGGACAGTACCGACATGACCATCGAGAAACTGAATACCACCAACGAGATCATGCCGCCGAGCAGTGCCGTGAGCAGCGATTGCGCACCACCAGGGTCTTCGAGGCCCAGTTCCTTGATGATCGTCGGAAGAAAATCGCTGGTCACCGGCGATAGCAATGCCAGCAGCCCGAGGGCGGCATAGAACAGTGCCGCCAGTGTCGGCAGGTAGGCAATGCTACTGGCAAAGCGCTTGAACAGCATGATGGGGTGAAACAACAGCATGAGGTTCCCTCCCCGTGCGGGGTTTGGTCAGTCGTTGATAGGTAGCTTCTCTCTTATGCAGTGAGTTGTGATCAAGCGCAAGTGAACGGTTGTGACGGCACAGCAATGAATGCCAGAGGGCTGGAAGAATGGTGTGAACACGGCGACTGTCATGGCGAGGCTCTGGGGTCGGTAAGCATGAAAAAACCCCAAAGGCACGAGGCCTTGGGGTTCAATTTAAAGCTTACTGCTTAAGGCTGCCGACCGGCGAAGCCGGTCAGGCATCGATGCGCTTGTACTTCATCCGGTGCGGTGTGTCGTCTCCCACACGCTTCTTGTGGTCCGCCTCGTACTCGGTGTAGTTGCCCTCGAAGAACACCACCTGGGAATCCCCTTCGAAGGCGAGGATGTGCGTGGCGATGCGGTCGAGGAACCAGCGATCGTGGGAGATCACCAGGGCGCAGCCGGGGAAGGCCAGCAGGGCTTCCTCGAGGGCGCGAAGGGTCTCGATGTCCAGGTCGTTGGACGGCTCGTCGAGCAGCAGCACGTTGGCGCCCTGCTTGAGGGTCTGGGCGAGCTGCAGGCGACCGCGCTCGCCGCCGGAGAGGTCCGAGAGGCGCTTTTGCTGGTCGTTGCCCTTGAAGTTGAAGCGTCCCACATAGGCGCGCGACGAGACTTCATAGCCGTTGATGTTGAGAATGTCCTGGCCGTCCGAGACCGCCTCCCACACCGTCTGCTTGTTGTCCAGATCGTCGCGCAGCTGCTCGACGTAGGCGATGTCCACGGTTTCGCCCTTGACCACTTCGCCGGCATCGGGAGTTTCCGTGCCCTCGATCAGCTTGAACAGGGTCGACTTGCCCGCGCCATTGCCACCGACCAGGCCGACGATGGCGCCAGGGGGCACGGTGAAGCTCAGGTCGTCGTAGAGCAGCTTGTCGTCGAAGCGCTTGGAGACGCCGTGGAACTCGATGACCTTGTCGCCGAGACGCGGCCCCGGCGGAATGTAGATCTCGTTGGTCTCGTTGCGCTGCTGGACCTCGCCGGACTGCAGTTCCTCGAAGCGGTTGAGGCGAGCCTTGCTCTTGGCCTGGCGCCCCTTGGCGTTGGATCGCACCCACTCGAGCTCGTGCTTGATGGCCTTCTGGCGGGAGGCTTCCTGCTTGGCTTCCTGGGCGAGGCGTTTTTCCTTGGCTTCCAGCCATTGGGAATAGTTGCCCTCGAAGGGAATGCCTTCGCCGCGGTCCAGCTCCAGGATCCAGCCGGCCACGTTGTCGAGAAAGTAGCGGTCGTGGGTGATGGCCACCACGGTGCCGCTGTAGTCGTGCAGGAAGCGCTCCAGCCAGGCCACCGATTCGGCATCGAGGTGGTTGGTCGGCTCGTCCAGCAGCAGCATGTCGGGGTTGGATAGCAGCAGACGGCAAAGCGCCACGCGACGGCGCTCGCCGCCGGAGAGGTTGCCGACCCTGGCGTCCCAGGGCGGCAGGCGCAGGGCTTCGGCGGCCACTTCCAGCTTGCGTTCCAGGTTGTGGGCGTCGGCGGCCTCGATGATGTTCTCCAGGCGCGCCTGCTCGGTGGCCAGGGCATCGAAGTCGGCATCCGGCTCGGCATAGGCGGCGTAGACGGCGTCGAGCTTCTCCTGAGCCTCCTTGATGGCGCCCAGCGCTTCTTCCACGGTCTCGCGGACGTTCTTGTCGTCGTCGAGCTCGGGTTCCTGGGGCAGGTAGCCGACATTCATGTTCGGCATCGGGCGGGCCTCGCCCTCGAACTCGGTGTCGACCCCGGCCATGATGCGCAGCAGGGTCGACTTGCCCGCGCCGTTGAGGCCGAGCACGCCGATCTTGGCGCCCGGGAAGAAGGACAGGGAGATGTCCTTGAGGATCTGTTTCTTGGGGGGCACGACCTTGCCCACCCGATTCATGGTGTAGACGTATTGCGCCATGGAATCTCACTAGGGTTGGAGGTTCGGAATTGGAGCACTGGCTGGCCCTGATGATAGTGGCCGGGCAAGGGAAAGGCTAGGGAGTGGAGAGACAAACTCGTCTGAGCGTTGACTGCGCACTCTCGTGCCCGCCCCTTTCATGGCAGGGGCATGCCGTCATTCCTCTTCGTCCAGGTCCCAGTCGTCCTCGATAGCGCGTCGCAGCCGCCGTTCCTCGAGCAGATCCTCCAGGCGTCGTCGGGCGCGCAGTCGTTCGGTGCGACTGACGGGGCGTTCGGGAGTGGCGTCGGCGTCCTGATCGGGATCGTCGAAGGGGTCATCGTAAAAGGACTCGGGGCGCATGCGATCTCCTCCCATGGCCGGGCACAAGCGTTGCCATACGCCGCACCGGACCTCAAGCCGGCGCTCGGCGAGGGCACCTGCCGGCTATATAAGACGAGACGCGGTTCAGTTCAAGCCCGAGCGGCTTCTGAAGCGCAGTTTTCATGTTGTGTCGTTCATTCGACCTCGGGCAGGCCCTGGGCGCAGACGGCGGCGGCAAGCCCGGTCATGCCCAGCAAGGCCAGCAGTGGGGCGGTGCCGAACCACTGGGCCAGGGCTCCGACCACGCTGCCCACCACGAGCATCAGGACGCCGGTGAAGGTATTGGAGAGCGCCACGTAAAGCGCGCGATCCTGCTGGTCGGCCATGTCGACGATGTAGGTCTTGCGTCCCAAACGCACGCCGGCATGGACGATGACCAGCAGGGCATACACCAACGCATAGGGCCAGACACTCTGTGTCCATTCAGCCGGCCACCAGGCGAAGGCCGCTCCCAGCAGGCAGCAGGCAGTGGTGCCCAGTCCGCCATCGCGCATGACCGTGCGGCTCGAGACATCGGCACGCTTCCCCCAGATGGGGCTGGCCAGCATGCCGGCCACGCCAGAGACAAGGATCAGCACGCCCAGCCCGCCGAGCGCCGTACCACCTTGCTGCTGGCCCAGCAGGGCGACATAGGGCAGGGCCAGGGCGCTGGAAAGCAACAGGGCTCGGGAGAGATTGAAACGCAGGAAGACACGATCTTCGCGCAGCAGGCGAAAGCCGGTGCCAATGGCCTGCCAGACATTCTCCCCTCCCTCCACGGCGCCGGGCGCTTCCCGAATGCGCGCCGCGCAGAGGGCGTTGAGCGCCCAGCCGAGGGCGGCGATGGCCAGGAGCGTGGCAAGAGCCAGCTCACCGGGACGGTCGTCGAACCACAACAGGACAATGCCGGCCAGCAGTGTCACCGCACCGGCCACTCCGCCGCTCCAGCCCATCAGGGTACCGCGTTGGCGCTTGGCGATGGTCTTGCCCATCACGTCCTTGGTGGCAATGGAGGAAAGGCCGCGTGCCAGTGACAGGACTGTCAGTGCGGCGAGCACCAGGGCGCCACCGGTTCCGCCTTGCCCGAACAGCGCCAGCAGTGCCAGGCCGGCAGCGCACAGGGCCTGGAAGAGGCCGCCGATGGCCCAGGCCCATTTGCGGCGTGGATGCTGCCGGATCAGGCCGGCGACGAGCAGCTGGGGCAACAAGGCGCCGGCTTCCCGGATCGGTACCAGCAGGCCGACCATCCAGGCCGGGGAACCGATGGTGCCGAGCAGCCAAGGCAGTACCAGGCGGGCGCTGGACAGTTCGTCGGCGAGCTTGTTGCCCAAGGCGGCCAGCAGATGGAGAAACGCATTACGGGGTTGTTCTCGACAGGCCGCGTCGGGGATGTCGCGGCACATCCGGCTGTCCTCGTCGCCGGTGAGCCATTCGAAGAGTCTGGATTGGCTGATTTCGCGCTGGGCCATCGTCCTTCCTTGGCGGTAAGATGAGACGATAATTCTTGCGGCAGTCGAGGCGTCATGTCACGTATTCGCATTCACTACTGCACCCAGTGCCAATGGTTGCTGCGCAGTGCCTGGTACGCCCAGGAGCTGCTTTCCACCTTCGGCGAGGCGCTCGAGGAAGTGGCGCTGGCGCCATCTCACGGTGGCCATTTCGAGATTTTCTTCGACGAGGAGAGTCTCTGGGAACGCAAGCGCGACGGGGGATTCCCCGACAGCAAGATCCTGAAGCAGAAGGTGCGCGACCGGCTGGACCCGGAGCGCGACCTGGGGCACGTCGATCGTTAAGCGACGACAGACGAAACATTGGCTGATGGACAGGGAGAGTCTATGACATCGGATCGTCGTGCCATCCTCTACGGCCTCGGTGCCGTGGGGTTGTGGTCCACGGTGGCCACTGCCTTCAAGGTGGCGCTTGGCTATATGTCGCCGCTGACCCTGATGTGGATCGCTTCACTGGTCTCCTGGGCGGTGATCGGTGGGCTGGTGTGGCGTCGCGGTCAGTTTCCGGAGGCCCTGCGTCATGGTTGGCGCACCGCCGCCTGGGCCGGATTGATGAATCCGGTGGCCTATTATCTGGTGCTGTTTGCGGCCTATGACCGGTTGCCGGGCCAGGAGGCCATGGCGCTCAACTACACCTGGGCGTTGACCATGGCGTTTCTCGCCGTGCCGATACTCGGCCAGCGGCTCACGCGCATGGACGTGCTGGCCGGCCTGATCGCCTATTCCGGCGTCTGGGTGATCGCTACCCGGGGTCGCGTTCTCGACGTGGATTTCGCCGATCCGCTGGGCGTCGGCCTGGCGCTGGTCTCGACGCTGATCTGGGCGTTGTACTGGTTGCTCAACACCCGCGACCGGCGTTCACCACTGGTGGCGCAATGGCAGAACTTCAGCGTCGGCGTGCCGGTGCTCACCCTGATTCTGCTGATGGGCCCCGAGGTGGAGTGGGTCGGCGCTACCGGGCTTGCCGCGGGCATCTATGTAGGACTGTTCGAGATGGGCATTGCCTTCGTGTTCTGGCAACTAGCGATGCGCACGGTCTCGCGTACCGCCAGGATCTCCAACCTGATTTTCCTGTCGCCGCCGATATCGCTGGTGCTGCTGTTCTTCATCGTGGGCGAGCCGATCCTGCCCTCGACGCTGCTGGGGCTGGTGCTCATTCTCGGCGGACTCGGTCTGCAGCAACGGCAGAAGGCGCCGGTGGAACCTGCCGATGCACGGTCCTGAGGCTCACTGCGGGCGGCTGGCGAGGTCGATGCCGGAGGTTTCCAGCAGCGCGGCGAGCACCGGCCAGACGTTGTCGAGTATCTGAGGCTGGGCGGCGGCGGTGGGGTGAATGCCATCGTCCTGCATCAATCCATCCTGCAGGGCCACGTCGTCGAGCAGGAAGGGAACGAGGGGAATGTCGTAGCGCTTCGCGAGCGCCGCGAAGGTGTCGCCGAAGGCCTCGCGATAGGCCTGGCCATAATTGGGCGGAATGTCGATGCCAAGCAGGGCCACCTCGGCGCCGGATGCCTGGCTGGCCTCGATCATGGCCGCCAGGTTGGCGCGCATCTGGCTGGGAGGCAGTCCTCTCAGACCGTCGTTACCGCCCAGCTCGAGCAGAACGATGTCCGGGTCGTGCTGTCTCAGCAACTCGGGTAGCCGCGCCTTGCCTCCGGCGGTGGTTTCGCCGCTGATGCTGGCGTTGACGACCCGGGCCTTGCCCGTCAGATGATCGGCCATCAAGCTGACCCAGCCGTCCTCGCGCTCGATACCATAGGCGGCGCTCAAGCTATCGCCCATCACCAGAATCAGGGGGCGAGGTGCCGCCATCATCGGCCCCGCGACCAGGCACAGTACCAGAGCCAGCCAGACGAGCCGCAGGGGCTGCCAATGGGGGTTGCGAACTCGACCAACGGGGGAATGCTGCAGCATGTCCAACTCCTCGCACGAGAATGCCCAGGTGCCGATTCTACACGCCGAGGGCCTGACCAAGCAGGTCGTCAGCGGCGAACGGCAATTGACCATCCTGCAGGAACTGAATCTCGCGGTACTTCCGGGGGAAAGCCTGGCCATCCTCGGTCAGAGCGGAGCGGGCAAGTCGACCCTGCTGGGTCTGCTGGCCGGGCTGGACGCCCCCAGCGCCGGCCAGCTCGCGATGTTCGGCCAGTCCCTAGGCGAACTGGATGAAGACGGCCGAGCCCGACTGCGCGCCGGACGGGTCGGGTTCGTGTTCCAGAACTTCCAGCTGTTGCCGACCCTGACGGCGCTGGAGAACGTGCTCATGCCGCTGGAACTCACGGCAGTGACGGATGCTGAGTCCCGAGCTCGGCGCTGGCTGGAGCGGGTCGGCCTCGGCGAGCGGCTCGAGCATCTGCCCAAGCAGCTCTCGGGCGGCGAGCAGCAGCGCGTCGCCCTGGCTCGGGCCTTCGTCACGGGGGCTGAGCTGGTGTTCGCCGACGAGCCCACCGGCAATCTCGATCCCACGACCGGTGAGCGCATCATCGACACCCTGTTCGAGCTGAATCACGCCTCCGGGACCACCCTGGTGCTGGTGACCCACGACCATGCCCTGGCGCGGCGCTGCGATCGTTGCCTGCGTCTGGCGGAGGGGCAGCTCGTCGAGATGGCACGTGAAGAGGTCGGTGCATGAGCGGGCGACTGCTGCGTCTTTCCTGGCGCGGGCTCAAGCGCGACCTGCGCTCCGGGGATGTGCGGGCCTTGTTCGTGGCGCTGGCGTTGGCGGTGGCTGCCTCGACGATGATCGGCTTCTTCCTCGATCGCCTGGATCGGGGACTGACGCGGCAGGCGGGCCAGTTGCTGGGTGGCGATGTGGTTCTGGAGCAGTCTCGCCCCTTCGAGGCCGAACTGCGCGAGACGCTGGAGGCGGCGGGGCTGACCCTGTCCGACCAGGTCGACATGGTGTCGATGGTCAGTCGGGGCGATGCCTTTCAATCGGTCAGCCTCAAGGCGGTGGACGATGTCTATCCGCATTACGGCGCTTCGCGCGTCTCGCGGGGCGGCAAGGTCGAGGAGGTGGCCGCCGGGCCGCCGCGTGGCGAGGTGTGGATCGCGCCCCGGCTGGCCATGCTGATGGATCTACAGAGCGGTGACAGCCTGCGGGTGGGAAGCGCCACCTTTCGTGTCGGTGCGGTGATCGAGCGGGAGGCCGATCCTTCGGCCGGCTTCGGTAGCTTCAATCCGCGCCTGATGATGCATGTCGATGATCTGCCGGCCACCGGGCTGGTGCAGGAAGGCTCGCGCATCGAGTACGAGTTGCTGGCCGCAGGGCCGGCGCAGGCTGTGGAGGAGGTTGCGCCGCTGCTCGAGCGATTGCGTGGCGAGGGCGTCGAGGTGCGGGATGTGCGCCAGGACAGGCCCCGGCTGGGCAGCGCCCTGGCGCGTGCCGATCGCTACCTGAGCCTGGCAGGGCTGGCGGCGGTGCTGCTGGCCGGGGTCGCCGTGGCCATGGCGACGCGTCGCTATGTCGAGCGGCATCTGGACACCGCTGCCTTGCTGCGTTGCTTCGGTGCCAGCCAACGCGAGCTGGTGTGGATCTTCGTGCTGCAGCTCTTGTGGCTGGCCCTGGCGGCCTCGCTGCTCGGCGCCGTGCTGGGGCTGGCCGGACAGGCGGCGCTGTTGGCCCTGCTGGGGGCGGTCATGCCGATCGAGCTGCCGCCACCGGGGATCCTGCCGCTGGGCATGGGGATCTTCACCGCCCTGGCGGTGCTGATGGGCTTCGCCGGGCCGACCCTGCTGCGGCTGCGCCGCGTCAGCGCCCTGAAGGTGCTGCGCCGGGAACTCGACCCATTGCCAGCTTCGGCCTGGTGGGTCGTGACCGTGGCCGCCGGCGTGTTCGGTGGCCTGTTGTGGTTGTATTCCGGCGATGGCGTGCTGGCTCTGGGGCTGCTGGTCGGCGGGCTGGCGGCCTTGCTGGCGCTCTGGGGGCTGGGCGGTGTTCTACTGGCTTTGCTGGCCAGGCTCTGCGCGCACCTGCCACGTCAGGCGGCGCCTCATGATGGCTTGTGGCGGGCCTTGCGACTGGGCGGGCAGCAATTGGCACGGCGCCGTACCGCCAGCCTAGGCCAGCTGCTGGCCTTCGCGACGGCACTGTTTGCCATGGGCATGATCGCCTTGGTACGTGGCGATCTGCTCGATACCTGGCGCGCTCAGTTGCCCGAGGACACGCCGAACCATTTCGCCATCAACATTCAACCTGCCGAGCGCGATGCCTTCGAGGCAGCGCTGGCCGGAACCGCCGATGCCCGCAGTGCACTTTATCCCATGGTGCGTGGGCGCATTACTGCCATCGACGGACAGCCGCCACTGGAGGCAGTTCCCGAGCAGGCGCGTGGCGACAACGTCTTGCGTCGCGAGCTCAATCTGACCTGGCGTGCCGATCTGCCGACCGGCAATCGGCTGGTGGCCGGCGACTGGTTCGCGCCGTCGGCATCAACGGCAGAAGGCTGGCTGGGAGCCGTTGCCGCCGACCCTGTCGCACCGATCTCGCTGGAGAGCGGGCTGGCCGAGCGCCTGGGGCTGACGCTCGGCGATACCATGACGTTCTCGATCGGCAGCGAAACGCTGCAAGGGCGCGTCGCCAGTTTGAGAGACCTGGATTGGGACAGTTTCCGACCCAACTTCTACGTCATCTTCCCGCCGGGCGTACTGGAGGACTTCGGCCACAGTTACATCACGGCGTTTCATCTCGATGGCGGCGAGCGCGAGTTGCTGCGCAATCTGGTGCGGGATTTTCCCGCCGTGACGCTGCTCGATGTCGAGTCGATCCTGTCGCGGGTCCGCGAGGTGCTCGATCAGGTGACGAGGGCGGTGGAGCTGGTACTGGTCTTCGTCTTGCTGGCCGGTGTCAGCGTTCTCTACGCCGCCCTGGTGGCCAGCATGCCGATGCGGGCGCACGAGGCCGGGCTGCTGCGTGTGTTCGGGGCCGGCAATCGGTTGCTGTCACGTATCCAGGGGGCCGAGTTCGCCCAGCAGGGGCTGGCCAGCGGCCTGTTGGCGGCCCTGCTGGTGGAACTGGCCGCCGCCGGGATCTACGTCGCCTGGCTGGATCTGGCGCCACGCTGGCATCCTGCCCTGTGGGGCTGGTTGCCGCTGGGCGGCGTCCTGCTGGTCGGGGGAATCGGCCAGTGGCTGTCGCGGGGGCTGAGGCGTCAGGCGCCGGCGGCGAGTCTCGGCCTGCTCGGGGAGACCTGAGGTGTCGGCAAGGTGAACGCCGCATCACGCCAGCGTCGTCGAGATCATGCATACTCGGAATTCGTGGCGCCGTCTGCGGGGTATCAACGGTGACAAATCACCAAAGGAGCTGGGTGCAATGGAAAGAGGATTCATGCCGCGCAAGCGAGCTCGTGCCGTGGTATTGGGAGCATTGCTGCTGGCCTGTGCTGGACCTGCCCTGGCGGATGCCGAGAAGTTCGAGGCAGATCTGCGTGCCTTGTTCGCCGACCAGCCGGGAGAGCTGACTATCGGAGATATCTCCGAGAGCATGCTGGGCGGCGAGACCCGTACCGAGGACCTGGAGTACGTCAGTGACCGGGGCGGGCGAGTGCATGTCGATCGCTATGTCGTCGAGGGGGATTACGATGATCCCGACCGAGTGGTCCTGGAGGGCCTGAGCGTCACCGACGGCCAGGCGGGGACGATTACCGCGCGCCGGCTGGTGGTCGTCGAGCCTTCTCGCCCGGTGCTTTCGCCCCGGGGTGTGCTGGCCGATGGGCTCGAGGCCGCCGAGCTGACGGCCGAAGGGCTGGTGATCGAGCGCAGCGGTCGCACCGTGCTCGGTACGGCCGGGGAGCGCGCGCGCAGCGTCACCAATCCTCGCCTGACGGTCGAGCGCTTGCATGCCAGGGATCTTGCCCAGGATACCATCGGCAGCCTGGAGGCAACCGATATCGCCGGCAGCGGCGAGTCATTCGGCGAGATCGGCGATGGCAAGTTCACGTTGGGCATCCTGAACATCGAGGGATTGCGCGACCTGAAGAGCCAGGCCGAGGCGCGGGCCGACCGCATGGAGCTGAAGAATCTGAATATCGAGGCCCAGCGCCTGGCGGCGACGCTGGATCGCCTGCTGGTCGAGAGCGACATGTCGGATGGTGCCGGCGGCCTGTGGCTGGAATCGCTCGATCTTGATCTGGCGCGCATGATCGAGTTGGCGCCGGCCGAGAAGCGCACTCGTCTACGCATGATGAGCAATGTGCTCACCGGCGGCAGCGGTCAGCTTTCGCTCGATGCCGCCTTCGATGGGCAGTGGGAAGCGCTGGACGATACCCGGGCGATGCTGCTCGGCAAGAGCCGGGTGACCGCCGATGATGCCTTCCGCTGGACCTTCGACAGCGAGACCCCGGCCCGTCTGCCGGAAGGTGCGGATCCGGCGAGCTATTTTGCCGAGGTGGATGGTCTCGATGATGTCACCTTGCTGGGCGGCGAGGTCGAGACGACGTTGACCGATCTTGGTCTGTTCGGTCGTCTGCCGGCGGTGATCGCGACCAGCCAGAGCATGAGCGAGGATGAGTTCATGGCGCAGGCGCGTACCCAGGCCAAGGGACTCGGCAGCCTGTTCGGTCCGGAATTCGCCACACTGCTCGGTGGTCTGGTCGACATGATGGAAGGCAAGGCCAGTGAACTGGTCGTGCATTTCACCCTGCCGGAAGGCGACGAGCAGGAACTGGACGCTCTGGCCGACGACCCGCTGGTGCTGCCGAGCAAGCTGTCGATGCAAGTGCACACCCGCTGACCGCGTGGAAGGTGCCTTCAGAATTTCTCAAGCGCGCATGAGAAATGATGCGCTCAACCATGACGGCCTTTCATGTGAAAGCCGTCATGGGCTGGGGTATGATGAGCGCCTCCGATTTTCCCGTGATGCGAGGTCTTGCGCCGATGTTCAGCCGTGATATGCAGATTGCCGGTTTCGATGATGCCCTGTTCGATGCGATGCAGAAGGAGAGCGCGCGTCAGGAGGCTCACATCGAGCTGATTGCCTCCGAGAACTACGCCAGCCCCCGGGTACTCGAAGCCCAGGGCAGCCAGCTGACCAACAAGTATGCGGAAGGCTATCCTGGCAAGCGCTACTACGGTGGCTGCGAGTATGTCGATGTCGTCGAGCAACTGGCCATCGACTACGCCAAGGAACTGTTCGGCGCCAGTTACGCCAACGTCCAGCCGCACTCCGGCTCCCAGGCCAACGGTGCCGTCTTCCAGGCCCTGGTCAAGCCGGGCGATACGGTGCTCGGCATGAGCCTGGACGCCGGTGGTCACCTGACCCACGGTGCCCGCCCCAACTTCTCCGGCAAGCACTACAATGCCGTGCAGTACGGCATCGACGAGAGCGGCCGCATCGACTATGACGAAGTCGCCAGGCTGGCGCGCGAACACCAGCCGAAGATGATCATCGCCGGCTTCTCTGCCTACTCGCAGATCATCGACTGGGCCCGTTTCCGCGAGATTGCCGATGAGGTCGGCGCCTATCTGCTGGTCGACATGGCCCACATCGCCGGCCTGGTGGCCGCCGGTGTCTATCCGAGCCCGATGGCCCATGCCCATGTGGTGACCACCACCACCCACAAGACCCTGCGTGGCCCCCGCGGCGGCCTGATTCTCTCCAGCGAGAATGACCCCGAGATCGAGAAGAAGCTGCAGTCCGCTGTCTTCCCCGGCGGGCAGGGCGGTCCCCTGGAGCATGTCATTGCCGCCAAGGCGATCTGCTTCAAGGAGGCCATGGAGCCCGACTTCAAGGCCTATCAGCAGCAGGTGGTGAAGAACGCCCAGACGATGGCCAGCGTGTTCATCGAGCGCGGCTTTGATATCGTCTCTGGCGGCACCGAGGACCATCTCTTCCTGCTGTCGCTGGTCAAGCAGGGCCTGACCGGTAAGGACGCGGACGCCGCCCTGGGGCGTGCCCATATCACCGTCAACAAGAACGCCGTGCCGAACGACCCGCAGAGCCCCTTCGTGACCTCCGGGTTGCGCATTGGCACGCCGGCAGTGACCACTCGCGGCTTCGGCGAGACCGAGTGCCGCGAGCTGGCCGGCTGGATCTGCGATATCCTCGACGTCATGGTCAAGGGTGAAGACACGGCTGCCATCGAGGCCGAGGTGAAGGCCAAGGTTGAACAAGTGTGTGCTCGGCTGCCCGTATACCGGTAACAGTCTGTTAGAAAATGGTACCCTAAGACGCCCTGCTGGGCGTCTTTCTCGTTTCAGGGTGCCCATTTGCCGGGTGTGCCTCGTGGCGAACCGAAGAAGACAGGGCGCCGTACCCTGCCACCAGGCAGGGCTGCGGAACACCGGCAACCGGCGGCAACAGACAAGCTGGCACCGATGAGCGTCGGTGCTTTAAGGGTAAGAGATTCAGCCCGGAACAATCTCCGGGCGGTAGCGTGCAAACCTGTGTTAGCTCTTGGGCTGAAGACGTCGTACTCGTTCGGGTATGGAAACTCAAAAGTCGGCGTTTATCCGTTTTTGTCGCTCCAATCTGCAGCAGCTTTTCGGTTGTCAAATGGCCTTGGAAAAAGCGACGGATATCAACGGCCAGCATTGCTCAATCAATTGCGTAACCATCGAAGCTACAAGATGGTCCCATCCTTACTGAAAGTTTAGCCTCTAAGATAATATTCAACGAATTATGCCTATCAAAACCTTGTGTGTATTCGGTACGCGCCCGGAGGCGATCAAGATGTCACCGCTGGCGCTGTCATTAGCCAATGATCAGCGCTTTGATGCAAAGGTATGCGTGACTGGGCAGCATCGCGAGATGCTTGATCAAGTACTGGATCTTTTTTCTCTTGCCCCCGATTACGATCTGAATATCATGAAGCCTGGCCAGGACCTCACAGACGTGACCACGGCCATTCTGCAGGGCATGAAAAGCGTACTGAGCGAGGTAAAGCCGGATATCGTACTGGTACATGGCGATACAGCGACCACTTTCGCCACTACCTTGGCTGCCTACTACCAGCAGATTCCCGTGGGACACGTGGAAGCCGGTCTGCGCACGGGAAACATCTACAGTCCTTGGCCCGAAGAAGCCAATCGCAAGCTCACCGGAGCCTTGGCCGAGCTGCACTTCGCGCCCACTGATCGCTCTAGGCAGAACCTCCTGGAGGAGGGTGTTGTCCCGACGAAGGTGCATGTCACCGGCAACACCGTGATTGATGCGCTACTGGATGTGGTTCGTAAACTCGAGGACAGCAGTCGCTTCCAACAACAGTTTTCCACACAGTTTGATTTCCTCGACGCTGATCGCAAGTTGATCTTGGTGACAGGACACCGACGAGAGAGTTTTGGTGGCGGTTTCGAGCGTATTTGCCAAGCGCTTCATGATACAGCAGTGAGCCATCCTGACTGTCAAATCGTCTATCCGGTGCACTTGAACCCGAATGTACTAGGGCCGGTCAATCGGCTACTCTCGGACATCGACAATGTCCACTTGATTGAGCCTCTGGATTATCTGCCCTTCGTTTACTTGATGAACCGCGCCTATCTGATTCTGACTGATTCCGGCGGTATCCAAGAAGAAGCCCCGTCGCTTGGCAAACCGGTGCTGGTGATGCGAGAAACAACTGAGCGTCCGGAAGCCATACAGGCTGGCACCGTAAAGCTCGTTGGAACTGATGTTGATAAGATTGTAGGTGAGCTAGATAGCTTACTCAAGAACAAGAAATCCTATGAAGCAATGAGCTATGCCCATAATCCATATGGTGATGGGAAAGCCTGTCAGAGGATCATGGAAGTACTGGCGAATCGGTAATTTTACTCCCCATTCATTAAAATAGTTGTCGAGAACTCGGTAAATGGAATTCAATACTATTTCGGTAATTGGCTTAGGGTACATCGGTTTACCTACTGCGGCAGTCATCGCTTCACGGCGAAAACAGGTCATTGGTGTAGATGTTAGTGAGCATGTTGTCGATACGATCAACAGAGGTGAGATTCATATCGTCGAGCCCGAGCTCGATATCATAGTCCACGCTGCCGTGGAACAAGGTCTACTGAGGGCGACGACGTCCCCCGAGCCAGCGGATGCATTTCTCGTTGCTGTACCTACGCCTTTCAAGACAAACCCTGAATATACCAGCCATGAGCCGGACCTCACTTATATAAAAGCCGCGAGTGAATCTATAGCACCCGTGCTCAAGAAAGGTGACCTGGTCATTCTAGAATCGACATCGCCTGTCGGTGCCACGGAAAGTATGGCCCAATGGCTCGCCGAAGCACGACCAGACCTGACTTTTCCTCAGACTCATGGTGAGGAATCGGATATTCGTATAGCACATTGCCCAGAACGTGTGCTCCCTGGCCATGTTATTCGTGAGCTTGTGGAAAATGATCGCGTTATTGGGGGGATGACTACCAAGTGTTCTCAGGCTGCTACGGACCTCTACAAGATCTTTGTGGAAGGGGAGTGCATTACGACGACGGCTCGTACCGCTGAAATGGCAAAGCTAACCGAGAATAGCTTCAGGGACGTCAATATTGCATTTGCCAATGAGCTTTCCATTATTTGCGATAAACTGGATATCAGTGTCTGGGAATTGATCCGACTGGCCAACCGACATCCGCGTGTAAATATTCTCCAGCCCGGTCCTGGGGTGGGAGGGCATTGTATCGCTGTGGATCCATGGTTCATTGTCAGTGAGACACCAGAAGAAGCGAGACTGATTCGCACAGCCCGTGAAGTGAATGATGGGAAGCCCCAGTGGGTAGTCGACAAGGTCAATGAAACTGTCGGTAAGTACTTGAAGGAAAATCCCGACAAGACTGCCAGAGATGTGACCATTGCCTGTTTTGGGTTAGCCTTCAAACCCGATATTGATGACCTGCGTGAAAGCCCGGCGTTGAAGATTGCGGAAACCATTGTGGCGACCCACCCAGGTCAGTCGTTGATCGTGGAGCCGAATATTAAATGTTTGCCAAGTGGTACATTGGATAGCGGAAGTTTGGTTGACGAGAAAGTCGCTTTGGATACGGCTGATGTGGTGGTATTATTGGTTGACCATAAAGAATTCAAACAGGCTGCTGTTGGGAAGACTAGGCCTGATTATCTTGTCGATAGTCGAGGTGTTTGGGTGGGATAGGACGTTGAGAGGAAACTCGAAAAAAAACTATCTGGAAGGCCTGAAAGCTAGGTAAAATGTGTAAGAGCTAGTGCTTATGTTTTGTGAAATGTGAGGTTTTTATACATCTGTTGGTAAGTTTTTTTGATGGCGTTTCAGTTTTTTGATAGATTTTTATCTACATATCTCGGGGATGCGCTCATGCCTAGGGCTTGAAAGGTTTGGTTTTTAATGTTCCTCATTTCGAGAATGCGTAGGTAAGGAATGGCAAGACGTTACGAATTCTCTGATAGAATGTGGGGGATATTGTTTTGACTTATAAGCCAATGCACTATTTATTGCCTAAATGAGCATGAGATTTCTTTTGGCCTTTGCTCTGGTGTCTAATGGGGTGAAGTGGTATGACGCTTTGGAAAACGGTCTATAAGTCCGGCAATTGAAAGGTTGTACTGAGAAACTGGGCCTAGGCCGCGATGAGTTTCGTTGCCAGAACGAAATATAATTAGTCAAATCTCACAAGTTATTCCCTTTTGTTTTAATAAAGCATGTCATACCGATCCTGAAAGCATCGATTGTTTGAGTGCTTATGAAGCAGATGTCCTGAAACAGATCCTTGTTGGTTGTTCCAAAATCGCAAAAGTTTTTAAGTGAGTTACCTGGTGAGTTGTAATCGCGCTTCAGGATATCGCCAGGAAGAGGAGGGCGAGGCCTCAGGTGGGGTTAGTCAAACGATGTGCGTGTAAGAAAATATAGTCCAGCTTGAGAGCTCATAAAATAATAGGTGATGGTTTGGCCTTTACGTTATCGTGGCGATGGAATGGAAAATGATTTCGTCTCAGTCACTGCCTTTCGCAAAGAATTTTTCGGTACATTGGTAGGCCTAGTATTGAGTTTATAGGCTTGAGATTTATGTTTGGAAGAGATGTCTGGCGTGGATAAGAGTTCTTCAGTGACCAAGGGAAGCGAGATGAGTCGTGATGAATCTAGCAGAAAGTCTCTTAGGGAAGAGATTGTTGAACTGCGGGCTGAAAAAGAGTCTCTAGAAGAAGAATTGAGATCGTTGCGTTCTCATCTATCTGCGTCGGAGAATCAGATAAAAGCAATTCGAGGTTCTGTTACCTATAGGGTTGGCTCTTTAGTTGTGAATTCAAGAACACCGCGAGGCCTTGTCAGGCTTCCGTGGCGGTTGCTGAAAATTTACATGGAGTATAAGTCAAGGCAGAGCAAGAAGATCGGGCAGGAAGTGGGCGGGGAGCCTGAAAGGGAAGAAGATCTTGTTGATAACCGGCCGGTATACGATCAGCTTTGGGTGGGGTTTTACGATTCGGGAAGGAAAACCGAATCGCTTGAGGTTGACGCCTTTCAGAAGAACTTTCTCGAGAGTAAGCAGCTGAGTGCTGCGGCTGGTGAGGTTTTCGAATTTTTCCTTCCGTTTGATAGTGGGCTTCCTCCCTTTTCACTCGATGAAGAGTTCTCCATTACTGTAAATGAGCTGACGCGGAAGGGAAAGGTCCTTTGCTCTCGAGAACTTAAGTCCCCTGTCAATAGCTATCGTTCAGCCCATGCATATATAGGGAATGATTCCTTGGGCTTGTCCTTTGTCCATCATGTATCGAGCTCATCGTGTGATGGACTGAAGCTTGAATTTAGAATAAGTGATAGCGGTTCCCTTGATGAGGGCGCCAAAAAGTTCTCTGAAGTTCGATATCGAACGTTGTCTCCAGGCGTCAGCGTCATTGTTCCCAGTTATAAGGGAGAGGGAACTATTATTCGCTGCTTGAATTACTTGGCGAACCAAACGCTGGAGAGCGAAAGGTATGAAGTTATTGTGGTGCTGAATGGCTATCCAGATAGTAGCGAGAGCCTGATTGCTGATTTCATGAAGCAATACCCAGATCTGGATGTGAAGGTGTTGAAAACCGAGGTTCCCAGTGCAGGAAATGCAAGAAATCTGGGCCTCTCTTCAGCAGTCTTCGAGTATACGACATTTGTTGACGATGATGATTTCGTATCAGAGAACTACCTCGAGAGCATGTGGAGGGGTGGTTCTTACGATCACATCTCAATTGCTTCGGTGTTGGACGTGGATGCGTCTGGTGAAGTCCACGATAATGTTATAAATCAGCAGCTCGAAAATGCAAAGAATTACAAAGCATGCCGGTATGCTGATATCTCTTCTGTCTTGACCATGAATGCCTGCAAGATGCTTCCTACAAGCCTGGCATCTCAGCTCTGTTACAATTCACAACTCCGTAGTGGTGAAGATGTCTGTTATTTTACACGTTATATAACTCGCTTTTCTCCTGGTATAAACCTTTCGCCTGTTAGATCTAAAGCGACTTACTATCGCTTCCTCTCTTCTCAATCCGTGTCTCGGCAACCAGCCTCCTTTGATTTTAATGTTGAGCAACGACTAGGGGTCATACAGTCGATTGATAGGTGCCTGCCCTTTGTTGGTGATAAGGAAGGCAGGGAGTTTCTTGTGTCAAAGATTATGGCACAATCTAGTTTCATGCAAACCTATCTTGAGAATCATCGAGATGAAGTAGGGCGATATGCATCTCTTGTGCAAATGGAGCCTGTCAATTTCAGATATGATAAGCATGTTGCATCTAGTCTGAGCGAAGTCATTGTTTACTCGTACTGTTTTGCGCCATATGTTGATACAGCTGGAATTGTGATGGCCAAACGGATTCGCGAAGAGGGCGTCCCCGTAGATGTAGTGTGTAACACCATGGCAGGCGTCAGGGATGTTGATGACAGGCTTGACAGAATTACAGCAGGACTTATTGGTCGACAGATTACAATTAACGGACGACCGAGCTTCTCTAGCTGGCCTGAGATAAAGCATTTTGCAGATAATGCACAGAAGTCAGTGCTAAAGATTGAAAAATCGAGAAAGCCCTATCAGGTTATTTATAGTAGGGCGATGTGGGTCGCATCACATTTTGCAGCCGTGCTCCATAAGATTCGGGAGCCTGACGTTGTCTGGCGAGCTGAATTTTCTGATCCGATTCTCAGGGATGTGAATGGCAACGATCGAGATGTTGAGTTGGAGCTCGGTTGGCTAAAAAGTAGTGGCGTTCTTACTGCTTTGTCAAAACGAGGTATTGAGGTTCCTGAGACGAAAAACCTTTTTTTCTGGTGTGAGTTTCTAGTATATACCTTGGCGGATGAGATAATATTCACGAACGAGAACCAGCTTCAGTACATGTTGTCATATTCTGGGTTGACATCTGAAGAAATTTCATCTGTGAAGGCAAAAAGTGTAGTTCAGCATCATCCAAGCCTGCCCAAAGAGTTTTATAACATATCAAACCCCATGTATGAGCTGGATGAAGATGTTGTGAATATTGCCTACTTTGGTGGGTTTTATGCAACACGGGGGTTGTCAGAAATATTTTCGCTCCTGAGTAAGTTTAGTGGGTCTCTAGGAAGGATACATTTCCATGTGTTCACGTCGGATAGAGAGAAGGTGCTTTCTGAAGCGTTGTCGCTAGGTATTTCCAGGAATGTTTCTGTAAATAGTTATGTTGCCTTTGTCGATTTCTTGGCATTGACGAACCAGTTTGATTGTCTCCTGGTGAATGATGCCATCACTTCTGAAGTGAAGAGTATTAACCCTTACCTCCCTTCGAAGTTGAGTGATTACATGGGAAGTGAGTCAGATGTTTGGGCTGTTGTCGAAGAAGGAAGTGTTTTGCATAAGATTAGTGATTCCGATGAGTCTGGGCGCATTCTCATGTCAAGGAGTGGTGATCAGGAAAGTCATATGGATGTGATGCATAAACTTCTGGAAAGGAAGTTTGGGGATGCCTGACAGAAGCTTTTTCTATTTGACGTTAACTTTTTTGAAGTGGGTTGTTGTCCCCTATAAAAGGGTGTTGGCCATTTCCCCCTATTGCCTTGTTGGCTCTGCGGTTTCAGCCTTGGTGTCGCAAATGGCGATGGTCGTATCCTTTTTTCTCCCGCTGAAGGTGGTTTTTCTGCTTAATGCGGATGAAGTCCCTTCGTATATTGCCCATGTGTTTCCAGGAGTCACTCTTGGAGAGCTTCTGGCCATTTTGGTGGCCGTTTCCATAGGGTCATACTTTGTATTTCTCGCTGCGAATCGATATGCAGAAACTCTGTCGTCAAGGGGTGGGAATGAAGTTGTTGCATCATCCTCTAAGTTGACACTTTTTTCCGATCAGGATGAAGTTGCAAGGAGAGCCTATCATAGGTTTGGGAGCCTGTTGGCGGGGCTTTTCTTTCTTGTGGTTTCATTGTTGCTGTTTTGGTTTTTTTATCATGCATTGTTTTGGATAGTGGCGCTTTTGCTTGTTGCCTGCTTCCTTTTTGTGGCACTGGCCTTTCGGGTTAGTGATAGGGTAGTCGAGAGTTTTTCTACTTCCTTGCACTCTTCCGTTTCTCAGGTTTATGGGGTGTTGTTTCTTTTTGTATTTGGGTTGATGGTTCTTCATATCATCTATCTTGGTGAGGTGAATGTTTATCTGTCTCTTGTTGCGGTTCTTCTCGTTCGTCAGCTTTTTCAGAGGTTGACGAATTCTACCCTGGACGCTGTCCTTCTTTTTCGGCAAAAAGAGAAGATTAACGCTCTTTTTTTACGGGATCATGCGCCGGTTACCTCTCTTAATTCACGTGAAGAACCCTTTGTCGAAGTCATTGGCTCCGCGGAATCCTTCTTCTGGACGAGCACGCTTGATGATGTCATGAAAGCACATGGGGCTCTGGGTACAGGAGAAGGGGTTCCTCGAGTTGTCTTTTTGCAATCATCAATCGTTGATATTGTTCTTTTCTTGATTGTTTATGATTCCAAGAGATTTTTGCTTAAATTATATGCAGGAAGGCACCACCTGTTGTCCGTTCGGGAATGTGATCTGTTGACGGGGCATGAAGAAACCCTTCCTTCACTGGATCTTCTTTTTGTCTCAGAGGTTAGGGGGTTTAAAGCTCATTTTTATACTATCCCTGAAGGAGCAGAGGTGCCAAGCTTTGTGGAATTTAAAGAGCGTCGTGACTTGTTTAGGAGGGAAAGCTTTAGCTGCTTGCCCGATAATGAAATATTAAAAAAATATTTTCGATCTCACCTTCTGCTTCCTGATAGAGTAAAGGGGTGGTATAGCGCCTTGTCACTTAATGTTTTTTCTTCTTCCTTGGAAGGGTGGGAGGCTTCTGACTTTATTGCTCACGTTGTTGCCGTGCTTGTTGATCTTCCTCTGCATTATGTGACTCCGGATGTAACGAATGACTCGTTAGTCACTGTTGGCGATGAAGTGGTTTGCCTCCATTGGGAGCGATGGAGTATTGAGCCTGTCGGCTTTGGCCTTTCGGTACCCGAGTTGGAGGTTGGACATCTTCAGAAAGTGCTAAGCTCTTCTCGGCATAATGATATAGATTGGCATGCCGTGCGCTTGTGTGGACTGATCTCTGTGATCGAAACGCATATCAATAACCAGAAATTTAAAATGGCCAGTGACTTTGTGGTACTGGCGAGGCAGTGTCTAGAGGAAATAATGGGGAAGAAAGGATATTCCGCTAAGTGATGTTTAGGAATGGATGATGAGTTGGGGTTTTTCTGTGATTTTTTGGATATGAAATGACGCAACAAAAGGTGATGGCTTTTAAGGTGCTGGAGAAGCAGTCTTTTGGGAAAGCTTTTTGTTGAAAATTGTTGTCAGGTTATGGCGATGCCGTGATGTGTTCAGGTGTTGAAAGTGGTGGGTCTTTTTCGGAACTGCAAGAACCTATGAGGCTCGTGAAATATCAGTGGGTAGACGCTTTGCAGCTTCGGTTTGAAAGATATTGAAAAGGTGCCGTTTGAAAGTTCTTTTGCTGACATTTTATTTTCCGCCGGATTTGAGTGCGGGATCATTTCGAGCACAAGCTCTCGTCCAGGCATTACTGGACCAGCTTCCTGACCATTCGAGCCTGGATGTAGTCACGACATTGCCTAACCGTTATGCATCGTTTTCGACGACTGCGGTTGAGTATGAAGAAAATGCCAACCTGACGATTCATCGTATACCATTACCTTCCCATAAAAGTGGAATGCTGGACCAATCTCTGGCTTTTCTGTGCTATGCCAGGCGGGTACTGAAAAAGACTCGGAGGGAAAGTTACGATATCGTTGTAGCAACGTCATCCCGACTGATGACAGCGGTGCTCGGGGCATGGGTTGCAAAACGATGCCGAGCCAAGCTGTATCTGGATATTCGGGATATCTTTATCGAGAATCTTCCGTTCCTCCTTCCGCGCGGTTCGCAGTGGCTCGGTATGCGCTTCTTCGGCGCATTGGAGCGTTGGGCTGTGAGGCGGGCGGCGATCGTCAATCTGGCATCACCGGGGTTCGAAGGTTATTTCGCACCACGTTACCCTTCCCAATGCTTCACTTGGCATACGAACGGGGTGGACCCGGTTTTTGCAGACTGGGCAGCTGGTTCTTTTCCTAAAAATCCTTCGATAGATGCGGAGGAAAGTTCTTCGTTTTCTCCGGTGGAGAAAGGGCGATTAAGAGTTCTCTATGCGGGAAACATTGGAATGGGGCAAGGGCTTGACCGTATTTTGCCTGGGTTGGCGAAGCGCCTGGAGGATCGGGCCGATTTTATAGTGATAGGAGATGGCGGGCGGCGTGCGCTGCTTGAGAAGGTCTTGAAAGAGAAAGGTGTAAGAAATGTAGAGGTCCGATCTCCAGTAAAAAGAGATCGGCTCTTGGAAGAGTATCATGCCTCAGATGTGCTTTTTCTTCACTTGAACGATATGCCTTGCTTCGAGCGGGTGATTCCATCGAAGATATTTGAGTATGCGGCGACGGGGAAACCGATATGGGCTGGGGTCTGTTCCTTCACTGCTCGCTTTTTTCAGAAAAATATCACCAATATCGCTGTCTTTGAGTCGTGCAATGTGGATTCTGCCTTGGAAGAGTTTGGTCGCCTTTCACTAGAGGCGTGCTCGCGCAATGAATTTGTAATGGATTATCGGCGGGATGTTATAATGAAAAGGATGGCGAGTGATATTGTCGGAATGTTGTAGGGTTTCTTGTGGTAGCGGTGAGTTTATGATTTTCTGATTTGTATAGAGTTGAGGCGTTGTTTTTTGATGCAAGGCGATAGAAATGGAAAAGTTATAACGGAGCGTTTTCCCGCGCAGGTCTTTGTTCCATTGGTAGATGCGGGCGGGGTGATGGGCTCCGGTTTTTTGGCGTATTGCATTCGCTTTGGATCGACCGATGTGCATGATCGCTTTCTGCTTGGCATGCTCATTATCGCTGTCTTTGTCGTGATGGCGAATTTTATTGATAACGCCTATGTGAGATGGCGAACGACCCGGCTTTCCAGCATTTTGTTTCGCCTTCTTTTTATCTGGATTGTCGTGACGCTCCTGGCAACGTCGATCATCTACTTGGCGGAAGCTTCCGTCCGCTATTCCCGGCTGTGGCTGGGTATGACGCTGCTCTTCTCGTTTTTGGTATCTGCCGGTTTTCGTGTGCTCGTGATGATATCCTTGAAACGGGCACGAGCCTCGGGGAAGAACCTTCGTGGTGTCTTTCTAGTTGGTCCACAGGATAATCTGCTCAACGTCGCACGCGGAATGCGTCGGTCGCCGGGGGAAGGTTTTGCCATTTCGGGGGTGCAGCGCCTGGGAGCGGCACCGGATGGGGCCTGTCTGGCAAACTTGGCGCGTCGTGTGGAAGCATCTGGGGCAAGAGAGGTCTGGCTGTGCCTGCCCCTGGAAATGGGGGGAACCGTACGGGAGATCATGTTTGCCTTGCGCCATCAAACGGCTGAGGTGCGCTTTCTTCCCGAGTTTCAGGATATGCAGTTGTTGAACCATCGCGTCAGCGAAGTCGCAGGTCGTTTTTCTATCGACTTGAGCGTCACTCCCATGACGGAAACGGCACGCTTTTTCAAGCGGGTGGAAGACATTGTGCTCGGGAGCCTTTTTCTGTTGCTGTCGTTGCCGCTATGTGCAGTTATCGCGATCATTCTCAAATGCCAGTGCCCTGGCCCCGTTTTATTTAAACAATATCGTGCTGGGGTCAATGGGGAGAGGTTTGAGGTCTATAAGTTTCGCTCCATGGAAGTCCACGAGGAGCCCAATGGTCATGTGACCCAGGCGCGCCGAGGTGATCCTCGTGTGACCAAGTTCGGCGCTTTCCTCAGGCGTACGTCCCTGGATGAGTTGCCGCAATTTTACAATGTACTGCAAGGGCGGATGTCAATTGTCGGCCCAAGGCCTCATGCGCTTGTGCATAATGAGCATTACAAGGATCTCATAGAATCTTATATGAAGCGCCATAAGGTGAAACCTGGTATTACTGGCTGGGCTCAGGTGAATGGGTTTCGCGGTGCGACGGATACAATAGAGAAAATGGAGAAGCGAGTCGAACATGATTTATGGTACATTGACAACTGGTCACTTTTACTCGACCTGAAAATTATCTGGTTGACCATCTTTCATGGTTTTGTGCATAAGAATGCTTGCTAGTGATACGGCATGATGGGATGTCCTGAAGGCTGAAGTTGGCCTTCTCGTGACTCATCGCCGCTTGAGTCGGTATGACAGCAGGCGTTTCAAGGCGGAGGTGCCATTGGCATCTCCGTTTTTGTAGGTAGAAAAAGAAGCACTCGACTCCCGAACGGTGGCGCATGATGCCAGTGTCGGGCATGCAACTGGGCGCTTCGACGCCAAGCCGTTACAATACGGCGACACGTCACTTCTTCAATCAATACTGGGTGATCGCTATGCACTGCCCCTTTTGTGGCGCCAATGACACACGAGTGACCGATTCACGTCTGGTAGCGGATGGTGATCAAGTACGTCGTCGACGTCAGTGCGCAGGGTGCAGCGAGCGTTTCACCACTTATGAAACCGCCGAGCTGGTCATGCCGAGGGTGATCAAGTCGGATGGCTCCCGGGAACTTTTCGACGAGAGCAAGCTGCGTGCCGGGATGCTCCGTGCCCTGGAAAAGCGGCCGGTCAGCGCCGAGTCCATCGAGGCTGCCGTCGAGCGCATTCGCCAGACCCTCAGGGCCCGTGGCGAGCGCGAGGTGCATGGCCGGGATGTCGGCGAGGAAGTGATGCATGCGCTGAAGCGCCTCGATCAGGTGGCCTATATTCGCTTCGCTTCGGTGTACAGAAGCTTTCAGGATATTGACGAGTTTCGCGCCGAGATCGATCGCCTGGCCCAGGAGCCCAGCTTCCGGCCCGATGAATCGGGAGAATCATGATGTCGCCTACACCGCCCGAACGCTGGATGGCGCGCGCGCTCCGGCTGGCTCGCCATGGGCTCTATACCACCGCGCCCAACCCTCGTGTCGGTTGTGTCCTGGTCAAGGAAGGGCGAGTCATCGGCGAAGGCTGGCATGAGCGTGCCGGCGAGCCCCATGCCGAGATTCATGCCTTGCGTAATGCCGGTGAAGCGGCGCGTGGAGCCACGGCCTATGTTTCCCTCGAGCCATGCTCTCACCAGGGGCGAACCGGTCCTTGCGCGGAGGCATTGGTCGAGGCTGGGGTGGCCAAGGTGGTCGTGGCCATGCGCGATCCCAATCCCCTGGTGGCAGGACGTGGCATCGAGCGCTTGCGTCGAGCGGGGATCGAGGTCGAGGAGGGCGTGCTCGAGAATGAGGCGCGCGAGCTCAATCCCGGCTTCATTGCGCGCATGGCCCGGGGGCGCCCCTTCGTGCGCATGAAGATGGCGATGAGTCTCGACGGACGCACGGCGATGCGTTCCGGCGAGTCTCAGTGGATCACTGGCCCGTGCGCCAGGCGTGAGGTGCAGCGCCTACGGGCACGCTCGAGCGTGATCATGACCGGTGTCGAGTCGGTCATCTTCGACAACTCGCGGCTCACCGTGCGCGCCGAGCAGCTCGAACTGGACAATGCCGAGGCGATTGCTACCCGCCAACCGCTGCGCGTGGTGGTGGATTCCCGCTTGCGCTTGCCGCTGGCGGCGGCCTGTCTGCGCGAGCCGGGACGCACGCTGGTGGCGACGGTCGAAGGCTATGATGGTGAACATCGCGAGCGGCTCGAGCAGGCCGGGGCTGAGATCGTGGTGCTGCCGGCAGAGGAGGGTGGTCGTGTCGACCTGACCGCCTTGCTGTCGCATCTCGCCACTCATGAGTCGGCCAACGAAATACTGCTGGAGACGGGTGCCACCCTGGCCGGGGCGATGCTGGATGCTGGCCTGGTCGATGAGATGCAACTGTTCGTGGCGCCGACCCTGCTCGGCGGCGAGGCCCGACCGCTGTTCGAGCTGCCTGGGTTGACGCGCATGGACGAGCAGCGGCCACTGGAGATTCATGATATCCGTGCCGTCGGTGACGACTGGCGGATCATCGCCTCTCCTCGGCAACGCGCCCGGGAGGCGACGTCATCCTGACGCCATGCCCGCATCCATGCGCCGATTTACTGGCGCCGGCGTTCCTGCCACGGTACCCTGACGCGGTTTCGAATCGGGCGACGCCCGATGGCGACGCCCGCGTCTTGCTGGTGCGACAGCCGCCACGCTCAATTACGGAGACTCCATGGTGCACTCCTCTTCCCGGGGCCTGTCCCCCATTCCAGAGCTGATCGAGGATATCCGCCAAGGGCGGATGGTGATCCTGATGGATGACGAGGATCGCGAGAATGAAGGCGATATCATCATGGCCGCGGAGAAGGTCGAGGCCGAGCACATCAACTTCATGGCGCGCCATGCCCGGGGACTGATCTGCTTGCCGATGACGCGCGAGCGTTGCGAGCGCTTGCAGTTGCCCCTGATGGTCAACGACAACGGTTCCGGTTTCGGTACCAAGTTCACGCTTTCCATCGAGGCTGCTGAAGGTGTGACTACCGGCATTTCGGCCGCCGATCGAGCACGCACGGTCCAGGCGGCGGTGGCGCGTGATGCCAGGGCCGAGGATATCGTCCAGCCTGGGCACATCTTTCCGCTGATGGCCGAGCCGGGCGGCGTGCTGCGGCGTGCCGGCCACACCGAGGCGGCCTGCGATCTCTCGGCCCTGGCCGGGCTGGACCCCAGTGGGGTCATTTGCGAGGTGATGAACGAGGACGGCAGCATGGCCAGGCGGCCGGAGCTGGAGCGCTTCGCCCATGAGCATGGCCTGAAGATCGGTACCATTGCCGATTTGATCCACTATCGCATTCACAACGAACAGACCGTCGAGCCCATGGAAGCCATGCCCGTGCAGACGCCGCACGGCGAGCTGACCCTGCATGTCTTCCGGGACAGCATCCAGGGCGCGCATCACCTGGCCCTGGTCAAGGGTCAGCCGAATCCCGAAGCGACTACCACGGTGCGCGTCCACCTGGTCAACGTCATGCGGGACCTGCTGTCGTTGCAGAAGGGCGAGCACGACAGCTGGGCGGCTCACGAGGCGGTGGCCGAGATCGCGAAGGCCGAGCACGGCGTCTTCGTGCTGCTCGACGACGGCCGTCCCCGTCAGGATCTTCATGAGTTGCTCGACCTCTTTCTCGAACGCCGCCGGGCGCCACGTACCACCGACTCCGATGGCGCGGGCAATTACCTGACTATCGGCACCGGCTCGCAGATCCTGCGTGACCTGGGCGTCGGACGCATGCGCCTGCTGAGCTCGCCCTGGCGCTTCTCGGCGCTTTCCGGTTTCGACCTGGAGGTGGTCGAGCAGGTCGAGCCCGACGGGATATCGACGCACGATGACGAGGGCGGCATCTGAACGCCCCGCGTCGGGTATACGCAAGCGCGCTCTCTCGAGGGCGTGCATGATCGGATTCATCAGGAAAGAACCATGCAACCGATTTCTCAAGTCGAAGGAAGCTTCGTCGATGTCGACGGCCGCTATGTGATCGTGGTCGGTCGTTTCAACCATCATGTGGTCGATAGCCTGGTGGAAGGCGCGGTGGATAGCCTGGTGCGTCATGGCGTGGATGAGGCGAATATCGATATCGTGCACACGCCGGGTGCCTGGGAGCTGCCGCTGGCCGTTCAGCGGGCGCTGCGGGTGGCGCGCCCCGATGCGGTCATTGCCCTGGGCGCGGTGATCCGTGGTGGCACGCCGCATTTCGAGCATGTGGCCGGTGAGTGCAACTCGGCCTTGAGTCGTCTGCAGCTCGAGTTCGAGACGCCGGTGGCCAATGGCGTGCTGACCGTCAACTCCATCGAGCAGGCCATCGAGCGTGCAGGCACCAAGGCCGGCAACAAGGGCACCGAAGCGGCCATGGCAGCGATGGAGATGGTCTCGCTGATGCGCTGTTTCGACACGTCCTCCGACGGAGGCGAACAATGAGCGGACGCGAGCGCGAGCCTTCCAGGGCTCAGCAGTCCCGCCGTGCCGCTCGCGAGCTGGCCGTCCAGGGGCTGTACCAGTGGCAGATGACCGGCAAGTCGATCGCCGTTGTGGAGTCCGAGTTCCGTGGCCAGGTGGCCGACGAGGACATGGAGGATCACGAAAACTGGCGCAAGGTCATGGAGCTGGCCGACCTGGCGATGTTCCATGAGCTCCTGACGGGCGTGGCGCGCCACCATAAGGAGATCGATGGCCAGCTCGAACCTGTCCTTGATCGTCGTCTCGAGGATCTGGATGCCATCGAGCTGGCCATCCTGCGCCTGGGGACCTATGAGCTGTCGCATCGTCTCGAAGTGCCGTACCGAGCGGTCATCAACGAAGGTGTCGAGTTGGCCAAGGCCTTCGGCGCCACCGAGGGGCACCGGTATGTCAATGGCATTCTCGACAAGCTCGCCGCCCGGTTGCGTGCCTCCGAGGTCGAAGCGCGTCGTCGCTGAAGGCTGTTGACCGGATGCATAGCGAATTCGATCTGATTACCCGCTTTCTCGCCCCCGCTTCGGCCGGTTCCGAGGCCGGTGTCGAACTGGGGGTCGGCGATGACTGCGCCTTGCTCGAACCCACGCCGGGTGAGCGGCTGGCGGTCAGTGTCGATACCTCGGTGGCCGATGTGCATTTCCCCGCCTCGGCGCCTCCCCATGCCATCGGCCACCGGGCGCTGGCGGTCAGCCTCAGCGATCTGGCGGCGATGGGGGCTCGTGCCCGCTGGTGCGTCATGTCCCTGACCCTGCCGGAAGCCGATGGAGACTGGGTGGCGGGCTTCGCCGACGGTTTCCATGCGCTCTGCCGGACGACCGGTGTCGCGCTGACGGGAGGCGATGTGAGTCGCGGCGAGCTGGCTGTCGGCGTCACCGTGATGGGGGAAGTGCCGCCGGCCATGGCGCTGACCCGTGCCGGTGCCCGACCGGGCGACTGCCTGGCGGTCACAGGGTTCCTGGGGGGCGGCGCCGGCGGCCTCGCTCGCTGGCGGGAAGGCGAGCGCGACCTTGCCACCCCCTTGCTGCGTCGTTACCTGCTGCCACAGCCAAGGTTGGTGGCGGGCGTGGCGCTTCGTGGGTTGGCCAGCTCGGCCATCGACATTTCCGATGGCCTGCAGGCGGATCTGGGGCACCTCTGTCAGGCGTCTGGCGTTGGCGTGGTACTGTCGCCCGATGCCCTGCCCTTGGCCGAGGGGCTCGTCGAGGCATTGGGTGAGCCGGGCGCGCGACAGGCGGCATTATGCGGTGGCGATGACTATGAACTTCTCGTGACCCTGCCTCCGGCCTGCCTCGAGGAGGCGCAAAGGCGCCTGGCGGCGCAGGGTCTGCCACTGACGGAAATTGGCCGCATCACCGCCGAGCCAGGGATGAGTGGCGTCGAGGCATCGACGTCTCCAGGCTGGCGGCATTTCCCAGGAGAGGCGCCATGAATCGAGCCCCGCAGAGCGTCTGGCGTCGCCCGGCCCATTTTCTTGCCTTTGGCTTCGGCAGTGGCGCCGTGCCCTTTGCCCCGGGGACGTTCGGAACCCTGGCGGCGATCCCCTGTTACTGGCTGATGTCCGAGCTGCCGTTGGGATGGTACCTGGTCGTGGTGGCCGTGACCTTCCTGTGGGGCATCTGGTTGTGCGACAAGACATCCCGGGATCTGGGGGTCCACGACCACTCCGGCATCGTCTGGGATGAGTTCGTCGGCTACTGGCTGACCATGACTGCCGTGCCCTTTTCCTGGGAGGCTGCCCTGTGGGGCTTCGTTGTCTTCCGAGCCTTCGATGTCTTCAAGCCATGGCCGATTCGCTGGGCCGACCGACGCGTCGCCGGTGGCTTCGGCATCATGATCGACGATGTGCTGGCCAGCATTTACGGCTGGAGTACCATGCACCTGTGGTTCTGGTTGCATTGAATGGCTAAGTGCTGGAGCCTGGCGGCAGGACTCGGATGATGTCGTCGCGACAGGGCATCGCGAGAGGGACAAGGAGCGGGGAATGCGCAAGGAGCGGTTGATCGTGCCGGTGATCGTGGTCGTGGCCGTGGCCTGGGCCGTGGCGCAGACGATCGCCAGCCTGATGTTCGAACGCGAGCTGGCGCGGGCCATCCGGGACCTGCAGGCACGAGGCGAGTTGTCGATCTGGCGCAGCGAGACCGATCAAGGCTGGCTCACCTCGACGGGCGTCATCCATGTGGCGCCCTTGTTCGGTAATGGCTGGCACCTGGACATTACCTACCGAGCCCGTCATGGCCTGCTGAGCACTCGGATGGATGGCTATCTGCAGCAGCATCTGGAGCGTACCGGCCAGGCGCGAGTCGAGGTTGCCCGGACACCGCCGGCCTGGGAAGCACGCTATCACCCGCTATCCGGGACCTTCGATGGTGCCCTGGAATTGTCGCCTCTGGTCCTGAGGCAGGAAGATCGCACCTTGTCACTGCATGGTGCTCGGCTGACGGTGCAAGGGGAATTCGGTGACTGGAAGTTGCGGGCCCTTTTGAACTCGGCGCGTCTCGACGATGGCAATACCACTCTCGAAGCGGGACCGGTGACGCTGGAGAGCCGGTATGCCTATATCGATGGTGCCTATCATTTCACCCAGCGGGATCTGCTCAAGATCAATGGCCTTCGCTGGCGTTCGCCGAGTCTCGAGCTGGACGCCGATGAACTGGTGCTGCACAGCAGGACCGAGCTCGACGAGCAGGAACTGCGTGTCCGGGCTGAGCTGGCGCTGGGCGAGGTGATGTCCGCCGGCCAGGTGCTGATGGAAGGCCGCGTGGCGGGTGAGCTGTCGCGGATCAATGCCGATGCCGTGCGATCGTTGCTGACGCACCTCAAGGCGGAAGCCGCCCGGGGGAGAACCGATGTGACCAGCCGCGATCTGCTGTCCCTGCTGGCGCCCGACATTCGTGCCCTGATGCGTGATTCCCCCCGCCTGGACCTTCTCGGGGTCGATCTGGATAGCCCGATGCTTGGATTGTCCCTGGCGGGGGAGGGTGCCTTGATCTTCGATGGTCGCGACCTGGACGAACTCGAACCGGAGGCGCTGGTGGACCGGGGGGGACGCCGCGCCTGGCTCGAGCGTCTCGATGGCGATTTCCTGTGGCACGATCTGCCGGCGGTGGTGGCGCTGTGGCTGGGGCTGCCATTGGACACCGATGATCTGCAGGTCGATGTGGTGAGGGGCAAGGTCCGCATCAATGGTCGTCCCTTGCCTCCCCTTTCCGAACGCTTGCCGTGACTTGAAGTTCGTCACCATCGCCCGCATTCCGACATCATCACGGGATCGAACGTCCCGTTCCTTCAGGATGAGGTGCGCATGAGCGACGACAACGAGCAAGGTTTCGAACAGGATGGCCTGGAATGGGTCCAGGCCGACGAGAAGGACGACGCGTTCCAGCCCGGCAGCGGTTCAGGGCAGGCCGTGGTTCCGGCCAGTGACAGCCTTCCCGAACGCGTCTATCTGCTGCCGATCCACAATCGCCCCTTCTTCCCGGCCCAGGTGCAGCCGCTGGTGATCAATCGCGAGCGCTGGGAAGAGACCATCCGACGCGTTGGCAATACACCGCACCATATGGTGGGGCTGGCCTTTGTCGGTGAAACCGGCGTCGAGGAGCTGAGTCACGAGGATTTTCCTGAGGTCGGCACCGCGGTCAAGGTGCACAAGCTGCAGGGGGAAGACGCGCAGCTGCAGTTCATTGCCCAGGGCATGCGTCGTTTCCGCATTCAGCGCTGGCTTTCCAAGAAGCCGCCGTACCTGGTCGAGGTCAGTTATCCGCGCGAGCCGGTCGATGCCGAGGATGACGAGACGCGTGCCTACGCCATGTCGTTGATCAACGGCATCAAGGAACTGTTGCCGATCAACCCGCTCTATGGCGAGGAACTCAAGCATTATCTCAATCGCTTCAGCCCGCATGAGCCGGGGCCGCTGACCGACTTCGCTGCAGCCATCACCTCGGCCAAGGGGCCGGAGTTGCAGGACGTGCTGGCTACGCTGCCGGTGATCGAGCGCATGCAGAAGGTGCTGCCCCTGCTGCGCAAGGAAATCGATGTCGCCCAGTTGCAGACCGAGATCAGCGAGCAGGTCAACGCCCAGATGCAGGAGCGCCAGCGGGAGTTCTTCCTGCGCGAGCAGCTCAAGGTGATTCAGCGTGAACTGGGCATTTCCAAGGACGATCGGGAAAATGATGTCGATACCTTCCGGGCGCGGCTGAACGACAAGGTCGTGCCCGAGCGTGTCATGGAACGCATCGACGATGAGCTGGACAAGCTCTCCGTTCTGGAGACCGGCTCGCCGGAATACGGCACCACGCGGCATTATCTCGACTGGCTGACCTCGCTGCCGTGGGGCGTCACCAGCGACGATCAGCTCGACCTGGCACATGCCAGGAAGGTGCTGGACCGCGATCATGATGGCCTCAAGGACGTCAAGGAACGCATTGTCGAGTTCCTTGCCGAGGGTACCTTCAAGGGGGATGTCGGCGGTTCCATCCTGCTGTTGGTCGGCCCGCCCGGCGTCGGCAAGACATCGGTGGGTCGCTCCATCGCCGAGGCACTGGGACGCCAGTTCTACCGTTTCTCGGTGGGCGGCATGCGTGACGAGGCCGAGATCAAGGGCCACCGTCGGACCTATGTGGGTGCCATGCCCGGCAAGTTGGTCCAGGCCCTCAAGGAAGTCGAGGTCGAAAATCCGGTGATCATGCTCGACGAGGTCGACAAGATGGGACAGTCCTTCCAGGGCGATCCCGCCTCGGCGTTGCTCGAGGTACTCGATCCGGAACAGAACATCGACTTCCTCGATCATTATCTGGACGTGCGGCTCGACCTGTCCAAGGTGTTGTTCGTCTGCACCGCCAATACCCTGGATTCGCTGCCGCCTGCCTTGCTCGATCGCATGGAGCAGATCCGGCTCTCCGGCTATATCGCCGAGGAGAAGATGGCCATCGCCAAGCATCATCTCTGGCCCAAGCTGCTCAAGCGCGATCATATCCCCAAGAAGCGCATCAACCTGACCGATGCTGCCCTGCGCCAGGTCATCGAGGGCTATGCTCGTGAAGCGGGCGTGCGTCAGCTCGAGAAGCAGTTGCACCGCATCGTGCGCAAGGCGGCGGTCAAGCTGCTGGAAAACGAACAGCAGACCATCAAGGTATCGGTGAAGAACCTTGAGGACTTTCTCGGCGCGCCGACCTTCCGCAAGGAGAAGGTCATGAAGGGCGAGGGCGTGGTCACCGGCCTGGCCTGGACCGCCATGGGCGGGGCGACCCTCTCCGTGGAAGCCGGCAAGGTGCATGCCCTGGATCGTGGCTTCAAGCTGACCGGCCAGCTCGGCGAGGTCATGAAGGAATCGGCCAATATCGCCTACAGCTATGTGCTGGGCCACCTCGGTGACTACGGCGCCGAGCCCGACTTCTTCGACTCGGCCTTCGTGCACCTGCACGTGCCCGAAGGCGCCACCCCCAAGGACGGGCCGTCGGCCGGCGTGACCATGACCACGGCCTTGCTGTCGCTGGCGCGCCACGAGCCCATCGACAGGCCGCTGGCAATGACCGGGGAGTTGACTCTCACCGGCCAGGTGCTGCCGGTCGGCGGGATCCGCGAGAAGATCATCGCCGCCCGACGCAGCGAGATCTTCGAGGTGATTCTGCCCGATGCCAATCGTCGCGACTACGAAGAGCTGCCGGATTACCTGCGCGAGGGAGTGACGGTGCACTTCGCCAGCCATTATCGAGACGTGGCCAAGGTGGTGTTCGGCTAGTCGACCACGAAGCGCAAACCGAGAGCGGCGGGCTGGGGCGAGCGATTCTCCCCGGCCCGTATCGGTAGTGCCTAGCGAAACTTTTCCATTGTCTCGCGATAGTCGGTGAAGGCGTCGCGGCGTTGCTCGATCCGAGAGAGGGCATTGGTGTCGCCGCTTTGTTCAGCGACCTTCTTGGCTACGTCCAACTGTTCGATGCCCCGATCGATATGGCCGGTGAGCTGCAGTTGCTCCGCCCGGGCGAGATGGCCCCAGGCCTGTCGCTCGCTATGGCCGGCGGCTTCGGCGAGCAGGGCGAAGACCTGGGGATCTTCCGGGCGTCGTCCGGCCAGATCATGCAGTACCCGATAGGCCGCATCGGGGTCGCGCTGGAGCAAGGCCTCACCCAGTACCAGCGTGGTGGGGACATAGCCCGGCATCAGGCGCAACTGGTGGCGGCTGCGGGTGATGGCATCGTCGATGCGGCCGGCTTCCAGGGCGACCTGGGCGGCCGTGGCCGGCAGCATCGCCAGATCGGGATGCTGGCGTGACAAGGCATCCAGCGTCTCCAGTGCCTTGCCGGCATGGCCCTGCTCGGCATCGATCAATGCCCGCAGATAGCGGCTTGCGTCTTCAGGCACCGAATCGCGGCTCTGTCGGGTGAGGGCCTGGCGGGGATCCCGGTCATGGATGGCCAGCAGGGCTCGAGCACGTACCAGCTGATATTCGAGACTGTCCCCTCGGGTGACATCGGTATGCATCTGGTCGACGCGCCCTTGTGCATCGCTGATGCGCGATTCCGTCACGGGATGGGTCAGCAGGAACTCCGGTGGATTGCCGCCCTGCAGGGCGATCATGCGCTGCATGGTACGGAACATGTCGACCATGGCCTGTGGATCGTAGCCGGCGCCCGCCATGGTCTGCAGGCCGGCGCGGTCGGCCTCGCGCTCGAAGCGCCGGGAATAGGCTAGTTGATCCTGTATGAAGGCAGCCTGAGAGCCCATGGCGGCGGCGATGCCGGCGTCACCACCCCCTCCGGCAGCGATCAGCATGCCGGCCAGCATGGCTGCCATGGCGGGGATCTGTGTCTGCTCGGCACGGGCCTTGCCACGGGCATAATGGCGTTGCGACAGGTGCCCGAGCTCGTGGGCGACCACCGAGACCATCGGCGCCTCCCGATCGGCGAAGGCGAACAGGCCGGCGTTGATGCCGATCACGCCCCCGGGCACGGCGAAGGCATTGAGCTGATCGCTGGCGACCAGGGTGGTGATCGGCCGGATGCCGCTGAGCTGGCTGTAAGGCAACAGGCGCGCCACCAGGGAGTCCACGTACTCTCGGGTGATGGGGTCTTGCCAGATGGGCGCGCGGGCCCGGAACTGGCGCAACCAGGCTCGGCCGAGACGAACTTCCTCGCCGCTGACGGCCTGGGTGTTGCTGCTGACCAGGCTGGGCAGCTCGGGCGGTTCAGGCAGTTCGAGATCGAGGGCGGCACTCGAGGGTGCCGGTGCCAGACACAGGGCGACGATGCCCAGGCAGGTTAGGTAACGACGTTGCATGGCTTCCTCGTCACGGAACAGGGGGAGGCGCTTGCCATCCGACATTGATTCAGCCGACAAAGTGCCTTTAAATCCCAAGGATTCATGTCGGAGACACGCCTCGGCCGATCCGGCATGCTCAAGCATTCTCCTGGGAGACAACATGACTGTGCAACCCGACGATGTGCTCGACGCACGTGGTCTGCCTTGTCCGTTACCCCTGCTCAAGGCCAAGCAGGCCCTGGCCCGGCTGGCGCCGGGAGAGCTGCTGGAGGTGATGGCGACCGATAGTGGCTCCTGGCAGGATTTCGAAACCTTCATCGCGCAGAGTGGCCATGAAATGCCGGCTCGAGAGGAGCGCGGCGACGTCTACCACTATTGGATCCGCAAGGCGGGGGAGCGCGCTCGATGACCCTGAGGTCACTGCTTCGAGGCTGGATGGAGCGTTATTTCTCCGACGAAGAAGCCGTCATCCTGCTGTTGGTGCTGGTGCTGGGCTTCGCCGTGGTGATCTGGCTTGGCCAGATGCTGGCGCCTTTCCTGACGGCACTGGTCATCGCGTTTTTGCTGCAAGGCGCGGTCAACGGCCTGACGCGCCGTCGCGTGCCCCATCTGCTGGCGGTACTGCTGGTGTTTCTCGGCTTTCTCGGTGTGCTGCTGGCCATGGCCTTGATCCTCATGCCGTTGATCTGGAACCAGATGGTCAACTTGCTGCAGGAGACGCCACGCATGTTCGCCAGCGGGCAGTCTCTGCTCGACGATCTCCAGGCCCGTTATCCGCAACTGGTGACACCGGATCAGATCCAGTCCTGGATCGGCATGGCCGGCCGCGAGATGACGCAACTCGGGCAGCGGGCGCTGTCGCTGTCGCTCGCTTCGCTCGGCAATGTGCTGTCGTTGATCATCTATCTGGTACTGGTGCCGATTTTGGTCTTCTTCATGCTCAAGGATCGCGATCGCCTGGTGGGCTTCACGATGTCGCTGCTGCCTCAGCGTCGTGAGCTGATGACTCGCATCTGGCACGAGATGGATGACCAGATCGCCAACTATGTACGCGGCAAGTTCATCGAGATCATCATCGTCGGCAGTGTGGCCTTCTTCACCTTCATCTGCTTCGGTCTGCCGTACTCGGCGTTGCTGGCCGTGCTGGTCGGCTTATCGGTGCTGGTACCCTACATCGGGGCGGCCTTGGCCACGCTCCCGGTGGCGGCGGTGGCTGGCTTTCACTTCGGTATCAGCGACCAGTTTCTCTATGTACTGATCGCCTACGGCGTCATCCAGGCGCTGGATGGCAACGTCCTGGTGCCTGTGCTGTTCTCCGAAGCCGTCAATCTGCATCCGGTATCGATCATCCTGGCGGTGCTGTTCTTCGGCGGCATCTGGGGCTTCTGGGGGATATTCTTCGCCATCCCGCTGGCCACCCTGCTCAAGGCACTAGTCTATGCCTGGCCGAGAGGCATCCAGCAGCGACGCGAGGAAGTGTCGTCGGGGGCCGTCAGCGAGACCGGCGAAGGCCTCGAGGGGTAAGCGCGCTCGGCAGGTATCGATGCCCGCCAACGGGGCCGGCCGCCCGGGGAGGGCGGCCGAGGTGGGGGGTCATTCGCCGTCGTGCAGTGCCTGTGCGGCCTCCAGGACGTCGGCCACGTGCCCCTTGACCTTGACCCCGCGCCATTCCCGGGCGAGATTGCCGTCGGCGTCGATCAGGAAGGTGCTGCGCTCGATGCCCAGGTGTTCCTTGCCGTAGAGTTTCTTGAGCTTGATGACGTCGAACAACCGGCAGACGGTTTCGTCCTTGTCGGAAATCAGCGCAAAGTTGAAATCCTGCTTGGCCTTGAAGTTTTCCTGAGCACGGATGCCGTCTCGGGAAACGCCGATGATCACCGTGTTGGCGGCGTCGAATGCAGTCTTGTTGTCCCGGAAGTCGCCGCCTTCGGTCGTGCAGCCGGGGGTACTGGCCTTGGGGTAGAAATAGATCACGACCTGCTTGCCGCGCAGCGCCGACAGCGTCAACTGGGTATCGCCGGTGGCGGTCGCGGTGAAGTCGGGCACTGGCTGACCGAGTGTGAGGCTCATGGCGTCTCCTGGGCTGGTGAGGTAAATGAAGCCCTGATTACACGCAACCGCGCACGAACTGTAAAGTCGCCGCTGTACAGGCCCTGACGCCCTGAGTACCATTTGACCCTTGGCGGCGAGACATTGATCGGGCGCCGGGCATCACCTGAAAGCTGACGAGCGCAGGCACTTTCCAGGCGTTGTCTGGCCCCCGGTGCGCGGAGGCCGCGTACACCAGGCAGGCCGGGAGGATGAGTAGAGGATGATCACGGGTAGCATCGTCGCGCTGGCGACGCCGATGAAAGTCAACGGCGACATCGACTGGGAGGCCCTGCGCCGCCTGGTTCACTTCCATCTCGACAACGGCACCGATGCCATTGTCGCGGCGGGCACCACCGGTGAGCCGACGACCATGTCGTTCGCCGAACACTTCGACGTGATTCGCGCCGTGGTGGAGGAAGTCGATGGTCGTATTCCGGTGATTGCCGGTACCGGTTCCAACAACACCACCGAGGCGGTGGAACTGACCCGCTATGCCAAGGAGGTCGGGGCCGACTATTGCCTCACCGTGGCGCCCTACTACAACAAGCCGACCCAGGAAGGTCTCTATCAGCATTTCAAGGTCATTGCCGAGACCAGCGATCTGCCGGTGATTCTCTACAACGTGCCGGGCCGCACCTGCTCCGATATCTATAACGAGACGGTGCTGCGACTGGCCGAAGTCGACAATATCGTCGGCCTCAAGGATGCCACCGGCAACCTGGAACGCGCCGAGGACCTGATCGCCCGTCTCGAGGGCAGCGGTTTCATGCTCTATTCCGGTGATGACGGCACGGCATGCGACTTCATGCTGATGGGTGGGCATGGCGACATCTCGGTGACTGCCAACGTGGCGCCCCAGGCCATGCACGATCTTTGTGCCGCCGCCGTTGCCGGCGAGACCGACAAGGCCCATCAGATCAATACCCGCCTGATGCCGCTGCACACCAACCTGGGAATCGAGGCCAATCCGATCCCGGTCAAGTGGGCCCTGAACCGGATGGGCATGCTGGAACCGGGCATCCGCCTGCCGCTGACCTGGTTGTCCGAGAAGTATCACTCCACCGTCAGCGAAGCCCTGCAGCTGGCGGGCCTGATCGAAGACTGAGTGGTGGCCGTGGCCATCCCCCAATGATATGACGCAAGGTGGACGCATGAACTCTGCGCTGAAATGGATGCCGCTGCTGGCCGCTCTGGCCCTGGCGGGTTGCGCTCGGGAAGGCTATTACGACAACCGCAGTGTCGATTATGCCAAGGCCAAGGAAAGCGCGCCCTTGGAACTTCCCGATACACGCAATACGCGTCGTTACCGCGATGCCATGCCAGTGCCCGATGTTCCCGGCGCCTTCGCCTCCCAAGGCGATGACTTTCAGGCGCCTCCGCCTCGTGCCCTGAATGCCGGCAGTGGCGTTGCTCCCGGCGAGGTGGCTCGCCGCGAGGCCGGCGAGCAGAGTTGGCTGGTGGTGGGGGCTGCACCGGGCACCGTCTGGTCCGAGGTCGACGACTTTGCCACCACCCGCGGGCTGGAGGTGCTGTCGCGCGACGACCGCCGTGGTGTGATGGAGACCGAGCAAGGGCGCATCAGCGTGTCACCTGGGCTGCATCAGGGGGTCAGCGAGGTGCGTTGCGAGCAGGGAGGCGCTTCCGTGGAGGGTTGCCTGAGGGCGCTGGAGCGTCGCTTCGAACAGCGCAGCAACCTTGCCAGTGCCACTGCATCCGGCTTGTCGGTCCAGGGACGCATGGCGCAGACGCGTCAGCCGCCGCGTCTCGAGCAGGCCGAGGATGGCTGGCAACTGGTGCTGCCTTATGACCTGGACCGCGCCTGGGCGGAGTTGAGCGCGCAGCTCGAGGCCGATTTCTCCCTGGAAGATCGCCGTCAGCTGCTCGAACAGGATATCAGCACGCATACGTTCCTGGTCGACTACCTGCCCCTCAGCGAGCGCAGTCGCGGGGTCTGGGAATCGCTGACGTCGCTGGAGTTCAGCGAACAGGCCAGTCGCCTGCGCCTGACGCTGAGCCGTCAGGGCGCGGACCAGACCCTGGTGCGTGCCAGCGCGGCCGATGACGAGGCGCTTGCGGCCAACGATGCCCGTGAGCTGCTGGAGCGGGTCGGAGGCCTTCTGCGCTGATGACCGCGCCGCTCGATGCCCCAGGACACCTGCGCTTCGCGTCCTTGGGCAGCGGCAGCAAGGGCAACGCGACCCTGGTCAGTGACGGTGAGACGCATCTGCTGGTCGACTGCGGTTTCGGTCTCAAGGAGGCCGAACGCCGACTGGGGCGGCTCGGCCTGCATCCGCGCCAGCTCGACGCTCTGCTGGTGACCCATGAGCATGGCGACCACCTGCGGGGTGTTGGCCCCCTGGCCAGGAAACACGGCATGCCCGTTTATCTGACGCCGGGCACCTGGCTGGCGGGACGCACCGGCGAGCTGCCCCAGCGACACTGGATAACGCCCCAGTCGCCCTTCCGGGTCAAGGGGATCGAGATCGATCCTGTCACCGTGCCCCACGATGCCCGGGAGCCGGTGCAGTTTTGCCTTTCCGCCGCCGGACGGCGGCTCGGCCTGTTGACCGATCTCGGCCATCCCAGCAGCCATGTCGTCGACGCCTTTCAGGGCTGCGACGCCCTGGTGCTGGAATGCAACCATGATGTGCGATTATTGGAGACGGGACCGTATCCGCCGAGCCTCAAGCGCAGGGTCGGCGGCCGCTGGGGACATCTCGCCAACGAGCAGGCCGCCTGGCTGTTGCAGCGGCTGGGCCTGGATCGTCTGCAGCATATCGTGTGTTCGCACCTTTCCGAACACAATAATCGTCCCGAACTGGCGGTGGCAGCGCTGGATCCGCTGCTCGATGGCGAGGCATCCCGCCTGACGGTGGCCGCCCAGGACCAGGGGCTGGACTGGCGGGTGATCCGCTGAACATACACAGGCGCCCGAGGCCACTCGCCGAGGTGTCGGGCAATGCCTGGGCTACTTATCACATTGCCCTGGAGGCTCCCATGGACAAGCGTCAAGAACTCTATGCCGGCAAGGCCAAGTCGGTGTATGCCACCGATGATCCCGACCGCCTGATCCTGCACTTCCGCGATGACACCAGCGCCTTCGACGGCGAGCGCATGGAGTCGTTGGCGCGCAAGGGCAAGGTCAACAATCGCTTCAATGCCTTCATCATGGAGAAGCTGCAGGAAGCGGGAATCCCCACTCACTATGAGCGTTTGCTTTCCGACACCGAAAGCGTGGTGAAGAAGCTCGACATGCTGCCGGTGGAGTGCGTCGTCCGCAATATCGCCGCCGGAGGGCTGGTCAAGCGCCTGGGCGTGGAAGAGGGCAGCGAGCTGGCACCGCCGACCTTCGAGCTCTTCCTCAAGGACGATGCCCTGCACGACCCGATGATCAACGAGTCACTGGCGGAGACCTTTGGCTGGGCAACGCCTGCACAGCTGGCCGAGATGAAATCGCTGACCTACCGGGTCAATGAGGTCCTCAAGCAGCTGTTCGCCGATGGCGGTCTGCTGCTGGTGGATTACAAGCTCGAGTTCGGCCTCTTCCACGGTAGCATCGTGCTGGGTGACGAGTTCTCGCCGGATGGCTGCCGCCTGTGGGACGCCAAGACCCGCGAAAAACTCGACAAGGACCGTTTCCGTCAGGGCCTGGGCGGAGTGATCGAGGCCTATGAGGAAGTGGGAAGGCGCATCGGCGTCGATTTCTCCTGAGGAGATCTACACGCTCCTGCATGAAGGGCCCTGCGGGGCCCTTCCGCCGTGTCTGCTCCCGAACTATCGCAGTTGACGGTCGAGTGCCGTAGTTCGCGGGGCTCTCCTTCGGCAGTCTCCGAGAGGCGCTGTGACCCCTTCCCTGGGTCTACCGATTCCATCCCTGGTATCGGCCCCTCTCTTCGACTGCCCCCGGCGCTCCCCTCTTGGCCTCCGGCGCCTACACCACCACGATCTCGATGACTTCCAGCAGTGTCTTGCTCTCATCGTTGACCACGGCGCGAAAGCGCACGTCCACGTCGCGCAATCGCACTCCGTAGATTCGATCCTCCGCGCCGCGGCGATAGGCGGGGCGTGGGTCCTGGGCCAGCACCTGGTGGATCAGCTCCCGCAACGAGGTGGCATCGGGTCGGGCGGCCAGGGTCGCTTGTGCCTCCGGCGTGAGGCGTACCGGCAGCAAGGCGGGGGCCTCGGGCGCGAAGCCGGCACGGGCCTCGGGGCGGGCTTCCGCCCAAGGCAGGTAGGGTTTGATGTCCAGTACCGGGGTGCCATCGACCAGATCGACGCTGCGCAGGCGCAGGCTTACGCCCGCGTCGGTGTCGATGCCTTCCAGTTCCACCAGCGATTGCCCCAGCCGGTTGGGGCGATGAGTGCTGCGGCTGGCGAAGACACCGATCCTGGCGTTGCCGCCCAGGCGGGGCGGGCGTACCAGGGGCGTCCAGCGCTCGGGGCTGAGATGGAAAAGGAAGGTCACCCAGAGGTGGCTGAAGGCCTCCAGGCCACGCACCGCCAGGGGATCGTCGAAGGGAGGCGTCAGTACCAGACGGGCCCGGGCGGCATCGGCCAGTCCCGGCTGTCGTGGCACGCCGAACTTGTCGGGATAGTCGCTTTCGATGCGGCCGATGGGGGTCAGGCTCACACTGGTGCAAGGGGATGCGGGCATTCTCGATTCCACGGCTTGTCGCGTTCGGGCATTGGCCCGGCGGCCTGGCTTCTGTAGTCTCTTGGCGGTTTCATCATCTCAGGAAGTCATGCATGCGTCATGCCGATATCGAGCGGGCATCGGCGGCTCCTGGCCGCGATGCCTCCCAGGAACGGAAAACGCCACGCATTTTCTACCGGCTCGCCAAGGCGCGGGACGGTGCCGATCAGGCCGAGGTCTTCCATCATGCCGTGATGCAGGGTGCCATGGCGCATTACTCGCAGGAGGCACGGGAGGCCTGGGCTTCCGTATTACCCCGGGACGGTAGCGCCTGGGTGGCGCGACAGGCCCTCTACACCACTCTGGTGGCAAGCTGCGATGGCCGCTGCGTGGGCTTTCTGGAACTCGATCTGCGACGCCAGCATGTGGAGTCGCTCTATGTGTGGCCGTCGCTAGCTCGTCGCGGCATTGGCTCGACCCTGCTGGTGCACGCCGAACGTCTGCTGGTCGAGCAGGGCGCCGATCGGGTCGATATCGCCGCCAGCCTGGTCCTGGCCGATAGCCTGGAAAGCCGAGGCTGGCGACGGGTGCGCGAGGAGTGGGTCGAGCGCGGCGGCCAGCGACTGCGCCGGCGGATCCTGGAGAAGTCGCTGGTGGCCGTCGAGACCTGAGAGAATCAGTCGTCCTGCCCGAGGAAGCGCATCGACAGGTCGATCGCCTTGACGTCCTTGGTCAGGGCGCCGCTGGAGATGCAGTCCACGCCGGTGGCAGCAATGGCCTTGAGCGTGGAATCGTCGACATTGCCGGAGGCCTCGAGCGTGGCGCGGCCGGCGGTGCGTCGCACGGCCTCGCGCAGGTCGTCCAGCGAGAAGTTGTCGAGCATGATCACGTCCGCCCCGGCTTCGAGGGCCTGGTCGAGCTCCTCGAAGCTTTCCACCTCGACCTCCACCGGCAGGTCTCGGGCGATATCCCGGGCCTCCCGGACGGCTGCGGCGATACTGCCGCAGGACGCGATATGATTCTCCTTGATCAAGAAGGCGTCGTAGAGACCGATGCGGTGATTGTGGCCGCCTCCGCAGGACACCGCGTATTTCTGTGCCAGGCGCAGGCCCGGTAGTGTCTTGCGGGTGTCGAGCATGCGCACGCCGGTGCCGGCGAGCAGGTCGACGTAATGGCGGGTGCGCGTGGCGGTGCCGGAGAGTGTCTGCAGCAGGTTCAGTGCCGCGCGCTCGCCGGTCAGCAGGCTGCGTGCCGGCCCCTCGAGCTCGAGGAAGACCTGATCGGCGCTCAGCCGGTCGCCGTCGGCGGCCTGCCAGTGCAGGATGACGCGGGGGTCGAGGCGGCGAAAGAGCTCATCGACCCAGGCCACGCCGCACAGCACGGTGTCCTCCCGGGTGATCACCCGGGCGCGGGCCCAGTGTTTCTCGGCAATCAGTTCGGCGGTGATGTCGCCGGGGCCGACATCCTCGGCCAGCAGCCGGGCGGCGCTGTCGCGGATCTCTTCAGCGAGGGCATCCTGATAGTGCATGGCGGGGATCGTCTCTGTGCTGGAAAGCGGGAGACGTTCATTATAGAGGAAAGCGAAGCGTCGACGTCAGGGGGAAAGCATGTCGATTGACCAGGGATGGCTGGGGGGGGCGCGTCGCGTGGTGTCGCCCAATCAGGACGCTCGGCCGGAGGAAGAGATCTCCTTGCTGGTCCTGCATTCCATCAGCCTGCCGCCGGGGAAGTTCTCCGGCGATGCTATCGAGCGATTGTTCACCAACCGCCTGGATCCCGAGGCGCATCCTTATTTCTCCGGCATCCATCGGCTGCGGGTGTCGGCCCATCTGTTGATCCGGCGGGATGGGGAATGCGTGCAGTTCGTGCCGTTTACGGCCCGCGCCTGGCACGCCGGACGCTCCTGGTGGCGCGATGGCGAGCGTTGGCGCCGGGCGTTGAACGACTTCTCGGTGGGCATCGAGCTGGAAGGCGACGAGGTGACGCCCTATACCGAAGCCCAGTATGACTCGCTGGTGCGTGCCTGCCGTGCCTTGTGGACGCATTATCCGGCCATCACGCCCGAGCGCATCACCAGCCATGCGCGTGTCGCACCGCTACGCAAGAGTGACCCCGGTCCGGCCTTCGACTGGGCCTATTTTCGCCAATTGTTGGCTGAAGTGACCCGATAGTACGTAAAAAAACATTCAAATTGCCGGGTGAGCTCTGCTGAGCCCCGAACCAGCTCGTTGTTCTACTAACGCGGCGTTTCTGGTGCGATCCACTATGAAGGCGGGGTTATTCCACGTGTTATGGGCGTCACAAGGCTTTTGAAAAAAATTTCCATGTCTGTTTCAATTGGCACCAGTGAGTGTTTACGGTATCGTCAACGCACCCACCGACATTGGTCGCGTTGTCTTGTAAAACGACTACAAATCTGGCAGATGGCGTGGAATTGCCCTCCATGCCTTCCCTCAGAGCGCCACATGCCCCTCGCTGCGGGGCTGTCGCCCCACCGTCATTCGGAGAGACGTCTATGAGTCTTGAGACACGAGAAGATCTCGATCCGGTCGAAACCCAGGAGTGGTTGGATTCCCTGGAGTCGGTTCTGGATCGCGAGGGTGAGGACCGGGCCCGGTACCTCATGACCCGGCTAGCGGATCGCTATCGCCGCGACGGCATGCAAGTGCCCTTCTCGGTGACGACGCCGCATCGCAACACCATTCCGGTGCATCGTGAGGCGCCGATGCCGGGCGACCTGTTCATGGAGCGTCGCATCCGTTCGCTGATTCGCTGGAACATGGCCGCCATGGTGACCCGGGCCAACAAGGCCAACAAGGGGATCGGTGGTCACCTGGCCAGCTTCATGTCCAGTGCGACTCTCTACGACGTGGGCTTCAACCATTTCTTCCGTGCTCCCAACGGTGATTTCAAGGGCGACCTGGTGTTCATCCAGGGGCACAGCGCCCCGGGCATCTATGCGCGTTCCTATCTGGAAGGCCGCCTCACCGAGGAGCAGATGGACAAGTTCCGCCAGGAAGTGGATGGCGATGGCCTGTCGTCCTATCCGCACCCTTGGCTGATGCCCAACTACTGGCAACTGCCCACGGTCTCCATGGGGCTTGGGCCGATCATGGCCATCTATCAGGCCCACGTCATGAAGTACCTGGATCAGCGCGGCCTGCAGCCGATGCAGGATCGCAAGGTCTGGGCCTTCCTCGGCGACGGCGAGTGCGACGAGCCCGAGACGCTCGGGGCCATTCACCTTGCCAGCCGCGAGAAACTCGACAACCTGAACTTCGTCGTCAACTGTAACCTGCAGCGCCTCGATGGTCCGGTGCGTGGCAATTCACGCATCATGGACGAGCTCGAGGGCGTGTTCCGCGGCGCCGGCTGGAATGTCATCAAGGTGGTCTGGGGCCGGCTGTGGGATCCGCTCTTCGAGAAGGACAAGAAGGGTATCCTGCAGAAGCGCATGGATGAGGCGGTCGACGGCGAATACCAGAACTACAAGGCCAACGGCGGCGCCTATACCCGGGAGCACTTCTTCGGCAAGTACCCGGAGACTGCCGAGCTGGTCAAGGACATGTCCGACGAGGACATCTGGAAGCTCAACCGCGGTGGCCACGATCCGTTCAAGATCTATGCCGCCTACCATGAGGCCTTCCACAACGCCAACGGTCGTCCCACCGTCATCCTGGCGCATACCGTCAAGGGCTATGGTCTGGGCGCCGCCGGCGGCGAGGCCGACAACGAGGCCCACCAGGTCAAGTCCATCGATGACCCGGAAGTCCTGAAGGATTTCCGCGATCGTTTCGGCATCCCGGTCTCCGACGAGCAGATCGAGAACGAGATGCCCTACTACAAGCCGGACGACGACAGTCCGGAGATCAAGTACATGCATCTCCAGCGCGAACGTCTGGGGGGCTACCTGCCGGCGCGCAACCCGGACTTCGAGGCGCTCGAGATTCCGTCTCTCGAAGACAAGATCTTTGCTTCGCAGCTGAGCGGCTCCAAGGGGCGTGAAGTCTCCACGACCATGGCGTTCGTGCGCATTCTCAATGGCCTGGTCAAGGACAAGCAGATCGGCAAGCGCGTCGTGCCGATCGTGCCCGACGAGGCACGTACCTTCGGCATGGAGGGCATGTTCCGCCAGCTCGGCATCTATACCTCCGAAGGGCAGAAGTACGAGCCCATGGACAAGGGCCAGCTGATGTTCTATCGCGAGGACCAGGCGGGTCAGGTCCTCGAGGAGGGCATCACCGAGGCCGGCGCCATGTCGTCCTGGATTGCCGCGGCGACCTCCTACAGCAACCACGGCCTGCCGCTGTTGCCGTTCTACATCTACTACTCGATGTTCGGCTTCCAGCGGATCGGCGATCTGGCCTGGGCCGCCGGCGACATGCAGGCACGCGGCTTCCTCATCGGCGGCACGGCCGGTCGCACGACCCTGAACGGCGAGGGCCTGCAGCACCAGGATGGCCATAGTCACCTGCAGGCCTCGATGATTCCGAACTGCCGTAGCTACGATCCCACTTATGCCCATGAAGTGGCGGTGATCGTTCAGGATGGCTTGAAGCGGATGTATGCCGACAAGGAAAACTGCTTCTACTACCTGACGGTGATGAACGAGAACTACGAGCAGCCTGCCCTGGAAGATGTGCCCACCGAGGACATCATCAAGGGCATGTACCTGCTGCGCGAGACCCAGGGTGACAAGGCGCGCGTTCAGCTGATGGGCTCCGGCACCATCCTGCTCGAGGTCGAGGCGGCCGCCGAGCTGCTCGCCGAGGAGTGGGGTGTGGGCGCCGATATCTGGAGCGTCACCAGCTTCAACGAACTGCGCCGCGAGGCCCTGGCAATCGATCGCCAGGCCTTCCTCAAGCCGGCCGAGGAGCCGGGCAAGCCGCACGTCACCGCTTGCCTGGAAGGTCGTCAGGGGCCGGCCATCGCCTCCACCGACTACATGAAGCTGTTCGCCGACCAGGTCCGTGCCTGGGTGCCGACCGACTATCATGTACTGGGTACCGATGGTTATGGTCGTTCCGACACCCGCGAGAAGCTGCGTCACTTCTTCGAGGTCAATCGCTACTTCGTCACCGTGACCGCGCTCAAGGCGCTGGCCGACCGTGGCGAGATCGATCGCAAGGTCGTGGCCGAGGCCATCGAGAAGTACGGCATCGACCCCAACAAGCCCAATCCGCTTGAGGTGTGAGTCGTCGACCGATCCGGTGGCATGGCGGGCCGTAGGGCCCGCCCCCGTCAAGAGTTTGAAGGAGCGCGACCTTGAGTAGCGAAATCATCAAAGTGCCCGACATCGGTGGCGATACTGATGTCGAAATCATCGAGATCGCGGTGTCGGAAGGCGATGTCATCGAGCCCGAGGACACCCTGATCACACTGGAATCCGACAAGGCCAGCATGGATGTGCCATCGCCCCAGGGCGGCAAGGTGCTGAAGGTGCTGGTCAAGGAGGGCGATACCGTCTCCGAGGGTGACGCTATCGTCGAAATCGAAGCCGAAGGCGGCGGCGATGCCGACCAGGCCGAAGAAGACACCTCCGCCGAGGCATCGAGCGCCGAGGCCGAGGAAGCTCCGGCCGATGAGGCACCGGCCGAGCCTGCCGCCAAGTCCGGTGGCGGCTCCCGCACGGTGGAGATCAAGGTACCCGATCTGGGGGGCGCCGCTGATGTCGAGATCATCGAGGTGGCGGCCAGCGAGGGCGACACGCTCGATGCCGAGGACACCCTGATCACCCTGGAGTCCGACAAGGCCTCCATGGATGTGCCGAGCCCTCATGCCGGCAAGCTGATCAGCCTGACCGTCAAGGAAGGCGACACGGTTTCCGAAGGCGACGTGATCGGCAGCATGGAAGTCGCCGGTGAGTCAGACGGGGACGCGGCGAGCGAGGGCGCCGAGGCGCCGAGCGAGCCGGAACCCGCTGCTGACCCCGAGGCTGAGGACGAAGACGACACCGCCGGCGGCGAACCTGAGCGCAAGGAGGTTCGTGTGCCGGACCTCGGTGGTTCCAGCGACGTGCCGATCATCGAGGTGGCGGTCGCCGAGGGTGATGAGGTCGACGAAGAGGACCCGCTGATCACCCTGGAGTCCGACAAGGCCTCCATGGACGTGCCGAGCCCTCACAAGGGCAAGCTGGTCGAGCTGAAGGTGAAGGAAGGCGACAGCGTTTCCGAGGGCGATGTGATCGCCATCATCGAGACCGCCGCTGCCAAGCCGGCACCCAAGAAGACCGAGCAGAAACCGGCCGAGAAGCCAGCCAAGGCCTCGAGCGCCGGGCGTGAATCGGGCGAGAGCAAGTCCTCCGCGCCGGTCGGCCGCCCCAGCCCCGAGGCCGAGATGGCCGCCCACAAGCCCCGCGACGGCAAGCTGGTGCACGCAGGTCCGGCGGTCCGCATGCTGGCCCGCGAGCTGGGTGTCGACCTGGAACTGGTCAAGCCCACCGGTCCCAAGGAGCGGGTGCTCAAGGAAGACGTCCACAACTACGTCAAGCAGGTCATGGCCGGCCAGGCCAAGGCGCCCGCGGGTGCCGCCGCCGAGGGCGGTTCGGGCATCCCGCCGGTGCCGGACGTCGACTTCAGCCAGTTCGGCGAAGTCGAGGAGAAGCCGATGGGTCGCCTGATGAAGATGGGCGCGACCAATCTGCATCGCAGCTGGGTCAATCTGCCTCACGTGACCCAGTTCGACGAGGCCGACATCACCGAGCTGGAGGCCTTCCGCAAGTCCATGAAGGCCGAGGCGGAGGCCCAGGGGGCCAAGCTCACGCCGCTGCCGTTCCTGATCAAGGCCTGCGCCTTCGCGCTCAGGAAGTTCCCGCAGTTCAACGTCAGCCTGAAGAGCGACGGCGAAACCGTGGTGCACAAGAAGTACGTGCATATCGGCATCGCCGTGGATACGCCGGACGGACTGATGGTGCCGGTGATTCGTGACGCCGACCAGAAGTCGCTGATCGAGCTGGCCAAGGAATCCGTGGAACTGGCCGGCAAGGCGCAGTCGAAGAAGCTCAAGCGCGAGGAGATGACCGGTGGCTGTTTCACCATCTCCAGCCTGGGGTCCATCGGCGGCACCGCCTTCACGCCGATCGTCAATGCCCCGGAAGTGGCCATCCTCGGCGTCTCCAAGTCCCAGACCAAGCCGGTATGGGACGGTCAGGCCTTCCAGCCGCGTCTGATGATGCCGCTATCGCTGTCCTATGACCATCGTGCGGTCAATGGCGCCGATGCGGCACGCTTCACCGCCTTTTTGGGACAGGTGCTGACGGATATCCGCCGCTTGCTGCTCTGAAACGTGGCGACACCAAGAGTGTGACGACGGCGCCGTAAGGCGCCGTCGTTGTTTGCTGCCTGCTCAATGTCTTGTCCCCCTGGGCAGACGAAAGTGCTAGTGGCTCTAACTTTCTGATATAAAAAAATTTTTCATGGACCGTAAAGGGGCGACTTCCCATCTCGCTTGTCTGGCGAGAATGGCACGGGTATGGTTCGCTTCTCCCTTTTTCCAAGCTACGACACTTCCCGCTTTCTCAAGGAGCAGTTTAGATGCGTTTGATCCTGTTAGGCGCGCCAGGCGCTGGCAAGGGCACCCAGGCCCAATTCATCTGCGAGCGCTTCGGCATTCCGCAGATCTCCACCGGCGACATGCTGCGTGCCGCCGTCAAGGAAGGCAGCGAACTGGGCCTCCAGGTCAAGGAGATCATGGAAACCGGTGGTCTGGTGTCCGACGACCTGATCATCTCCCTGGTCAAGGAACGCATTGCGCAGCCCGACTGTGCCAACGGCTTTCTGTTCGACGGTTTCCCGCGCACCATCCCTCAGGCTGATGCCATGAAGGATGCCGGCGTGAAGATCGATCATGTCCTCGAGATTGCCGTACCCGACGAGGAAATCGTCAATCGCCTGGCGGGGCGTCGTGTGCACCCTGCCTCCGGCCGGGTCTATCATGTCGAGCTCAACCCGCCGCGCGAGGAGGGCAAGGACGATGTCACCGGCGAGCCGCTGATTCAGCGTGACGACGACAGCGAAGCCACGGTGCGCAATCGGCTGTCTGTGTATCACGACCAGACGGCGCCGCTGGTCGAGTACTATCAGGACTGGGCGCGGCAGGAACCCGACGTGGCGCCCCGCTACCATCGCGTCGAGGGCGTGGGTAGCGTCGATGACATCACCACCCAGGTGATCGAGGCCCTCGAGGGCTGAGTGACGCTTGACCTTCGGCAGCCCGCATCGCGCGGGCTGTTGTCGTATAATGTCCTGCCATTTTCCATCGACGCGTATTTCCCATGACGATCCTGCTCGCCCTGGACGCTTCCTCGAGCGCCTGCTCCGCCGCCTTGCTGCGCCGCCAAGATGATCATCCGGACGAGGTGATCTCTCGTTTCGAGCTTGCTCCCCGGGCGCATACCCGCCGCTTGCTGCCGATGGTCGACGAGGTGCTCGATGAAGCAGGGGTGGCGCCGGCCGAGCTCGATGCCGTCGCCTATGGTCGCGGGCCGGGCTCCTTCACCGGCCTGCGCATTGCAGCGGGTGCCGCTCAGGGGCTGGCCTTCGGTCTGGATCGGCCCCTGCTCGGTGTGTCGACGCTGCAGGCCCTGGCGCTGCGGGCACATCGCCACCATCACTATCGCTACCTGGTGACGGCCCTTGATGCCCGCATGGGGGAGGTCTATGCGGCCTGCTGGCGTTGCGATCGGGGACGCGTCGAGCCGCTCAACGCCGAGGCGGTGCTGCCTCCGGAGCGGTTGCGCTTGCCCGAGGGGCATGACGATCACGACTGGGTGGGTGTGGGCTCCGGCTGGACGCTGCGAGAGTCCATGCCGGCCGAGACGCAGGTGGCGATGAGCCTTTGTCTGTCGGATATGGACGCTGCCGCCGAAGACATGGCGCTGCTGGCCATCGAGGCCTTCGCCGCCGGAGAGGGGCGAGCGGCCCATGAAGTGCAGCCTGTCTACCTGCGCGACCAGGTGGCCTGGCGCAAGTCGCAATGAGCATCGGCAGTCGCGTCGCGGTCGAGAGTGACGCTGACCTGGCCAAGCGCTGGGCGCTGCCCTTGCGCGTCGAGGCGGCGGCTGCCCCGCTGATGTTGCGCGTCGAGGCCGGGCGCCTCGTTCTGGCCGGTGATCCGGGCACTTACGGCCATCCACTGGCGGTGGATTTCGTGGCCGGACGGGTCGCGCATCGACGTCGCTTCGGGGGCGGGCGAGGCCAGTTGATCGCTCGAGCCTGTGGCCTCGGCAAGGGGGTGACACCCTCGGTGGTGGATGCCACGGCAGGGCTGGGGCGTGATGCCTTCGTGCTGGCGTCGCTGGGTGCCGAGGTGCTGCTGGTCGAGCGCGTGGCGGCGATTGCCGCCTTGCTGGAGGATGGTCTGGCCCGGGCGTCCGCCGATCCCGATACCGCCGAGATCGCGGCACGCATGCGCCTTGTGCATGGCGATGCCGGTCGCGATCTGGCTCGTCGGGTAGAGGAAAGTGGCATTGCCCCGCAGGTCATCCATCTGGACCCCATGTTTCCGCATCGTACCAAGTCGGCACTGGTCAAAAAGGAGATGCGGTTGTTCCGTGAACTGGCCGGCGACGATGCCGATGCTCCGCGGCTGCTGGAGGCGGCGCTGGACGTGGCGACGCATCGCGTGGTCGTCAAGCGGCCACGCAAGGCGCCGCCCATCGCCGGGCCGTCGCCCCGGCACACCCTCGAAGGCAAGACCAGCCGCTACGATCTGTATGTCCATCGCGCGCTGACGGCGTCATGATCGCCGTTTCATGCCTGGGCATGTCGCGCGATTCGTTGCAGGCGATGACGCAGCGCGGGGTCGAACAGCGTCTGTCCACGTAGCGCGCCTTCGCGCAGCCGTGAACCGTAATACAGGCGCCCATCCCGGGTGCGGAGCCAGCCTTCGACCTCGAGGTTCTGCACCAGGCTTGCGAACAGGCGAGCGTCGAAGAATTCCGGTGAATCACGTCCGGTCAGTCGCCCCAGTCGTTCGGCCAGCTGGCGAGTGCGTTCAGTCAGGGCGTCACGGGTGAAATGTCCCGGCGCCTCACCGAGCAGCACCGAGAGCAGCAGGTAACCGCGTTCCAGCGGTGGTTGCATCAACCTGCCGAGCATGCGCAGTTGTTCTTCGCCGGTCAGCGAGGAGGTACGCCGCCATCGGTCGCCATCGTCTTCCAGTAGCCCCTGTTCGGCAAGACGTTCCAACGTGTCGGCCAGCGCCTCGCGCAACGAGGCCGGCGGCGCGATAGCGAATTCCCGTACCAGCACCGGCCAGCTCGGTGCCAGCAGGCGCTCCAGGTCATCCAGGGTATGGCAGGGCTGGTGGCGGAAAGCGAAGGCGGTGAGGCCGATGAGCGCATAGAGGTGCAGGACATTGTTGCGATACCAGCCCAGCAGCGTGGCCTGGGCGGGCTCGGCAGTGACCAGGTCTCCCAGCGCGTGAGGGCTGTGCTCGAGCATGCCCAGCGCACGGGTCTGGGCGATCCAGTCGGCGGGCTCGCCGGGCGGCAGGGCGAAGGCATGCTCGCGCCCCAGCGAGGCCAGCAATGCCAGGTGGCGCTCCAGCAAGGACGCTTCGATGGCATGGTGCGGCGTGGCCAGAAGGCCCAGGGCGACCAGGTTTACCGGGTTGAGCGAGGCGGCAGCATTGATGCGTCGCGCCAGTGTTTCACCGAGCTCGGTGACGGCGGTGCGCCGCCATTCGGGCGGTGCGGTGTCCAGGGAGTCGTCACGCCAGCCAGGCCGGGTGCGGTCGAGGAAATCATCCAGCGCCAGTGGCTCGCCGATGTTCACGGCAACGCGACCATGGGGCTCGCGCAGTCGTCGCACGACCCGCAGCAAGGCCAGGGGCGACTCCTTGCGCTTGCCACCGCCAGCAAGCTCACGCTGATAGCTGGCTTCCTCGAGGATGCGTTCATAGCCGATGTAGACAGGCACGAAGACGAGCGGCTGCCCGCCTTCCCGCTGGCTGCGCAGGAAGGAGTCCAGCGTCATGGCCAGCATGCCTGGGCGGGGTGGCAGCATTCTACCGCTGCGCGATCGTCCGCCCTCGATGAAATATTCCAGAGGATGGCCTCGGTTGAGCAGGCGGTGCAAGTATTCCTTGAAGACCGCCGAATACAGGGCTTTGCCGCGGAAGCTGCGGCGCATGAAGAAGGCGCCGCCACGACGCAGCAGCGGGCCGATCAGCGGCATGTCGAGATTGCGCCCGGCGGCGATGTGGGGTGGCATCAGCCCCTGAGCGTAGAGTACGTAGGAAAGCAGCAGATAGTCGATGTGACTGCGGTGACAGGGCACATAGACCAGGGTGCATTCACCGGCCAGCGGTTTGACATCTTCCAGCCCACGCGCATCGACGCCATCGTAGAGGCGATTCCACAACCGGCCTAGCACGCCATCGAGGAAGCGCAGCACGGGATAGCTCATGCTGGAGGCGATCTCCCGGCCATAGCGTCGTGCGCGTTGCGTCAGGCGCGCACGCTGACGGGGCGAGTGCCCGGCTTGTTCCTCGATGGCGCGGCGTACCGGCTCGCTGCGTGCCACGCCCTCGATCAGGGTGCGCCGGTGGGACAGATCAGGTCCCAGCACGCGGGAGCGCATGCGCCGGAAATGCACGCGGAGCAGGCGGGCTGCCTTGCGGTCGGTGAGCGATGGCTCGCGACCGTCATCGAGCTCGGCGAGGCGCAGGGGAGCGCCGAAGTGGACCTCCAGGTCGCGACCGTTGACCATGACGGCCAGCAGGCGTCGCAGGCGACCGGTAAGGCGCCAGCTGTCGGCCGCGAGTAGCTGCCAGAGTCCGAAACGCTTGCCCGGCGCGCGCCCCCAGAAGATGCTGACGGGGACCAGCTGAATATCGCGGCCTGTGTCGCGGTGAGCTTCGATGACCGCTCGAAATGGCGAGCGTGGCCCCCGGCGACGTTGCCAAAGGTGCCGCCGCGTGGTGGGCAGCGAGAGCTGGGCGGGCAGGGTATGATCGCCGAGGTGCCTTGGCAGGGTGGCGTCGGGGAGGCCTTGCTGGCGGGCCAGGACGTCGAGCAGCAAGCTGTCGGAGAGAGAGGAGCGCGGCAGGACGTACAAGGTCGTCAGGTCGGGATCGAGGCCGAGAGCCTCCGGCGCGGGTTCGAGCAGGCGTACCTGGGTCCAGGCGGCGATCAAGCGGCGCAATGGCGCGCGGAGCGGATTGACGGAAGTGGCACTGGCCATGCGATCGCTCTTGAAGAGGATGAGGGGCCAGTATAGCGGTGCCTTGCGGTGGGGTCAGGAGGCGTGGGAGCAATGGGAGACGGGACGATGTCGGGAGTCTGGCGGGAGGCCAATCATTTCCAGCTGCTGCCGGAGGCGGCGCGCTTTCTGCCGGCGATGTTCGAGGCCGTCGGCGCGGCCCGGGAATCGTTGCTGATCGAGCTCTACCTGATGGAGTCGGGGCGCCTGGCCACCATGGTGATCGATGCCTTGCTGGCAGCGGCGTCGCGTGGCGTGTCGGTGAGGTTGCTGCTCGATGGCTATGGTGCCATGGGCTTGTCGACGGCGGATCGTCGTCGACTTGAAGCAGGCGGCGTGGCCCTGCGCTGGTTCAATCCGCTGGGATGGCATTCCCTGGCACGCAACTTGACGCGCGACCATCGCAAGCTGGTGGTCGTGGATGGCCGGGTGGCCTTTACCGGCGGCTTCGGGGCGGTCGACGACTTTCTCGAGGCTTGGTACGAGGTGGCGGTGCGCATCGAGGGGCCGGTGGTCGATGACTGGGTGCGCTTGTTCGTGTCGCTCTGGGACTCGCCGATGACACGAGGCAACCAGGGCGCCCCACGGACTCAGTGTCGGCTGCCTGGAGCGGCAGTGCCATCGCGAGGCACCATGCGGGGCCGCGTTGTCTGGGGGCGAGGCTATCGCTATCAGGCCATCCGGCTGTCCCTGCAGCGTCGCGTGGATGAGGCTCGCCAGCGTATCTGGATATGCACGCCCTATTTCGTGCCGACGCTGAGCCTGCGGCGCCGACTCGCACGCGCCGCACGGCGCGGAGTGGACGTGCGTCTGCTGCTGCCCGGCGGGGATCATGACCATCCCGGCGTGCGTTACGCCGGCCAGCGTTTCTATGGGCGTCTGCTACGTGCCGGCGTGCGCATCTTCGAATTCCAGCCGTCCTTCATCCATGCCAAGTTCTCGATGGTCGATGACTGGGTGAGCCTTGGTTCCTGCAATTTCGACCACTGGAGCCTGCAGTGGAACCTCGAGGCCAATCAGGAAGTGGACGACGCCGACTTCGCCACTGAGGTGGCCGCGCTGTTCGAGCGCAATTTCGCCGCCAGCCGGGAAGTGCATCGTGACGACTGGGCGCGTCGGCCACGCGGACAACGGTTCAAGGAATGGCTGTTCGGGATACTGGACGGCATGGTGACGAGGCTGCGCTGACTCGGTCCGGGCAGCGCCCGGCCCGGAGCTGGAAGAACGCCCGCTTTGCGGGCTTAAGCTTGAAGCTGGAAGAAAAAACCTTGACCCCATGTTGTCGGGGTTCATGCTGTTTTCCAGCTTCCAGCTTCCAGCTTCCAGCTTCCAGCTTCCAGCTTCCAGCTTACGTCTTGCGCGTCTTCTTGCCACGACCGGATGGCCCCTTGC